>JAYZBN010000041.1:0-147910 GCA_036338755.1 Actinomycetota bacterium | reverse complement strand
CCCCGCCACTTCTTAGATGTATGACAGCGAAGCCGTCGATTGTGGCTGCGGCTCAGCCGCGGCGCCCGCAGACCGGCCAAGCGCCGATGCCCTGCGAGTGCAGCACGTTCTCGGCGACCCGGATCTGCTCCTCGCGGCTCGCGCCGGCCGGGGAGCCCGACCCACCGTTGGCGCGCCAGGTGCTCGGGGTGAACTGCAGGCCACCGGAGAAGCCGTTACCGGTGCTGATCCCCCAGTTGCCACCCGACTCGCACTGCGCGATGGCATCCCAGTTCACGCTGTACGCCCGGTGGACGGGAGGCGGCGGGACGTCCGGGCCAGGCGCCGGAGCGTCGGGAGCCGGCGGCGGCGGAGCGTCCGGAGCCGGGGGCGGCGGAGCGTCGGGAGCCGGGGGCGGCGGAGCGTCGGGAACCGGTGGCAGCGGAGCGTCCGGGGCCGGCGGAGCGTCCGGAGCCGGAGCGTCCGGAGCGGGGCCGACGACCGGCGCGTTCGGGTCGAAGCCCGCCGGCACCTCGTCCGCGTGAGCGGTGGCCGACGGGATGGTCACGAGCGTGCCCGTGACCGCGGCAAGAATGAGCGTCTTTCGGACGTTCTTCAAGAATCTTCCTTTCGCGGTGCGCGCGCCAAAGCAAGCCCACGGATGTGGGCTGAAGCTGTCTGGTTATTGCCTGCTTTGAAACGTGCCGTCTGGGTCAGGCACGGCAGCGGCGGGCCAAGTATGCCCAGCGGGTATTACCCACCGACCACGGTCGGGCTCTCGCCGTCCGTGGCGCCGCTCGCACGCGGGTCCGTGGATTCAATTATTTGATTACTCTTCCGTAACCCGTTGTGGGCTAACAGGGACCGTAGAGAACCTCGACGCGTTAGTCATCTTGAGAAATCGGGTATCTCGTTTCGGTAACGGGTCGATCACGCCGCGGCAGCGGCTCCATTTACCCAGGTTATTGCGGCGTTTTCGGGATCGAAGCTCGATCGGATCAGCCAAACGAATGGTGAGCCGAATCACCTGTGTTTTGTGAGCTGGCGCACGTTTATTTCCGGTGCAGCGAGCCGATTCTCCAGGCATTCAACGGATCCGGATCCCCGCTGCGGGCCGGCGTAGAGTACCGCAACTTCTGTGCACTTCAGACGCCGAAACCATGCAAAATCGAACGGTATCGACTTTCCCTGCCCAGCAGCATAATTCGACGCCGAATCATGAGTCGCCCCGGTTCGTTCCTGCCGACAAGCGCATTAGTTTGTATCCGCTTGCTAGACAATACTTTTCATCCAGACATCAAGGGCTGCAATGCCTTTCGTCGATAAGGCGGGGGTTTCTTCGACAAAGTCCGACCGGAGCCCGCCCCGCAAATCGATAAGCGCTCTGGTGATCGCTTCAAATCACCACCGCCGCAACCGATCACGCTAGCGGCCGCCGAGCTGAGGATCGCACGGCACCGCCTGCATAACGGAATTGCGCAATGACTATCGCGGAAATTATCGAGGTGAAAAGTGCCGGTGTGTTCAGCGCGATACCAGCGGCGCCGAACTGCGGCTAAGTGAATGTCCGCCAGGCTGATCGACCCGGCGCTACACCGTCAGCCCCGCGACTGCGCGAGGGCGAGCAGGTCGCTCTCCGTATTGACGTTGGCCAGGAAGCGCGATTCCGGCAGCACGATCTGCTGCGCGTCCGAGGCGTCGATCAAGGCGCGCATCGAGCGGGCGCCGCCGGCGACCAGGCCCACGATCCGCTTGGCCAAATCGGTGCGGTACACCGCGGCCAGGTAGTGGCTGCGGCCGTCCCAGGGCAGCACAATCTCGGCGTTGGTCTCGGTGGCCAGCCGCACCAGGTCGTCGATCAATTCCGCAGACAGAAGCGGCATGTCGACCGCGCAGACGAAGGCGTACCGGGCGCCCGCCTCCGCGGCCGCCCGCAGCCCTCGTCCGGTCGCCGGAAGCGGCCCTTGGCCGCGCACCTCGTCGCGGATGACTTTCGCCTGCACGGTCGGCAACGGTTGCCCCGGTGCGGCCACCACGAAAACGGGCTCACAGCGCTGTGCGAGCACCCCGGCGACATATTCGAGGAGCGTGGGGGCACCCCCGGGGCCGGGCAGGGTGGCCTTGTCGCGGCCCATGCGCCGCGATTCACCGCCGGCCAGGACTATTCCCGCTAGCGACACGGCCTGATCCGTGTCGAGTATCTGCTCGCCCACGTCAGTCGACGGTCCAGGTGTCGCGCCCGCGCAACAGCGACTGCAGCGCGGCGGAATCGAATGGCTTCGCGGACTGGGCCGCCTGGACCTGCGAGCGCGCCGCGTCGTCATAGGTGGGCCGGCTGATGTTGCGGAAGATGCCCAGCACCGTGTGTTCGAGGTTCTGGTCCGACAACCGCGACAGGGCAAAGGCGTAGGCCGAGTTGTCGCTGTGCGCGTCGTGCACCACGATCTCGTCGACCGACACGTCCGCCGTCTTGGCCACCTCCAGACCGAAGCCCGACTTCACGACGCAGTATTCGCCATTGGCGCCGAACACAATTGGCTCACCGTGGCGGACGTTGATGACCCGCTCCTCGGCGCCTTCCTTGCGCAGTGCGTCGAACGAGCCGTCGTTGAAGATCGGGCAGTCCTGCAGGATCTCGACCACGGCGGCACCCCGGTGCCCGGCGGCGGCGCGCAGCACCTCGGTCAGTCCGTTGCGGTCGGAGTCAAGCGCGCGGCCGACGAAGGTCGCCTCGGCGCCCAGGGCCAACGACACCGGGTTGAACGGGTGGTCCAGCGATCCCATCGGGGTCGACTTGGTTATCTTGCCGACCTCCGATGTCGGCGAGTATTGCCCCTTGGTCAGGCCGTAGATCCGGTTGTTGAACAGCAGGATCGTGATGTTGACGTTGCGGCGCAGCGCGTGGATCAGGTGATTACCCCCGATCGACAAGGCGTCGCCGTCACCCGTGACCACCCACACCGACAGGTCCTCGCGGGCCAGCGCCAGACCGGTGGCGATGGCCGGCGCGCGGCCGTGAATCGAGTGAAAGCCGTAGGTTTCGAGGTAATACGGGAATCGGCTCGAGCAGCCGATGCCGCTGATGAACACGATGTTCTCGCGCCGCAGCCCGAGGTCGGGCAGGAAGTTGCGGATGGTGTTGAGGATGACGTAGTCCCCGCAGCCCGGGCACCAACGGACCTCTTGGTCGCTGGTGAAGTCCTTGGACTTCTGCGGCTGGTCCTCAGCAGCCAACGTGGGGACCCCGTCGTTCTTTGTCAGCTTCGCGGTCACACCGAGGTCTTTGCCCGCCAGGTTGCCGATCACGTCAGTCACGAGCGTCGTTCCTCTCCCCCGCAAGCGGGTGGGGGTCCCTCCCGCTGGGGGCGTGCCCCCACATCGCGTTTCGCTCTATGTTGTTGCCCGCAAAGACCATTGAGCTCATGCGCTGGCTCCAACCGTTGCTGCCGCCATCCTGGCGACCATCGTCTTGTCGTTCTCGACTTCGGCCAACGTCCCACCCAGCGCGGCGCGGATGACGCGGCCGATTTCGTCAGCCAGGAAGGCGACGCCTTGCACCTTGCTGACTGATTGCACATCCACCAGGTACTTGCCCCGGAGCAGGAACGCCAACTGACCTAGGTTCATTTCCGGCGCGACCACCTGCGGGTAGCGCCGCAGCACCTCGCCCAGGTTGGCCGGGAAGGGATTGAGGTAACGCAAGTGGGCGTGCGCCACTTTGATGCCCTTGCGCCGGGCGCGCCGGCAGGCTTCACCGATCGGGCCGTAGGAGCTGCCCCAGCCGATCAACAGCAACTCGGCGTCGCCGGTCGGGTCGTCGACCTCCAGGTCGGGGACCGAGATTCCGTCGATCTTGGCCTGGCGCAACCGCACCATGAGGTCGTGGTTGACCGGCTCGTAGGAGATGTTGCCCGAGCCGTTCGCCGCTTCCAGGCCGCCGATCCGGTGCTCGAGCCCGGGGGTGCCGGGCACGGCGAACTGCCGGGCCAGCGTCTCCGGGTCCCGCGCGTATGGCTGGAACGGCTCGTCCGGCTTGGCGAAGGTGTGCGTGATGCCCGGCAGCGTGCTGACGTCCGGAATGCGCCACGGCTCCGACCCATTGGCGATCGCGCCGTCGGACAGCACGATCACCGGGGTGTGGTAGGACACCGCGATGCGCGCCGCCTCGAGTGCGGTCTCGAAGCAGTCCGAGGGTGAGCGCGGGGCCAGCACCGCGACGGGTGACTCGCCGTTGCGGCCGAACAGCGCCTGCAACAGGTCGGCCTGTTCGGTCTTGGTGGGCAGCCCGGTCGAAGGCCCGCCGCGCTGCACGTCGACGACGAGCAACGGCAGCTCGGTCATCACGGCCAGCCCGAGCGCTTCGGACTTCAGCGAGATGCCCGGGCCGGAGGTGGTGGTCACGCCCAGCGCACCGCCGTACGAGGCGCCGATCGCCGCGCAGATACCGCCGATCTCGTCCTCGGCCTGGAACGTGATCACGTTGAAGTTCTTGTGCTTGGACAGCTCGTGCAGGATGTCCGACGCGGGCGTGATCGGGTAGCTGCCGAGCATGACCGGAATGTCCGCCAGCTGACCGGCCGCCACGATGCCGTACGCCAGCGCGGTGTTGCCCGAGATTTGACGGTATTCGCCCGACGGCAGGGTCGCCCGGGAGACCTCGTAAGTGGTGCCGAAGGCCTCGGTGGTTTCGCCGTAGTTCCAGCCCGCCTTCAGCGCCAGCACGTTGGTCTCGGCGACCTCGGGCTTGCGGGCGAACTTCTCCCGGATGAACTTCTCGCTGGTCTCGATCGGCCGCCCGTACATCCACGACAACAGGCCCAGCGCGAACATGTTCTTGGCGCGCTGGCCGTCCTTCTTGGTGGCGCCGATCGTCTCGACGGCCCCGAGCGTCAGCGTGGTCATCGCGACGGAATGCACCACGTAGTCCGACAACTCGTCCGTCTCGAGCGGGTTGGTGACGTAGCCCACCTTGGTCAGGTTGCGCTTGGTGAACTCGTCGGAGTTCGCGATCACCATGCCACCGCGGGGCAGGTCACCGATGTTGGCCTTGAGCGCAGCGGGATTCATCGCGACGAGGACGTCGGGCCGGTCGCCGGCGGTCAGGATGTCGTAATCGGCGATCTGAATCTGGAAGGACGAGACGCCGGGCAGGGTGCCTGCGGGGGCGCGAATCTCGGCGGGATAGTTGGGCTGGGTCGCCAGGTCGTTGCCGAAAAGCGCTGCCTCGGATGTGAACCGGTCTCCGGTGAGCTGCATGCCGTCGCCGGAGTCCCCGGCGAAGCGAATGACGACCTGTTCGAGGCGCTGACGGGCAGATCCGTTGGGGGAAGCCCCATGTGAGTCTGATGCGGCTCCGCTGCCGTTCGGATCCACGTCTTTGCCCTCCACTTTGCTCACCGGACAGACACTCCGCCGACGTTCCAGGTTACGCGCCTTCGAAGCGGCCTCGGCCCGCTAGCGCTTCATGTCACTGCCGGTATCAATTATGGCATTTCCTTGAGGGTTGTATGGCGGTCCCTTATGCATGTCACGGCGCCGTTTTGTCGGCAAAACCCGAAGTCAGGCGGAGCTACTGACGAGTACGAAACCAAACTGTGTTGTTGGTCACGTATTGCGCGTTAGCTACTGTCGCCCATACCGTGGCCGCCTCCGGCCGCCGCGGTTCCGGCGCCCGATTTTGCCTCCGCCGTTTCCGGCATCGCGATCAGATACAACACGAAGCCGGCCGCGGCGAGGGCGCCCAGGAAGGCGAACGCGGCGTTGTAGCCGGCCGCGACCACGATCGAGCCCGCGACCAGGTTCGATATCGCTGCGCCGGTGCCGGTCGCGGCCGTTATCGCCCCCAAGCTGACGTTGAATCGACCGCTTCCGTGCGTCACGTCCTGCACCACCAGGGGAAACAGAGCGCCGAACACGCCGGCCCCGACGCCGTCGAGTAGTTGCACACTCACCAACCAATAGGAGTTGTCCGAGCACGTGTAGAGGAATCCACGGGCGGCCAGAACCGCGAATCCGGCCAGAAAGATCGGTTTACGCCCCCACGAATCGGCCTTGGCGCCCGCCAGGTATGCCATCGGCACCATGACGACCTGCGCGGCCACGATGCAGCCGGCCATCAGGGCAGTTCCGACGTCTTTGTTGTGCAGCGCCAGACGCTGACCGACCAGCGGCAGCATGGCCGCGTTGGCGAAGTGAAACGCAATGACCGTCACGGCGAAGATCATCAGCCGCCGATTGCCCAGCAGCGCGGTGAGCCGGGACGGGGTTCGGCGCGGTTCCCCGGGGAGATGGTCCATGCCCCGGGCCACGTCGTGGTCGATCGCGTCACCCGGAATCCACAGTGTCGCAACAACACTGGCGCTCGCCATGGCGGCCAGCACCCAGAAGACCACGACCGGTCCGGACACATAGGCCAGGACACCGGTGATCGCTGCGGCGCAGGCGTTTCCGGCGTGGTTGAACGACTCGTTGCGTCCGATCCGCCGGGAGAATCGACGGGAGCCGACCAGCCCCAGGGTGATGGCGGCCAATGCGGGAGCGAAAACGGATCCGGCGATTCCGGTGAGCGCTTGCAGTACCGAGATCGAATAGAACCCGGGGAACAACGGCATCGCCAACGACGCCGCCGTGATCGTCAGCGCGCCGACGATGAGCAGCGCCCGCTTTGCTGTGCTTCTATCCACCAAGGCGCCGGCCGGGCCCTGCGCGACTATCGCCCCGATGCCGCCGACGGCCATCACGAAGCCGATCGATTGCTGATCCCAATGATGGGTCAGCAGCAAATAGATGGACAGGTACGGGCCCAGGCCGTCACGGACGTCGGCCAGCAGGAAATTCAGCAGGTCCAGGCCGTGCGCAAGACGCCGAGGAACGGCGTCGCTCGGGTCGCCGGTGTGCTCCAGGATCTAGTTAGGCGCTCTTGTCCCGACGTTCTGAACGGGACGGCTTTCGCGGAACGATCGTCGGCAACACGTTGTCCTGGACGGTCTCCTTGGTCACCACAACCTTGGCGACGTCGTCGCGGCTGGGGATGTCATACATCACCGGCAGCAGGACCTCTTCCATGATCGCCCGCAGCCCGCGAGCCCCGGTGCCGCGGTGGATCGCCTGGTCGGCGATAGCTTCCAGGGCGTCGTCGGTGAACTCGAGCTCCACATTGTCCATCTCGAAAAGCCGCGTGTACTGCTTGACCAGCGCGTTCTTCGGCTCCGACAGGATCTTGACCAACGACTCGCGGTCCAGGTTGGTGACCGATGCGACCACCGGCAGCCGTCCAATGAACTCGGGGATCAGGCCGAATTTGATCAGGTCTTCGGGCATCACCTCGGCGAAATGATCGGTGGTGTCGATCTCGGCCTTGGAGCGCACCTCGGCGCCGAAGCCCAGGCCGCGCTTGCCGACGCGCTCGTAGATGATCTTCTCCAGACCGGCGAACGCACCGGCGACGATGAACAGCACGTTGGTGGTGTCGATCTGGATGAACTCCTGGTGCGGGTGCTTGCGACCACCCTGCGGGGGAACCGAGGCCTGGGTGCCTTCCAGGATCTTGAGCAGGGCCTGCTGGACGCCTTCTCCGGAGACGTCGCGGGTGATCGACGGGTTCTCGCTCTTGCGGGCGATCTTGTCGACCTCGTCGATGTAGATGATGCCGGTCTCGGCGCGCTTGACGTCATAGTCCGCGGCCTGGATCAGCTTGAGCAAGATGTTCTCGACGTCCTCACCGACGTAACCGGCTTCGGTCAGTGCGGTGGCGTCGGCGATGGCGAACGGGACGTTGAGCATCTTGGCGAGCGTCTGGGCCAGGTAGGTCTTGCCGCAACCGGTCGGCCCGAGCATCAAGATGTTGGACTTGGTCAGCTCCACGGGCTCGTGCCGGGAGTCCCGGCCCTTTTCACCGGCCTGGATCCGCTTGTAGTGGTTGTAGACCGCCACGGCCAGCGTCCGCTTGGCGGTGTCCTGCCCGATGACGTATCCCTCGAGGAACTCCCGGATCTCGATCGGCTTGGGGAGTTCATCGAGCTTCACGTCGTCGGCGTCGGCGAGCTCCTCTTCGATGATCTCGTTGCAGAGATCGATGCATTCGTCGCAGATGTACACGCCGGGGCCAGCAATGAGCTTCTTGACCTGCTTCTGGCTCTTCCCGCAGAACGAGCACTTCAGCAGGTCACCGCCGTCTCCGATGCGCGCCATGGTGCTTAAAGGCCTACTTCCTGTTCGCCGTTGGTTTGCCGGTGCCCGGATGTGTTATCGACGCTACCCGTTTGATCGGGCCCGACGCGACCATAAGGGCCGAATCGCGTCGGTGGTATTCATGCATGTCCGTATGGATGAAACATATAGCCAGACGGTGCCCGTAACTCGCGAAAGGCGCGCTTGGCGTGTCTTTGGCGTGTCGCGGTCGTAACGCGGCCGAGGCCGACCGGCTACGACCTTGCTTCCGGTGGAGGTGCCAACCCAACGCCAATGTTCACGCGAGGCCCGGCCGGCCCCCCAAGAAATCACCCTACAGTGGCGACGTGGGTTTGGCTGTGGGCTTCGAATGGCCCAGCGGATCCGTGCTGCTCGACGGCGGCTTGGCCACCGAGCTCGAAGCGCGCGGCCATGACCTTTCCGACCCGCTGTGGTCGGCGAGACTGCTCGCCGACGCCCCGCAGGACATCGCCGCGGTGCACGCCGCCTACTTTCGCGCCGGGGGCACGATCGCGACGACGGCCAGCTACCAGGCGTCGTTCGAAGGTTTCGCCGCTCGTGGATCCGATCGCCGAGAGACCGTCGGACTGTTGCGCCGCAGCGTCGAGCTCGCCAAGGCGGCGCGGGACGAAGCCGGCGTCGGCGGCCTGCTCGTCGCCGCCTCGATCGGACCGTATGGCGCGGCGCTGGCCGACGGATCGGAATACCGCGGACGCTACGGCCTGTCGGTAGCCGCCTTGAAGCGCTGGCACCGGCCACGGTTGGAGATCCTGGCCGACGCGGGCGCGGACGTGCTCGCGTGCGAAACCGTGCCCGACGCCGACGAAGCGCAGGCCCTCGTCGAGCTGGTGCGTTCGATCGGGAAGCCGGCGTGGCTGAGCTACACCGTCGACGGCGACCGCACCCGCGCCGGGCAGCCGCTGGCCGACGCGTTCGCGGTGGCGGCCGGCGTCGACGAGATCGTCGCGATCGGCGTGAACTGCTGTGCGCCCGACGACGTGTTGCCGGCCATTGCGACCGCCGCAGCCGTCGGGAAGCCCGTCATCGTCTACCCGAACAGCGGCGAGCGCTGGGACGCGTTGCGACGCAGCTGGATCGGTCCGTCGCGGTTCAGCGCCGACCTGGCCGCGCAATGGATCGCGGCGGGGGCGCGAATCGTCGGCGGATGCTGCCGGGTCGGGCCCGGCGATGTCGCGGCGGTTCGCCGAGCGTGCACTCAGGGCGAGAAATCGGGCGAAAATTCGCCGTGAGTGCACTTTCGGCGAACAGTTACGCCGTTTGCGCCGAAAGCTTTCGGTACTCCAGCACGGTGTCGATGATCCCGTAATCCTTGGCCTCTTCGGCGGTCAGGATCTTGTCGCGGTCGGTGTCCTTGCGGACTGTCGCGGCGTCCTTGCCGGTGTGGCGGGCCAGCGTGGTTTCCATCAGCGTGCGCATCCGCTCGATCTCGGCGGCCTGGATCTCCAGATCGGAGAACTGCCCCTGGATCACGCCCTGCAGCGACGGCTGGTGAATGAGCACCCGGGCGTTGGGCAGTGCCATGCGCTTGCCGGGCGTCCCGGCGGCCAGCAACACCGCCGCCGCCGAGGCGGCCTGCCCGAGGCAGACCGTCTGGATGTCGGCGCGCACGTACTGCATGGTGTCGTAAATCGCCATCAGCGAGGTGAATCCGCCTCCGGGCGAGTTGATGTACATGGTGATGTCGCGGTCGGGGTCCAGCGACTCGAGCACCAACAGCTGCGCCATGATGTCGTTCGCCGAGGCGTCGTCGACCTGGACACCGAGGAAGATGATGCGTTCCTCGAACAGCTTGTTGTAGGGATTGGATTCCTTGATCCCGAAGCTGGAGTGCTCGATGAACGACGGCAGGATGTAGCGCGCCTGGGGCTGAGTTTCGGGGTTCATCGGGCTTCTCCATTGGTGATGTGGGCGGCGCGGGTGATGATGTGGTCGACGAAGCCGTATTCGAGGGCTTCCTGCGCGGTGAACCAGCGGTCGCGGTCGGAGTCGGCCTCGATGCGCTCGATCGACTGCCCGGTGAATTCGGCGTTGAGCCGGAACATCTCCTTCTTGATGACGTGGAACTGCTCGGCCTGGATGGCGATGTCGGCCGCGCTACCGGTCACCCCGCCGAGCGGCTGGTGCATCAGGATGCGGGCGTGCGGCAACGCGTAACGCTTGCCCTTGGTGCCGGCGGCCAACAAGAACTCGCCCATCGAGGCAGCCATGCCCATCGCGTAGGTGGCGATGTCACACGGCGCCAGCACCATGGTGTCGTAGATCGCCATTCCGGCGCTGATCGATCCACCCGGGGAGTTGATGTAGAGGTTGATGTCCTTGTCGCTGTCCTCGGCGGCGAGCAGCAAAATCTGCGCGCACAACCGGTTGGCGACCTCGTCGTTCACCTCTGAACCCAGGAAGATGATGCGCTCGGACAGCAAGCGCTCATAGACCGAGTCCGTGAGGTTGAGACCCTGCGAGTTTGAACGCATGTCAGTCACGACTGAGTTACCTGCTTTCTCGAGATCCGTATTCACGACACTAGCCAACCGGGCCCACTGTTTCGCGGCCACGCACCCCCGAAAGGGCCACGTTCGCTCACAGCTTCATGGCGCGGTCACTCCGCGGCGTCGTCCTCTTCGGGGTCGTCGGCCTCAGCCTCACCCGTCGCCTCGGCCTCGTCGGCCTCCGGGCGGCCGCCGAAGAATTCACTGGTGTCGATGGCGTTTCCCGCGGTATCGGTGACGGTCGCCGCCCGGATCACCTCGGCGATCGCCAGCGTCCGGCGCACATCGGCGAACATGGCCGGCAGCTGGTTGTTCTCCTGGAGATAGCCCAGCAGCTGCTGGGGCTCGATGCCGTATTGCCGCGACGTAGCCACCAGCCGCTCGGTCAGGTCATCCTGGCCGACCTGGACCTGTAGCTCGTCGGCCAGGGCGTCCAGCAGCAGCTGGCGTTTGACTTCCGTCTCGGCGGCGGTGCGCGTCTCGCTCTCGAACTCTTCGCGCGACTTGCCCTGCTGGGCCAGCACCTCTTCCAGCTTGGACTCGTCGTGGTCAAGGCTGTGCAATGCGTTGTGCAGGGCGCTGTCGACCTGGGCCTTGACGATCGCCTCCGGCAGCGGGACCTCGACCTGCTCGAGCAGTGTGTCGAGGGCGGCCTCGCGAATGTTCTCGGCCTGCTGAGCACGCTTGGTGCGGCCGACCTGCTCGCGCAGGTTGGACTTCAACTCCTCGATGGTGTCGAACTCGCTGGCCAGTTGCGCGAACTCGTCGTCGGGCTCGGGCAGCTCACGTTCCTTGATCGACTTGACCGTGACGGTCACCTGGGCGTCCTTGCCGGCGTGCTCGCCGGTCGCCAGCTGCGCGGTGAACTCCTTGGGTTCGTCGACCGACAAACCGATCAGGGCCTCGTCCAGGCCCGCGATGAGGCGACCCGAGCCCACCTCGTGCGACAGGCCTTGCGCGGCGGCGCCCGGGATCTCTTCGCCGTCGATGGTGGCCGACAGGTCGATCGAGACGAAGTCACCGTCGGCGACGGGCCGGTCAACACCGGTCAGGGTGCCGAATCGGGCACGCAGAGACTGCAGTTCGGCCTCCACGTCGTCGTCGCTGACCTCGATCGGGTCCACCGAAACCTTGAGCTCGCCGGGGTCCGGCAGGGTGAGCTTGGGGCGCACGTCGACCTCGGCCGTGAAGGCCAGCTCCTCGCCGTACTCCTTTTTGGTGACTTCGATCTCGGGCTGGCCCAGCGGGTGCACCTCCGATTCGGCGACGGCCTGCCCGTACCGCGCCGGCAGCGCCTCGCTGACGACCTGATCGAGCATCGCCTCGCGACCAAACCTCGCCTCCAGCAACTTCGCCGGCGCCTTGCCCGGCCGGAATCCGGGCAGTCGCACCTGCCGGGCCAGCTCCTTGTAGGCGCGCTGGAAGTCGGGTTCGAGTTCCGAGAAAGGGACCTCCACGTTGATGCGCACCCGGGTGGGGCTCAACTGCTCGACGGTGCTCTTCACGGGTGTGCTCCTCAATGCTCGTTCGTTGCTCGTCATTGGCGCCGGTGGGTCCCGCTCAGGGCACCGGGCCGGTCGTGCTGGTCGGGGTGACAGGATTTGAACCTGCGGCCTTCCGCTCCCAAAGCGGATGCGCTACCAAGCTGCGCTACACCCCGCGCTGACCTCGATGATCCTAAGGCCCCTGAAACACCGGGTTGGCCACGGGCTTCGCGGCGACGTCGCAGACCTCACGAAGCGATCACAAAACCGAGTCGATTAGATTTGATCTTTGTCGCCAGCTACAGTCACGCTCGACTGAACACATGCGGGCGTAGCTCAATGGTAGAGCCCTAGTCTTCCAAACTAGCTACGCGGGTTCGATTCCCGTCGCCCGCTCGGGCTAACTATCTGCTCGATAGAAAGGCGCCATGAGCGACCTGTTGACCGACGCGTCGATCCATGGCTCATGCGCCTCGGATTACGTCGGACTTCGCGACGCGTTCGAGCGCAATTTCACGCAAGGCGATGAAGTCGGCGCGGCCGTGGCCGTGTGGGTCGACGGGACTCTGGTCGTCGATCTGTGGGGCGGCTGGGCCGACGCCGCCCGTACCCGGCCGTGGCAGCAGAACACCCTGACCACCGTGTTGTCCGGCACGAAGGGCCTGTCGTCCACCTGCGTGCACCAGCTCGCCGACCGCGGGGAGCTGGACCTGCAGGCTCCGGTGGCGCACTACTGGCCCGAGTTCGCCCAGGCGGGCAAACAGGACATCACGCTGGCGATGGTGATGAGCCACCGATCCGGCGTCATCGGCCCCCGCACGCGCCTGCGGTGGGAAGAGGTCGCCGACTGGGACTACGTCTGCGAACAACTGGCCGCCGCCGAGCCGTGGTGGAAGCCGGACACCGCGCAGGGCTACCACATGACCACCTTCGGTTTCATCATGGGCGAGGTGTTCCGCCGAGTCACGGGCCGGACCATCGGCCAGTACCTGCGCGCCGAGATCGCCGAACCGTTAGGTGCCGACGTCCATATCGGGTTGCCGTTGAGCGAGCAACACCGCTGCGCCGAGCGGGTCAACAAGCCGCACGCCCGCGATCTGCTGGCCGACGCGAAGGCACCCGAATACCCGACCAGCCTGGCTGAGCACCCGAAGGCGGGGCTATCCATCGCGATGGGGTTCGCCCCCGATGACGAGCTCGGCTCGCACGATCTGAATCTGTGGCGCGAACTCGAGTTCCCTGGCACCAACGGGCAGGTGTCAGCGCTGGGGTTGGCGACGTTCTACAACGCGCTCGCTCAGGAGAAGGTGCTCAGCCGCGAGCACATGGATCTGGTGCGGGTGTGCCGGGGTGGGCAGGACACCGATTTAGTACTCGGGCCGCGGGTCGCCGATCACGGCTGGGGGCTGGGTTACATGCTCAACCAGCGGTGCGTCAACGGGCCCAACCCCCGGATCTTCGGCCATGGCGGACTGGGCGGCTCGTTCGGGTTCGTCGACCTGGAGCACCGCATCGGCTACGCCTATGTGGCCAATCACTTCGACCCG
The DNA here is from genome assembly GCA_036338755.1 of Actinomycetota bacterium. GTDB lineage: Bacteria > Actinomycetota > Actinomycetes > Mycobacteriales > Mycobacteriaceae > Mycobacterium. Next base: position 134,203 of record JAYZBN010000041.1, on the reverse strand, counting down.
ACCAAGGCCAACGCTGACCCCCGCAGTCTGGTCCTGTCCAACGAGGTCTACTCAGTGCTCGGAGTCGTCTAGCGCTCGACAGCGCTAGTGGCCGCCGCCGCCTCCACCGCCGCCGTGCCCGCCACCGCCGCCGGGTCCACCGCCGCCGGGTCCACTGCCGCCGGGTCCACCGCCGCCGGGTCCACCGCCGCCGGGTCCGGGACCGAGGTCTCCGCCGTTCCCCCATCCGGGACCGGGCCCCGGGACATTGCAATAGGGCCCGTTTCCCGGGTTCCAGGTCTCGCCGGGATTGCACGGGTAGTTCGGGAAGGACGTCACTTGTGCCTGAGCACCGCTCGCGGCACCCAGTCCGACCAGTCCCAGACCTGCCGAAAGCGTGGCCGTGGCCGCAACGGCACGTATCGATTTCTTCATCTAGGAGCCGTACCCGGCCGGTGGCGCACGAAACGGAATCGTGTGGAGCCTCGATGCCCGGCCGTCGACGCTGTTATGTCTGGCAGGTGGGGCACCAGAAGACGTTGCGGCCCTCCAGCACCGTCGTGCGAATCGGATCGCCCGACACCCGGCACGGTTCGCCGGCGCGCCGATAGACGTAGGTGCGGGGCCGGTCGGGCCGATACGACGGCGCGCCGTGGTCGTGTTCGGGCCGCACCACGATGATCTTGCCCCGGCGCAATCCGACCTTCATCAGCGCGACCAGGTCGGTCCAGGCCGCGTCGAATTCGTCCTCGCGGACGTCGCGGCCGGGCCGGAACGGGTCGATCCGGTGGCGGAACAGCAACTCGCTGCGATAGACATTGCCGACGCCGGCCATCACCGTCTGGTCCATCAGCAGCGCGCCAATGGGCCTGCGGGACTTGGCAATCCGCTGCCACGCCCACGACGGATCGGCGTCGGCGCGCAGCGGGTCGGGGCCCAGCCGGGCCAGCACGCCGCTGACCTGGCCTTCGTCGATGACTTCGCACACCGTCGGGCCGCGCAGGTCGGTGCCGTGGTCGGCGCCGATCATGCGCATCCGCACCTGCCCGACCGCCTCCGGGAACAACCCGTCACCGGGCCGTTCCCATTCGGTGAAGGCACCGTACAGCCCGAGATGCACGTGCACGATGGGGCCGCCGGCGTAGTGGTGGAACAGGTGTTTGCCCCACGCGCTGGTGCGCCGCAGTACGCGCCCGTCCACCACGGCAGCCGCATCCGCGAAGCGGCCCTGGGGGCTGGACACCGCGACGGGGGCGCCGGCGTAACGGCGTTGGTGTAGCCGGGCCAGCCGGTGCAGGGTATGCCCTTCGGGCACGCGCAGACCTTTCGGGCGTCAACCTGCCGCGCCGGGCACCGGCGGGGCTTGATGGGTGCGTTCGTATTCGGCCAGGATGTCGATACGCCGTTGGTGGCGTTCGGCTTTCGACCACGGCGTGGTCAAGAAGGCATCGACGATGGCCAGCGCCTCGGCCACGGTGTGCATGCGGCCGCCGATGCCGATCAGTTGGGCGTTGTTGTGTTCGCGGGCCAGGGTCGCCGTCTCGACGCTCCAGGCCAGCGCGCAGCGGGCGCCGGGGACCTTGTTCGCGGCGATCTGCTCGCCGTTGCCCGACCCGCCCAGCACGATGCCCAGGCTGTCCGGATCGGCCACGGTGCGTGTCGCGGCGGCGATACAGAAGGCCGGGTAGTCGTCTTCGGCGTCGTAACTGAAGGCGCCGCAATCGATCGGCTCGTGCCCGGATTTTTTGAGGTGGTCGGTGATCTGCTGCTTGAGCTCGAATCCGGCGTGGTCAGAGCCGAGGTAGACGCGCATGCCCGCAATCCTTACACAGCCCGCCTCCGGGCCGGTGGCGGCGATCGCGCGGGATCGCCGCCCGACCCGGTCAGTCGAACTCGGGCTTCTCGGTGCGGGTGCGCTTGAGCTCGAAGAAGTGCGGGTAGGACGCGAAGGTGACCGAGGCGTCCCACAGCTTGCCCGCTTCCTCCCCGCGCGGAATCTTGGAGAGCACCGGCCCGAAGAACGCCACATCGTTGACGTGAATGGTCGGGGTGCCGACGTCGTCGCCCACCGGATCCATGCCGGCGTGGTGGCTCTTGCGCAGCGCCTCGTCGTACTCGTCGCTGTTCGCGGCCTCCGCCAACTCGGCCGGCAGGCCCGCGTCGGCCAGCGCCAGCTTGATCACGTCATCGAGCTCTTTGTTGCCCTCGTTGTGGATCCGGGTTCCCATCGCGGTGTACAGCGGCCGCAAAACCTCGGGCCCGTGGGCCTGCTCGGCGGCGATCGCCACCCGCACCGGGCCGAAGGCCTTCGCCAGCCGTTCGCGGTATTCGTCGGGCAGACCCTCACGGTTCTCGTTGAGCACCGCCAGGCTCATCACATGAAAGTTGACGTCGATGTCGCGAACCTTCTCCACCTCGAGGATCCAGCGCGAGGTGATCCACGCCCACGGACACAGCGGATCGAACCAGAAATCGGCTTTGTTCTTCGCGGCGGCGCTCTCAGGCATGGCGAATCCTTTCGTGAAGTTGAAAGTCTGATCTGCACAACCGTAGGCGTCTACGTCCTGTTCCCGATTTGCCCGACCCGTAAGTTGGACATGTGGCTCTCCCCAACCTCACCCGCGAACAAGCCGTCGAGCGCGCCGCCCTGATCACCGTCGCCAGCTACCAGATCGACCTCGATCTCACCGACGGCTCCGGCGCGCCCGGCGAACGGACCTTCCGCTCGGTCACCACCGTGGTGTTCGACGCGCTCGCCGGCGCCGACTCGGTCATCGACATCGCCGCCGACACCATCCGCAGCGCCACGCTCAACGGGCGCGATCTGGACATCTCGGGCTACGACGAGTCGACGGGCATCCCGCTGCGCGGGCTGGCCGACCGCAACGTCGTCGTCGTCGATGCGGACTGCCGCTACTCCAACACCGGTGAGGGTCTGCATCGATTCGTCGACCCGGTCGACAACGAGACCTACCTGTACTCCCAGTTCGAAACCGCCGATGCCAAGCGCATGTTCGCGTGCTTCGACCAGCCGGACCTGAAGGCGACGTTCGACATGCGGGTCACCGCGCCCACGCATTGGAAGGTGATCTCCAACGGCGAGACGGTGTCGGTGAACGACGGCCTGCACACCTTCGCCACCACCCCGCGGATGAGCACCTACCTGGTCGCCTTGATCGCAGGCCCATACGCCGAGTGGAACGACACCTACACCGACGAGCACGGCGAGATCCCGCTGGGCATCTTCTGCCGGTCCTCGCTGGCCCAACACATGGACGCCGAGCGGCTGTTCACCCAGACCAAACAGGGATTTGGCTTCTACCACAAGAACTTCGGCATGCCCTACGCCTTCGGAAAATACGATCAGCTGTTCGTCCCCGAATTCAACGCCGGCGCGATGGAGAACGCGGGCGCGGTGACCTTCCTCGAGGACTACGTCTTTCGCAGCAAGGTCACCCGGTCCTCCTACGAGCGGCGCGCCGAGACCGTGCTGCACGAGATGGCGCACATGTGGTTCGGCGACCTGGTCACCATGACGTGGTGGGACGACCTGTGGCTGAACGAGTCGTTCGCCACCTTCGCATCGGTGCTGTGCCAAAGCGAGGCAACCGAATTCACCGAGGCGTGGACGACGTTCGCGACGGTCGAGAAGTCATGGGCCTACCGCCAGGATCAGTTGCCTTCGACGCACCCGATCGCCGCCGACATCCCCGACCTGGCCGCAGTCGAGGTGAACTTCGACGGCATCACCTATGCCAAGGGCGCGTCGGTGCTCAAGCAGCTCGTCGCCTACGTCGGGCTGGAGCACTTCCTGGCCGGGCTGCGCGATTACTTCCGCGCCCACGCGTTCGGCAACGCCACGTTCGACGATCTGGTCGCCGCCCTGGAGCGGGCGTCGGGACGTGATCTGTCCGATTGGGGTCAGCAGTGGCTGAAGACGACCGGGCTGAACACGTTGCGGGCGGAGTTCGACGTCGACGACAACGCCGAGTTCACCCGGTTCGCGGTGACCCAGAGCGGGGCCGCCCCGGGTGCCGGCGAGACCCGGGTGCACCGGCTGGCGGTCGGGATCTACGACGACGATGGAACCGGGAAGTTGGTGCGGGTGCACCGCGAGGAACTCGACGTCGAGGGGCCCGTCACGGAAGTCCCTGGGCTGGTTGGCGTTTCGCGGGGCCGGCTGGTGCTGGTCAATGACGACGACCTGACCTACTGCTCGTTGCGACTGGACGCCGAGTCGCTGCGCACCGCGCTCGAGCGCATCGCCGACATCGCCGAGCCACTGCCGCGGTCGCTGGTCTGGTCGGCGGCCTGGGAGATGACGCGCGAGGCCGAATTGCGCGCCCGCGACTTCGTGGCCCTGGTGATGGGCGGCGTGCACGCCGAGTCCGAAGTGGGTGTGGCACAGCGGTTGTTGCTGCAGGCGCAGACGGCCCTGACGTCATACGCGGAGCAGGGCTGGGCGCGCGAGCACGGCTGGCCGCGGTTCGCCGACCGGCTGCTGGAGCTGGCACGCGGCGCGCAGCCCGGCTCAGATCACCAACTCGCCTTCGTCAACACGCTGTGCTCGTCGGTGCTGTCGGCCAGTCATGTTGCGACGCTGGCGAACCTGCTCGACCGCGACCCCGCCGAGTCGGGCCTGGCGGGCCTCGAGGTCGACACGGACCTGCGGTGGCGGATCGTCACGGCGCTGGCCACCGCGGGCGAGGTCGACGCCGACGGACCCGCGACACCGTTCATCGATGCCGAGATTCAGCGCGACCCGACCGCCGCCGGCAAGCGCCACGGCGCCCAGGCCGCGACGGCTCGACCCCAGTTGCAGGTCAAGGACGCAGCCTGGACGACGGTGGTCGAGGACGACACCCTGGCGAACATCACCGCCCGATCGATCATCGCGGGCATCGCCCCGCCCGGGCAGGCCGAGTTGCTCAAGCCGTACACCGCGCGCTACTTCGAGGCGATCTCCGGAGTCTGGGCGCGCCGGTCCAGCGAAGTCGCCCAGACCGTCGTGATCGGCCTGTACCCGCACTGGGACATCAGCGACGACGGCGTCGCCGCCGCGGACAAGTTCCTGTCCGACCCACAGGTGCCGGCCCCGTTGCGACGCCTCGTGCTCGAGGGCCAGGCCGGAGTGAAGCGTTCGTTGCGGGCGCGCCGAGTCGACGCGGGCGAGGACTGAGCCTTAAGTCAGGCGGGCGAAATCCCGGCGCTCAGCACGCGAATCGCGCTCACCAGGCCGTCGACCAGGTCGCCGCGCTCGAACGCCGACGACGCGGCGGCGACACCCAGCGGTGCGGCCGACTCGGCGCCACGGCCGCGAACCTGCGACCCGTAGACCACCTCGATGACCTTCTGGTCGGGCGAGACGGCCAGCAGCACCGCGTTGTCCGGCGTCGGCACGTCGGCCAGGATCTCGCGGGCTCGCGCGGCGGTGTCGCTGCCCAGGTCGCCCAGATAGATCGCGAAGCGCGTCTTGGATGCCCGTGAGCCGAACTTCAGCGCATCGTCCACGGCGACCAGGTCTTTGGTCGAGAACGGGAATCGCACCGACAGTTCGCCCGGCTCGGTGACGCCGGAGATCCGTCCGCTCGTGGTGATCACCGAGCCGTGGGGCAGCCCGGCGGGTTCCCTCGTCGCTACCTCACCACGTGCCACTGGCGCCACCTCCGACTGCGAATTCCGACGTACCGTGCCCGTCATGCCCCCCGTGGGCAACGCCGACGTCTTCGCCGGTGGCTGCCCACAGGATCGGCGGATGCGTCCACTTCTCGCCCAACTTGTAGGCCGCCGGGTGGGGCCCCTTGTGGGACCAGATCAGCGCCGACAGCAGGATCACCAACAGCAGCGGTATTCCGACGATGAACAGATGGACATGCATTGGGCTCACGACGCAAACCGTATCCCACGAAGTGATCTACCGGCGCGACCGGACACCCGATCGCCGATCAGGCGGCGCCCTCGTCCAGGTATCGGGCCCACGCCGGATCCAGTTCCTTGACCGTCGACAGCAGCCGCCAATGCTGCCCGGTCGGCGGCAGCGGCGGGCGGCGCAGTGCCCAGCCGAGCTCGCTGAGCAGCTTGTCGCCCTTGCGGTGGTTGCACGTCGAGCAGCACGCGACGCAGTTCTCCCAGGAATGGTCACCGCCGCGGCTGCGGGGCAGCACATGGTCGACGGTGTCCGCCTTCGCCCCGCAATAGGCGCAGCAGAACCGGTCGCGGTGCATCAGCGCGGCGCGGGTCATCGGGACGCGCGCCCGGTAAGGAACCCGAACGTAGGACCGCAGCTGGATCACCGAGGGCACCACGATCGAGTTGGTAGCCGAGTGGATGACGGGGCCGGCCGGATCGTGGTGTACCACGTCGGCCTTTCCGCAGATCACCATGACGATCGCGCGGCGCAGCGGCAGCGCCGTCAGCGGCTCATAGGTGGAATTCAGCAGCAGGACCCGCCGGCGACTCCACAGGGAAGCACCCTCCGAGCGGACGGGCGGATGGATCTCAACACTATGCAGCGACGACGCGGTTGTGGGCCCGGTTGACCCTGCCGCGGCTACCTGACTGCGGTGCCTGCGGCGTCTGTTGCCCTGCGCCATAGATCCTCCGCGAACAGTCCACCATGATTCGCCGCCGATCGCACCCCTATTGCAGGTGACCGCCGTGTCGATCCGGTGAACACCAGGCATGGGGCCGGGCCGCCTCCGCTTGGTGCCGCGAGGATGCACCACAATGGACGGCGATGGATCAGGTGACAGAGTCCTTCTACGACGCGGTCGGCGGTGCCGAGACTTTCCACGCGATCGTGTCCCGCTTTTACGCCCAGGTCCCCGAAGACGAGATCCTGCGCGAGCTGTACCCGCTGGACGACCTCGAGGGCGCGGAGGAACGCTTGCGGATGTTCCTCGAGCAGTATTGGGGCGGCCCGCGCACCTACTCCGACCGCCGCGGACACCCCCGACTGCGGATGCGCCACGTGCCCTTCCGCATCACTCCCCTGGCGCGCGACGCGTGGCTGCGGTGCATGCACACCGCCGTCGCGTCGATCGATTCGCAGACGCTCGACGACGAGCACCGCCGCGAGTTGCTCAACTACCTGGAGATGGCCGCCGACTCGCTGGTCAATTCGCCCTTCTAGATGCCTCGCAACCGAACGGAGCAGCATGAGCCCCGCAGCATGGTGGTCGAACGCGGTCTTTTACCAGGTCTATCCGCGATCGTTCGCCGACAGCAACGGTGACGGCGTCGGCGACATCGACGGAATCGTCGCCCATCTGGATCACCTGGAGCGGCTCGGCATCGACGCGATCTGGCTCAGCCCGGTCACCGTCTCCCCGATGGCCGACCACGGCTATGACGTCGCCGACCCGCGCGACATCGACCCCCTGTTCGGCGGGATGCCCGCGATCGACCGGCTGATCGCGGCGGCGCACCGGCGGGGCATCAAGATCACCATGGACGTGGTGCCCAACCACACCAGCTCCGCGCACGCGTGGTTCCAGGCGGCGCTGGCCGCCGGCCCGGGTACCGACGCGCGGGAGCGCTACCACTTCCGCGACGGCAAGGGGCCCGACGGGGCGCTGCCACCGAACAACTGGACGTCGGTGTTCGGCGGATCCGCCTGGACGCGGGTGGTCGAGCCGGACGGCAACCCGGGCCAGTACTACCTGCACCTCTTCGATGCCGAGCAGCCGGACCTGAATTGGGAGAATCCGGAGGTCTTCGAGGACTTCGCCACGTCGCTGCGGTTCTGGCTGGACCGGGGGGTGGACGGCTTCCGCATCGACGTGGCGCACGGGATGGCCAAGCCGCCCGGCCTGCCCGACGCCAAGGCCGACGTCAAGGTGCTGAGGCACACGGACGACGACCCGCGTTTCAACAACGCGGGTGTGCACGACATCCACCGCAAAATCCGCAAGGTCGTCGACGAGTACCCCGGGGCGGTGACCATCGGCGAGGTGTGGGTGATGGACAACCAGCTGTGGGCCGAGTACCTGCGGCCGGACGAACTGCATCTGGGTTTCAATTTCCGGTTGACCAAGGTCGGCTTCGACGCCGGCGAGATCCGTGACGCCATCGAGAACTCGCTCGCGGCCACCGCGATCTATGACGCCGTCCCGACCTGGACCTTGTCGAACCACGACGTGGAACGCGAGGTGACCCGTTACGGCGGCGGCGAGGTCGGGCTGCGCAGGGCTCGGGCCATGGCGTTGGCGATGCTCGCCCTGCCGGGCACGGTGTTCATCTACAACGGCGAAGAATTGGGCCTGCCCGACGTGCTGGATCTGCCCGAGGAGGTGCTGCAGGACCCGACCTGGGAACGGTCCGGACACACCGAGCGGGGGCGCGACAAGTCCCGGGTGCCGATGCCGTGGTCGGGTCAGGAGCCGCCGTTCGGGTTCTCGTCGTCGTCGCAGACGTGGTTGCCGATGCCCGCCCAATGGGCGGCACTGACCGTCGAGAAGCAGAGCGGCGATCCCGACTCGACCCTGTCGTTCTTCCAGCGGGCGATCGAATTGCGAAAGCGCCGCGTGGAATTCGACGGCGACGGCGTCGAGTGGCTGGATGCGCCCGGCGACGTGGTGATCTTCCGGCGCCCCGGTGGGCTGGTCTGCGCGCTCAACGCCGGCGAATCGCCGGTGCCGCTGCCGCCCGGCGAGCTGATGTTGGCGAGCGCACCGCTGCTGGGTGGAAAACTGCCACCCGATTCCGCGGCCTGGCTGGCGTAGCCGGCCCGGGGTCACACCGCCGAATCGACGGTGAGCATTTCGCGGCGGACTGCTCTATATGTTGTGCATGGCTTCCTACGAGTGGACAGTGATCGGTGCCGGGCCGGCGGGCATCGCCGCGGTGGGAAGGCTGCTGGATCACGGAGTTGCGGGCAAACGGATCGCCTGGATCGATCCGGCCTTCGCCGGCGGCGACATCGGCCAGAAGTGGCGGTCTGTTTCCAGCAACACCCATGTCGCGCTCTTCCTCGAGTACTTCAACGGCTCCAAGGCCTTTCGGTTCTCCGAAGCACCGCCGATGCCGCTCAAGGAGATCGATCCACAAGAGACCTGTGCGCTCGGCCTGGTCGCCGAACCCCTGGTGTGGATCACCGAGCAGTTGCGTGAGCAGGTCGACGCCTTGACGACGACCGCCACCGCGCTGTTCTTGGCGAACAGGCAATGGCGGGTCGAGACCGAACAGCGCGACATCTTCGCCGAGAATGTGGTCCTGGCCGTCGGCGCGGATCCCAAAAAGCTTTGCCACCCCGACCTCGAGGAGATACCCGTCCAGGTCGCCCTGGACCCCGACAGGCTGGCCGAAGAATCACTCGAAGGTGCGACGGTCGCCGTGTTCGGCTCGTCGCACTCGTCGATGATCGTGCTGCCGAACCTGCTGCGCCACCCCGTCAAACGCATCATCAATTTCTACCGAAGCCCCCTGAAATACGCTGTCTATCTGGACGATTGGATCCTGTTTGACGACACAGGGCTGAAGGGCCAGGCGGCCGTCTGGGCGCGCGAGAACATCGACGGGGCACTCCCCGACGGCCTCGAACGCTGCTGGGTATCGAGCCCGCAATTCGACGAGAAACTGGCGCAGTGCGACCGCGTGGTCTACACCGTCGGTTTCGAGCGCAGGAAGTTGCCCGAGACGCCGCAGTGGGGGCGGCTGGACTACAACCCCATCAACGGAATACTGGCCCCCGGCCTGTTCGGGGTGGGCATCGCGTTCCCCCAGTACGCCGAAGACCCCTACGGCTACGGGCAGTTTCGCGTGGGCCTGAAGAAATTCATGGACCATCTCGACGCCGTGCTGCCGCTGTGGCTGCGCTACGGCCCCTGATCCGCCGGCCCGCATTCGGCTTAAACTCAGCGTGATCCGTTTGACAAATCGCTCACGCCCGGCTCGCGTCAGCCCAGTAGCAGCGCGGGATCGCCGCGGCGGCGATACACCGAACCGAACCGGGCGTCCAGGCGCAACCACGTCGGCAATATCCGGACGCGGATCAATTCGTCGGCGGCGACCGCATCGGGCGACTGCGGCAGAAAACCCATCGCGGTCAACGCGAACACGCAGCGCATAGGTAGCCCGACGCGCACGTCGGCCGAGCTGACCTGAACGACCTCCTGATCGAGCAGCGACACCGGCGGGCCATGAGAACCGCTGTGCTGCTTGGCGAGTTGGGCACCGCGTTGCGCCAAGTCCAGCATCACCCGGGCCGGTATGTCCTCGAGGTGGGTGAAGCCGGATTCCGGCGGCAACGCACCGCGCCACGCCGAATCCATCGCGAAGCCAGGATCGACGTAACCCGAGGCGTCCATCGCGGAAAGGCCGCGCGCCAGCGCGTCCGCGCCCACCGACAGATCGCCGGGCCGCGCCTCACCGACCACCACCCTGCTGGCCAGCACGTCGAAACCCGTTGCTACCCAGGCCGTCAGCAGCCCCGGGGATCGGGTCCGGAATCGGATGATCGCGGCGTCGTCGAGTCGCAGTGCGCGGTCGACGAACGCGGCCAGATCCCTGCGGTGGGCGTCCATGGCGTCGGCGCCCAGCCATAATCCTCGCTCGGCTACCTGATCCACCGTTGCAGATACTCCCGATGTTGTGGCGAGAGGCGCACCAGTCGCTCCTCCTCGATATGCACGGCGGCCAGTTGCGACTCGGCGATGACGGCGGGCTTCGACTCCGGATCCGCGCCGACCGAGCGCACCTCGTAGCCCAGCGTGAAGTCGACCGCCCGCAACCGCTTGGTCCACATGGTCACCTGCAGCGGCGAATCCACCAGCCGCAGCTGGCCTTTGTAGGTCACCTTGACCTCGGCGATGAGCAACCCGATGGTCAGAATATCGACCTCGAACGCCTCTCGGAGGAACTGGACGCGCGCCTCCTCGAGGATCGTGACCATGGTGGCGTGGTTGACGTGCTGATACATGTCGATGTCCGACCAGCGCACTGGCACGGGCGCGACGAAGCCGACGCTCAACTTGATGATCCTCTTCCACTGGTGCGGGTCATGCGACGGATTTGCCGCGCGGCGACCGACAGTGTCGCGAGATCCCGGTTCCCGCTTTCCTGGATCTCGATCAGCGTTCGGCGGGCCCGCTCGACTCTCGAGGCACTCAGGTGCTCCCACTCGGCGATCTTCTCTTCACCACTTTCGTCCGGCTCCCCTACGGCCAGCACATCGAAGCACAGCGATCGCAGCGAGGCATAGATGTCGTCACGAATCGCCAAGCGCGCCAGGGAGTGCCAGCGGTCGCGTCGAGGCAGTTCGGATACCGCCGTCAGGAGCCCGTCGGTGCCGAGCCGGTCCATGAGCGCGAAGTAGGTATCGGCGACCTCGGCGGCATCGATGTCGCTGATGTCGCCGATGTCGATGATGTCGAGCAGGCTGAAGCGGTAGAGCCCGGCGGCCACCGAATAGGCGAGGTCTTCTGGCGCGCCCTGGGAGGTGAATTCCGCGGCTTCCTTTTCGACGATGGCCTTGTCGTCACCGCGCAGCCACTCCGACATGCGCGGCGTCAGCGCCTGGACCTTGGCGGCGAACCGGTTGATCTCGGCGCCGACCGCCAGCGGCTGCGGACGGTAGTTGAGCAGCCAGCGCCCCGCCCGGTCGATCAGCCGCCGGGTGTCCAGCGTGAGCCGATCCGACAGTGCGACAGGAAGATTCGCCGCGCGGATGCGCCGCCATATCGCTCCCACCCCAAAGATGGCGTCGGTGGCGACATAGGTGCGCACCGCGTCGACCGACCCGACGCCGACGTCCTCGACGATCCGGAAGGCGTAGCTGATCCCGGCGGCGTCCACCAGGTCGTTGATCAGCATGGTGGTGACGATCTCGCGGCGCAGCTGATGCGCCCGGATCTCTGGAGTGAACCGCTCCCGCAAGGGTTTTGGAAAGTACAGCGGTAGTCGGGAGGCGAACACGTCCTGCTCGGTCAGCTCCGTCTCGAGCATCTCCTCCTTGAGACCCAGCTTCACGTGGGCCATCAGGGTGCACATCTCCGGCGAGGTGAGCCCGATGCCGGCCTCGGCGCGCCGCGCGATCTCCTTCTCCGAGGGCAGTGCCTCCAGGTCGCGGTGGATGCCGCGCTGGTCGACCAGGTACTGAATCATCATGGCGTGCACGGGCAGCAGGCTCGCCGCGTTCGCGCGGCTGGTGCCGATCAGGTCGTTCTGGTCTTCATTGTCGGCGAGCACCAGCTGCGCGACCTCATCGGTCATCGACTCCAGCAGCGGTTTTCGCTCCTCGGGTTCGACCTTGCCGGCGGTCACCAGGGAGTCGATCAGGATTTTGATGTTGACCTCGTGGTCCGAACAGTCCACACCGGCCGAATTGTCCATGGCGTCGGTGTTGATCCGGCCACCCGCCAAGTCGAACTCGACGCGACCCAGCGCGGTCACCCCCAGGTTGCCGCCTTCGCCGATCACCTTGGCGCGCACCTGGCTTCCGTTGACCCGGACCGGATCGTTGGCGCGGTCGCCGACGTCGGCGTCGGATTCGGACTCCGCCTTGATGTAGGTGCCGATGCCGCCATTGAAGAGCAGGTCCACCGGCGCCTGCAGAATCGCCTTGATCAGATTGGGCGGGGTCATCTCGGTGGCCCCCTCCTCCGGCCCCTCGATGCCCAACGCAGCGCGGGCCTGCGGGCTGACCGAAATCGCCTTGTGCTCACGGCTGTACACCCCGCCGCCCGCACTGATCAGCGACGCGTCGTAATCCTCCCAGCTGGACCGCGGCAGGTCGAACATCCGTTGGCGTTCCTCCCACGAACGCGCGGCGTCGGGGTCGGGATCCAGGAAGATGTGCCGGTGGTCGAAGGCGGCGAGCAGCCTGATGTGCTTGCTCAGCAGCATGCCGTTGCCGAAGACGTCGCCGCTCATGTCGCCGATGCCCACCACGGTGAAGTCCTCGGTCTGCGTGTCGACGTCCATCTCGCGGAAGTGCCGTTTGACGGCCTCCCACGCACCCTTGGCGGTGATACCCATGGCCTTGTGGTCGTATCCGACCGACCCGCCGGAGGCGAACGCGTCACCCAGCCAGAATCCGTAGGACTTCGCGACATCGTTGGCGATGTCGGAGAAGGTGGCGGTGCCTTTGTCCGCCGCCACCACCAGGTACGCGTCGTCGCCGTCGCGCCGAATGACTTCCGTTGGGGGGCTGACCTTCCCGGTCGCGTGGTCGACGTTGTCGGTGACATCGAGCAGGCCGGAGATGAACAGCTGGTAGCAGGCGACCCCCTCGGCGCGGCTGGCCTCGCGGTCGGCCGCGGCATCGCCGGTGGGCAGCGGGGGCCGCTTGAGGACGAATCCCCCCTTGGCGCCCACCGGCACGATGACGGCGTTCTTGACCGCTTGGGCTTTGACCAGGCCCAGGATTTCGGTGCGGAAGTCGTCGCGACGGTCAGACCAGCGCAGGCCGCCGCGGGCCACCGGCCCGAACCGCAGGTGCACGCCTTCGACCCGGGGCGAGTAGACGAAGATCTCGTATTTCGGGCGCGGCAGCGGTAGCTCGTCGACCAGCTGGGCGTCCAGCTTGATCGCCAGCACGTTGCGGGCCCGCGCCGAACCCTCCCTTGTGACAAAGTAATTGGTGCGCAACGTGGCCTGCACCAGCGATGCGAAGGCCCGCAGGATGCGATCGGTGTCCAGGCCCACCAGCGCGTCGATGTCTGCGGCGACCGCCCCGGCGGCGGCCTGCGCATCGCGGTTCGCCGACGAATCGGGGCTCGGGTCGAACAGCGCCTCGAACAGCGCGACCAGCGATCGTGCGGTCGAGGGGTGTTCGTTGAGCACCGACTCTATGTGAGACTGGCTGTAGGGAAAGTTCGCCTGCCGCAGATACTTTGCGTAGGCCCGCAACAGCACGACCTGCTGCCATTGCAGGCCCGCGCGCATCACCAACTCGTTGAACCGGTCGATCTCGAGGCGGCCCTGCCAGATCGCGGTGACCGCGTCGGCGAACCGCTCCGCCATCGCGTCGCGCTCTGCTTGCGTCGAGGCCAGCCGAACGGTGGGGTGCGGTGAGATTTTGAACTGATAGATCCACACCGGCAGGCCATCGGACCGGTTGACCGTAAACGGGCGCTCCTCGAGCACCACCACACCCATGCTCTGCAGCATCGGCAACAGCTGGCTCAGCGAGGCGGTGCGTCCCCCCATGAACCAGGTCAGCTGCGCGGTCCCGTCGTCGCCTTCGACGAACACCAGCTTGACCGAGTTGTCCTGCAGCCCATTGATGATGGCGATGTGGTCGATGGCATCGGCCGGGGTGACGGCTTGCTTGTAGACCTCGGGGAAGGCGCCCGCGTAATACTCGGCGTCGGCGTGCCCCACCGAGCCGTCGGCGGCCGCGGCGACCAACCGGTCGGTCCAGGTTCGCGCGGCTTCGCTCAGCAATGCCTGAATGCGGATCCGGTTGTCTTCGGAAACGTCGACCGGCGCCGAGTCTGGCGCATCGGAAGGCAGACGAACCATGAAATGCATTAGCGCCCAAGGTGATTCGCTGACCCGCGCGGTGAACTCCAATCGGGTGCCACCGAATTCGTGCACCAGGATGTCTTCGATCTGCAGCCGCACGGCCGTGGTGTAGCGATCGCGGGGCAGATACACCAGGCAGGAAACGAAATACTGCAGGCGGTCGGCGCGCAGAAACAGCAACGCGTTTCGTTGCGGTCCCAGATCCACCACCGCCTTGGCCATCGCCAGCAGTCGTTCGGCGCTGAGCGTGAACAGCTCCGAGCGGGGAACGGTCTGGATGACGTCGAGCAGCAGCTGGCCCGGGTGTATCGGGTCGCTGTCGGCCATGGCCAGCGCTTCGCGGACCCGGCGCGAAATCGTCGGAATCTCTAAGACATCGGCGTTCATCGCGGCCACCGTGAACAGCCCGACGAAGCGGTGCTCGATCGCGGCGCCGTCGACATATTCGCGAACCGCGATGGCGTACGGGTAGGCGCCGTAGCGCAGGTAACTGCCGACCACGGACTGCGCCAACACCAGCATCCTGTCGTCGTCGGTCAGCCGGGGGCGCGAGCCGGTGCGGGTGCGCAGGACGCCGAGGCCGGGCGTCCCGTCGCCGGAGACCTGCCCGTCGTGCACGTGGCACCGCTGGTAGCCGAGCAGCAGGAAGTTTCCGTTGACCAGCCACCGCAGCAGCGCGGCGACGTCGTCGCGGTCCGGCGCCGAGAAGTGGTCGTCGGCGTTGGCCTCGACTTGGGCGGCCAGATCGTTCAGCGCGGCGATCAAACTCGCCGCGTCGCTGGCGACCTGTTGAACGTCGGCCAGCACCTTGGGCAGCAGCCGTTCGACCTCGTTGAGCCCCTTGCTGTCGACCGACGGCAGCAGCTGCACGTGTATCCACGCCTCGCCGGCGTACTGCGATGCGCCTTCCGCTTTCGCCTCGACGCGCAGCAGGTCCCCCTCGGGGCTGCGCTTGACTTCGAACACCGGCGTCATGATTGCCGTGTACGGCACCCCGAGCCGGTGTAGCAACACGGTCACGGAGTCCATCAGCATGCCGCCGTGATCGGTGACCACTTGCAGGGCGGGGCCGAACCCGGCTGGGTCTTCCGCGGAGTACACCGCGACGCGGCTTTCGCCGTCGGGGCGGTGCAGGCCGAGTCGATAGTGCGCGCTCAGCATGGCCGGGGTCACGATGGCCGTCGGCACGGTCAGGTCGATGGGCCTGGTTTCCGCGCCCCCCGGCTCGTCGCTATGCGGACCCCGATAGCTCTCTACGTAGGCTTTCGAGATCCACTCAGGAATGTCCTGTTGCTTGCTGAAGCTGGTCCACGGCTCGAGACCTTGTCGGGCTCCGGGATCGATCGTCATGCCGATAGCTCCCAACTCACGACGGTTGTCAGTGCGCTCTGTCGCCCCGTTCCGTGGCACTGCGGGGCAGAGCTGACACTAGTCCCGCGTCAGCTTGCGGTGGGTCACTCTGTGCGGCCGTGCCGCTTCGGCTCCGAGTCGCTCGATTTTGTTCTCCTCGTAGGCGCCGAAGTTGCCCTCGAACCAGAACCACTTGGCCTCGTTGTCGTCGTCACCCTCCCAAGCCAGGATGTGGGTGCAGGTGCGGTCCAGGAACCATCGGTCGTGCGAAATCACCACCGCGCAGCCGGGAAATTGCTCGAGGGCGTTCTCCAGGGAACTCAGCGTTTCGACGTCGAGATCGTTGGTGGGCTCGTCCAGCAGGATGAGGTTTCCGCCCTGCTTGAGGGTCAGCGCGAGGTTGAGCCTGTTGCGCTCGCCACCGGAGAGCACGCCGGCCGGCTTCTGCTGGTCTGGGCCCTTGAACCCGAACGCCGACACGTAGGCCCGCGACGGCACTTCGGTCTGGCCGACGACGATGTGATCCAGCCCGTCGGAGACGACTTCCCACACCGTCTTCTTGGGATCGATTCCGGCGCGGGTCTGGTCGACGTAACTGAGCTTGACGGTCTCGCCGACCTTGACCGTGCCGCTGTCCGGCTGCTCGAGGCCCACGATGGTTTTGAACAGCGTGGTCTTACCGACCCCGTTGGGCCCGATGACACCGACGATGCCGTTGCGCGGCAACGTGAACGAGAGGTCCTTGATCAGGGTGCGGCCGTCGTAGCCCTTGTCGAGATGGTCGACCTCGACCACGACGTTGCCCAGCCGCGGACCGACCGGGATCTGAATCTCCTCGAAGTCGAGCTTGCGCGTCTTCTCGGCCTCGGCGGCCATCTCCTCATAGCGCTGCAGCCGCGCCTTGCTCTTGGCCTGACGCGCCTTGGCCCCGGAGCGCACCCACGCCAGCTCCTCCGTCAACCGCTTCTGCAGCTTGGCGTCCTTGCGCCCCTGCACCGCCAGCCGCTCGGCCTTCTTCTCCAGGTAGGTCGAGTAGTTGCCTTCGTACGGGTAGGCGCGGCCGCGGTCCAGTTCCAGGATCCATTCGGCGACGTTGTCGAGGAAGTACCGGTCGTGGGTGACCGCCAGGATCGCGCCCGCGTAGGAGGCGAGGTGCTGCTCGAGCCATTGCACGCTCTCGGCGTCCAGGTGGTTGGTCGGCTCGTCGAGGAGCAGCAAGTCGGGCTTGGACAACAGCAATTTGCACAGCGCGACGCGGCGACGTTCACCACCGGACAAGTTGGTCACCGGCTCGTCGGGCGGCGGGCAGCGCAGCGCGTCCATGGCCTGCTCCAGCTGCGAATCGAGGTCCCACGCGTCGGCATGGTCGAGCTCCTCTTGCAGCCGGCCCATCTCCTCCATCAACTCGTCGGAGTAGTCGGTGGCCATCAACTCGGCGACCTCGTTGAAGCGGTCGAGCTTGACCTTGATCTCGCCCAGGCCTTCTTCGACGTTGCCGCGAACGGTCTTCTCCTCGTTCAGCGGGGGCTCCTGCAGCAGGATCCCGACGGTCGCGTCGTTGGCCAGGAAGGCGTCGCCGTTGTTGGGCTTGTCCAGGCCCGCCATGATCCGCAAGACGCTCGACTTGCCGGCGCCGTTGGGGCCAACGACACCGATCTTGGCGCCTGGATAGAAGCTCAACGTGACGTCGTCCAGGATCACCTTGTCGCCGTGCGCCTTGCGGACCTTTTTCATCGTGTAGATGAACTCAGCCATGCCGCGGTTATGCCTTTCTGGTGCAGTGATCTCGCGGACCATCCTAGGCATCGCGCGGCAGCCGCGGCCCGCCGCTAAGCGGTCAGCGGCAGCGGGCCGGTGTCAGCTGACTCGACGTCATCGGCATCAGCGTCCTCACCAGCGGCGTCGGGCTCATCCGCCGCCGGTGCGATGGCCTCCGTGGGCGTCGGACCGGTGTAGCCCGGGCGCTCGATGCGCACAATCGCACGGGACACGTCGGGCCCGACAGAGGTGGCGCGCATCTCCAGCGACGACCGGCGGTTGCCGTCGCGGTCCTCGTATTCGCTGGTGTACACGTGGCCCACCACGATCACCGGCGCGCCCTTGCCGAGCGCGGCACCCACGCCGGTGACCAACCTGCCCCAGCAATTGACGTTGATGAAGAGCGAATTGCCGGGCTCCCAACCGCCGTCGGCCGTGCGGCGCCGGGAATTGCTGGCGACGCGAAACTTGATGACCTCCTGGGTGCCGACCTGTCGACGCTCGGGGTTGTTGACGATGTGACCGACGACGGTAAGCGAAGTTTCGAACATGGGCTGATCCCTTCTCGATTGCATTGGCTATGGCCGCCATTTAGCGCGGCGCCACCGACGAACGCCGCGGGAAACGGCCCGGCGATCGGCCGTAGCTGTGGACGAAAGCGGGACTGTGGATCAGTCGGGGTCGGCCGCGCCGGACGGCTTGGGCTTCTCGCCCTGCGCCAGCTGCGCAAGCATCGCGTTGTAGGCCACCAGCTCGGCGTCGTCGTCACGCTCGGCGGCCCGGTCCAATCGTGTTGCGGTGCGGCGATCGCTGCGCGCCCACTGAATGAGCAGCGCGAGCATGACGATCACCAGCGGGAATTCCCCCGCCGCCCAGGCGATGCCCCCGCCCAGGCGCTGATCGCCCAGCAGATCGGTGTGCCAACACAGGCCGAGCGAGCGGTAATAGTCGGCGCCGAGCACCTTCTTGGTGCCCATCAGCACCACCCCGAAAAAGGCGTGCAGCGGCAGCGATGCGAACACCACGGCCACCTTCGCCAGCGGCGGGATCGGCCGCGGCGTGGGATCGACCCCGATCACCACCCAATAGAACAGGTAGCCGCTGAGCAAAAAATGCACATTCATGGCCAGATGCCCGGCGTGGCTGCTCGCGGTGGTGTCGAAAAGGTTCGACAGATACAGCCCGTAGAACCCGGCGACGAACAGCACGGTGGCCACCACCGGATTGGTGAGGAACCGAGAGAAGCGGCTATGCAGCGCGGCCAACAGCCACTCCCGCATGCCCGGCGGATCGTCTCGGCCGGCGGCGGGCAGTGCCCGCAAGGCCAGGGTGACGGGGGCGCCGAGCACCAGCAGGATCGGGATCAGCATCGACAGGCACATGTGGACCACCATGTGCATGCTGAACATCGCCGGCATATAGCGCCCAACGCCCGACGACGTGGCGAACAGCAACACCAGGCAGCCGAGCAGCCAAGAAGAGGTGCGCCCCGGTGGCCAGGTGTCGCCGCGGCGGCGCAACCGAACCAGGGCGGCCACGTAGAGGGCGGCGAACACGATGGCCGCCGAACCGAAGATCAGGTCGAAGCGCCAATCGAACAGGATGCGCGCCACGGTCGGTGGCCCGTCGAAGTCGTAACCGATCTCGGCTTCGGGAATCGACGGCAGCCGCGCCGGCGGTGGCGGCGGTGGGGTGCGACCCAGGCCGACGGCGATACCGAACGTGAGGCCGAAAACAGCGGCCTCGATCAACGTCAGCCTCAGCAACGCGCCGCGCCCGTGACTCGGATCCGTTTGCAGCGCAGCCACACTCACGCGCCGCTGACGCCAGCCGAGCCCGCCCAGCAGGCACAACGCGACGAACTTGGCGATCACCAGCCGCCCGTACTCGGTGCTGAGCAGGTCAGAAGGCTGCACCCGGACCAGGGCGTTGACCAGGCCACTCACCGCCATCGCGACCCAACACCACAGCGCGATCATCGAGAAACGCCGGGCGGCCAGCCCCAGGTGATCGCCGCCACGCAACGCGTGCGCAAGCAGGGCGAGCAGGCCACCGGCCCACAGGCTGGCGGCGACGAGGTGGATCAGCAGGCCATTGGTGGCCAGGTCGTGCGAACCGCCGGCCGACGAGTGACCGGTCAACCCCAGCGGAATCAACGTCGTCACCGAGGCGGCGACCAGGACCGGCGTCCACGACCAGCGCAGCACCGACAGGCTCGCCAGCGTGATCACCGCGGCCAAGACCGCGGTCCAGCGCCAGGCCGAGGCGTTGGTGACCAGACCCGCCAACGACCACATCCGCATCGCGGGAATGTCGGCGACGGGATGTCCGGACACGTCGGAGATGGTCAGCGGGACCAGGAGGGCGGCACACACCGCCCACACCCCCGACGCCACCGTCCCTAGCCGAAGGGCCCGATAGCCGCCGGCGTCCAGGACACCGTTGCGTTGCGGGGGCACCAGAAATGCGGCGAACAGAAACGCGCCGACCGCGACTACCGCGGCGATCTCACCCGCCGCCCGGACGAAGGGCAGCCCCAGCGTGGTCACCTGGCCCGGATCGGGTAGGCCCGTCGCGGTCAGCGCGCTGACCAACGAGAGCGTCCCGATGCCGGCGGCCGTGCAGCCCGCCAGCACGGCCACCCCGACCAGCACCGGCCACACCGGCGTGCGGCGCCGGGCAGCGGCCTCGGTCGGCGCCGTGCCGGCCGGCGGGGCGACGGTCATACGTACAGGGTATGGGCGGGCCCGCCGGCTACAGTGCCTGGCTGTTCAGCAGGTTCCGGCGAGCCTTTTCCTCCCGGGCCACGAACTGATCGCGCGCGATCTGTCCGACGTAGTTGAAGTCATGCAGGATGTCGCGCAGCTCCTTCAGGAAGGCGCCTCGCCTTACCGCCAGGTCTGCGCCGGGCGCGATCAGGTCCTGGTCCTCGACAACCTGGCGTGCGGTGGCGAACAACAGCGTCGAGACCGATTCGCTGCTGCGGACCCGGGTCTGCGCCACATACTGCCGCCCGACGCCCAGCGCCAAGTCGGTCAGTTCCTTGTGTCCGATGTCCGCCGGTGCGTCGCACAGCACATCGGCGACGATCTCATAGGCCTCGAAGAACACCCGCAGCATCGCTTCGGCCATCAGCGGACGCTTCGCGAACAAAAGCGCGCGGATCTCGTCACCCCCGGCGGCGACGTGAGCTTCCCAATTGTTGTGCCACGCCATCTCTTCGGCGATGTGGTCCCGGAACGTCGTCGAGTCCGCGAAATAGAAGTCGAACTTCAGCAGATCGCGCAACCGCATCGCCTGGGCCCAGAAGGCCCCCATGCGGTCGCCGCCGGCGTGGCGGGCGTGTGCCAGCGCCAGCTCGACGATCGACGTCTCCAGGAAGGCGTGGATCACCGAGTTGCGGTAGAAGGCCGCGGTGTGCTGTTCTTCGGGCGCGATGCGCCACACCGGTTCTCGCCCGCCGTCGACCCGGGTGATGGGGTGCCCGTGGGAGAGCGCATCGACCGCCGCGCGCACCCCGTCGTGCGTGCGCAGCCGCAACGCGCTGGTGGACATCGGGTCTTGTTTGCGTTCCAGGTAATCCAGCGAGTCCTGCAGGGTGTGGTGCAGCTGGCCGAGCGTCAACGCCGCACCCCGGGTCGTCAGCAGCAATGCGCAGACCAGGCCCGTTGCCGTCACCGGGGTCGCCTGCAGAATCCGCCAGGCGACCTCGAACGACATCTTCTGCAGCGCAAGACGTTTGGCGTCCGAATCGTGGGACAGCGGGCCGTTCGGAGCGCCTAGGTACTCCCGCATCGACACCGCTTCCGGGAAGCGGACGTAGATCTTGCCGTAGTTGCGTTCACCCTGGGCGCGGATGAAGTTGTACAACCAGCCCACGCCTTCGGGCGTCTTCTCACCGCCGCGGGCGTACGCTGCGTATTCGGCGGTCTCGTGCAGCTGGTCGAAGCTGATCGAAACCGGTTGCAGCAGAATATCTTCGCTACGGCCGTCCAGGTAGGCGTCGGCGACGTAGGCCAGCAGGCCAAGCTTGGGCGGCAGCATCTTTCCGGTTCGCGAGCGGGTGCCCTCGATGGACCAGCTCAGATTGAACCGCTTCTCGACGATGTAACCGACGTACTCGCGCAGCACGTACTTGTAGAGCTGGTCGTTGCCGATGTTGCGGCGGATGAAGATGACACCCGAACGCCGTAGCAACGGTCCCATGGCGCCGAACGACAAGTTGATGCCTGCGAACACGTGCACCGGCGGTAATCGGTTCTCCTGCATGGCGACCGGCACCACCGCGCCGTCGATGTAGGAGCGGTGGGAGAACAACAGCACCGCCGGGTGCGCTTCCAGGCCGGCCCGCATCGCCGCGACCTGATAACCGTCGTAGTCGATCTCGGGATCGAACCCGCGGCTGAGCATCCTGCCGAGAACCCCGACGAGGTCGACCGATGCCCTGCTCCACCCGGTGGCGAGTTCGTCGAGCATCTTTCCGGCTTCATCGACGGTCGCACCGGGGATTTTGGCCAGCCCGGCGCGAAACCGGTTGGAAGCCAGGATCTCCGGCTTCACCAACCGCGGCGACTTGTACTGCGGTCCGAGGATCCGGTACTCGACGCGTTCCATCGCCAAGATGGCGCGGCGGATCACGAATTGGGCGAAGTCGTTCTTGTCTTCTCCCACCGTGATGTCGCGCCACTGGCGGCGCAGTTCGGAGACGGTGGCCGCCTCACCGGCCACCACCCGTGCGCGCTGTGGAGCGGTCCGCACGATCTGTTCTTGCTGACGGTGGTTGGGCTGATAGGGATCCCGGTTGGGAAGCAGCCCGACCAGCTTGGCGAAACGGCCGCGATCCGGCTCCGGCAGCCAGAACACTCGCACCGGCACGATCGAACGGTCCTGGCCGGATTCGAGCTCTTCGGCCAGGGCCGTCATCGCTTCCGGCGGCGCGTCGAGCGCAGGCAGCTTCACCAAGCCGAAATCCGCTCCCGGATGGTCGGTCCGCTGGTGATCCAGCCACGCCGTCACCAGTTCCATCTCGACCGCCGAGGCCATCGACGCCAATACCAGCGAGTCCCTTCCGGTAAGAACAGCGCTGCTGTCTGCAGCCGGTTCGGTCACGGATGCCCTCGAGGCGGCGAATCCGGTGGCTCGGCGTTGACGGCCGCCTCGGCGGCGGGTCGTTGCGCCTCGCCGTCTCTGAGCGCGGCCTGGGATTCGTGCGGATTTGCCTTGGGCGGCTTGGCTTTCGGTGCGGCTTTCTTCGCGGGCGTCTTCTTGGCCGCCGCCTTCTTCGCCGCTGCTTTCTTCGCCCCCGCCTTCTTGGCCGGCGCCTTCTTGGCGGGTGCCTTCTTGGCGGGCGCCTTCTTGGCCGGCGCTTTCTTAGCCGGTGCTTTGGCGGGCCGGCTCCGCGCCTTGTCTGCCGCCTTGTTCTCGGCGTACAGATCCACCTCGGGAAGTTCGTCGACGGGCCAGTTGGCGAGCGTGTCCAGATAGAGCTGGCGGATCTCGGCGATGCGCTCCGGCAGCGTATCAAGCGTCCAGTCCTGCACCGAGAGTGGCGGAAAGACGGCGACGTCGACGGTCCCGGGGTTGATGACGGTCGAGTTCCGGGCGGCCACCAGCTCGGCGTTGCGGATCACGATGGGGACGATCGGGACGCCCGCGGCCATCGCAATCCGAAACGGCCCCTTCTTGAACGGGCCGACCTCGGTTGTGTCGACCCGGGTGCCCTCTGGGGCGATCACGATCGAAAGTCCCCTGCGCGCACGGTCTTCGACCTCGTGCAACATCTCCACCGCGGCGGCCTGATCATCACGGTCGATGAACACGCCATCGAGGAGCCTGCCGAGCGTGCCCATGACGGGGTCTTTTTGCAGCTCCTTCTTGCCTACACCGACCCAGTTGTCGCGCACCAGCGCGCCGGTGATGACCGGGTCAACCTGGTTGCGGTGGTTGAAGATAAAGATCGCCGGCCGTTGCGCGGTGAGATTCTCCTCGCCGATGACGTTGAGATGCACACCGGCGATCGCCAGCGACAGCTGGGAGAAATTGGAGGTGAAGAAGTTGACGCCGCGACGCCGATTGCGGGTCAGCACACCGACGCCCACCGCACCCGCGGCGACCGGGAACATCGAGCCGAAGCCGGCGAGGGTCCGCAGCTGCCGCCGCAGGCCCACGGGGCCGCGGCTGCTGAACCGCAGGATGGGCCAGCCACGGCGCTTGGCCACCGCGGCCATCTTGCCTTCGGGGTTCGTCGGGCGCGGATTGCCGACCAGGTACATCAGGGCGACGTCCTCGTCACCGTCGGCGTAGAAATAGCTGTCTTTGAGGTCGATGTCGTGCTCGGCTGCAAAGCGTTGCACCGCAGCGGCTTTGCCCGGCCCCCACAAGATTGGCTTCTCGACGCCACCGGTGAGCATGCCGTCTTCGGTGGTCTCGAACTTGTTGGTGAGCATGTTGGGGATGCCGAGGAAACGCGCGACCGGGTTTACCTGGATGGTCAGCGCCGACGAGCTGAGCACGACGGTGTGACCACGAGCCATGTGAGCGCGCACTAGCTCGCGCATCTCCGGGTAGATCCGCGACTCGATCCGCTGAACGAACATCCGCTCGCCGATCTCTTCCAAGTCGTCGAGCAGTCGCCCGGTCAGCGCGCCGGCGGCCTTGCCGATGAGGTCTTCGAATTCGATGCGGCCGAGCGTGTGGCTCAGGCCGGCCTGCACCATGCCGAGCAGCTCCCCCACACCCATGTCGCGGCGCAGCAGCCGCTCCTGGGTCAAGATGATCGCAGTGAACCCGGCGACCAACGTGCCGTCCAGGTCGAAGAAGGCACCGATCTTGGCGCCCGCGGGGCTGGCCATGATCTCGGCCACCGAGCCGGGCAACCGCATCTCCTGCCCGGCGTTTTGCGTTGCGCGGTCGTCGGGCTGCTCCGTCGAGCCGCTCATGAGCCCGCCGCCGATCGCGCGGACACGGCCGGCTCGGTGAACGAGGCGGGCACCGCCCGGGGCGGTGGATCACCGGCCAGCGCCAGGATCTCGTCGAAACCTTCGAGCAGGCATTGGGCGAACAGCGCCTCGTTTTTCACCGAGGCCCTGTCGTAGCGCACCGTGATGGTGCACCACCCACCGCGCGAAATCAGCACCACCATCATCGCCACACCGGGCAGCGGACCGATCCCATACTGCCGCAACACTTTTGCGCCGGCAATGTACGTGTCGCCGGGGAAGACCGGTACGTTGCTGGCCTGCACATCGGATCCGATCACCGAGCCGGTGATCCCTTCGAGCACCGCGGTCGGCAAGACGCTGAGTACCGGGGCAATCGAGCCGATGATGTTCATCGCGGGCTCGTCGCGGCGCTGCGTCATCTGAGCACGGATCTTCTTCATTCGCGACACGGGATCGGCGGTACCGATCGGCGCCGCCAGGTTGACACCGGTGAATCGGTTGCCGCCGGCCCCGTCCGCTTCGGCCCGCAGGTTGACCGGCACGGCCATCGGCAACGTGCTGATCGGCACGCCGAACGCCTGGTGGTAGCGACGCAAGGCGCCGCACAGTCCGGCGAGGTAAGCGTCGTTGATCGACCCGCCACCGGCCTTTGCGGCCTTGTGCAGGTCGGCGAGCGGGATATCGATCGCCTCGCTGCGGGTGGCGAGGCTGCGGCGCCGCAGCAGCGGCGAGGGCTCTGCGGCCCGGTTGAGCACCCGCATGCCCGACATGGCGTAGCCGACGATCCCCGAAACGGTGGCCGTCGGCTCCAGCACCGCCCGCCCGGCCGCCGATACCGCACCCGACAGCGCGTTCATGACGCCGCCGACCACGGCGAAGGGCAGGTGGTTAATGCCCTGGCGCATAAGGTCATTGGATGTCAGATCCTGCGGTACGGGCAGCGGCAGCGTCGGCTTGGCCGGCGGATTGCGCTCGAGGTCATAGATCTCGGCGAACATCTGGACCCCGCCCACACCGTCGGTGACGGCGTGGCTGACATGCAATAGCGCCGCGGCCTTGCCGTCGGCCAGACCGTCGACCAGGGTGGCCGTCCACAGCGGCCGCGAAATGTCCATCGGCGACTGCAGGATGAGCTCGGCGAGGTCGAATACCTCACGCAGCGTGCCGGGTTCGGATATCCGCACCCGACGCACGTGGAAATCCAGGTTGAAATCGGGATCGACCACCCAGCGCGGCGCCGCCGTCGGCAGGGACGGTACGACGACCTTTTGCCGCAGCCGCAGCACCCGTCGCGATGCGTTTTCGAATCGGGTTCGGAACTGTTCCCAGTCCGGCGTGGTGTCCAGTAGCTCGAGCGCCATGATCCCCGAGCGGGTGCGAGGGTTCGCCTCTCCCCTGTGCAGTAAGTAGTCGACCGGCCCGAGCTCGTCGGACAACTTCATCGCCTCGACGGGCTCAGCCATGGTCACCAGTTCGACGCGCCAACCTTGTCACCGTCGAAGCCTCCTGCCTTGGACCCGCCAACCCCAATCGTCTACCCAACGCTAGTCGGGTTGCCCCGCTGGTGAAAGGAGCGGCGAGTACTGGGGAGCGGGCTCAGCCGGCCGACGTGGCCGCCAGGGGCAGTGAATCCAGCAGCGCGCCGACGCGCCGCCCGTAGACGACACCGAGGAAGTCGGCGACGGCGTCAGCGGCCAGCCGCGATCGGACCGTCGGCGTGATGTCGAAAGCGTGGTGGGCATTGCCGAGTTCGGCGTGGGCCACTGTGGCCGCGCCGGCCGCGCGCAGCGCCGCGCAGAACGCGCGAGCCTGTCCGCTGGGCACCAATTCGTCCTTCTCACCGTGCAGCACGAAGAACGGCGGCGCGTCACCGTGCACGTAGGAAATCGGCGACGCCGCCGTGAAGCGCTCCGGCTCGTCGGCATAGCGGGCCTTCATCACGAATTGCTCGAGGAACGGCAGCATCAGTTCGTGCATGTTGTCGAAGTCGGTGAAGTCGTAGACGCCGTAATAGGGCGCCACCGCTTGCACGGTGGTGTCGGCGGCTTCGAAGCCGGGCTGAAAGCTGGGGTCGTTCGGGGTGAGCGCCGCCAGGGAGGCCAGGTGTCCGCCCGCCGAGCCGCCGGTGATCGCGATGAAGTCGGGGTCGCCGCCGTAGTCGGCAATGTTCTCCCGCACCCACGCGATCGCCCTTTTGACGTCGATGAGGTGCGCGGGGAACGTGGCGCGCGGGCTCTTGCTGTAGTCGATCGAGACGCAGATCCAACCGAGTTGGACCATTCGGCTCATCAACGTGTAGGCCTGCGGACGCCGGCCGTTCAGCGCCCACGCTCCGCCCGGCACTTGGATCAGCACCGGCGCCCGGCAGCCGGGCGCCAAATCGTCGCGCCGCCAGACGTCGAGCAGGTTGTCGCGAGGACTCGGACCGTAGGAGATGTCGGAAGTCTGCGCCGCGTAACGGCGGTGGGGCCCGGGCCTGCTCAACAGCCGACCGCGCGGCGCGCACAGGGCGCCGACGGCGGCGGGGTGGCAGATCTGCTCGCGAAATTCGGATCCGAAGGACTCCTCGAGGGCGGCGGTGAGGGTTCGATCCGCCCGCTGGGCCGCCCACGCCGTGCCGACGCGGCCGACGGACGGATGGGCAACCCGCGACAGCGCGTGTCCGGTCACCACGTGCGGAGGAAACTCGGTGAACAGCCAGCCGGCGAAGCAGCCGAGCGCGAACGGTCCGCCACGGAGCACCAGATTGCCCAGCTGATATACACCGCGGGCTTCGGCCGCCAGGCGTGCCGCCTGGGCGCCCGCCCACGAGCGGCGTGAAGTCAAAGCACTGGCCACGCTCATTGCAACGCCACCCCTCGACGTTATGCACACGCCTCGTTGCGGTTAACGGCCGATTGCCGGCCGATGTTGTGCGTGTGTCGAGGGTCCCCACCATAACCGATAACTGCGGTGGCGGAAGGGTTTTCGCGCGCGTGGCGGCGGGAAATCGGGTCCGCGGGTGCGGTTGGATAGACTGACCTGCACATTGCCTCCGTAGCTCAGGTGGATAGAGCAAGGGCCTTCTAATCCCTAGGTCGCACGTTCGAGTCGTGCCGGGGGCACCGACCGGGTGATGAGTTCGCCTGGGCGTCTCGGGCGCGCTCCCTATTCGACGAAATGTCAATTAGCATCTGGAAGATGACGGCGCGCCGATTAGCGCGTTTGCTGGGTGTCGCGGTGGTGACAACCGGTGCGGCGCTGCTGTGCCCGCCGATTTCCACGTCCGCCGCGCCCTGCCCGGACGTCGAGGTGACATTCGCCCGCGGCACCGCCGAGCCGCCCGGCATTGGCGGGGTCGGACAGGCCTTCATCGACTCCTTGCGTTCCCAGGTCGGGGGGCGGTCCGCGGTGTATGCGGTCGACTACCCGGCCGACGAGGATTTCGCCCCGTCAGCGTCCGCGGGCGCCGGCGACGCCCACGCTCACGTCCAATCCATGGTGGCCAACTGCCCCCACACCAAGCTGGTGCTCGGCGGATACGGCCAGGGCGCGATGGTGATCGATCTGATCACCATCGCCCAGGCACAGATCGCGGGCTTGGTTCCTCAGATACTGACGGCGGACGAGGCGGACCATGTCGCCGCGCTCGCTCTGTTCGGGAATCCGTCGGACCGGTATCTGGGGGCGCCGGTGAGCGTGGTCAGCCCTTGGTACGGGGCCAAGGCCATTGACTTGTGCGCGCCCGGCGATTCGGTGTGCGGTCCCGGCCCCCTGGCGGTGCCGTCGCACGATGAGATCTTCTCGGCGGCGCACTTGTCCTACCAGGCGTCCGCAATGCCGGGTCAGGCCGCCACATTCGTGGCCGGCCACCTCTGACTCGACTGCTGAGTTCTTTCATACTGCCCAATAATCGGGCAAAGACAGAAGCCAATGTGAAAAGAATGCGGTTTAATCATTGGACACCGTTGTCGAACGAGCAGACGGCGCTTACTTCGAGAGCTTTTGCTAGAGGGTCTTCTCTTCGAGAGGGTTGGCGACATATGGCGACGAATGAATGGCAGCCGGTGGTGCGTGTCGGGGAGCCGACGTTCATAGCCGGCGTTGGCAGCCGAATCAAAGTCGAAGTCAAGACGAGGGGTTGGTTGAGTCGCGACTGGCGCTGCTACTTCGGGGCGCAGATCTCTCAACAACAACTCGACGCCCGGTACTCTTCGTATCCATGTTGGGATGAAGTCCAGCGTATCGAGGGTTCCTGCGCAGAGCACGATGCGGAGCAATACATCGAAATGATCGACGCCGCAATCCATTATGCGAACAACAAGGTGCGTAGTAATGCGCTGCCGAAGGCCATTCCACACGGAACGCGCATCGAGCGGCGGGGCTGTGCGGTGCGTGAGCGCCAAGCCCAACTCGATGAGCTGGCGAAGAAGCTAGCAAGACCCGAGCCCTAGCGGATCCCGCAAATTTCGACGGCCCTACCGAGCCGACGGTCGACGTCGACCCCCAGCAAGTGCGCCGGTGTCTCACCATGCGTTTTGCCAGGTCGGCTGAGGGATTTGGCCGGAAACGCCGAAGGCGGCAGATAACGGTTTGATAAATCCATTATTACCATTACGTTCCGATATCCGCCGCGCGCCCCGCAAATCCTTTCGCCTTCACTCAGCACTGCCTAAGGCGCTTCGGGCCCAGGCTAATATCGCTCAGCCGATGCGAGGCGCAAATACTATGGCTCGCCGACATGGAATTCCCGCGTTGTCCTGCTGATTCTCGCAAATCACGCTTGTGCCGCCCCGCCCCGCGCGTGCGGCGCGAAGTAGTCTTACCTCGCCCGTGGCGCTGCAGCCGATGAACCGCGGTCGATCCACCGCCAGAAAGCGAAGCCGGAGGTGCCCGATGGCCCAGTCCGAACCGATCCTCTTCGAGGTCACCAACCGCGTTGCGCTCATCACCGTCAACGACCCCGACCGGCGAAATGCGATAAGTGCCGAGTCGTCGGGACAGCTGCGCGCGGCCGTCGAGCGGGCCGAAGCCGATCCCGGTGTGCATGCCGTGGTGGTCACCGGCGCGGGCAAGGCGTTCTGCGCGGGCGCCGATCTCAGCGCCCTTGGCGCTGCCGGCGGCGGAGAAGCCGAGGCGGGCCTCCAACAGCTTTATGACGGCTTCATGGCCGTCGGCAGTTGCCGGCTGCCCACCATTGCCGCTGTCAACGGCGCCGCGGTGGGCGCCGGCCTGAATTTGGCACTGGCGGCCGATGTGCGCATCGCCGGACCCACCGCCGTGTTCGACGCGCGATTCCAGAAGCTGGGGCTACACCCCGGCGGAGGTGCCACGTGGATGCTGCAGCGGGCGGTCGGCCCGCAAGTCGCCCGGGCGGCCCTGCTGTTCGGCATGCGCTTCGACGCCGACGCCGCGGTGCGGCACGGGTTGGCGCTGAGTGTGGCCGACGACCCGGTCGCCGCGGCACTGGAGCTAGCCGCCGGGCCGGCGGCGGCACCGCGGGACGTGGTGCTGGCGACCAAGGCCACCATGCGTGCCACCGTCAGTCCGGGGTCGCTGGACAACGAGCAACATCAGCTCGCGATGCGCGCGGAGCTCGGGCCGCAGTCCCATTCGATTCAATCGCCGGAATTCGCACAGCGTTTGGCCGCGGCGCAGCGCAGGTAGGCCGTGGTGCGCCGTACCGTCGTCCCCTGACGCGCGACCTACAGATCCAGCAGTGCGATGTCAGGCGACTCGATCAGATCCCTTAACTCGCAGATGAATTGCGCCGCTTGCGCCCCGTCGGCGATGCGATGGTCGAATACGCACGTCAACGACATCGTCGGGCGCGCCACGATCTCCATGTCCACGACCACGGGCCGCGGCCTGATCGCACCCACGCCGAGGATGGCCGCCTCGGGGTGATTGATTACCGGCACCCCGTCGTCCACGCCCAGCGCCCCGAAATTCGTCACGGTGAACGTCGAGCCCCGCAACTCCGCCGGCCCCAGGCTGCCGGCACGGGCACCGGCGATCAAATCGGCTGCCCGGCCGGCCAGTTCGCGGGTCGTCTTCCTGTCGGCCTCCCTGATGACCGGGACCAGCAGCCCACGGTCGGTGGCTACGGCGATGCCCAGGTGCACATCATGCTCGACGCGCACCTGTGGCCCCTGCGGCGAGTCGACCCAGGTGGAGTTCAGCATTTCGTTGTGGCGCAACGCGATGACCAGCAGTCGCAACACCAGCACGAAGGGCGATATGGTCCCCGCCGCCGAGCTCAACCGGTCCGACAGTCTGGCCAGCTCGGTGCAGTCGACCTCCACACCGACCTTCGCTGCCGGAATCTCTCTGTGCGACAACGTCATTTTCTCCGCCATCCGGGCCTGCACACCCCGCAGCGGCCGGACATCGGCGCCATTGCCGTTCCCGCGAGCCGCCGCCAGCACGTCCTCCCGGGTGATGATGGCGCCGGCGGCGTGCTGCACCGACTCGAGGTCAACCATCAACTCCTTGGCCAGCTTTCGCACCGGGGGGGCGGCCAGTGGGCGGGTGGGCCGCCGGCTGGTGTCGATGCCGGAGTCGGCGCCATAGCCGACAAGCGTCGGCACGGCGGGTTCGACGTCGGGCGGGTCACCGCTGAGCGGCGCTGTGTCGATCTGCAGCAGCACCGCTCCTACGTTGACCACATCGCGTTCGGCGCCATTCCTTTCGACGATCCGCCCGGCGTATGGGCTCGGGATTTCCACCTCGGCCTTGGCGGTCTCCAGCGTGCACAGCACCTGATTGAGCTCGACGACGTCACCGATCGCCACGTGCCACTGCGTCACCGTGACTTCTTCGAGTCCCTCGCCGAGGTCGGGGACCCGAAACGACTTGACCCGCCCCTCGTTCATGGCTGCGCCAACACGCGTTCGACGCAATCCAACAGCCGGTCGGGGCCGGGCAGCCACCACTTCTCCAGCCGCGCCGGCGGGTATGGGGTGTCGAACCCGCACGCGCGCAACACCGGCGCCTCGAGCCCGTAGAACAATTCCTCTTGAATGCGGGCGGCCAAGCCAGCTCCATACCCCAGGCTTCGCGGGCCCTCGTGCATCACCACGCAGCGCCCGGTCCGGTGGATCGACGAGGCGACGGTATCGAAGTCGAGTGGCACCAGGGAGCGCAGATCGATGACTTCTAGACTCCAATCACGTTGCCGCTGTGCCTCTTCGGCGGCGCCGACGGCGGTGCTGACCAAGCTGCCGTAGGTCACGACGGTCACGTCGGTGCCGGGCCGGCGCACCATCGCCTGCCCGATCGGCGGTTCGGGCCGGGTGACGTCGACCAGGCCGCGCCGCTGATACCGTCGCTTGGGCTCCAGATACATGACCGGGTCCGGGCACGTGATCGCGTGACGCAGCAGCCAATACGCGTCAGCCGGGCTGGACGGCACCACCACCTTCAAGCCTGCGGTATGTGCCCAGTACGACTCCGTGGAATCCGAATGATGTTCGGCGGCACCAATTCCCCCGAAGGAGGGGATGCGCACCGTCACCGGCATGTTGATTTCGCCGCGGGTGCGGGTGCGATACTTCGCCAGGTGGCTGACTACCTGATCGAAAGCGGGGTAGGAAAACCCGTCGAACTGGATCTCGGGTACCGGCACGAAGCCGCGCAGCGCCAGGCCCACCGCGATCCCGATGATGGCGGACTCCGCGAGCGGCGTGTCAAAGCAGCGGGTCTCGCCGAACGCCGCGGCCAGCCCCTCGGTTACCCGGAACACTCCTCCCTCGACCGAGACATCCTCGCCGAATACCAGCACCCGATCGTCGGCGGCCATCGCGTCGTGCAACGCGCGGTTGAGCGCCGTCACCATGGTCAACGACTGAGCGCCCAGCGCGACGTTCTGCGTTGCCGGGCTGAGTGTTTCGTCGTGGCCGGCCGGGCGATCGGCGAGCTGGGTCATGGACGCCTCTCAATCAGTTCGGTCGAGTTCGGCGCGCAGCGCCCGGCGCTGTGCCTGCAGCCCAGGGGTGATTTCGGCATAGACGGAGGTGAACAGCTCGTCGACCTCGAAATCGGGCGCATCGAACACCGCGTCGCGCAATTCGGCCCGCATCCGCTTAGCGCGGCCAACGACCCTTTCCTCCAACCGTTCCGACCACAAGCCCCGGCCTAGCAGGTAGCCGCGGTACCGCGCGATGGGTTCCAGCGCCGCCCAGTGGTCGACCTCGTCTTGGGTCCGGTAGCGAGTCGGATCATCGGATGTGGTGTGCGGGGCCAAGCGGTAGGTGACCGCCTCGATCAATGTCGGCCCGCCGCCGGCGCGCGCTCGGGCGGCGGCCTCGGCCGTCACCGCAAAGCAGGCCAGCACGTCATTGCCGTCCACCCGGATTCCAGGCATGCCGTACCCAATCGCCTTGTGCGCCAGCGACGGCGCGGCGGTCTGTTTGGCGATCGGCACCGAGATCGCCCATTGGTTGTTCTGCACGAAGAACACGCACGGCGTGCCGAACACGGCCGCGAAGTTCAGCGCCTCGTGCACGTCGCCCACGCTCGTGGCGCCGTCACCGAGGAAGGCCACCGTCACCGAGTCCTCGCCCAGCCGCTGGGCGGCCATCGCCGCACCCACGGCGTGCAGGGTCTGGGTGCCGATCGGAATCGACAGCGGTGCACAGCATTTCTTCGTGAAGTCCAGACCGCCATGCCAGGTTCCGCGCCACGCCGCGCCCACGTGTCCGGGCGGGATGCCGCGCACCAAAAACGCTCCGAGTTCCCGGTATTGGGGAAACAACCAATCCGTCTTGCGCAGGCACGCCGCGGCACCAACCTGTGCGGCCTCCTGACCATGACACGAGGCGTACAGCCCCAGCTCGCCTTGCCGCTTGAGGTTGACGAATTCGCCGTCCAGTTCGCGGGTGATCACCATCATCTCGTAGAGCCAGCTCAGCGTCTCCGCGGGAAGCTCACGGCTATAGCGGTTTTCGGACGTCGGCGAACCATCGGGCGCGACGAGTTGTATCGGCTCGAGATCGACAGTCATGGGCGTCGAAGACATCTGCGCCACACCGCCTCCCTCGTCGGGTGCCGCGTGGTCCCCTGGACCACAGCGGATCCCGGCAAACGGTCAGCCGGGATCTACCGCGAGCGGAGATCGATCGCCAGCTACACGAAAGGCCTCGCTCGCCGCGACACTGACGTACTCACCATTATGCGCTCAAACCGGAGGAGACCGGTTGATTGCGGCGACGGCACAGCGTGTCGCGCTTCGGCGTCCAGCCCCCGTCCCGTGGTAATGCACCAGCCGTCACTCAGGGACGGTCTCACCCGCCCTGCGCAACGTCATGTGCGCGTGCTTGAGCACGGGTGAGTCGACCATCTGTCCCTCAAAGGCGAAGACGCCGCGCTCGGACCGCGCCGCCGTCAGGACCCGTCGCGCCCAGTCCAGTCGCTCCTCGGTGGGGCGGTACGCCTCGCGCACCACCGGGATCTGGCTGGGGTGGATGCACACGGTTCCGCCGAAGCCCAGCGCGACGGCGTCCTCGGCCTCCTCTCGCAGGCCGTCGAGATCCCGGATGTCCAGATGCACCGCGTCGAGCGCCATGCGGCCGAAGGCAGACGCCGCGAGCAGGGCAGTCGACCGCACGTGATGGGCGACGTCGCGGTAGGTGCCGTCGGCCTTGCGGCTGGAGCTCCCGCCCAGCGTGGCCACCAAGTCCTCGGCGCCCCACATCAGCGCCACGGTGCCCTGTGCCGCCGCGATTTCGGTGGCGAATACTGCCCCGCGCGGCGTCTCCAGCAGCGCGATCACCGCGCGTGGCGCGAGACCGGTGACCTGCGCGGCCGATTCGGTCTTGGACAGCATCACCGTCGTGTACGCGGTGCCGGCGAGGGCTTCGACATCGAGGGGGTATTCCGCGGTGCCGGCCGCGTTGACCCGCACGACGGTGCGTTCCGGGTCCAGCGGTGTCTCCTGCAGCGCCTTACGCGCCGCGGGCTTGTCGGCCTCGGCCACGCCATCCTCGAGGTCGAGGATCACCACATCGGCGGCCGCTGCGGCCTTGGCGAAACGCTCGGGGCGGTCGGCCGGGCAGAAAAGCCATCCCGGGCCGGCGGCTTGCAGGTTCACGCGGTCTCCTGGTTGCTCGGGCGCTTCTGCACCAGAGTGGTGCGCACGGCGCGGGCGACGACGTCGCCGTGCTGGTTGCGTCCCGTGTGCTCGAGGGTGACGATGCCTTCGCCGGGACGGCTTTTCGATTCCCGCTTGCCCGTACACACGGTCTCCGCGTACAGGGTGTCGCCGTGGAAGACGGGTTTGGGGAAAGACACGTCGGAGAAGCCCAGGTTGGCCACGATGGTGCCGAGCGTCAGCTGCGACACCGACAACCCGACCAGCGTGGACAGGGTGAACATGGAGTTCACCAGTCGCTCGCCGCGAAACCCGGGCTGTTCGGCGGCCCAGGCCGCGTCGAGGTGCAGCGACTGAGTGTTCATGGTGAGCGTGGTGAACAAGACGTTGTCGGCCTCGGTGATCGTGCGGCCGGGCCGGTGCAGATAGGTGGTCCCGATCTCGAATTCCTCAAACCACAAGCCGCGCTGGACAACCGACTTGGCATCCGTCATGAGCGCCGCTCCTCCTCATCGCTCGGCTCTGCATCGTCGCCGGCGCGCGTCATGACAGTCCCAGCGATCGCGCGATGAGCATCAGCTGCACTTCGGTCGTCCCTTCGCCGATCTCGAGGATCTTGCTGTCGCGGTAGTGGCGCGCCACCGGATATTCGTTCATGAAGCCGTAGCCGCCGTGGATCTGGGTTGCGTCGCGGGCGTTGTCCATCGCCGCCTCCGAGGCGATCATCTTCGCGATTGCCGCGTCCTTCTTGAAGGGCTTGCCCGCCAACATCTTTGCGGCCGCATCGTAGTAGGCGGTCCGCGCGACGTGGGCACGCGCCTCCATCCGCGCGATCTTGAAGCTGATCGCCTGGTTGGCGCCGATCGGCTGGCCGAACGCCTGCCGTTCCTTGGCGTACTTGACGCTTTCGTCGACGCAGCCCTGCGCCGCCCCGGTCGCCAGCGCGGCGATCGCAATGCGACCCTCGTCCAGGATGGACAAGAAGTTGGAGTAGCCGGTGCCCCGGCCACCCAACAGGTTCTCCTCCGGAACGCGGACGTCGTCGAAGCTCAACGGGTGCGTATCCGACGCGTTCCAGCCGACCTTGCTGTACACCGGTTCGACGGTGAATCCCGGTGTGCCGTTGGGCACGATGATCGACGAGATCTCTTTCTTGCCGTTGGCGGCGGTTCCGGTGACCGCGGTGACGGTGACCAGTGAGGTGATGTCGGTGCCGGAGTTGGTGATGAATTGCTTGCTGCCGTTGATCACCCAGTCGCCGTTGTCGAGCCGGGCCGTGGTGCGGGTTCCGCCGGCGTCCGAACCCGCCCCGGCTTCAGTGAGCCCGAAGCCGGCGAGGGCGCGGCCGGCGGTCAAGTCCGGCAACCACTTCTGCTTTTGCTCCTCGGTGCCGAACCGATAGATGGGCATGGCGCCGAGGCTGGCTCCGGCCTCCAGGGTTATCGCCACCGACTGGTCGAACTTGCCGAGTTCCTCGAGCGCCAGCGAAAGGGCGAAGTAGTCACCGCCCATGCCGCCGTATTCCTCGGGGAACGGCAAGCCGAACAAGCCCATCTCCCCCATCTTGGCGACGACCTCGTACGGGAAGCTGTGCTCCTCGTCGTGTTTGGCCGACACCGGCGCGACCACGGTGCGCGCGAACTCGGCGACCGTGTCGCGAAGATCCTCGTATTCCTTGGGCAACGTCCCCGCGGTGATGGATGTGGTCATGATGCGTCCTTACTCGAATCGGCTGCCGCGCTGGATTCTTCGGGCACCAGTCGGGCCAGCACCTGGTCCACCGTCACCTGATCACCAACGGACACCAGTACTTCCACCTGTCCGGAGACCGGTGCGGCAAGCGAATGTTCCATTTTCATCGCCTCGACGACGACCACCACCTCGCCCTCGGAAACGCCGGTGCCCGAGGATGCCTGAACGGCGATCACGCTGCCGGGCATCGGGCTGACGATCTCGGCCCGCTGCGCGCCGGCGGCGCGGTGGATTTTGTTCTCCTCGGCTTCACGCACATGCCAGGTTCCTCGCTCGTCGGCGATCCACAGGTGCCGGTCGGCTTCGGCCCAGCGGTAGTCCCGGCGCACACCGTCGAGCGTCATACTCATCCGCGTCGGCTCGACATGCACGGCGGCGGAATGGGTTTGACCCTCGCCGACCTGTACCGTGGCCGCCTCGGGCAAGCCCCGCACGGACACCGTCGCACTGCGCAGCGGGGTGCGCATGTCGGTGCGGACCGGTGCCGGGCTACCGCCGACCCGCCATCCGGTCGGCGCCGCCCAGGGATTGTCGCCGAAGCGGCGAGCGCGCAAAGCCAGGGCCGATTGCCGATAGAGACCGGCCGCGGCGAGCACGTCATCGGGAGCCGGCAGCGGAGCGAAGTCCGCCAGGCGCTCGTCCAGCAGCGCGGTGTCCAGGTCGCCGGCCTGCACCCGCTCGTCGGCGAGCAGGAATCGGAGGAATTCGACATTGGTCTGAACACCCAGGATCACGGTTCGGCTCAGCGCGCGGTCGAGCTTCGTCAGCGCCTCGCCGCGGTCGGTTCCGTGGGCGATCACCTTGCTCAGCATCGGGTCGTAGTCGCTGCCTACCAGCGTGCCCGTCAACAGCGAGGAGTCGACCCGCACGCCGCCACCAGACGGTTCGGAAACCTCCAGCACCCGCCCGCCGGTGGGCAGGAAGCCCCGCGCCGGATCCTCCGCGTACACCCGGGCCTCGACCGCGTGCCCACGTAGTTCGATGTCGTCCTGGGCGAACGCCAGCTTCTCGCCGGCGGCCACCCGCAGCTGCCACTCGACCAGGTCCAGCCCGGTGACCGCCTCGGTGACCGGATGCTCGACCTGCAGGCGGGTATTCATCTCCATGAAGAAGAACTCGTCGGGCCGCGCCGCGGAGACGATGAACTCGACCGTGCCGGCGCCGACGTAGTCAACGCTGCGCGCGGTATCGCAGGCGGCCGCCCCGATGCGCGCCCGCGTCGCCTCGTCGAGCAACGGCGAAGGCGCCTCCTCGATCACCTTCTGGTGGCGGCGCTGCAGGCTGCACTCACGTTCGCCGAGGTGCACAATGTTGCCGTGCGTGTCGGCGAGCACCTGCACCTCGATGTGCCTGGGCCGCAACACGAATCGTTCCAGAAACAGTGTGTCGTCGCCGAACGACGAAGCCGCCTCGCGTCGCGCCCCCACCAGCGCCTCGCGCAGGCTGCCCGGTTCGTCCACCAGCCGCATGCCCTTGCCGCCGCCGCCCGCCGACGGTTTGATCAGCACCGGATACCCGACCTCGTCCGCGGCCGCGGCCAGCTCGTCGTCACTCAGCCCCGGCTTGGCGACGCCGGGTACCACCGGGACATCGAATGCGGCGACCGCGTTCTTGGCGGTGATCTTGTCGCCCATCACCTGGATCGCCCGGACCGGCGGCCCCAAGAAAACCACTCCGGCCCGCTCGCAGGCGGCGGCGAAATCGGCGTTCTCAGACAGGAATCCGTACCCCGGATGGATCGCTTGGGAGCCGGTGCGCACGGCCGCCTCGACGACCCTGTCGATGTTCAGGTAACTTTCGCGGGCCGCCGCGGGTCCCAGCCGCACCGCCTCGTCGGCTTCGAGCACATGGCGCGCGCCGGCGTCGGGATCGCTGTAGACGGCGACCGAGCGGATGCCGAGCCGACGCAGGGTTCGGATCACCCGCACCGCGATCTCGCCGCGGTTGGCCACTAGAACGGTCTCGAACACTGCACTCACATCCGAAAGACGCCGTAGGAGACGGGTTCCAGCGGTGCTTGGGCGCACACCGAAAGAGCCAGTCCGACAAAGGTTCTGGTGTCGGCGGGGTCGATGATGCCGTCGTCCCACAGCCGCGCCGTGGAGTAATAGGGGTTGCCCTGACTTTCGTACTGTTCGCGGATGGGAGCCTTGAACTCCTCTTCCTCGTCGGTCGACCACGGTTTGCCCGCACCGGCGAGTTGCTCGCCGCGCACGGTCGCCAGCACCGATGCGGCCTGTTCGCCGCCCATCACCGAAATGCGGGCGTTCGGCCACATCCACAGGAAGCGAGGCGAATACGCCCGCCCGCACATCGAATAGTTGCCCGCCCCATAGGATCCGCCGATCACGACGGTCAGCTTGGGCACCCGCGCGCAGGCGACGGCGGTGACCATCTTGGCCCCATGCTTGGCGATGCCGCCGGCCTCGTAGTCGCGACCGACCATGAAGCCGGCGATGTTCTGCAAGAACAGCAGCGGTATCTTGCGTTTGTCGCACAACTCGATGAAATGCGCACCCTTCAAGGCCGATTCGCTGAAGAGCACGCCGTTGTTTGCAATGATGCCCACCGGATGGCCGTGAATGTGGGCGAACGCGGTCACCAGCGTCTTGCCGTAATTGGCCTTGAATTCGCTGAATTCGCCGCCGTCGACCAGCCGCACGATGACCTCGTGCACGTCGTAGGGCACCCGCGGGTCGGGTGGCACCACGTCGTAGAGCTCCGTCTGCGCGCACCTGGGCGGGAGCGGGGATCGCACGTCCCACGGGCTGGGCTGGCGCGGGCCGAAGGTGGCCGCGATCGCGCGGACGATCCGCAGGGCGTGCTCGTCGTCTTCGGCGAGGTGGTCGGTGACCCCGGAAACCCGGGAATGCAGGTCGCCGCCGCCGAGGTCTTCGGCCGACACGATCTCCCCGGTCGCCGCCTTGACCAAGGGCGGACCACCCAAGAAGATCGTGCCCTGCTCGCGCACGATGACCGCCTCGTCGCTCATCGCCGGCACGTACGCGCCGCCGGCCGTGCACGAACCGAGCACCGCGGCAACCTGCGGAATTTCCTTGGCGCTCATGGTCGCCTGGTTGTAGAAGATGCGGCCGAAATGCTCGCGGTCGGGGAACACCTCGTCCTGCCGCGGCAAGAAAGCGCCCCCGGAGTCCACCAGGTAGATGCACGGCAGTCGATTCTGCAGCGCCACCTCTTGGGCGCGCAGATGTTTTTTGACCGTCATCGGGTAGTAGGTGCCGCCCTTGACCGTCGCGTCGTTGGCGACGATCACGCACTCGCGGTCCGAAACGCGTCCGATGCCCGTGATGATCCCGGCCCCAGGCGACTCGTCGCCGTACATGCCGTCCGCGGCCAGCGGCGAGAGCTCCAAAAACGGGCTGCCCGGGTCGAGCAGGCGATCGACCCGTTCGCGGGGAAGCAACTTGCCGCGGCTGACGTGACGCTCCCGGGCGCGCTCGTTTCCGCCCAACGCCGCCGCCGCCAGCTTGGCGTTCAATTCCCCCACCAGCCGGCGGTGCCCACCGGAGAACGACGCCTCGGCCTTGACGGGCGAGGTCACCACGTTGTCCATCGCCGCAGCAGCCTCCTTGCCGTCGTGCGATCGGAGTTTGAGTTAATGCCGATTAACTCAAGGAGTGAGAATACCATTCCCGCTGTCGCCGGTCCAGGCAGGACCACGCTTGGCGAAAGCCGCGAGTTAATCGCGAATAACTCGTGCTACGTTAGGGCCAATTGACCAAGCGGAGGTCCGTCATGACAGCGTCCTCCTCCGAGGGGCGGGCCGGTCCCGTCGACGCCCCAAATCGCCGCAGCCAGTTGAAGTCCGACCGTCGCCTGCAACTGCTGTCCGCCGCCGAACGGCTGTTCGCCGAGCGCGGTTTCCTCGCGGTGCGGCTCGAAGACATCGGCGCGGCGGCCGGGGTGAGCGGTCCGGCCATCTATCGCCACTTCCCGAATAAGGAGTCGCTGCTGGTCGAGCTGCTGGTGGGCATCAGCACCCGGTTGCTCGCCGGCGCCCGGCAGGTGCAGACCGACAGCACCGACGCGGCCGCCGCACTGGACGGGCTGATCGACTTCCACCTGGACTTCGTGTTCAACGAACCCGACCTCATTCGCATTCAGGATCGCGACCTCGCGTACTTGCCCGAGGCCGCCGAAAAGCAGGTGCGCAAAG
Source organism: Actinomycetota bacterium (assembly GCA_036338755.1). Classification (GTDB taxonomy): domain Bacteria; phylum Actinomycetota; class Actinomycetes; order Mycobacteriales; family Mycobacteriaceae; genus Mycobacterium. Next base: position 93,711 of record JAYZBN010000041.1, on the reverse strand, counting down.
CCCAGCGTCAATACGTCGAGGTCTGGGTGGGGGTGCTGCGCGAGCTGAATCCCGAGCTGGCCGAGGCCGATGCCCGGCTGACCGCGCACGCCGTGTTCGGCCTGCTGAATTCGACACCGCACAGCGTCAAGCCCGCCGATACTTTGCGCGGCAAATCCGGCCGCGCCGCGAGGTCGCGCACCGTCATGCGGGCGATGACGGTCGCCGCGCTCACCGCCGGAAATCAGTGCCCCTGAGCGTCCGTCGTAGGCTGGCTCAGCCCGTTGACAACCGCGTCCAGGTACCCTGCAAGCCATGAGGTGGACATGAACGATTCACGTCCCACCGAGCGGTTTCCCACATCGCAGCCGGGGCCACAGCAGCCGAGGTATTCGCCCTCCGCTGATCCCGCTTACGCCGACCAGACGCCGTACGCGCAGAGCTACGGTGGGACGACGCCGCCCTGGGCAGCCACCCCGAACGAGACGAACCCGACCAGGCCGCTGCCGGCGTACTGGCAGCAAGAGGTTCCTCCGTCGGCCGACATGCCGACGGGCATGGCTCCCCCGCCGCCGGGCGGCCCGAGGTCGTCGCGATGGTTGTGGATCGGCGCCGGCGCGGCGGTGCTGCTGGTCGTCGCCTTGGTGATTGCGTTGGTACTGGCGAACGACGCGATCAAGACCCAGACCGCCGTCCCGCCGTTGCCGGCGATGCCGGAGCCGAGCACGGAGACCCCGACGACCTCGACGCACCAGACGCCGTCGCTCATTCCGGCCCCGATACCGCCGACCAGCGGCCCCGAGTCGCCGCCCGAGACCACCGGGCCGGCGGCGATGCAAGACGTCGTCTACACAGTCTCGGGTGAGGGGCGCGCGATCAGCATCATGTACATCGATACCGGCGGCCTCATCCAGACCGAATTCAACGTCGCGCTGCCGTGGAGCAAGGAGGTCAGCCTGTCGAAATCGGCGACCCACCCGGCCAACGTCACGATCGTCAACATCGGCCACAGCGTGACGTGCACGCTCACTATCGACGGGGTTCAGATCAGCAAGCGCGTGGGCGGCGGTCTGACAGTCTGCGACGCCCGCGGCTAAGCGCTACACCAACGGGTTACGACGGCTCGGCCGCGGGTTCGGCGACGGCGGGGCCGCGCAGCGGAACCCGGACGGCCAGCATCGCCAGCAGTCCGGCGAGCAGCACCAGCAGAATTCCGCCCAGGCCGGCCCGCACGGCACCGAAGGCGTCGACGAATAGCGAGAACAGCCACGGCGCCACGAACGCCACCGCCCGCCCGGTCATGGTGTAGAGCCCGAACGCCACCCCTTCGCTGCCGTGCTTGGCCATGTGCAGCAGCAAAGCGCGCGACGACGACTGCGACGGCCCGATGAACATGCACAGCACCAGCCCGCACACCCAGAAGGCCACCGGCCCGGACAGCGCCATCAAGGTCAGTCCCAGGACGATGATCGCGAACAGTGACGCCACGATCACGGGCTTTGAACCGACGCGGTGGTCGACGAACCCGCCCAGCACCGCGCCCACCGCGGCGATCACACTGGCCGCCACCCCGAAGATCAGCACGTTGGCCTGCGAAATGCCGTACACGTTCACGCCGAGCACCGCGCCGAACGCGAAGATCGCCGCCAGCCCGTCCCGGAAGAGCGCGCTGGCGAACAGGAAGTAGACCAGGTTGCGGTCGCGCCGCCATTCCGCGGCGACCTCGGTCCACAACCTGCGATAGCCGCCGAGCATGCTCGTCGACTGGTGGTGCTCCGACGACTCGGTCAGCCGGTGCGCGACGAACAGCAAGGGCAGCGCCAGCACCGCGAACCAGATCGCGGCAACCACCATCGCCTCACGGACATAGAGCCCGTCCCGCAGGGGAACTCGCAGCAGGCCGCGCGTCGCGCCGGGCCCTTTGCCGGATCCGGAGATGAAGCCGGTGTAGATCACCAGCAGGAGCACAACGCTGCCGACATACCCCGCCGCCCAGCCGAATCCGGATATCCGCCCGGCCGTCTGCGGCGTCGAGAGCTGACGCAACATGGCGTTGTAGGGGACGCTGGCCAGATCGCCGCAGGCCGCCGTCGCCCCGAGGAGCGCCAGGCCCGCCCACAGGTAGCCGGGGCGCTCGCGGATGAAGAACATCAGGCAGGTCAGCGTCACCGCCGCGGCCGTCAGCACGCTCAACGCCACCCGCCTGCGATGCGCGGACTCCACCCACACGCCGACGGCGGGCGCGAGCACCGCGACGGTCAGCCCCGCGATGGCCGCCGCGCGGCCCAGCCAGCTCGCCGGCGTGGTGGAGCCGGATATCCCCACCCCCACGCTGCTGGTCAGGTAGACGGAGAAGACGAACGTCGCCACGATCGCGTTCAGGCCGGTCGAGCCGGAGTCCCAGAGCGCCCACGCCACGACGCGCGATCGCGCGGCGGTGGCGGGCCGCGGCTCCGGCTGGCTCATGCCCGGCACTCTATCGGCGCGCGCGATCGCCTGCGGGCCGCGTTCGGACCGCTGTCTACGATTGGCGGCATGCCGCTACCCGCCCCAAGCCCCGAGGCGCGCGCCGTTGTCACCGGAGCTTCGCAGAACATCGGTGAAGCGCTCGCCAGCGAACTCGCCGCGCGCGGACACAGCCTGATCGTCACCGCGCGCCGCGAAGACCTGCTCACGGCCCTGGCCGCTCGCCTCACCGGCAAATACGGCGTCACCGTCGACGTGCGCCCCGCCGACCTCGCCGATCCGGGCGAACGCGCGAAGCTGTGCGACGAGCTGGCAGCCCGGCCCATCTCGATCCTGTGCGCCAACGCGGGCACCGCGACCTTCGGCCCGGTTGCCACGCTCGATCCGGCCGGTGAAAAGGCCCAGTTGCAGCTGAATGTCCTTGGGGTGCATGACCTTACGTTGGCGGTGCTGCCGGGGATGGTCGAGCGTGGGTCCGGCGGCATCCTGATTTCCGGTTCGGCGGCGGGCAATTCGCCGATCCCCTACAACGCGACCTATGCGGCCAGCAAGGCCTTCGCGAACACCTTCAGCGAATCGCTGCGCGGCGAGCTGCGCGGGTCCGGCGTCAATGTGACGCTGCTGGCGCCGGGCCCCGTGCGCACCGACCTGCCCGACGACGCCGAGGCCTCGATCGTCGAGCGGCTGGTGCCGGATTTCCTGTGGATCTCGACCGAACACACCGCGCGGGTGTCTCTGGATGCGTTGGCGCGCAACAAGATGCGCGTCGTTCCCGGCCTGACGTCGAAGGCCATGTCGGTGGCCAGCGGGTACGGTCCGCGCGCCATCGTGGCGCCGATCGTGGGCGCGTTCTACAAGAAGCTCGGCGGCGGGTAGGCGCTATTTCCGGCGGCGTCCGGAACCGAAGATGCCTTTCACCGCTTCGCGTATCGCGGTGTTGATGCCGCTTTTAACGGTGGGGTTCTGCAGAACTTCCTCCCACATCGACGGCCCTTTTGCGCCCTTCGGCTCCGCCGGCTCCGGCATCGGCGGAACCGGCTCGTTGGGCGGGACCGGCGGGTATTCGGACCGGGTTTGCGGCGGCTGCGGCGCGGGCGGGGCTTGCGGATCCGGCGGGGCGGACGGGGGCTGCGCGGGCTGGGAGAGCGTCTGACCGTACTTCGCCTGCAGCGGACTGTTTTTCGCCGCGGCCACGATCGCGTCGTTGCCGATCGACGCCATGAGCGAGCGCGGTACCCGCATGCGGGTCCACGCGACCGGCGTCGGTGCGCCCTTCTCGGATAACACGGTCACCACCGCCTCCCCGATTCCCAGCGACGTCAGCGCCGACTCCAGGTCGTAGACATCGGTTTTCGGGTAGGTGCGGACGGTCTTGCTCAGCGCCTTCTGGTCGTCGGGTGTGAACGCCCGCAACGCGTGCTGAACTCGCGCGCCCAGCTGGGACAGGATGTCGTTGGGGATGTCCGTGGGGAGTTGGGTGCAGAAGAACACCCCGACGCCTTTGGAGCGGATCAGCTTCACGGTCTGCTCGACCTGCTCGAGGAAGGCCTTCGACGCGTCGGCGAACAACAAGTGCGCCTCGTCGAAGAAGAACACCAGCTTCGGCTTGTCCACATCGCCGACCTCGGGTAGCTGGCTGTACAGGTCGGCGAGCAACCACATCAGGAAGGTGGAGAAGATGACCGGACGCACCGACTGACCCGTGAACTCCAGCAGCGAGATGATGCCCTGGCCTTGCTCATTGACGCGCAGCAGATCGTTCGGGTCGAGCTTGGGCTCGCCGAAAAAGGTGTCCCCGCCTTCGGCATCGAGGTTCACCAGCGCGCGCAGGATCACGCCCGCCGTCGTCGCCGACACGCCGCCCAGCGATTTCAGGGCTTCCTTGCCCTCGTCGCTGGTCAGGTAGCCGATGGCGCCGCGTAGATGGTCAGTGGTGACCAGCGGACGGTTTTGGTCCTTCGCCCAGTGGAAGATCAACCCCAGCGTCGATTCTTGAGTAGCGTTGAGCCCCAGCACTTTTGACAGCAGAACGGGGCCGAAGCTGTCGACGGTCGCCCGGATCGGCACGCCGATTCCCTTGGTGCCCAGCGACAAGAACTCGGCCGGAAACCCCGTCGGCTGCCAGTTGTCGCCGGTGTCTTCGGCCCGCGCGGCGGTCTTGTCGTTACCTTCGCCGGGCCTGGCCAGCCCGGACAGGTCGCCCTTCACATCGGCCATCAGCACGGGGACGCCCGCGGCGCTAAGCTGCTCGGCGATCAATTGCAGCGTCTTGGTCTTACCGGTTCCGGTCGCCCCCGCCACCAGGCCGTGCCTGTTGATGGTGGCCAGCGGAATGCGAATCTGGGCCGCCGGATCGGCCGCGCCGTCGATGACGACGGTGCCCAATTCCAGCGCCTGGCCGTCGACGGCGTATCCATCGGCGATCCGCGTCGCGGCCGTGGCCGCTGAATCGGTGCTCATCGTGCTGCGCCTCTCTTCCCCGACGATTCGGCGTGCAGTTCGACAACGCTCCACCCTACTTCCCCACCTTCTCCGGGGGCGAGGTCCGGCGCGCGCGTCACCTGGGCCTGGTCCGATGGTGGCGACCCGCCGCGTCCGGCTTCGCCGCACTTGCGATCGCCACTAGTCTGAGCGCTGTGCGAGACGAATTGGTGTGGATCGACTGCGAGATGACCGGGCTTGATCTGGGTTCGGACAAGCTCATTGAGATCGCGGCACTGGTGACCGACGCCGATTTGAACGTTCTCGGCGACGGGGTCGACGTAGTGATCCATGCCGACGACGCCGCGCTCGCGGCGATGGGCGAGGTGGTCACCGAAATGCACTCGCGCTCCGGGCTGACCGACCAGGTGCGGGCGTCCACGGTCGACCTGGCGACCGCGGAGGCGATGGTTCTGGATTACATCGGCGAACACGTCAAACAACCCAAGACGGCGCCGCTGGCCGGCAACTCCATCGCCACCGACCGCGCCTTCATCGTGCGCGACATGCCCGCCCTGGATTCGTTCCTGCACTACCGCATGATCGATGTGAGCTCGATCAAAGAACTCTGCCGGCGCTGGTATCCGCGCATTTACTTCGGCCAGCCGGTCAAGGGGCTGGCCCACCGCGCGCTGGCGGACATCCACGAGTCCATTCGCGAGCTGCAGTTCTACCGGCAGACCGCATTCGTCTCGCCGCCGGGGCCGTCTACCAGCGAAATCGAGGCGGTGGTCGCCGCCCTTGGCGACGGAAAAGACGCACCGGGGCCAAGCGATTCGGCCAGCGCGCCGCCGACCGGTTAGTATCGACGTCGCCGCTCGTTGACCGTCATCGCGTGAAGGTCGGCTGGCGGCCGTGGTGGGTGTAGTTCAGTTGGTAGAGCGTCAGGTTGTGATCCTGAATGTCGCGGGTTCGAGTCCCGTCACTCACCCCACAGGTCAGGGAGCGTTGCCGCTCCCTGACCTTTTTTGACCCGGAGTCGCGAGAACCGACCGCTTCGTCAGGTGTTGGCGTTGCCCGCTTTCCACTGCGCCCAGGGGATGTTCCAGTCGCCCAGGCCCTCGATCCCCGGCAGCGTCGACCCCACCGTATGCACTACCTCGACGATGTCGCCGCTCTTGCTGTGGTCGTAGAACCACTCGGCGTTGCTCGGACTCACGTTGAGGCATCCGTGGCTGGTGTTGGTGTGGCCTTGGGCGCCCACCGACCACGGCGCCGAGTGCACGAAGACGCCGCTGTAGGACATCTGGGTGGCCCAGTCGACCTCGGTGCGATATCCGTTGGGCGAGTTGACCGGAACGCCATATGTCGAGGAATCCATGATGATGTGCTTGAACCGCCCACCAATGATGTAGATGCCGTTAGCCGTTGGGGTGCTGTCCTTGCCCATTGACGTCGGCATGGTCTTGACGACATCACCGTTGACCCGCACGGTCACCGTCTTCGTGGTGTCGTCGGCCGTCGAGATCACCTCGTCACCGATGGTGAAGTGCGACTTGACGTTGTCCTCGCCGAACATCCCGTCGCCCAGGTCGACCCCGTAGGTGTTGACGGCCACGTCGATGGTTGTCCCCGACTTCCAGAAACGCTCCGGACGCCAACGAACTTCGCGGTTGTTCAGCCAATAGAACGCGCCCTCCACCGCAGGATTGGTGGTGATCTTGATGGCCTTCTGGGCCGCCGCGCGGTTCGCGATGTTCTCGTCGAAGCGGATCGCCACCGGCTCACCGATGCCCACCACGTCACCATCGGCCGGACTGACGTAGGGCATGGTCAGGTGCGCCGGTGAGCTGGTCTCGAACGTCATCTGCTTGTTGGCCGCGCCGCCCAGGCCGGTGGCCTTCGCATTCAGCGTGTAGCGCCTGTTGTAGCCGAGCGGCTCTGTGGTCGACCAACGCAGGCCGTCGGGGCTCAACTGCCCATTGATCGACCTACCGTTCTCGTTGACCATGGTGACCGAGGCGAGCACGCCGTCGGCGACGGTCACCGTCACCGGCGCATCCACCGTCACACCGACGGCGCCGTCGGTCACCGAGGCGGTGAGCTTCGGCACCAGCAGGTCGGCCAGTGGCGTGCCCTTGTCGAAGATGACTTTCGCCGGTACCGCCGCGTGGTCGCCGGTACACGCGCCGCTGAACACGGCAATCGGAACAATCGCAACCACCAGCCACGATCGTCGCCTCCGCAAACGCGTCATCCAGTGACCTTCCATGTAATTCTCCAGTTGGTCACCGCTGACCAGTCAGGTAGCTGCAGGCATTCTAATGGCTTTTGCCGACACCCCCCCGCGGATGCGAGCCCGGGCGGCCGATCGGTGTCACCACCGCAATGAATTCGTCATTCAGGCGTGGTCCAGAGCCCGCCGGGGCCCGTTCTACGCCGGCGAGCCGACCTCGTCGTGCCGCTGCTCGTCGACCATGTCGCGGGTGTTGACGGCCTCGACGCGCGCGAGTCTGACGATGGCCACCGTCATCACCAGCGCCGCCGCCACCAGGGCGATCGCCCCGGCGCGACCGGTGTTCAGCGTCTCGCCGAGGACGACGACGCCGAGCACCGCCGCCACCACCGGCTGCGACATCTGCAGGGTCGGCATCGACGCGGTCAACGGACCGGCCCGAAACGCCGACTGACTCCACGCCACGCCACCCAGCGCGACCAGTATGCAGGCATACAGCTCGGGGGTCCGGGTCACCGCGGCCGCTCCCTCGCCGAGCCGGGCGACCACTTCTTTGGCGAGCACCGCGAAGACGCCCCACAACGACCCCGACGCGAAGGCGAACAGCGCCGCCGCCGCGGCGCCACCCCATGTTCGGCCGGCCACGATGCAGCCGATCAACAGCGGGGCGAGGACAGCGGCAACCGCAGTCCAGGTTCGCAGGGAGGCGCCCGGATGCCCGGCCTGCGGGTTGCCCACGATCACGACCACGATCACCGCCGTGGTCAGCAACGCGGCCCATACCCACTCGCCTGCGGTCACGTTGCGGTGCAGGAACCTGGCGTTGATGGGCAGCGCGAACAGCACCGAAGACATCAGCAGCGCCTGCACCAACAGCACCGAGCCCTCACCGAGCGCCGCGGCCTGTAGCGCGATGCTCGCCACGAGAAGCAGTGCGCCCCACCACCATCGTTGATTTCGAAGCAGGCCGGCGAACAATTCGACCGAGCCGATCGCCCGGTCGGCGATGCAGTGCGCGGCGCGCTGCTGGAAGACGTCGCCGATCGCCACGCAAAGCGCAGAACTCAGCGCCAACAGTGCGGCGATATGCCATTGGGTCATAAATATCTCCGTCGATATCCGGCAACTCAGGCACTAGTGATGCGAAAGTCCTTCCCTCACAGAGCATCTTGCTTATCAGCCACGATCGGACGCGGCTCCGGCAGTCCACCTGCTGGCCACGGGCTCCCTGCGCGCATCGGCGGCCCAGCGGCCCCGGCCCACCGCAACGGCCTCGCCCTCGCCGGTCGCGGACCGGTTCCGCAACAACGCCGACCACTGGGGAGCCCACCACGTCCATCGGCCAAGCAGGTGAATGAAGGCCGGCACCAAGACCATTCGCACCAGGGTGGCGTCGACGAGCACACCGAGCGTGAGTCCCAGGCCCAGCATTCGCATGAACGAGACATGCGCGGGGATCAACGCGGCGAAGGAAATCGACATCACCACCGCGGCGGTGGTGACCACCCGGCCGATGCCGGCGATGCCCAGCGTGGTGCTCTCGTCGGTGGCGGCGCGCGCTTCGGCCGCGGTCGGTGGCGTTCTGCGCGAGGCTTGCGATGCCAGCCAGTACTCGTGGATGCGCGAGACCAGGAACACCTCGTAGTCCATGGCCAGCCCGAAAGCGATGCAGAACAACAAGACTGGGATGTTGGCGTTTAGTGTCCCGTTGGGCGTGGTGCCTAGGGCGCCCAGGTGGCCGTCCTGGAAGATCCACACCATCGCCCCGAATGCCGCCGTTAGTGAGAGCACGTTGCACACCATTGCCTGCAGCGGCAGCACCGCGCTGCCGGTGAGCAGGAACAGCAGCGCGAAGGTGATGAGCGCGATCAGTCCGAACACCAGCGGCAGTCGCTTGGTGATCGCTTCGACGCTGTCGCGGTTGATCTGCGCCAGTCCGGTCATCTCGACCGACCGTCCCGCCGGCCCGGCGACCTGATGCAGTCGGTCGAGTTGGGTGTTCGAGGCGCGCGAGTAGAGCGGCGCGGTGGTTTTCACCGTGAGAAATGCGCTGCCGTCGGCCATGCCCGTGGGGGCGGCGGGCGGCCCCGCCGGATTTCCGGCCACGAACGTCCCCGCCGGTGCGGTGACCGCGGATACCCCCGGCACCCGGGACAGCCGGGCGGCGTAGTGCTGCAGGTCGCCGGGCGTCACGCCGTGAGCGTCGGGGACGACGACGGACACCGAGGTCCCCAACCCGTTGGCGAAATCGTCGTCCAGCATGTCGGCGACCTGGCGCGCCGACGCCGATCGCGGAAGCACGCGTTCGTCGGGAAAGCCCCACTTCACGCCCAGGAACGGCACCCCAAGCAAAAGCAGCAGCGCGACGACGCTCAGGCCGACCGGCATCGCGCGGCGCAGCACGAACTTGGTCGAGCGGTACCAGAACTGCGCCACCAGCGGCTTGTGCGCGTGGTCACGAAAGGGCCGCTGCCCGTGCAGAATTCGGTGCATCACTCTGCGAGCATCCATCGTGTCCAATCGGGGCCCCAGCAACACTATGGCGGCCGGGGTGACGACCACGGTCGCAATCGCGACGATGGCCGCGGTGGCCACGATGGTGTAGGCGGAAGACTTCAGGAAATACATCGGGAACAGCGCCATCACCGCCATCGACAGCCCCACCGTGGTGGCGGAGAACAGCACCGTCCTGCCCGCGGTCGCCATGGTCCGCATCAGCGCGTCGTGGCGGGCCATCGTCCGCATCAGCTCCTGGTTCCGGTCGCGGCCCTCGGTGCGCGCCAGCTCCTCGCGGTAGCGGGTGATGATCAGCAGGTTGTAATCGATGGCCAGGGCGAGGCCCATCGCGATGCTCAGGTCCAAGGCGTAGGTCGACACATCGGTGGCGAAGCTGATCAGCCGCAGCACCGACATTGTGCAGACGATGGCCAATGCGCCCAAGACGATCGGCATCGCAGCGGCCACGACTCCGCCGAGCACCCACACCAGCACTGCGAAACTCAACGGAATCGCGATGGACTCCATCAACAGCAGGTCGCGCTGGTTCTGGTCGTTGATCTGCGCGTACGCCACGGCCATGCCGCCGGCGCGCACCGTGACGCCGTCGCGGTCATGCACCAGGTCCTTCGTCAGCGCACGGGCGTATTTCTGCGCGTCGTTTTCCCCGCCCCTGAGGCCGGCCACGATCATTCCGGACTTGTCGTCCTTGCTGACCAGCTGGGCCGCGGCCGCGGGCGGCGACGTCCATGCTGACGACACGTTGAGCACCCATGGCGAACGTTTTAGCTGGTCGACGATGTCGGTACCGGCCTGGCGCGCCTGAGCACCGCGGGCGCCGGTCGGCGCAGTCAGCACGATCAGCATCTGCTGATCGGTCTGGTTGAACTTGTCGCGAAGGGTGTCGCTCGCCCGGGAAGACTCCGACGTGGGGTCCTGGAAACCACCGCCGGACAGGCTGTTGACCACCGGCAGCCCGAAAATCGCGGCCCCCAGCAGCACCAACACGGCGATCGCGATGATGCGGCGCGGCGCGGCGATCGCAAGCCGGGTGATCACTTGCAGCATGGCGTATCGCCTACCCCAAACCGCGCGGGTTGACCCGCCGAGTATGGAATTGCTCACATCGGTGTCCTTGCGGCGCGTCGTCGGCGATCTCCGGGATCGAGGTTTGACCTGCTGGCGCTCGGGTATCGAATCTAAAAGCACACTTGGTACCTGGATTCGGCGTGCGCAGTGCCGGTTTGCCTGGGCTACAAGCAGATTGGATGTGCGATGGACGACAAGGACGACGGCATCAATATCCGGCATCCCACCGAAGCGGACTGGCAGGCGGTTTTCGAGAATCAGGCCAGGACTTTCGGCGATCCGGTGGGCCCAGAAGACCTCGAGGCGTGGAGACGTCGAGTCAGCCTCGACAACATTTTGATCGCCGAGGATGTCTGCGATCCGGAGCATCCGAATCTGGTCGGAACGTCCATCATCTACCCCTCGCGGCTCACCGCACCGGGCGGCGCCCAGTTGCGGGTCGCTTGGCTGACGATGATCGCCGTTGCGTCAACGCATCAGGGCAAGGGTCTTTGGGCGCAGCTCAGCGCCCAGGGACTCGGAATACTGTTGGAGCGCGGTTATCCCATCGTTTGCGGCGTTCCGACGCAGACAGCGATGTACGACGGCTTCGGCGCCGGGGTGTCGAGCTACAGCCACACCTACTCCATTGACCGCCGCTTTGCGAAGTTGCGCGCCGCGCCGGGCCAGATTCGGGCGCGCGAGGTCAACACCGCCGAGGCGCGGCGGCAGCTGCCCGAACTCTACGAAAGGTGGTGTGCCGCAACCACTGGCGCGATCTCGCGCGACGACGAGTGGTGGGCCGACTACCTGGACGACCGAGCAACCCAGCGCGGCAACGGATCTGCGCTGCACTACACGATCCATCCGGACGGTTTCTTGACTTACCGGGTGGTCGGCTCGCAGCAGCATGCGTTCCGTCCGCCGCTTGGCACCGTGGTCGTCGAAGACTTCTGCCCCATCACCGACGAAGCGCACACCGAGCTGCTGCAGACGCTCCTGGTATTGGAGATGTTCTATCGCATCGAAATCGACGTAGCTCCTGACGATCCGCTACCGCTCAAACTCGTCGACCAACGCGCCGCTGAAACCAAAGGCGTGAGCGACTTTCTGTGGGTGCGCATCAACGACATTCCCGAAACGCTCGGCGCGCGCAGCTATGCCGCCGATGCCGACATCGTGCTGGAAGTCACGGACCCGCTCGACCTTGCGGGAGGGACCTTTCAGCTGCAGACCCGCGACGGCATCGGGAAATGCACCCCCCACGAGGGCCCACCGGACATCAAGATCGGTCTGGCCGACCTAGCCACCATCTACATGGGGGCACACCGGGCGGCCCAGCTTGCCCGCGCCAACCGCATCACCGAGGTGCGCCAAGGAGCGTTGGGTGCGCTGGACGCTGCCTTCAGCACCGACCGGTCACCGTACACCGGCACGGTGCTGTAGGCCGATCTCGTTGCGCGACAGCATTCTTCACCAGCACAAGGGATGGCGTGCCAAAAGTCGGCGGCGGCCCGGCGCTGGCCGACCAGGGCGACCTCGGACGTCTACCGACTTGCTCGCCGCCGGGCCGCTATCCTGGAACGAGGTCGGGATTTCACTCCGTAGCGCAACGCCTGTTATTGTCGCCTACGCGGTCTCGACCGACCACAAGCGCCGTTAGCTCAGTTGGTAGAGCAGCTGACTCTTAATCAGCGGGTCCGGGGTTCGAAACCCTGACGGCGCACATCGCACCACCTGCGGAGTGAGGCACGTCTGGTCACGTGTCTCACCGCCTGGTGTAGCCGACGCGATGTAGCGAGAACGGCCGTCGCGACAGCCGCTGACGCCGTAACGTTCAGCCCGCGCGTAAAGGCGCTACGAACTCCCATGCGTTCGGCAATGCGCTTCGGGCGTCGGTCCCGCGCGGCGGACTCGTAGTCGTCCCGCTGGTCCCGCAGTTGTGCAGCGAGCCTCAAGATCACGACCCAGTGCAAAGGCGGGTGGTCGTGTGCCATCGTTTGCTTCGTCCGCCGATAAGGTTGCGCTAGGTAGAGAAAAGGTCTTTAAGGGCGACCACGCATCCGGCCACCATCACCACCCCGGCCATCGCCAGGATGACGCGCTCACGCATTCCGTAGCGCGGCTGCTGTCGATCATCATCACCCATCGCCTAGGCCCATGCCCCGCGTCGGCGATGCGTAATCGCCATGCCCTCAAGCGCAATGCGCGTCAGCACCGGAGACATCAGTAGGTTGCCTTTTTCCATCCGCTCGAAGCTGCCCACTGCTATGCGAAACGTGTGTTCGCTGGCCCGGTAGCCGCCGAACACCCGGTCGAGGTCGTCGGTCGACCAAGGGTCGTCGTTGGCCGCGCGGTGCAGTGTCCGGTAGGTGGTGGCCATCCAATCCATACCGAACGGCTGCGGCATCGGTCCTTCGTAACAATGGTGGCGTTCGCCCTCGCGGAGATAGCCATCAATCGCCTCACTATCGGGGCTGAATTCGACGTTCAACGCCGCGCTGATGCGCTCCATTTCCCGGCGCCAATTCTTCAAAAGATTCCCGTAATCCACCACCACGCGCCGAAGATGGCGGGTCTGCCGCTCGGCCAACAGGGTGTATTTGAGCCAGTTGCTCGCGATCAGCTCCGGTGAGGCGTGGCGTTCCTTCATCATCACCCGGTGCGAGTCGATCACCTCCTGCGGGTGACGCAGGGCGATCAGCACCGCGATGTCATACCCCGCCCGTCGTGCGGCCTCAAACCAGATGTCCGGCAACGCCGTGATCTGCAAGTCCTTGATGACGACGAGCGGGTCGTCGGGCAGCGTGTCGAAGAAAGCTTGCGCCCTGCTGATATAGCGCGCCATCTGCTTCGCGGTAAACGGCCGCTCCTGCAGCCGCAGCGTCGGATCGGCCCACGCGCTGCCATGCCTGCGAAGGATGGCCCGGTTGAGATTCCATGTCCTACGTGGCTCCCAGAAACCCAGCGGGTTCGCCGGCATCCCACCGATCAGCCCGGACGGCAGCGCCGCGCCACACAGGGAGACGACGCGCGCCATGGCTGATGTGCCGGAGCGGGACATGCCTAACACGAATACGACGGTGGGCGCGCCGGCCGTCACAGGTGGCCTCCCGGACAGTAGGAATGGTGAATGTTGCTGCGCTGGGCCAGACTCGGGACCGCCGTGATCGCTTCGGGCCTGATGCCGGCCATAGTGCGAAGTAGGTCGACGCTTCGTGACTGAACGTGCGTTACAGATGGCATGGGTCGCTTTCGGCTTTGTTAGCGCTCGGCGCGGCAGCCGATTTGAAACTGTGCGATGAGTGTCGCCTAGTAAACGCATCGACGTCAAGTAGTACGCGCGTATTTGAATGGCCAGGCGGGCCACGGCCGACGCACCGTCAAATCAGCAACGTGCTGCATGCGGCCTGTGCTGGTTAAACTGTGGTGTGGCTAACTCGTCTCTTGCAGGCGACACCACAGTGCGTATAGTGAGCATCCAACGCCAAGCGCCAGACTTTCTTCTGGCACAAACGAAAAAGAGACACTAGGAAATGCAGACCGCCGGCGGGGGGCAAGGCGACGATCTGACCTTGCCTGAACTAATCCGGTCCCTGAAAGGCGACCGGACCTATAAAGAACTTGAAGCCGCTTCGGCCGGCATCATCAAGGCGCAGCGCTGGAACCAGTTCGCCAACGGCGACCGGGTAAACGAATTCCCGGAACCGCGCACCCTGGAAGCGATGGCCGCAACCCTGCCGTGCGACATCGAAGTTTTGATCTTGGCTTGCGCCCGCACCGTCGGTATCAACGTACATCGCCGGCAGTCGCGGTTCGTCGACTTGCTGCCACCAGGCGTCGATGACCTTTCCGAACGCAGCAAGTCCGCTCTGCTCACGATGGCCCGCACCCTGGCGGAAGCGGAACGGGGCCGCGGTGAGCAGCAGAAAAAAGCGAAACCCCGCTCTAGGCGGGATATTCCACCGCTATCCTGATCCGATCATGACACTGGGGGAATGTATCGCAGCGGCGTTGATAGCTACCGTCGCAGGAGTGTGGGTTCGTCGGCGGACCTGGAAGTTTCGGTGGGAATCGGCGGCCACGATCAACCTGGCCTGCCTGGCTGTCTGCCTCGTGTGCATCATGCCGGCGACCACACCGACGTTCGATGTGTTGCACTCCGTGACCGGCATTTGGAACCTAGAAGACCTGATAGGCCACATTGTTTATCTATCCGGCCTCGTCACCCTGACGCACGTCATGATGGCGCGGCTGGACGTGCCCGACCGGCGGCAGGTCATTCGACTACGCCTGGAACCAATGGCCGCCCTGGGATTCCCCACGATGGTTGGGCTATTCATCGCCGGCGCCCCTGACCACCACGTCCGCGACCTGACGCTGGAACCAGCCCATGGCTGGCTCGCGTGGTACTGGCTGGTGTTCTGCGCAATGGCGGTCTGGATACTCGGGAACCTGGCGTGGGCGCTGTGGATCATTCGGTCTGATCCCGGGTCCCGCAGGGTCGCCGACCTATACCTGGCAGCCGCCGTAATCAATCTGGCAGGCATGGCGTCCCGGGCTGCCGCGGTCGTGATCGGCCCCTTCCCCGAACGAGTGGGCTATGCGCTGATCTGCTTCGCCATGGTCGGTTACGGGATCGCGGCGACGTACGGCATGCGGCGCTTGCGGCGGTGGTGGCGCGTACACCAGTGGAAGGAGATCAATCGCAGTCGGCCGCGCCAAACGTGGCTTCAAGCGCCGCGATAGCGTCCGTTTGGACTCTTAATCAGCGGGTCCGGGGTTCGAAACCCTGACGGCGCACATCAGAGCTATTCACCGGGGTCCACCCCTCCACAGCGGCGGACCATCGGCCGGCGAAGTTGCGCTCTTAGAAGCACCCACTCACATGGATTCGCCGGCCGGCTCCCACGCAGACCCCTACCGGGGGTGGGGGTGGCGGCGGGGGCGGAAAATCCCCCGGCAACGGCGCGTAGGCGTCCGGCGGTGGGGCAAAGCTGTTGACCGTATCGGCAACGTTGGTACACCCACTCACCGAAACACGCCTGCCGGCGCTTGCGCATACGTCGGCGTGGGCCACACCGGTGGGCTCCACGACGGCATAGAGCTCAGGAATCGCCGTCAGAGCCAGCACCGCTATCCCCAGGACAGTCCAGGACCGCACAGACAATTTCATCGCGATCTCCTTTGTGTGACCGCCAGCTCCACTTGGCCCGATGGGCCAATGAATGAGCTGGGCAGCATTATATTTCTGGCACCGCACGGTCGACCCGAATTCGTCAGCAGAACCCGCGCCCTACCGGTCACGGGGTTACGCCGGGCTGGCCAATCAATGGAGTCCACTGACAGCGCTGCCTGATGTCGACCATCGGCTGACGAATGCCCTCCAGGTCGGCTTGCTCCTGCGGGTTCGCGCTGAAGTAATTCTGCACAGCGCCCTGGACCTGATCCTTGGGCTGATCCTGCAGGCCGGTGTAGAAATCGTTCACATCGGGGTGCAGAAACAGGTAGCTCGAAAGTGCCGTCGCAACACCGGCCGCGACACTGGCCACGTTTGCAGCTGTGCAGTCGGGCGGCCGTGGCGGGGGATCAGCTGCGGCGGTCGCCGCAGTAGCGCATAACAGTGTGCCGGTAACCGCGCCGGCGCCGACCGCGCTGAACAGCACCCGTCGCGGATCAATTTCTGACAGGAACATGACTGCCTCCTCCATCCGGTACTTAACTGGCCGCGACACGATGGCGGTCGATGCGCAGCTTCAGCTAATCAGAGTTGATGCTTCGTCACTGCGATACGGCGAATGGATCAAGCGAATTTCGTCGCACCGGCAATGGCCCGCGAGTCCTACCATCGCTCCGATGACCATTTCAGAGGAGACGTGTGAAGACTGAGCTGAAGTGGGTCGAGCCGCATGAGGGCCACTTCCAAGCCAGCATCGACGACCGCAGCGAGTATCGAGTCCACGCGGTCTCGACGGGCGGCTTCCGCGCCGAGCGCGTCGATGACGGCTTTGTGCACCACGACCTGGGCAGGGGCGGCACCGCCGCCGAGGCACAAGCGATCTGTCAGGACCTGCACACCCGGGCCATGCGACGCGCCGCCTGGGAGGCTTACATGGCCGAAAACGACCCGCCGGGCTGGGAGTAGCCGGTCGCCCGTTGTCGCGAGGCGTCACCATTTTCGGCGCACCATTTGCCGTCGTATCCCGCCGCAATAGCCGCTCTTGCAGGTAACTTTTTGCTGGCACCGATTGGCGCCGTCGGCGCCGATAGGCCCCGTGGGACACGCTGCGTCGAAGGAGCTGCAATGGGGTTCATCCGGCCCAACCTGCCGGTCGTCGACATGACCGAATGGAGCACGCGCTCACGCGCCGAACGGATCGTCCCGATGGCGCGCCACATCGCCGAGCACGGGTTCGGCACCCCACTGGTGATACACGTGATGTACGGCGTGAAGATCGCGCTGTACATCCTGGGCGGCTGGCTGTTCGCGTGGTCGACCTCCGGCATCGGCGGCTTCACACAGGTCGGCGCGTGGTGGTCGGAGCCGATCGTGTTCCAGAAGGCCGTGCTCTACACGATGCTGTTCGAAGTCATCGGTCTCGGCTGCTGCTTCGGGCCATTGGCCGGGCGCTACTTCCCCCCGATGGGATCGATCCTGTACTGGCTGCGGCCCGGCACCATCCGATTGCCACCCTGGCCCGCTCGGGTGCCGTTGACCAACGGCAGCAACCGCACCCCGTTCGACGCTTTGCTCTACGGCATTTTGCTGGTGCTGCTCGTGTCCGCGCTGCTGTCCGATGGCAGCGGGCCGATTCCGGCCCTGGACACAATGATCGGCGTGCTGCCTCGGTGGCAGACCGTCGCGATCCTTGGGGTGCTGGCGGCGCTCAGCTTGCGCGACAAGGTCATCTTCCTGGCAGCCCGTGGCGAGGTGTATGCGCCGCTGGCGCTGACGTTCCTGTTCGCCGGCGCGGACATCGTCGTCGGGGCCAAGGTCGTGTTCATGGTGATCTGGCTCGGCGCGGCCACCTCCAAGCTCAACAAGCACTTCCCGTTCGTGATCTCGACGATGCTGGCGAACAATCCGTTCATCCCGTCCGGCGCGCTCAAGCGGTCGATGTTCAAGCATCACCCAGACGACCTGCGGCCCAGCGCGTTGGCGGGCTTCATCGCGCATTTCTCAACCGCGGTGGAGGGTCTGGTACCGCTGGTGCTGCTCTTCTCACACGGCGGGTGGCCGACGGCGCTCGCCGCCTTCGTGATGATCGTGTTCCACCTGAACATCCTGCTGGCCTTCCCGATGGGTGTGCCGCTGGAGTGGAACGTGTTCATGATCTTCGGGGTGCTGTGGCTGTTCGTCGCGCACGCGCGCCTGGGGCTGTCGGACGTCGCCCACCCGCTGCCGATCGCCGTCCTGTTCGCGGTCATCGCCGGCACCGTCGCGCTCGGGAACCTGTACCCGCGCAAGGTCTCGTTCCTGCCGGGCATGCGGTACTACGCCGGCAACTGGGACACCACGCTGTGGTGCGTGCGGCCGTCGGCCGACGAGAAGTTCCGCGTCGGCTCGCGCGCCCTGGGCCCGATGCAGCACCTGCAGCTCGAGCGGTTGTACGGCAGCAAAGAGGAAACCCTGATCCCCCTGCACCTCGCGCTGGCGTTCCGGGGCATGAACACGCACGGACGCGCACTGCTGACCCTGGCGCACCGGGCCATGGCCGACTACGACGAGGACGATTACAACCTGTGCGAGGGCGAAGTCCTGTGCTCAATGGTTCTCGGCTGGAATTTCGGCGACGGGCACATGCACAACGAGTGCCTGATCGACGCGCTGCAACAACGATGCGGGTTCGAGCCCGGCGAGGTGCGGGTCGTCATCCTGGACGCCCAGCCCATCCACCGACAGCGGCAGGAGTACCGGCTGGTGGACGCGGCGACGGGTGAATTCGAACGCGGCTACTGCGACGTCGACGACATGGCCACCAACCAGCCCTGGGCCGACGACATTCCGGTGTACGTCCAGACCGGTCGCGTCACCGATTCCTGACGCGGCGTACCGCCACCACCACTACGAGGGCCCCGACGCCGGCAAGCGAGGCCAGCACTACCGGCTTCTGCACGAATCCGATCACCCGGATTTTGATGTCGTCGGCGAGGCGCCGGGGGTTGGCCCGCTCGGCAAGCGAGTCGACGGTGGCCGCCAGCTGGTCACGGGCGACGTCGATGTCCTGCTTGATGGCTTCGGGGTCCCGGTCCGCCACTGTGTCCTCCAAGTCGCCCACTATCCAGCTCCTACACCTGCCCGAACTACCCTAGATCAGCTGGCGGTAACCCCGTCGCTCCGGTGAAGAGAAAGGTGCTGACCTTGACCGAGACCACGCGGCTTGCTCCGGGTGATAAGGCGCCCACCTTCAGCCTGCCCGACGCCGACGGCAACAAGGTGTCGCTGGGCGACTACCAGGGGCGTCGTGTCGTCGTGTACTTCTACCCGGCCGCGTCGACGCCGGGCTGCACCAAGCAGGCGTGCGACTTTCGCGACAGCCTGGCCGAGCTCAACGGCGCCGGCCTCGAGGTCATCGGAATCTCCCCCGACAAGCCGGAGAAGCTCGCCAAGTTCCGTGACGCCGAGAAGCTGACGTTCCCGCTGCTGTCCGACCCCGACCGCAAGGTCCTGACGGCCTACGGCGCCTACGGCGAGAAGCAGATGTACGGCAAGAAGGTCACCGGCGTCATCCGCTCCACCTTCGTGGTCGACGAGAAGGGCAAGATCGCCGTCGCGCAGTACAACGTGAAGGCGACGGGCCATGTCGCCAAGCTTCGCCGCGACCTGTCGGTCTAGTCGCCGATGACGGCGGCCTCGGTGTATTCGGTGATCGGCCGCGCGATTCCTTGCTCGTCGCAGACCCGCTGCAGCTTCTCCAGCGTCTCGTCGATCCCCGGGCCAAGCCGCTTGCCGGGGGTGAAGATCGCCGGCAGGTGCTGCATGCCCTGGATCACGCCGATCGTCGGATAGTGCACCGTGCCCTCGGGGTCGCAGCGATAGTCGGGCATCCGATCGAGCACCGCCGTGAGCATCGACTTGAACACGACGCGCGCGACGTTGGAGCCGATGCAGCGGTGGATGCCGAGCCCGAAGCTGAAGTGCCGGTTGTTCTTTCGGCTCAGGTCCAATCGATTCGGATCGGGGAACACCGCGGGGTCGCGGTTGGCCATCGCCCAGGACAGCCACAGGCGGTCGCCCTCCTTGAACCGCGTGCCCGCGAGTTCGAGGTCGGCGGCGATGGTGCGACCATCGCCGGGCGCGGGCGTGAAGTAACGCAGGAATTCCTCGGTCGCCGAGTCGAGCAGCGTTGCTAAATCCCGCTTGAGCAGTTCGCGCTGCTCGGAATTCTCGCCCAGCCATTCGAGGGCATGCGCGGTCAGCGCCGTCGTCGTGTCGAAACCCCCGCCGATGATCAAGCCGAGCATTCCGAGCAGTTCGGCGTCGGGGGCGGGTTCGCCGTCGATCTTCAGTCTGGCCAATGCGTCCACTATGCCCGGGCGCGGGTTCTCGCGGATCTCGAGAAGGTGGTTGAACAGGTCCGCCCCCATCGCCATCGTCTGCTCCAAAACCCTTGGGGCGTCCCGGGAATCGGCGGGGGTGTACACGTTGGCGTGGGCCGGCTCGCAGTAGAGCTGCCATTTCTTCAGCGGAACGCCCATCATTGCCAGAGTCAGGACGGCGGGCACGACATTCGCGAGATCGTCGACGAAGTCGATCCGTCCGACTTCGATCTTCTCGTCGATGCTCGCCCGCACGATCTCGTCGACAAATGGTTTCCAGCGCTTGACGGCCGCCGGCGACAGGTAGGGGTTGAGGATGCCGCGGTAGGCGGAATGCAGGGGCTCGTCCATTTCGAGCATGCCGCCACGGACGCCGGTGCCCTGCGGCAGCGTGGGGATTGTGATGCCCTTGTAGCCGGTGCCTTCGCCGGTCACGTCATGGTCGTTAGACACGTGCGGGCATCGAGCGAGCTCGAAGACGGCCCGGTTGCCCGCGGCCACCCAATGCCCGCCGTAGGTTTCGGTCCACGCCACCGGGCACCTGGCGTGCATGTCCTCGGTGATTGCGGTGAACCGCTCGCGGTACTCCGGGGTGTGGCGATCGAAGTGGTAACGGTTGGTGTTGCCGGCGTCTTCGGTCACGGTGTCTTCCGTGCTCACGGTGGCGTCTCCTGCGGACGAGTGGCTGCGTGTAAATGCAGTATGCGACGAGACCGCCGTTCTACATACGCAATCCGGGGGGCGAGTTTCGCTCTAGCCCTGGTTGTCCAGCATCAGCGCTTCGGCCAATCTGGCGTACGTGGTTATTGCCGCCCGGCTCCGCCAACGGCTTCAGGGCAAGGTTCTTCGCCCGCGGGTCCGAACACGGATCCCAGTCTTTTCAGCCGACGTTCGAACACCCGCTGCAGCGGCGTCGCGACGAAGGTGGTGATGATCGTCATGACCGCCAGGATGGTGTAGGTCTTGCCGGTGACCAGTCCCGCATCGAGCCCGATGTTGATCAAAATCAGCTCCATCAGGCCGCGGGCGTTCGCGAGAGCCCCCATCGCGCCGGCTTCGTTCCAACTCATGCCCTGCCAACGCGCTGTCAGTCCGATGGCGGCGAACTTCGCGGCGAACGACACGACCAGGACGACGATCGCCATCAGGAGCGTGGATCCGTCGAAGATCAGGCTGAGCTGAGTGTTGAGCCCCGAGTAGATGAAGAACGCCGGAATCAACAGGTATGCGACCAGCGGTTCGAACCGGTCTCGGATTGAATCGAGCAGCGTACCGCGCGGCATCACCGCGCCGGCCACGAAAGCGCCGAAGACGGAATAGATTCCGACCAGATCGGTGAACCAGCTCGCGGTCAGCACGACGAGAAGGACGACGGACAGATGCGCGATCGGCAACCCGCCCGTGCGCTCGACCGCGTTGCGCCGCGGTGTCCAGGTCTCCAATCTGGCAAGTAGCGGCCGGCCG
Organism: Actinomycetota bacterium; assembly: GCA_036338755.1. Classification (GTDB taxonomy): domain Bacteria; phylum Actinomycetota; class Actinomycetes; order Mycobacteriales; family Mycobacteriaceae; genus Mycobacterium. The sequence continues at coordinate 72,041 of JAYZBN010000041.1, read as the reverse complement.
ACGAACACCATGAACAGCAGGTACGCCAACCCGCCTCCGATCGCCAGAACCGCTCCGGACAGGCTTCCTTTGGAAGTCGCGACCAGCGTCGCCAGCAGAATCCACGAGCAAGCGTCGTCAACAGCGGCGCACGACAGCGACATTGTCCCCAATCGGGTGTTGAGCAATCCGGAGTCGTAGACAATCCACGCCAACATCGGGAATGCCGTGATGGCCACCGCGGAGGCGACGAACAGGCCCCCTTGCCAATGCGCCACCTTGGCCGTGAAGTAGCCGCCAAAGCTGACCATCAGCCATCCGGTGACGCCGCCGAGCACCAACGGAACACCGATGCCGGCGGCCGCAGTGGCCCCCGCTTGCCTGAAATGTGCGCTCAGAATTTCCAGCTTCAAAGACGCGCCCACGAGAAACATGTAGAGCACCAGCCCGAGCTGGCCGACGACGTAGATGGCCGTGAGGTTCGGGTGGGTGAAGGTTTCCGCGCCGATGGTCAGCTTGGTGGGGAACAACCACCGCTGCCCCGCCGGCCATATCCAGCCCAAAACCGAAGGGCCGAGCACGAATCCAGCCACCATGATCGCCACCACCTGCACCTGGCCCAAGCGGCGGAAGAGTGGCCACAACAGACGGTAGGTAAGCAGTATGAAAGCGATCTGGAGGAAGAAGTGAGACGTGATAGCGAGTAGGGAAGGCATCGTTGCTTCCTATCGGGAGTAGTGCAGCATGTGAGAACCCGTTATCTTGTGTCCGACCAACGAAAAACGGTGAGGCAGGCGATGAGTCCGAAGACACTCCATACCGCCAGCATCAGAAACGTCATCCAGTGTTCCCAGCTGCCGGCCGGCTCGAATGCGGCCATGTCCGGTGGTAACAGCACCGAGCGGAATCCTTGAGCCATCCACTTGACCGGGAACACCGAACCGAGGGTCAACATCCATGCCGGCAAAGCCATCAGCGGAACGTATGTGCCCGAGACGAATTGCAGAGCTACCGCCGGCCCGTTCGTGATCACAGCGGCCGATACCGCGTTGCTCGCCAGATTGCTGACGAAGATGCCCAGTAACGAGCAGCTGACGATGCCCAGGATGAACACCCACGCCAGCGTGAACCATCCGAAACCAGTTGTCGGTAGATGCAGTTTGAAGACCAGCACACCCACCGACAGCAGTACAACCGCCTCGGCCAGGCTGGCGGCGGCAACCAGAGAGATCTTTCCGATGAAGTACGACGTCGCGGTCGCCGGGGTCCCGCGAAGCCTTCTGAGCGCGCCGCTTTCACGGTCGGCAGCGATGCTGATGCCAAGGTTGATGAACGAAGTCGAGAGAATCCCGTACGCGAGAATGCTCGCGGCGATCACAGCGCCCGTGCTCGTATCGCTATGCGGCAGTTTCATCGAGAAGATCGAGCCCAGGAGGATACCGATCACGGCCGGCATCGAGAATGTCAGAACCAGTTGCTCCGGCCGGCGGTAGAACATCTTCAACTCGGGCATGATTCGCGATGCCCCGATGCGCAGCGGCGACGGGAGCGGCGACTTTACTGCCGAGAGGCCGTGTTTCGGGGGCGCGGCCCTTTCGAGGCGGTCGATGCCCATCACGCCAGTCCGACCAACTGAAGATAAGCGTCTTCGAGCGTCGGACGAGAGACCGTGAGCTGAACCAACTCTGCTCCCTCCTTGGACCGCCGCCTGATCAGGTCGGTGGGATGATCCGTCTCCTCCACGTGGACCCGGTCTCCCTCCACCCACCGGACCGTCGCGGCGGAATTCACGTGTTCGGTCAGTCTGTCCGGCGAGTCGAGAGCCACCACCCTGCCGCCGGCGAGGACCGCCACGCGGTCCGCCAAGGCGGCAGCCTCGTCGAGGTAGTGGGTGGTCAACAGGATGGTTGTGCCATCGCTGGCCAATAGCCTGATCAGGTCCCAAAATCGGCGTCTCGCGTCTGGATCGAACCCCGTCGTCGGCTCGTCCAAGAAGAGCAGTTCGGGCATGCCGATGATGCCGAGGGCAACGTCGAGCCTGCGCCGCTGCCCGCCGGAAAGATTTTTCACTCTGGAGCCGGAAACAGCAGCGAGTCCCACGAGTTCAAGCGTTTCCTCCGGAACACGCGCCTTCCCATAGCATTTGGTGAACATTCGCACGGTCTCGGACACCGTCAGCATGCCGGAGTCGCTGACTTCTTGTAACACTACGCCGACTTTGGCGCGCCAACTACGCCCCGCGGTTCCGGGGTCTTCACCCAGAACTCGCACGTGCCCACTATCGCGGTGTCGGTGCCCCTCAAGGATTTCGATGGTCGTCGACTTACCCGCACCGTTCGGCCCGAGGATCGCGAAAATCTCGCCATGGCCGACATCGAGATTCAGATCACGCACCGCCTGCAACTGTCCGTAGGCCTTCGACAGCCCCCGAACGTGCACGGCGGACGAACGATCGGCCGTCGTCATCGCTTTGGCCGCATCGTTTGCTTCGCCCGAGCCGGCTGGCTGCCCGCTATCGCCGAATGCGGCGCACCTGCGCGGTGCGAACTCGCTGGTGCGCCAGTCACGACTGTGGTCCTTCCGAACCGTGTTCGGGGGAACGGGGTTGAAGATCGGCCAGTACTTCCCGCAGGTCTGACTCGGATAACTGCTCGATCAGCCGATCCACGTCTTCGAACGTGGGGGCTGCCTGCCGCTGCTCATCGGGAGGGTTGCCCTCGCTCGGTTGGAGCTCGGCGAGTATGCGATCGGCCAGCGAATTGACGCTAACCCCCCTGAGCAGTTCCAGCACCGGTAGATCGATCGCGAAGGTCGCGCTGATGCGTGTCCTGAAATCCATTGCCATCATTGAGTCCAACCCGAGATCGTCGAGTGCGTCGTCTGGTGCGATTTCGGTAATGCCGACCTCGAACACCGCGGACACGATTTGCCGCACGAGGCGCCTGACCATGTCGAGCCTCTCAGCTTCTGGGCAATCCGAGAGAGCATCGAGCAGGGACGATTCGGAATCGGTGTCAGCGGGCGAAGCCTGATCTGTTCCCAATTCAGAGAACATGGACGGCAATTGTCCGACAAGCCCGACACGGCGGGCGCGCGTCCAGTCGACGCTGATGGCGATGACGTTTGGCGCTCTTTGGTTGATCAGCCGATCGAGGATCTGGGTGCCGGCCGCGGGCGTGATCAGCTCGATTCCTCGCTGAGCGTAGACCCTTTCGAGGTTGAGCTCTTCCACCATGCCGACCGACCAGGGGCCCCACCCGATGGTGAGCGCCGGCAATCCTTCGGACTGTCGGTAGTGCGCAAAGGCATCGAGGAATGCGTTGGCCGCGGCGTAGTTGCCTTGGCCCGGTGATGCGATAACCGAGCCTGCAGATCCGAACATCACGAAGAATTCCAGCTCGTGTCCTTTGAAAGCGTTGTGCAGCACGAGGGTACCGGTGACCTTGGGACCCAGCACGGTGGCGAAATGCGCTTCGGTCATATTGACGAGAAGTCGATCGTCGACAGACCCTGCGGCATGGACGATTCCGCGAACCGGATGGCCCCCGTCTCGGATGTGCTCACTCAACCAAGACTCGACTTGACCCCGGTCGGTGATGTCGACGCTGGCCGTCGTGACCCGAGCGCCGAGGCTCTCGATGTGTCGGATCGCGTTGACCGTTGAGTAATGCCGATGGTCGCGGGGCAGGAACGGCCAATGAATCCTTTGCGGTATTTCGCTGCGGCCCAGCAACGTGATATGCCGCGCTCCCCGCTGGGCGAGGTATGTGGCTACGGTACGACCGAGGGCACCTGCTCCGCCGGTGACAACATAGGTGGCGTCGGGGGTGAGCTTGGTTGGGAAGGCCCTCGTCAGGCTGCTGATCGGGCGAAAGCGCGGAACGAGCGTCGCACCGCCGCGGATGGCGAGCTGGTCCTCGGTCTCATCGACGAGAAGATGCTCGCAGATTCGGGCAACTGTCTCGGGGCGGTCGCCGTCGTCGATGTCGATAAGTCCGCCCCAGTTTTTGACCAGTTCCTGATGACCCATCACACGACCGAGTCCCCAGATGGCCGCTTGTTCGACGGCAAGCGGTTCGGTTCGAAGTACCGGTTGCGCGTTAGCGGTGACCAGGTAGAGGCGTGGCTGAACGGTGTCGTTGTCCGCGAGGGCCTTGGCCAAGTGGAGGATGGTGAAAAGGCCTAGGCGTTCGTTCGTTTCAGCGACACCCTCGTCCGGAGACCGGCTGTCTTGGCCGACATGCTCGATGACGCCGAGGCGAGGTGATTCACCGTCTGGAAGCGGGCTGATGTCTAACGGCCAGCAGTCGATGATGCCGGAGAGGTCGCCGTGCCTGTCGAAGTGCGTGTGAAGCAGTTGTTGCAGCTGCTCGGGGCGCTGCGGATCAAGGGCGTACCCGCCGTCAAGTTCTGTCAGCGCATCGACGGGTCGATGCTCGACCGTTCGGACGCGCTGGCCGCTTCGGCGCATCTCCTCCGCGAGCGCTGTTCCGGTACCGGCGGAATCGATGAAAATGAGCCACGACGTGCCGTCGGTCGCGACCGCGTCCTCGTGTTGATCTCGCTGGATGCCGGCATGCGCGACCCACTGAATTTCATAGAGCCCCTTGTCGACTCGCTCGGGCGAGATGCGAGATGACGCACTGAGGGATTGCACGACGAAGCCGTTGATGACAGCGAGCGGCTGTCGGTCTTCGTTCGCGATCGTGATGTCGCTGTGAATCTCGTCTTCGTCGGCCGATACGACACGCACGTGGACGGTCATGTTTTGCGCGGGCGGACGATATATGGCGCATTGGCGGATTCGGACGGGAAGGTAAGGGCTTTCATGTTGGTCGTTCCCAAACAGAGGTGCGCCGAGCAGTGTTTGGAAGGCGCCGTCGATAAGAGCGGGATGGAAGCGATACGAGTCGATTTCGTCGTCGAGCTGCGCGGGGATGGTGACGCGGGCGCTCGCCCACCCAGTTCCTGCAGCGACCCCGGTGACAGTCCGGAACGCATCACCGTAATTCAATCCGGCGGCTCGGGTACGGGCATAGAACTCGTCACCGTCGATCGTGGTGACCTGTTCCGTGCCACAGCGGGTCTCGGCGCGGTCAGGCGACGTAGGCAGTGTGCTGAGTTCGGCGGTTGCCGTTATCGTCCACTTCAGGTCCCCACCGGCTGTTGCTGTGAATGCGGCGAATTCGAGCGCGCCGGTGTCCTGGTTGAGGGTCGTCCTGAGAATGGGGTCGCAGGTGTCGTCGAGGATGAGGGCGCGTCGCAGCGTCAAGTTGTCTACTCTGTGGTCTGCTGACCCGTACGCTTCTTTTCCAGCGGCCAGGGCTATCTCGATAAATACCGCCCCGGGCACCAGAACACTTCCCTGGACCTGGTGATCCGCGAGGAAAGGCACGGCCGCCGTGCTCAACTCGACTTCCCAGGTGGGGTGCACCGCACTCACCGATTGCCCGAGAAGCGGATGCACCGGATGGTAGTGCAGGTCCTCCGCAGCTTCCTGGGTCTCGTTCCAGTACCGCTTCGATTGCCACGGGTACAACGGAAGGCTCAGCAGCCGCGCCGCCTGTCGTGGATACAGAGCGTCCCACCCCACCGGGTGACCATTGCAGTGCAGCGCCGCAACGCAGTTCATCAGCGTCCGACTATCGTCATCGCCGCGGCGCTGGGCCGCCAAGACGACAACGTCCGTCTTCTGGGCTGCCGCGATCTCGACAATCGACGTCGCCAGCACCGGATGCGGTCCCAGCTCGACGAAGTGGGTGTACCCGTCATCGAGCATCCTGCTGATCGCGGGTTCGAAAAGAACTGTGGCGCGGGTGTTTTGCCACCAGTAGGAGGCGCCGGCAGCGTATCCATCCAGTCGTTCGCCGGTCACGGTGGAGTACAGCGGGATCGTCGCGGCGTTGGAAGACAGCCCCTCCAGCGCGGCGTGGAGCTCATCTCGCACTGTTTCCATGTAATGGGTGTGATACGGGACTTTGACGGTGAGGAACCGGTTGAACACCCTGAGTTCGTCCAGTCGGCGGGCAATGTCGTCCAGCGCGTCGCTATCGCCCGCGACCGTGACGGATGACGGGCCGTTGACCGCGGCGAGGGATATTCGCCGGCTGTCCTCGAATGTTCCGTCGTCGATCGATTCTGCGAGCGCTTGGGCGCTGAGCCCAACGGCGAGCATCCGGCCCAATCCACTGGTGCGCTGCTGCAGGCGGCTTCGGTGATAGATCACTTGAATTGCTTGTTCGAAGGTCAGGAGATCGGCCAGATAATGGGCGGCCACCTCGCCGGCGCTGTGCCCAACCACGGCGTCAGGTCTGACGCCGAACTCCTTGAGCTGCTCAGCAAGCGCTATCTGAACGGCGAAGTTGGCGGGTTGGGCTACATTCGTCTCCGCCATCCGAGAGCGGGTTTCGTCAGTTCGAAGTTCATCGATCAACGACCAACCGGTGTAACGGGACAGCTCGCGGTCACTGCGCATGATGCTGTCGGTGAAAGCGGGATAGACGTCAAGCAATCCTCGGCACATCTTCCACCACTGGGGTCCCATCCCGGTACAGACGAATGCCAACTTGGGCGCGGTCGATGGCGTGCGGCCCAGCGAGCCGTGTTCAGCGACCGCCCGAAGTTGGTCCCGCGCCTCGGCGAGGCCGCCCGCGACAATTGCACGACGATGATTCAGGTGCGAGCGCCGACGGCTCAGGGTGTATCCAAGGTCCAGCAGTGTGATGTCGGGGTGAAGGCTCACATGCTCGGCCAATCGCTCGGCTGTCGCTGCCAGGGCCTCTTCGCTGCGCGCCGAAATCGGCAACACGGCCAGCGGCAGCGGCTGAGAGCAATCCGCGTTGTTGCCTCCCGCCCCAACGGGGGGTTCACTCAGCACAACGTGGGCGTTGGTGCCGCCGAAGCCGAACGAGTTGACGCCCGCGACGCGCCGCTTGCTGTCGGGAAACGGCCGACCGACGCGGGGAATGTCAATTCCCGTGCTATCTGCGGTAATCGGATTCCTCAGATGCAGATTAGCCGGAATGTAGCCATGTTTGAGCACCAGTGCTGCTTTGATCAGTCCGGCTATCCCCGCGCCCGCCTCGAGATGGCCGATGTTGGTTTTGACCGATCCGACAAGCAGCGGATCCGAAGCCGGACGGTTGGCGGCGAGGACATTGGCCAGCGCCCGGACCTCGATGGGATCACCGATGGGCGTTCCGGTGCCGTGTGCCTCCACATATCCGACTTCATCGGGCCGAACGCCCGCTCTCCGCAAGGCTGTGGCGATTGCGGCTTCTTGCGCCTGAGCGCTGGGAACGGTGATGCCGTCGGTGCGACCATCTTGTGACACCGCGGTGCCGAGGATCTGGGCGTAGATTTGGTCGCCATCACCGAGGGCCTGCTCCAGCGGTTTGATGACGACGACCGCGCCGCCTTCTCCTCGCGCGTAACCGTCAGCGGATTCGTCGAAAGCCTTGCAGCGCCCGTCCGGGCTGAGAAATCCGCTCTTCGACTCGGCGATAGCGGTGTTGGGTCCGATCATGATGTTGACGCCACCGGCCAACGCCAAATCACATTCGCCGTTCCAGATGCTCAGCGCCGCAAGATGCACCGCGACGAGCGAGCTCGAGCACGCCGTGTCGATCGTCATGCTTGGTCCGCGAAAATCGAAAGCGAACGAGATCCGGTTGGCCAGCATGGTCATCATCATCCCGGTGGCGGAATGGCTCTTGAAGCGATAGCGGCTGACCCGCCCCTGATTCTGCAGAAGTTGGTAGTCGAGGGTGAAGCCTCCGACGAACACACCAACGTCAGTCCCGGCGAGGCTGTCCGCGGGAATCCCGCCGTCTTCCAACGCCTCCCAGGTGGTCCGCAACAAGAGGCGTTGCTGCGGATCGATTAAGTTCGCCTCCCGTGGCGAGATACCGAAGAACTGGGGGTCAAATTGGTCGATCTCGCTGAGGAACCCGCCCCGTCGGGTCGCCATCTTGCCGACTTTGGCGGGATTCGGGTCGTGGTATTTCGCAGCGTTCCATCGTGTCTCAGGGACTGTGCACGTGGCGTCGGTCTCACTGGCCAGCAGACTCCAATAGCTGTGCGGCGTGTAAGCACCGCCCGGAAAGTGACACCCGATTCCCACGATTGCCAAGGGCTCGCGCATTCCCTGTGCGCTACGCATGTTCATCCTTTCGCCTCAAAGCCGTTCACGGGTTCACACCGGATCGCCAGCAGAAGGTCGGCTCGCGGCTTTCGTGGCCGATTACTCTTCGGGTCAACTTGCTTCTAGCGCGGTCGCGGCGCCAAGAATCCACTCTCGGCGAATCGGGTTGGTGATCTGCTCGCGGCGATAGATGGACCGGAGGTCGCGCAGAAGAGGATCCCGCTGCCAGGATTGCACCTGCCGCATGACGTCATCTTGGCCAAAAATGCCGGCTTTCTCAGAGATCACGGTGTCGACCAGCTGGCCCGCAAGCTGATGTAGCAGCCGGGCGTTCGCGTCGAATTGCGCGGAGAACTCGTCGCTTTCTCGCATCATTGCGGTGTGGAGGGTCACCATGAAATTGAAAGGCGAGTACAAATCAATGAATCCCGCTGACGGAGGAGACGTTTCGATGGCGGCCCACTCCCGGAAGAACGCCTGGGTACGGTTACTGAGACTGATGAGGCCCTTCAAGTGCGGCACGACCTGAGGATCGTCCGCGACGCTGACGAATCGACCGTTGCGATAGAGCAGACCTATGAATCCCCAATAGAAAGCGATATCCCAGATCACTTTGGCCGACATCACGGTGGGCGAGCCCATCAGGGTGTACTGATTGCAGTACACAGCAAGCCACATTTCGGTGAGTGATCGGAATAACGAGTCACTGATGCCCGCTCGTGCGACGACGTCTTCACCGTCGAGGTCGCGGGCGATCATGTCGGTGATCAGGCCGTTGCCGATCGCGATGAGATCGAGTCCCGATGAATACAACGGATCTAGAAAGACTCCGGAATCCCCGGTCAGACACCAGCGGTCACGGCCATCGAAGACTTTATCGACGCTGTGGCTGTAGTTCTTCATGACCCTGAAGTCTTTTATCAAGTGTTCGTGCTCCGCCAGGACCGCGGCACACTGTGGCTCGTGCTCGGCAAGCCAAGACCTGGCTTTGGCGAGCGTGTTGAAACGGTCGAAATCGTGGAAGGCGGGGTCGGCGACGATGCCGACACTGGTAGACCCCGACGCGAGCCGAATCAGCCAAACCCAGTAGCCCTGCCCCATCAGATGATTGGTTGAAAGCCCACGATCACCCTCGACGAGTCGCGCTTGCCACGTCGGGTCGTCGCTCCACTCGCCCACGTTCAATTCAGCGCCGACGCGTAGCCACACCGCATTGCAGTTGTGCTCGTTGGGGCGCGTCAGTTTCAGCCGACGCGGCAGCACACGGTTTCGCCCCGACGCGTCGACGACCCAGCGTGCCGTCGTGCGGGTAATCGTGTCACCGCTCTGCACGGAAACGAGGTGTGAGCGGACTCCTGGTCCGCGATCGACCGATACCACTCGCCCGCAGGTGATTTCGACCCCGCCGGACAGGCAACGCCGGTTGAGCTCGTTCTCCAACCTGCCGCGGTCGATTTGGTAAGTCACCTGGGGTATGAAAGAGGAGCTGCCAAGCTCCAGGCGCCGCGCGATGTCGGTGTTTGCGCCGTTCGAGAAAAACATTCGCAATCCCATTTTGCGGAGTTGCGAGCTATGCAAATGGTCGGCCAATCCGAGGCGCTCTCGGAGGTAATGTGCGGAAACCTCGACCGTCGACTCGCCTACCGTGTGGGTGACCTCAGGCACGGGGTGGGCATTCGATGAGATGACGAGGATCCTGGTCAGCGGGCGCGCTGTGAGGATTTCCAACGCCAAGGTGAGGCCGGCGACGCCGCCCCCGATGACGGCGACGTCGTGATCGGCGGCCAGGCTGTCGTCGTCCAACAGGGTCTTGATCCTGGTCGCCAAGGTCTCGCGTGCTTCCGAGCTCAAGTGCGACAGCTGCGCCCGCACGTCCACCTCTCGCAACTCCCAATCTATTCACTTACTTAATATTTAAGAAGGTTACACGAAATGATGGACCTTGCAAGCGAACGAGCAGATGGCTTTGATGCCGAGGGTCGCTGAGGAACTGCTCCACGGAATGTGATGGGGCAGAAGCGATATCGATGCGAAAGCGGAAGACTTCGCCAGACGGCGTCGCTGTTTTCTGGCTACCCTGGCCTCAATGGCCAGGAAAACGTTTATTTAGCTACTTTGTCTAATAGCAGAGCTTCGGCGATGGCCGCACGCTCGAGCACGCCCAGATGCAGGCTCTCGTCGATGCTGTGGGCTTGTGTCGCGGGATCTTCCACGCCGGTCACGAGGATCTTCGCCTGCGGGAACGCCTCGGCGAACTCGGCGATGAACGGGATCGATCCGCCCATGCCCATGTCGATCGGATCGGTCCCCCACCCTTGCCGGAACGCGGCCCGCGCCGCGTCGTAGACGCTGCCGGTTGCGTCGATGGCGTAGGGCTCGCCGACGTCGCCGCGGGTGACGCTGACGTGTGCGCCCCACGGCGCGTGCTGTTGCAGGTGGGCGGCCAACGCATCCAGGTGCGCCGCGGCGTCCCCGCCCGGCGCGACGCGCATGCTGATCTTGGCCCGGGCCCGTGGGATGAGGGTGTTCGAGGCTTTCTCGATGGGTGTGGTGTCGATACCGATCACGGTGATCGCGGGTTTGGCCCACAGCCGCTGCGGTGCCGAACCCGATCCGATCTCAGACACCCCATCGAGCAGGCCGGAGTCCGAACGCACCCGCTCAGGTGGGTAATCCACTGGGGCGGCGCTACTTTCGTGCAGTCCGGCGACGGCCACGTTGCCGTCGTCGTCGTGCAGGCTGGCCAACATTCGCACCAGCACGCTCAGCGCGTCGGGCACCACGCCGCCCCAAATGCCGGAGTGCAGGCCGTGGTCGAGCGTGGCGACCTCGACGACGCAGTCGACCATGCCCCGTAGCGTCACCGTCAGCGCCGGGACTTCGGTGCTCCAGTTGTCCGAGTCGGCGATGACGATCACGTCGGCGGCGAGCGCGTCGCGGTGGGCGGCCAGCAGCCGGCCCAGCGATGGTGACCCGGATTCCTCCTCGCCCTCGACAAAGACCGTGACGCCCACCGGCGGTTGACCGTCGTGCGCCCGAAATGCCGCCAAATGCGTTGCGATGCCGGCTTTGTCGTCGGCGGTTCCGCGGCCGTAGAGCCGGCCGTCGCGCTCGGTGGGCTCGAAAGGCGGCGACACCCATTGGCTGCGGTCGCCCTCGGGCTGCACGTCGTGGTGGGCATACAGCAGCACCGTCGGCGCGCCGGCAGGCGCGGGGTGGTGAGCGATGACCGCCGGCGCTCCCCCTTCGCTGACGATGCGTACATCGCCGAAACCGGCCTGCGACAACAGATCCGCGACGGCCTGCGCGCTGCGGTGTACCTCGTCGCGGCGGCCGGGGTCCGCCCACACCGATTCGATGCGCACCAGGTCTTCCAGATCGCGGCGCACCGACGGCAGCAGCTCGCGGACGCGCTCAACCAGATCGCTCATGGGATCGAGGCTAGTCGGCCCGCGCCGAGCTGAGGGCACCTCCCGCTCGCGGGCGTCACGCTGGCGTGACTCTCGGCGCCTGGCGTCACGCTGGCGTGACCCTCGACGCCAGCGCTAGTCGGCCGCCGTCTCCAAAATGGCCACCGCGGCGGCCGTATCCGCTTCGTGCGTCAGCGACACGTGAATGATCACGTCGGCCAGGTGCTTGGCGATGTCGCCGCTCAATCGAACCCGCGGGCGGCCCCACATGTCGGTGACGACCTCGATGTCACGGTGGATGTCCTCCCGCAGCACCGGACGCTGGGCGAACCGCGACCCCGACCAGGCCTTGATGACGGCCTCCTTCGCGGCCCAGCGGGCCGCCAGGTGACGCGCCGCCGACGAACTCTTGTCCGAGGCGTCGCGGCGCTCCCCCGGGGTGAACGTCTCGGAGAAGACGGTTCCCGGTTGATCGACCTGCTCGGCGAAATCAGGAATGGAGACGAGATCGATCCCCACACCGACAATTCCCATGGGTCGCCAGGCTAACGGATCGCCGACGTCATCCGGCGGAGACCCGGTAGGCCTCGCCGTCACCCAGGCGCGAGTCCGGGTTCAGCAGCATCGCGGCCTCCTGACGCTTCTCCGGCGCTTCGTTGTCGAAGCGCCGGTTCGGCGGCCGCTCATACATCGGCGCTCCACCGGCGATCGCCGACGCGAGCCGACGCTGACCGGCCAGCACGCGTGCGCCCGCGCGGCGCTGGTAGTCCGCACGCTGCTCCGGGTCGAGCGCGGCGACGAACGCCTGCGGGTGCACCAGCGCGACCAGCCCCGAAACATGGCCGAACCCAAGGCTGGTCACCAACCCCGCCTTGAGCGGGAACCTGTCCCCGAGCCGCAGCGTTTCGCGCACCCAGACGAAGTGGGCCGAGCCGGCCAGTTCGTCGTCGACGCAATCCAGGCTCCGGTTGGGCGGGATCACCCCGTCGCGCAGCATCTGGCAAAGGCCCATCATCTGGAAGACCGCCGCGCCGCCCTTCGCGTGCCCGGTGAGGCTCTTCTGCGACACCACGAACAACGGAGCGCCCTCGGAACGGCCCAGCGAGTCGGCGAGCCGCTCGTGCAGTTCGGTCTCGTTGGGATCGTTGGCCAGGGTCGACGTGTCGTGCTTGGACACCACCGCGACGTCGTCGGCTCCCACCCCGAGCTTGGCCAGCGACCGCGCCAGCATCGAATCCTTGCCGCCGCGACCGGCACCCAGCGCGCCGAGCCCCGGCGCCGGGATCGAGGTGTGCACGCCGTCGGCGAATGACTGCGCGTAGGCCACCACGGCCAGTACCGGCAGACCCATCTTGAGCGCCAGGTCGCCGCGCGCCAGCAGGATCGTGCCGCCGCCCTGCGCCTCGAGGAATCCCAGCCGGCGCCGATCGTTGGGCCGCGAGAACTTCGAGTCGTGGATGCCCCGGCCCCGCATCATGGAAGTGTCGGCGGTCGCCGCCATGTCACCGAAGCCGATGATGGCTTCCAGCGTCAGGTCGTCGAATCCGCCGGCGACCACCAGCTCCGCCTTGCCGAGACGGATCTTGTCGACGCCCTCCTCGACCGACACCGCCGCGGTCGCGCACGCGCCCACCGGGTGGATCATCGCGCCGTAGCTGCCGACGTAACTCTGAATGACATGCGCGGCAACGACGTTCGGCAGAACTTCCTGCAGGATGTCGTTCGGCTTGCTTCGGCCCAGCAGGTTGCCGTGGTACATCGTCTGCATCGACGTCATCCCGCCCATGCCGGTGCCCTGCGTGCTGGCCACCAGGCCCGGGTGCACCCACCGCATCAACTCGGCCGGGGTGAATCCCGACGACAGGAACGCGTCGACGGTCGCGACGATGTTCCACAGCGCCACCCGGTCGGTCGAGCTGGCCATGTCCTGACTGATGCCGAACACGGTCGGGTCGAACCCGGTGGGAATCTGCGCACCAACGGTCCGCGACAGCTTGGTCTTTCGCGGCACCCGAATCTCGGTGCCGGCCTTGCGGATGACCTGCCAGTCGCTGGAGTCGGGCACCGGCCGGATGACCGTGTGTTCCGGGTCGAACTCGACGAAGGCGCGCGCGTCGGTCTCCGAGGACACCACGAACGCGAAGTCCTTGTCCAGGAACACCGACACCAGCAGCGGCGCGGCGTGGTCGGGGTCGATCGCGCCGTCGTCGACGAATTCGCGGATGCCGCAACGCTCGACGACGGCGTCGTGGTAGCGCTCCACCAGCTCGGACTCATCGACCAGGTCACCGGATTGCGTGTCGTACCAACCGGGTTGGGGGTCGTCCTCCCAGCGAATAAGGCCAGTGGTCCAGGCCAACTCCAGGACGCCGGCCGCCGACAGTTCGTTGTCGACCTCCATCTCGAAGCGGGTCCGCGACGAGCCGTAGGGGCCCAGTTCCGCGCCACCGACGATGACCACCAGATCGGCCGGGTCGACGTCGAGGTCCGCCCATTCCGGCGGCGGCGCCGGGGCGAAGCCGCGCGGCGGGGACGGCAGCGCGGCAATGGTGCCCTCGGCCCCGGAGGCTTCGGCCTCGTCGTCCGATGCCGAGGTGGCTTGCTCGCGGGCCTTGGCGGCCAGCTCGGCCATGTCGAGGTTGGCCTCGCCCAGCCCGCCGGTCAGGTCCGCCTTGATCGGCGCGGCGGCCGCGGCGACCTTGGACTCGATGTCGCAAAGCGACAGCAACATTGCGGCCATCTCGTCGGTCGAGTATGTCGTGACACCGGCCTCCTCGACCGCGTCGACGATGGCATCGTTGTGGCCCATCAGCCCAGTGCCACGAGTCCAACCGATCAGCGCGTGCGCGAGGCTGACCCGGGCCGCCCACGAGGACTCGGCGTGCCAACGGCTCACCAGGGCGTCCAGCGCCGACTTGGCTTCGCCGTAAGCGCCGTCGCCGCCGAACATTCCGCGGTTCGGTGAACCCGGCAGCACCACGTGCAGCCGCGACGCGATGTCGCGCTCGGCGCCGATCTTCGACAGCCCGCCGATCAACCGCTGCACCGCCCACAGCAGCACTTTCATCTCCATCTCGGAGCGAGAGCCGGCCTCGGACAGGTCGCCCGCGACCCGCGGTGCGGCGAACGGGAACAACAGCGTGGGGGTCTGCGCGTCCTTGATGTGAATCGACTGCGGCCCAAGGCTTTCGGTCTGCTCGGTGCCCACCCACTCGACCAGCGCGTCGATGTCGGAGTAGGACGCCATGTTGGCCGCGACCACCCACAGGGCCGCGCCGAACCGGGCGTGCTCGCGGTAGAGGCCGCGGTAGAAAGCCAACCGCTCGTCGTCGAGCTTGGACGTGGTGGCGATGACGGTGGCACCGCCGTCGAGCAGTCGCCCGATCACCGACGCGGCAATCGAGCCCTTGGATGCGCCGGTCACCACGGCGACTTCGCTGCTGTACGGGCCCGGGTCCGGGTTCTCGGCGCCGGCCGCGATGCGGCCGTACAACGACGCGTGGATCTGACGGCCGGCCGACAGGGCCTTGCCCTGCCACCAGGTGGCCTGCGTGGCCACGACATGGCCTGCGCCCTCGAACCTTTCGGACAGATCGACCCACCGGGCGTCGATGTCGCCCTCGTCGCTCAGCCAGAGCTTGACCAGGTCTTCGCGCGCGCTGGCCCACCGGTCGTCGAACAGTACGGCCTTCTTCGGCTCGAACACCGGCGCCACCAGGCGTGGCCAGTCGGCGCCGAGTTCGGCGGTGACCAGGTCGATGAGCTCGGCGTCGGTGGGCGCCGGCGAAGCGGTGACCGGGTCGTCGAGGCCCAGCTGGTTGAGCACCAGGCGGGCCGCCGAGGCCAGCACACCGTCGCGGCCGGTGATCTGGTCGGTGAATTCGCCCAGCGCGGTGGCGTCGATGGTCGCTCCGCCACCGCCGCCCGAAGACGGCAGCGCAACCGCGATGCCACGACGCGCGGCGACGGAAGCCACCGCGGCATCGATCGCCTTGTCGACGGACGCGGCGTCGGCCAGCGCACCTTCGTGCAGGTGACCCATGGCGCCACCCCGGACGCTGGTCCCCTCGCGGGTCCCCAGTGCGACCTCGACCGTGACGTGCTTCGCCCAACCATCGCCCAGTTCCCAGGTCTTCTTGACCCGCTCGGCGATGGCCCCGGGGCGCTTGCCCGAGGGCCCCAGCACCGTGCGCAGCTGGTCGTTGATCGCGTCGGAAAGCACTGGGCCGTAAGGCTTGTAGGTGCGGGCCAGCTTGGTCACCTGCGCGCGCAACCCGGCCAGGTCGGCTTCGGCCGCGCCGTCGATGGCGCCCAGGTTCAGCTCCGAGCCCAGGTCCACCAGCAGCTGGTTGCGCCGCGACGACGCGCCGTCGGTGATGGATTCGATGGAGTCCAGCTCCTCGATCTGATCGATGCGCATCTTCGCCGACAGCGCGATCAGCGCGAGTGTGGCGTCGGCGGCATCGAATCCGATGTCGTCCGGTCGGGCCGCGCCCGACGGCGCGGTCGGCGCGGCGGCGGGGGCCGGTGTGGCCGCGGCCCCTTCCGGCGCTGACGCACTCTCGGCGGGCACCTCCGGCTCGTCCTCGGGCTCCGGCTCGGGGTCGGTGTCGGTGGCGAACAGCACCGCCGCGTCGCGCTCGGCGTTGAGCACTTCGACTGTGCTGTGGGCATATTCGGGCAGCTTGAGGGTGTTGGTGGCCAGGCCCGCGACGGTCGGTGCGGACTTCACACCGATCTCGACGAACCGCTCCACGCCTCGACCGCCGGCGGCCTCTTCGGTGAACAGCAGGTCCTGGGTTTCGATCCAGCGCACCGGGCTGGCGAATTGCCATGCCAGCAGCTCGATGAGGACGATGCGGGCCATCTCGATCCGGCGCTCGGCGAGCCAGGTGTCGTAGTCGGCGAGGATCGGGTCGAGCGGCTCGGCCGGCACCAGGTCGCGGATCTCCTGAATGAAGTCGCGGTCCAGGGTGAACGGACGCGGCACCAGGTTGGGGATGTAGCGCCCGATGATGACGTCGGGATCCTTGTCGCGCGGCATGACTCGGTCGAGCGATCGCCGGAACTCCGCCACACCGACCCGCAACACCCGCGAGTGGAACGGCACGTCGATACCGGGCACCAAAATGAACGAGCGCTTGCCGCCGGTGATCTTGCGGCGCCGCTCCACCTCGGCCTCGAGCTCCTCCAGGCCGCGCACGGTGCCCGCGATCGCATACTGCGACCCGCGCAGGTTGAAGTTGACGATCTCAAGGAACTCACCGGTATTCGCCGCAATATCGGCGACGAATTCCGGAACCTCGTCGTCGGGCAGATCGATCTGCGACGGCCGAATGGCCGCCAAGCGATAGTTGGACCGGCCCAGCTCGTCGCGCGGCACGATGTCGTGCATCTTCGATCCGCGGTGAAACACCGTCTCCAGCAAGGCTTCCAGCTCGTAGATGCCGGTCACGCAGGCCAGCGCGGTGTACTCGCCGACGGAGTGACCGCAGGCGATCGCGTCTTCGACGAAGGCGCCTTGCTCGCGCATCTCGGCGACCTGCGCGGCGGCCACCGTGGCCATCGCGACCTGGGTGAACTGCGTCAGGTACAGCACGCCCTCGGGGTGGTTGTAGTGCACACCGCTGGCGATGATGCTGGTCGGGTTGTCGCGCACCACATGCAGAACCGAGAAGCCCAGCGTGTCGCGGGTGAACTTGTCGGCTTTGTCCCACACCTTGCGGGCGGCCTTGGACCGGGCCCGGACGTCCATGCCCATGCCCTTGTGCTGAATACCCTGCCCGGGGAACGCATAGACCGTGCGCGGGGCCGCCAGGCGTGCCGTCGCCGACATCACCAGATCCGATCCGATCTTGGCGGCGACCTCCAAGACCTCTGCGCCCTGGTCGATTCCGACCCGCTCGACGCGGAACGCGACCTCGTCGCCGGGACGCACCATGCCCAGGAACCGGGCGGTCCAGCCGATCAGCCGCGCCGGCGGGCGCGCCTGACCATCGGTGGCGGTCACCGCGTGCTGAGCGGCGGCCGACAGCCACATGCCGTGCACGATGGGCGAATCCAGGCCGGCCAGCAGCGCCGCGGCCCGGTCGGTGTGGATGGGGTTGTGGTCACCGGAGACCACCGCGAACGGCCGCATGTCGACCGGGGCGGTGATGGCGACGTCGCGGCGGCGCCGACGCGGAGTGTCGGTCGCGTTTTGCGAGACCGCACCACCGGCGCGCGTCGGGTCCGTCAGTTCGGCGGCGCCGGTGCGTCCTAGGATCGCGAAACGCTCCTGGAGGGTGGCGATCACCTGACCGTCGGTGTCGGCGATGGTGACCGAGACGGGGACGACGCGCCCCATGTCCGTGTCGAGGGCCACCGAAGCCGTTGCGCTGATTGTCAATTGGGCCTGGGCCTTCGGCAGGTTGCCGGTCATGTGGGCGGCATGGTCGAGATGCACCAGGCTCAACAGGCCCTCGACGACCGGCACACCGGCTTCGGTGACGGCCGAGCCGATCGCCGAGAAGACGGCGGGCCAGCACGGCCCGACGAGTGCGTCGGGGACGGTGGTGAGGCTGGGCGCCAACGGTTCTCCGAAAGTGGCCGTGACACCGGTGTGGTCGGCGACGCGTTCGGGGTCCCAGTCGACCGTGACGGTTGCGGTTCCGTCGGTGACGGCAGGCAAGAACTCCGGCCCGTCGACGCCTGCGGCGATGGCCAGCACCGCCCGCATGGCCGTGGCGGCATCATCTGTGGAGACCACCGGGGTGGCGCCGTCAACAGTGTTGGGCGGCAACGTGAATGGGATGTCGATCCACGTGCCCGATATGGGAACGCTGAGCACGACTCGGTCGTCGTCGACCTTAAGCTGCGCCCCGGTGGACGAATGTGTGGCGCGGCGGCTCTCGGGCCCGTCATGCACCAGCCAGTCGGAGGGATCGGCGATCCGATGGACCGGGTTGGTCGCGGTGCGGCCCGCCCATTGGACATCGGGGGCGTCCAGCACGACGGCCAGCGGCCCGGTGACGTCGGCGCGGCCGGTCCGGCGGGAGGTGACCGCGGTGGGCTCCACCCCGGCGGCGAGCGCCTCCTCGATGGCCGCCTGCTCGAAGCGGTCCAGCAGTTCACCGACGGGCTCGTCCATCCGGGTGATGCCGGCCACGGCGGCGGTACCCGGAATGATGCACACCTGATCGGCGTCGTAGCGCGCGTCGTGCGCCTGCCACAGCGAATCGCTGCGCCACCAGCGCCGCACATCCTTGTCGATCACCGGCACGAAGTTGACCGGCTTGCCCAGCAGCTTGCACAGCGAGACGAAGAACGGGACATCGGCCGGGTGCAGCTGCACACGTTCGGCGTCGGGGTAGTGCGCCAGCAGGGTGGCGATTGCCTCGGAAGGATTTTCCAGCAGCCGCGCGCCGTCGTCGGTGGAGCCGTCGAACAGCGTCTCGATGGGACCGAAATCCTGTGTGTGCAAACGCGCCTCGGCCCGCTGCAGCATCTGCTCGAAACGGTCGCGCCAGGTGTCGGCCAGCCATGGGCTGCCCGGCGACGCGGTGTCTGCGGTGGAATCGCCGTCGCCGATGGACAATTCGACGTAGCGCTGCAGCCACTGTAGGTAGGTCATCTCACCGGCATCGCCGAAGTACGGCTTGGCGGTGTTGGCCATGGCCGCGATGATCTCGTCGCGGCGCTCCGCGACCGCGTCGGCGTCACCGGCGACCTCGTCGAGAAGCCGGCCGCACCGCGACGCGCTGTTGTCGATCTCGTGAATGTCCGCACCGAGCTGGCTACGGCTGGAAGCCATTCCGCCGGAGGCTTTTCCGGCGCCGATCCACTGATCGGTACCCTGCGTTTCGACCAGCATCCGCTTGACCGACGGCGACGTGGTGGCCTCCTTGGCCGCCATCGCCGCGGTGCCGACCAGGATGCCGTCGATCGGCATCAGCGGGAAGCCGTACGCCTGCGCCCAGCGCCCGGACAGGTATTCGGCCGCCCGCTCCGGCGTGCCGATGCCACCGCCGACGCAGACGGTGATGTTGGAGCGCGACCGCAACTCGGAGTAGGTCGCCAGCAGTAGGTCGTCGAGGTCTTCCCAGGAGTGGTGGCCACCGGCGCGTCCGCCCTCGATGTGCGCGATCACCGGCTTGGTGGACACTTCGGTCGCGATGCGGATGACGGAGCGGATCTGCTCGACGGTGCCCGGCTTGAAGACGACGTGACTGATGCCGACCTCGCCCAGCTCCTCGATGAGGTCGACCGCGTCCTCGAGGTCGGGGATGCCGGCGCTGATCACCAGGCCGTCGATGGCCGCGCCGGACTGGCGCGCCTTCTGCACCAGCCGCTTGCCGCCGACCTGCAGCTTCCACAGGTACGGGTCCAGAAACAGCGCGTTGAACTGGTAGGTACGACCGTCCTCGAGCAGCCCGGACATCTGCTCGATGCGGTCGGCGAAGATCTCCTCGGTGACCTGCCCGCCGCCGGCCAGCTCGGCCCAGTGTCCGGCGTTGGCCGCGGCGGCCACGATTTTGGCGTCCACGGTGGTCGGGGTCATGCCGGCCAACAGGATCGGCGAGCGGCCCGTCAGCCGGGTGAATTTCGTCGACAGCTTGACCCTGCCGTCGGGCAGGCGAACCAGCGTCGGAGCGTAGCTGGACCAGGCCCGCGCCACCTCGGGGACGGCCCCGACGGTGAACAGGTTGCGCTGCCCGCCGCGGGTCGCCGCGGGCACGATTCCTACACCCAGACCGCGGATCACCGGCGCGGTCAACCGGGTCAGGATGTCGCCGGGCCCCAGGTCGAGAATCCAGCGCGCCCCGGCATCGTTGACCCGGGTGATCTCCTCCACCCAATCGACCGGACGCACCAGGATCGACTCGGTCAGCTGCCGGGCCAGCCCGACGTCCAGGCCGACCTTCTCGGCCCAACCGCCGACGATGTCGATGCCATCGGCCAGCCGGGGCGTGTGGAAGCCCACCTCGACCTGCACCGGATCGAAGACCGGCGCGAAGACGTCACCGCCGCGCAGTTTGTTCTTCCGGTCGGCTTCCTCCTTCTCCGAGATCTGCTGGCAGTAGAGCTCGAACCGGGAGAGCTGTTCGGGGGTGCCGGTGATGACGACCGAGCGGCGGCCGTTGCGGATGGACAAGACGGGCGGCAACACGGTGCGCACGTCCTGTGCGAACTCGTCGAGCAGCCGGCCGATGCGTTCGGGATCGGCGTTGGTGACCGACACCATCGGCGGGCGGTCGCCAAGCACCGAGATGCCGCGCCGACGGGCCACCAGCGTCCCGGCCGCACCGATCAGCTGGGCCATTGCCAGCAGCTCGACATCGCGGCCACCGCCGGCCTTCAGCGCCTCGACGGCGAGCACACCTTGCGAATGTCCTGCGACGGCGACCGGCGGTGTCGCCTTCAGGTCCATGCCTTGCCGGGCCAGCGCACGCACGGCCGCGATCTGGGTGAGCAGCACGCCCGGGATCGACACCGCGGCCGAGGTGAGGTGCTTGTCCGACGGGATCGGATCCTCGGCCGCCAGCGCACGCACCCACGACAGCGGCTCGAAGCCGATCGGTCGCACCACGACCAGCTCTTTGGCCACCGGTTCCAGGAGCAGGTTGACCTCGCCCGCCAGCGTTGCCAGTTCGCACTCGATCCCTGCCGACGACACCAGTTCTTCGAGGGTCTCCAGCCAGGCGCTGCCCTGGCCGCCGAATGCCACGGCGTAGGGCTCACCGGCCGTCAGCCGGTCGACCAGAGCGAGGGCGTCCCCGGCGTGGGGGTTCTGACTCCCCTGCGGGCCGTGCCCGTCGCGGTCAGCGGACACCCGATCGTGCTCGTGGATCGTCACCTTGTTGTCTCCCCTGTATGCGTCTTTAGGTCTCGTTCGTCTGGCGGTTCACCACCGCAGGGCGGGGTCCTGTCGATGCGGCGTGGTTCAGCGTCGAATCACTAACCGGGAAACGGCCGGCCGATGTGTTGTCGGCGAACCGCGCGGGCGGCGCGACGGACTCCATCGGCTGTACTAAGAGTGTCATAAGGATCGGCCCTCGTTTTGCGTGCTGATCGGTTACTGGTGAGTTCTACGCATGGGTAACCGTGTCCTGGGTAACACGCGATTTCACCGGCGGCGCGGAGCCGATTCACAAACCCGCTGCATGCAGGTGGTTACGGTCGAGTAGCTATAACTGCGCAGATCAAAGCTGTCTTGTTATCGAATCGTTACATAAAAATTTTTGGTCGCAAAGCGTCGTCGCGGCGCCGTCGGCCGCGGCTGACCGCGATCGGCCGCCCGCGCGCGTCTGAAAAATGAGCGAACGAGTGTTTGCTGGAATTTTTAAGAACGGGAGTCTCGGCCGCGCCCGGCGACGGCATCGGCCGCTAGGCCCACTGGCCGAATTCCGGCTTGAGGATCTCGTTGATGTCCACGCCGACCCCTCCGACGCTGCGTTTGTCGATCTCAACTTGGTGCAGATGGGCTGCCGGGTGGGCGTAACCCTTGGGTGAGCCCCAATTGTGCTGCCAGAAGTAGGAGCCCAACCCGTCATGCAGCGCCCAGTCGATGGTCTTCGAATTGGCGTACACGCCTGTGCGCTGATGGCCGATCACCGATTCCCACGAGCGCAGGTAGGGCGCCACCTGGCTTTTGTACTGCTCATAGGACGGGTCGTCGTCGATCGAGGCGTAGATAGGCGCGGTGGCGGGCCCGCCGGCCGCGGCGTGCAGCTGCATCCCCCGCTGCGCGTGCTGCAGGCCGGCGTTGGCACCGCCCAGCCAGTCCGCGGTGCTGGCCTTGCCGTACTGATAGCAGGACACGATTTTGAGCCCGTTGCTGTCGAGGTCGCGCGCTTCGCTGACCTGAATCGGTTTGCCGAGCATCCAGTTGCCGCCGGGCCGCCGATCGGAAACGTACCGAATCGACCCCAGTGCGCCGGCCGCCCGGATCTGGCTGGCCGGGATGACTCCGGCCGCGTAGTCCAGCAGAGTGCCGAGCGACGCCGATGCCCTCGGGACGCTCAGCGACGCGCCCGCGACGCCCGCGCCAAGCAGGGCCGGGGTCGCGGCCGCGATTTTGAGCAAATCGCGACGCGAAACGGATAACACAAGCCACAGAGTACGACAAACACCTCAGATACCACATTGATCACACGGGTCACAGGTGCGTCCCAGTGCCACATCGGCGCTGAAGCGCGCCCGCCGCGCCCAACACCGCATAGGGACCGGTCACCGCCATCAGGCTCAGCAGCGAGCGAATCTTGGGGTCGCCACGCTTGAGGCGTCTCAGCTCCATCAGGGCGTTGACGTTGTCGAGCGTGTCCACCATCAGGCCGATCCGTTGCCAACGCCGGCGGTTGGGCTCGTCACTACCGAGATAACCGACACCAAGTGCCAGGGCGCGGGCGCCGAAAATGCGGATCAAATACTTGAGCTCCGTGGACAGCATGTGGTCGGGCACTCCGTTCATGCGAGTCTGAGAAGCCGGGTAGGCAAATGCGGTGGCGCCCAACAGGATCCGCCCGACGGCGGCCGCGGTGAATGCCCGGCGCAGAACCCTGGGTTGCGGAGCCGATGTGCGTGTCACTGTGGTGTTCATAACTGCAGTTTTCGCCGCCGACGTAAGTGTGTCGATTACCTTCGAGGTAATGGTTCACCTTCGCGCACCCGCGTTAGGTTCGAAATATGTCCGCGGGGATAGCGGTGCGCGAGTGGCGCACTCGCCGGCGATTGAGCCAGATGGAACTTGCGCATCAGGTCGGTGTCTCGCCTCGCCACCTCAGCTTCGTCGAGACCGGCAGGGCCAATCCCAGCCGCGCTCTGTTGCTGCGCATCGGCGAGTCGCTGGATCTTCCGCTCGCCGCGCGCAACCGCCTGCTGCTCGACGGCGGCTACGCACCCGTGTTCGGCGAGCACACCCTGGATGCCGAACGGATGAGGCCCGTGAAGGCGGCCGTCGACTCGGTGCTGGCCGGCCATGCCCCGTATCCGGCCATCGTCACCGATGCGTGCTGGAACCTGATAGCCGGAAATGTCGGTTGCGTCGTGCTCGCCGAGGGCGTTGACCCGGAGTTGCTGCGCCCGCCGATCAACGTCATGAAATTGTGCCTGCATCCGCAGGGATTGGCGCAGCGACTACTCAACCGCGCCGAGGTGCACTCGGCGATCATCGGTCGGGTTCGCCGGCACGCGCAGGCCACCGCGGCACCCGACATCCGCCGTCTTTACGAGGAGCTGTCGAGTTATCCGGCGCCCCGGGAAGTCCAGCGCGGCGAGCGGACTGGCGAGCTGTATGTGCCGTTTCGAATGGTCACCCTGGACGAAACCGAGCTCCGGTTCGTCAGCACCATCGCGACCTTCGGTAGCCCGCTCGACATTTCGGTGGAGAGCCTGATCATCGAGTCGTTCTTCCCTGCTGACCCTGCCACCGCCGATTACCTGCACAACCTCGACAGCGATCAGCGTGTGCGCGCGATCGCGCGGCGATACCCCCAGGTGCTGCCCTTCCTCGGGTCCCGCTGACGCGCCGGGGCGGCGGTTGGCCTTATTTTATTGTCACTATAAAGTTAGTAAAGTTATCGACAGCGCTTGACTGCAATCGGAGATCAGATGGATCACGACCAGCTCATCGACCTGACCCGGCGCGCGTTGAAGTTGGCGCGGGACAAGGCGACCGATCTCGCTCCGGCTCAGCACACGGTCGACGCGCGTGACTACACCAGTCTCGAGCGGCACCACCGGGATCGGGCCATGCTGCTGGCCAGCCCGCAGTTGGTCGGCTACGTCTCGGAACTTCCCACTCCGGGTTCGTACTGCACGAAAACGGTGATGGGGCGGTCCATCCTGCTGACCAGAACATCAGCGGGAACGGTCAAGGCGTTCAGCAACGTGTGCCTGCACCGCCAGTCGCAGGTGGCGACGGGATGCGGCACCGCAAAGCGGTTCACCTGCCCATACCACGCCTGGACATACGACAACACAGGTCGCCTGGTGGCAGTTCCCGGGCGAGAGGGTTTCCCAGAAGTGACGGTCAAGTCCGATGGTCTGACCGAACTCCCGGCCACCGAATTCGCCGGATTCCTTTGGGTGGCATTGAATCCCGGATCCACGTTGGATGTGGCGGCACACTTGGGCCCGCTCGCCGAGGAGCTCGACTCATGGGGCATCGGGCGCTGGTCACCGCTGGGCGAGAAGGTATTGGACTCCCCCATCAACTGGAAATTGGCGATCGACACCTTCGCCGAGAACTACCACTTCGCCACCGTGCATCAGCAGACGTTCGCCACGATCGCGCGCAGCAACTGCACGGTGTTCGACTCCTATGGGCCGCATCACCGGCTGATCTTCCCGCTGAACACCATTCTGGAGCTCGACGATGTGCCCGAGGATCAATGGAATCCGTTCCACAACATGGTGGTGATCTATGCGTTGTTCCCCAACATCGTGCTATCGGTGACCATCGCCAACGGCGAGCTGTTCCGGGTCTACCCCGGGGATCGGCCCGGTAACTCAATCACCGTCCACCAGAACGCAACACCGCAGGACCTCGCCGATGAGTCGGCGGCCGCCGGCGCCCAAGCCGTCTTCGAGTACGCGCACGCCACCGTGCGCGACGAGGATTACCGGCTGGTCGAGGGGCTGCAGGCCAATCTCGAGTCCGGGGTCCGAGACCACTTGGTCTTCGGCCGCAACGAACCCGGGTTGCAGCATCGCCACATCACGTGGGACCGGGCGCTGTCGCGGTCAGCTGACCCCGGCTGACAGGACCGCGATCAGATCGTCGAGAAGCTGTGCCAGCGTGTGGTTTTCGGCAGACGCCACGTTGGACAGCAGTTCGACGGCGTCCTTGCGCCGGCCCGCCGCCACCAGCGGCGCGACCCGATCCACCATCGCCTGCAGCTCGGGCTCCGGCGGTGCCAGGCTCCCGACAGTCGTGGACAGCACCTCGACGAGTTCCCAATCCCGGTACAGCGCCAGCGATCGTTCATTGAACGCGAAGCCCGTCACCGGCTTTCCCCACATGGTCCCGTGGTAGCGATAGGGGCCCTCCATGTACTCGATCGGCAACCCGTGGGCCGGGGCCGCCACCAGCGGCTCGCCGATGAGATCCAATTGCAGTGTGGGGCAGGTGATCCGGTGCCGGTCGGGCATGTACCGGGCCGGCGCGAGAGGCCGCACCAGGGGCCGGATGGCCTCGGGCCACCGCACATAGCTGCTGACCGTGACCTCGATGTCTTCGGCACACTCCGGCGGGATCGCGGAGTCCGGGTAGCTCGTCGTGACACCGGTGAACGGCTGCAGCGCATTGCCGTCTTTGCGGTCGAACTGCCGCCAGATGCTCAGGTCCACCCCGTTGTCGAAATTGATCGTGCGCCATTCGTGTGACCGGGCCCGCGGGTCTCCCGCGGATCCCCCGCCGCCGGCGTATTTGGGGAACCACTGCCGATCGACGTGCCCACTGGTGCCGGACACCTGCTCGACCACGTTCCCCCAGCGCAGAGTGCCGGCCATCGCCATGCCGGTCTGGAAATAGGAGTAGGTATCGCTTTGACCGAAACAGACGATTTTTCCGTTATAGGTCGATGCACCAACTGGTGTCGGTGCGCGCGTTGGGGTTACGGCCAGATCAAGTCGCATGGGCCGCCCGGACTGATCCTCTCCGACCAGGCTGACCCGGTAGGTGTAGGGCAGCAGTTCACCATCGCCGTTGCGACTGGTCGTCCACGACGCGGTTCCCGCGCTGCTGTGGTAGTTGATGTCGAGATGGCCCACCGCCATCGTCAGCTTGCGCTGGGCGCCGGGCTCCATGTTGGCAGGCGGCATGTCGTAATCGGTGAAGGTGCCGTATTCACCGGTGTCGAGGTCGAACAGCGCCATCGTGTAGAAGTCTGCGACGACCGTTCCCCCGGGCCGGTTCTTGTTAAAGATGGTCAGGAAGGCGAACGACCGATCGGCCTGGGCGGAGACGAGCTGCCCGGCGATGAACCAGGTGTCCGACTCCTGGTCGGGGTGTTCGCCCTCGGCGGCGGGAAACTCCAACTGGCCGTCGCCGGGCACCAATTGAAACGGGTAACTGCGCCAATCGCTGGTCATAGAGGGCCTCGCTGCTTTTTTCGCTATGTTAGCGTGAATAGCGAAATTACGGCCACGGCCCGATCCCTGAGGAAGTGCCCCGATGACAGAGACTTCCGGCCATCGCTCCTATAACGAGCTGTTCATCGGGGGCCAGTGGCGCAAGCCCGCCAATCCCCAGCAGCTCTCGGTGATCTCGCCGCACTCCGAAGAGCCGGTCGGGCATGTCCAGGTCGCGGGCCCCGACGACGTCGAGGCCGCCGTCGCCGCCGCACGGCACGCGTTCGATGACGGTCCGTGGCCACGGATGAGCCATGCCGATCGAATGGCCAAAGTCGAGCAGCTCGCCGGGATCTACGCCGGCCATGCCGACGAAATGGCCGACCTCATCACCGACGAGATGGGGTCGCCGCGCAGCTTCAGCCGGATGGGCCAGGGGGCGGCCGCCGTAGCGCTGATCCACCTCTCGCTGGCCGCCGCGCGCGAGTTCCCGTGGGAGGAACGTCGCCAAGGTGTGCTCGGCGAAGTACATCTGCGCAGGGCCCCAGTTGGGGTGGTCGGCGCGATCGTACCGTGGAACGTGCCGCAGTTCTTGATCATGCCCAAGCTGATCCCGGCGCTGATCGCCGGCTGCACGGTCATCATCAAACCCGCACCCGAAACCCCTTTGGACGCTTTGTGGTTGGCCGAGATGATCGAGGAGATCGGGCTACCCGAAGGCGTGGTGTCGGTGCTGCCCGGCGGCCCCGAGATCGGTGAGGCGCTGGTGCGCCATCCCGGCGTGGACAAGATCGCGTTCACCGGGTCCAGTGCTGTCGGCCGCCGGATCGCCGCGCTGTGCGGCGAGCAGCTCAAGCGGGTGAGCTTGGAGCTGGGCGGCAAGTCGGCGGCGATCATTCTCGACGACGCCGACATCGGTAAGACGGTGGCGGGCCTGAAGTCCGCCGGGCTGATGAACAATGGCCAGGCGTGCGTCGCGCAGACCCGGATTCTGGTCAGCGACCGCAAGCATGACGAGGTCGTCGACGCGCTGGCCGACATGATGTCCGCGCTGAACGTCGGTGATCCGGCCGACGACGCCACGGACATCGGACCGCTTGTGGCCCAACGCCAACAGCGCCGCGTCCAGGACTACATCAAGTCGGGCCGCAGCGAAGGCGCCCGCGTTGTGCTCGGTGGCGAACAGAGCCCTTCCGAGCGGGGCTGGTATGTACAGCCGACGCTGTTCACCGACGCCACCAACGACATGCGCATCGCCCGCGAGGAGATTTTCGGTCCCGTGCTGACCGTGCTTCGCTACCGTGACGAAGACGACGCGGTCCGCATCGCCAACGAGACCGATTACGGCCTGGCCGGTTCGGTGTGGACCGCCGACATCCAGCACGGCCTTGAGGTCGCGGCCGCCGTCCGCACCGGGACCTATGGCATCAACATGTACACCCTGGACATCGGTGCACCGTTCGGCGGATTCAAGCAGTCCGGCATCGGGCGCGAGTTCGGGCCGGAGGGGCTAGATGAGTATGTCGAGCTGCAGACGCTGATCTGCAAAGGTCAGCTGCCGCCCCTATAAGGTTTCCGCTCGCCACCGCGGGTCGCGGCCAAGCCGCGCCAAAAGCGTTGCCTGCGCACCATTTCTGTCGCCGATCACGACTGGCGCACCGAACATCCCCGATGCGGCCAACGCCTGAGGGTCCTCCGGGAGAGCGGCGCAGAACATTTCGCACCATGAGGGGTCCAGGCCGTCGTCGGCGCCCACCGCGCGGGCGAGGTCCCAGGTATGCACCAGGACGTCACGGGTCAGGTTCGGAATCAACCTGTAGGCATCGAGCTGCGTCGCTCCGCCGCGCCGAAGCGACGGCACACCGCCAAATGCAGTTCGCCGGCGTCATCCATCGCCGTCGCGCGGGGAGTCGGGCACGTGCAAGGTCAGCTCGACGGGACAGCACAGCGCGCCATGCTGATTGGTCACCTGAATCTCGACGTCGACCAGGCAGCGCGGAGGGTCGACCGAGGTGTCCCGGCGCTTCGCCACGGCCCGCCCCCGGCCGATCATCGTGTCGCCGGCATACACCGACCCGGCGAGCCGCATGGACCGCCGCACCACGCGCGAGCGCGGGCCCGCCCAGTCCGTCGCGATGCGGTCGGCGAATCCGGCCAGGTGCATCGTGTTGACGTAGATTGTCGGGTTCCCCTGAGCCACAGCGTATTCCGGATCGAAATGGCCAGGGAAATAGTCCCACGTCGCTCCGGCGTTCTCCACCACCCGCTGGTAGCTGATGTGGTCGATCACCTCGGGCAGGTCGACCGGAACGCTGATCTGGTGCCACTCCAGGCCGTCGGCGCTCACGTGGACGCTTTCGGAGTGAACCGGAACAAGGTATTGCGACAGGTGGCCACCACGGTCTGATCTTGGCGGCGATAGGTCTCCAGCGTCTCGACGAAATGGCCGACGCCCAGCCGTGTCCGCTTCTCCGGCGACACCGAAACCAGCTCGTCGACGACGGTCAGCACGTCGCCCTCGACGATGGGTTGTGGAAACTCAACCTCGTTGGCCGCGTTGATGATTGTGGTGCCGGGCAGCGGCACCCGCAGGGCGATCAAGGAAGCCGCCCTCCTACCTCCCGGTTGCCATGGCGGTGCGACCAGCCAGCCCATCAACAGCGCCGGCGGCGCCAGCAGGCCACCCCAATGCAGGCGCGCGAATTCGGGATCCCAATACGAGCGATTGGCGTCGCGGACCATCGCGGCGAACAGCTGGATGCGCGCGGCGCTGACCGCGGTGGCTGCGGTGCGGGGCTCGCCTTTCGCGCCGACCATCCGCAGCGCGTCGTCGTACGTGCCGAAGGCCAGCCGCTCACCGAAATCCCGATCCACGTAATCGGCGCCGCTCACATGACGAGCGGGTGCCGACTCGGCACCGAATCCCACTGCAACATGCGGGAAGTGAAATACCAGCCGCCCCGCTCGTAGATCAGCGTGTCACGGAATATCCCGGTGGCGCGCAGCACGGTGTCGCCATACACGGCCGCGAAAAGCACGGCGACGCAATGCTGAGTCGCGTTGACGCCGTCGACCTGGATTTCGTGATCGACCGTGATCAGTCGCTGGCCATCGCCACCGTCGAAGGCCGAACGCAGGTCGTTGAACAGCTCGCCGTCGCGGGTGTAGCTGGCGCCGGAGTGGCGGAAGGTGGCGATCCAGCGGTCACGGTCACCGTCGGAATAGGCCCGATTGTGCCGGGCATCCAAATCCAGGATGGCGCCGCGTCCGGTGGCCGCTTGGAGCATTTGCTGTTCCTGATAAGTCATGGTCATCGCTTTTCAGCCTCTCTCGGAAATGACTGCCAACAACGGGCTGACGGAACACTGAGACAACTCATCGACTACTAGCGACACTATCGGAACCTAACGGCTAACGACATACCCACTCTTTTCACGATCCCACGTAGTCGGATTGACGCCCCGTTCGCGCAATAAGTCTTTGCGTATCCGGCCGATCGCATTTTTCGGGAGTTCGCCAACGGTCTCCACGAATCGCGGCACGCAGAAATACGGCATGCGTGACGCGCAGAAGTCGAGCAACTCCACGAAATCCAGTGTGGTGCCTGGTCGCAACGTAACGACCACCAGTACATCGTCCTCACCCAGTTCGCTGGGCACGCCGACCGCGGCGGCCTCCGCAACCGCGGGATGGCACATGACGACGCGCTCCACTTCGACCGAAGAGATGTTTTCGCCGCGGCGGCGCAGCGCATCCTTGGCACGGTCGACAAATGTCAGATTCTGATCGCAATCGAGGCGCCCGAGATCGCCGGTGCGAAACCATTCCGGATGCGGCCTTATTCGCGAGTCCGCCTCCACGTAACCCTCGCTCATCACGTGCGGATGCCTGGGCCGGCAGGCGATCTCACCCACGCTGTCGGCGGGTAGCGGGTTTCCTTGTTCGTCGAGGATCCGCACGTCGAAATCGGAATTGGGCCGACCCGACGTACCGGGAACCCCGGCGTCGGACAGCGCCTTGACCGCGATGGGGAACGCCTCGGTGAGCCCGTACATCGTGACGATGCGGCAACCGTAACGCTTTTCGATGTCGCGGAAGGACTTCGCGTCGATCGGGGCGGCGGAAATGAACCGCAGCGGTAGCCGTGCGTCGTCCGGATCCGCGGGAAGACTCTGCAGCATCGAAACCATCGCCCCGGCGCCGGCGAATCCGACGGCACCGTGGGCGCGTATGTCATCCCACACCTCGCCCGGGTGAAAAGCCCCGGCCAGCACCGTCGTCGCGCCTATCAGCATGGGCGCCAGGATGCTGGGCGCCGCGCTGAGGTGAAATAGCGGCATCGCCGTCCACAGCACTTCGCCCTCGCGAAATTCCCAGGCCGACGCGACGGTTGCGGCCACCGAAAACAGGTAGTGCCATGTCGTGGCGACTGCTTTGGATGGGCCGGTGGTTCCTGACGTGTAGAACAAGCAGCCAAGGTCGCCCGGATCTCCGGGGGCGTCGGTGGCTGCGCCTTCTGCGTTCCGAGCCAGCGCCTCCG
This sequence comes from Actinomycetota bacterium, assembly GCA_036338755.1. Taxonomy (GTDB): domain Bacteria; phylum Actinomycetota; class Actinomycetes; order Mycobacteriales; family Mycobacteriaceae; genus Mycobacterium. Next base: position 40,918 of record JAYZBN010000041.1, on the reverse strand, counting down.
TCAGTGAATCACCCTGCACCACAATGTTTGTCAGAGATTCTGCCGCGTCGGCAACCTCGACGGCGCGGGACTGGCGTTCGGTGTCGGTCAACATCACCTTGGCCTGCGACAGCCGAAGGGCGTGCAGCAGGAAGTCGCCCTTGTTCGCGGCATTGACCGCCGCGCTCACCGCCCCGATCCGCGCGGCGCCCAGCCAGAAGTACACCCACTCCGGACACGTGCCGGTGAACAGCGCGACGCGGTCTCCGCGCCCGACACCCAAGCCGGCCAACATGTTTGCCGCCGCACAGGACCGCTGCCGCATCTGCTCGAAGGTCACGTCGACACCGGCGATGGACATCATCACCCGATCGGGGTACTGCCGCGCGCGGCGATCGAGCACGGCCGGCACGGTGAAACTGTCGACGCCGAAATCGGAGGGCCGTGCGGGCCCGCTGCGGTCAGCGCACATCGAGGTGTCTGGCTCTGATCAAGCTTTGGCGGCCGCGGGGTCGGGCTCACCGTCGGCGCTGTAACCGAAGTCGGAGGGCGACGGCTCCTCACCCGGGTAGAAGCGGTGCGCCCAGCGCCGCAGGGCCGCGTAGTCGTGCGCTTCTTCGGGAGCGAGATTCGGCTTCTCCAGGTACTTCATGTTCTCCCACGTGAAGAAGTCCTGCTTGATGACCTCTTGCTGCAGCGCCAGGAACCGGGCGGCACGTCCGGTGGGCTCGTCACCGCTATCGCCGGGTTCACGTACGGAAGCCTGGGTGTAGAAGTAGTCGGTGTAATCCTCGTCGACCGGCGTCTGGCCGGTGACCTGCACCGTGGCCACCAGTTCGCTGGGAAAGCGCACCACCCCCAAGCCCAGCGAGTAGTTGTCGTAGATGATCTTGGCGTCGACCGGACCATTCGGCGTCAGCCACGTCTGCGCCCGTCCGCCGCCGAAATGGGCGTTGACGGTTGCGTGCAGGTGATACCCGGCCACCTCGAACGACGCGGTGGTGGCCGGATTGGCGGCCTTGTGCACGTACTGAACGTGGTAGGGGTCAGCCGCGTTTTCGATGATCATCTGCGGATGCACCTTGACCCGGTTGAGCATTTGGGTGTGCGGGTGCAGCGGGTAGTACTCGTTGGTTTCCAATTCCGGCAGCACCGGCGGCTGCCAGTAGGGCGCCCGTCCGTGCCGCTCGTGCCAGGCCAGGATGAAGCCGTACCACTCCATGCTTGGGTAGGTGCGGATGCGGACATTGTTCTTGCAGCCGATCTTGCTGTAGGGAATCAGCGCGTTCGTACCGTCGCCGCGCCACTGCCAGCCATGCCACGGGCAGACGATGTTCTCGCCTTCCACCGTGCCGCCGACCCCGAGGTTCGCGCCGAGGTGCTGGCAGTAGGCCTCCATCACGTGAACCTGGCCCGACTCGGTGCGGAACAGCACCAGTTCCTCACCGAAGTAGTGCGCGCGCCTGACCTGGCCGGGAGCCAGATCGGTTCCAAAGGCGACGATGAACCAGCCCGTCGGGAAGCGGTAGGTCGACAGCGCGATGCCGGCCTGCCCGAACTCCCGTTCTGACGGGTCTGATTCTGGAATCGTATTCGTCACGAGAACTCCGTTTCCCACGCGGCCGGGCGCATCATGGGCCGCTCTTACCTCACCGCGTTTCGACGACTAAAGTCTATTTTTACTATTTTAAGCATTGAACGTCAACGCGGCACCGGCCGGTCGCCGCGTGGCGCCTGAGCCGATGGGGGTTCGCATGACGGCCGCTGCAGTGGACCTTTCCGATTTCGCCTTGTGGCGTAATGGTTTTCCCGATGAGCTGTTCGCCGAGCTGCGGCGCACCAGGCCGCTTTTTCGGCACGATCTGACACCGGGCGTCGTCGACACCGTCCAGCGTCAGTTCTGGGTGGCCACCAAACACCGTCACGCGGTCCGCCTGCACCGCGACACCGAGTCGTTCACCGCGGCCGACGGCCCACTCATTCAGCCAGTCGCCATGTTCTCGTCGTTCCCGACGATCATCACGCTGGACCCGCCGGACCTGAACAAGCGCCGGAAACTGATCTCCAACGCCTTCAACCCGCGCGCGATCGCCAAGCTGGAGAACGGCATCCGGGCGCGTGCGGCGCGGATGATCGACGGCCTGCTCGCGCAGGGCGGTGGAGACTGGATCGAGGACGTCGCCGACGCGTTACCGATGTCGGTCATCGGCGACATCATTGGCATCCCGGAGGAAGACCGGCCACGGATATTCGACATCTTCGACCGCATCCTGAAGGTGCTTGCGCCCGAGGCGGGCCCGAGCGGGCAGGTGGAACTCGAACTCTTCGGCGAGGTCTTCGGGTACGCGATGGAGCTCACCGCCGAGAAGCGGCGCAATCCCACCGACGACATCTGGAGCACGCTCGCGTCCGCGGTGATCACCGGTGACGACGGCGAGCAGTTCAGCCTCCCCGAGAACGAACTCGAGTTCTTCTTCTTTGTGCTGGCGTTCGCCGGCAGCGACACCACCAAGAACGCACTGGCCATCGGGTTGCAGGCGTTCGTCGCCAACCCCGGGCAAATCGAACGGTATCGCGAGCGCGAAGACCTTCGCGCCAGCGCGGTCGAGGAGGTGTTGCGCTGGGCGTCGCCGGTGGCGTACTGGACGCGCACCGCAAAGGTCGACGTCGAGATGGACGGTCAGCACATCGCCAAGGGCGAACGCGTGGTGTCCACCCTGCGTTCGGCCAACCGCGACGAGGAGGTCTTCGAGTCCCCGTTCACCTTCGACATCGGCCGGCAGCCCAATCCTCATGTGGCTTTCGGGGGCGGCGGCCCGCACCACTGCCTGGGCGCCATGCTGGCCCGGGCGGAACTCCGCGCGGTCCTCGACGAACTGTTTCTGCGCTGCGACGACATCGAGATCGGTCCGGCGAAGGTGTCCCATCCGAACCTGGCCACCAACATGTCGATCTACGACGAGATGTCCATCAAGCTGACCGAGCGGCACTGAAGTCAGCGCACGGCGCTCGAGCGGCCGTCAGTCGACCAACCGCAAGGCGGCCTTCGGACATTGGTCCACCGCGGCGCGCACGTCGATTTCCAGCCGCGGCGGCACGGGGCCGTCCGCGATCTGCACCACATCGGCGTCGCCCAGCTCGAACACCTCCGGCGCAAGCGATTCGCAAAAACCGTTGGCTTCACACAAGTTCTCGTCGACCGTCACGCGCATTGATTGCCCTCCACTTCTCTAGAGGCCCTTGGGTCGGGTCCCGATCACCCCGCCGGTCGCGAGGCGTGTCAGTTCTTCGTCGGTCAGCCCGCACCGATCGCGCAGGATCTCCTCATTGTGCTCGCCCAGCTTCGGTGGCGGCCGCAGCAGCCACTGGTCCTGACCGGCGAGCCGGGCGAACGGCGGGCAGGGGTACAGCCCGAGTCCGGTACTCGCGTGATGCAGTGCCTCGAAAAAGCCGCGTTCGCGCAGTTGCGGGTTGTCGGTGACCAGTGACGGCGACACCACCGGCGCCGCGGGAACACCCGCAGCGGCCAAGCGCTCCACCGTCGGGACAAGTGGCTGCCCGCCGCACCAATGCGCCAGCCTGCGGTCGATTTCGTCGGCCCGACCCTGGCGCCCTTCGATGGTGGCAAGCTGCTCGTCGTCGCACCAGGCTGGTCGCCCCATCGACTCCACCAGCGCCCGCCACTGCGCGTCGTCACGCACGGTGATCGCGATCCAGTCGTCCGATCCGGCGCAGCGGTAGATGTTCTGGATGCCCGCGTTGTGACCGCGGTTGCCGCGGCGGCTCAGGGTCACCCCGAAGACTTCGGACTCGATCGCCTGAATCGCGGTGGCGTTGAGCACGGTTTCGAGCATTGGCAGCTCGACCAGCTGACCCGTCCCGGTGCGTTCGGCGAAGTTCAGGGCGGCCAGCACGGCGAACGCGGCGTGCACGCCGGCCAGTGGGTCGCAGGCCCCGCGCGGTGTCACCGGCGGAGATTCCGGCAGACCGGTCACCCAGGCCAGACCGGCGATCTGTTCCATGGTGGGGGCGAACCCGACCCGTTCCCGCCACGGCCCCTCGACGCCGAACGCGGGCATCCGGGCGAACACCAGTTTCGGATTGGCTTCGCGCAGCACGTCGTCGGTGAGCCCGAATTGCTCCATCACCCGTGGCGAGAAATTCTCGATCACGACGTCGGCGCGGCCGACCAACTCGATGAACAGGCGACGGCCCTGCTCGGATCCCAAATCCAGTGTCACCGAACGCTTGTTGGTGTTCATTGCGTGGAACACCCAGCCGTACTCCCACCAGTCGTCGACGTCGGTGCGCATCCCGCCCGAGTACCGGATGCCGTCGGGACGCTGAATCGACTCGATCTTGACGACGTCGGCGCCGAAGGCGGCCAGCAGGTGGGTCGCGGCGGGGCCGGCCCAGAACGCGGTCAGGTCGACGACGCGCACGCCGGCCAGCGGAAGCCCGTTCGGCGCCCCTTCTATCTCGGGTTCCACACGGCGCCAAGGGGATTCGCCGTCGGCCTCACCAAGAGCGGGCGTATCGCCCAAGCGCGCGGGCGCACACACCGACATCAGCCACGGCGGCCGGGGCTGATCGAACCCGGCGGGGTTGCGGGTGAAGACTTCGCGCTCGCGCACGTAATCCAGCTCCCGGATGGTCGAGCCGTTGCCCAGCGCGGCGATCGGCAGCCGGAATAGCTGCCCGAGTTCGACGATTTCGGCGACCGTCCGTTCGGCCAGCCACGGGTGGATCTGCTCGCGGATCAGGTCCCGGTATTGCCACCGGCCGATTTGGAACCGCAGCTGTTCGATCTCCTCCAACAGCGGACATTCCACCATCGCGGCGAAGTCGAGCCACTGCTGACCGGTGACCATGGTGATCCCGACGTACCCGTCCTTGGCGGGCTCGATCGACGGCACCTCGGTGGTGCGCCGGATCGGCGGGACGCGCAGCAGCTGTGAATGCAGCCATTCGCTGCTCTGCATGGTGGTGATGGCTTCCAGCATGGACAGGTCCAGGTGTTCGCCGGGACCGCCGTGCTCGACACGGCGGCGGACTGCCAGTGCGCCGAAGGCGGCGAACACGCCGCCCATGTACTCGCCGAGATCGCCGCCGATGGAGATCGGCGGCCCGGCGGGGTCGCCGCGGAAGCCGGGCGAGCCCGCCCACGCCTGCAGGGTGAACTCGGTGGCCGCCCGGTCCGCGTAGGGCCCGGCCCAGCCGAAGTCGGAGATGGACACGATGATCGCCCGCGGCGAGAGTTCCAGCAGTTGTTGCGGGTCGACGCCCAGCGCCGCGGCGCGCGCCCGCCCTGCGGTCACGACGACGACGTCGGCGCCGGCCAATTCGTCACGGTAGCGCTGGGTCCCGGGTGCGAAAGTCATGCTGCGTTTGCCCGCGTTGAGGTAATTGAAAAACGGTGCGCTGCGTTCCTGCGCAATCGGGGAACCGCTGGCGGAGTACCGTCGTAACCAATCCCCTTGCGGCGGTTCGATTTTGTGCACCTGCGCGCCGGCGTCGCGCAGCAGCTTGCCGCAATAGCTGCCCGCTATCCGGTCACTGATCTCGACGACACGCAAATCGTTTAGGGGTGTCGGCCGGCTTTCGGACCGCTCGCTCAATTGCACCCGCCCTTCCGATCGGCAAGCGATCAGAGAAGCTATTTATATCATTACTGCTAAAATAGCTAAGCCAGCGTGTTGCATTTCGTTTCGAGGATCGGATGACCGCCTTGGGAATTGGCCCCGACGCCCGGCGCCGGTTGTCGGCGCCGCGGATCGCCGAAATCGTAGCCGACGAGTTGCGCCGTCAAATCATCGACGGCGAGCTCGCGGACGGTGATCTCTTGCCGCGCCAAGAGGTGCTCGTCGAACAGTTCAACGTCAGCCTGGTCTCGCTGCGCGAAGCCCTGCGGATCCTGGAGACCGAAGGCCTGGTCTCGGTGCGGCGCGGCAACCGCGGCGGTGCCGTCGTCCACGCCCCGGCGAAGACCAGCGCCGCCTACATGCTCGGGTTGTTGCTGCAGAGCGAGTCCGTCGAGGTCGCCGACCTCGGCATGGCATTGCAGGAACTCGAGCCCGCCTGCGCCGCCCTGGCTGCCCGCCGGCCGGACCGGGCGGACACGCTGGTGCCCGAGCTCACCCGGATCAACGAGTCAATGGCCGAAAACTTGGACGACGGAAGGCTTTTCACCGAGATAGGACGCGAGTTCCATGATCTCATCGTCCGCGGCTGCGGCAATCACACGATCATCGCGGTCGTGGGAAGCCTGGAGACACTCTGGAGCAGTCACGAACGGCAGTGGGCCGACGAGAGCGCGTCGCGTGGCACCTACCCGTCGCTCGCCCAGCGCCGCGCGGTGCTCAACACGCACGTCAAGCTGACCGAGACGATCGCCGAGGGCAACGTCGACCGCGCCCGCCGCATCGCGGGTCGCCACCTGGCCGACACGCAGACCTACGTCCTGTCCGGCCAGCACGATCAACGCATCTATGCGCTCTCCCCGCAGGCGTTGTCGCGGCCGCGGGACATTCGGCACTCCTGACGAGCGGCCTGCGACGGTCATGCGAACCGCATTAGTCACCGGCGGAAGCGGCGGGATCGGAAAAGGATGCGCCCGCAAGCTCGTTGAGCGCGGCTATGACGTGGTGCTCTCGGCGCGCCGCGAGGCCATGTTACGCGCGGCCGCCGAGGAGATCGGTGCTCGCCACGTCGTGGCCGACGCGTCCGACCCCAGCGGATTCGCCGCCGCGATAAGCGCATTGGAGACAATCGACCTCGTTGTGCACGCCGCCGGTGCGCTCGGCGGAACCTACGCCCGCAAGCAGACCTTCGAACAGTGGCACACCATCATGTCGGCCAACCTCGATTCGTGTTTCGTGGTCACCTCGGCGGTGCTGCCGAAAATGACCGCGGGCTCCCGACTGGTGTTCATCTCGTCGTCCGCCGCACACGAGCCCATGCCGGCCCGCACCGCGTACTCCGCCTCGAAAGCCGGCATGAACGCGTTCGCTCGAGCCTTGGCCCTGGAAGTCGATCGCGACGGCATCAGCGTGCACATCGTCACGCCGGGACCGGTGGCCACCGAGATGCTGCAGGACGTCCCGTTCGAGATGTATGCCATCGGGGTGTCCGACGTCGCCGAGGCGGTCGCCTGGCTGGACACCGTCGATCCGTCGGTCGATCTGCCGGAGATCCGGTTGTCCGCCGTGGAACGGGGCCCGTTCGCCCGCCCGCCGGTGGTGCCTACCGAAGCCCGGCGCCGCCGGCAAACGCCTTGATCACCGATTCGCCGAACTCGTGCAGGGAGTCCGGGGCGGCGAAGTCGGCAAACCACACGTAGAACCGCTCGACCCGCTGGGCGGCCAAACCGCGGAAGTGCCCGATCAACTCGTCGGCATCGCCGCAGACCAGTCCGGACCCCAGGTTGCCGAACCGACGGGTGCTCACCTCGCGCACCGTGTCGGGGTCGCTGCCCGACCGCACGAAACCCACCATCTGCTGAATCGACATCCTGGCCGTTCCCGCGGCCGGGGCGAGCTTGGTCAGCCTGTCGAGCTGATTCGCCGGCAGATTCCACCAATCTGCGTGTCTGCGAACGAGTTCCATCATCCTTGGTCCGCTCCCACCCAGAACCAGCGGTATCGGGTACGAGCGGCGCGGGGCTTGTGCAGCCGGGCCGGATTCTTGGTCGCCGTCGCCCCAGTACTGCCTGATCAGATCCAGGTGGCGGCCCAGTTGCTCGACCCGGGACCGCGGATCCTGTTGGCCGACATTGAATCTCGCGAATTCGGAGGGCCACGATCCCGATCCCAGGCCGAGCTCGAACCTCCCCTCGGACGCCTCCGACAGGGTGACGGCCTGTTTGGCGAGCACGGCCGGGTGCCGAAACGCGTCACACAGCACCAGATGACCGACCCGCAGCCGCTCGGTCCTGGCCGCCACCCAGTTCGCAATGCCCATTGCCTCCCAGATACTTTCGTCGGGGAGCCCCGGGGCCTCGAGGTGATCGATGAAGGCGATCCCGTCGAAGCCGCTGGCCTCGGCGTGACGCGCCCGGTCGGCGATGGCGGCCGCCGACAGCCTTACCTGCGGCAGAAACAGATACCACTCGGCCATGCGCCACCTATGCGTTGATATCCGTGCGATTGCGACGGGACGGCTAGTTTATTATTTTTACTATGTTAGAGGTCTTATGGATGTCGGACTGAACTCGGAGCAGCTGTCGCTGCGCGACACCGTACGCGACATATTACGTACGGAGTGCCCGCCCGACGCCGCGCGCCAAGCGATCAGCGACCCCGAGCGCTGGCGCGCCCTGTGGAAGACCGTCGTCGATCTCGGCTGGACCGAGCTGGCCGCCCCTGACGCCGGCGATTACGGGCCGGTCGAGCTAACCGTGGTTCTCGAAGAATGCGGCGCGGCCCTTGCGCCAATTCCCTTGCTGGGCAGCGTCGGACTGGCCGCGGGCGTGTTGCGCAACAGTGGGCTCGACGCGGTGCTGACCGACATCGCCGGCGGTGTGGTGGCCACCCTGGCTGTCCACGCCAAGGGATCGCGACTGCCCGGCGCGCCGATGGCCCTGTCCCAGGGACGGCTGCGCGGCACCGCCGTTGCCGTCCCCAACCTGTCGCGCGCGGAGCTCGTCGTCACGTTGGCTCGCACCGACGACGGTGACACTGTGGCGGCCGTCGCCCGCTGCGGCGACGGGGTCACCGCGGTGCCGGCGACCGAATCCACCGATCCCGCTCAGCCGTTGGCCGCCGTCGAAATCGACGCCGAGCCCATCGCCATTGCACCGGTCGACCTCGAATCGGCATTTACGGCGCCCTGGGTGGCCTCGGCCGCCGACCTCCTCGGCGTCGCGAGCGCCGCGTTGCATCGCTCGGTCGAGCACGCCAAATCACGGCGGCAGTTCGGCCAGCCGATCGGCGGGTTCCAGGGCGTCAAACACGCACTGGCCGACAACTACGTCAGCGTCGAACGCGCCCGCAGCCTGACCTATGCGGCGGCGGCCCTTCTCGCCGATCCGGCCGCGCCGCGCACCGAAGTGTGGACCGCCGCGGTGCTGGCCAAGGCGACGGCCAACGACGCGGCGGTCGGCTGTGCGCGTACCGCCGTCCAGGTACACGGCGCGCTCGGGCAGACCTGGGAACACGACGCCCACCTGTATGTCAGGCGTGCCTGGCAGGGCGCCGCAATGCTGGGCGACAGCCGCTCCCTGTACTTCGAGGTGGGGCGACGATTTTGCGGGGGTGCCGCATGAGCCGCACCGGCGACGATGCAGAGCGCAGCGATGAGGAGGAGCGGTGCCCGTGAGCACGGTCGTGGCGGAATTCGGCGCTTGGCTCGCGGAGTTCCTGCCCCACGACTACTACGCGAACTACCGGCAGTACCGATGGGATCTCGGGTTGCGGCGCCAGTACCAGCGCGCCTCGTTCGAGGCCGGATGGCTGCAGCCGACCTGGCCACGCGAGCACGGCGGCCGATCGCTGGGCTTGCGCGACGCCATGGAAGTCCGGATCGAGGCGGCTATGCGGTCGGCGCCCAAGCTGCCCAACATCGCCGGACCCAACGTCGCCGCGCCCGGCATTCGCCAGTTCGGCACGCCCGCCCAGATCGAGCGTCTGCTCGTTCCGCTGCTGCGCGGCGACGAGTGGTGGGCGCTGGGCATGTCCGAGCCCGAAGCCGGGTCGGATTTCGCCGGTCTGCGAACCCGTGCCGAGCGCGACGGGGACGTGTTCCGGGTCAATGGTCACAAGATTTGGACCACCCAGGCACACGAGTCGCGGTGGTGCACGCTATACGCGCGCACGGATCCCCAAGCCCCGAAACACCGCGGCATCTCCTGCCTCATCCTCGACCTGCATTCGCCCGGGGTCAGGGTCGAGCCCATCCGGATGGCCTCCATCTCCGACGAAACCTTTTGCGAGGTCTTCCTTGACGACGTCGAGGTGCCTGCCGAAAATCTGCTGGGACCGCTCAACGGCGGTTGGAATGTCGCCCTGTCGTCGCTGCACCACGAACGCCAGATGATCTGGATCATGAACTGGGTCGAGATCAAACGCGGACTGGCCTCGGTGCGTGATGCCGGCGCCGCGGACTCGGGCCAGGACGTGTATGCCGAACTCGGTTCGCTGTTAGCAGACGCCGAAGCGTTGCGGGCCACCGGATATCGCGCTTTGGGCAACGAACTCGCGGGACGGCCCAGTCCGGAAGCCGACACCATGAAGTTGCTCGGATCGCTTACCTTACAGCGTGTTTGGGAACTGAGCGCGGCCGTGACGGGCCCGGTTTCGGCCACCGATCCGGACCTGCTGTTCGAACGTCAGGACGCGTTGGCCGCGACGATTTACGGCGGGACATCGGAGGTTCAACGCAACATCATCGCCGAGCGGCTGCTCGGGTTGCCGAAGGGATGACGACAATGGATTACGACCTCGGCGACGATGCAGGGCAACTGCGCAGCCATCTGCGTGAGCTGGTTGCCAACCACATCCCGGCCGACTTTCTGGGAGCCTGCACCGAGAACCCGCAGGACCTCGCCACCACCGAGACGTTCTGCAAATTGCTGGCGACCGAGGGGCTACTGGCGCTGGCGTGGCCGAAAGAGCATGGTGGCGGCGGTGGTTCGGTCTGGCAGCAGACGGTGCTGCGCGAGGAGATGTGGGCCCAGCACGAGCCGCGGGGTCCACAGTACATGGGCATCAACTGGGTCGGACCCGCGCTGATGCGGTACGGGACGGCCGAACAGAAGGCCAAGCACCTGGCGGCCATCGCCTCCGGCGATGTGATCTGGTGCCAGGGCTTTTCCGAGCCGGAGGCCGGAACCGACCTCGTGTCATTGCGCACCCGCGCCGTTGCCGACGGCGACGGGTGGCGCATCACCGGCCAGAAAGTATGGACGTCGTATGCGCTGATGGCATCGTGGTGCGTGTTGGCGGCGTGCACCGACCCCGAGGCACCAAAGAACAAGCGGCTCACCCTGTTTCTGATTCCAATGGACCGGGCCGGCTTCACCGTCCGGCCGATCCCGTCGATGCTGGGACCGCACCACCTCAACGAGATGTTCCTCGACGACGTGCAGGCGTTTCCCGGCGACGTGCTCGGCGAGGTCGGCGACGGCTGGCGGGTGATGCGCGAAGCTCTGGCTTTCGAGCGAGTGGGCATCGCACGCTACGCGCGCTGTGAATCGCTGCTCGAAAGGATGCGCGCCCAACTCGGCGACGACTGGGATCAGCTGCCCGAAACAATCCGCACCCGATGGGTGCGCGCACTTGTCGATCTGCGGGTCGCCCGATTGCTCGCCTATCGCGCCGTATCCCTGCAGGACGACGCGGCGGCCGGGGCGGCCGCCAGTGCCGCACGCATCATCACAACGACGTGCGACCAACTCGTCGCCGAGCTGCTGTTCGACGTGCTCGGCCCGACGGCGCTCGACAGCGGGAGTTCCGCGGCGCTGCACGGAGCCATCGAGGACCACTGGCGTTACGCACAAGCCGCGACCGTCGCGTCGGGCACCATCGAGGTGCAACGGATGCTGGTGGCACGAGACGTATTGGGAGAACACAGGTGAAAACCGATCTACCACAAGATGTCAGCGATTTCGCCGCAGTCGCCGGCAAGCGACTCATCCGGTTGGGCGGACCGCCGGCCGCGCTGCGCGCCGAGACCGACGACGCCATCCGCGACGCGGCGCGCGTCGCGCTGCACGATGTCGGCGCGTTCGACCTCGACGTGCGCTCGGCGCCGGATGACCTGCTGGCCGCGGCGGTGCTGTGTCAGGCCGCCGGCGCCACGGTGCTCCCCTACCCCTTGGTGGAGGAGCTGCTGGCCATTGATGGCGCGCGCCTTGCCCTGGTCAATCCGAAGGCCCCGCGCATCGACCATGGCGATCTGGCCGGTGACTGGGTGGCGGCGGACCTAGACGGAAATCGGTACCGGCCTCAGCCGGCCTCGCGGACCGGCGCCAAGCTGGGCCCGTTCCTGGTCCCGGCCACCTTGAGCGCACCCGATGCAACCGTGCCCGCCGCCGACATTAACCTTCATCTCGTGCTGGGATCATGGCGGATTCTGGGAGCGGTGCAGCAATCGTTGCGGATTGTCACCGAGCACGTGCGCGCCCGGATTCAGTTCGGCAAGCCGCTCGCGGACTTTCAGGCCGTCAGGTTCGCCGTCGCCGATGCGGCCGTCGCGGTCCGCGGACTGCATGAACTCGCTAAGTTCACCATCTGCCGCCCCGAATCGCTTGCCGCGCAGATTCATTCGGCCGACGCCCTGATCCTTCGGCTCAAGGCCGCCGACACCGCACGACAGGTGATGCGCACGTCGCACCAGTTACTGGGAGCCTTGGGCTTCTGCGACGAGTCCGACGTGAGCGTGCTCGACCGGCACACCCAACCGCTGATGCGATTGCCGCTGGGCACCGAAGAACTCGCCCTACGCCTGATGCCGTGTGTGTCGGATGGGTCATTCGAGACATTGTTCAGCGGGCCGGTATCGGCGTGACCGAGTCCCCCGCAACCGAGGTGACGCCCAATCCGTTCGACGAGGGAATACCATTCGCGACCAAATTGCACGAGCTCGCTGAGCAACGCCGCGACGATTTAGGCGTCACCATTGTCGCGCTCGATGGCACCGCGGAGGCGTTGACTTTCGGCGAACTCGATGCCCGCGCCAACCAGTGGGGCCGGGCGCTGGCCGGCCTGGGCGCGCAGGCGGGCTCGCTAGTGGCACTGGCTATTCCGAACTCGGTACATCTGGTGCTGGCGACGCTGGGGTGCTGGAAGGTCGGCGCTGTCCCCGTCCCGATGCACTGGGATCTTCCCGAGTGGGAGCGAGACCGGGTGCGTGAGGTGATCGACCCCGCCGTCGTGGTCGACGAAAAGACGCGGTGGGAGTTGGAGACTCGCGCGGCCGGCGAGTCCGCAAGCCCGCTGCCCACCGCCGTCTCCCCGCACGTCAACGGCATCTGCAGCAGCGGTTCGACCGGCGTACCCAAAGTGATCCTGAGCTTGGCACCGTCGTTGTGGACGCCTCAGCACGGCGAGCCGTTTCTGTCGAACTGGACGCCGGTGGCACAGCCGCAGACGATCATGGTGCCGGCACCCATGTATCACACCAACGGCTTTGCGACGTTTTTCTTCCTGCTTGCCGGCGACCACCTTGTCATACTCGAAAAGTTCGACGCCGCACTGGTGTTGGATGTGATCGAACGGTTTCGGGTGACCAATTTCACCGCCACGCCCACCATGCTTGCGCGCATTGCGGCCCGGCCGGACGTCCGGCAGCGAGACCTGTCCAGCGTCGTCTTCATCTTGCAGGGCGCCGCGGTCATGCCGCCGTCGCTGATGCACACCTGGTTCGAACTCCTGAGCCCGGAGCGGATCGTGTCGGCGTATGGCATGACCGAGAACCTCGGACTCACCGCGCTGCGCGGCGACGAGTGGCTCACCCACCCGGGCAGCGTGGGCCGCGGCTTCCGCGATACCGAGATCCGCATCCTGGACGCCGACAAACGACCGCTGGGTCCCGGCGAGGACGGCGACGTGTACCTGCGCGCGCCGATGAGTGCGGGATCCCGCTACCTCGGGGGTGCGGCACCGCTGCCGTCGACCGACGACGGCTTCCGCTCCGCCGGCGATATCGGCCACCTCGACGAGGACGGCTTCCTCTATATCGTCGACCGCCGCGTCGACATGATCGTCACTGGCGGCGCCAACGTCTTTCCGGCGGAGGTCGAGTCGGCGCTCGCGGGTCATCCCGGGATCGCCGACGTGGTGGTCATCGGACTCGCTGACCGGCAGTGGGGACGCCGAGTGCACGCGGTGATCCAAATCGCGGACGGCGCGCAGGTCACCGAACAGCAGGTGATCGAGTACGCGAAGAGCCGGCTGGCCCCCTATAAGGCACCAAAGACCGTCGAGTTCGTCGACGCCATCCCCCGCACCGCGGCGACCAAGGTCAATCGCTCGGCGATGATCGCGGCCCGGGGCGGCTGAGGGGACGGCTTGTCAGCCCCGCGGCGTATAGTCGAATGTATGTTCGAAGGGCCGACGGGACGTGGGTCGCCACCGGAGGTGATCGCCCGGTTTGACGCGATGGTCGCGCGCCTCAATCCGGCCACTACGCCGGAGTCCGCGGCATTGCTGGAACGGATCTGTTCGTCATCGCGCGCGGAGAACCGAGCGGCCGGTGAGCGCCTGGTGGCAATCGGCGAGCTCGACATGCTGCGGCTGCGCCAATACGGGGAGCGCGAGACCTGGGCCACCGACACCTGGGATTCCATCTCCGCCGAGATCGCAGCGGCGCTGAGGATCAGCCAGGCGCAGGCGTCGAGTTTTCTGAACTATTCGCGGGCCATGCGGAATCGGCTGCCAAAGGTGGGCGCCGCGTTGGTTTCCGGTGACATCAGTTACTCCACATTCCAGACGATCGTGTTCCGCACCGACTTGATCAACGATGCCGAGGTCATGGCCGCGGTCGACGCTGCGCTCGCGCTGCGAGTCCAACGATGGCCGACGATGACGCGCGGACGCCTGGCAGCTGCGGTGGACCGGATCGTGGCCCGGGCCGATCGCGACGCGGTCCGGCGACGCCGCGAGCACCAGGCGGGTCGTGAGTTCTCCATTTGGGATGGAGGCGAGGGCCTGTCAGAGGTTCACGGCACACTCTTCGCCACCGATGCCCACGCCGTCGACGCGCGGCTGAATGCCTTGGCCGCCACAGTATGCGAGGCTGATCCGCGCACCCTACAACAGCGCCGCGCTGACGCGATGGGGGCGCTGGCGGCCGGAGCCCAAAGGCTGCGATGCCGTTGCGGGCAGCCGACGTGTCCGTCAGGCGCGACCCCGGCGAACCCGGTGGTTATCCACGTGGTCGCCAATCAGTGCACCATCGACGGCGCTTCGCCAGACCACGGTTCGGTGATCGGGACCGACGCGCTTATCCCTGCGGAACTGATAGCTGAGCTTGCCGGGTCAGCAACGCTTTTGCCCGTAAAGCATCCCGGGGACGCACCGCCGGAGCGCGGGTACGTCCCTTCGCAGACGTTGGCCGATTTCGTGCGCTGCCGCGATTTGACGTGTCGCTTTCCCGGGTGCGACCGCCCCGCGACCGAAGCGGATCTCGACCACACGATTCCTCATTCTCACGGCGGCGCGACCCACGCCTCCAACCTCAAATGCCTTTGCCGACAACATCATCTGATCAAAACCTTCTGGGGATGGCAGGATCAGCAGCTGCCTGACGGCACAGTGATCTGGCGCGCCCCGTCGGGGCACACATACGTGACCACCCCGGGCAGTGCGCTCCTGTTTCCGTCCTTGTGCGCGCCAACCGGTGAAATCGCCCAGCCTCGACTGCCCGACCGCCTCACCGATCGTGCCGCGATGATGCCGCAGCGGCGGCGCACCCGCGCCGAGAACCGCGCGAAGTACATTGCCGGCGAACGCCGGCACAACCGCGTAGTGCGGCAAGCCCGCCGATCCGCCCGCCAGGCCGCTTCAGCCGGACCCGCCCCTCCCGCAGACCGCGACGATGACCCGCCGCCATTCTGACGCAGATTCGCCTGAATCACCGCATTCGGCTGAGCTCCTGGAGTACGTTTCGGCAGCATGAGTAGGTCGCTGTCATGCCGGGTCGAACAACTGTCTCGCGCAAAACCTGCAGCGGTATATGACGTGCTCATGGATGTCGAGCGTTGGCCCGATTTCCTGCCTACCGTGTCCGCCGCATCCTGGGAGCGGCACGGAGAGCCTGACACTGCAATCGGTGGCGTCAGACGAATGCGCATCGGGCACAGCGTAATACGCGATACGGTCGTCGATGGAACGCGACCGCATCACCATGCCTATGTCGCATCGTTTCCGTGGTATACGCCGCTGAAGGACTACCGGGGTGACATTCGCATCGAAGAGCGGCCGGACGGATCGCTGATCATATGGACCGTAACTTTCCTACCGCGCATTCCCGGCCTTCCAAAAAATCTGATGAAGACCAGGATCGAAGCCTCTTATAAGCGCCTCGCAGCGGCATTGGCGCACGAAGCCGAAGGCGTCACACGGAGGTGACGTCGGCCCGGGCCAGCCCCCTCCGCCGAGCGGTAACTCTGGGACATTGAACGTCTGCCACACCTACTACTCCCTGTGGCCCGGGATGGGCAACGTCTCCAACATGATCTGAGACGGGGACAACCCGCCGCCGAAGCCTCCACCGCCACCGGCGCTCATCACCAGGGACAACGGCCAGCAGATACTCGGCATCTTCTGCCGTAAGGCGTAAGCACCATCTCGCGCGGCGGTCAGTCGCGGTAACCTCATTCTCATAGCGCGACCTGCGCGCTATGGAAGGGGACCAAGCGCTGATGGCCGACCCCAAAGACGAAGTGAAGATCGCTCGCGGCGACCGCTTCATCAAAACCGCCGTCGCGATACTGGGCGAAACGGGACGCACGGACTTCACCGTTCAAGAGGTGGTCGCGCGCTCGAAGACGTCGCTGCGAGCCTTTTACCAACATTTCAGCAGCAAGGACGAACTGCTGCTGGCGCTGTTCGATCGAACCATCGCCCAATCGGTGCAGACGTGGCGCGCCGAAACCACGGCGCTGGACAGCACCGCGGCACTGAAATTGCTGATCGACCGGGTCAGCCAGCAGCCGGAATCGAGCACTCAAGACAGCCTCAATCGAGCGTTGACTCTCTACAACCAGCACCTGGCCGAGACTCGGCCTCGCGAATACGCCCGGGTGCTCTCTCCGCTGCACGGCTTGATTCGCGACATCGTCGGGCAGGGCATCACCGAGGGCGTTTTCAACCCGGGCTTGGACGTCGGCGCGGCGGCCGCGATCGTCATGCAGACGATGATGGGTGCGCAGCGATTGCATTGGCTCGGTTCGGAATTGAACGGGACACCGGTCGATGTCGGCCAGCTCTACGACTTCTGCAGCCGCGCCCTGGGCATCCGCGACACCGACGAAGAATCGGCCGCCCCGTCGCTGGCCGAGCTGTTCAGCCAAATCGGCATGCGCCCCAGCACCCGCAACGGCGAATTCGCCATGACCATGCCGGTGAGTCCCGCGGTCGTCAACACGTCCGGCGCGCTGCAGGGTGGTCTGATCGCCACGCTCGTGGATGTGGCGGGCGGACAATTCGGGCTGGGCTATCTGAAGCCGGGCACCACTATGACCACCGCGGATCTGTTCATCCGCTATCTGCGGCCGGTACGGCAGGGCGCGGCGTTCGCTGTGCCCCGGATGTTGCGTTCGGGCCGGCGGGCAATGGTCATGCAAGTCGAGATCTACGGCGACGGCGACGACGAGCTGCTGGCGACGGCGACCGTCAACTTCGCCGTCATCGAGGGCGCCACACCGAAGCTTCCTAGCTGGCCGGACGCCTGAGCCGGCCCGGGGGTCCGCGAATCCGGTACAGCTAATTGCGCAGGAGTGGTAACGTCATTACCAGCGACAGAGAATCCAGACTTTTCCCAAGGAGATCGCCATGCCCTCGCGCGAACTTTCCTTCCCCGTCTTCGACGCCGACAACCACATGTACGAGCCACAGGAAGCACTGACCAAATACCTTCCGGACAAGCGCAAGAACGTCATCGACTACGTGCAGGTTCGCGGCCGCACCAAAATCGTTGTGCGCGGCCACATTAGCGAATACATCCCCAACCCCACCTTCGAGAAGGTGGCCAAGCCGGGCGCCCAGGAGGACTACTTCCGCAACGGCGCGCAGGGCAAGAGCTACCGCGAGATCCTCGGCGAGCCGATGAAGGCCATCCCCGCCTTCCGTGAGCCGGGCGCGCGCCTCGAAGTGATGGACGAACTCGGCATCGACTATGCGCTGATGTTCCCGACCCTGGCCAGCCTGGTCGAGGAACGCATGAAGGACGACCCGGAGATGACCCACGACGTCATCCACGCGCTCAACGAGTGGATGCACGAGCAGTGGACGTTCAATTACAAGGACCGGATCTTCGCCACCCCGGTGATCACGCTGCCGATCGTCGACCGCGCCCTGGAAGAACTGCAGTGGTGCCTCGAGCGCGGCGCGCGCACCGTCCTGGTTCGCCCGGCGCCGGTGCCCGGCTTCCGCGGCAGCCGATCGTTCGGGCTCGAGGAGTTCGACCCGTTCTGGCAGGCCTGCGTCAAGGCCGAGATCCCGGTGTCGATGCACGCTTCGGACAGCGGCTATTCCGAATTCGCCAACGTGTGGGAACCCGGTGACGAGTTCCTGCCGTTCAAGCCGACCCCGTTCCGCAGCTTCGCAATGGGCCACCGGCCGATCCTCGACGCCATGGGTGCGCTGGTGTGCCACGGCGCGCTGTCGCGCAACCCGGAACTGCGGATCCTGTCGATCGAAAACGGCGCCGACTGGGTGCCGGATCTCTTCAAGGGCCTCAAGGGCGTCTACAAGAAGATGCCGCAGTCGTTCAGCGAGGACCCGATCGAGGCGTTCAAGCGGTGCGTGTACATCACCCCGTTCTGGGAGGACCGGTTCACCGAAATCGTCAACATGGTCGGCACCGACCGGGTGATGTTCGGGTCCGACTGGCCACACCCCGAAGGCCTGAAAGACCCCATCTCCTTCGTCGACGAACTCACCGACTTCTCCGAATCCGACATCGCCAAGATCATGGGCGGCAACCTGATGAAACTCATGAAGGTTTCCGCGCCGGCCAAAAAGCCGATCTCAGCCTGATCGGTGCCGCCGCGCGAGCCGGAAGACGTTGCGGTTGTGATGAATCCGCGAAGGTAAACCGGATCAGGCTGCGCCGCGCCACGAGATCGACCACGACCACCCGCACCCACCTAGACCGGCATCAAACCGAGGCAACACGCGTGCGACAACGGTTGCTAATGTGAACAACTACGTGTGCAAATAGGTCCGCCCTTTTGAACCGGTTCCGACTCGGCCCGTCTTCGCGGGCTGCCCGGAGGCCGCTAGGAGGAACGGTCGGATGGTGGCCGAAAACGACTGGGACAGAACCGTCGGTGCGGCGGACGACGTACGCCGCGTCTTCGAGAATGTTCCCGCGCTGTTGGTCGGACTCGAAGGGCCCGACCACCGGTTTGTCGCGGTCAATGCGGCGTACCGCGCACTCGGCCCGCCAATCGACCCAATTGGGCTACTCGCACGCGAGGTCTATCCAGAGCTGGAGAGCCAGCAGATTTTTCAAATGTTCGATCGGGTGTATCAAACGGGCGAGCCGCAATCCGGCACCGAGTGGCGGGTTCAGGCCGACTTCGAAGGCGCGGGCAGCGCGCAGGAGCACTTCTTCGACTTCATCGTCACGCCGCGGTGCGCGGCGGACGGCTCGATAGAGGGCGTACAGCTGGCCTTCGTCGACGTCACGAGCCGGGTGCAGACCCGGATGGCCGCCGACGCACGCCTCGAGGAGATGTCCGAGCGGTATCGCAACGTCCGTGACTCCGCCACCATCATGCAGCAGGCGCTGCTGGCATCCTCGGTGCCCATCGTTCCCGGCGCCGACGTGACCGCGCAGTATCTCGTCGCCGCGCAGGACACCGCGGCCGGCGGCGACTGGTTCGACGCGATACCGCTCGGCGACCGGCTGGTGCTCGCCGTCGGGGACGTCGTCGGCCACGGCGTCGAAGCGGCGGCGGCGATGTCGCAGCTGCGGACCGCGCTGCGGATGCAGGTGTTGGCCGGATATCCGATCGCCGAGGCACTCGAGGCGGTCGACCGATTCCGCAAGCACGTCCCCGGCTCGAACACCGCCACGATCTGCGTCGGCTCACTCGACTTCGGCACCGGCGAATTCCGCTACTGCACCGCCGGGCACCCACCGCCGTTGTTGGTGACGGCGGACGCAACCGCCCGCTATCTCGAGCCTTCCGGCGCCGGTCCGCTCGGCAGCGGCACCGGCTTCCCGGTCCGCACCGAATTCCTTGACGTGGGCGACTCGATTCTGCTGTACACCGACGGCCTGATCGAAAGGCCCGGTCGGCCGGTGGGCGCCAGCACTGCCGAATTCGCCGAGCTGACCGCGGATATCGTCGGCGGGCAGCGCGGCTTCGTCATCGAGTCATCGGTCCGGCCGATCGACCGAATCTGCTCGGAGACACTGGAATTGCTGCTGCGTTCGACGGGCTACAGCGACGATGTGACACTTCTCGCGGCGCAACGCCGCACACCGCCCGCACCGCTGCACCTGACAGTGGATGCGACCATCCAGGCCGCGCGTACGGTGCGGTCCCGCCTTAGGCAGTGGCTATCGGAGATCGGCGCCGACACCGACGACATCTCCGATGTGGTGCACGCGATCTCGGAGTTCGTCGAGAACGCGGTCGAGCACGGTTATGGCACAGAGGTTCCCGACGGCGTCGTCATCGAGGCAGCGCTGTCCGGGGATGGCAACCTGCACGCGTCGGTGTCCGACCATGGCCGGTGGAAGGACCACCGCGAGGGCGAGACGGGCCGCGGCCGCGGCCTCGCCATGGCCGAGGCCCTGGTGTCGGAGGCGCACATCAGTCGTGGAGCCGGCGGCACGACCGCCACCGTGACGCACCGACTTTCCCGGCCGGCGAACTTCGTCACGGATTCATCGGTCGCCCGGGCGACCGGTCGGCGGTCGGCCAGCGCGGAATTCGCCTCCGAGGTCAGCGAGCCGGGGCGCATCGTGGTCAGCGGCGAGGTCGACTCCAATACCGCGTCGACCCTCGACCGTCAGATCGCTGTCGAAAGTCGTTCCGGCATCGCACCGTTGACGGTCGATCTCACCGCTGTGACCCATCTCGGATCGGCGGGTGTCAGCGCGCTGGCTGCCGCCCGCGAGCGAGCGCGCCGACAGGGCAGCGAGTACGTGCTGGTGGCCCCGCCGGGAAGCCCGGCGCATCACGTCTTGTCGCTCGTGCAGCTCCCGGTGGTCGGCGGCCTCGCCGAGAATCTCGTCGCCGAGGGTTAGGCGCGATCGGCTCGCTCGCCGTGCCGTACCTGGTTGAACGGCACCCCGCGGTCGGCGGCGTATTCGCGGGGGAAGCCCAGCACCCGCTCGCCGATGACGTTGCGGGCCATCTCCGTTGTGCCACCGCCGATGGCGACGGTCTGTCGGGACAGATACCGCAGACCCGTTTGGAGTCCGGCGCCCTGCTCCCCCACCACGCCGTAACTTCCCGCGATCGCCAGCGCCGTGTCGACGTCGGTGGTCGTGGTCTCGGAGTGGAAGAGCCTGATGAGCGTTCCGGCGGCGGGCGGCAAAACGCCGTCTCTGACACAGCGATAGACGTGCCCGATCAGTTGCTCTGCCACCGCGCGGTGCACCAGGGCGCGACCGGCCATCTCGCGCACGCGTTCGTTGTCGGCTTGCCCGGTCTTCTCCGCGAGCGCCACGTAGTCGACCGGAATCGCATTGCCGCCCTCGCTGCCGCTGCCGCTGGCGAACTCGGACCCCTGACCCACCGCCCGGCGTTCGTGGTAGAGCTGCCGGGACGCCACCGCCCAGCCGCCGTTGACCTCTCCGACGACGGCGTCATCTCCGACGTCGACACCGTCGAGGAACTCCTCGCAGAATTCTTTCGAACCGCTCAGCATCGTGATGTGCCGCAATGTAATTCCTGGGTGGGCGATGGGCACCAGGAACATCGTCAGGCCCTCGTGCTTGGGCACGTCCCAGTCGGTGCGGGCCAGGCACAGGCCGTAATCGGCGGCGAACGCACTCGTGCTCCAGGTCTTGGCGCCGTTGATGACCCAACGGTCACCGCGCCGCTCGGCACGGGTGAGGACACCCGCCAGGTCGGATCCGCCGCTGGGCTCACTCAGCAACTGCACCAGCACTTCCTCGCCGCGCAACGCCGCGGCGATGTGCTGCTTCTTCTGCTCTTCGCTGCCGGTGTCGAGCAGCGTGGCGCAGCAGATCGTGAATGTCGGGGTGTTGAGAATCAGCGGCATCTCATAGCTGAGGGATTCGGCGTCGAATGCCTTCTGGTATTCGTAGTCCAGACCGAGGCCGCCGTACTCACGGGGAAAGCAGATGCCGGCGAATCCGCCGTCGTACAAGCGCTTTTGCAGTTCCCTGGCCCTGAGCCACGACCGTTCCTCGTCGCGCGGTGCGGCGGGTGGGGCCTCACTGTCGACGGCGGGCATGTTGTCCGCCAGCCATGCCCTGGCTCGGGCGGCGAACTGTGCAACGGATTCGGTCGGCGTCATCGGATGCTGATCATTTCCCCGAACGACCCGCCTTCTCGAACTCGTAGACGCGCAGATTGTGTTCCTCCGGCGTCCCGAACATGCCGCGGTACAACGTGATCCGGCGTAGGTACAGGTGCAGGTCGTGTTCCCAGGTGACGCCGATGCCGCCGTGCATCTGCACACACGCCTGCACGATCTGACCCGCCATCTCGCCCACGTAGGACTTGGCGATGCTGGCTGACACATTCGCCTCCGGCGCGCGGGCCGCCACGCCGGTGACCGCCGCCGAGGTGGTGGCGCGACACGCTTCCAGCCAGAGCTTCATGTCGGCGAACCTGTGCTTGAGGGCCTGGTACGACGCCAGCGGACGGCCAAACGTGTGTCGGTCCAGCGCCCACTGCACGGTGAGGTCGAACACCGTCTGCAGGGCACCGACCACCTCCGCGCACTGCAGGACCTGGGCGATCTGGCTTTGTCGTTCGACGAGCGCAGCCGTCTCCTCGGCGGTGCCGACGGCCGCGGACCGCGGCACCACGACGCCGTCGAAGTGCACCCGGGCGTATTGCTTGACCAGATCCACCGACTGCTGGGGCTCAACAAGGACCCCCGGCGCGTCCGTCGGAACGAGAAACTGACGAATCTCGGCGGGATCGGCGCCGCAGCGCGCCACCACCAGCAGCGCCGCGCTCTGGGCGCCCGCCTCGACGCGGTCCTTGACGCCGTCGATGCGGTAACCGGAGTCGGTTTCGGTTGCCGTGACCGAGGGATTCAGCGGCGCCCAGCCCTCGCCCGGCTCGCAGACCGCCCACGACGCCACGGAGTCACCTGACATCAGCGCCTCGATGGTGTCGGCGTGCTCGCCGGGGTTTGTGCACTCGACAAGTCCGGCCAGCACGGTGCTCACGGGATACAGCGGTCCTGGGGCCACCGTCTTGCCGAGTTGCTCGGCGACCATCGCCAGATCGGCGAAGCCGTTCTCCGAGACGCTTCCGCCGCCCAGCTCCTCCGGCACCAGCAGACCCGTCCAGCCGAGTTCCGCGGCGCGCCGCCACCACGCGGGGTCGAACGACGTACTCGCGGCGTGCAGCTCCCGAACCCGGCGCAGCGGCGCTTCCTTTTCCAGGAACGCTTGGGTGGTCGAGGTGAAGAGGATCTTTTCGGGAGAGTCGAGAGTGGTCATGGTGCCGAGGGGATCCTTCGTGACATTCGATCGCTGCGGCTGCAACGGAAACGGCTTGTGTGTTTGATCATCCGCCCGATCGGTCCTCGGTTGGCTGGCGATCCTGATGTTAGCAACGCGCAATACGGTAAGAGATACCGGAGTTCGATCGGTAACGGCGCTAGACCAGCACCTATTTCGAGACGGTTGCGCTACATGGCGAACACGCGGCGCACCGCCTGCGCGTGCAGCGCCCGATTCTCCTGGGAAACAACCCAATCGGGGACCATCGAGTCGAAGCCGTTGAAGGTCGCGGCGATCACGTGCAGTTCGGTGTGGACGTACGCGTGCAACAACCGGTTGGCATAGTCGATGGCCTCGTCGCGGCACGGGTCGATCTCGGAGCAGCTGACGAACGTGGGCGGCAGGCCTTCGAGGTTGGCGCGGTGCGCGGGGACGTGCTGACCGTTGGCGCTGGCGTGGCCCAGATAGTGGTTCCACGCCCGACTCACGGCCGGGCCGTTGAGGCCCGGGGTGCGCTGGAATTCGCGGCGCGAGGGCGTGGCGTCGGAGTCGAGCATCGGCTGGTGCAGGATCTGCATCAGGATCGCTGGACCTTCCTGATCGAACATGCGCTGGGTCAGACCCGCGACCAATGCAGCACCGGCGTCGCGGCCCATTACGGCGATGCGGCCGGCGTCGGCGTCCAGCTCCGCGCTGTTTTCGATGGCGTAACGGAGGGCCGCCTCGACGTCGTCGAGCGCCGCCGGGCATGGATTTTCGGGGGCCAGGCGGTAGTCCACCGAAACCACCAGGCAATTGCCGTCACGAGCCAGCTCCACGCAGTGCGCATGGTCGGTTTCCAAGTTTCCGGTGACGAACCCGCCGCCATGGGCGTACAGCACCACCGGCGCGCAGGATTCGCTGCGGCCGCGATACAAACGCAGGCCGAGCTGTTGACCGTCGGGACCGGCGATCGATCGCGAATCGACCGAGACACCAGTGGTATCGGCGGCCGCGGCGCGCCGCGCGGCGAGCAGGTTGGCGTGTTCCCGCTCGGCGGGCAGTGTCTCGGCACGGAATTCGAAGGCGCCCAGCTCGACGGCCGCGTCGCGGAGCACCGGATCGATGCGATTGAGGCCGTGCGGCCGCGCCAAATTCGTCTGTGTCATATCAACTCATTTTCCGGGCTCGTCGTGCGGGCTCATCGGTGGTCTTCGAAGGTGGGCCCCAACGGAAACCTCCTTCAACGTAGACCTGCGCTTTCAGGCACTGACACATCAGGTGCTCGGCGCCGCGAATCAAGCCCGGCGGGCCGGCGTCGCGGTGAAATGAGGCCCTATCCGCCCGGTCTTCGAGACCCCGTGATCGGGTGCAGTCCGCCCCGGCGGATCCAGGTCGTTGGGCTTCGTTGCTATCTATACTATGATAGCTATTTTCAGCTCGGTTACCCCCGCCGTGAAATTCGCGGCCACTCGCGATCCGGTCCGCGTGAACGGCCTTATCGGTTGTCTCAGGAGGAGCGCTGATGACGCTCAGCACTGGCCCGAATGGTCAGCCCGTCGTACCCTCACTCGATTTCACCGGCGAAACCAGTCCCTACCCGTTCTTCGAACACATGCGGCACACCGACCCGGTGTGGCACGGCTCGCTGAACGACAACACGCAGTTGCCGGAAGAGCTGCGGCCCAGCGACGAGTGGGTCCTGTTCGATTACGACGGTGTATCTCAAGCCTTCCGCGACGACCGGATCTTCACCTCCGCCGCCTACGACAAGACGATCGGATTGGTGATGGGACACACCATCCTGGCGATGGGCGGCAGGGAACACCACGACCACCGCAACCTGGTGGCCAAGGCGTTCCGGGCGACCGCGCTGGAGCGGTGGGAACCGTCGGTCATCGGGCCGGTCTGCGATCAGCTGGTCGACGAAATCAAGCACGACGGGCATGCCGATCTGGTGAAGGCGCTGACTTTCGAATTTCCCACCCGAATCATCTCGACGCTGCTCGGCCTGCCGGCCGAGGATCTGGATTTCTTCCGGCGGTTGTCCCTCGACCTGATCTCGATCCCGACCGACATCATGGCCGGATTGACCGCCGCCACCGAGCTCTACGACTACTTCCTCAAACAAGTCGAGCAACGACGGCGCAAGCCCACCAACGACATCATCGGCGACCTGGTTGCCGCCGAGATCGACGGCGAGAAGCTCACCGACGAGGCCATCATCGCCTTCCTGCGATTGCTGCTGCCGGCCGGCCTGGAGACCACGTATCGTTCGTCGGGCAATCTGCTGTACCTGCTGCTGACCCACCCCGAACAATTGGCGATGGTCACCAAGGACCGGTCATTGATCCCGATGGCGATCGAGGAGGGTCTACGGTTCGAAACGCCGCTGACCACCGTCATGCGGACCACCACCGAGGAGGTCGAAATCGGCGGCAAAACCATTCCGGCCGAGGCCCAGATCGACATGTGCATGGGATCGGCCAATCGCGACGAGAGCCGGTGGACCGATCCCAACACGTTCGACATCTGCCGGCCCCGCCAATCCCACATCGCCTTCGCCGGCGGTATCCACATGTGCCTCGGCATGCACCTGGCCCGGCTTGAAACGCGGGTCATCTTGAACAGCCTGTTCGACCGCGTCGACAATCTGGCATTCGTGCCCGATGACGAAACCGGAGTGGAATCCAAGATCGTCGGGCTCACCTTCCGGTCGCCGAACAAGCTTCCGGTCACATTCACCCCCGCCGCATGAGAAGCCGCGCAGCGATTCTGCACGACGTCGGCGGACCGTGGTCTGTCGAGGAATTCGAGCTCGATCCCCCCAAGACCGGCGAGGTCCTGGTTCAGCTGGCAGCGGCCGGCCTGTGCCACTCCGACGACCACATCCTCAAAGGCGACATGTCAGCGCCCAACGACGTGATGCGGTCGATGGGTTTGCCGACCATGTTCCCGATGATCGGCGGGCACGAGGGCTCCGGCATCGTGCGGGAGATCGGGCCCGGTGTCGCCGACTTCGCCCCCGGAGACCACGTGGTGATGTCATTCGTCGCCGTGTGCGGCCAATGTCGTTGGTGCGCCAGTGGAATCGAGTACCTTTGCGACGTCGGGATGGGCACCATGATCCCTGGGATGCCGACGGACGGCACGTTCCGTCACCACACCGCCGATGGCCGCAAGCTGGGTCACATCGCCAAGATCGGCGCCTTCGCCGAACACACTGTGGTATCGGCCAATTCACTGGTGAAGATCGAGCAGCACCTGCCACTGACGTCGAGCGCGCTGCTGTCCTGTGCCATCCCGACCGGTTACGGTTCGGTCGCCAACCGGTCGAACATGCGCGCCGGCGATACCGTCGTGGTGATCGGCGTCGGCGGGATCGGCACGGGCGCGATTCAGGGTGCCCGGATAAACGGCGCGGCGCAGATCGTGGCGGTCGACCCGGTGGAGTTCAAACAGAAGTCGGCGCTGCGGTTCGGCGCGACGCACACCGCGGCCACGATCGACGAGGCGCTGGATCTGGTGCGCGGCCTGACCTACGGGGTGATGGCCGACGCGGTGGTGGTATCGCCGTCGCTGATCACCGCCGAGGACGTCCGCGACGCGGTGAAGCTCACCCGCAAGGGCGGCACCTGCGTGCTCACCGGCATGACGTCGCAGTTGACCCGGTCGGTCAAGATCGACCTGCAGGACTTCATCTTGATGAACAAGACTTTGGCGGGCACCATCTTCGGCTCGTGCAATCCGAAGGCTGACATCTCCCGGCTAGCACGGCTGTATGAGACCGGCCAGCTTCAGCTCGACGAGATGATCACCAAGCGCTATCGCCTCGATGAGGTCAACGACGCCTACGACGATCTGCTCAGCGGCAGGATCGTCCGCGGCATTATCGATTTCGGGATCGCCTGAGCTTATTTCCTGCGGCTGCGCACCCGCTGCAGCTGGCCATACGCGTCGATCGGGCTGTGCAGCGCCAAGCCGCCGTCGGCATGCACGATTTGTCCGGTCACCCATGGCAATTCGAGGACGCCGACGATAGCGGCGGCCACCTCGGAAGCCTCGCCCAGCCCGCCCAATGCGGTCCGCTCGGAAAGCCCTTCCACCCAGCCGGGCAACGCCTCCGGATTCGGCAGCATCGGTGTCCGAGTGACACCGGGACCTACTGCGTTGACCCGGATGCCGTGGCCGCCCCATTCCTCGGCGGCGACCTTCACCAGCATGTTGACCCCCGCCTTCGAGACGCAATACGCGCCCATGTCCCGGTCGGCGACGGTGGCGCTGATGCTGGAGACCGCCACGATCGAACCGCCGACTCCGGCGTCGATCATGGCTTGCGCCCCAGCGCGAATGCAGAGCCAGGTGCCGGTCAGGTTCGTCGATAATACCTGTTGCCACTCGTCGAGCGGCTGGTCCAGCAACAAGCCCGACGCACCGATCGCGGCGCAGGTGACCATCCGGGTGGGCGCACCGTGCTCACGCACCGTTCGTTCCATCGCCGCCGACACCGCATCGGGATCGCTGACGTCGCAGGCGATGTCACCACCGGACAGATCCCACACCACGACGTTGTGTCCCACGTCGCGTAGCCGTCGGCTGACCTCCCGCCCGATGCCGGAGGCGCCGCCGGTCACCACGGCGCTCGCGGCGCTCATTGCGCGGGCCCGATCAACTCGACCACCACCCCGTCGGGTGCGGTGATGACGGCCATCGGCACGGTCTTGCCCGCCGGGGCCGCAACGGTGATCCGGCGAACACCGTCGGTGAAGCCCAATTCGGCTAGCGCGGCCAGGGTTTCGTCCACGTCACGCTGCAGGGAGAGCAGGAAGAATCCGTGGCGGGGACCCGCCGGTACGGGCGGCGCTTCGTCGGCACCCTCGAAGACAACCAACTCGACGATCCCGGCATCTGGCGTCTGTGGATCACCGAGGAATACCGACTGCAGCCGATCGGTCTGCGCGCCGAACAGTTCCGGCCAGTCTCCGGTGAAGGTGTGGCCGAACAACTTGGTGAATCCCAGGCCGTCACGCCAGAACTTCATCGAACGGTCGACGTCAGCGGTGCAGATTGCGGCGTGATGGATCCCTAGCATGAACTTCCTCTCCAGTACCGAGCCTCCGACGTCCGCGGCCCCTAAACGACCTTGGCCATGGTGTGATCCCACAACCGGTGCGCGAGGACGGGATCGTCGGCCGCCCGATTCGCTTTGGCGACTTTGCCTTTCACGTAGTACTCGCCGGGCACCCAGTCGACTCCGGGCACGCTCGTCGCCAGCCAGACCAGCTGGTCGGCGCCGTGATCCGCGGACTTGATCATTTTGCTGACCGGCGTCCGTTGCATGGTGGTCAGAAACCGTGACCCAGATGATTGACCGATGTTGGTATTGACGAAACCCGGGTGGACCACCGCCACCGAAAGACCGTCGGCGAAAAAGCGCCGATGTAATTCCTTGGTGAACAGGATGTTTGCCAGCTTCGCCAACGCATAGGCGGTGCTCGGCCGGCGCCGGTCCGTTGCGTCGAAATCGGCGAGTTTGACTTTGCGCAACAGTCGCTGGGACGAACTGGACGTATTGACGATGGCGGCTCGCGAACCGACCAAGACATCCAGCAACTGGGTGGTCAGCAAGAACGGCGCCAGGTAATTGACTTGAAGGGTGATCTCATGGCCGTCGGCCGTCCGCTGCGGCTTGGAGAACACTCCCCCGGCGTTGTTGCCCAGCACGTCGATGCGCGGATACTGCGACCGGATCTTGTCCGCGAGGGCCCGCACCTGAGACAGGTCGGCGAAGTCGG
The DNA here is from genome assembly GCA_036338755.1 of Actinomycetota bacterium. GTDB lineage: Bacteria > Actinomycetota > Actinomycetes > Mycobacteriales > Mycobacteriaceae > Mycobacterium. Next base: position 11,834 of record JAYZBN010000041.1, on the reverse strand, counting down.
CGACGAAGTAGTCGGCGTCCAGCTCCGCGGCCACGGCCGCGGTCTTGCTCTCCGAGCGTCCCACCAACACCACATCGTGGCCGCCGTGGCTGATCCGGCGGGCCGCCGCGGCGCCGATGCCGTCGCTGGCACCGGTGATGACAATCGTCCTGCGCGCCATTGCCTCGACCTCCACGGGGAGTGTAGCGACAGCCGCCGCGGCCGCACCTCAAGCGAGCGAGTAGCGAACCGGCAGGTGTTTGAGTCCGCCGACGAAGGTAGTGGCGACCAGTTCCGGGTCACCGTTCAAGTCAATCGATTTGAGCCGTGGCAGCAGCTCGGCAAAGAAGCTGCTGACCTCTATGCGGGCCAGCGCGGCACCCATGCAGAAGTGCACACCGTAGCCGAAGGCCACGTGCTTGTTGGGCTCGCGCCCGACGTCGAAGCGGAACGGATCGGCGAAGACGTCCTCGTCGCGGTTGGCCGAAACGTAGGACAACAGCACCGAATCCCCCGCGGCGATGGGCACTCCACGCACGGTGGTGTCCTTGGCGGCGGTCCGCATGAATTCCTTGACCGGGGTCACCCAGCGGATCATCTCCTCGGTGGCCAGCGGCATCAGGTCAAGGTTGTCGCGCAGACGATGGAGCTGGTCCGGATTTTCGATCAGCGCCTGCAACCCGCCGGAGATGGTCGCGCTGGTGGTGTCGTGGCCGGCGGTGGCCACGATGAGGTAGTAGGATACGGTGTCGATGTCGGAGAGGGGTTCGCTGTCGACGCGGGCGTTCGCGATCGCCGACGCGAGATCCTCGGTCGGATTCGCGCGGCGAGACGCCGTCACACCGTTGAAGTAAGCGAACATGTCCAACAACGCCGGCAGCTGGTCTTCGTTTGTGGTGCCGCGTTTGAATTCTGAGTCGTCGCTGCCGAACAATTCCTGGGTCAGCTTGAGCATGCGCGGAAAATCGGCTTCGGGCAGCCCGAGCAGCGACATGATCACGTAGAGCGGGTAATTGACGGCGACTTCCTGAACGAAATCGCATTCGGGGCCCGCCGCCATCATCTTGTCGACGTAGATCTTGGCCAGTTCCTCGACACGAACCTTCAACGCCCGCATCGCCTTTGGGCGAAACCAGTCGGAGCCGATCGCGCGCACCACCCGGTGTTGGGGGTCGTCCAGGTGGATCAGCGTGCGCACCCCGGCGGCGGCCTGCATCTCATCGCCGGCAGCGGTGGTCAGTACGGGCCGCGGCCAGTTGGTGAAGAGCATGTTTTCGCGTTCGATGTCCATGATGTCGGCGTGTTTGGTGATCGCCCAGAACGGCCGGTAGTTCGCAACGTCCACCCAGGACACCGGGGCGTTGGCCCGCAGGTGCGTCAGCGCCGCATGCAGCCGGCGCTCGTCGGTGTACGCCAACGGGTCCGCCAACAGCTTCGCGGCCTCGTCCATCGTCGGTGCGCTCACTGCCGAGACTCCTCGATTTGGGACGCCCCGTCGACCTTGAGGCGCGCGGCGTCGGGCCTGCGGGTAACTTTACAGTAAGCAATCCAGTTTCACTAGAGCCTCGTAGCTGCTGGTTTTCGGCGTCTACCTGCTGGTAGACACAGACAGGATACGTCATTGTATGACATAGCGGTACACTCTTATTGTCACGTTGGTTGCACGGAAAGTTGCCCTGATGGCAGGTAAGGCTCGGCGTAAACGCCGTCGCTTCGGTCGGCTCCGTCATCTACCCTCCGGGCGCTGGCAAGCCCAGTACGTGGGTCCAGATCACAAGCTACACAAGGCGCCCCACACCTTCCCCTCCGACGTAGCCGCCGAAGCCTGGCTAGCCATCGAGCGCCGGAAAATCGACCTCGGCACCTGGGGCGCCGTCGAGCGCAGCGACGGCGTGACGTTGCGCGCCTACTCCACCCGATGGCTTGAGCACCGACAACTACGACCACGCACCCGCGCCCACTACGAGGCGCTTCTCGAACGGCTGATACTCCCCGAGCTAGGTGACGCTCAAATCGTCACTGTGACACCGGCCAAGGTGCGGGAGTGGCACACCGGCCTCGGGTCCGACCGTCCAACCCAAACTGCCCACGCCTACGCGCTGTTGCACGCCATCTGCGCCACCGCTGTCCTAGACGAGGTTCTTGATGCCAACCCGTGTCGCATCCGCGGTGCCTCCCAGACGGCCCGTAAACGCGACATCGACGTGCTGACACCGGCCCAGGTGGACAAGCTGGCCGCCAAGATGCCCGCCAGATTGCGTGCCAGCGTCCACATGGCGGCCTGGTGTCAGTTGCGGTGGGGCGAGACCAGCGAACTCCGTAGAGGGGACATAAGCGCCGATTGCAGTGTGCTGCGGGTGCGCCGGGCGGTCACCCACACCACGAAGGACGGCTTCGTCGTTGGCCCGCCGAAGACCTCGGCCGGCATGAGAGATATCACCGTCCCGCCGCATATCCGGCCAATCATCAAATCCCACTTGAAGAATCACGTCGGTAAGGACGCGGACTCGCTGCTGTTTCCCGGCGACGACGGCAGGCATATGAGCAGCCCTGCCTATCGCTTCTACTTCGTCAAGGCCCGTAAGGCTATTGGTAAGCCCAATCTGACGCCTCACCAGCTGCGGCACACAGGCGCCGTGCTGGCCGCTCAAAGCGGCGCCACCACAGCGGAATTGATGGCGCGGCTCGGCCATACGAGTGTGCAGATGGCGCTGAAATACCAACACGTCGCCGAAGGCCGTGACGCCGAGTTAGCCCAGCGGCTATCTGCGTTGGCCAAAGCAAAAGTGTGATTTGCGTCACTGTTGCTCGGAACCCCTTAGCCCCTAACTCATCTGCCATTCCGCCAACCTGCGGTTTGGTACCACCTAGCCCCATATGGCACCACCTGATACCGCACATTTTGGTGAAATTAGCGCGTTCCCCAGGTCGCTACAGGTCGCTGCAGGTTTGCTGACCGGGTGAAATACGCTCTGTAGCAGTCGTCTTATGGCCAATTCCGTTAGCTATCGACGGTATCTTTCTACTCATGTCTACAAAATCACCCGGCCGCAGCAACAAACTGCACACGGCATCCACCACTGGGCTCCCGGCCCTGCTATCGAAGAAACAGGTTGCCGAGGCGACCGGCTTGTGCGAACGCACCGTCGACCGCCGCATCGCGGACGGCACCTTCAAAGCGCACCGAATCGGTCCGCGCATCATCAGGATTGAGCGCGATTCGGTGCTGGGGGCGCCGGTGACCTGATGGACGACCAACTCCAAAAAGTTAAGAGGCCCAACCCCGCAGGGCCGAACCTCTCAACCATCAACACCATCAGCAGCGACCAAACCGCAGATGCAGACCAGTGTACGGAATACTGCCGACAGTTACATGTGCGGCGCGCGGCATCACGCCGGTTACCAGCGGTCGATCACTGCGGACGTAGCGACCCATGGCACTACGAACGGCCGGTCGCCGGCTACCCGCAGGCTGCCGCGCACCTGCTCGAGCTCGGGCTGACACCTGCGCCGAATTGGCCGGAGCTGCGGTCCATGTGGAAGTCCAGCAGCGAGAGCCGTCGGGCCGCTCAGGTCATTGCCCAGAGGTGGGCCGCATGATCGACCGCTCCGATGAACTGCGCGAGATGTACGACGTCGAGACCGATGGCCCGCTCGCCGGAATGTTCACCGGCACTTGGCTGGACAGACAGGAATTTCCACCTCTCGAATACGCGGTGCCCGGCATCATCCCCGAGGGCTTCGGGCTGCTGGTGGCACCACCCAAGGCCGGCAAGAGCTGGTTGGTCTGCGGAATTGGCCTGGCCTGTGCCGCAGGCGGTTACGCCCTCGGCTGCATCCCCGTCACCGAGCGACCGGTGCTCTACCTAGCGCTGGAAGACGGCCACCGTCGCCTACAGGCCAGGTCGCGGCGCCTCATCTGCGATGTGGGGGCCTCGGTCATTCCGGCGATGATGCACTTCGTCACCCAGGCCCGACCGGGCGACGTCATTCCGATGATCACAGAGTTTCTGCGGCAATGCAGCGACCAGGATTGGCGGCCCCTGATCATCCTCGACACACTCGGTAAGGCACGACCGCCCCGGCCCCCCGGCGCTGACCTGTATTCGTGGGATTACGCCATCGGCGGCCAACTCAAGGACACGATCGACAACGCGCCCGGCGCGACTCTGATCGTCGTGCATCACACCCGCAAGACCGAGGCACCCGACTTCGTTGACTCAGTGTCAGGGAGTCAAGGTATCGCTGGCTCAGCCGATTTCGTGCTGGTGCTGTCCCGTAAACGTCACAGTGACGAAGCGGTGCTTTCCGTGACCGGCCGCGACATCCCCGAAGCCGAGTACGCGCTGACCACCGAGGGCGGACTGTGGCGCCTCGACGGGGCATCACTCTCAGATGCCGCCAAGACGGCCGAGACACGCAGGGAGAAGCGGGAACTCGGAGACGACACACTCCAAATCTTGGAACTCGTGAACAGCCGAGCCGAGACCAGGGCCGCCGATGTCGAAGATGAGCTCGGCATCCCCCAGCACAAAGCCCGTACATACCTATCCCGCTTGGCCGAGTCGGGACGTATCCATAAGGGCGGCCGGGGGGTGTACAGGGGTGTTGCATGTGTTGCAAGTGTTGCGTTCAACGAAGACAACGCAACACATGCAACGGTCGCAACACCCCTCTACAGGGAGGGGGAGCTATGAACGACGACGAACGATGGCTCCCCATCAACGGCTGGGAAAACTACTACGAAGTCTCCAACCACGGTCGTGTCCGCAGCCTGGCCCGCACCGTGACCCAGCGCGGCGGCCGGCGCTACCGGGTGAGAGAACGCATCCTCAAACCTCAACAAGTGCGCCCCGGCAGCGACATGGCCAAGGTCTTCCTGTCCTACGGCGGCAGGGGTCACTGCAAGCTCATCCACCTGCTGGTGGCCGAAGCCTTCGGAGAACAGGAAATTGCAGCATGACCGACAAAAAGACCACGCCGACCGGAACCATTGCCCTGATATTCGGTGTCGCTGATTACCTGCCATGCCGATACTGCGGCACTGACACCGCACTTATGCAGTACGGCCGCGTAATTGGTATTCGGCATTACGACGACTGCCCGATGTACGACCCGCTCGTGAGGTTCGACTGCGGGCCGTACCTTCACGGGGACCAATAATTATGACCGACATGACCCCCGATGACCTCGTCGGCAGCTACCTGTACGGCATCTTCTACCAAATGCACGTTGACGAACTCGGAGTGCAGTTCGACAAATGCGACGAGGACGACCTACGCGCTATCGGCGCCATGTCCACGCTCGGCTACCGAATGGCGTCCAAAGCAGAAACACCCGTGGATTGCAGCTTTAGTCGCCTGTGCGTCCTTACAGCGGCCATTCTGCTAGCCAAACGCGGCACCGAAGGCGCACGCGTCGCGGCGGAATGGCGAACCGCACTAGACGAGTACATCGCAATCCAACAATCAGCAGGGAAATGGACGGAATGATATGATCAATCACGAGCAGTCCGGTAACGGATCTCCTCCGCGCCCGCCACAGGCACCCGCGGACCCGATCAAGAACCCCCCTGCGGTCACGGCCCCTGCGATTCCGCCCGGCCGAAATCAGCCAACTCCGCCTAATGGGTGCTCTATGAGCGACGACGCTGCACGCCTGTCCGAAATCGAAGCCAAGCTGAAACGCATGGACGGCAGGAAAAAATTCACCGAGAAGCAGTTCGACTATTGGATTGAGCTGATGGAGCAGCGCGCGAACATCGTCAACCCCGGCTGGCGTGACGCTGTTGTGCAATATGTTGAAGAATCAAAGGACTAAAAATAATGTGGAACGAATTTCAACAGGCCCGGCTCGACCAGCTCGGCGCCGAAATCAGCGAGCTTGTCGCTAAGGATCACAACAAATCAATGCTCGATGCCGATTGGAAACGCCTAGCAGTCCTCAACCGCGAAGCCGAGCAACTCGTCATCGAACGCGACACCTACAAATCCGCTCTCAAATACGCCGGCTCGGCTGACCCGAATCCGTACGGCGGACCAACCAACGGATACGGTGACCACGACAATGGCATCGCATTCAAGGGCTTTGGCACAGGTGTTGAGAACCGGATTCAGCCCCCGTCCATTTACCAGTTGGACAAGACGCAGATCGCGGCGCTGAAGCAGGCCGCCCAGCAGAACATGCCTCTAAAAATCCAAATCGGCTCCAAGGGCGTCGAGCACGGTTTTATGGATGGTATGCGCCAAAAGAGCGCAATCACCGAGGGCGGCATGTCGCCGAACCTTTTACCGCCGCTGCAGCAATACGGGCCTAATGGCTGGTTCAATTTGCCGTATGAAATCACCAATTTGCAGCGCTACATTCCGGTCATACCCTTTTCGGGGCCTGGTGTGGCTTGGTGGCGTCACGATTCCAACGGGGCAGAAGCGGCGTATACACCGGAGCTTGGTACAAAGCCCGATACAACGCCTTCAGTGTCTGAACAGTACACTAGGGCCAGCAAATTCGCGGGTCGCTATCTCGCATCCCACGAGTTAATCCAAGACGCGGGCGACGCTTTCGGTCAGCATTTGACGGTCGATTTGACCCGCAGTTTGGTCAACGCAGTCAACTACGCGATTCTCAACGGTGCCAGCGGCACCATTGGTTGGAACGGCCTGAATAATGTGAGCGGTACTTTGACGCAAGCTATCGGAACCGATACGGCGCTGGATTGCATCAGCAAAGCAATGGTTGCACTCCGCAACGACTTCTTTGTCCCTGACCTGCTGGTAATCCATCCCAGCACCCTGGGCGCCATTCGACGCAGCAAAGACACTGAAAACAGGTACTTGCTTCAATTGGTTGAGGGAAGTCGCGGTATTGACCAAACGTCGGACACCGAAACTCTTTGGGGAATGAACGTCGTGCAAACGACACAGCAGGCTGCAGGTACGGCGGTAATGCTAAGTGTGCAATCAGGCGCGGCGGTCATTTATCTGCGCGAAGCAGCGAATGTATTCTTTGATCCCTACTCGATGGCGTCGAGCAACACGTATCAGTTTATCGCCGAAACCAGGTTGGCATTGGCAACCCCTCGGCCTTCTGCGATTTGCTTGTTGTCCGGATTGCCGACGTCGTAATGGCTGCCCGAGTGATCAAGCGAGGAAAGGCACCCAACGTGGTGATCGACGGCGAGCAAGCGCCTGAGAAGCAGGTGACGGTGAAAGTCATTGACAGGTGGTCGGTTGTTCACGATGACCAGCGCTACGTCAAGGGCGACAGCGTGACTGTGCCCGAAAGCGTCGCCCAGGAATGGGAAGCCAGTGGGTACGTCGAACGAGTCAAGTAGATGATCTTCGGTGGCCTGGCGTTACACCCGCGTACGGGTTATCCATGCCCAGGCATAGCGGTATGGCGCAGCCATGACGGCGCTCCTTTTGCCCGAGCTGCGTCCAGCGCCAGGCCACCGAGACCCACTGGAAGTGGTAACCTAGCAATGCAATCCACCAAAAGCGTTGCACCACAACGCAATTCAGTGTTTGCTGGCAAACGCCCCACAGTGGCGAATGCTGCGCTACAGCAAGTTTGCTGGACGCTAAATATGCCTCTGACCAGGGGGTATCCAAATCCCAGCAAACGACCATCCGGACGGGCCAGAGGCTGCGGCTGTCTTTCAGCAAACGATTTCAAACGCACATGTGCGCCTACTGAGGGCATATCTGCAGCTCAGGGCCGTATTTGTAGCAAATGCTCCTGGCGCAGCAAACTAAATTTGGTTAGCTGGGCGGCTTCAAATAGGGCTTCTGAGCAGCGAGAATGGTCGAATCAGGCCCAGTTCTCGTTTGCTGGGAAATGTGTTTGCTGTACAGCAAAACATGTTCACTTGTCTAATTCTAGACAACCGCTGCAATCGAATTGCCTTGATAATCAACAACTTTCGCAAGGGGTGCCTGCCCATGGCTGCTGAGCACGGTACGCGAGCCCGTTACAACGCTGGTTGCCGGTGCGGGGGCTGCGTTTCAGCAAACTCTGACTATCACCGGCAAAGGCGAGCAGGCCTTTCACAGGAAAGTGTTCCATCTGGAACAGATTTCTGTGAATCACCTGGCCCGGTCGAGTTGGGCGTACAGCAAGAGATCGACGGCCCGGCCGCTGATGCCCGCCCCGGTCTGGCGCAGGTGGCGTTGTGTCTGGCGCGGCTGATGGATAACCCGAGGGCGGTTAATCAGCAGCCGGCCGCCGCGAAGGCGCTGGCGTCGATGCTCGACAAGCTTCGCGCGGTACAGGCGCGCAGTCGCCGGGGTGGTTTGTCGGTTGTTCGTGAAATGACTAGGGGTGGTGCCTGATGGCTGATTTTCACGCCGCGGATTTGTGGGTGGCCGTTTTGCCCGAAACTTCGGCCGTGGGCCCTGCGATGGAGGCCGCGGGTAAAGAGGCTAAGAGCCGGTTTGGTTCGGCGGTCAAGGATTTCGGCAAAACGATCCATGATGATCTAGACCAGATCGGCACGAAAGCCAAAGACGCCTTCTCCGGTATCGGCAAAATCACCAAGGATTCGCTCACCAGCTCCATACGCGACGCGGGCGCCGAGATGCGCAGCGCCCTCGGCAACGCCTTCAAGGACATTCCGACAGCGCTGGACACCACCAAGCACGCGTTCGCCGGACTGGACGACCTGGCTAAGAACGTGGGAATCGACATCGGCGACTGGAAGCAGCCGCTCGAGAATGCCGATCCCCACCTCACGGACATGGATAACAAGCTCAAGGACGCTCTGGGCAGCGTCGGGAGCATCTCGTCAACGTTTGAGGGCCTGCCCGGGAAGATCGGCGCTGCGGCGTCGAAGGCAACACTGTTGGCCGGGGAGATTGGGGCGGTCGTTGCGGGCCTGCAGATGGCCGAGCCGTACATCGACCGGATAGATCAGAAGATCCACGACAGCAGTTCCTTTGGTAAGTGGTTTGAGGATCTGCCGAAGCCTGAGGACATGGGTAACTGGCTTGGGGAACACCTCGGTGCGAAACAGTCGCGGAAGTTCTTCGGCAATCTGTTCGGCTATGACCCGGAACGGGGTAAGGGTGGCGCACCGGACTCGGGGTCGGGTACGTCGTGGGGTGGTTTCGGTGGCAGCAACGGGATTGAGCCCTACCCGGAGCATTTCATCGGTCCTATTCCTCCGGGTGCGGTGCGTGCCCCGAATGGTGTTGCCCCTACAGGCCCGGGAGGCGCGCCTGGTGCTTCATCGTCTGGTCCGGGGAACTTCTATAAGGATTGGTATTCGGGCGGCGGCGCAGACAGCACACCTACTCCGTCACCGTCAGGCGGCGGCGGGAGCCATAGCAGCGGTAGCTCGTTTTCAATGCCTAAGCTTCCCACCCCTAGCGTCGGCAGCCGTGCGGATTTGCGTGCGGCCGGCGGTCGGGTGGGGAACCTGTTGGAGTTCGCGAAATCTCTTGAGGGAACTCCGTATAGCCAAGCTCTGCGGAATGACTGCTCGGGGATGGTGGCCAAGCTCGCGAATGCCGCATTGGGGCTTGATCCGGTAGCCAGCTTCAGCACGGTCAATGAGGGGCAGTGGTTGTTCTCTCACGGTTTTGAGCCAGGGCTGGGTGGTCCCAATGACTTCAACATCGGTTGGTATGACCACGGTGGCGGCAATGCTGGCCACACCGCGGCGACACTTCCGGGTGGTATTCACGCCGAATCGGGTGGCTCGCACGGGAGTTTCCTTCTCGGTAAGGGTGCTGCGGGGGCTGAAGATCCCGAGTTCACTCAGCACGCGCACCTGTCCATGGGCAACTTCAAGGCGTCATCGTTGGCGGGCGCCCAAATCCCCACTGGCGCAGAGCATGACCCGCTGTATGTCACCTCGACGGGGCCTGGCGGTCAAAGCGGCGGCAGTCCGTTTGAGTCTCAGGGGCAGCAGCTCGGGCAGGGCCTTCTCAGCGGAATCATGCAGTCATTGGGGCTGGATGGCTCGGTGTTCGGCGGTAAGTCACCGCTTGACTTCGGTGCCGTCAAGCTTGGCGCTGGACTGCTGAATTGGGGCATGAAGAGTCTCGCGTCTGGGCCGATGGGTTCGCCCGCCATGTCTGGCGGGGGCGGCGGGGGTCTGCTGTCCGGGTTGGCGGGGTTGATTCCGCACCCCGGGCCACTGGTATCAGCGGGAGCTGGCCCGGGTGGGGGCTCGTTCGGCGTCAAGGATGCTGTGGCCGGCCCGACGATCCACAACGACAACCGAACCATCGTGTCGGGCAACACCATCAAAGACAACGCCGACCTCGTTCAGCGCACGAACTGGGAGTGGAACTCCCGCGCTGCCGGCTATATGGGCGGACTGCCTGCACCACCGGGACCGTAAACGAATCGGGCCGCCCCTTGGAGAGTAGGGGCGGCCCGATCACTAATCAGACGCGGACGGTTGACTTCTGGTTCCCGCTATCGCCTCTGTTTCGCTACCGTGCGGATGATCGCCCACACCACGGCGGCGACGAAGCCGATCGTCGCGACGTTAATCACCACCCCCTGACCGGCTGACGGCAGCAGCGCCACAACCGCCAGCCCCAGCAGTGCGACGATGAGCCGCGCCCAGACGGGCATCTTCTGCCAGATGTTCGGTTCGTCGGTGCTCATCGCGTCCAACCATCGAGTTCGTGAACGGCGTCAAGGATCACGCCGGCCAGCTCGCGCGCCTGCTCAACAGTCAGCCCAAAGCGGCCTTTGGTGTCGACGTGAACCAGCGGCACCTCTATCTCGCCAGTGTCGATGGTTCCATCGGTGCGTTGCGCGACTGAGGTCCAAACCTCGACCTCGCTGGCAACGTCGCGTTTGGGGCCTAGCACCATTCGGTGGTGCTCGGGCTGCCAGTCATCGACGAAGTCGGCACCGGGAGGGGGCGGCACGTTATCGGTTGGGATTGTCATACTCATATCTACGAAACTCCTATTCGATGTTGTATGAACTTTGCACGGTGCAGTGTTCGTACTGGTCAGCGGCTATTTCTGGCTGTAAGCAATCCAGTATGTGACCCTACAAATCTGTGGTGATCGCAAGCGCGGCGTAGCCGGGCGCAGCGGGTCGCCACCAGCGAACTGGTCGCGCGAAGAATCTTCCATGAGGTAGGACATAGACATGCCGAAAGCCCAGGATTGGGGAGAAACGCTCGAGGACCTCGAGCGTCGCCGTCAGCGCGCGCGGGCAATGGGCGGACCGGAGCGACTCGACAAGCACCGCAACAAAGGCAAGCTCGACGCCCGCGCGCGGATCGAGTACCTCCTCGACCCGCACACATTTCGCGAGCTCGGCACGCTGGTCGGTGGCGAGATCGCGGCCGACGGCCTGATCGTCGGCTCCGGTGAGATCAACGGCTCACCGGTGATGCTGGGCGCCGAGGACTTCACCACCATGGCGGGCAGCATCGGGCCCGGCGGCAACTCCAAGCGGTACCGCATCGCCGAACTGGCGCTGCGCGACAAGATCCCGCTGGTGATGCTGCTCGAAGGCGCCGGCTTTCGCCCCGGGGGCGGACACTACGGCCGCACCCCCACCGATCTACTGGCCCAGGCGCAGTGCTCGGGCCGCGTCCCGACCGTCGGTGCCGTACTCGGGCCGTCGGCAGGACACGGCGCGCTGGTGGCTCCGGTCTGCGACTTCCGGATCATGAGCAGACAGGGCGCGATCTTCACCGCCGGGCCGCCCGTCGTCAAAGAGTCCACCGGAGAAGACATCTCGAAGGAGGACCTCGGTGGGCCCGACGTCGCTTTGCCCAGCGGCGTGATCCACAACGTCGTGCCCGAACACGAAACACAACAACAACAACAACCCCGCAAACAAAACAAAAATAACCCCCACCCCAAATCCTAAAACCCCGC
>JAYZBN010000040.1:0-131750 GCA_036338755.1 Actinomycetota bacterium | reverse complement strand
GAGCATGCCGCCCAGGCCGCCGAGTCCGGGCAGGGCCTTGGCCGCGGCCGGAGCCGCGCCGCCGATCACACCCAGCGACTTGGCGATCTGCACGAAGTTGTTACCCATACCGATGCTGAAGTACGGCAGACCCTCGGTGTTGTAGAACAAACCCGCAAACGGGGCGTAGCCGTTGACCGCCGTTCCCAGGTTGGTGGGGAAGACGGTCTGACCGGTCAACAGGAACCAGAGCTCGGTCAACGGGTCCGTGGCCGCCTGAGTGGCCTGGGTGGTCGCGTTGGTCGTCGCGTTCGTGGCGTTCGTCGCCGCATTGCTCACGACCTTCGATGTGTTGCCCGCCGTCGAGTTCGCCGCGGCGTTGGTCACCGCATTGGCCTGGTTGGCCGTGCCCACCTCGTTGGTGACCTTCGGAGCGGGCGCAATGTTCGCCATGCTCTTGGTGAGCGTGGTCGACTGAGCCGCGTAGGTCGACATCGCGGCGGCGTCCTGGGCCCAAAACTCGCCGTACTGCGCCTCCAACTGCATGATCAACGGGGTGTTCTGCCCGAGGACATTGGTCATCTGCAGCTGCTGCGACTGCATCCGGTTCGCCGCGATCAGCGGTGGCGCCACCGACGACGCGAGCGCCGTCTCATAGGCGGCCGCCGCCGCCTGCGCCTGGGTGGCCGTCAACTCAGCCTGAGCCGCCGTGCTGCTCAGCCACTCCGCGTACGGAGTCGCCGCCTGAGCCATCGCCGCCGAGGCGGTTCCCGTCCACTCCTCACTGGACAGCTGCGTGACCACCGTCTGATAACTCAGCGCGGCCGATTGCAGCTCCGCGGCGATCGCATTCCACGCCGACGCCGCGGCCACGAACGAACCCGACCCCGGACCCGAATAAATCCGCGCCGAATTGAACTCCGGCGGAAACATCCCGTAATCCAACATCATCGACTCCTTAACCAGCCGCGACGGCGTTGGCCGCCTCAGTCAACGCGTACGACCCGGAGCTTGTGCTCAGGGTGTTGACGAACATTTCGTGGATCGCCGCAGCCTGAGCGCTGACGGCCTGGTACATCTGCGCGTGGGCAGCGAACTGCGCCGCCGTCAGCGCCGACACCTCATCGGCGGCAGCCGGCACCAGCCCCGTCGTTGGGGCCGCCGCCGCGGCGTTCTGGGCGCTCAGCGTGGAGCCGATTGTTTGGAGGTTGCCAGCTGCCGCTGCCAGCGCCTCCGGCTGCGTGGTCACAAACGACATCTAGATCCTTCTTCCCTTACATCCGACCCGGCGACGTTCCGGGCCTGGCTCGTGGGTGGGTTCATCTGGGCTCTCCGTTATCCGGCCGATGGCGGGCGGGTCAGCACGCTGTAGCGGAACCCGTATTTGTTGACGTAGCCGGCGGCGGCGCCGCGCCGTCCCATGCCGCCGACCGGCATCCCCCGCAGCAGACCATTGGCCGGTGACCCGGGGGCTCCCGTCGCGCCGACGGCCTGGACGGGGGTGGCCTCCTCGGCGACCGCGGCCGGGCTGACCGCCGAGGTCAGCGTCGCCCAGTGCTGGGGCACCGAGAGCATCCCCACCCGCGCGGCCTGCCCGGCACCCGCGGAGACCGCACCCACGTTGCCGACCCCGCCGCCGAGGTTGCCCAGACCCAAGCTGGCGAACTGCGGCGTCGGATACCAGGCACCGCTGGCACCGGCCGTGCTACCACCCGGACCGAACGTCAACTGCTGGGCGATCGACGAACTGAACTGCGCCAGACCGTTCGAGAAGTAACCCAGACCCGTCATCCGTTTGAAGATCGTGTCGTAGAAGGTGGGCGTCAACCCCAGGTAGTTGTTGTCCGGCGTGGGCAGTCCGGACTGGAGGAAGTTCTGGATTGCGCTGGTAAGCGGATCCGACGCGTTCGCCGCGGCCGTGGGTGCCTGCACCGCTTGAGTTGTGCTGAGCGACAACCCTTGTGACGACGCCAATTGCGAGGTGGCGTTGGCTGTGGTCTGTGCGGTGTTGCCCGCCGGCTCGGCGGTGGCCTGCTCGACCGCGGCGGCCTGGTTGGCGAGCGCTTCCGGAGTGCTGGTGTTGGGCGGCGTCGTCACCGGAGGCAGCACCGACGCGGTGGCCGACGATGCCGCGTAGCCGGTCATCGCGGCGGCGTCTTGTGCCCACATCTCCATGTACTGCGCCTCGGTGGCCGCGATCGCCGGGGTGTTCTGCCCAAAGAAGTTCGTCGCCACCAGCGTCGCCAGCAACACTCGATTGGCCGCGATCACCGGCGGCGGCACCGTCATCGCGAACGCCGCCTCGAATGCCGCCGCGGCGGCCCGCCCCTGCCCGGCCGTCTCCTCGGCCTGAGTGGCCATCGTGCTCAGCCAGCTCACGTAGGGAGTGATCGCCGAAACCATCGACATCGATGCCGGCCCCACCCATGGCCCGCTGGTGAGCTCGGTGACCACCGAGCCGTAACTGCTGGCCGCGACACCCAATTCCGCAGCAATCTCATCCCAGGCGGCGGACGCGGCCATCATTGGCCCCGACCCCGGACCCGCGTACATGCGACCGGAATTGATTTCGGGCGGTAACGCCGCGAAGTCAAACACCGTGTCCTCCTCAGTCGGCCGGAAACGCGATCTCGGCTGTCACACAGGTATCAGTGGTGGCTGTGGTCACGGCTCTGTCGACGACGCCACCGGTTGGCTGCCGCGCCCACGGGAGTCCACCAGCGGAGCCTCTTCGCCCCGCAACCCCATCACCCGGGCCGGCGGGCGCATGTCGACCAGTTGGCTGTGTCCGTAAAGGCGTTCTGCCACCGCGCTTTTCGGACGTCTGGTCGGAAACGACATGCACTCCCTGCCCCGGCTAATCTCCCGCTATCAGCAACCGAGCGACAGCTCTCGTAGTGCCCGAACTGCCGCCCGGCACTGAGATTAGTTCGTTAGGGGGCAAACACCGACACCCCGAAGCCACCTGTTGATCAATGGCCAGCCACTGTTCATTCCCGGTCGGCGGGAGTTCATGAAGGGCAACGAAATGTTCACTAACCGTTTGCTTTCCGCAAGCTGCGGTAGTGCCGCCCGGGACGCCGTCAGTCCTCTTCGAGCACCAGCGCCATTTCGGGACACGACGCGACCCCGTCGCGGGTGGCTTGCTCGTCCTCGGGCCGGACCTCATGCTCCTCGAGGATCGAATAGCCCGACTCGTCGATGGGAAAAAGGTCTGGGTCGACGGCGTAGCACTGCGCGTGGCCCACACACTTCGACTGGTCCAGACGAACCCTCACGAGGCTTCCTCCCTAGGCGGCCCGGCCAGGCCGTAGACGGCTTCACGGTTCGGTAGCCAGATTAGTCGGTCGGTAAAGTGTCCAGAATGCTCGCGAACCGCTCACCGGCACCGGGAGCCCGGGATTAGCGCGGGCGCAGGGAGCGTGTTTCGTTGCCGCGCATGCAATATTGATGCGCCGCCCACTGTTGGTATCGACGACGTGCGACAGACAACCGGAGACCGAAACGCATGAGCGATGGCCAGCAAGGCTCGTTCTACCTACCCCGGCTCGATTTCGCGACGCTACCGATGACCGCCGACCGGGGTCTCGGGTGGAAGACGCTGCGCGATGCCGGACCGGTGGTGTTCATGAACGGCCACTACTACATAACCCGGCGCGAAGATGTGCTGGCCGCGCTGCGCAACACCAAGGTCTTCTCATCGACGGTGCTGCAGCCCCCCGGCCACCCACTCCCCGTGCTGCCATTGGCTTTTGATCCACCGCAACACACCCGCTACCGCCAACTCCTGCAGCCGTACTTCAGCCCGCACGCGCTGAGCAAGTCCCGTCCGGTGCTGGTGCGCCACGCCAGTGACATGATCGCGGCGCTGGCCGGCCGCGGCGGGTGTGAAGTGATGGCGGACTTCGCCCACCTCTACCCGTTCCAGGTGTTCCTGGACCTCTACGGTCTGCCACTGGAAGATCGTGACCGCCTCATCGATTGGAAAGACGCGGTCGTCAGCGACAAACCGTTCATCACCCGGACCGACATCGAGAAGTCCGAGCAACTGCTGGCGTACCTGGCCGATGCCATCGCCCAGCGCCGGCAGAACCCGGGGTCGGACATGCTGTCGCAAGTCATGACCGGCAAGGGCGACTTCACCGACCTCGAACTGCTGGGCATGAGTCACCTGCTCATCCTGGCGGGCCTGGACACGGTGACCGCGGCCATCGGATTCTCGTTGTACGAATTGGCGCGCCGACCGCGGCTGCGCAACGAGCTGCGCGACAACCCGAAGCAGATCAGGGTTTTCATCGAGGAGATCGTCCGGCTCGAACCGTCGGCGCCGGTGGCGCCGCGGATAACCACCGACTTCGTCGAGGTCGGCGGCATGACGCTGCCGCCGGGCACCTCGGTGCGGCTGTGCATGGCCGCGGTCAACCGTGACGACAGCGACCCAATGTCCACCAACGAACTCAACATGGACGGAAAGGTCCACCGGCACTGGGGGTTTGGCGGTGGGCCGCACCGTTGCCTGGGTTCCCATCTGGCCCGCATCGAGCTGACTGTGGTCGTCGCGGAATGGCTGACCCAGATCCCGGATTTCGAGCTGCCGGAGGACTACTCCCCCGTGATCAATTACCCGTCAAAGAGTTTCGCGCTCAAGGAATTGCCGCTGCGCTGGAGCTGAACCTCGGTCCCACCCGGCCGGCCCAGCGCAGCGGCTCCAGCCCTACTTGCGCAGTTCGGTCGCCGCGACCTGAACGAACACGCCGGTGTCCTCTGCCATCAGCAGGCCGCGGCCTCGAGGCAGCGGACCGCCCTTCATCTTGCCGCGGATGAATCCCTCGTCGGGGTCGGCGTCCATCACCAGCAGCGGCGCGTTCGCCTGCGCCAGCGCCCGCAACATCGGGTCGCTGCCGGCCGAAGACCAGCCGCCGAACGTGCGCGTGACGATCACGTGCAGGCCGACGTCGGCGGCCCGGGTCACCCAGGGCGCGGCCTTGTGCAGCGGCGAGTCGAAACCGGCCGGCAGCTGCTGGATGTCGTCGACGATCAAGAAGATCTCCGGCCCGCTCCACCAGTTCCGCGCCAACAACTCCTCGGCGGACAGCCCCGGCGGCGGCTCGCGGCCGGCCAGGACGGCGGCCAGTTCGCCCATCATCGCCTGCACGCCATCGAGGTTGTAGGCGAACTTCTCCACGTAGTCGGAGCCAAGCGTGGTCAGCAGCTGACGACGCGGGTCCACCAGCCACACCTGGGCCGAAGGCTGCCCGGCCGGCGGCGTCGGTGCGCTGGTCGCCCCGGGCGCGTACAGTCGCCCGATCTCGGACATGATCGTGGCCAGTGTTGTAGTCCGCCCACATTCGCGACGCCCGGTCACCATCAGATGCGCGTTCTCGGCGAAGTTGAGGTAGACGGGTGACAAGTCCAATTCCGAGATGGCCCAAGCGATTCCGCCCGCGCCGACGCCCTGGCGGGTGTCCTGCGCGGCGAGCTCGCGAAGCTGTTCCACCCCGAACCTCGCCGGCAGCCGGCGCACCGGCGGAGCATGGCCGCTCGTGATCCGGCTGACGGCTTCCGCGACGCTGTCGGATTCGAACCGGTTGTCAGGCGTGGCGGCCAGCGCGGGACGCGCCACGAGGGTGTGCAGACCGGATTGCGGGTCGGCGTCGAGGCGGACATAGTTGACCGCGACCATGCCGCGCCCCGGCTTGACCGGAACGTCCTTGGCGAACCGGGACCGCACCAGCTTGGCGTCTTCCACGGCGGCCAGCCGCAACTCGACCCGGGAGCCGAAACCGCTGCGCACCGGTGGCCGCAGCTCCGACTCGCGATCGGCGGTGACCACCACGTGCACCCCGAACGAGGGGCCCTGGTTGATGATCACGTTCACCTGCTCGATCAGCACCTCGTTTTCCTCGGCCAGCGCCCGGTAGTTGTCGACAACCAGGTAGACATCGCCGAACCCGTCGTTGGGCACCGGACCCGGCTCGTTGCCGAATTTGCGCCGGCGGAACACCTCCATCGAGGCGATCCCGTACTCGAGGAAGCTGCGCTTGCGCTCCCGCACCAGGGCCAGCAGCTCGGCCACCGTGCGGCGGACGCCGTAGGGGTCGGTCGGGCCGGCCACCTCACCGACGTGGGGCAGGTGGGCGACCGTGGTCAGCGCGGTGCTGCTGTAGGCCAGGCAGTAGAACTGGATCTGCTCGGGAGTGTGGGTCAGCGCCGCCGAACAGATCAGCGTCTGCAGCGCGGTGGTCTTGCCGGAACCGCCGGCACCCAGAATCAGCACGTTGGCACCGGGCCCCGAGGTGTCGACCGTCCACGGCGGCTGGTCGTGCTTGAAGGGACGGTCGATGATGCCGATCGGGAAGACGAGGTCCAGGGCGGTGCCGTAGTCCTGCTGCCAGGGGCGCCCGAGGAACCGGTTCACCAGTTCGTCGATGGCGACGGGCTGGCTCAGCGGCGGCTGCCACAGCCGGTACGGCTCGAAGTCGATCTTGCGCAGCTGGTCGATGATGACCGTACCGACCTTGGGTGTACGGATCCCTTCGGAGTCGTCGTCCTCGGCCGCCTCGATCGGCAGCGCGTCGCCGTCGGCGGGGATCGCCGGGGCGGTGAGGTCCGGTCCCCCGACGCTGACTTCCAGCGGGGTGAACGAGTTGGTGAACAGTTGCGGACGGATGTAGTCGATGCTGTGCACCAGCGCCGGCGCTTCCTCTCCGTCGTCGGTGAGGCCGCGCGGAAAGTAGTCGCGCCAGAGGAATTCGGCCTGGAACCGGGTGATGTCTTCCAGGCTGCGGCGGAAGTAGCCCAGACCGGCCTGGGCGGGCAGGTTGACCGCGTTCGGCACGCCCGCCGCCTGCGCCGCACCGGCGGTGCGCGCCTTCAGCACCAACCGGTAACCCATGTTCTCCATGAGCTTTTCGGCGCGGCTTTCGATGGTCTGCGACGCCATCATCAGGTGGATCCAGTACGCGCGGCCCTGACGGCCGATCGAGTCGAGGACGTCGACCGCCGTCGGCATGATGCGGAACCACTCGTAGAACTCGTCGATGACGACCACCAGCATCGGCAGCGGGGCCATGTCCTGGCCGCGCGCCCGCATCCGGCTGCGCACCGAGTTGTATTCCTTGGCGTCGTCGACACCGGCGCTGTCGCAGATCGCCTTACGGCGGGCGATCTCACCCCACAGCGCGTCCAGGAAGCGCTCCATCAACGCCTGGTCTTCCTCCAGGTCGGTGATGATCCGGGACACGTGCGGCACCCCGGCGAACGGCTTGACGGCCGACCCACCCTTGAGGTCGGCCAGCACGAACTGCAGCTCTTCGGGCGGGTGGCTGAGCATCAGCGATTCGATCACCGTCCGCACCAGGGTCGATTTACCCGAACCCGTCGTACCGGACATGACGCCGTGCGGACCGTCACCGCCTTCGTCCAGCGACTTCATGTCCAAGAACAGCAGCTCGCCGTTGTCGGAGCGAACACCGAACGGCGCCCGCAACCGCGACCTGCCCATCGAGTCGTTGCGGCTACCCCACAGCGCCTCGAAGTCGATGCGGCCCGGATCGTCAATTCCGTAGTAGGCCATGATGTCTCGGGCGCCGATGTGCGCCACCCGCTGGCCGATCTCCTCGTACGCCTCGGCGAGCCGCCAGCGCGCCAGCTTCTGCGAGAACTCCTCGGCCTCGACGATGCTGATGTGGTCGGTGAGGGCGAAGAACCACGGCTTCTCGTCGATGACCATCCAGGTGTCGCGATCGCGGGGCAGCGCCTCGATCACACCCTTCTTGTCGAACCGCAGCGTCCGCTCCGGGACGGCGGTCCACATCGCCGAACCGGTGAGGTCGAAGAACGTCACGCCGTCGACGCCTTCGCCGCTGATCACGTACTCCCATTGCGGGTCAACGACATCGGCGATGATCACGGTGTGCGGCGTCGGGGTCTGGGCCGACGAACTGGCGTGCCGGGGCGTGAAAGAGCCACGGCCGGCGAACAATTCGGCCTGCTCGGCGGCGAACTCGCGCACCGAGCTGTAGACCATCCGCGCGTTGCCCGCGGCGTCCTGGCGGCGGGGGTCCCCGAAGTGCGGCAGCCACTTCACCCAGTCCCAGTCGTCCAGGTTCGAACTCACCACGATCATGCGCATGTGGTCGGGCCCGTGCGAGAACGCCAGCTGGCAGATGATCGCCCGCATCAGTCCCGCCGCCTGCTCGCGATCTCCGACCAGCGAGTACCAGGGCTCGACCAGCACCGAGATCATCTTCGGCAGGTTGTACACGACGCTCTGATAACGACCAAACTCCTGGAGCGCCTTACCGGTCACCGGCTCGAGCTCGATGTCGGTCGGCATGTTCTGGGGCTCGCCCCAGGTCACCTCGGGACGCGTCATACCGACGCCGACGCGGACCACGCCGAAGTTCAAGTCTTTGCCGTCGGGCTTGCGTTCCCACATCCGCGACGATCCGACCGCGGCGGCCAGCGTGGTGGGAGCCGGGTGAAACCAGCGGTAGTTCGCGTCCATGCTGTCGGCCGACTCGTGGGCGGTCTCCCGCAGCATGTCCAGCATCAGCATGAACTGGGCGCGCATCGAGTCCAGCTTGGGCCGGCTCATCTGCTGCTGGCCGCCGAATCGGCCGCCGAACATCATCATCGCGACGCCACCGATCATGAAGATCGGGAAGATCGAGCCGGCGCCGCCGAACACGTGCGAGCCGCTGGCGAAGGTCATGGCGACCATGCCGATCAGCAGGCCGACCACCACGACGCCGACCACGATCAGCCACCAGGGCTTGCCTTCGGGCGGCGGGATGCTCAGCGGCGTCGGAAGGACGATGTTCTCCGGCTTGATTACCGGGGGCTTCTCCGGCGTCGGCCGCGCAAATCCACGTTTCACTTCGGTACCGCCAACTCTCCTGGGGACATATCCATCGGTAGCGTGTCGTGGGCCACCAGCGCATCCGCTCGCGACAACGTCGGTCCTTGCGGGAGCAGCCGCAGCGCCACCCACGGCGCCAGGCCCGGTTTCGTCTTCAGGCCCAACGCTTCTCGCACCTCACGGGTGTCGTCGACCCCGAAGCGCGCACCCGCATCGGTGACCCACCACAGCGATTCGGTCGTCTTCGCGCCGGGGTCGTTTCCGGTGACGGCCACGAAGTTCGCGTAGTCGGGCCCGAAGAAGACCTGGTCCGCTTCGCGTCCGGTGGTGTCCGCCTTGACCAGCGACACCACCTTGTTGACGTCCTTGGACTCGACCGGAATGGTCGCGCCGGAGATGACCTGTACGCGGGCCCGGTTCTCACCGGAGGTCTTCTGCCACCACCAGCAGGTCGCCGGGTTCTCGCGGATGTCCATCACGTTCAGCGGTGCATCCGGGTAGGACGACAGGTCCAGCTTGTTGACCACCGGCATCTTCGCCAGCGCGGACGGTTCGACCGTCACCGGCTTGGTGTTGCCCGGTCCGGCGTTCTGCAGGATCTGGGCCACCAGCGGCGGCAGCGTCTGCACGCCGTCGGCCAACACCAATGAATACTGTTGCGGCCCACTGATTTGCGGGGTGACTATCACCGTCCCGATCGGGCCGGGCGCGTTCGGGAACGACGCCCCGGCGCCGGCATTCTGGATCTGCGGCACCGTCAGCTCCGGACCCACCGGCAAGGCGTCGTACAGGGCGCGGCTCATCGGCTTCGCCATGCTGACCTGCTCCGGGGTGAGCCCCAGCGGCAGCAGCACCGATCGGTTCGACCCGTCGATGCGTGACCGGCGCCCGTCGCGGATCACCCACGCGTCCCCGCCGTAGTTCAGCACCACCGCGTCCGACCCGGTGAGCACCCGCCGGTGGTTGCTCAGATCGGGATTGCCGTCGATCACCGTCACCGTTACACCCGACGGTGCGCCGGCGCCGGTCGAATTCGCCACGGTGTCGCAGACCAACCAGGAAGACGCGGTGGGGCTGGTCGGGTGAAAGCTCGACGGCGCGCCCGGAATGCCCACCATCGGACCGCGCGGCAGGGTGGCGATCTGGTTGGCCTTGACCAGGTGGGGGTTGTCGGGGCGCCCCGTGATGAGGCGGGCCGACGCCAGGTTCAGGGCCGGGTACAACTTGTCGCCGACGCGGACGTAGAGCGCGCCCGAGTCGCGGTCGGCGATGATCGGCGACTCGTTGATCTGGCCCGCCGGGCTGATGAAGGAGTAAAGCAGCGCGCCCAGGCAGATCACCAGGGCGGCCGAGATCGATGCCACGATGGCCAGGTTCTGCCGCCGGCCCGGCTCGACCTCCATGCGGACGCGCCACCGGGTCAGTGCCATCGCGGTCCGGCGCGCAAGGAACTGGTAGCCGGTCACCTGGGTCCGGGTCGACAACCCGAGGCCGTACCCCGACCCGCGCTGCCCGCGACTCTCTTCCGCCACTTAATTCACCATCCGGTCTGCTGATGCGTCTGAATATTTGTCCCTGCTGAACTGATCCAGCGCGAATTACATGACAACGTTAAGGCACCTGCGCGGACCTCGCCACGCGGCAACAAAGCCGTTCACGTCTACATCTCTTCGTGCACCCGAATCCGGCCGCGCCCACCGCGCCCGGAGCCCAGCGAGGGTGGCCGCGCCAGACGGCACTGAGCTGGCAGTTTCTTTTCCCCCACGGATGAGCTCACGGCTCCTTGTCATCTCCTCGAAGCATCGTAGTGGCCGCGCGGCCTCTCGTCCTGTCGAGCGCAGAGCCCCGTCGCCCGCAGAAGACTTCGATGAATGGCAGGCCACCGCCCAGCAAACAATGCGCTAACTTGCGCCGGGTCCGAGTCGCCGGCCCGCGAATCCTGGCAGCAAGATGGCGGTATGACTGAACTCGCGCCGTCGCTGATCGAACTGGCCCGCAGATACGGCATCGCGACGGATTACGAGGACTGGAGCGGCCGGCGAGTGCGGGTTTCCGAGGCCACGTTGAAGGCCGTGTTGGCTTCGCTCGGCGTCGCGGCCGACACCGAACAGGAGCGCAACGTCGCGCTGACCGCGAAGTTGCGGTCGCACTGGGCGCGCCCGCTGCCGGCGACCATCGTCGGGCGCACCGGCGAGCCGATCCGATTCTGGGCGCATGTCACCCACGGCGACCCCGCCGAGGTGTGGTTGCAGCTCGAAGACGGCACTACGCGCGCCGACGTCGAACAGGTGGACAACTTCACCCCGCCGTTCGACCTCGACGGCCGCTGGGTCGGCGAGGCGAGCTTCCTGCTGCCGGCCCATCTGCCGCTGGGCTATCACCGGGTACACCTGCGCTCCGGCGACACCGAGACCAGCACCGCGCTGATCGTGACGCCGGACTGGCTCGGGCTGCCGGAGCGGCTCGGCGCCCGCCGCGCGTGGGGCCTGGCCGCCCAGCTCTATAGCGTGCGGTCACGGCAGTCGTGGGGGGTCGGCGATCTGACCGATCTGACCGACCTGGCGGTCTGGTCGGCGTCGCGCCACGGCGCCGACTATCTCTTGGTCAATCCCCTGCACGCGGCCGCCCCGACCAAGCCGATGGAACCGTCGCCGTACCTGCCGACCTCGCGGCGCTTCGTCAACCCGATTTATCTGCACGTCGAGGCGATCCCCGAATTCGCCGACCTGACCAAGCGCAGCCGGGTGCGGCGGCTGCGCTCCGAGGTGCAGCAGCGCGCCGCCCGCGTCGACGCCATCGACCGCGACAGCTCATGGGCGGCCAAGCGGGCGGCACTCAAGCTGCTGCACTCAGAACCGCGGTCGGCGGGTCGCGAGTTGTCCTACACCGCGTTTCGCGACCGGGAGGGCCGCGCTCTCGACGACTTCGCCACCTGGTGCGCGCTGGCCGAAAGGTACGGCGCCGACTGGCATTCCTGGCCCGAGGCGCTACAGCACCCGGACGCGTCCGGGGTCGCGGACTTCGTCAAAAAGCATTCGGACACAGTCGATTTCCATCGCTGGCTGCAGTGGCAACTCGACGAGCAGCTTGCCGCGGCGCAGTCACAGGCGATCCGGGCGGGCATGTCGTTGGGCATCATGCACGACCTGGCCGTCGGCGTGCACCCCAATGGAGCCGACGCCTGGGCGCTGCAGGACGTGATGGCGCTGGGCGTGACCGCGGGCGCACCGCCGGACGAGTTCAACCAGCTGGGCCAGGACTGGTCGCAGCCGCCGTGGCGCCCAGATCGGTTGGACGAGCACGAATATCGGCCTTTTCGTGCGCTGATCCGCGCGGTGTTGCGCCATGCCGGCGGGGTGCGCATCGACCACATCATCGGGTTGTTCCGGCTGTGGTGGATTCCGCGGGGTAGCCCGCCGACCGAAGGCACCTACGTCCGGTACGACCACGAAGCCATGATCGGCATCGTCGCGCTGGAAGCGCACCGCGCCGGCGCGGTCGTCGTCGGCGAGGATCTCGGCACCGTGGAGCCGTGGGTGCGCGATTATCTGTTGTTGCGTGGATTGCTCGGCACCTCGATCCTCTGGTTCGAGTTGGACCGCGACGGTAACGGCGGCCCGCTTCCGGCCGAGCGTTGGCGCGAGTACTGCCTGTCCTCGGTCACCACGCACGACCTGCCTCCGTCCGCCGGCTATCTCGCGGGAGACCATGTGCGACTCCGTGATTCGCTGGGTCTGTTGACTCGTCCGGTGGAGGAGGAGCTCGAGTCCGACCGGACCGAGCTGGCGGCGTGGATGGCCGAGCTGCGGCGCGTCGGGTTGCTCGGTGACGGCGAGGACGACCCCGAGCAGGTCTCGGAAAAGGTCATAGTGGCGCTGTACCGCTATCTGGGCAGGACGCCGTCGCGGCTGCTGGGAGTGGCGCTGACGGACGCCGTCGGTGACCGCCGAACCCAGAATCAGCCCGGGACCACCGACGAATACCCCAACTGGCGGGTGCCGCTGACCGGTCCCGACGGTCGCGCGGTGCTGCTCGAGGACGTGTTCGCCGATCGCCGCACCGCCGCGCTCGCCGAAGCCGTGCGTGCGGCGATCGCGCCCGTCGCCGCGGAAAGCGCGGCCCGCTAGTCGTCCCGGCTCGAGCCTTGTTAGCTTCGAAAACCATGAAGGTCTCAGTCGTGGCCCCGGTCGGCGACGGTGTCACCGCGGACCCCGACTGGATGGTGGCCTTCGCGCGCCACCTCGAAGCGTGCGGATTCGAATCGATCGTCGCTGTCGAACACACCGTGTTGGTCACCCGCTACGACAGCGTCTATCCCTACGACAATTCGGGACGCGTCGGCCTGGCGCCGGACTGCCCCATCCCGGATCCGCTTGACCTGCTTGCGTTTCTGGCCGGCCACACCAGCCGGCTTGGGCTGGCCACCGGCGTGCTGGTGCTGCCCAGCCACCACCCGGTGGTGCTGGCCAAGCGGACCGCCACCGTCGACGCCCTGTCGGGCGGCAGGCTGCGCCTATGTGTGGGCGTGGGCTGGCTGAAGGAGGAGCTTGCCGCCTGTGATGTGGACTTCGAGAGCCGGGGCCGGCGCGCGGACGAGCAGCTGGCCGTCATGCGGGAATTGTGGGCGCAGCGGCCCGACGGGGCGTCCTTCGCGGGCGAGTTCTTCGACTTCGAGAACGTCATGTGCTACCCGAAACCCGTTGCGGCGGAGCATCTCCCGATTCACATCGGTGGTCACAGCCGAGCGGCCGCACGCCGCGCCGGACGCCTTGGCGACGGCTTCCAGCCGCTGGGGGTGACCGGGCCCCGGCTCGCGTCGCTGATCGCGCTCATGCGTGACGAGGCATCCTCGGCGGACCGTGATCCCGCGGCCCTCGAGGTGTCGTTGGGCCACGCGGTCACCAAGATCGATGCCGAGCGCGCAGCGGCCCTCGTGGACCAGGGCGCCGATCGTCTGGTGCTGGCCATGCCGCCGACCACCGACATCGAGCACGCGAAGGACCTGTTGTCGGCCTGTGCGCAACGGCTGTCCTTGAGCTCATGACGCTTTCGGCCGAGCAGCGGGCCGCGCTGAGCGATCTGGTGCACCGATACGCCGCCTACGTCGATGATCGCGAATTCACCGCTGTTGCAGAGCTTTTCGTTGACGACGCAGAGCTGGTGCTGCCCGCACCGCCGGCCGACCTGCGGCCGGTCCGGTCGCATCGCGGCCGCCAGCCCATCGCCGTGGCGGTCGCGGCCGTCGCCGCGGTCGCCCGCACCGAGCACGCGATCATCGGTGAGGTGTACGACGCGGTCGCACAACCGGGCACCGCCCGAGGGCGGATCGCGGCCGTCGCGCACCACTGGAACGAGCGCGGCGGTCAGCTGGTGGACGTGGCGTGGCACCTGCGCTACGACGACGAGTATCTGCTGACCGACGCGGGCTGGCGGATCAGCCGCAGGGCATTGACGGTCAACGCCATCGAAACCCGCCCGGTGCGCCGGCTGCTGCCGCATGACCCCGCCTAGCGTGTTGGCAGCAGATTATGCGCACACTCACAGCAAAACTCATCGGTTCTTATCTGCGGCGCAAATCGCCGCTTTCTTTGGGTAGATGCGGCTAGTGCTGCCGAGGGCCCGCGGAATTCTGAGCGCGCCGCGCGTTACCTGGCCATTCCTGCCCGCACGGGCGCCGCGACCATGGCCCCCGTTCCCGACCTACTCCAATTAGTCCAGGTCGATTCGTGTAATTTCGGCCGCGTGACGAACACCGTTGATTCCGCGGGGACCGGTGGAGGGCGGGCAGCGCAGGGCGGCTCGGTATCGGCCCTGGCAGTGGGCACGCCGCTGACGTCCATCCCGGACTTCCGCAACGAGATACACACCGCCGAAGACGTCATCGACGTGGAGCACTACGGCGGCGGCTTCGATCTCACCCGGCGGGCCACCGCTCCTAAGCTGCGAGTCGGCCGCGACAAGTGGTTCAACCTCCTGTGGCTCATTCCCATCGGCTTTGCTGTCCTGGTCGCGGCGGTGGCCATCGGCAAAGGGCTGTACAACATGCCCTCGGTGCAGGAATTCATTCATCGTTATCCCGGCGCCGACATCCCCGCGAAGGTGCCCGGCGTGCCCGCCTGGCTGGGCTGGACGCACTTTTTCAACCTGTTCATGATGATGTTCATCATCAGGACCGGCATCCAGATCCTGTGTGACCACCCTCGGCTGTACTTCAGCCGCAACGCCACCCCCGGCAAGGACGAGTGGCTGCGCGTGGGGCCTCCGGTGCCCGACGACGAGCTGTGGACCGCCAACGCCGACACCGTCGCCCTGCCCCCGCAGTTGGGATTGCCCGGGTTCCGGCACTCCATCGGCCTGGCCCGCTGGTGGCATCTGGGCATGGACGTGTTGTGGCTGGTCAACGGCCTGGTCTTCTATGTTCTGTTGTTCGTCACCGGGCAGTGGCGGCACATCGTGCCGACCAGCTGGGACGTGTTCCCCAATGCGCTTTCGGTGGCGATTCAATACCTGTCCGTGGAGCACTGGCCCGCCGACAACGGCTGGGTCGCCTACAACGGCATGCAGGTGCTGGCGTACTTCACCACCGTCTTCATCGCCGCGCCGGCAGCGTTGATCACCGGCCTGGGCATGTCGCCCGCGCTGTCGCAGCGCGTCCATTGGCTCAGTAAGCGGTTGAGCATTCAGCACGCCCGCTCGCTGCACTTCCTGGTGCTGGTGTACTTCCTGTTCTTCATCATCGTGCACGTCACGCTGGTGTTCGCGACCAGCGCGCTGAAGAACCTCAACCACATGTTCGCCGCCCGCGACGACAACGGCTGGATGGGCTTTTGGATCTTCGCGGCGGCGATGGTGGTGACGGCCGTTGCCTGGGTGTGGGCCACTCCGTTCACCATCAAGCACCCCCGGGTGGTTCAGCGCGTCGGATACGCCCTCGTGGGACCGTTCCAGCGGGTGCTCGAGCGGCTGGACCCCAAGCCCGGCGCCTTCACCGAAAAAGACATCTCGCCGCATCACTGGCGCAACGGCCGCCTGCCCGAGACCGTCGAGTACAAGGAACTCGAGCGTGACGACTTCAAGGACTGGCGGCTGAAGGTCTACGGTCTGGTCGAGCACCCGATGGAATTCTCGCTCGAGGATCTGATGGCGCTGCCCTACCACGAACAGATCAGCCAGCACTTCTGCATCCAGGCGTGGTCGGGCGTCGCCAAATGGGGTGGCGTGCAGATGAAAACGATCATGGACATCGTCAAACCGCTGCCCGAAGCGAAATGGGCGGTCTTCTATTCGATGGGCCTGGGCGCCACGGGCGGCATCTACTACAACGCCCATCACATCGGTCAGATGGACCACCACATGACGATGCTGGCCTACAACATGAACGACCAGCAGCTCCCGTACATGCACGGCAGACCGCTGCGGCTGCGCAACGAATTGCAGCACGGCTTCAAGCTGGTGAAGTGGATCAAAGGCATCGAGTTCGTCGCCGACTACCACGACATCGGCAGCGGTTATGGCGGCTACAGCGAAGACCACAAGTACTTCGGGCGTCACCAAACTCTCTGAGCCTCGGCCGCACCCACCTCCGCCAAGTCGTTTGTCCCAACGGCCTTTCGGGTAGCTCCAACACATCGGTCGTAACGGATGTGACAGCAGAGGAGACGCCGATGAGGCACCGCCCTGTCGACCACGAGCGGACCGCTGACCGCGACGTCCACCGATCGGCCGAGGCGCGCACAGCCGGGCTCCTCGTCGTTGCGGCGGCGGCACTGGCGTTCGCCGTGTGCGTGACCACTTTCGCCCTCGGCGAGGCCCACGCGGGGGTTGTTTCCGCCATCGTCTCCATGCTCGCGTTCGGTGCCGGGCTGTCCTGGCTTGCGATGGACCGCAGGCGAGTCCGCGATGCCGAACGGAACTGGGTGCTCGGCCGCCGATTCCGCCGACGCAGCGGCTAACGCAGTGCCGCGAGGTTGTTCACGGACTTCTGCACGTCGGAGCGCAGGACGCGGGCGACCAAGCCCCCGACCGGCCCACTGAGCAACCCGCCACCGAGGTCGGCGGTGAGGTGAAACGTCGAGCCGGGGTGATCATCGGTCACGGTCATCGCCACCGTGAGGCGGATGCCGCCGCGCCCCCGTCCCTGCAACTCGATCGCTTTGGGCTCGTCGTATCGGGTGACCTTCCAGTGAATGACATTGCGGAAGCCCTTGACCTTGACGCATGACGACACGCACGTGCCCTCTTCGATCGTGTCGGGCACCGGACCCCGCCACCCGGCAAAAATCGTCATCCACTCGTCGAATCGATCCAGGTCGGACGCCAGCTTCCATGCGGCTTCCGGTTCCACCTGCGACGACACCGAGACATCTACGCGAGCCAACGTCTTCCTCCCTGGCGATCAGAACGCACAACCTTGGCTGGGTACCCCGACGCCGCCGCACGTACTCCTGTGCCGGTCCGTTCAAGGCCAGGCCTGCTCCAGCTGCTGGGACACGTCGATGATCTGCGCCGCCTGCGATTGCGGCGCGTCGATCTCGGTGGCGACATATTGCGCGATGAAT
Source organism: Actinomycetota bacterium (assembly GCA_036338755.1). Taxonomy (GTDB): domain Bacteria; phylum Actinomycetota; class Actinomycetes; order Mycobacteriales; family Mycobacteriaceae; genus Mycobacterium. Next base: position 114,350 of record JAYZBN010000040.1, on the reverse strand, counting down.
CGACGGATCTCGCCGTCGACGCCGGCAAGGATTCGCAGCACCTCGCCACGGATCGACTTCGACGAGACGTTGACGGTGATATCGGAAGGCCGCGGTTTGGCGACGTCGACGATCAGCAACAACGGTTCGGCCGCTCGCGCGGTCGCGCGCAATTGAATATCACCGGAGACCATGAAGCGCTGCTTGTCGAGCCATAGGTCGACCAGCAGATCGATCGAAAGCGGAATGTGAATGACGAACGTGATGGCCTCGCCCAGCCGGCGCGTTACCCGGGGCTCTTCGATCTTGACGTTGGCACTGACTTTGGCAATTCGCCCCGGCCCCTGGGCAATCGGCTCCATCGCGAACTCGCTGCCGGCGATGTCCGCGAACGCGGCAGCGACCCGCTCCGGAGTGACGGCGACCTCGAAGAACCTGCGGCCAAACTCTTCGTAGGTGACATAATCGTGGTTCGTCATAGGCTTATACCGTCTCATGTCGCCTGCCGGAACGGCCGCTGATCTGGTCGCGTCGCACGAATCGCGCGTCAGATCCACTTTCCGGAAGGATCAGCAAACCCGATCGGTGTCCGGGGGCGATCTGCGTCGATTCCAGCGGATTTGTGAAGCGCATCACAGACGAGGCGCTTCGATTCGATGTGTCGGGCGGTGGCCTGCGAGGCTTGATGGTGGAGGTGTTTCTCAGTCCCATGCCCCAGGAAGTAACTGAACAACGCGCGGGCCTGGCGGGGGTCCTCATCTGGCTCGGTGGCGGACACCGGCGCGAGCTGGGTGAGCGTCACGAACGGTCCGCCCACGCGGTCGCCGGCGCGGTCGTGCTGTCGGGTGCGGTGCTGGCCTGGCTGGTCGCGGCCCTGGCGATCAGCGAGTCGGCTCGCTGGCCGCTGCCGGCCGTCGTGCCGCTCACCCTCGTCTTCGGCCTACTGGTCGGCGCGGTCGCCCGTGCCACCATCCCGGGGCCGCAACGGACCCGCCCCGGTGTCGTGGGCCGCGCCGCGGTGGCGGCGGCCGCAGGAGTCGTCGTCGGTGAGCTTGCGGCACTGGTCATTCTTTCCAGCTCGATAGCCCATCGCCTCGACGAACGAGCGTTGCGCAGCGCCGAATCGGCCCCCGCCGTCGCGCAGGCGTCGGCGTCCCTGCAGCAATCCAGGGCTGCCCGCTCGGGGCTGGACAACGCGGTCGCGCAGGCCCATGACCGTCAGGACAAGGCCCTGGTCGTCGCCCGCTGCGAATACCATCCCACGCCCGGCTGCCCGCAGACCCGGATCACCGGTGATCCCGGTGCCGGGCCGGAAACCCGCACGGCCAACCAGCTTCTCGCGGACGCCCAGCGTGAATTGGACACCGCGTTGGCCACGCGCGACAGCCGCGCACCGGAGCTGGAAGCCACGATTTCACGACAAGAGCTGACGCTGCGCAACGCGCAAGACGGTGTCGTGACGGATGCCGGTCGCGGCCTGGGCGCACGTTGGGTCGCGATGAACGACCTCACCTCCGCCGACGCCGGGGCAATGACCCTGCGGCTGGCGACGATCGCGCTGTGCGTCCTGCTCTATGTGACGCCGGTGATCCTGGGTTTGTGGCGCGGTGAGACAACCCACGACCGGCGTGCAAATTCGCGTGCCGAGCGTGAACGCGCCGACCTCGAGGCGGACACCGCCATCGCGGTCAAGCGCGCCGAGGTGCGCCGCGAGGCCGAAATCCTCTGGGCCGAGCATCAACTGACGCAGGCTCGGCTTGCCATTGAGGCGCAGACCGAGATCGACCGCGAGCAGCAACGCCGCCGGGTCTCCGAGGCGTTGGACGTTGCGGTGCACGCGCCGTCGCACCGGGCCTTCGAACCAAGCGCCGACGACGTGTACCTGCCGATCGCCGCCGAAGCCGAGGCGGCCAGCCGGGCGATCACCCGACTGCCCGCCCCGGAACCGGCCGCAGACATCGCCCACGCCCCCGATGTTCCGGACAACCTGCCTGCTCCCCTGTCGCCGGCCGGAGAGGTCGAAGCCCACGAGCAACGGAGCGCCCCGTCGATCCCGTCGATCCCGGACGCCACCAAGGCCGCGGCCCGCTGGATTCGCCCGCTGGTGCCGCCCTTCGTGGCGAAGGTGATCGACACCACGACTGCGCCACTGCGCACCGCCCGCCAGGCGTTCGAAGGCGTCCTCGAGGAAACCGAGGAAATAACGTTCACCCTCAAACGCTCCCGAAAGGTGACGGTCAGCTCGGAGGCCTCGGACACCCGGCTGTCCGGGCGCCCCGCAAGCGCTGAAACCAGCTCGGCGGAAACGGAATTCGTCAGTTCGTCGCGGCATGAACCCGGCAGTCGAGAACACCGGCAGCTGGCGGGTCGCGATTTCGGTTCACCCTTGCCGCGGCGGTCCGATGATGCTCGACGGCTGTCGGTGGAATCCGGTGACGGCGGCCGTCGGCGGGCGCTGACGAAGCGTGATGGGCCACCGGAATTGGATCCGCCGGATGGCCCGCGTCAGCTGCCGCCGCCGAAATAGCCTGCCGCTATCTGCAAACCCAAGGCGTTGTCGTCCAAACGCGGTTGGGAAATGTGGTAGTTGGCGGCGGCCGGGCAACCCCTCGAAGCTCGGCCGCCCCAACGTCTTGGCGCCCTCAGCAGGTCAGGGCGGCGGATTTGAACAGCGCACCCCACTCGTGACGGGCCGCGGACTGCGCGTCGACGAAGCTGGGGGTCTTCTCGCCGTCGCCCGCCAGGTGGACCAGCGCCCATGCCATGGCGAATACCGGAACCTTGTGCCGTATCGCCGCGCTGTGCAATTCGTCCAACGCGGCGTCGGAAGGACACCGGCGCAGGCCGATGAGAATGCCCCGTGCGGTGTCGAGAATACGACCGGAATTCGGGCCACAAGAAGTTTGGGCGGGGACCCAGTTCGTCGTCATGCTGTGTGATACCTCCTGCTGCGCCCTTGCGAAACCGCTACCCGAACAGCGGCAGGAATGTGTGCGGTACGCTTCGTCGCGGCCGCAATCCCCAAAAGGCGCCCTGTGCAATGATTTGCGGATCTGTCGCGTTGTGCCAGTCAACCATTGACATTGAGACACGGCCGTGACCGTTTCGGAATCGGTTGCTCATCAAGAAATTCGCGACACGTGGTATCGAAAAAGGCTGTGAAGCAGCGCAATCAGCTGCACCGGACCCGCTAGAGGATTGCCTTGGCCGCCTTGGCCTTCGCGATGTCGTCCCAGTCGATGTCGAGTTCCAGCAGGATTTCTTCTGTGTGTTGCCCGTGCTCCGGGGCGCGCGCGGGGGCCGGTGGTGTCTCGTTGAATTGCACTGGCGCGGCGACGATTCGGTACTTCTCGCCGTGGTCGTCGACATTGGTGACGACGTATCCGTTCGGTTCGACCTGTGGATCGTTGAGGGTTTCGCGCGGGGTCGCCAGCGCGCCCCACACACCGGGCTCGTCCTCGAGCACCGCCTGCCAATGTGCGAGGTCGTGACGCGCGAAAGTCTTCGCCAGCAGCTCGGTCGCCGCCGCCGCGTTGGCGATCAAGTTGGTGGAGGGGACGAATCGCTCGTCGTCGGCCAGTTCCGCAAGTCCCATGCGCCGGCAGAAGCCCACCCAGAATTTGTCCGGCTGTAAGAACACCAGCTGGATCCACCTGTCGTCTTTGGTCTTGTACCGGTTGACGAGCGGGTTGATGGCCAGGCCGGGCGGGGCGCCCGGAATCCCATCGATATCGAAGAAGTCCGCAGCCGAGATCGACGGCGCTATCGACCACATCGCCTGCGCCAGCAGCGAAGAGTCGACGACGCTCGGTTCGCCCGTGCGTTCGCGGTGAAACAGTGCCGCGCACACCCCGCCGGCCAGCGTTGCCCCGCCCTGCAAGTCGCCGAAGCCGGGCCCCTGTACCGCGGGCGTCTCGCTTCCGAACGGCGTGAGCGTATAGGCGACCCCACCGCGCGCCAGGTACGTCGCGGCATCGAAACCGCCGCGATCGCGATCCGGACCGCGGACGCCCAGGCCTGTCCCGCGCGCGATGATGATCTTCGGGTTGAACGAGCGGATGTCCTCGACCGTCAGCCGGGCCCGTTCGAGCGCACCGGGCAGCCAATTGGTCAAGAACACATCCGCACTGGCCAACAGCCGGCCGAACAGCTCGCGACCCGTGTCCGATTTGATGTCGATGGCGATGCTGCGCTTGCCGCGGTTGCCCAGCTCGAGAATGAAGTCCGCATCCGGGCGGGCCGCCTGCCGGGTGAACCCGCCCACGACCAGCGCGCGCCCGGGATCGCCCATGGCGACTCCTTCGACCTTGATGACGTCGGCACCCCAGTCCGATAGGGCGGCACCGGCAGAGGGCACATAGGTCCAGGACGCCAATTCGACCACCCGGACACCGTGAAGCACTCCGCCGCGCCCGCCAGACATCGCCAACTCCCTCGTCGCGTCCATTCCTTGCTATTTTAGATATTCTAGCTAGTCTGGGGCGTAGTGATAGCCCCTCTGCAGGTCAGCGCAGTTTTTCGTGGAAGAGATGCGATGGAGCCGACCGAAGCTCTCAGTCCGACGCCCGCCGCGGTGACCGCGCGCCGCAATCCGGCGCGGCCGGGCCGGGAGTCGATTCATCTCCCCTTCAACCTCGGCGGCGGCAGCGAATGGCGTTGGGCCGCAACGCGGGTCGTGGCATAGAGACTCGGACGAAGGACGGGCGATGGGCAGGGTAACGGGCAAGGTGGCCGTGATCAGTGGCGCCGCGCGCGGTCAGGGCCGCTCGCATGCGCGACTGCTGGCCGCCGAAGGAGCGGACATCATTGCCGTAGACCTCTGCACGGACATCGACACCAATGAGTATCCGCTGGCCCGCCCCGAGGACCTGGACGAAACGGCGCGGCTGGTGGAAAAGGAGGGGCAGCGCGCGTACACCGCGATCGCCGACGTCCGCGACCGCGTCGCCCTGTCCGCGGCCATCGACGAGGGCGTCGCCGAGTTCGGCCACCTCGATGTCGTGGTGGCCAACGCCGGCATCTGCCCGCTGACCGCGGGGCTGCCGCCGAAGGCTTTCGCCGACGCGGTGGACGTGGATTTGGTTGGCGTGCTCAACCTCGTCCATGCCAGCCTCAAACACCTCGAGGCCGGCGCGTCGATCGTGGTGATCGGTTCCAACGCCGCCTTCATGTCGTCGATGAACACCACCGGCATCGACGGCGGCCCCGGCGGGGCCGGCTATGCCTTCGCGAAACTGGCTGCCGCGCACTACGTCAACGACTTCGCCCTGGCGCTCGCGCCGTTCTCCATCCGGATGAACGCGGTGCATCCCACGAACGTCAACACCGACATGTTGCACAGCCCGCCGATGTACCGGGCCTTCCGGCCCGACCTGAAGGAGCCGACCCGCGAGGACGCCGAACCCATCTTTCCCTTCGTCCAGGCGATGCCGATCCCCTACGTCGAGCCCGAGGACATCAGCGAGGCGGTGCTGTTCCTGGCATCCGACGCCGCCCGCTATATCACCGGCCAGCAACTCCGGGTGGACGGCGGCGGTTTCCTCAAGGTCAAGCCATGGTCGGGTGCGTGACGGCAGTGTCACCAATCGGGATGCGGCACAACGGGACTGCGCGATGACCGACGATCCCGCGATGCAACGCCGCCTGTACGAGCTCATGGTACTGATGAAGGCGGCCGACGACCGACTGTCCAAGGGGATCGGCACCGGGGAGTTCGTGTGCGTGTACTGGCCGTCGCGCGGTCAGGAGGCAATTGCCGCCGCGATGGGTGTCGCGCTGCGGCCCGACGACCAGCTGGTGACCACCTATCGCGGATTGCACGACCTCATCGGCAAGGGAGTGCCGCTCGAGGAGATCTACGGCGAGATGATGGGCCGGACGGTCGGCGCCAGCCGCGGCAAGGGCGGCACCATGCACATCGCCAAACCCGAGGCCGGCGTGATGCTTTCGACCGGCATCGTCGGAGCCGGGCCACCGGTGGCCGTGGGGCTGGCGATGGCCGCCAAGCGCAAGGGGCTCGACCGCGTCACCGTCGTCAGCTTCGGTGACGGTGCCACCAACACCGGCTCCTTCCATGAGGCGGCCAACATGGCCGCGCTCTGGGACCTGCCCATGGTGTTCGTCTGCCAGAACAACCTGTACGCCGAGATGACACCGACAGCAGACACCATGAAGCTCGAGCGGGTGGCCGATCGGGCCGCCGGCTACGGCATGCCGGGTGTTCGCGTCGACGGTAACGACCCGTTGGCGGTCAAGGCCGCGCTCGACGCGGCGCTGCAACGGGCCCGCGGCGGCTCGAATAAACGGGGCCCCACCTTCATCGAGTGCGTGACATTCCGCTTCCGCGGCCACTACTTCGGCGACCGAATGCCGTACATCCCCACCGAACAACTCGAAGCGGCGATGGCCGCCGACCCGGTGCCACGCTTCCGCCGGCACCTGGCCTCCGAAGGCGTGTGTGGGGAAGACGAACTCGCGCGCATCGACGACGAGGCGCTGGCGACGGTGGAATCCGCCCTGCAGACGGTGATGAGCGCGGATCCGCCGACGGCAGTCGAACTCGACCGGGACGTGTACGCGACTGGAATCCGGTTCCCGGTCTGAGGATTTGGCGATGGACGACAAAGAGATGACGATGCGCGAGGCGCTGAACCTCGCGCTAGATCAGGCGCTCGCGGCCGACGAGCGGGTATTTCTGCTCGGCGAAGACATCGCCGATCCCGGCGCGTCCGGCCCGACGGCCGGGCTGTCCACCAAGTACGGCCACGACCGCGTCCTTGACACCCCGATTTCGGAGGCCGCGATCCTGGGCGCGGCCATCGGTGCCGCCATCGACGGGTTGCTGCCGGTCGCCGAGATCATGATCATGGATTTCATCGGCATCGCCGCAGACCAGCTGATCAACAACGCCGCCAAACTGCGGTTCATGACCGCCGGGCGCACGTCGGCGCCGATCACCGTCCGCACCCAGGTCTACGCGGGGCTGGCCACCGGAGCGACGCATTCGCAGAGCCTCGAGGCGTGGTTCATGCACATCCCGGGCATGAAGGTGATCGTGCCGTCCGCACCGCGCGACGGGAAAGGGCTGCTGACGTCGGCGATTTTCGACCCCGACCCCTGCCTGTTCGTCGAGACCATCCGGTTGCAGGGAAAGAAAGGGCCCGTCCCCGTCGACCCCGGCTTCTCCATCCCCTTGGGCCACGCCGACATCAAACGGCCCGGCACCGATGTGAGCCTGATCGGCTACGGGCGCTGTGTGCACGACGCGCTCACCGCCGCGGACACGCTGGCCGAGCGCGGCGTCAGCGCGGAGGTCATCGACCTGCGCACGCTGGTGCCGCTGGACGTCGAAACCATCGTCGAATCCGTCCGGCGGACTCGCCGAGCCGTCATCGTGCACGACGCGGTCCAATTCGCGGGCCCGGGAGCCGAAGTCGCCGCGATCCTGTCCACCGAGTTGTTCGGTGAGCTTGCCGCACCCATCGAGCGGGTCGCCGCACGGTTCGTACCCAACCCGGCCGCCGCGGCGCTCGAAGCACATGTGTATCCGTCACCGGCCCGCATCGTGGAAGCGGCACAACGCACGTGCGCGGGGGCGAAGGTGCATGGCTGACTTCATCATTCGCATCCCCCGCGTCTCGGTGGCGGTCTCCGAAGCCGAACTCACCGGGCTCTTGGTGGGCGCCGGTGAGCATGTCGAGGCGGGCACGCCGATCTACGTGATAGCCACCGAGAAGGTGGAACAGGAGATAGAAGCCGGAGCATCCGGCACCGTCAGCTGGACGGGCCAGGTCGGGACCACCTACGACATCGGCGCCGAAATCGGCGTCATCACGTCCTAACGAGGAGGGTAAAGCCGGATGGATCTCAACGAGACCCGCGAAAGAATCATCTACGAAAAAGAGGGCCCGATCGCCCGCGTCACGCTGAACTGGCCGGAGAAGGCCAACGCCCAGGACCAGAAGCTGGCCGAAGAGGTCGACGCCGCGCTGCTCGACGCCGACCGCGACTACGACATCAAAGTGCTGATCATGAAGGCCAACGGCAAGGGCTTCTGCTCGGGACACGCCATCGGCAACAACGCCGTCGACTACCCGTCGTTCGTCGAGGGCGCCAAGGTGATGGGCACGCCGTGGAAACCGCAGACCGACCTCTTCGTCAAGCCGATCCTGAACCTCTGGGAATTCTCCAAGCCGACCATCGCCCAGGTGCACGGGTATTGCGTGGGCGGCGGCACCCACTACGGACTGACGACCGACATCGTCATCGCATCGGAGGACGCGTACTTCTCCTACCCGCCCCTGCAGGGTTTCGGCATGCCGTCGGGTGAATGTTCCATCGAGCCATGGGTGTTCATGAACTGGCGGCGCGCCGCGTACTACCTCTACCTGGCCGAGGTGATCGACGCGAAGAAGGCTCTCGACGTCGGTCTGGTCAACGAGGTCGTCCCGCGCGACCAACTCGACGACCGGGTCGAGGCCATCGCCCGTCACATCGCCCAGGCCCCGATGACGACCCTGCTGGCCACCAAGGCCAACCTGAAGCGCGCCTGGGAGCTGATGGGCATGCGGGTGCACTGGCAGAGCTCGAACGACCTCGTCGCCCTCGCCTCCATCAGCAAGGATGTGCAGGAGCTGATTCAGACGGTGTTCAAGGACAAGGTGCTGCCCTCCGAGCAGGCTCGCCGCCAGGCCGCGGCCGCCGCCCAGACCGACGGCGCCGCAACGACTTAGGACCGTTGGTGAACATCGCCGATCACGCGATCGCAGCCGCACAGTCGCCGGCCCTGGTCACCGACGACGGCCCGATCTCGTTCGGCGAACTGTATGCCCGCAGCCAACGGGTGGCCGCCGCATTGCACGAGGCGGGGCTGCGCCGCGGCGGCGGTGTGGCGCTGGTCCTGCCAAACCGGCCGGAGTTCCTCGAAATCACTTGGGGGGCACAACTTTCCGGACTCTACTACACCGCGGTCAACACCCACTTCATCCCCGCGGAAGCCGGCTACGTCATCGACGACTCGGACGCCAAGGCCGTCTTCGTCGATGCCTCGATGCCCGAACTGGCCGCGCACATCCGCGATTGCAACGCCGGGGTGGTCGCCCGTTTCTCCGTCGGCGGCCCCCTGGCCGGCTGGCGCTCCTATGAAGACGCGCTGACGGCGGCGGGCGACGCCCCACCGATATCGGACGGCTCGGAGATGCTCTATTCGTCCGGTACCACCGGACGGCCCAAGGCGGTGCGACGACCGCTTCCCGTCGACGGCACCGGGTCCTGGGCGCAGTCGGTACTCGAGATGGCGCTGATCCACAAATACGGCATGAGCTCCTCGAGTGTGTACCTGTCCCCCGCGCCGCTGTATCACGCGGCGGGGGTGAACTACACCATGGCGGCCAACCGGGTGGGCGCGGCGTCGATCCTCATGCGCAAGTTCGACGCCGAGGCGGTGTTGCGGCTGATCGAGACCCACCGGGTGACCCACGCGCAGTTCGTACCGACGATGTTCGTGCGCATGCTCAAGTTGCCCGAGGCCGTGCGGAAACGCTATGACGTGTCCAGCTTGCGGTGCGTCATTCACGCGGCGGCGCCGTGCCCGGTCGATGTCAAGCACCAAATGATGCAGTGGTTCGGGCCTATCATTTACGAATACTACGGCGGCACCGAGGGATTCGCGGGAACCACGATCGGTCCGCAGGATTGGCTGGCCCATCCCGGCTCGGTGGGGATTCCGATGGCCCCGGTGCACGTGCTCGGCGAAGACGGGCAAGAACTTCCCGTCGGTGAAACCGGCGAGCTGTACTTCGAAGGCGGGCCCGACTTCGAATACTTCAAGGATCCCGCCAAGACCGCGTCGGTGTCCAACGACCGCGGGTGGCGATCGCTTGGCGACATGGGCTATGTCGACCGCGACGGGTTCCTGTACCTCACCGACCGCTCGACCTTCATGATCGTCTCCGGCGGGGTCAACATCTACCCGCAAGAGGTGGAGAATCTGCTCATCATGCATCCGAAGTTGGTCGACGCGGCGGTATTCGGGGTTCCCAACGGCGAATTCGGCGAAGAGGTCAAAGCCGTCGTGCAACCGGCCGACGGCGTGCTGCCCGGACCCGAGCTCGAGGCCGAACTCGTCGAGTACTGCCGGGCCCACCTGGCCGGGTACAAGTGCCCGCGCACCGTCGACTTCGGCAGCCTTCCCCGCGACCCGAACGGAAAGCTGTACAAGAGACGCATCCGCGACCGCTATTGGCAGGGGCGGGTATCGAGGATCGTATGAACGAGGGATGGCCATGAGTACGGACGTGAACTGGACCCCGCTTCCGGTGCCGTGGGCGGTCCGGGCCGCCGATCGGATTCCCAAGCAGCGGTACTACGACCCGGAGTTCTACGCGCTCGAAAAGGAAATGCTCTGGCCGCGCGTGTGGCAGATGGCTTGCCGCCTCGAGGAGATCCCCAAGCCGGGCGACTATGTCGAGTACGAGATCCTCGACGATTCCATCATCGTCGTGCGGCTCGACGCCGAGAACGTGCGCGCCTATCACAATGCCTGCCGCCACCGCGGCGTAAAGCTGGTGGAAGGCAACGGGAATCGGCGCACCTTCGTGTGTCCCTTCCATGGCTGGTGTTGGGGCATGGATGGGCGTAACACGTTTGTGCTGAGGCCCGAGGAGTTCGACGAGCACAACCTGAACCCGGAGGATCTTCGCCTCGTCTCGGTGCGATGCGAGGTGTGGGGCGGCTGCGCATGGATCAACCTCGACGACGCCGCACCGCCGTTGCGCGACTGCTTCGAACCGTTCGCATCGATCTACGACGCCTGGAAGGTGGAGTCGCTGCGCGTCGAATGGTGGCAGTCGTGCCGGCTGCCGGTGAACTGGAAGCTGGCGACGGCCGCCTTCATGGAGGGGTATCACGTCCCGCAGACCCACCCACAACTGCTGCCGTCGAGCATGCCCGCCTCGTCCGCCCAGCCACCGGGATTGGCACAGACCAACCTGTATTTCATGCGCACGCTCGGCGAGGGCATGGCCGGTATGACGCACGAGAATGACGTCCGCATCGCCGAAGGCCTGCAGGACATGGAATTGCCGTCCGATCCGGCCGAGGCGATGAACGTCTGGCGCACCACCCTCAACGACGCCATCGTGCATTGGCATCGAGCCAGGGGCTGCGACATCCCCGACCTCAACGAACTGGCGCGGCGCGGCATCACCGAGGCCATCAATTTCTGCTTCCCGCATTATTTCGTCCTGCCGCAGTACAGCAGCGCCTCGTCGTACCGGATCCGTCCGATGGGACCGGAGGAAACCCTCTTCGAGATCTGGTCGCTCACCCGCATCCCACCCGACCAGATCACGCCCAAACCGACGCCTCCGGACCCGATGGCGCCCGACGACCCACGCTGGCCGCCGATACCCGCGCAGGACTTCTCCAACCTGCCTAAGCAACAGAAAGGGTTGCACTCCAGGAGTTTTGGATACATGAGGCTGTCCAGCCGAATCGAGGGGCTGATCTCGAACTTCGAACGGGTCATCGACGGCTTCCTCGCCGGACTGCCGTACGACACGCTGGTACCCGCCATCCAGAAGACCAACACCACCATCGACGTGCCGATGGTGGATCTCGGCCTCGCTTCGACGCCTGGGGCCATCGGTAGGGCGGCACGATGAGCACGCGGTGGGACCACTCCGTCGATCTGCTCATCGCCGGCAGCGGCGGGGGCGGCATGGCCGCGGCGCTGGCGGCGCTCGACTCCGGCATCGAGCCCCTGGTGCTCGAAAAGCAGGCGCTGGTAGGCGGTTCCACCGGACTGTCCGGTGGCATGGTGTGGCTGCCGAACAACCCGTTGATGCGCGCCAACGGCATCGCCGATTCGCACGAGGACGGCCTGGCGTACTTCGACGACGTCGTCGGCGACATCGGGGCCGCCTCGTCACCGGCGCGCCGCGAGACTTTCCTGACCGCGGGCTACGAGATGATCAACTTTTTGACCCGTAAGGGCGTTCGGTTCGTGCGGTGCCTCGGCTGGAGCGACTACTACCCGAACCACAAGGGCGGCAACGAGTCCGGCCGAGCCATCGAATGCGTTCCGTTTGACGCCGCGGCGCTGGGAGACTGGCGCGACAAGGTCCAGCCGTCGATGGCCAAGAGCTACGGGGGTTTCGTACTCAAGACGAACGAGTTGCGCTCGGTGCAGTACTTCAACCGGTCGCCACGAGCCTTCGCGGTGGCCACCCGGGTGTTCGCCCGCACCAGGGCGGCGCGGCTGCTCCGGCGGGAAATGCTCACCAACGGCGCGTCGCTCATCGGCCAGATGCTGAAGGTGCTGATCGACCTGCGCGGCGACCCGCCGATCTGGACTCACGCGGCCATGGCCGATCTGATCGTCGAGGACGGCCGTGTCGTCGGCGCGCGGGTCTGCCGCGACGGGACCACGCTGAATGTCGAGGCGCGCAAGGGCGTACTGCTCGCGGCGGGCGGCTTCAGCCGCAATGCGGACATGCGCCGTCGCTACAGCGGCGACCAGCCCAACGAGGCGCGCTGGTCGATCGCCAATGCCGGAGACACCGGCGAGGTGCTTGAGACCGCGATGCGGCTGGGCGCGAAAACCGACCTGCTGGACGAGGCCTGGTGGCTGCCATCCATTTTCATCGCCGACGGCGGTGATGCAGCCAGGGCGCTCGGCAGCGGGCGGCAGCGCCCCGGGGCCATCTACGTCGACGGGGCCGGCAAGAGATTCTGCAACGAGTCGAACTCCTACGTGGAAGTCGGCAAGGCCATGTACGCCAACAAGGCGGTGCCGTGCTGGATGGTCTTCGACGAGGGCTACATCCGCCGATACGTCTCGGGCGCCAACCCGTTCAAGAAGCGCAGCCTGCCCGAGGAACTGATAGAGCGGGGCGCGGTGCTGCGCGGTGCGACCGTCGCCGATCTCGCCCGACAGATCGATGTCCCCGCCGACGCGCTCGAGCAGACGGTCAAGCGGTTCAACGGGTTTGCGGTCAAGGGCCTCGACCCCGATTTCGGCCGCGGCCAGTCGGCCTACAACGACTGCCTGGGTGATCCCGGCTACCGCCCGAACGCCGCGCTCGGGCCGCTCGAGCGGCCACCGTACTACGCCACCCGGGTCTTGCCCGCCGATGTCGGGACGTGCGGCGGCGTGATCACCAACGAGCACGCGCAGGTCCTCGACTCCGACGACTGCGTGATCGACGGCTTGTACGCGACGGGCAACATCACGGCGACGGTGATGGGCCGAAACTATTTGGGCGCGGGCGGAAGCATCGCCTACACCATGGTGTTCGGCTACGTCGCGGCGCGACACGCCGCCGGCCGAAGGGTCGCCGGCGAGCGGACTCGCTAGGCGGACGGTCCCGCCGAGCGTGAAACTGGTTTCACGCTCAGCGCCGACCGTGAAACTGGTTTCACGTTGGCGGGCAGTATTTTTCGTCGCGGTCGACGAAATCGCGCGGCTTCATGCCGGACTGCATCAGCTCGGCCCGCCGCGCCTGCACGTCGGATGCGGCACCCACCATGTTGGTCAGGATGTGGCTGACCTGGAGATGAACCCGCATGCCCATCAATTCCCACGCGCGCTTCACGTTGTTCTTGACGGCCATCAGTGTGGTTAGCGGGATTTGGGCGATCTTGCGCGCCATCTCCTCCACGGTGTCCTCGAGGTCGTCGCGCGCAACCACCCGGTTGAGCAGCCCCCAGTCGAGGGCCTGCTGCGCCGACAACGTGGGAGCCAGCAGCAGCCAGTCCATGGTGCGATGCCAGTTCATCAACAGCCACGGCTCGATCATTGTGTGCCCGCCCGGTTCGCCGAGGCTTTGGGCAAGTGGCATCTGGAAATACGCGTCCTCGGATGCGACGCAGAAGTCGGTCAGCAAACCCAGATATATCCCACCGCCCATGCAATAACCGTGGATCTGCGAGATGGTCGGCTTGGGGAATTCCCACAGATACAGGGTCGGCCATAAAAACAAATCGGCGGTGCCTTTGTACAGGTCCTCGAACGTGTCCCCGAAATCGGGATACGGGTTTTCGTCCGGACCCCAGCGCGCCACATGGCCGCCGCAGAATCCCTTGCCGTTCGCCTTGAGAATGACGACCTTGATGTCCTTGTCCCGGTCCGCCTCGTGCAGGCACTCGTCGACCTCACCGACCAGGACGGCGTCCTTGGTATTGGCTTTGTCCACCCGGTTGAGAATGATCCGCGCAATCGGCGGTTCGCGTTCATAAATGACCGCTTCCAGGACACGCCGCTCCATCACGGTGACACTACCGGAGAGCGTCATTCTGCGAATTGGCTTTGCGGTTGCGCAATGTCGGCCGTCGGGGTTTCGCGGCTGGTTAGGGCATTGGCGTCCCGATGCGCTAGGCTGGCGGCAACGTTGGCTACATGACATCGCATGCCAACACCGTCGTGGAACGCTTCCTCATCCCAATGCTTGTCTCGCGGCGATCGATTTTGCCATCCGGCAATCTCGCCACCTCGTGCCGATGCCGCGCGGCGTTTTCGCCTGCGGCACAGCACCACCGATGCCCGAAAGGCACCGAAAAGTGACTACCAGCAAGACTTTCGCCGACCTCGGCGTGCGCAATCAGCTCGTCGATGCGCTCGCCAAGCGCGGCATCACCCACCCGTTTCCGATCCAGGTCGAGACGCTGCCCGACACGCTCGACGGCCGCGACGTTCTCGGTCGCGGAAAGACCGGCAGCGGCAAGACCCTGGCCTTCTCGATCCCACTCGTCAGTCGTCTGTCGGGCGGGAACGGGCGCCCCTCCCGGCCATCCGGGTTGGTCCTCGCGCCGACCCGGGAGTTAGCGACGCAGATCACAGCGACCCTGGAGCCACTGGCGACGGCCTGCGGCCTGCGGGTCACCACGATCTTCGGCGGCGTTTCCCAGACCCGCCAGGTCGCCGCCCTCAAGTCCGGCGCCGACATCGTGGTGGCCTGCCCGGGCCGGCTCGAGGACTTGATGAAGCAGCGCTTGATCAGTCTCGACGCGGTCGAGATCACCGTGATCGACGAGGCCGACCACATGGCCGATCTCGGCTTCCTGCCCGGCGTCACCCGGATCCTGGCCGCAACTCCGAATGGTGGTCAGCGGCTGCTGTTTTCGGCGACGCTGGACAACGGCGTCGACAAACTCGTCAAGCGGTTCCTGCGAAACGAGGTGCTGCACTCGGTCGACGAGGCCAACTCGCCGGTATCCGAGATGACCCATCACGTGTTTCACGTCGCCAATGTCGAGGCCAAGAAAGAAGTCGTGCACCGGCTCGCATCCGGCACCGGACGCCGGATTCTCTTCATGCGTACCAAGCATCAGGCGCGCAAGCTCGCCAGGCAGCTCACCGAATCCGGCGTTCCGTCAGTTGACCTGCACGGCAACCTGTCTCAGCCCGCACGAGAGCGCAACCTCGCGATGTTCGCCTCGGGCGGCGCCCGGGTGCTGGTGGCAACCGACATCGCCGCGCGGGGCGTGCACGTCGACGAGGTCGAACTCGTGGTGCACATCGACCCGCCAGCCGAACACAAGTCCTATCTGCACCGGTCCGGCCGCACAGCCCGGGCGGGAAGCGCCGGCGACGTCGTCACTGTGGTGCTGCCCGAGCAGCGCCGCGACACCCAGGTGCTGATGCGCAAGGCCGGTATCAACGTCGCCCCTCAGCAGGTGACTGCCGCATCGGAGGCGGTGCAGGCGCTCGTCGGTGAGGTGGCGCCATACCAGGCCCCCGCGCCGGCCCGGGCGCCTTCGCGCGCGCCTCAGCATCATCGGACCGGTGGGCAGCGGCGCGGCGGGTCGCGCAGGTCGCCGAGGACCGCGCCGACCGAGTCGGCGATGCCTCATCGCAGCGGTACGCGACGGCCCGATCGCCGCCGCTCGAGCCGAGCGCAAGGGAGTGCCGGGTAGCCCGCCGGACAGACCGCGTCATCGCCGGGCCAGCAGCCACGCCTGACCTTCGCCTTCGCCGGCGTCGATCAAGTCCAGGCCGGCAAAGGCAGCGGGTAGCTCTCCGGCCGCCACGCGGAAGGGACCGGGGCTGGCACCAACCTCACTGAGCGCGGCGATCGCCAGCAACCCGCCCGGCGACAGCCGTTCGATGATCGCCCGGTCGAGGCGAGGGTCCCGGAACTTACAGCAGACGATGACGTCGACCGGCGCCCCAGCCGGCAGGCCGTCATCGAGGTCGACGACGTCGAAACGACAGCGATCGCCCACCGCGGCGCGGCCGGCCAGTTCCCGCGCGTGGCCGATGGCCACCGGGGAGACGTCGAACCCCACCACCTGCAGGCCGCGTGCGGCCAGCCAGACCGAGCCGGTGCCCTGTCCGCAGGCGAGGTCCAGGGCCGTGCCGGCCGTGGGAAACAGATCGGCATGGCCCGCGAAAACTGAGGGCGGGGCAACCGAACTCAACGGTGACGGCCCCGTGGCCGCATACCGTTCGTCCCAGCGCTGCCGGTCCGCTCCGCTCATGGGCGCCACTCTAGAACCCGAATTCTTCTGGACAGCTGTCTGGTATCGGGATGCCCCGTTCGCGCCGACCGCGCTCGATGGATGTTGTTGGCGGCGACCCGCGTTCTTACACTGGACGAGTGTCTAGAGATGCGTCGTCCCCGGTCGTTGCCGGGAACACGGCCCGCGCGAACGCGGCCCGCCGGTCGGATCGTCGGCCGGGGCAGACCATTCGCAAGGTCCTCGATGCCGGGCTGACGGAGCTGCGGGAATCCTCGTACGCGAACCTGACGATGCGCGCGGTCGCGACTCGCGCCGGAGTATCGCCGGCCAGCGCCTATACCTACTTTCCGTCGAAGAGCGCGCTCGTAGCGGCGGTGTATCTGCGGTTCCTGCGCGACCTGCCGCTACACACCGACGTCAACGACTCGACCAAGACCCGGGTCAGCGCCACGCTGCGGGACATGGCGGTCGTCGTCGCCGATGAGCCGGAGCTGACCGCCGCCTGTGGCGCCGCGCTGATGGCCGACGATCCGGCGGTCGCACCGCTGCGGGAACAAATCGGCGAGGAAGTGGCCAAGCGAATCGGGGCCGCGCTTGGTCCGGGCTGGCCAAGAGCGGTGAAATCCACGCTGCAGATGACCTTTTCCGGCGCGCTGATGACCGCCCGGTTCATCAGCTTCGCCGAGATCTCCGGGCAGCTCGACGAGGCGGTCAACCTCATTTTGGGCGCATCGGTGGCATGAAAGTTACGGCATCCCAAGCTAATAGGTGCGCCTAACCGGTGTGGGCCAGCTTTCGCGCCGGGCTGCCGCCGGCCCGGAGGAATTCACCGAAACGCCGCCGGCCCAACTCCGGGGAAGCCTCACCCGCACCGAAGGCGAGTCTTCCGGACACCAGGACCGCCGTGACGGTCTCGTCGTTGCGGTTCACCATCCGCGACAGCCCGCCGTAGGACTGGACCGGATGCTCGGCGTACCGCTCGAGTGACGCGTCGAGCTTGTCGGGGTCGATGACCACGATGTCGGCGCGGTCGCCTTCGCGCAGCGTGCCGGCGTCGATCTCGTACCACGCACCGAGCTCACCGGTAAGCCGGTGCACGGCGCGCTCGATCGACATGAACGGCGTGCCTTGCCTCTCGGCGTCGCGCACGTGGCGCAGCAGGCGCAAGCCCGAGTTGTAGAACGCCATGTTGCGCAGGTGCGCGCCCGCGTCCGAGAACCCCATCTGCACTCCTGCGCTCTGGGCCAGCTTCTTGAGCAATTCGGGCCGGTGGTTGGAGATCGTGGTGCGCCAGCGCAGCTTGTCGCCGTGCTCGAGCACCAGATCGAGGAACGCGTCGACCGGATGCAGCCCGCCGCGATCCAGACCCACCCGGCCGAAGGATTTACCGACCACCGATTGGTCCGGGCACGCGACGATCTCGGCGTCGAAGAAGTCGCGGTGCCAGACCCTGGGCCCGTATTTCTGGTTGTAATCCTTGCGGAACTGGCGCCGGTACTCCTCGTCGCGCATCAGCTCGTTGCGGGCGATCTCGTCCTGCAGGTGCAACGCGGCGGCGCCGGACCCGAACTCTTCGAAGATCACCAGCGAAATTCCGTCGGCATAGACCTCGAACGGCACCGGCAGATGCTGCCAGCGGAAATCCGCGCCAAGGGCATTGACCGCCCGCGCGAGCCAGTCCATGAGGTAGATGACCGGCGGCAGGGACTTGACGTCAGCGGCCGACAGCAGGCTGGTCTTCAACCGCCGGCGCCCCACCCCGAGCGAGGTGGCCAGTTGAGACACTATCGATAATGGGTTCTTGATGTCGGGCCCAGACTGCAGAATTTTGTTGCGCCGCCGCAGGATAGCGTTCAGCCGCCGGAGTTCGCGCGGCTTGGCGTAGGTCGACGGCAAGGTGCGCGATCGGCAGACCTCGCCGTCGAGCTTGTCGAAAAGCAGTTGCTGCGACGACAGTCCGACGAAGCCTTCGTCGAGTGCGTCTTCGAGCATCGACTCCATCCGAGCCAGCTCCGCCGCCGACGGGCGCGTGTCCTTGCGGGTTGCCCGGTCCAGTCCCATCGTCGCGGCGCGCATGTCGGAGTGACCGATGAACGCCGCAATGTTCGGGCCGAGGTTCAGCTGTTCGAGTGCGGCCACGTATTCCTTTGGGCTGCTCCATGATCGGGCTTCGTTGAGGTGCTCGATGACATAGCGCCGCGGAATCGCCTCGACGCGGCCGAAGATGTCGCCGGCGTCGACGTTGTTCAGGTACACGGTGGACAGCGAGCAGGATCCCAGCATCACGGTCGTCACGCCGTGTCGCAGTGATTCGGAAAGTGCCGGCTCACAGAGTGTTTCAATGTCGTAGTGGGTGTGGATGTCGATGATGCCCGGAAGCACCCACTGACCGGTGGCATCGATGACCTCAGCGCCCGTCGTGTCGAGTGGCTCCTCGGCGATGGTGACTACCCGCCCGTCGCGTACGCCGATGTTCCTTAGGGCCGACGGGCCGCCCGTCCCGTCGAACCAGCGCCCATTCGTGATCACCGTGTCGTACTGCATCGGTCGGCCTCTCTGTCGCGCCGGAGCCCCGGATTGGCAGTGATCATACATAATGTGCATATTGTCTCGCCGCGCGATGCGGGCACCACTCGGTGGTTAGCCAGCGTAGTTAGCCAGCAACGATGGCGCCTCGGAGACGTTATGATCCGGCTGTGGGGTTCACCGGCTACGGGTTTGCCACCCGGTAATCATGCGCAGTCACGGTTGGGCAGGAAATACGCCGTCGTCCGATGCGGAGGCGATCGAGCGCATCCTCGACGCCGCGGACAGAATCATCGACGAACGTGGCTCGGCGATGCGGATCGCGGACGTGGCGCGGGCGCTGGGGGTGACCCGCCAGACCGTCTATCGGTACTTTCCTGGAACGCAGGCGTTGCTGGTGGCCTCCGCGATGCGCTCGGCCGACGGCTTCCTCGATCGCATGGCGGCCCACCTGCAGGGCGTCACAGACCCCGTGGTGGCCATCACCGAGGGAATGGCTTTCGCCGTCGAACAGCTGGCCTCGGACAACCAGGTCGAATTCGTGCTGAACCAGCGCCACCGCGGCGCCCAGAAGGTTTCGATCGTCTCCGATACAGCGCTGGCCTTCGGCCGTTCGATGCTTCATCGCTACGACATCGATTGGGAGCATTACGGTTTCGATGAAGCTGGCCTGGACGAACTGAACGAATTCTCGCTGCGGGTGCTGCATTCCTTCCTGTCCGACCCGGGCCGGCCTCCTCGCAGCGGTGCCGACCTGCGCCGCTACCTCACCCGCTGGATCGGGCCGGCGATCGCCTATCCGCAAATGGTCCGCGCCATGGACGCACTGGGTGCCCCGGAGGCGGCGAGAACACGCCGGCGCTCTTCGAAAGCCTCCTGAGCCGGGGAGGGCAGGACCGACGAAACTGACCATACATTTACGCCGTTGTGTCACCGCGGTCGCGCTCCATGCCCCGCCTATCGGAGCCGTTCCCCCGGCTCTGCGAGCCTCACGTTCCCCCGGCTCTGCGAGCCTCAACGGGACGGCGTAGTCCACCAACTGAAGGTTGTCCACCAACTGAAGGAGGCGCGGCGTGGTGGGTTTGGGACAGGTCGCGCTGAACAGCGCACCCATCTTCGGTGGTGCGCTGCTCGCGGTCGCGGCGGGGCAATTCAAGGGCCCGGATTACCGAGAAGCGATCAGGCAGGACATGGACCTGCTCGATCGACTCCCCCCCGAGGACGTGGACAGACGCGCCGAACTACGGCGCGCCATCGAAGGTCGCATCGATGATCTGATCGATGCCGCGGACCGTAGCCGAGCGCTGCGCAGGGCCGCCTTCTCCTACCACGGCAATTGGCGAGACGCGGTTCTGCTGCTCTGTGCCGTGCTGTTCACGATCGTCTGGTGGAACGTCAGCCACAGCAGGGACAACTGGCTGCCGATGTTCGTCGTCTTGATCGTGCTGTGCGGGCTGGCCGCCACTTATGCGTTCCGCGGGGTACTGCACACGGCTCGCTCCGCCCTTCGCGCCAAGCGGCAGGGTCACGGCGAGGGCTAGTGGCCGCTCGCGATCATTGACTCGGAGGCTTTCGTCACATTCTCCGCGATGAGCGACCGCCCAACGCGCGTTCCCAGATGTCCTGTGGCACGATCGCGATGTGAAGGCGCATCGTCTCGTCGTGTTGACTTGTGCTGTGCTGTCACCGATTTGGGTTCTGCCCATCGGTCCGGTCGCCACGGTGTCGGCAGAACCATGCCCCGACGTCGAGGTGGTGTTCGCCCGCGGCACCACCGAGCCGCCCGGTGTCGGGCGCATCGGGCAGAACTTCGTCGACACCTTGCGCTCACACGTCGGCGGTAAGTCCGTGGGCGTGTATCCGGTCAACTACCCGGCCACCACCGACTTCCCCACGGCCGCCGACGGCATCAGCGACGCCGGCAGTCATGTCGAGCAGATGGCGGCGACCTGCCCCCGCACGAAGATGGTGCTGGGCGGCTACTCGCAGGGCGCCGCGGTGATGGGCTTCGTCACCGAGAGCGCCGTCCCGGACGGCGTGCACTTGGTGCAGTCACTACGGCCGATGCCGGCCGAAGTGGCCAACCACGTGGCCGCGGTGGCGCTGTTCGGCAAGCCATCGGGCCAGTTCATGAGCATCATCAATCAGCCCCCGGTGGACATCGGGCCGTTGTATTCGGCGAAAACGCTCGAATTGTGTGTTCCCGGCGACCCGGTCTGCTCCGGCGCGGGCAACCCCGCCGCCCACCGCCAATACGTCGAGGCGGGCATGGTCGACCAAGCGGCCGACTTCGCTGCCGAGCGGCTCTCGTAAGGCTCGACGCGAGCATCGCACGCCAGCCTCGTCACTGGCCGGTCTCTCCGATCATGTGGTGGACGTCGCGCACCGACCATGGCCCGGTCTGGTGATGGTCGCGGTAGCCGAGCAGCCGTGGCGTTTGGCGATCGAAGCTACCCACGAAACCGCCTGCTGCAACAAAGATTCGGCCGGTGACCTCGCGTGACAAATCGCTCGCGAGGTAAGCGTAGACGGGCGCGACGAACTCTGGCGGAGCGCTGTCGAGTGACGCCCGCATGGTCACCTCGTCGAGCAGCCCCCGGCCGTGCAGGTCTTCGATGTGTCGTTCGTATTGCGCACCGGTGGAAAGCCGTGTCCTGGCGCCGGGACACACCACATTGGCCCGCACGCCGTGCTGCCTCAGTCCGGCGGCGATCGCCATCGTCAGCCCGTTGACGGCGCCCTTTCCCGCCGGATAGCCGGTCCCGCCGTAGTCACCCAGAAAAGCCACCGAACTGGTGTTGATGATGGCGCCGTGCCCCTGGGCGGCCAGCACCGGAGCGGCCACCCGACAGGTGTGAAAGGCGGTGCCCAGGTGGCCGCTGATCAGGCGCTCGAACTCTGCCGGGGAGATCGTCATGATGGACGAACCCGGCGGTTCGGCGATGCCGGCGCAATTGATCAGAGTGTCCAGCCGCCCGAATGTGCTGATGCATGCGTCGACGAGCGAGTGGGCGACGCGCTCTTCGTCTGCGGCTCCGACCACCCCGGTGGCCCGCCCGCCCTGGGCCGTGATCGCTGCGACCGCCTCCTGCACGGCCTGCTCGTCACGCCCGTTGACGACCACACCGGCGCCCAGGCTGCCCAGCAGCTCAGCGACTGCTCGTCCGATGCCGCGGCTGCCGCCCGATACCACGATGCCGCGCCCGGCCAGCGGGACCTCGGTGCCGCTCACCGCCCGCTCCCATAGCGGACGCGGTGAAGACCGCGTAATACGTTGCGCGCGAATCGGTCTCGCCATCGGCGGTAGCCGAGCTCGCCGATCGAGGTCACGAACATCAACCGAACAGTACCCAGCAGGATCGGAAATGAGAATCAACCACCGCAGCTCCCATTCGTCAAACCGGCGATAAGTGTTTGCCAGAGCTCCGGCCACTTCGTCGTCGGCCACGGTACGGCGCACAACGCGCCAGCTAGAGGACGGTCCGGACTGTTGACGGAGTCCATAGCTGCGGACCGGCGGCTTGCAGCGACCCCGCTCGTACACCGCGGAAACTGTTCACAATTTAGAAGAATTTGTTGCGCCAAGCCTCGCCGGGCAGGGCGCAGCGGCGTATAGTCTCCAATGAAGTCCGTTATGGACGTGTCGCCGTTTAGCTAAAAGCGGTCCAGTCAGCCGCACGGCTTACTGAGCTCGGTATGGCTCCGGCGAATCAGCCCCAGTCAGCTCCCCGCTCCTACGTGCGCTGGCGATTCGACAGTCCGGCGGATCGAGATGCAGTGGGGGCGAGAATTGCGCATAGCTGCAACGTCCCGATGCACACGACTCTAGGAGAGTCAGCATGGAAACTTGTTCTCGCGCACTGGTTTATCCGATTCATCGAATGATCATGGAGTGCGTCGGCCGATGACCAACGTAATTTCTGCAACACGTCCGGCCCCGCCACCCACAACCAAAACCGACGATTCGTACGACGATGTCGTCGCAATGTTCGTGGCGCTGCAGCAGCTGCCGGCCGAATCGCACGAGTACGCCCACCAGCGTGAACGCATCGTGTCCCGCTGCCTGCCGCTGGCGGACCATGTCGCCAGTCACTTCGCCCGTCGGGGCGAAGGCCTAGAGGACCTGATCCAGGTTGCGCGGCTGGGCTTGATGAATGCCGTCAACCGGTTCGACCCCGCGAAAGGTCCCAGCTTCATCGGGTTCGCCGTGCCCACGATGATGGGCGAGGTCAGGCGCTACTTCCGCGACTACAGCTGGGGGATGCGCGTCCCACGGCGGCTGCGCGAGCTGCACGTTCAGATCAGCAGGGCGACCGCGGATCTGTCCCAGCAGCTCGGGCGCGCGCCCACCGCCGGCGAGCTGTCCCAGTTGCTCGAGGTGCCGCGGGAGGAGATCGTCGAATGCCTCGTCGCGGGCGACGCCTATCGGCTCGACTCCCTCGATGCGCCGCTCGGCGCGGACAGCTCGGGAACGCCTCGTTCGGTGGCCGACTCCGTCGGCGATATCGACCCACAGATCGAACACATCACCAACCGGGAAGCCTTACGGGTGCTGGTTGCGACCCTCCCGCAGCGTGAACGCGAGGTGTTGCGCATGCGGTTCTTCGAATCGATGACGCAGAGCCAGATCGCAGAGCGGATCGGCGTGTCGCAAATGCAGGTATCCCGGATCTTGGCAAACACGCTGAGCTCCCTGCGCGATCAACTCGAGTAGGCGGTAATTTCCCTAGGCGCTGCGCGGCATACCCTGCCGCGCAGCCCTGTACTGTGCGACTGAAAAAGGGCAACCCGAACTTTGTGGCCCAGCAGTACCGGGAAGGGAGCTCCACGCGATGAGGATGTCACGAACGGTGATCGCGGGTGTCGCGGCGGCGACACTGGCGGTGTCGGTGGCCGGCTGCGACAGCAACAAGGCGCAGCCGTCAAAGTCGGGTTCGGCGACCTCGTCGCCCTCGGCCACCGGCTCCGCGCCGGCATCATCGGCGCCGGCGCAGCCCAATGAGTACGCCAAGTTGCTCATCCAGCCCAGTGACATCAACGCCCCGGTCCCCTTCACCGCCGCGCCCCCGACAAACAATCCCAACGGCCAGCCGGGCGTGGCGACCACCTTCAAGGACGACGATGGTAGTCACGCGATCAAGGTGACGATTCAGGTCTACGACGACGCCGATGAGGCCACAAACGCGTTGAACACCGCGAAGGGCCAACAGGGCGGTGTGATCAAAGAATCCACCACGCAACCGTCGACCATCGGCAGTGGCGGAACAATGTTGATGGGCAACACCCCGGATCGCAGCAAGGGCGTGGTAATCCTGCTTTTCACCGAGGGCAGGGCGCTCGCCACGCTGGAATTCGACGGCCCAACGGACACGCTGGCCCCGCCGGACTTCGTCAACGACGTCGCCCAAAAGCAAGATGCGGCCATCAAGAAGGGGCTCGGCGGCTAGGTCCTGCGCGACCACCATCGGGGGACGCTGATGAACGTCATCAATGGCATGCCGGCTCACGCCCTGCTGCTGCATTTCGTGCTGGTGCTGGTGCCGTTGACCGCCCTGCTGGAAATCGTCTGCGGATTATGGTCGGCGGCGCGGCGCGGTCAGCTGATGTGGCTCACGCTGCTCCTCGCCGCGGTCACCATGGTGTTGACGCCGATCACCATCAACGCCGGCGGATGGCTCTACGACCAGAAGAAAAATCCCAGCCCGATCCTGCGGGAGCACGCCGAGCGGGGCAGCCTGATGTCCTATTTCTCGGCCGCATTGCTGGCGCTCGCCATCGTGCTGGTCGTCGTGCGGATGATCGAACGCCGATCCGGCAGGAGCAGCGCCGCGACGCGGACACTCGTCGCGATACTCGTTCTGGCGGTGGCGATCTCATCGATGGTCCAGATCTACCGCGTGGGCGACGCCGGTGCGCGATCGGTCTGGGGCACCGCGATCGCGCACCTGACGAAGACCTACCCGGGCTGACGACGCCGGTCGCGGCAACATCCTTCGACCCATGCCGGGCAGGTTACGAAGGATAACTGTCGCGCGCTAACCATATTCTGCGACATGGGCGCTGGCGGTGCATTACCGTTTGCGGTGTCGAAGCCGGGGGCGGAAGGAAACGTTCATGAGCAAATTCTCCGGGCTTGCCTTCGGATTGCCGCTGACGCTGGCGTTGGCGGGCGCGACGGTGGTCGGCTGTAACAGCGGTTCGAAATCATCGCCGGCCACCTCGTCGTCGGGTGCGTCATCGACAACCTCGAGTTCGGCGGGCGTCACCACGACGTCGGCGTCCGCGGGCGCCCAGGCGTCCGACTACACCCGGCTTCTGATCGCGGCCAGCGATATCAACGCCCCGGAAATCTTCACGGCCACTGCACCGATCAACAACCCCAACGGGCAACCGGGGGCAACCGCGACTTTCAGCAACAACGACCGCACGCACGTGATCATCGACAGCATTCAGGTCCTGTCCGACCCTGCCGCCGCGCAGAGCGCGTTGGAATCCGCGAAGTCGACGCGTGACGGCTACGTCCACGGGGCACCCCAGCCGATCGAGATCGGCACAGGGGGCACCACGATCTCAGGCCCCTCGCCGGACGGGGCCAAGGGAGTCACCCTGCTGCTGTTCACCGAAGGAAAGGCCTTTGTCGAATTGGAATTCGACGGCCCGCCCAACGCTCTCGTGCCGCCCGACTTCGTCACCGACGTCGGCCAAAAGCAGGACGCCGCGGTCAAGAAAGGACTCGGCGGCTAAAACGGTGACCCGTTGCGCCGCTTTCAGATTCGCCGAGACGATGAATCGCCGTCGACGAACCGTCGTTTGGCCGGCCGCGTTAGCCTGGGCGCCGCGCAATAAATAAATTGCTTGATTTAACGCGGCGCTAGGTGTTCACTGAGGCGATGACTGCCGAGCGCGTTGCTCGCCCCGACCGGTCGACGGGCACCCGCGAGGCCATCTTGTCGGCCGCCGAAGTGCTTTTCGCCGAACGCGGCATGTACGCCGTGTCGAACCGGCAGATCAGCGAAGCGGCCGGACAGGGCAACAACGCCGCGGCGTGCTACCACTTCGGCACCAGGATCGATCTGCTCCGCGCGATCGAAAGCAAACATCGCGAGCCGATTGAGGACTTGCGTGCCCAGATGTTGTCCGCCATCGGCGATTCGACCGAGTTGCGCGACTGGGTCGGCGCCTTGGTGCGTCCGTTGACCGATCATCTGTCCGCGCTGGGATCGCCGACGTGGTACGCGCGCTTCGCCGCGCAGGCCATGGCCGATCCGACCTACCGACATGTGGTCACCAAAGACGCACTGTCGTCACCGTTGCTGGTGAAAACGCTCGACGGCATCGACCGCTGTCTACCGGAGCTGCCCAAGCGAGTGCGCGCCGAACGGATGGTGATGGTGCGCAACCTGCTCATGCACACCTGCGCGGAACACGAAGGCGCAGTGGCAGAGCATGGGCCGCGGTCCCGTTCGGCGTGGCCGGTGGCCGGCGAAGGACTGATCGACGCGATCGTCGGCCTGTGGCGCGCACCGGTGCACGTCGGTGCGGCCGGCGGCCAAGCAGAACGGGCAACCGCGCAGGACAACAACCGAGGAGCACGATGACCGAGGGATCCACCGCGACCGATATCCCGGAGTTTCCGATGGCACGGGCGCCCGGCTGCCCGTTCGCCCCTCCCCCGAAGGTATTGGGACTCAACGCCGACAAGCAGTTGAGCAGGGTCAGGATCTGGGACGACAGCACCCCATGGCTCATCCACGGCTACGAGGCGATCCGCGCGCTGTTCACCGATTCCCGCACCAGCGTCGACGACCGGTTGCCCGGCTATCCGCACTGGAATGAAGGCATGCTGGCCACGGTGCACAAGCGGCCGCGCTCGGTGTTCACCTCCGACGCCGAAGAGCACACCCGGTTTCGCCGGATGCTGTCTAAACCGTTCACGTTCAAGCGAGTTGAAGCGTTACGGCCCGCGGTGCAGAAGATCACCGACGACCACATCGATGCGCTGCTGGCGGGCCCGAAGCCGGGCGACGTCGTCGGCACCCTGTCGTTGCCGGTTCCCTCGCTGGTGATCAGCGAACTGCTGGGGGTGCCCTATGAGGATGCGGAATTCTTTCAGGCACAGGCCCAGCGAGGCATGGGCCGCTACGCGACCGAGCAGGACACCGCCCAGGGCGCCGCCTCGTTGGCGAAGTATCTGGCCAACCTGGTTCGGGCGAAGATGCAAAATCCCTCAGAGGATTTGGTTTCCGACCTCGCTGAGCGGGTCAACGCCGAAGAGATCAGCGTGCGCGAGGCGGCACAACTCGCCACCGGCGTCCTGATCGCGGGCCATGAGACCACCGCGAACATGATCAGCCTGAGCATCGCGGCGTTGCTCGAACATCCCGATCAACGCGCCCTACTGCGTGACACCGATGATCCCAAGGTCGTCGCCACCGCGGTCGAAGAGCTGATGCGCTTCCTCAGCATCATCCAGACCGGCCAGCGCCGAATCGCCATCGAAGACATCGAGATTGGTGGCGAGACGATCCATGCCGGCGACGGGATCATCTTGGACGTCGCACCGGCCAACTGGGATGAGCGTCAGTTCCCCAACCCGGACCGGCTGGACCTGCTCCGAGAAGACGGTCCGCACGTCGGCTTCGGCTACGGCCGTCACCAATGTGTGGGTCAGCAACTGGCCCGCATGGAATTGCAGATCGTCTTGCCCACGCTGCTGCACCGCGTTCCGACGTTGCGGCTTGCCGTGCCGCTGAATGACCTTCCGTTCAAGCACGACGCGCTGGCCTACGGCCTCTACGAGCTGCCCGTCACGTGGTGAAGTCCGAACTGCTGTTGGCAGTTCCAGATTCGCGTGGCAGATTGGCCGTAGTGACCGGGGCCAACAGCGGTCTCGGCGGCCATATCAAGGAGTTCCTGGGGATCCCCGCATGACGGACTCACTTACCGCCCACGCCTCGGCGATCGACATCCCCGATGAGCCGGACTGGCCCCGCATGCGCACCGAGACCGGAGTGCGGCTGCGGTCCGCGATGGCCGAACACGGTGTCGACGCGTTGATCTTGCTGATGAACGGATACGTCGGATACGCGACGGGTGCCAGCTGGCCGCTCCTGGACGCGGGCCTCTCGCACGTGGAGCGCCCGGTCGCCGTGGTGCTCGCCGAGGACGTGCATCCGCACCTGTTCATGCCGTTCCGCAGCGGGGCGTCCCTGGAATATCCCGTGCCCGACGATCATCTGCATGGCCCGGCCTATCTCGAATCCGACTATGGCGTGCGGGATTTCGCGCGGTATCTGGCCGGTCTGGTCCGGCCGGGGGCACACATCGCCGTCGACGAACTCACCGGTGCGATGCGGCGGGCGGCGGACACGCTGTTCCCCGGCGGCCCGCCGACGGATGCGGCGATCGTGCTCGGCGCCGCCCAATTGGTGAAGACCCGCGACGAGTTGTCCTGTCTGCGCAGGGCGGCCCGCATCACCGAACAGGCGATCGTCGACGTGCAGCAGGCGCTACGGCCCGGTGTGCGACAGATCGATCTTTCGGCCAGCTTCGTCCGGCGCGCGTTCGAACTCGGCGCCACGACCAACATGCTGGAGGCCATCTGGCAGGTGATGCCGACTTCGCGGGAGGCCGGGGTGTGGACGACGCACGGTGACCTCGCGCTGCCGCTGCTCCCGACCGATCGGGAACTGGCCGCCGGCGATGTGTTGTGGACCGATATCAGCATCGCGTATCACGGGTACTGCTCGGACTTCGGACGCACCTGGATCGTCGGCGAATCGCCCACGCCGAGACAGCAAGACCAATTCCGGCAGTGGCGCGCAATTTTGGACGCCGTGCTCGCGGTCACCAAAGCCGGCGTGACGTCGGGCGACTTGGCGCGCGCCGCGATCGCGGCCAATGGCGGCCGCAAACCGTGGCTGCCGCACTTCTATCTGGGCCACGGCATCGGCACCTACCCCGCCGAAGCTCCGATGATCGGAACGGATCTCGGCGAGGAGTTCGACGACAACTTCGTCTTTTCTCCCGGCATGGTTTTGGTGCTCGAACCCGTGGTGTGGGCGGACGGCACCGGAGGCTATCGCAGTGAGGAGATCGTCGTGATCACCGAGGACGGCTATGCGCCGATCACCGACTACCCCTATTCCCCCTATGGCGACTGAAGCCCTGCCCGATACGCTCGCGTTGCGGTCCGGTCGGCGCGAACGGGCGCTGGCCCAGATGGAGCGGCACGGTCTGGACATCCTGGTGCTCGGCCGGCAGGCCAACATCCGTTACGTCACCGGCGCCCCGCAGCTGTGGATAGCCGGCACCCGACCCTTCGGGCCGATGTGTGTACTGGTGCGCGCCACCAAAGACATCTACCTCAACAGCACCGACGACGAGGGCGTTCCGGAGGAGATCGGCCACGATCACCTGTACGGCCTGGCCTGGAACCCGATGACGCTCATCGACGTCCTGAAGAAGATCGACGGCGCCGAGGCTGCGCGGCGGGTCGGAACCGACGCGATCACACCGACTTTCGCGGCACTGCTGCCCGAGGCATTTCCCAATGCCGAGCTCGTCGATGCCGAGCCCGCGATGCGTGCGGCGCGGCGCGTCAAGACCCCCGATGAAATCGCGGCGATGGATCAGGCCGTGCGTGTCGCCAAACACGGGATGGCCACCGCCCTAGCCGAATTGGCGCCGGGAGTTTCGGAGCGGACACTCGCCGGGGTGATGATGGAGGCGATGGCCGCGGGCGGAGTGAGCACGCCGGCAACCCAGGACGCCGCCTGGGTGACGTCGCGAGAACAGCCGTGGCGGCGCGCTGCTGCGCACGAGGTCGGGTCGGGCGACCTCGTCGCCTTTGCCGCCGGTGCGCTGGCGAATGGTTATGTCGCCGAAGTCGGCCGCACCTGGCCGGTCGGCGATACAGACACCGCTGAGGTCCGCACGCTGTTCGAGCGCTCGGATGGGTTGTACGACAAGATGCTTGCCGCCTGCCGGGCGGGCGCGGACACCCGCGATCTGCTTGCCGCATACGACGCGGCCGGTGAACCGATCCCGCCGATGCCGGTCGCGCACGGGCTGGGCCTGGGGTTCGATCCGCCCGTGGTGTCCGAAACACTCTTGGCTGCGGGCGAACACGACCGGATCGAGGCCGGGATGGTGTTGGCGATCACCGGGTATGTGTGGCAGCAGGGCGTCGGCGCCGTATTCCGTCGAGACACCGTGCACATCGCCGAGAGCGGTGTCGAGGTGCTTACCCTCAGCCCGTCGTGGAGCCAATGAGAAAACTTGTGCCACTTTGGTTTCAGTGGTCACAGGGTCGCCGTTTCTGTCGGTGGGTGCGGCTAGTTTCGACGGTGTGGGTCCGAGTGATCAGCAGGATGTCGATGCGGTGTTCGACGCAATCGATGCCGCGTGGGATCGACTCTGCGCGCTGAACTTCGACGCCCTGCACCCGCAGCAACAGCTGGCGGTGTTACAGCGTTGCGAAAAGCAGCGCCGGCGCATCCCAGCCGTCGAGCATCCGTTGATCAATTCCCTTGCCCGCCAAGCACCGTCCGAGGAGCTCGGCGGAACGCTGTCGCATGCGATCGCGGAGACGACGCTGATCAGCCGCGCCGAAGCCGCCCGCCGCATCAAAGAGGCGCGCGATTTGGGCCCCCGCCACGGCCTGACCGGCGAGCCGCTCGCACCGATGCTGGCGGCGACCGCGGCGGCCCAACGCGACGGCGCGCTCGGCACCGGCCAGGTCTCGGTGATCCGCAAGTTCTACCACCAGCTGCCCGCCTGGATAGATGCGGCCACCCGCGAGCAGGCCGAGGCCAAACTTGCCATGGAGGGAACCCGGTATCGGCCCGAGCAGCTCGGCAAGCTGGCCGACATCTTGGCCGATTGCCTCAATCCCGACGGCACCTTCACCGACGAGGACCGGGCTCGGCAGCGCGGCCTGACGCTGGGCAACCAGCAAGCCGACGGCATGTCGGCGCTGGGCGGCTGGCTCACCCCCGAGGCGCGCGCCACGTTCGAGGCCGTCTTGGCCAAACTGGCCGCGCCGGGCATGTGCAATCCACTGGACGAAATCCCCTGTATAGATGGGGCTCCCACCCAAGAGGCCATTGAGCGCGATCCGCGATCGGCCGCCCAGCGCAACCATGACGGACTCAACGCGGCGCTGCGAGGCCTACTGGCTTCCGGCGAGTTGGGTCAGCACAACGGCTTGCCGGCCTCCATCGTGGTGACCACGACGCTTCAAGAGCTCGAATCCGCCGCCGGACGCGGATTGACCGGTGGCGGCACCATCCTGCCGATGAGCGACGTGATCCGGCTGGCTCGTCACGCGCATCATTATTTGGCGATCTTCGACAAGGGCAAGGCCCTGGCGCTGTATCACACCAAACGCCTCGCCTCACCCGGGCAGCGAATCGTGTTGTACGCCAAGGATCGTGGCTGCTCGGCGCCCGGGTGCACCACACCCGGCTACTACTGCGAGGTCCACCACGTCACCGAGTACGCCAGGTGCCAGACGACCGACGTCAACGACCTCACCTTCGCCTGCGGACCCCAGCACCGCCTCCTGCGACCCGGCGGGTGGACCACCCGCAAGAACGCCAGGGGCGATACCGAGTGGCTTCCGCCCCCACATCTGGACCGGGGTAGGCCCCGCGTCAACGTGTTTCATCATCCCGAGAAGCTGCTGCACGACAGAGACGACGACGCACCCTAAGCGACGCGCCCTTCCTCGGCCAAGGCTTCGTCAAGCAGGCCGCCAAGCGGGTACCGCTGCCACAACAGCAGCAGATTCGACAGCATCTGCAGCGGTGCGCGCACGCCCTCGTCGTCCCTGATCCGCGGGTCCGTGCGGCTGCTCGGTGCGACGTCGAATCGCTTACGTAGCAACGCCGGTACGTCCAGCAGCCAGGCCACGCCCATCACCGCCGCATACAGC
Organism: Actinomycetota bacterium; assembly: GCA_036338755.1. Taxonomy (GTDB): domain Bacteria; phylum Actinomycetota; class Actinomycetes; order Mycobacteriales; family Mycobacteriaceae; genus Mycobacterium. Next base: position 82,447 of record JAYZBN010000040.1, on the reverse strand, counting down.
AGCGTGTGGCGGCGCAGCCGGTCCGGCTCCAGGCGTGGACCGCCACAACGTTCGAATTCGGCGACGAAGAGCTCCAGCATGTCGTCGAGATGGACATCCCACAGGTAGTTCTCGGCGCCGGACATCGCCCCCCACAGGGCCATGCCCAGGTTCATCTGGCCGACGCAGCCCCAGTCCATCAGGCCGCAGCGCAGAGTGCCGTTGTCCTCCCGCCAGAACCAGGCGTTGTCGATATTGGCGTTCCAGTGGCACAGCGCGATGTAGTCGCCGTCGGCGGCCAGGTGATCGGCGACCGCGTTCTCGCACAGTGCTAACCGAGGCGCCTCATCGGCCAAGCGCGCCAAGAACTCCGGGGAGCCGGCGCCAGCCGGCACCAACCCGGGGCAAGCGCCGATGAACTCGGCCAGCTGATCGACCCGCCGTTTCAGTTTGGCCGCCGGTAGCGGCGCACGCTTTCCGACGGCTGCCGCCCGCACATCCAGCGGAAAGCGCGCGGTATGTTCCGCGGGCAGCCGGCCGGACCGGTGCGTGCCGGCAAGCCGTGCCAGCGCGGTGAGCAGCGCGCGGTAGTGCTCCACCGGCGCGGGCATCTCGTAATCGAGGCACTTGTGGTATTGGCGTTCGATCCCGTTGGCGCCGAAATTGATTCGTTCGGTGATCAAGATCCCGGCGCCACTACGACGGTGATAGTCGGCGAACTGCGGGCTGGGTACCGCGATGGGGAATCCGGGCGCTCGTGCCAAGGAGGCGAACCGCACCTCGGACTGCATCTGGGTCTTTCCGCGATCGCGCACCGGATCGTCGAGATCGCGGGAGAACCTGACGAACAGGTCGGTGTGCAGATCCGGTGCGGGCTTTTCGTGTTCGACCGACAACACGACCTTGCGTCCGGTACTTCCACCGCTGATCTCGCGGAAGTCGCCGATCCGGGCGACGCCGTTGCGACCCAGCACTCCGGAGGCCCGCAATGCGTCGGTCAAAAACCGCACCCCGCCGGTGCGCAATGCCGCGGGATCAACCGGGAACGGCAATCCGCAATGATCGCCGATCACCCAATCCGAGGCCACGCCGCTACCAGGTCTGCTCGGCCGAGCGCACCAACATGTGATTGACCGCGACCCGGCGGTCGCGCGTCACCATGAACAACACGGCGTCCGCGATGTCGTCGGGCCGCAGCATGACCATACCGGCCGTCTGCCGTTCGAACGCCTCGCGCGACTTCTCGGCGAGGTGGCTGAAGATTTCGGTGTCGACGGTTCCGGGGCCGACCACCCCGACCCGGACCCGCTTGCCGAGCACCTCTTGGCGCAGGCCCTCGCTGAAGGCGTTCACGCCGAATTTGGTCAGCGAATACACCGCGGTGTTCGGCCGGGCCACCCAGCCGGCGGTGGAACTGACGGTGACCAGGTCGGCCACCCCGCGCGGCGAATCGGCGGCCGCGTCGATCAGATGCGGAAGCGCGACGCGGGTGGCGTACAGGACACCCTGCACGTTGACGGACACCATGTTGTCCCAGTCCCGCAGCGATGCCTCGGTCGCGGGCGCCGATTGCATCAGGCCGGCGTTGTTCACCAGGATGTCGAGGCGCCCCAGCTCGGCGACGATGCGCTGCACGGCGGCCGCCACCTGTTCGGCATCGGTCACGTCGGCAGGCACCACCAGCGCTGTGCCACCGGCGGATTCGATCTCAGTCTTGAGCTCGGTCAACCGGTCGACCCGGCGGGCGAGCAGGGCCACCGCGGCCCCGTGGGCCGCCAGCGCTCGAGCCGTTGCCGTGCCGATGCCGCTGCTGGCGCCGGTGACCAGGGCCGCTGTGCGGGCCAGTGTCGTCATGTTCCGCCAATCGGTTGGCTGCCGAGTATCTCGTTGAGAACATAGTCGGTGTCCTCGCCCAGGTCCGGCGCCCCGCGCTCGATCCGCGCCGGGCAGCGGGCCATCCGCCAGGACGGCCCCAGCACCGGGCGCTGGCCTTCGCGATGATCCGTGACGAAGCGGTACAACTCGCGGTCCCACAGCCGTTGGTCGGCAATGACATCCACCGATGTGGCGCTCTTGGCGGCCGGTACCCCGGCCGCGCGCAGTCGCTCGGCGAGCCGCTCGGCGTCCCGGCCTCGAGTGAACCGGGCGAGGTCCGCGTCGAGCGCTTCGGTGTGCCGGTGTCGCGCCTCGCGGGTGGCGTAGCGGGGTTCGTCGGCCAGGGTTGCGGCGCCGAGTGCCTCGCACAACCGTTGCCATTCGGCATCATTCGCGACGGCGACCGTGATCCACGTGCCGTCGGCACACGGGTAGCAGCCATGGGGGCACATATCCGGGTGCGCATTGCCGCTGGGCCCCAGCGGCCGCCCGGTCAGCGAATGCTCCAGCAGGCAGTCACCGATCATCGAAGAAAGGGTCTCCACGGCCGACACATCGACGAACTGACCCGCGCCGCTGAGCTCCCGGTGCAGCAATGCCACCACAGCGGCATATGCGGCCGCCGCGCCCACCGTCGAATCGCCGTAGCGCATGCTCGTCCCGAGCGGCGGCCCGTCGGGGTAGCCGACCAGGGAGGCGGGCCCGGCCAGCGCGGCAAAGCATGGCGCATAACCGGTTTGGTGACCCAGTGGCCCGTCGTTGCCCCACATCTTGATCGACACGGAGATGATGTCGGACTTGATCTCGGTGAGTTGTCGATATCCCAGGCCCTGACGTTCCATGGCGCCGGGGCGCAGGTTGTTGATGACGATGTCGCTGCGCGCGATCAGCTCGCGCAGCCGCGCCATCCCCTCGGTCGACTTGATATCGAGGTCCACGCTGAGGATTTCGGGGTTGATGCTCAGGAAGTAGGGCGCGTGGTTGATGTCGGTGCCGCCGTATGCGCGCATCTCCTCGGGGCTGTCGGCCGTCTCGATCTTGATCACTTCGGCGCCCAGCATCGCCAGTAACTTTCCGGCGTACGGACCGGCCCACACTTTGGTGAGCTCGGCGACCCGCACGCCTTCCAGCGGCCCGCCCCTGGCATCCCTGGGTGGCTTCAGTTGCGCCGACTTGACCGTCGGCCGGGCGCGCGGGGGGTCGACGCTTTCCAGCACCGACCGGGTGTGCTCACCGAGACGTGGTGCGGCACTGGTGATTCGGGCGGGCGATGCGCTGAACGCATAGGGCACGGTCGGATACGCGGCTTCACCCAGCACCGGATGGCGAACCCGCTGGAAGAATCCGCGGTGCCGGTATTGGGGCGAGTGATGCAGGTCGGCGGCGCCGTTGACGGGCACCAGCGGCACACCGAGCCGCTGGGCCCTTTCCGATGCCTGCTCTTTCGGCAGGCCGGCAACCCAGCCGGCGAAGCCCCGCTGAAACGCGGTGACCTTCTCGGCGGTGACGGAGAACTCCAGCCAGTCGTCCTCGAACGCGTCGAGCCATTCGGCCTGGCCCATCAAGGTTTTCACCCCGGACCAATGCGCAGCGCTGGTCATGTACAAGTAGACGAAGCCGTCCGCGCAGGCGAAGAACGATGCCGGCCCGGCCTGATCGTAATCAGCACGCGCACCGTCGGCCGGCACTTCGCCGGTGACGAGGCGACCGAGGATGCAATCGGCGCGCGAGACCAGCACGGCCTGCTGGGAGACGTCGATCGACTCGCCCTGGCCGGTGTGCAGACGCCCGCACAGCGACGACACGACACACAGCGCCGCTTCCAGCCCGGCTTCGTAGTCGGCGAGGAAGCGACCCGGTCCCTGCAGCGGGGGCTTGGCGGGGTCTGGATGGCTCGGAGTGTGATATCCCCACCCGCTGGCGTGAAAAACGTTGATGCTGCGGGCATTGTCGAACTCGGCGGCCACCCCTTGCCCGTATGGGGCGATGGAGCAGAAGACCACGGACGGATGGCGCGCGGACCAGTCCGGTGACCGGCCGTCGATGACCGCGTCGGCGGTGTCGATCAGCCGGTGCAGCCGCTCGACGTCGGCCGCCGAGCCTCGATCGAGTACGACGGAGCGCTTGTTGGTGTTGAGGTAGGCGAACAGCGCGCTGCCTTCGCACCCGTCGGCGAGGATGGGCGCCATCGCGCGGGTCGCGCTGCCGCCCTCCGGAGCCTCGATTTTGATGACCTCGGCGCCGAAGTCGGACAGCAGCTTCCCGCAGTACTCCCCCGCGACGGATTCGGCTAACTCGACGACCCTGATCCCCGTCAGCGCGGACATGCACGCCTCGCCAAAACGGTCAGGGCTTCGCGCGGCCCGAGCGGCTCAGGCGCCACTCCGGCGGGAAGTTCATGTCGTTGTCCTTGACCACGTTGTTGAGGCCCTTGTTGAAAGTGCCTTCGGTGAGGTCGACCTCTTCCGCGTCGTTCTGGATCATCGGCAGCATGCCCTCGACCATGCCGGTCAGCAGGCTGCCGAAGTACTCGCCCTTGTGCTGCTTGTACAGCTCGAGGAACGTCTTTTGGACCGCGACCGTGTCGGTCGGGCGGGACCGTGAGCATGCCATGGCGTATTTCTCGGTCTCGGCCTCCAGCTGGTCGCGGGGCACGACGCTGTTGACGAAGCCGCAGTCGTACATTTCCTTCGCGCTGAACGGCCTTCCGGTGAACAACATCTCGGAGAACTTGCGCAGGCCCATCGTCTCGGCCCACCACCACAACCGGGGTCCCCAGCCCACGTACCGAAACGCCGGGTGCCCGAACAGGGCGTCGTCGCTGGAGATCACCAGGTCGGCGTCGCCGGCCTGATAGAAGTGCCACCCGTAGCAGTAGCCCTTGGCCTCGATGATGCTGATCTTCCGAAGTTCCTGCAGCGGACGGTTTCCGGCGCGGGCCTTGGCGTAGAAGTCGGTGACGGTGGACAGGTAGCGGTACGAACCACCGGGTGGGTACTTGACGTCGTCGTCGTTGATCGCGAGCTCGTGATGCAGGGGCAGGCCCGGGTTCTCCAGCATCGGACGCTGCTCGGGCAGGTCGCCGCCGCTGCCGAAATCTTGTCCCTCGCCGCGGATCACCACCACTTTGACGTCGTCGTCCACGTTGCACTTGTGGATCAGGTCCGCGTAGTTCTGCCGCATGCCCAAACTGGTGGCGTTCTGCGCGTCGGGACGATCGAACGTGATGTACGCGATCCGGTTCTTCTTGTCCTTCTCGAACTTTATGTACTGCTCGGCTTCCTTCTTCAGCTTTGCGTAGTCATATTCGGGCATGGGCTTCTTCTTTCACTTGATTCTTAGTTGACGCTATTTGAGCAACGCGCCCGCATCGACTGGCAGCGAAACGCCGGTGATGTAACGAGATTCGTCAGAGGCGAGGAACAGGACGGCGTTGCTGATGTCGATGGCTTCCACCCAGGGCACCGGCATCGTGTGGGTCATCTGGGAGAACGGCGCGAAGTCCTCCGGCCCCGGATTCTCCAGATCCGGTCGAAACAGCCGGAAGGTGATGTCGTTCATGGTCATCGGCGTATTGACCTGACTGGGATGGACCGAGTTCACCCGAATGCTGTGCTGGCCCAGCTCGACCGCGAACGCCCGCATCAGGCCGAGGACACCGTGTTTGGCGGCGATGTAGTGACCGGTGTACGCCATGGCTTTGTGCGATCCGACCGAACCGGTCAGCACGATGGAGCCACCGCGTCCGCCGGCGAGGATGTGCGGCACACCGGCTTTCACGGTGTGCCAGACGCCGGACAGATTTACGTCGATCATGTCCTGCCAGATCTGCTCGCCGATCTTGTGCAGCTTGTTGCCGAAGGTGCCGATCCCCGCGTTGGCGACGATGATGTCGAGACGCCCGAGCTGTTCGACCCCGCCGTCCACGGCGGCCTTCAGCCCGTCGTAGTCGCGGACGTCCACCTGGGCGGTCACGATGCGCCGGTCGAGGTTTTTCACCAGATCGGCGGTCTCGGCGAGGTCTTCGGGGGTCGCGTGCGGATAAGCCAGGTTGTCGATCGGACCGCAGACATCGATCGCGATGATGTCGGCACCCTCTTGCGCAAGACGGACGGCGTGACTGCGCCCCTGACCGCGCGCGGCACCGCTGATGAAAGCGACCTTGCCCTCGACTCGCCCGGTCATCGTGACACCAGCGCCGGCATACACTCCCAGCCCCGCACCGTGGATGTCGGACTGAGAACGGCACCGCTCAGGTCGACCTCCCACTCCGGGAATCGTTTCAGGATCTCCTCCAGCGCGATGCGGCCTTCCAGACGTGCCAGCGCCGAGCCCAGGCAGAAGTGCGTTCCCATGCTGAAGGTGAGGTGCGGGCGCACCGTGCGGTGAATGTTGAATTCGTTTGCGTCGGGGCCGAACTGGGCCTCGTCGCGGCACGCCGACCCGATCAGCATCATCATCACGCTGCCCTCGGGCACGGTTTGGTCGTGCACGGAGACGTCGCGGGTCACATATCGGGACACGTGCGGCGCCGGCGGCTCGTACCGCAGTAATTCCTCGATGGCCTGCGGGATGAGCGTCGGGTTCTCGACGAGGTCCCGGCGCTGATCGGGGTGTTCGGCGAGAACCTTCCCGGACCAACCGATCAGTCGTGTCGTCGTTTCGTTGCCGGCCCCGGCGACCACGTTGAGGTAGACCAGGATCTCTTCGCGAGACAGCCGCCGGGTGGTGCCGGTCTCGTCCACGAATTCGACGTTGAGGAGCTCGGTCATGATGTCGTCGGACGGATGGTCGGAGCGCCAGTCGATGTAGGCCTCGAACTGCTCGCCCACCGACAGCCCCTGCTCGGCGGCGTTCATGGGCTTTCCGGCCTCGGTACGCAGCTGCGCGTTGCCCCGGTCCCGGATGTACTCCTGGTCTTCCTCGGGAATGCCCAGCAACATGCTGATGACCTTCATCGGCATCTGCGCGCCCAGGTCGGTGACGAAGTCGAAATGGTCCGAGCCGATCAGCGGATCCAGGCACTGTGCGCAGAAGTCGCGGATCATCGGCTCGAGCGCGGCGATCCTGCGCGGGGTGAACATGCGGGACAGCAGTTTGCGGTGCACATCGTGAACCGGCGGGTCTTCGAAGATCAACATGCCCGGCGGGATTTCGAGGTTGGCCCTGATCAGTTCCAGGATCGCGCCACGCGCCGAGCTGAATGTCTCGTGGTCGACGAGCGCCTTGCTGACATCCGCGTAGCGACTCACGGCATAGAAGTCGTATTCGGCGTTGTAGTAAAGCGGCGCCTCCTCGCGCAATCGCGCGAACATGGGGTACGGGTCCGCGATCAGCCCGACATCGTATGGATCGAAACGAACATGGCTATCGGTGCTCGCCGTCACGAAATCCCTCCTACCGCTGCAGTTTTAGACGCCCGCATCACCTGCACCAGGGCTAGCGCTGCCAGCGTCGCAGCGCTGGATTCGGTCGGGGCAATTTGTACACTCCGCTTAATTGCGTCGCTCTGATTTGTGCGCAAGCTCGGGAGAAAACGACGCATGAACGTGGGCCTACTCTATTCTCGTAGAGAACCATACAGCGGGTGGTCTGGCAAGAGCCAGAGACACCAGGGCGCGGCGCAATTGGCCCAATTGGTGGGCCGTACCGCATGACCTGGTCGGGGCGCCCGGACCGCCGCGGCATCGGCGTGCTCAGCGTATCCTGGTTGCCCCCAACCGAATTGGTGGATTATCGCCGCGGACTTGGGGTTGCGCGGCGGTGACGAGGGCGCCCGAGCGTCCTCCATGGATTGAGGTATGACGCAACGCGGGCGCGCAGCGCGATCAGCGGCCATCCAAACCCGTTTTGGCGGAACCTATTTAGCGCGCGAACACACCTTGTGCTGTCGACTCGGACCAGGATGCCGTGGCAGCACCGTGGTCCGAGCCGACAGCGATCGCGTCAGCGGGCGGAAGCTCAGCGATTCAACTCGGCAAGGGCGGCAACGATTTCCGGCTTGTCGGATTGCAGACTGCCCCTCCAGCCGACATCCCGCAGGGGGTAGTGGTTGACCAGAACGAGGACTTCCTCGATATTGGCGATCCCCGCATACGCCGCGCCGACGGCCGACTCGATCTTTTGCACCAGCTTGCGTTTGGCATCCAGGCTGGCCAGTTCCGGTGCCTCCAGAGACACCACCGGCCGCACCGGCTCGGCGTGCACGCGGCCGTCTTGTGACACGTTTTCGGCCGAGTACTCGCGCAGCCAGCCGCGGGTGTCGGGGAAATGGTAGGCCTCGTCGAGCGCGTCGGTGATCTCCTTCAACATCGTCTGCTTGGCGTTTTGCGGCGCCCCTTTGGGCGCGTCGATGGTGAACACAGGCATGGTTTTCATCTCCTTCGTAGTCCGTCCCAAGTGGGACGAACCCGACGCTAGCAGCACTAGTTGGAAAAACCAAGTATCTAATTTGTTTAACCTATTATTGCTGATAGCATGGGATCCATGGCTAGGAAGCGGAGATATGACACCGGCTGCGCAGTGGCCCACGCGCTGGATCTGGTCGGCGAGCGCTGGGCGCTGTTGGTGGTTCGTGAACTACTGCTGGGCCCCAAACGCTTCACCGATCTGCTGGCGGGCTTGCCGGGCGCAGGCCCAGACATGCTGACCCAGCGGTTGCGCGAGCTCACCGACACCGAAGTGGTGCGTCGCCGTCGGCTCGGCCCGCCCAGCGCGTCGTGGGTGTACGAATTGACGCCCTGGGGGGCCGAGTTGGGGCCGATCGTGCTCGGACTGGCCCGCTGGGCCAGCCACTCACCCACCATGCCCTACGACGGCACACTTGGTGTCGACTCCCTGATGCTTTCCCTGACAGCACTTTTCGACCGCCGCGCCGCGGCCGGGCTCGACGCGACAATCGACATACACCTGGACGATCAGCCGTTCCGGCTCCAGATCAACGGTGGCGAACTCACCCTGGCTCGCGGTGAAAGCGGTCACCCGGACGCGACACTGGAAACCGATGAGGCCGCCCTGCTCTCACTGCTTCGCACCGACCGTGACCTCGACCAGATCCTCGCCGACGGAGCGCTACGCCTCACCGGCGACCGTGCACTCGTCGAAAGATTTCGACGTCTTTTTCCGCTGCCGCAGCCTGCTGGGTCACGGCGAACGCATAACGAATGCGTCCGCGATGGCACGCTGGCGGGTTGCCACGCCCGGGTTTCCGGCTAGGGTCAGCGGATGGGCCAGGTGACGGACCGCTGGCGCGCCGCCCGGGTGGCATCGGCGTTGTACAACACGGCCGCAATGCATGACAGCGTCGCCGCGGTGGGCGCAAAAGCGTTGTGGGGATTGGCATTACCTGACCTACTGGGACATGTTCAGCGTGTCGCCGAAGCTCCCCCAGGCGCCCACGTGCTTGACATCCCATGCGGTGGTGGCTTCGCGTTTCGTGGCGTGCGCCCAGGGCAGGATTGCCACTACGTGGCCGCCGACATTTCGTCCGACATGCTGAAACGGGCGCGCGGCCAGGCGGCTCGGTTGGGGGTGGCCCACCTGATGGAGTTCGCCGAGGCCGATGTCACGGACCTACCCTTCCAGGACAACACCTTCGACCTGGCACTGACGTTCAACGGCCTGCATTGTCTACCCGACCCGCGAGCGGCGGTTTTCGAGCTTGCCCGCGTGCTCAAGCCCGGCGGGATTCTTCGCGGCAGCACGTGCGTGCGCGGTCGAGGCTGGCGCCAGGATCGGTTTGTGACGGCGTTGCGGGCCGCGGGCTTTTTCGGGGATACGCCCCACGTCGGCGACGTGCAGCGCTGGCTTGCCGATGCGGGACTCGAGGTCCTGGCGGCACGGCACAGTGGTTCGGTCGAGCTCTTCGAGGCCCAGCGGACTCAGAGCTGAACCTCGTACACGGAGACGGGATCCAGGATCACGCCGGTTTCCTCGACGTAGCGATCCCACAGGGTCAGCAGCTCGGCCAGCTTGTCCGGCCGTGAGGCGGCCAGATCGTCGACTTCGCCGGGGTCGGAAGCCAGATCGTAGAGTTGCCAGCTGCCCGGGCCGTAGGGCGCCGGCAGATACAACGCCTTCCAGTCGCCCTGCCGGATGGCACGGCGGCCGAACAGCTCCCAGCCCGTGCCGGTGTCAGCGTCGTGCACGGTCTCGGTGGCGCCGGTCAGGTAGTCCACCAGTGAGCGGCCGCGCATGGGCGACACCTCGCGGCCGCGATAGGACGTGCCCGGGTGGGTGATCCCGGCGAGCTCGAGCAGGGTCGGCGCGACGTCCATGACGGTGCTGAACGCGGTGCCGATCTGTTGCTGCCGGGCGAAGCCGGGCCAGGTGACGAAGCCGGTCACCCGGATTCCGCCCTGGGTGGTGAACGCCTTGTGCAGGCGCGACGGCGCGGTGGCGGCCTGCGCCCAGCGGGGGCCGTACCAGATGAACGACGTGGGCCGGCCGAGGTTGTCCAGGCTGTTGTCGCAATGCTTTTCGATCTGCGCGGCGATCTGCGGCCCGCGCAGCGGCATCGCCTCCACGATCGCGCCCTCGGCGCCGTTGTCGGACATGAAGATCACGACGGTGTTGTCGAGTTCGCCGCTGGCCGAGAGGAAGTCGATCACCCGGCCGACGTTGTAGTCCATCCGGTCGACCATTCCGGCGTAGACCTCCATGCTGCGCGCCGACACCGCACGCTGCTCTTCGGTCATGTCGGCCCACTCCGGTGCGCCGTCGGCCACCACCGGGTGTGCCACGACGTCGGGGGGACACAGGCCTAGCCGCTTGAGCGCGGCCAACCGCTCCTCGCGCAGCGCGTCCGGGCCGGCGTCGTAGCGGCCACGATACTTCGCAATGGATTCATCGGGGGCCTGCAGCGGCCAGTGCGGGGCCTGGAAGGGCAGATAGGCGAAGAAGGGCCGGTCGTCGTCGGGAGCGCGCTCTTCCAGATACCGCAACAGGGTGTCGGTATAGGAGTCCGAGGAATAGAAGTCGTCGCCGACGGTGACGAATCGGTCGTCTTCGGTGTAGAGCGTTGGCACCGGAGAGAATCCGCGCGCCGCCGAGCCGCCGTAATGGCTGGCGCCCGCCGGCAGCAGGGCGAATGAGCGCTCGAAACCTCGCGCCCACGGCGAAGTCTCGATCGTGGCGCCCAGGTGCCACTTGCCCGACATCAGCGTCAGATAGCCCGCGTCACGCAGCAGTTCCGGCAGTGCGACAACCCGGTCGTTCAGATAGCCCTCGTACCCGGGGGCGCCGCGGAACTCCGGCGACGCGACCTCGAGCATCGTCCCGATGCCGGCGATGTGGTGGTCGGTGCCCGTCAGCAACATCGCCCGGGTCGGTGAGCAGGCCGGGGCGGAGTGGAAGTCGGTGAACCGGACGCCCGCATGGGCCAGCCGATCGAGGTGGGGCGTCTCGATCTCGCCGCCGAACGCGCCGAGGTCCGAGAAGCCGAGGTCGTCTGCGACGATCACGAGGAAGTTGGGGCGCGTCACGCTCAAGCATCCTGCCAGGTCCGTCAACGGGGCGGAGGCCGGCGCACCGCCTCGGCGCCGATATTGTCGAGGATGGCGAGGCCGTGACACACCGAAAGGGCAGGGAGATGTTGGCGCAGTTTGGAATGTCCGTTCCGCTGGTGGCGGCTCCGATGTCGGGCGGCCCGACGACCCCGGCCATGGTGTCGGCCGCCAATCGCGCGGGGGCGCTGGGCTTGCTGGCGGCCGGATACAAGACGGTCGAGGCCATCGAGGGTGAGATCAAAGCCGTTCGCGCCGAAGGAATCCCGTTCGGGGTCAACGTCTTCGCGCCCAATCCGGTGCCGGTCGACCCGCAGCGTTATCAGGCTTACGCCGCGATCGTCCAGGCGGAGGCCGACCAGTTCGGGCTGACGCTGCCGCCCGAGCCCATCGAGGACAACGACAGATTCGACGAGAAGATCGCGCTGTTGCTCGACGGCCCGGTCCCGATGGTGTCGTTCACGTTCGGCATTCCGTCGCGGGACGTGATCGCCGCGCTGCGACGCGCCAACAGCGTTGTGGTCCAAACGGTTACCACGGTTGAGGAGGCGGCTCAGGCGCACGACGCCGGCGTCGACATGCTCGCCGTGCAGGCCGCCGCCGCGGGCGGCCATTCCGGCACCCTCTCGCCGCAGCGGCCGCTGACGCCGGTCCCGATCGTCGAGTTGGTGCGGCAGGTCGTCGCGAAGGTGCCGCTGCCGGTGATGGCCACCGGTGGGCTGGCGACTCCCGCCGCGGTGGCCGAGGTGGTCCGCGCGGGTGCGACCGCGGCCGCGGTGGGCACCGTGCTGTTGCGCGCCACCGAAAGCGGCGCCTCGGCCACTCATCAGGCGGCCCTGGTCGATCCCGCCTACACGGAGACCGTGCTGACCCGCGCCTTCACCGGCCGGCCGGCCCGCGGCCTGCGCAATGCGTTCATCGACGCCCACGAAGCCGAGGCGCCGGCGGGTTATCCCGCCATCCATTACCTGACCAGCCCGCTGCGCAAGGCCGCCGCGGCGGCGGGCAAGCCGGACTACGTCCACCTCTGGGCGGGCACCGGGTACCGGCACGCGACCGCGGAGCCCGCGTCCGACATTCTGTGCCGGCTGGCCTCCGACCTGTGATGGGCTAGTCAGAATTCGAAGCGGTTGAGCACGTCGTAGTGGCGGCCGGCCGTCATCCACGTGATCTGGTAGATCAACCGCACCGCGGCCGACGGAATTCGCTTGTAGTCGGCCAGCACGGGTGTCTGCTCGATGAACCGCAACCGGGGATTCCAGGTCGCGATCTCGCGCGCATCGCGGATGCCCCACTTGATGATTCCTCGGGTGAAGAGCTTGGACATCAGCGGCGCCAGGGCCGAGAGTGTGTCGAAATGCATTTCGCCGCCGGCGAATCGATCGGTCAGGCTCTGCAGCAGCCGCCGCACTTCGTCCTCGTGCAGATACATCAGCAGGCCCTCGGCAACGATCAGGGTCGGACGTCCGGTCGGGACCTGATCGAGCCACTGCAGTTCGGTCACCGACGAGCCGATCATCCGGTAGCGCTCGCTGTCGTCGTAGAGCCGACGCCGGAGCCCGATCACGCTTGGCTGATCGACGTCGAACCACAACACCGTCGGCGGTACGGCCAGCCGGAAGTAGCGCCCGTCGAGGCCGCAACCCAGGTGCAGCACAACGGCATCCGGATGGCGGGCGAGGAAGTCGGCGCACCAGTCATCGAGCTGCCTGGCGCGCAGTGTGACCAGGTACTGATTGGCCGCCGGCCACGACATCCGATGGATCCTTTTGAAGTCATACGCGATCCGGTCCACCGCTTCCGCTGCCGGCCTGTCTCCCAGAATCGGGCTCTCCGTGCGGCTTTCGTGAGCGCGCAGATACAGGGTCACGAGGTTCGTCCACTCCACCGAGCCCCAGGGCACCGAACTGAAGTCGACTTTGTCCGTGGTGGTCATCGCCGCATCAGAACGCCTCGGGATTTTGTTGCACCTCGGCGGGTACCGGGTGCTGATACAGACGAGAGGCGTTCTCCCAGCTGAATTTCCGGACGACATCATCCGGTAGCTCGCCGATTTGCTCGTGAATGGTTTGTTGGGTGTGCGGCCACGTCGAGTCGCAATGCGGGTAGTCGGCTTCCAGCATGATGTTGTCGACGCCTATCCGGTCGCGCTGCACGAATGAGGATTTGTCTTCGACCGCGCAGAACCAGAAGTTGCGCGTCAGCACCTCCGCTGGCGTCAGGGGTTCACCGAGCGCCTGCCAGGTGCCGTACATCGCGTGGTAACTGAGCATGTGGTCGAGGCGGTCGAGCAGCCCCGCCACCCAACCGATTCCGCCCTCGGACAGGCAGATCTTGAGGTCGGGGAACCGGCTGGGCAGTCCGGAGTACAACCAGTCGACCGCGGCGGAGATGGCGTAGGCAAAAAACAGCACACCCTGCACGTCTGGCGGCGCATCCGCCGTGGTGGACGGTGACGATCCCGACGATCCGATGTGCAGGTTCACCACGGTGCCGGTCTCGGCGCAGGCGGCCATCAGCGGATCCCAGTGGCCGGTGTGAATGCTGGGCAGCCCGAGCATCGCCGGGTTCTCGCTGAACGTGACGGCGTGAAAGCCGCGTTCGGCGTTCTCGCGGATCATCTTCGCGCCGAGCTCGGGATCGAGCAGCCACGGCAATTGGCAGGGAATGATCCGGTCGGGATACGAGCCCGCCCAGACGTCGAAGTGCCAGTCATTCCAGGCCCGCACCGAGGCCAGCGCCAGATCGCGGTCGCCGGTCACCTGCTGCAGTCGTTGCCCGGCGAAGCCCGGGAGGAACGACGGAAAGTTCAGCGAGGCGTAGATGCCGTTGAGGTCCATGTCCTTGACTCGGGCATCGATATCCCATGCGCCTCTGCGCATTTCGTCGAATCGGACCGGCTCGAAACCGTATTCCGCGACCGGCCGGCCGACCACCGCGTTGAAGCCGACGTTGGGCAGCTCCTTACCGTCATAGACCCACGTCTGTCCCCCGCTGTCGGTCTCGACGACCTTCGGCGCCCGGTCCGCGAACTTGCGGGGCAGGCGGCCGGTGAAGGTGTCCGGGGGTTCGACGATGTGGTCGTCCACCGAGATCACCGTGTAGCGGCGCGGGGCGCGGGGCGGATCGGGCAGGAAGGTGACCGAGCGCTCGCCGCCGGTCTTCGCCGTGGTGAAGCTGAGGTCGGTGGCCAGCTCGTCGATCGATTTCACTCGTCAACCTCCTTGCGGGGCGGCGTTCAGTGTGACGGGACGGCATTCAGTGTGCGGTGGCGGCGACGTTCGTCGGCGTGTCGCCGCCGTGGGTGCACACCGACGACGCGGTTCACGTGAGCACATCGGCGTCGGCCTTGATGGTCATGCGGGCCGCCCCTGCCCAATACACATCGGCGGCCCGTTCGATCAGCGACCGTTGCATGCCGGCCATGTCCGACCAATTCATGGTCACCGGATCCCTTCCGGTGAGCATGACGTCGTAGGCCAGCTTGCAGACTCGCTCGATGGAGGCCGCCCGGTAGACGGCTTCGGGCAGGTTGCGGCCGGTCGCGATGACGCCGTGGTTCGCCAGGATGGTCAGGTTGGCGCCCCCGATCCGGGCGGCGAGTTCCCCGGCGCGCGCGGGGCTGTCGATCTCACCGTCGTAGGTGTCGACCAGGCACAGGTCGTCGAGGAAGAGCGAGCCGGTCTGGTGCACCAGCTCGGGCAGCCTGCCCAGCGCTGCCAGCACGCAGACGTAGTACGGGTGGTTGTGGATCACCACGCGGGCGTCGTCGCGGGCCCGGTGCAGTTCGGTGTGGATGTGGATGGCCGGGGTGACGTCCCAGCGCCCGCTGACCACGCGCGCGTCGCCGTCGACCACGCAGATATCGGAGGCGGTGATCTCCTGCCACCACAGCCCCCACGGGTTGACGAGCATGTCGGTCTGCCCGTCGAGCTGCCAGGTGATATGGCCGGCCATGTTCTCGGCGAACCCGATGCCGGCCAGGTGACGGAAGGCGACGGCCAGCGCCTGCCGGTTGGACAGGTCGACACCGATGGGGGGAACCACCGACGGCGCCCAGACTTCCAACCCGCCGCGGCGTGCATCAGGAGCGTTCATGACCGGCCTCCGTTCTGGCTTCAATATCCTCGCGCAGGCGGGCTTTGGCTATCTTTCCGCCGGATGACCGGGGCAGCTCGTCGAGAACGATCAGCCGTTCAGGCAGCAGTTCCTTGGAAACCCCCAGCGCCAGCAGGTGTTCGACGAGGCCGGGCAGGTCGAGGGTGGCAGAGTCGGCGAGTTCGGCGTAGAGGCAGACCTTTTCGCCGAACACCGGGTCGGGCATCGCGACCGCGGCCGCTATCGCAATGCCCGGATGCGTCATGACGGCGTCCTCGACCTGGCTCGCGCTGATGTTCTTGCCGCCGCGCACGATGAAATCGGACGTGCGCCCGGTGACACGCAGATAGCCGTCGGCGTCGATTTCACAGATGTCGCCCATGCGCATCCATCCATCGCGGGTGAACAGCTTGTCGTGGTCGGTGCCGCCGAGGTACCCGAGGCTGGTCGCCGGGCCCCGGCACGCGGGCTGGCCGCGCCCGGTCGCGGTCACGTCGCGGTCTCCGTCGAACAGCCGGACGTTCATTTCGGGAACGACGCGGCCACCGGTGTGCAGCCGCCGCTCGCGCGAGTCGTCGACCGTGGTCGCGCTGAGCAGCCCGGTCTCGTTGGAGCCGTAGAACTGCAGGATCTTGGCGCCGGTGAGGTCCTCGAATTCGGCCGCCGGGCGATACGGCAGCGCCTCCCCGCCGGTGTAGACGAGTCGCAGCGAACTGAGGTCGTAGCCGCGGCTGGCCGGATCCGCCATCAGCATGGTCAATTGTGTGCTGACGCAACATAATACGGTGACCTTGTGCCGGACTATCGCCTCGCAGGTGGCTTTGGTGGTGAACCGGCCGAGGATCACCGCGGTGGCGCCAAGGTAGATCGGGGTGGTGTGGCTGGTCCACAGCCCGAACCCGAAGGGGGTGGGAATGACCGGCAGGAACACCTCGTTGCTGGTCAGTCGCCCGTTGACGACGGCCTTCTGGTGGAAGTAGTGCCAACGGTTCTGGGTGTGCACGACGCACTTGGGCAGCCCGGTGGTCCCGGACGTGGAGTTGATCAGGAACATGTCATCGGGGCCGAGTTCGCAGCCGGGCGTCAAGGCCTTGGGATCGGTGTCGACATCGAAGCGAAGCGGCCCGCCGTCGCGGCTCAGCACCATGCCGGGCACCCGCAGTTCGTCGGCCACTTCCGCGGCGGCCGCCGCGTGTTCCGGATCGCTGATCAGGATTTTCGGTTGGGCGCTGCGCAGAATCGCCGACGCCTCTCGGATGCCGGCGCGCGCGCCGATGCCGACAACCACCGCCGCGCAGCGTTCGATCGCCACGAACAGCACGTGAATGGCGGCGGAGTCGCCGTGCCATACCGCGACCCGGTCGCCGGGCATGATGCCGAACCCGGCCAGCGCTTCGGCTAATCGCGTTGCCGCGCTATCGAATTCACGCCAGGTGAAAGCCGATCCGCCGTCATCGAGATAGGCGGGACGATGCGGTGTCCGTTGGGCGTTGCGGCGGACCGCGTCGGAGAGCGTCGAATCGCACCACCAGCCGGCGGCGCGAAACCGGGCCGAGTCCTCGTCGGTGAAAGCCGGCGAGCCCGCGGTTTCCAGCCCACCGGCGCTCATCACCAAATGATAGGAAAACCCCCGGCGGTTTCTGCGCTAGGGATTCTGCGGGGCGGGCGCGGCGTGCTGATCGTTGTCGACGCTTGGAGGGCGTGGGTGCGGCTTATGGCAATCACGAGTGCACCCACAGTTCAGGCCGATGATGCAGCCGCCTCCCCCGACCGGTTGCACGGGCACGGCACCACCCGGAGCCGGTGGCGGGACCGATGAATCGGCGATCGCCGCCGGCGCGGCACCGGTCGTAAGACCGGCCGCCAGGACAAGCGCGGCGACGCACCCGCCCAGCGCGGCGCGTGTCACGGCGTTCGTGGTCCCCATGCGAAACAACACTAGTTGCCGTTGGCGAATACGCAGGTCACGCGTGGGGGTTTGCCGTCGCCCCGTCATCGCGGGAAGTGGGCCGGTGCGACCGCGCCCGTCGGCGCGCCATTGCCAGCCGTAGGGCATACATTCCGGCGCTCACCGCGAACATCGCGGCCGTCAGCAGCAGCCACCGACCGAGGAACGGGTCCTGGGTCTGACCGGTTGCGGCCCGGTAGGTGCCGGCACCCTGCCTGACGATGCCCGGCAGGAACACCAGAAACGTGAGCCCCGCGCCCAGCGCGGGCACCCGGAGGTGATTGAGCACCGGCACACCGGCGCGCGCCGGAGCGGGCCGCGCGCGGCCGCGTGACAGCAGCCGGTCAACAAAGGCGTAAACCGGAAACAACACGAGGTCGTGGGCGACGATGGCCGCGGCGAACCACACGATGATCGACTGCCACCAGACGTGTGGGTTCCACAACGTGACCGGTCTGGCGACGGCGATGACGTAGCCCAGCAGTGCGAATCCGGCGATCATCGTCAGCAGGTGCAAGGGGCGGGAGCCGTAGAGCCGCGCGAAGGCGCTACGCATCGGCGGCCTTCCGAAAGGCAATCGCGGCAACCCATTTAGTGTTGTGCACGCCGGGGAGGGCGGGCACGATGATCCGCGCGGGGAAGCCGTGGTCCGGGGACAGGTCGTTGCCGTTCACGCGCAGCGCCAGCAGCGCGTCCGGGTGCAGGACCTGGTTGCGTTGCAGCGTCGCGCCGGCGAAGGCGCCGGAGTGTTCCAGCGACGACACCCGCGCGGATCCCGGTACCGGCACGCCGGCCAGCCGGGCGAGGTCGGCCAGTCGCACGCCAGTCCACGTTTGGGTGGTCGACCAGCCTTCGACGCAGGCGATCGGCAGGACGGCCGTGTGCTGCGGCATCGCCAGCAGCGCCGCGCGGTCCAGCGTGACCGGGCGGGGACCACCGTTCAGGGTGAGCCGCCAGCGCTCCATGGTGTCCCGGACCGAGATGCCGGCCGCCGCCGCGGTGCGATTGATCTGGAAGTCCCCGGATCCCCCGTCAGGGAGACGCCCACGCGGCAGCAACAGGGCGGCGGGCCGGGTGAAGCCCCCCAGCGTCTGGCCGGCGGTGAGCACCGCGGTGAACAGCGCGCCGCCGCCCACCAGGGCCAGGGCGCCGCGGCGGCTCATCGTGGCCGGACCGGGTTCGGCGGCGACCAGACCGTCGGACCGCCACGGCTCGGGCTCGGTGTCGTCCCGGCCGGTACGCAGCACGTCCCGCAGCGAAAGCGAGCGCAGGCCCGCCCACATGCGCCGGCCCTTGATCGCGACGTGCATGACGAAGCCGGTGATGAACACCCAGGCGCCGAAGTAGTGCGCGGTGTAGAAGCTGAAGCCGAAGATGTAGTCGTACTGGATGTTCAGCACGCCGGTCACGATCTCGAACAGGATCCCGCCGACCAGCATCAGCAGCGAAACCCGTTCCAGCAGTTGGGCGATGGACCGCGCCGGCGGGAACACGAAGAGCCGCGGGATCACCGACCACAGCTTGGCCAGCACCACCGGGATGAGGACGAGCCCGAGCCCGACATGAAGCCCTTGGGTCAGCCGGTATAGCCATGACGGATCGGTGGGCCAGTCGAAGGCCGGCAGTGTGAGCCAGCCGGCGTCGGCGGGGATGGCTTGGCCGAACCTCGGCCCGTAGGCGACGTAGGACAGCAGACCGGTGAGAATGACGATCGGCAACGTCACCAACAGCACCAAGCCGAACACCGACGTCAGCCACGGCCCCCGCAACGGGCTGCGCCATAACCGGGCGGGAAACCCGGGAGCGTCGGGATCTGTCGTCGGCCCGGTGTCTGCAACATCGGATCTGCGGAGGCGGTGCACCATCGCTGATCTTCCACGACGGCGCGCCGAAAAGAGTTCAGATTCGACAATCTGCGCCGAACGTCAGTCCTTGCCCCGCGGCGGCGGCTGCACCTCGACGCCGGTGGAATCGTGTTCGGGACCCGCCGACGGGTGCTCGGCGGGCACACGGTCACGGTGACGGGTGCCCTCGCTCTGCCGCTCGGGGTCGGGCCGATGGACGTTGCCGTGGTACGGACCCGGCTTCGGTCGGGGCTTTCCCCCCGGGAAGGCCAGGCGGAAGATGCTGCGGTGCACCGTCCCCCACTGCTTGCCGAACGGGCCGGAGTTGTAGGGCAGCTCGTAGCGCTCGCAAATGTCTTTGACCTGCGGAGCGATCTCGGAGTATCGACTGCTCGGCATGTCCGGGTACAGGTGATGCTCGACCTGGTAGCCGAGATTGCCGCTGATGATGTGGAACAGCGGGCTGCCGTCGATGTTGGCGGCGCCGAGCAATTGCCGTACATACCAGCCGCCGCGCGTCTCGTTCTCGGTCTCTTCCTGCGTGAAGGTGTACGTCTGGTCCGGGAAGTGGCCACAGAAGATGATCGCGTGCGCCCACACGTTGCGGACGACGTTGGCCAGCGCGTCGGCGGCCAGGGTGCGCAGGTAGGTACTTTCGACGCCGGGCGCGACTTTGTCGAGGAAGTTCGCGGCGGCGCCGATGCGGCCGCCCTTCGACACCTTGCGCAGCCTCCTGGCGACGCGCGACTCCGCCGGCTGTTCGAGCCGGCCCCGCGACGCCAACTGGGTGAGCGCGAAAGCGCCGGCGCTGATCAAAGGCCAACCGAGGTAGTCCTTGACCACCTGCGCGCGCGCTTTCACCCCGATGCCTTTCAAGTCCTTACGCACTTCCGACCACGGCTTCTCCCGCTTGCGGATGGCATCGATATCCATGTCGTGCACGGCGACGCCCCATTCGAACAGCAGCGTGAGCAGCAGGTTGTACAGCGGCTGGAACAGGAAGCGGGGCTCCCACTTCTGGTTCGGGTCGATCCGCATGATCTCGTAGCCGAGATCCTTGTCCTTGCCGAGGATGTTCGTGAAGGTGTGATGGATGTAGTTGTGGGAGTGCTTCCACGATTCGGCGGTCGACGCCGTGTCCCAGTCCCACACCGAAGAGTGGATGTCTGGATCGTTCATCCAGTCCCATTGGCCGTGCATCACGTTGTGGCCGATTTCCATGTTTTCCAAGATCTTGGCCATGGACAGGCACGCGGTGCCCAGCAGCCACGCGGTTTTCGAGCGCGACGCCAGCAACAGCACCCGGCCTACCACGACGATTTGTCGCTGCGCCGAGATGACGTTCTTGATGTACCGGCGGTCGCGGTCGCCGAGGTCGGCGAACACCTCGTCGTGGATCGCGTCGAATTCCTTCGCGAGCTTCTCCAGCTCTTGTTCCCCCAAGCGGGAAAGCGGTGAATCCCCAGCCCTTTTCACGGCAGTCGTCACCAGCCGCTCCTTCCGATCACAGTTCGAGTTCGACGTCGCCTTCGGCGGTGTTGATGCAGATCCGCACGTCTTGCTCCGTCGGTTCGATCACATCGCCCGAGCGCAGGTCACGCAGTTTGCCCGATTTCAGCGTGCCGACACAGGTATGACAAATTCCAATTCGACAGCCGAACGCGAGATTGAGACCGGCCTTTTCGCCGGCCTCGAGAATCGAAGTGCCGCCGTCACATTCGACTTCCTTGTCGCTGTCGAGGAAGCAGACGGTGCCGCCCTCGCCGGCGTTGGCGTCGCCGCCGATCTTGGGCTGGAACCGCTCGAAGTGCAGGCGTTCGCAATCCCCGTTCGCTTCCCAGTGCTCGATCAGAGCGTCGAGCATCTCACCGGGTCCCGAACAGAACGCCTCTCGCTCGCGCCAGTCCGGGCACACGTCATCGAGGTCCTCGGGGGTCAGCCGGCCCTGCTCGGAGGTGAGCCTCAGATCCAGCCGCATTCCCTGGTGGCGTTCCTCGAGCTCTTCCAAGGCGGGCAGGAACATGGCCTGCTCGCGGGTCCGCGCGGAATGAATGACGACCGCGTCCCGCAATTCGTCGCGATGGTCGAGGTCGCGCAGCATGCTGATGATCGGCGTGATGCCGCTTCCGGCGCTGATGAAGAGCATCTTGGCCGGCACCGGCTCGGGCAGCGTGAAAACGCCTTCGATCTCGCCCAGCCGCACCAGATCGCCCGGCTGAATCTTGTGTACGAGATACGGCGATACGACACCGCCGTCGACCCTCTTCGGGGTGACGCTGATCAGGCCGTCTTCCGGCCTGGGGTCCGAGGTAAGGGAGTACGCGCGCCAGTGGTACACACCGTCGATCACCACGCCGAGGCGTACGTACTGACCGGGCTTGTGGCCGGGCCACTCGTACCCCGGGCGAATCAGAACGCTGGCCGCTTCCGAGCCCTGCGCCTCGATGCCTTCGACCTTCCCGCGCAATTCCTTGGTGGTCCACAGCGGGTTGATCATCTCGAGGTAGTCGTCCGGCTGCAGCGGGCTGAACAGACGCCGCACCGCTCGCAGGAACAACCGGCGTCCGCGGGGGACGCGGGGCTCGGCGCCACGTTCAGCCATAGCGCCAGAGTACACAGTTGTACACCGACTCTAAACATTAATTCGAATATCGTTGTCGCACAGGGTTAGACACATGCGCAACGCGCGTACAGCGAATTTCAGCCGTTCACTAGCTATTGCGTGCTCGATTTCGGCCGTGGCGATGGATACCTGTGAGGTGCCCAGGACACGGGGCACCCAAACGTTTGTTCACGCTATTCAAGGGTCATGCGCTGCAACGGCCGGCCGCCGCCGCGCCTAATGTCGGTGAATATGCTGATCGGCTTCCTCCTCGCGCTGGGCTGCGCGCTGTGTTACGGGACGGCGACCGTGCTGCAAGCCGCGGGGACGCGATCGGTGGAGGCGGGCAGCGGATCGGGTGTCGACGCGGTGTTGCTGTTGCGGGCCGTCCGGCAATGGCGCTATCTGGTCGGGGTAGGCCTCGACGTCGTCGGGTTTGCGCTGCAGGTCGCCGCCCTGCGCCTGGTCCCGATCTATGTGGTCGCGGCGGCGCTGGCCGCCTCGATCGCCGTCACCGGCGTCGTCGCCGCCTGGGTGTTGTCGGCGCGCCTGTCGTCGGCCGAGTGGACGGCCGTCGGCGTCGTCTGCGTCAGCCTGGTCGTGCTCGCCCTGGCCGCCGGGCCGGGCCACTTTCGGCGGGCTCCGGCCGGGCTCGGCTGGGCGCTGCTGGGCGTGGTTGCCGCGATCTTCTTCGTCGGCGCGGCCGCCGGCCGCCTGCCCGACCGCGCCCGTGCACTCGCACTGGGGCTGGGCTCCGGAACCGGATTCGGGGTCGTCGAGGTGGCGGTGCGCCTGATCGAGGCGATCGATCCGACCAAACGCTCCTTCTACACCAACCCCGCCCTGTACGCGGCCGCCGCGGGCGGCGCCGCGGGCTTCCTGCTGCTGACCTCCGCGTTGCATCGCGGATCGGTCACCACGGCGGTCGCCGGAATGGTAGTGGGCGAAACGCTCGCACCCGCGTTCGTCGGGGTGGTGTGGCTGGGCGACACCGCGCGCGAGGGGCTCGGCTGGCTGGTGATCGCCGGGTTCGCCGTCGCCGTGTGCGGAACCCTGGTGCTGGCGCGCTTCGGGGAGGCACCCCAGCCGGACCCCGTCGAGGAAGCGGGCTGAGGCCGCGCCGGGTCATGCCCCCGAGACGCCGGATGCCGCACGGCCGGTGGCGTTTTCGCCCACCGGCGCATAATCGGTGCCGCGTGCGGGGCGCGTCCACAACTGCCCATCCTGTGCGGTGACACCCGCGGCGATCAGCGTGCGCTTGAGGATCTTGTTCGTCGCGGTCGCCGGCAGCTGATCGTTGATGCGCACATAGCGCGGCCACGCCTTCGGCGACAGGTCGGCCTGGGCGGCAAGGAATCTCTCGAAATCGTCCGGGCTCAGGCTCGCCCCGGGCCGCAGCACCAGGGCGGCCATCACCTGGTCGCCCACCCGGTCGTCGGGAACCGCGTACACGGCGACCTGGCTGATTGCGGGCAGCCGCGCCAGAATTCGCTCGATCGGGCCGGCCGCCAGGTTCTCCCCGTCCACCCGCATCCAGTCGGCGGTCCGTCCGGCGAGATAGATCCAGCCGTCCGCGTCGCGGTAGGCCAGGTCACCCGACCAGTACATCCCGTGCCGCATCCGCTCGGCCGTGGCGCCCGGGTCGTTGTAGTAGCCGGCAAACGGCCCCGCACCCTGGGTGTTCACCAGCTCACCGACGGCCTCGCCGAAGTTGGTCAACGCCCCATGCTCGTCGAACCGTGCGACCTCGCACTCCCGCAGCGTGGTCGAGTCGTAGATGCTCACCCCCGGATAGGGCTTGCCGATCGAGCCGGCCGGGGTGCCGTCTTCGCGCACCACGATGACCGCGAATTCGCTGGAACCGAAGCTGTCCACGACCCGGCACCCGAAACGCCTTGCGAACTCTGCGATATCGCGATCGGTGGCCTCGTTGCCGAACGCCACCCGCAACGTGTTGTCGGCGTCGTCGGGACGTTCGGGCGTGGACAGGATCAATGCCAGCGGCTTGCCGACGTAGTTGAGGTATGTGACGCGGTATCGCCGGACGTCGTCGAGGAAACGGGACGGCGAAAACCGCGCCGGCACCATAGTGGCCCCGCAGCCTATGGCGACCGCCCACCCGGCGGCGACGCCGTTGGAATGGAAGAGCGGCATCGACAGGTAGCAGACGTCATCGGCGGTGACTTCGTATTGATAAATGAGGCTGGCACCGCACATGATCGCCATGCCATGGGCGAACCGGACCACCTTCGGGTCACCGCTGGTGCCCGAGGTGAAGATCATCATCAGGGTGTCGGCGGATTCCACCTCGCGGACCGGGACCAGCGGTGGCGCGGCGGCGACGGCCGCGGCGTAGCGACGGCCGGTCACATCGAGCACCTGAATGCCGTTGAGATCCAACCCATCCAGCAGCTCGGCATGCTCGGGGTCGACGAGCAGCATCTGGCAGTCGGAGCGCCGGATATCGGACAACAAACCGGCGCCGCGCCTCGTGGTGTTGATCCCGCACAACACGTAGCCGCCCAGCGCGGCCGCCGCCATGGCCCGCAACATCGCCGGCGAGTTCCCCAGCAGCGCACCGACATGCACGGGTCGTCCCGGGTCCGCGAGGGAGATGAGCGCCGCGGCCTCCGCCTCTGCCTCGGCGAGATGCTCGCGCCAGGTCCACGTCCGCTCGCCGTGAACTAGCGCCGGGGTGTCGTCGTGGCGACGTTGCCGCAGCAGCTGTTGAACCGTCTCGATCATCTTGTCGTGAACACCAGCCCCGCGTATTCGTTGCGGGCCACCTCGTCGCAGTGGCGCCGGTAGGTGCCGAAGCCGCCGATGTAGGGCATGAAGACCCGCTTCTTGCCCTCGATGTTGGCGCCCAGGTACCAGGAGGATGCCGCCCTGGGGAACAGCGTGCGCTCGGCCGCCTGGGCCACATGCTGGGTCCAGGCGAGCGCCGCATCGTGGCGTGGCTCGACCTCGCTCACCCCCCGCCGTCGCGCGGTCCGCACCAGCTGGGTGACCCAGTCGACCTGAACCTCGGCGTGCAGCACCATGTTCGCCAGCACCGACGGGCTGCCCGGCCCGCTGATGGTGAACAGGTTCGGCAGCCCCGGCACCATCAGGCCGAGGAAGGTCACCGGGCCGTCCGCCCAGGTATCGCGGAGTCGTTGTCCCCCTGGACCTTTCGGGTCAATTCGGGTCAACGCCCCGGTCATGGCGTCGAACCCGGTCGCGAAGACGAGCACGTCGCAGGGATATGTCGTTTCGGCGGTTCGTACGCCGTCCGCGGTGATCGCTTCGATGGGCTCGCGGCGCAGGTTGACCAGCCGGACGTTGTCGCGGTTGAACGTGGCGTAGTAGCCGTCGTCGGTACAGATCCGTTTGGTTCCGATCGGGTGATCGACCGGAATGAGATCCGTTGCGACGACGGGATCGGCGACGATCTCCCGGATCCGCTCCTCGGCGAACGCCCTGGCGACGTCGTTGGCCGGCAGGTCGCTGGTCTGGTCGGGGAAGGTCTTGGCGAACAGGACACCGCCTTCACGCCACCGCTTCCACAGCGCTTCGGACCGCTCGTGAGCGTCGGTGTCGAGGGCATTCTTGTGATAGGTGCCGTGCGGGGTGCCGGCGGCCGCGTACGCGGAGGTCCGGCGACGCTCGGGGTACTGCTCCTGGATCTCGCGCTGTTCCTCGACCGACCATGGCCGGTTGGGCATCGGGATGGTGTAGTTGGCTGACCGCTGGAATACCACCAGGTGATCGGCCTTGGCGGCGATGATCGGCGCCACCTGGATGCCGGACGATCCGGTGCCGATCAGGCCCACTCGCTTGCCGCGCAGCTCGGGATCGTCGCGGGGCCAGTCCGCCGTGAAATACACCTCACCCGAGAAGTCTTGGGCGCCGGGAATGTTCGGCCGGTTCACCGCCGACAGGCACCCGGTTGCGCACAGCAGGAATTGCGCGGCGAACGCCTCACCGGTCGCGGTGTCGACATGCCAGCGACCGCGCTCGAACGTGGCGCCGACGGCGTCGACGCCGAACCGATAGTGGCGCCGCAGATCGAAGCGGTCGGCGACGTGCCGCAGGTAGGCCAGGATCTCCGGCTGGGCGGCGAAGCGTTCGGTCCACTGCCAGCTCTGTTGCAGTTCTTCGTCGAAAGAGTAGGAATAGTCGACACTTTCGACATCGCAGCGCGCGCCCGGGTAGCGGTTCCAGTACCAAGTGCCGCCCACGTCGGGCGCGGCCTCGATCGCGGTCACCGAAAGGCCCGCCGAGGCGGCCCGGTGCACGGCGTAGAGCCCGGCGAACCCGGCGCCGATGACGATGACGTCACTGACTTCGGTCACGACGCCGCGCTCCGATCCGCCGGATGCAGCAGCTCGCGCAGGTCGGCGCAGACCAGCTGCTGGGCCGATGCCGCGGGTGCAAACGCCTGGATCGTCATGAAGCCGTGGAACAACCCGGGAAAGTCCCGGTGCACGACGGGCACTCCCGCGTGGCGCAACCGGTGCGCGTAGTCGCAGCCCTCGCTGTGCAGGGGATCCAACCCGGCCGTTACGATCACCGCCGGCGCCAGGCCCGCATGGGTGTCCGCGCGGGCCGGGGCCACCAAATAGGGCGGATCGAAAACCGTTCGCGTGACCAGGTATTGGTGCCAGTACCATTGCATCGCTGCGCGGGTATTGAAGTACCCGGTGGCGTAGCGGTGATAACTGTCGGTGTCGAACGTCGGATCGATCGCCGGGTAGATCAGCAGCTGCGCCGCGGGTGGTGTGACCCCGCGGTCGCGGCAGAGTAGGGCGGTGACCGCGGCCAGGTTGCCGCCGGCGCTATCGCCGGCAACCATGGTGCGTGCCGGGTCGATGCCCAAATCGGCGGCGTGGTCGACCGCCCAGCGGAACGCCGCGAACGCGTCGAGCGCCGCCGCCGGGGCGGGATGCTCGGGGGCCAGGCGGTAGTCCACGGACACCACGACGGCTTGGGCGCCCCGGGCCAGGGCCCGGCAGAATCCGTCGTGGGATTCGATGTCGCAGAAGACGAATCCGCCCCCGTGGTAGAACACGATCGCGGCTCGGTCCGCCGACGGCGCACCGTGGGGCTCGTAGATGCGTACCGGCACCGCCCCGTCGGGGCCTGAAACCATGCGGTCGGTGGCGCTGCGGACGTCGTCGAGATTGTTGACCGGCATGCGTCGCTCGGCCACCGCGGCGCGCGCCTGCGGGCCGGTCATGTTCTCGACGCGCGGGAACCCGGCGTTCAACTGGTCGAGCATCGCCTGCGCCGCGCCGTCGAGCGGGTCGTCCATGTGCACCTCCGACCTCGTCGCCAAGGTCATGCGGGCCGATACTTCAGGAGGGTGATGCCCTCTTCAGGCAGATCGTAGAACACCGGCTCCACCCGCATCCCGATCCGGATGTCGCCAGGGTCGACGTCCACCAGTTCGGTGCTGAATTTCGGTCCGGCATCCCATTGCACCACCGCGAGTAACTGCGGCAGCGCGTCGGCCCACGGCGGGCCGGTGGGCCGGCGGGCGATCGTGAACGTGTACAGCGTTGCGGCACCGTCGATTTCGCGCCATTCCAAGTCGTCGGCCAGCGTGCCCGGTGTCAGCGTGCGCGGATAGAACACGTAGCGCT
Source organism: Actinomycetota bacterium (assembly GCA_036338755.1). Taxonomy (GTDB): domain Bacteria; phylum Actinomycetota; class Actinomycetes; order Mycobacteriales; family Mycobacteriaceae; genus Mycobacterium. The sequence continues at coordinate 54,971 of JAYZBN010000040.1, read as the reverse complement.
GTGACGACGGCGAGTACTGCACCAGGATCCGGTGCTGCGCCAGGCCGTCCCAGAACGGCTGGGAGACGGGCGTGGGCTCCGGGACGGGATAGCTCATGCTTAATCCCCCCGCATGAGCAGTGCGACCTGCTCGCTCATGATGCCGCCGTTGCCGGTCACGAACGCCGTGTGGCAGTCGGGCACCTGCGCGTCCCCTGCCCGGCCCATGATCTGGCGGGCGCCGTCGACCACGTGGTGCATGCCGCCGGCCATGCCGGCCTGGCCGAAGGACAGCTGGCCCCCGGCGGTGTTGAGGGGGAAGTCGCCGCGGTAGGTCAGGTCGTGCTCGCTGACCCACGACATGCCTTCGCCTTTCGTGCAGAATCCGGCGTCCTCGAGGCTCATCAGCACCGTGATGGTGTAGCAGTCATAGATCGACGCGACGTCGACATCGGAACGGTCCAGCCCGGCCATCGCGAACGCCCGGTCGGCGGCCCGCGCGATCGGGGTGGACAACAGGTCCTCGGCGTAGGTCGGCGTCTTGAAGGCGATGTGTTCGCCGAAGCCCCTGATCCACACCGGGCGGTTGCGGCCGCGGCGGGCGATATCGGCGTTGGCGATCAGCACTCCCACTCCCCCGTGCACGCGCATCACCGTCTCCAGCAGGTGGATCGGGTCGGCGATCATCGGGCTGTCCAGCACGTCGTTCACCGTGATCGGGGTGCCGTGAAACACCGCGCCGGGATGCGCGCACGCGTTCGCCCGTTGGTCGACGGCGATCTTGGCGACCGCGGCCGGGTCGTACCCGAATTCCGCCGCATAGCGCTGAGCGATCTGCGCGTAGGGCGCATTCTGGCCCACGTTGCCGTAGGGGATCTCGAACTCGGCCTGCGGGGAGCCGTAGTGGTTCGACGACGCCCCATACCAATTCGGGTCGGGTTTTGGTCGGCGCTCGGACTGGGGCACCGACGCCGATCCCGGTACGACGGCGAGCGCGGCGTCGCAGATGCCGAGTTCGACGGCCGCCGCCGCACGCCAGATCATTCCGGCGGCGGTGGCTCCGCCGAGGTCGACCCGCTCACCGAAATCCAATGCCAGACCCAGGTATTCGCACAGGGTGGCCGGCGCGAACATGGCCGACTCGGCGACGCCGTGGGTCAGCAGACCGTTGACGCGGCGGGGCTCGACCCCGGCGTCCTCGATGACCATCTTCGCGAGCACCGCGTACTGGTCGAGGGTGAACAGCGGAGCGCGGGTGGGGCGGCGCTGCGCGGGCAACTCCGCGATGCCGACGATTGCCGCCTCGCCGCGCAGCCCGGTCACCGCGAGGCTCCCCGCATCGGCAGCTCGACGGTCGCCGTCCCCGGCATCAGGATCGTGTCCCCGCGGCGCCCGGCGATGACGAGATCGACCAGCCCGGTTCCCGTGTCGGTCAGCCGTTTACCGGTGACCTCGCCGCCGAAGCTGAGCGACTCACCGGGATACGCGACCGCCCGGTTCTGCACCGAGAACGACACCAGCCGCCCGCGCCCGCCCATCCAGTCGCCGAGTGCGCGGGCCAGCAACGCCGCCTGCAGCGGGCCGTGAACCAGGACGTTGTCGTAGCCTTCGGTGTCGCGCGCCCACTCTTTGTCGTAGTGAATCCGGTGGCCGTTGTAGGTGGCCGCGGAAAAGAAGAACATCTGGGTTTCGTCGACGGTGACGGTCAGCGTCGGAGTGTGCTCGCCGACGACGATGTCGTCGTAGAAGACCTGTTTTTCGGCCAATGGAATTCCTAGGGTCGGGCGATCATCGACGTCGACGCTTCGGCCAGCAGGTCGCGATGCTGGTTGTGGTACACCGTGTGCCAGGTGACGAGCACGAATGCGCCGGAGCGGCCCCGCTTTTCGACGATCGAGGAGATGGTTCGGACCATTTCGATATCGTCGCGGTGATACGCGGGCAGGTGGAACGTGAAGCTCTCCCCGCCGGCCATCCGCTTGGGGGCGCGCGGAAACGCCAAACTGCCGGAGACCGCGCCGGACGACCCATCGGGACGCAGCGAACCCAGCGGCGATACGCCGAGGATGGCGTACTGCAGGAACAGCGGGGGGCAGATGATGTCGCGATATCCATTGGCCCTGGCGTAATCCGGGTCGAAATACAGCGGGTTGTGGTCGCCGACCGCCGCCGCCCAGCGTTGCCAATCGCGCCGGTTCACCTCGCCGGTTGCCGACGCGGCGACGGTGCCGACGCGCGACGCCGATTCCGCGTCGATCAGACTGTCCTCGCTCAACGGCGCTCCCCTTCGTCTGTCTCGTGGTGCAGGCTTTGTTCGAGCCAGCCGGCGGCGATGTCGGCTCCGCCGCCGAAAGTCGAAGCGAACCTTGCCCGCTCGCTCCACAGGTGCAGGTCGGTCTCGGTGACGTACCCCATGCCGCCGTGGAGTTGGTGGGCGTCCAACGTGGTCAACCGGGCGGCGGTGGCCGCGTGCATGCGTGCGATGGCCGTCTGCCTGGTCGCGATGCGGCCGCGACCCAGCCAGAACACCGCCGCGTGCGCGGCCAATCGCGCGGCCGACACGGCGATGTGCATGTTGGCGATCAGATGCTGGGCGGCCTGGAACGACGCGATGGGCCGGCCGAATTGATGACGCAGCTTGGTGTAGTCGACGGTGCGGTCCAGCACCGCCTGGCCGACTCCGACCAGATCCAGCGATCCCAGCGCCACCGCGGTGTTCGCCAGCCGGCGCAGCGCCGGTGTGGTGACCTCCAGCGCCACGTCGGCGGCGACGCCGTCGAAGCGCAGCGTGAAGGCGCGGAGGCCACCGGCCATGTCGAGCGGTTCCACGCCGGCACCGCGGATGTCGACGACGAAGGCCAGGGTGCGCCCGCCCGCCGCGGCCGACACCACGACAAGATCGGCGACGTCGGCATCGAGGACGTAGTCCGCGGTTCCGTCGAGCCGCCAGCCGTGTGCGGCCCGATCGGCGCGCAGCGCGGGGGCGACGAGCGCGGCGTCGCGCGCGTTCCAGAGCGCGGTGGTGGCCGGTGCGCTTCCGGACGCGAGCGACGGCAGCCAGCGGGCCTTGTCGTCCGGCGAGCCGAGCTGGTCGATGGCCAGCGCGGCCACAACGCTGCTGTGCACGGTCGTCGGGCACAGCGCGCGGCCGCCCTCGGTGTAGAAGACGGCGAGGTCGTCGAGGGAGCCGCCGGCCCCGCCGTACTCCTCGTCGATGGCCAGGCCGAAGACGCCCGCACCGGCCAGCGCCTTCCACAATGCCGGCGTGCGGCGGTCCGCCCCGGGTTCGTCGAGTGCGCGCACCAGCTCGATGGGGTTCTCGGCGGCAAGCACTGCGCGCAAGGCGGCCGCGAACTCGCGCTGTTCGGCGGTGGGGATCGTCTTCATCCGCGGCGTTTTGAATCAGCGCCCATAGGAGGGCATTCCGTGCCCGCGCTGGGCGATGATGTCGCGCAGCACCTCGTTGGTACCGCCGCCGAAGCGCATCAGCGGGGCGGCCCGGTAGAGCCGCTCGAATTTGCCCGCCAGCGGGGCCTGTTCGCCGCGGTGCGCCAGCAGGCCGTCGGGGCCGAGGAGGTCGAGCGCCAGGTCGGCGATGCGCTGGCGTAGCTCGCTGGTGAACACTTTTTCGACGCTGACCTCGACGGTGGGTATCACGCCCGAATCCAGGATCGACGCCGCCTCGTAGCCCATCAGAACGGCCACCGCGACGTCGGCCTCCGCCTGCACCAGCCGCCTGCGAAGCGACGGATCGTCGGCGGGCACGGTCCCGTCGCGCCGCGGGCGGCGCGCCAGCTCGTGCAATTCCTCGACGGCGCGCCGGAGGTCTCCGGCGTTGGTCAGCGCCCCGCGTTCGAGATCGAGCGCGCCGGTGATGTAGGTCCAGCCGCGGTTGACCTCGCCGACCAGGTTGGTGGCCGGCACTCGCACGTCATGGAATCGCACCTCGTTGGTGCGATAGCCCGACCATGCGTACAGCGGACGGATTTCGACGCCCGGGCTGTCGATCGGCACGATGATGACCGAGATGCCGCGATGCCGGGCGCCACTGGGATCGGTACGGACGCAGAGCCATTCGTGCGTGGCGCGCTGGGCGCCGCTGTTCCAGATCTTGGTGCCGTTGATCACCCATTCTTCGCCGTCCCGGGTGGCGCTGGTCCGCAGGCTGGCCAGGTCGGTGCCCGCATCCGGCTCGGAATAGCCGACCGCGCAGATCATTTCGCCCCGCGCGATCAGGGGCAGCCAGTCGGTCTTGTTGCGCTCGGTGCCGTGCCGCATGATCATCGGCGCCACGGATGTCACCGTCAGGTCGGGACCGGGCACGCCCCAATACTCGAATTCGCTCATCAACAGATGCAGGTACGTGGCGCCGAGGCCCAGCCCGCCGTACTCGCGCGGCCAGTTCAGTCCGAACCAGCCCTTGGCCCCGATCTTGCGCCGAAACCGGGCCACCTCGCCGTCGGGGAATTCCAAGTCGTGCTCGGCGAGCTCGGCGCGCAACTCCGGGGTGACGTTGACTGCGAGAAATTCACGAACCTCGGTGAGCCAGGCGCGCTGCCCACTGTCGAGTTCGAAATCCATTCCGGCGCCTGTGCCTTTCCGCATGCTTTCACCGAGCGTCGTCAGCGTAACGCCACGGCGAGATGGTGCCGGCAATTTCGGGGCCGCGTCCTGCTCGAGCGCCGTTCGGACTGTAAACACGCTGTCAAACTCCCGTTAATACGCGTCGACCCTCTCGCGGTCATCCGGACCGGCTGCGAAGATTGACGGATCGGCCGGTCGACGGGGACCAGGCATCCTGCCGAGCCCCAGGAGAAGTCATGCCCACTGTTGAGATGCGTCTCCGCGAAGATCTGCGCAATTACGCCGTCGAATTGCGGCAGCTGGCGTACACGCTGCCGCTGGGCGTGGGCGAGCACGACCTGCTGCAACTGTCCGACCGGATGCGTGCGGCGGCCGAACAGATGGTCCGCAAGGGCGCCTGAACGGGCCTCAGCCGCCGCGCAGGCGGATCTTGAAGCGCACGAAGCCCAGGTAGACGGCGCTGATGGCGAACAGCATCCCGACGTCGAACCACCACGTCGCCGCGGTGTGCTTCCAGTGCGAGTCCTTCGGGGTGAGCGGCCCGGGCACCAGCTTGGTCAGGTCGGCGGTCGAGGCCGACGCCGCGAATCCCCACCGCGCCGGGGTAGCCCAGGACATCTGGTCGAGCCCGACGCGCGCGGTGACCGGAATCATTCCACCGGAGAACACCAGCTGCGACATGACGGCGACCACCAGCAGCGGCATGATCTGCTCGTTGGACTTGGCGACGGCCGACAGCGCCAGCCCCAGCATGGCCGACGCCACGCACGTCAGCGCGACGTCGGCGAACAGCTCCAGAGCCGGCTTGCCCAGCGCCACGGCGCCCTGAGTCGGGGCGCCCTTGCCGAGCACCGCGATGACGCTGACGATCGCCGACTGCACGATCGCGAAGACCGTGTACACGCAGACCTTGGCCAACAGGTATGCCGACGTAGACAATCCGACCGCCTGTTCCCGCAGGAAGATCGCGCGCTCACCGATGAGGTCGCGGATGGTCAGGGCGGTCCCCATGAACACCGCGCCGACGTTGAGCAGCACCAGGATCTGCCCGGGCTCGTTGGGCGCGGCGCCGAGCGGGTTCGGAATCCCGAAGCCGACATCGCCGGGCACCGACATGGACAACGACCCCATGATGAACGGCAGCAGCGCGAGGAACAGGAAGTAGCCGCGGTCCGAGATGATCAGCCGCATCTGTCGTCTGGCGATCGTGGAGAACTGCCGGACCAGGCTGGTGTGCGCGGGATCGCCCAGCTCGGCCGGTTTCTCGGCGGGCGGCGGAGCGGGCGGCGGGCCCGTTCGGGCCAGGTAGCGCGCCCGGGACCCGTCGGGATCGCTGGCGACGGTGCTGAAGATGTCGGCCCAGTTGGTGGTGCCCATTGCGGGACCGATCTGGCCGGGCGGCCCACAGAACGCCGTCTTGCCGCCGGGGGCCAGCAGTAGCACCTGGTCGCAGACGTCCAGGTAGGTCAGCGAGTGGGTGACCACAAGCACCACCCGGCCGGCGTCGGCCAGCTGCCGCAACATGGTCATCACCTGGCGGTCCAGCGCCGGATCCAGGCCTGAGGTCGGCTCGTCGAGGATCAGCAGCGACGGCCCGGTGAGCAGCTCGAGCGCCACCGACGCGCGCTTGCGCTGGCCGCCGGACAGCTTGTCCACCCGGGTGTGCAGGTGCTGGGTCATCTCGAGTTCTTCGAGCACCCGCGCCACCACCTGGGCGCGGTCATCTTTCGTGGTGTCCGGCGGCAGCCGCAGCTCTGCGGCGTACATCAGCGCCTGCTGCACGGTCAGCTGTCCGTGCACCACGTCGTCCTGCGGCACCATCCCGATCCTGCTGCGCAACGAGGCGTACTCGGCATGGATGTTGTGGCCCTCGAACGACACGGTCCCCGTCGTCGGGTGCGTGTACCCGGCGACCAAACGGGCGAAGGTCGACTTGCCCGCGCCGGACGGCCCGATGACGGCCGTCAGCGTGCCGGGCAGCGCGGTCAGCGAGATGTTGTCGAGCAGCGTTTTGTTGTTCTCGATCGTCCAGGTCACCCCCCGCACATCGAGGCCGCCGCTGCGCGTCGCGGTCGCGGTCTGGTCGCGGCGGGCCAGGTTGCCGCCGTGGAAGACCAGGTCGATGTTGCCGATGGTGACCACGTCGCCGTCGTGCAGCACGGCCGAATCGACCCGGACGCCGTTGACGAAGGTGCCGTTGATGCTGCGGTTGTCGTGGATCTCGGTGCCGGTGGGCGTCGGAATCAGGGTCGCGTGGTGCCGCGATGCGAGCACTTCGGGGATGACGATGTCGTTGTCGTTGGCGCGCCCGATCTTGATCGCGCCCGGCACATCCGGGCCGGCCTTGCCCGGCCGCAGAATCTTCATCATCGACGTCGCGATGACCGACGCGTCACCGCCGGCGCGTCCCGTCTGGGGCGCCGCCGGCGCCGCGCTGGTCGGCGGCGCCGCGTGCGCCGAGGGCGACCGGTAAATCTGGGGGGCGGGTTGGGGTCCGCTCGGTGGGGGGCTCGGCGGACCGCTGGTCGCGGGCCGCGGCGGCGGCTCGGACGAATAGCTCGGCGTGGCTGCGCCGGCCGGCTGACTCGGCTGCGCCGTGGTGGGCGGATGGACGGGGTGCCGGAACGAGGCGGACGCCGGCTGCTGCGGCTGGCCGGGGTGCTGCGTGGCCCCTGGCAGACTCTGGGGCGCCCGTGCCCGCGGTGCGGCGGGGTCGCTGACGATCGGTATCGACGTCGTCAGCGGGGGCCGCCCGGCCGAGCCCTGGTGGCGGCCGACCTCGAAGGTGAGCGCCGGGCCGTCCGGATTGCCGACGTTGACCCGCAGCCCATCCTGGATGTCGACGGCCGGGACGCGGCGGCTGTGGACGTAGAGGCCGTTGAGGCTGCCATTGTCGACGGCGATCCATCGGCCCTGGTCATACCGCACGATCAGGTGGGTGCGGGAGATCAGCGGATGGGCGACTCGCAGGTCGGCGCGAAGGTCACGCCCGATCACCACATCGTTGCCCGGCGCGAAGGTGCGTTCGGATCCCTCGTAGCGCACGGTCAGCGCAGGCGGGGCTGGTGAAGTCATCAGGACCAACTGTAACGGCAGCGGCGCGGCTCATGCGCGGGGTTGTTCGTCGGGCACTGTTGCCCCCAACCGCATCGCCGCGGGAAGCGCCTGCGGTGCAGTTACTTTCGACGCCTTCAACCGGCCACCGCGGCATTGCGCAGGCTGCGCAAGCTGAGGACCTTGGCGCGAGCGCCGGTGACGTCCTTGACGAAGTCCCCCAGGTATTTGATCGCCCGCCTGCCCTCGGGCAAGATGTCGGCCGCTATCGGGAAGTCGTGGATCTGGCCGTCCCACAGGTGCAGATCGCAGTGGATCCCGCTGGCTTCCAAGCGCTTCGCCATCAGCTCGGCATCGGCGAGCAGCAACTCGTCCGAGCTGGCGTGGATCATCACCGGCGGTAACGAGGACAGATCGGCGTCCACCGGGGAGGCAACCGTGGAGTCGCCCCGGCCTTCCACCACCTGCGCGCTATCGAGGAATTGGGCGAACCGCGAGAAGGCCCGGCGGGTGAACATCGAGCACTTTCGCGCGTTGCGGTGCTTGAGTTTTCGCACCGGATCGGTGTCGGTGAACGGCGAGACGGTCGCGACTCCGGCCGGTTCCACGATTCCCTCCTGGATCGCCAGGAGCGTGGTCATGAACGCCAGGTATCCGCCCGCGGAGTCGCCGCCCACGACTATCTGGTCGCCGTCGAAGCCGTGATCCAGCAGCCAGCGCAGGCCGCTGATGCCGTCGTCGATGGCGTCGGTGATGTGATGCGCGGGCAGCTTGCGGTAAGCGACGGTGAGCACGGCGGCGTCGGCCGCCTGCGACAAGCGGGTCACCATCGAGCGGTGGGTGTTGAGGCCGCAGGTCAAAAACGCGCCACCGTGCAGATACAGGATTGCCCGCTCCCCCGACACGCCGGGAGCGCGAACCCATTCGGCGGCGCAGTGGTCCAACCGCACCCGCTCGATCCTCGCTTTTGACCCGAATTGTGGGACAAGACCCGCGACTCCGTCCACGTACTCGAACGGCCAGTGCAGGTTCGGGCTCATGGCCCACGCGCGGACGGTGTTCTTCACGATGAGCCGACTGGCCAGCCCGACGGCAACCGACTGCGGACTATGACGGTGATGGACGCGCCGCGTCATCGCCACACTCGGCAGAATATGCGTCGGTTCGGCCGTGCTCGCCATCGATGTCAACCTCCTAAGTGGGGGGCGAATACCCGCCATCGTTGGTGGTTAACTGCAAATTAACGCGCGAGAAATGTTGTGTAGATCACTGTTTGCTGGCTGCAGAGACGGGTATCACCCGTTCATCTCTCTCGGGGCTTCCGCGCGGGTCTGCGCGGACCGGATCGGCTGTTGCCGAGGTCCCCGAATGGCCTATATATGAGCGATGGCACACGCTAAACCCGCGGAACCGCTGCTGACCGACCGGGTGGCGGTCGTCACGGGCGGCGCTGGGGGCATCGGCGCGGCGACCGCGGAGTTGTTCGCCCAACATGGTGCCGATGTGGTGATCGCCGACGTCGACGCCGACCTCGCCGGCGCGACGGCCGCCTCGATCACCGAATCCGGCGGGTCGGCTTCAGCCGTGGTCACCGACGTCCGAGACCCCGGCCAGGTCGCCCGCTTGGCCCGCACCGTGCTCGACCGGTCTGGCCGGGTCGACGTGCTGGTCAACAACGTGGGCCATTGGCTGCGCCATCCCGGAAATTTCGTCGACACCGACCCGCAGCTGTGGGACGAGCTGTACCGGATCAACCTGCACCACGTCTTCCTGCTGACGCATGCGTTTCTGCCGGCTATGGTCGAGCGGCGCACGGGCGCGATCGTGAACGTCTCGTCGGTCGAGGGGCTGCGGGGCTACCCGGAGGACCCGGTGTATGCCGCCTTCAAATCCGCCGTCAACGCGTTCACTCGCAGCCTCGCGGTTCAAGTGGGCAACGACGGCGTGCGGGTCAACGCCATCGCGCCCGACGTCACCGAATCCCTGCAAGTGCCGTATTCGCAATGGCTTTCGGCCGACGAACAGACGCAATGGCCGCAATGGGTCCCTGTCGGGCGGATGGGCCTGCCCGAGGATCAGGCCAGGGTCATCCTGTTCTTGGCTTCGGATCTCTCGGGCTTCGTCACCGGCCATGTCATCCCCACCGACGGCGGTACCGGGGCTGCCGGCGGATGGTTCCGGTCCACGCGCCGGCCCGACCGCCAGTGGACAAATCGGCCCATTGCCCCCTGATCGGGGGGTGCACCGGGCTCACGTGGTCGGCGCCGGCCGGAATCGGGCTTGATCGTCGATGATCGTGACCGGGATGCCGTTGAGCACCCCGTTGCCCGACGGCTCGTCGACGAACGTCGGCGGGGAGAGCACATTGGTGTTCGCACCGGGCGAGTCGTTGGCGACCGAGATGCGGGTGCCCGGCTTTCCGTGCCCCCAGCCATGCGGCATCGACACCACACCGGGCTTGATGGAGTCGGTGATTTCGACCGGCACCTTGATCTCGCCTGCCTCGGATTTCACGGTCACGATCTCGTTGTCGGTGACGCCGCACCGGGCCGCGTCGTCGGGGTGAATCAGCAACGTGCACCGGTCTTTCCCCCTCATCAGCGCGGGCACGTTGTGCAGCCAGCTGTTGTTGGATCGCAGGTGCCGCCGGCTCACGAGGACGAGCGGCTCGGCGGGGCGATCCATGCGCGCGGCGAGCCGCGGCAGGTCGTCGAGCAGATACTGCGGGGCGAGCCGGATCTTCTTGTCGGGCGTGCCAAGCAGGTCGGGCAGTTGCGGCACCATCGGCCCGAAGTCGATGCCGTTCGGGTTGGCCTTGAGCAGGTCCAGGGTGAGCCCACCCGGGTTCTTGCCGTACTGGTCGCCGAAGGGCCCGGTGCGCAATGTGAGGTCGAGCATTCGTTCCGGGCCGCCGCGCTCGTACAGCTTGCGGATCTGTTCCCCGTCGAGCCCTCTGGTGAAGGCCAGATAATCGAAGAAGCCGTCGTCGATCGCGGCGACATCGACGTCTTCGGCGGGGGTTCCGGTGCACAGGCCCGTCAGCCGGATCAGGATCTCCCATTCGTGCGGGCGATCGCCCGGATCGAATACCGGCGCAGAATAATTCGCGATGCTGCGGATGGCGAAGAGCAGGATCAGGTCGTCGTGGTGCGGCTGCTCGAGCGGGGACAGGCCGGGCAGGATCACGTCGGCGTGCCGCGTCGTCTCGTTGAGCCAAAGGTCAACGGAGATCATCGCTTCCAGCATCGGCAGTACTTCGTCGAGCTTGTCCCCGGCGGGGGTGGACAGCACCGGATTTCCCGCGACCGTGATCAGTGCCTTGAGCTGCCCATCACCCGGTGTGGCGATCTCCTCGGCCATGCACGACACCGGGGCCTGGCCGAGCACCTCCTTGGCGCCGCGGACCCGAGTGTGCCAACGACCGAATTCCGGCGCACCGCCCTCGAGTCCGGGCAGCGGTTCGGTGGTGATCGACCATGCCGCCGGTTTGGGGAACATCGCCCCGCCGGGGGTGTCGAAATGCCCGATGAGGATGTTGACGACGTCGACCAGCCAGCTGGCCAGACTGCCGAACTCCTGGTTGCACAGGCCGATTCGGCCGTATACCACCGATTTCTCGGTGCCGGCCAGCTCGCGGGCCAGCCGGCGAATGCGGTCCTCGTCGATGCCCGTGACGGCGCTGACCCGTTCGGGTGGCCAGTCCGCGACGGCGCGCCGCACGGTGCCGACACCGTCGACGTGCGGGCCAGGGTTGACGAGGTCTTCGCCGAACAGGGTGTGTGCGACGGCCAGCAACAGGGCCGCGTCGGTTCCCGGCACGATGGGAAGCCACTCGTCGGCGCGCGCGGCGGTCAGGGTTCGCACCGGGTCGATCACGATCACCTTGCCGCGGTTGCGTATCCCGTCGATCAGATTCATGACGTTGGGCGCGGCCAACAGCGAACCCTGTGACGCGGCCGGGTTGGCGCCCATGATCACCAGCAGGTCGGTGCGTTCGATGTCGGGGACCGGGAAGTTCCACCACCGCCCGTACATCAGATGCGAGGACAGGTTTTTCGGCCATTGGTCGACCGTGCCGGGCGAATACGTGACCGGCATGCCGGACATGCCCATCAGCACGCCCGCGTAGCGGGCCAGCGAGAACGAATGCGCCAGCGGGTTTCCGGTGTAGGCGGTGACCGCCTTGATGCCGTACTTCTCGATCACCGGGGTCAAGAGTTCGGTGCAGCGGCGAAACGCCGCGTCCCAGCTGACTTCCCGCCACTTGCCGTCGACCTTGATCATCGGCTGGCGGATGCGGTCCGGATCGTCGTGCAGCGCCGCAAGCGAGGTGCCTTTGGGGCATAGATGTCCGCGGCTCCACACGTCGTCGCGGTTGCCGCGAATGCTGGTGACTTTTCCGTTTTCGGGGCCGCCCTCGACGTGAATTGCCAAGCCGCACATGGCTTCACACAACGGACACGTGCGCAGGTGCGTACCGTCTTCGCCCGGTCTCATCCACCCACTGTATTCCGCTACCGTGGGTAGCGGAAGTGGTTAACAGAGAACAGATTCTTGCTCAGCCGGCCAAGGGCCCGCCGCCGCCGGCCTCCGAGACAGATTTGAATTTGGCCAGTCGACTGTACATGCGTGCTGCGCCCGCCCTAACGTCAAAGCACCAGCACGTAACCCGGAAGGAATCGGCTAGTTGAGCACCGACCATCAGCAGCCCGCGGGCATCGAATACCTGCGCGGTGAGCTGCTCGATCGCGTTGACGCGCAGCCCTGGGAAGACTGGTCGCCGGCGTTGCTGCGTGCCCTGATTGCCGTCTTCGACCTGAACGGGGTCACGCCCACGGCCCGGTACGGTTTCCGGCCCCACATCGTCAGGTAATTCGACCGCGAAAGGCCAACTGCCGGCGCGATTCTCGAGAGCGGACGTCGGCAAGGCACTGGCGCTATTAGGCTCCGTCATACCCAGGCGAGGAGTCGTGACGGTGGAGATGTGGGAATTGATCGCCCGCGAGCGGATCCGGGACACCCTGGCGCGCTACAACTGGTCGGGTGACGCCGGACGACTCGACGGCCTGGCGGGCACTTTCTGTACGGACGGCATCCTCGAAATACGTGCTTTCGAACCGCTGCGCGGACGTCGGGAGATCGCGGCTTTCTTGAGCGGCGTCACCGGAAAGATCGCCGTAGCAGCCGACGTGAACCCCCTTGTGCGGCATAACGTCACGAACGTGTTGTTCGTCGAGGTGGCGCCCGGGCGGGCCCGGGTCGATTCCTATTTCACCGTGGTCACCCACATCGGGCTCGACCACTACGGCCGTTACCGCGACATCCTGGTACCCGAGGATGAAACCTGGCTGATCAAGCACCGCAAGGTTTCGACAGACTGGGCGGCACCGGACTCAACGATGGCCCGCGGGAATCCCGGAACGAGGCGATGACGGCGAGCGCCCCGGCGCTCCGCGGCCGCGGGGCGGCGATCTTGGCGATGCACCGGCGGAATGTTTGCCGAAACGGCCCGAACGGCTAGAGATAAGAGTCACACCAAAGATTGCGGTCGCCCTGATGGCGTGTCCCCGCGGGAGCTCCGGGATGACCGCCGGTCACGTGACCAGCGGTCATGGCCGCGCAACAGAGACGAGCAATATGCAACGACTTAGTGGATTAGACGCGTTCTTCTTATATCTGGAATCGCCGACGCAACCTTTGAATGTTTGCTGCGTCCTGGAGATGGACCCGACTACGATGCCAGGGGGCTACACGTTCGAACGCTTCCAGAAGGCGCTGTCGGTGTGGCTGGACGCGGTGCCCGAATTCCGCCTCAAGCTGGCCGACAACCAATTGAACTTCGATCATCCGGTGTGGGTGGACGACGATCGTTTCGACCTGTCTCGCCACCTGCACCGCGTCGCCCTGCCCTCGCCCGGAGGGCCCAAAGAATTAGCGGACATCTGCGGCCACGTCGCCGGGCTTTCGCTTGATCGGGATCGTCCGCTGTGGGAGATGTGGGTGATAGAGGGCCTGCACGGTAGCGACGCGCTGGCCGTCGTCCTCAAGATCCACCACGCGGTGGTCGACGGCGTGGGTGGAGCCAACCTGCTGGCGCAGTTGTGCAGCGCCACGCCCGACGCCGCCCCACCGAAACCGGCCGAGCGCATCGGCGCGGCGAATCCGCTGCTGATCGCCGCCACCGGGCTGATCGGCGCGGCACTGCGGCCCTGGCGTCTGGCCAGAGTCGTGCCGTCGACGGCGCTGACCCTGGCGCAAACCGTGTTGCGTGCGCGCGGCGGTGGGCAGACGATGGCGGCACCGTTCGCCGCACCCCAGACGGCGTTCAACGGCACGTTCACCCGGCGCCGCAACATCGCCCTGACCAGCGTGGACCTCGAGGACGTGAAGACCGTCAAGCGCCGGTTCGGGGTGACGGTCAACGACGTCGTGACGGCGATGTGCGCGGGGGCGCTGCGGCAGTATCTGCAGGACCGCGACGCGCTGTCGGAGCTCCCCCTGGTCGCCAGCGTGCCCGTGTCCGTCCGCGACCAATCGACCCGGGCGGGCCGCAACCAGATGACCTGGATGCTCTGCCGGCTCGAAACCCACATCGAAGACCCCGTGGAACGGTTGGCGAGCATCGCCGCCGGAAACGCGGCGGCCAAGGACCACTCCGCGGCGCTGGGCCCGACCCTGCTGCACGACTGGACGCAAGTGGCCGGCCAGGCCATGTTCGGCGCGGCCAGGAAGCTGCTACCGCGCCTGCCTCTGCCCGACAAGCCGCCACACAGTCTGGTGCTGTCCAATGTCCCCGGCCCACAAGAACAGCTCTACTTCCTGGGGTGCCGGCTCGACGCGATGTATCCGCTCGGCCCGATCATTGCCGGCGCCGCGCTCAACATCACCGTGATGTCCCTCAACGGCCGGCTCGGCGTCGGCATCATCTCCTGCCCCGACCTCGTACCCGACCTGTGGGACCTCGCCGACGCTTTCCCCGCCGCACTCAAAGAGCTGTTGAATTGCGGCGAGCGCGCCCACGATCCGCGCTAGGCGGCCCGGTCAGCGGAACCCGGTCCGCCGTGGCCGCCGCGGCATGGCAGGGTGACATCCGTGGCAGACACTTCTGAATCGACGACGATCACGGCGCAGGATCTGCGTGAAATCAGTACGGAAAAGGGCGCTTTGCGCTACTACGAAAGCGGCGGGCCGGACTCCGCTCCGGTGCTGCTTTTCCTGCACGGATCCGGTCCCGGTGTCACGGGCTGGCGCAACTTCCGCGGCGTGCTGCCCGCCTTCGGCGCCCACTATCGATGCCTGATCCTGGAATTTCCCGGTTTCGGCGTGAGCGACGACTTCGGCGGCCATCCGATGGTCACCGCGTTCGGCACGGTGACGCCCTTCCTCGACGCGCTGGGCGTCGAGAAGGTGCATATCGTCGGCAACTCGATGGGCGGCGGCGTCGGGATCAACTTCGCGACCCATAATCCGGCGCGCGTCGATCGGTTGGTGACCATCGGCGGCATCGGCACCAACATCTTCAGTCCCAGTCCCAGCGAAGGCATTCGGCTGCTGCAGGAGTTCGTCGAGGACCCCACGCGGCAACGCCTGGTCGACTGGCTCAAGTCGATGGTCTACGACCAGGCCCTGGTCACCGAACAGCTGATCGAGGAACGCTGGCAGCTGGCCACCGATCCCGAAACCCTGGCCGCGGCGCGGCGCATGTACGGCAAGGCGGCGTTCGCCGGCATGAACGCCGCGATGAACGCCTCCGACCGGCCACTGCCGTGGGCCACCATGCACAAGCTCACCGCTCCCACCCTGCTGACGTGGGGCCGCGACGACAGGGTGAGTCCGCCGGACATGGCGCTGATCCCGATGCGCACCATCCCCAACGCGGAACTGCACGTCTTCCCCAACTCGGGGCACTGGGCGATGATCGAGGCCAAGGACGCGTTCGAAAGCACCGTGCTGGCGTTCCTATCGCGCAGCTAACCGGCGGCGATCGCGAGCGCGGCGCTCCTTTATCGCTGCGTGGCCCCGGCGTCGACGGGCAGGACGATCGCGGTGATGTAGCGCGCCTCGTCGGAGGCCAGGAACAGCGCCGCGTTGGCCACGTCCTCCGCGTCCACCCACGGCACCGCGAGCATGTTCATCGAGCGCGCGGCTTCGGCGAATTCCTCGCGCGTGGGCGGGCGGTCCAGGTCGGGCCGGAACGCGCTACTGACGAGGTCATTCTGGATCATCGGTGTGTCGACGTTGGTCGGGTTGACGCAGTTGACCCGAACACCATGCGGTGCAAGCTCATTCGCCAGCGAGCGCATCAAGCCGATCACGCCGTGCTTGGCGGCGGTGTAATGCGCGACGCCGACCAGACCGCGCAGCCCCGCGATCGAACTCGTCAGGATCATCGACCCCGCCCCGCGCGCGATCAGGTGTGGGGCCGTGGCGCGGCAGGTATGCCACACGCCGGTGAGGTTGACGTCGAGCATGGTGCGCCAGGCGTTCTCGTCGAGGTCGACCGCCATGCCGCGCGACGTGATTCCCGCGGTCGCACAGACCACGTCCAGGCCGCCGAACCGCTGGACGCCGCGATCGGTGGCCGCCTGCAGACCGGAAAGGTCACGCACGTCGACGATTTCGGCGTGCACCCGCCCGCCCGCCTCGCTCACCAGCGACGCGGTGGTGTCGAGGTCGGCCGGGGTGCTGGGTGGGATGGTCACCGTGTCGACCGGGCCGCACACGTCGAGCGCGACAATGTCCGCGCCCGCCCGCGCGAACCGCACCGCTTGCGCGCGACCGATCCCGCGGGCCGCACCGGTGATCAGGGCGACCTTGTTGTGGAGCCGTCCGGTCATGTCGTCTTCTGCGTCAGACCGGCGTCGACGACGAGCTGGGTGCCGGTGATGTAGCGGGCCGCATCCGAGGCCAGAAACAGCACGGCATTGGCGATGTCGACGGGCTCGACCCAGGGAACCGGAAGCAGGTTCCGTGCCTGCAGGACCTCAGCCGCATCGGCAGCTGTCGGGTTGTCCAGGTCCGGTCGCAGGCGCCGAAAAGTGGCCTCGTTCAGCACCATCGGGGTGGCGACCGCGCCGGGATGCACGGTGTTGACCCGGATGCCGCGCGGCCCTAGCTCGTTGGCCAGCGTGCGGGCCAAACCGACCACCGCGTGCTTGCTGGCGGTGTAGTGGGCGGTATTCGCCATACCACGAATGCCGCTGGTGGAGCTGATGATGACAACGGAGCCACCGTCGCCACCCATGTGCGGCACGCTCGCCCGGATCGTATGCCAGACGCCGGTGAGGTTGATGTCGAGCGTTCGCTGCCAGACCTGTGGGTCGAGTTCCCAGGATGGCGCGCCGGGCAGGTGGACTCCGGCGTTCGCGACCACGATGTCGAGGCGGCCCAACTCGGCTACGCCGGTGTCGATGGCGGCGGTCACCGCCGCGAGGTCGCTGACGTCGGCCAAGCCGGTCACACACCGTCGACCGCGGTCCTCGACTCCCCTTGCGGTGTCGCGCAACTCGTCGGCCGCGGTGTCGGCGTCGAGAGCGATCACGTCGGCGCCTTCGTCGGCGAAGCGCTGACAGTGCACCCGCCCGGTGCCTTTGGCGGCGCCGGTGACCACGACGACCTTGTCGAGTGATCCCGTCATCGTTCGATCAAATCGAAGCCGCGGTAGCCTGCGCCGGCGACCTCAGCGCAGATGTCGTTGTAGGTGGCGAACCCCCCGACGAACAACATGAAGCCCCTTGGCTTTCCGGGCACGTTCGCCCCCATGTACCAGGAGTTCGCCTTGGTGAACAGCGTCGCCTCGGCCCGGCGGGCGCATTCGGCACCCCAGCCGTCTACGCTGTCGACGGTGGCTTCCAGCGCGGCGTAACCGTGTTGGTCGAGGTAGGCGATGGCTTCCGCGATCCAGTTCACCTGAGCCTCCGCGTGCAGCACCATGTTCGCCAGCACGGCGGGCGCTCCCGGGCCCGAGATCAAGAACAGGTTGGGAAAACCGTCGACGCCCAATCCCAGATAGGTGCGCGGTCCGTGTGCCCAGTCCTGGTGCAGCGTCGTGTCGCCGCGTCCCACGATGTCGATGCTGTCCAGCGCTCCGGTCATCGCATCGAAACCGGTTGCCAGCACGATCATGTCGAGGTCGTAGTGCGCCTCGTCTGTGTTGATGCCCGCGGCATCGATCGATTCGATCGGTGTGTTGCGGACACTGATAAGCGACACGTTGGGCCGGTTGAACGTCTGAAAGTAGTTGCTGTCGGTGCAGATTCGCTTGGTTCCGATCGGATGGTCGGTGGGGATCAGCAGGTCGGCGACGGCCGGATCGTCGATGACGGCCCGGACCTTCTCCTCGTAGAACCTGCGGGCCTCGTCGTTGGCCTCCAAATCGGTCATCTGGTCGGGGAACGTCTTGGAGAACAGCACACCGCCGAGCTGCCAACGCTTTTCGAACGCCGCGCGACGCTCGTCGGCGCTGAATTGCATCGTCGGCTTCGGGGCGGTGAGGTGCGGTGAACCCCCGCCGCTGCGCCACGACAACGCGCGGCGCTGCGCATAACCGGCCTTGATCTCGTCGAGCTCGTCGGCGGTCAAAGGCTTGTTGCCCGCCGGGACGCTGTAGTTGGGGGTGCGCTGGAAGACGTACAGGTGCGCCGCCTGTTCGGCGATGATCGGAATCGATTGAATGCCCGAGGATCCGGTGCCGATGACTGCCACCCGCTTGCCGGTGAAGTCGACGGGCTCGCGTGGCCAGTGCGCGGTGTGGTGGGTCTCGCCCGCAAAAGTATCCAACCCGGGGAAATTCGGCGTCATAGCGGCGGACAGGGGCCCCGTAGCCATCAGACAGAATCGTGCCGAGAACACAAGCCCGGTGTCGGTGGTGACCGTCCAGCGCAGTGTCGACTCGTCCAGCACGGCGGAGAGCACGCGGGTGTCGAATGCGATGTCGCGGCACAGGTCGAGTTTGTCGGCGACCCACTTCAGGTATTCGAGGATCTCGGATTGGGTCGCGTACTTCTCCGTCCAGCGCCACTCTTGCTGGAGTTCCTCGGAGAACGAGTAGCAGTAGTCGACGCTCTCGACGTCGCAGCGCGCGCCGGGATACCGGTTGTAGTACCAGGTGCCACCCAGCTCGGGCGCCGCCTCCAGCACCCGGACCGAGAGGCCTTGGCTGCGCAACTTGTGCAAGGCGTACAGGCCGGCGAACCCCGCGCCGACCACGACGACATCGGGGGACTGTTGGCCGGCATCGTTCACAAGCAGTCACCGTAGGGCCTGACGCGCGGCGGACCGTCGCCCTTCCCGGCCACCGGACGGTTCGCAGGAGATTTCCCGGCCACCGGCCGGCCGGAGCCGATGTTCACGTCGGATTCTTCGATGCCGGGTGTCCGCTCATCGGGATTTCCTTTGGGACGGCGCGGGACTGCGGTAGACCATTACTAGGCCCACACACGTTAGGGCCATGACACTTAAGGACAACGATATGAGCGACCGGGTACTCGATCAGGTTGTGGCCATGGCCGACCAGTTGCGCGACCAAGCCGCGGAAGCCGAGCGCATCGGCCGGCTCACCGACGACACCGTCAAGATGATGAAGGGCGCCGGCCTGATCCGGCTGCTGCAGACCAAGCAGTACCAGGGCTTCGAGGTCCACCCGCGTGAGTTCGCCGAGACGACGATGGCCACCGCGGCACTGGATCCGGCGGCCGGCTGGATCGTCGGCGTCGTGGGCGTGCACCCTTACCAATTGGCTTACGCCGACCCCAAGGTTGCCGCCGAAATCTGGGCCGACGACGTCGACACCTGGATGGCTTCGCCGTATGCGCCGCAGGGTGTGGCCAAACCCGTCGACGGCGGGTATCTGTTCAACGGCCGCTGGCAGTTCAGTTCGGGCACCGACCACTGCGACTGGATCATCCTGGGCGCCATGCTCGGCGACGAGAAGGGCATCCCGTTGATGCCGCCGCAGATGCTGCACATGATCCTGCCGCGCAAGGACTACGAGATCGTCGACGACTCGTGGAATGTGGTGGGGCTGCGCGGAACCGGCTCCAAGGACGTCATCGTCAAGGACGCGTTCGTGCCCAGCTACCGGACCATGGACGCGACCAAGGTGATGGACGGCACCGCCCAGCGCGAGGCCGGCATGACCGAGCCGCTGTACCTGATGCCGTGGTCGACGATGTTCCCGCTGGGCATCTCCGCGGCGACCATCGGCATCGCCGAAGGGGCGCTGGCCGCGCATCTGGACTATCAGCGTGAGCGCGTCGGCGCCACCGGGACCGCGATCAAGGACGACCCCTACGTCATGCACGCGATCGGCGAGGCGGCCGCCGACATCAACGCGGCGCGCCAGGAGCTGTTGGCCAATGCCGACCGCATCTACGACATGGTCGCGGCCGGCAAGGAGGTGTCGTTCGCCGACCGGGCGGCCGGGCGCCGAACGCAGGTGCGCGCGGTGTGGCGTGCGGTGTCCGCGGTCGACGAGATCTTCGCCCGCTCGGGCGGTAATGCCGCGCGCATGGACAAACCGCTGCAACGCTATTGGCGTGATGTGCACGTCGGCCAGATGCATGCCATCCATGTCCCCGGCACCACGTATCACGCGTCGGCGCTGAGTTCGATCGGCATCGATCCGCCCGAGGGCCCGCTGCGGGCCCTGATCTGAGCAGGAGACCCATCCGTGAGTGACCTGAAAAGCCTGGGCTACATCACCATTTCGACCAACGACATCGACCGCTGGCGGCAGTTCGCCTTCGGGGTGCTCGGTTTCGCGGAGGGCAAGGGGCCCGATCCGTCGGCGCTGTATCTGCGGATGGACGAGCGGGCGGCCCGGCTCATCGTGGTGCCCGGTGAGACCGACCGGGTGCTGACCGTCGGCTGGGAAGTGCGCGACCACCCGGCGCTGCTGCGCGTGCAGGCAGCCCTCGACGGCGCCGGTGTGGCGTACAAACAGTTGTCCGCCGACGATGCCGAGGCGCGCCGCGTCGAAGAGGTGATCACCTTCGAGGACCCCGCCGGCACCACGCTGGAGGTGTTCCACGGCGCGGTGCTCGACCACAGCCCGGTCGTCACGCCGTTCGGCGCGAAGTTCGTCACCGGCGACCAGGGCATGGGCCACGTGGTGGTGCCGGCCACCGACGCAGGCGGCCTGTTCGACTTCTACACCGAGGTCCTCGGGTTTCGCGCCCGCGGGGCGTTCCGGGTGCCGCTGCCCAAAGAGTTCGGCCCGGTGCGGGTCCGGTTCCTGGGTATCAACGAGCGCCACCACAGCCTGGCGATCGTCCCGGCCGCACACCAGCGCGACCCGCGCCTGGTCCACATCATGGTGGAGGTCGACACCCTGGACGCGGTGGGGCAGGCGCTCGACCGGGTCAACGCCGAGGGATTTCAGCTGTCGTCCACCCTCGGGCGCCACACCAACGACAAGATGGTGTCGTTCTACGTCCGCGCACCCGGTGACTGGGATATCGAATTCGGCACCGACGGCATGCGGGTCAACGAAACCTATTACACCGCAGAGGAAATCACCGCCGACAGCTACTGGGGCCACCAGTGGGTCGGCGAAATGCCGGCAGCGATGCGGATGTGACCGAATCGGACGTGACGCCGGTCCCCGCGTCGTCGATCACCTCGTGGGATGACGAGGCCGACGTCGTCATCGCCGGGTACGGCATCGCCGGCGCGGCGGCGGCCGTCGAGGCGGCCCGGTCCGGCGCCGACGTCTTGGTGCTGGAGCGCACCGGCTCCTGGGGCGGCGCCGCATCGATGGCCGGCGGTTTCATCTATCTCGGCGGCGGCACACCGATCCAAAATGCCTGTGGCTTCACCGATTCCGTCGACAACATGGCGGCCTTCCTCAACGTCGCGATGGGCCCCGGCGCCGACGAGGACAGGATCGCCGACTACTGCGCCGGCAGCGTCGCCCACTTCGAATGGCTGGTCGGCTGCGGTGTGCCGTTCAAGGCGGAGTTCTTCTCCGAACCCGGCTGGGAGCCGATGGGCGACCAGGGGCTGATGTACAGCGGCGGCGAAAACTCCTTCCCGTTCAACACCATTGCCTCCCCCGCGCCGCGTGGGCACGTGCCGCAGATGCAGAACAAGAAGCAGGGCGAGGCCAGCGCCGGCTACATGCTGATGAAGCCCCTGGTGGAAACCGCGACGGCGGCCGGCGTGCGGGCGCGCTACGACGTGCGGGTGCAGCGGCTGATCACCGAATCCGACGGCCGGGTGGTCGGCATCCGCGCCCGCCGGTACGGCACCGAGATGAGCATCCGGGCGCGCACCGGGGTGGTGCTTGCGACCGGGAGCTTCGCCTACAACGACGCGATGGTCGCGCGCTACGCGCCGCGGATCGCCGGCCGGCCCGCCGCGTCGATCGAGCAGCACGACGGGCAGGCGATCCGGATGGCGCAGGCCCTGGGCGCCGACCTGGCCCACATGGACGCCACCGAGGTCGCGATCTTCATCGACCCACAGCAGCTGGTGCGCGGCATCCTGGTCAACGGCCGCGGTCAGCGCTACGTCGCCGAGGACACCTACCCGGGCCGGATCGGGCAGCTCACCCTCTACCAGCAGGACAACGTCGCCTATCTGATCATCGACGGCGACGCGCAGGAGGAGGCGATGGCCTCATGGTCGCCGAAGTTCATGCTGCGCCCCGCGACCTGGGTGGCCGATACCGTTGCCGACCTGGAACGGGATATGGGGCTGCCGACCGGCTCGCTGCAGGCGACCGTCGCCGCCTACAACGAAGGCGCCGCGCGCGGCGAGGATCCGCTGCTGCACAAGAAGCCGGAGTGGATCAAGCCGATCGGTTCCCCCATCGGCGCCGTCGACCTGCGGGAGAACACCGGCGGATTCACCCTGGGCGGCCTGGCCACCACCCTGGACGCCGAGGTGCTGCACGTCAGCGGCGCACCCATTCCGGGACTCTTCGCCGCCGGGCGGTGCACCGCAGGCCTGGCCGCGTGGGGTTATGCCAGCGGCGTCTCGCTGGGTGACGGCAGCTTCTACGGCCGCCGCGCCGGCCGCTCCGCGGCCAAGGGCTGACTCGCCGACCCCGCCAGCAGACACAAAAGCACCCGTGCGCCCGGCGTGTCGGGTGCTTTTGTGTCTGCTGGGCAATATCGGTCTGCGCGCCATGTGACAGCGGCCACAGCGGTGTGGTACAACAGATATTCCTAATAGGAATATGCCAGCCAGATAGCTCTAGCCAGGAGGGCCGGATGCCAGTGACCGCGGAATCAGCCACACCCACGGCGGTCATCGACCGCATCTCGCTCGTCCTGGATGCCTTCGAGGGCCCCGGCCGGCTGACCCTGGCCCAGATCGTCCGGCGCACCGGGTTGCCGCGCTCGTCGGCGCACCGGATGCTCGAGCGCCTGGTGCAGCTGCGCTGGCTGCGCCGCAGCGGCCGCGACTACGAGTTGGGCATGCGACTGGTCGAGCTGGGCTCGCTGGCGGTGCATCAGGACCGCCTGGTGCGCGCCGCCGGTCCCCTGCTGGGCGAATTGCACCGCGCCACAGGGCTCGTCGTGCACCTCGCGGTTCTGGACGGGCCCGACGTGGTCTACCTCGACAAGGTCGGCGACTCGCCGCTGGCGCCGATACCCACGCGGGTGGGCAGCCGTCAGCCCGCGCACTGCACCGCCGTCGGCAAGGCGATCCTGGCTTACCGTGACGAGGATGCCCCGGTGGATCTGCGGGTGCGCAGAACGAAGTATTCGATCGCCACCGGCTCGCAGCTGGCCGTCGAGTTGTCCCGGGTGCGCGCGCACGGCGTCGCCTTCGAACGCGAGGAATCGCTGCCCGGATTCGGTTGCATCGCAGCGCCGATCGGCAGTCCGGGCGAGGCAGTCGCCGCGGTCTCGGTGTGCGGCCCGATGAAGCGCATGATGTTCGATCAGCGGTTGGCCGCCCCCGTCCGGATGACGGCGATGGGCATCTGGCGCAATGTCGAAGACGGCCCGCGGCGGGTTGCGCCAACCCTGCAACCATTGCGTCCTCTGCGTCCCGTGCCGCCGCGCGCCTTGCAGTACGCATGAAGCAGTACGCATGAACATCGTTCGTACACGGCGCCTCCCAATGGACGGGACTTACCGGTGTCCAACGCAAGACAGCGCCATACCCTTTGCATATGGCCAACGGTGAGATTTTCGTCATCGACCGTGTCGTCACGCGGCCCGGTTGTGCCAGGGAGTTCGTCGACACCTACCTCAACGAGTACGCGCCGGCCGCACGCGACCGCGGTATGAGGCTGCGCAACATCTTGGTCAGCCCGCCGATCTGGTTCGACGATCAAACCAACACCGTGACGGTCACCTGGTCACTGCCCAGCCTGCAGGCCTGGTGGGAGATGACGTGGCAGGGCCGGCCGGACCCGACTCTGGGGCCATGGTGGGAAGGCATCGGCGATCTCGTCGAGACGCGGGGGCGCAGCGTGGCCGCGGCGGCCACAGACGTCGATCGACTTTGCGATGTATAGCGTGACCCGGCTGCTCGACGTCGTCGAGCACGATCGCGACCGGGTCCTGAGCGCCGTGCGCGCTGGTGCCGCAAACACCGGGGCGCAATGCCAACTCATCGAGCCGACGCTGCCGGGTACACGCAACGGCGGCGACGTCCTGGTGCATTTGCGCTTCGGCGCCGAAGGCCAATGGCATTCCGCCGAGTCCGATTTCGCAGCCCTGTTCGAGGATCCCGCGATCACCGCCATCAACGGCGCCTGCTATTCGGGTGCGGCTTCGTGCAGCGGCGCAACCGGCACCGTCTATCGCGCACTGCTGCTGTGTGTGCGTCCCGGCACCGCCGCCGACACCATCGCGCGCTTCGAAGACGAGCTGCGCTTAATGCCGCGGTATGTCAAGACGATCACCGCCTGGCAGCTGAGCCGTGTCGAGCAAGCGATCGGGATTCAGGAGTGGACCCACGTGTTCGAGCAGGAATTCACCGACGTCGAAGGGCTGATGGGCCCGTACCTGATGCATCCGATCCACTGGGCGGTCGTGGACCGCTGGTTCGATCCCGAGTGCCCCGAGGTCATCGTCCGGAACCCGGTGTGCCACAGCTTCTGCGCGATCACCGACCCGGTGCTGAGCTGAATCCGGCTAAACCCCCGCAGGCAGGATGTTCGGATTGGCCGTCGTCGGTGGCCGCAGCGCAGGTAGCTCACTTTTGCCGTCCAGAGTGCGAACTCGCAACCGCTGCGACCACGGATAGTGCAGGCTGAAGGCGACCAATCCGGTGCGCTCAGCCGCAGGAAGATGACACATCGCCAGCACGGTCTCGGCCAGGTATTCCACGGGTTCGGTAGGAAACGAGTCGGGAATCAACTGGGCCGCACCGGGTGTCCGCACCGCCGTCGATGGGCCCACACAATTGACCGCGATGTTGGCGTCGAGCAGTTCCGCCGCGACACCCTGCGTAAAGCGGTGCAACGCGGCCTTCACGGACCCGTAGACCACGTCGCCCGACGTCTTGTTGTAGTCGCGGTACGGCCTCACCGGCGCCACCCCGGTCACCGACCCGATGTTGACGATCCAGCCCGCGCCTTGCTTGCGCATATGGGGCACTGCGGCTTTCGTCAGGACGAAAGGCGTGCGCAGGTAGTGCTCCACGGTACGGTCGAATGTCTCCAGACCCATCTTTTCGATCACCGCGTAGTCGGCGAAGCCCGCGTTGTTGACCAGGATGTCGATACGGCCGGTGCGGTCGAGCACCCGGTCGATCAGACCGGCACGGGCGCCGTCGTCCTCGATGTCGACGTCCAGCCCGAACGCCGAGCCTCCGGCGTCCTCAATCAGGGCGATCGTCTCATCGATCGTTCCGGGCAGTACCGCAGCGAACCCCGCCCGGGTGGATTGCGAGGGTGTGTGGTTTCGCGCCGTCACCGCGACCGTGGCGCCCTCGGCGGCCAGTCGCTGCGCGATCGCCCGGCCGATCCCGCGGCTACTGCCGGTCACCAAAGCCGTTCTACCGGAGAGTAATTCGGTCATCGAAACTCGAAATGCTCTTCGATCGGCGCTCGGTGTTCATGCCAGAGGTCGACCAGCCGGTACGGAGTCGCCACCACGACGCGCCCCGAGCCGGACCGGTAATAGGTGTGCGCATTCGGGGTGTGGCACCACACCGTACCGGCCATGGCCTCGTCGATCGCGGCCACATAGTCGTCGTAGGCCTGTTGTGTGACCTCCATCGTCGTCGCGCCGCGCAGCGCCATCAGTTGCAGACATTCGATGATGTAGTGCGACAGCACTTCCATCGAGAAATTGGCGCCGGCTCCGTGACCGGGACTGTAGTTCGGGGCCGAGTTGATGAACAGGTTGGGAAAGCCGGGCACGGTGCCCCCGCGGTAGGCACGGGGGCTGTCACCCCACTCGTCGGTGAGCTTGCGCCCGCCGCGGCCGCGAATATCGATGGTGGACAAGAAATCAAGGTGATAACCGGTGGCATAGATGATCACGTCGAGATCGATCTGCCTACCGTCTTGCGTGACAATGCCTTTGGCGTTGACCGCGGCCGGCTCGCTGGCTTCCACCTCGACATGCTCACGGGTCAGAGCCTGGTAGTAACCACCCGGGTCACGGATGATTCGCTTGCCGTAGGGGGCAAAATCCGGCGTCACCTTCTTCGCCAGCTCAGTTCCCGAACCAAAGGTTGCGTGGATGTAGTCCAGACACATACGCAAAAGCACGTCGTTCGCGGGCGAGATGGATAGATGCGCTTCCGCCCACTCCGGGTCACGTAGGATCACCGGATAGTTGTTGTCCGCCGTGCCCCAATAGGACTTCAGCCTGTGCCACTTGGCGTAATGCGGAAGGTGACGGCCGAGATAGCGGCGGTACTCGGGTACGTCGTCGGTCAGCCGCCTGCGCGGCGCCACCCAGTGCGGCTGGCGCTGAAACACGGTGAGGTGCCCGACTTCGTCCACACAGGCGTCAACGATCTGCACCGCCGTGCAGCCGGCACCGATGATCGCCACCCGCTTGCCCGTGAGGTCTAGCGATGTGTCCCACCGCGCGGAGTGAACGCTGGTGCCCGCGAACGCCTCCCGGCCCGGTAGGTCCGGCCACCGCGGCCTGTTGAGGTAGCCAGCGGCGGTGATGACCACCCGCGAGTGAGTGACGTCATGGTTACCGTCGCGGTCGACCGAGTGGACCTGCCAATGGGCGCGGTCCTCATCCCACCACAGGGCCGTCACCTCGGTGCCGAATCGTATGTGCTCACGCAGTCCGTGCTTGTCGGCCAACGCAACGAGATAGGCCTGGTACTCGGCTCCCTGCGGATAGTAGCTCGTCCATTCGGGATTCACCTCGCGCGACAACGAGTAGTACGCCGAGGGGGTGTCGACCCCGATGCCGGGGTAGGTCGTGGTCAACCATGTTCCCCCGACTTCGTCGTTGCGATCGATGATCTCGTAGTCGACCCCGGCTTCGGCGGCCGCCAGCGCAGCGATGATGCCGGCGATTCCCGCACCGATGATGACCACGTTCGTCGATTCAGGGATCGGTACTCGTTGCGGCAGCGTCGGCCGCGCGAGTCGAAAGCCGCCCTGCTCGAACAGCAGTGGAACGAACTCGTCGTCCACCTCCGAGCCCAACGCCAGCGGAAGCAAGCGCCTGAACAGTTCGGGATCATCCACGGGCGGTGCACTCGCTCGCCGACTTTCGGCCAGGGCGGCAACCAGCGCGCTCACCAATTCCTCCGTCGTGTCGTCGTCGGTGACGCCGGCCCGCTCCGGGGGATCCGGGACGTGGGAAATCTTCGGCCCGAACTTCTCGATCACCGAGGAGTCGCCGGTCAGCTGAGTCAGGACTGCGACCAGCACGCCAGGGTCGGCCTGGCCGAGGTTCGCCCGCAGCTCCTCTAGATCGAGCGTGGCCGAACCGGGCGGCGCCGTCGATTCAGTGGCGGAGGTCATGGCACTGAGTATCGGAGCGTGCGAGCGGGTTGGGCGGGCCGTGTTCCACTGACCGGGCAGTCCGGTGTCTGCATGGCCTCACCCGGAGTTGACTGATGCCATGAGCAACGACATCGCGCTGTCGGACCTGCAGGAGTTCATCGCCGGTTTTTGGTACCACTACGACGAGGCACACTACGACGAACTGGCAGCACGCTACGCCGAGAACGTGCGCTACGTGACCCGAAGCGATTCGGGCACAAGCCCATTCGAGGAACTGATGTCGCCCGAGTTGCACGGCCGCGGCGCCGTCATGGAATGGCTGTCGGAGCATCGCAACCAAAGTCCGTACCCGCTGCGCCACCACGCCACCAACGTGCACCGCACGGGTACCGAGGGTGACATCACCCACGCGCGGTTCTACATCTTCGTCAATCAGACCGCGAACTTCGTACCGTTTGCCGTGTCCAGCGGCGTGGCGAAGGTCGGCGTGCGCCGCGGCGCCGACGGGCTGGAGTTCACCGAGATGGACATTGTTCTCGACACCACCGATTCGGTCCCGCTGTCTGAGCACTCCGCCCGCAGTGCCGCCGTGTCGTAACCGGTGAACGCCCACGAAATGTTCTCCGGCGGCGTCGCGGTCATCACCGGTGCCGGCGCCGGCATCGGTGCCGGCCTGGCGCGACACGCCAGCAGGTTGGGGATGACGTTGGTGCTAGCGGACGTCGACGCCGATGCCGTTGCCGCGCTGCGCGACGAGCTGTGCGCCGCGGGGGGCTCGGCGCTCGACGTGGTGTGCGACGTTCGCGATCACGACGCGATGCAGGCGCTGGCAGAAATGACCTACCGTGACGTCGGCGCGGTGCGGTTACTGGTGAACAACGCTGGCGTCGAACAATTCGGCTATCTCTGGGACACGCCCCTCGCCAACTGGCAGCGCGTGATCGACATCAACATCAGCGGCGTCTTCCACGGTGTGCGGGCCTTCCTGCCCAGAATGATGGCCGCCGCCGAGCAGGCGTGGGTGTGGAACCTGTCGTCGGTGGGCGCGGTGGTGTCGATTCCGTTGCAGGCGCCGTACATCATGAGTAAGCACGCGGTGCTCGCGTTGACCGAATGCCTGCATCTTGAGGTTCAATCCGCCGGGCACGACCATCACATCCACGTCCAGGCCGTGCTGCCGGGCGCGGTGGTGTCCAACATCTTCGAGTCGGCGGGCGGGGTCGACGGCGACGACGCGAGCGGCCGCGCCGCGGCAGAGTCTCAGCGCTCGGCGATGCTCGACATCAAGGCCGATGCCATGGATCCATTCGCGGCCGCCGAAGTGGTGTTCGAGCAGGCCGCCGAAGGGCGGTTCTATCTGCTCACTCAACCCGAATTCGTGGGCAATGCGATGCTCGAACGAGCCAATGTGCTTGCGGCACAGCGGCCACCGACGCTGAGCACCGAACGCCGCTTTCATCCCACCCAAGAACTTCCATCCCGCACAAGAATGAGCGTGCCGCCCCTTGACCCCGACGCCGCTGCCAGGGTGGCGTCCCTAGGCCCCGTCGCGCCGATGCGGCAACGAGGCCTTGCGATGGTGCGCGATTCCCTCGAATCAATGCCACTGCCACCGATGCCCGACATGGCCGAGGTGACCGACCACGCGATCACCGCCCCTGATGGCGAGCTCGCACTGCGCGTCTACCGGCCGACCCGAGACCTCGATGCGCCGGCATTGGTCTATTTCCACGGCGGTGGCATGGTGCTGGGGTCCAACCATTCCTTCGAGCCGCTGGCCCGCAATCTCGCCCAGGCGTCCGGTGCAACCATCGTCGCCGTCGAATACCGCCTCGCCCCCGAAGCCCCACCGCCAGCACAATTCGACGACGCGTTCCACGCGACCGCCTGGGTCGCAGCGAACGCCACCGAATTGCGGCTGGACCCAACCCGAATCGGGGTGATCGGCGACAGCGCGGGTGGCGCGCTGGCCGCGGCCGTCGCCCTGGCTGCCCGTGATCGAGGCGGTCCGCCATTGTTCTGCCAGGTGTTGTTGTACCCGGGCCTGGATCGAGACATGACGGTGCCGTCGCTCGCGACGCTGGACTCGGCGCCCATGCTGAGCCTCGACGACATCCATTACATGCACGAACTCGCGGATGCGGGAACCGGTCCGCCCGATCATCCCTATCTCGTGCCGGCGTATGCCACCGACCTGTCCCACCTCCCAGCGGCGATCGTGGCGACCGCTTCCGTCGATCCGATCCGCGACTGGGGAGAACGGTACGCGGAGCGGTTGCGGGGTGCCGGCGTGCAGACCACCGTCACTCGTTATCCCGGTGTGTATCACGGCTTTCTGATGCGTTCGGAAACTGTGGCGCGGGCCGGCCTCGCGCTGGCCGAGATCGGCGCGCTGCTCAGGGCGAAATTCGCGCATCCGCTCCCCTTTTGACGTTTGGTTTGCAACTTCCTCCCGATCACCGGACATGGGTGACCCGTCGCCGTGCCAATCCGACCAAGATCGACAGCAACCCGATCGAGCGCCACGCCGAAGGAGACCTCGATGCTGACCGACGAGCGGCGGACAGAGTTGTCCGACATCCTGCGCCCCGCCGCACCGCCCCGAGAAATCGCGGACGTCTACACCGACGATCAGCGGGAACGACTCCTTGACGTCGTGCGCACCGAGGGGCCATGGAAGCTGATCATCGCGCAACACTTCGCGTCCGCCGACGAACTGATCGCCACCATGAGCGGCGCCTTCCCCGAGGGGTTCACGCCGTCGCTGGACCTCTTCCTGACCCCGACGTTCCGCGGCTACCTGGCCAATCACGGCGCGGTGCTCTACCCTCAGCTGCACGACTGCTTCTACAACGCGCGATTCCTGGAGCTGGCCAAAGACTATTGGAACGCCGAGTACGCCAAACCACAGCTGATGCTGTTCAACATCAACGGACCGTGCGCCAATCGCGATCCGGGACACCTGGATTCGCCGAGCTTCCGCGGCGTGCGGCACGAGAACGCGCCGACCTGGCTCACCAGCGTCATGGGCAAATCCGGCCTCTTCACGGACTACCTGATCAAGATGGCCCAGGTCATCACCTGGTTTTCGCTGGATGGCAGTAGTGGCTTCACGTACTGGCCCGAAGGGCCGCTCAGGGCTCCCAAGCGAGTCCTGCCGCCGATCTACAACCGCGGCGTCGTCGTGCAGAACGAGATGATGGTGCACCGCGGCGAAGCGAACGGCCCGCTACAGCAACAGATTCCGCCCGGATTGGCGTTCGACACCGTGTTCACCGGCGACCCTGACGACCGCGATGACTGGCTGCTGAAGAACGGTGAGCACGTCATCGCGCGCCACCACACCGACGAGCTGCGCTTCCTGGTGCACTGGTCGGCCGAGGTGTTCGCCGACTTCGACGAGCTGAAGAAGAACATGGAGGGTTCCGACGACCTGACCGTCGAGCGGGCCATCGACATGATGGTCGACGACCTCAAAACCAGAGGGATCAGGCTCGACATTCCCAGTGAACCGCTGCACGACGCGGCCTTCATCGGCGCGCTCAACGCCGCTTACGACCTGGGCGGACCCGCCGTTTACCCCCAGGAGGCGCCGATCAGCGCCTTCGCGCTCGCATGATCGGTATCCGCGAACAGCTCACGCAGTCGGTGCGACGACTGATCGATGTCACGATTCGCAGCGAGGCCGACGACGCCGTCGTGGCGCGTGCTCTGGCTCTGGTCGACCAAACCGTCGATTTGCTCAGCACGCGACTGATGCCTGGGTCGTTTGGTGTGCGCACGAATTCCGAAGGTGCAAATATCGTTTGGGGCAATGTTGCCGTCGGGTTGCGTAACGCGATCGCCCCGCCCCTAATCATCGAGCACGACGAGGTGGGCGGCGTGCGTGCCGACGTTCACCTCGGCGCCGGCTACGAGGGACCGCCCGGTCATGTGCACGGTGGAATGTGTGCCCTGATCCTGGATCATGTGTTAGGTGCGACGGCTCATCGGCCGGGTAAGCCGGCCTACACCGGCACCATCACCGTGCGCTATCTGCGTCCCACCCGATTGGGCGCGCTGCGAGCCGAGGCCCGGGTGGAGCGGATCGACGGTAGCAAGACGTATGCGACCGGCCACCTCAGAAACGCCGACGGCGTCACGGTTGAAGCCGAGGGCGTATTCATCACACCGCGGTACCGATGACCTTTCGTCACTGCGATAGGCGTTGTGCCCGCCTGCTTCTCACCGCGGGGGCCACATCCGTCGCCCTGTTGGCGGCGGCGCCGGTCGCCCATGCCGACACCACCGACCAGAGATTTCTGGCGGCCCTGGAGGAACAGGGCATCATCGACCAATCTTCGGCCGGACACGCGATCGAAGCCGCTCAATACGTCTGCGCCCGGCTCGACGCCGGCGATACGCCCCTGCAGGTGATGCACGAAGTGCTGGCCAGCAGCGGCTTGCCCGAGTTTCACACCGGTTTCTTCGTCGCCCAGAGCATCTACTCGTACTGCCCCCGTCACACGGATGAGATCCCGCGGGGATAGGCGATCCGAAATTATCCTGGTGCGCAATCCGTTTCGTCGACCACAGCCAAATCTCCGCGGCGCACCGCGTCCACGATCGACGCGCTCAGCGCCGAACACACGATGAAGACGCCCCGGCCGCCCGGTGTCGCAATCTTGCGCGCGTCGGCGCGCTCGACACACCGTTGCGTCGCATCGGCGTTCCACTGCACGCTGGTCTGATTCCAGCTGCTCTTGCGGGCCAGCACCCGCGCACCACAATTAGTGCACACCACCGGCACCATCGGCATCTCTTCGAGCCGATTGTCCGCTCGCACCGGCGATCTCAGCGTCATCAGGCCCGGGCCGCGATGTTGGCCTCGACCTCTTTCATCCACGCCTCGTAGGGCCGGGTGGTGTCGAGCTCGAATTCGAAGCGGTCCACCATGTCCGGTTGCACGTCGGCAGCGTCGACGTAGAACTGCTGATACCAGCGCCGCAACTGGTAGACGGGGCCGTCTTCCTCGACCAGCAGCGGGTTGTCGATGCGTGCCTTGTGCCGCCAGATCTCGACGTCTTGCTCGAAACCGAGCTTGACGTAGTCGCCGAGTTTGACCGCCGTCTGCATCGCCTCGTCCGAAGGCATCGTCTCCGACTTCTTCACGATGATGCCGTATTGCAGCACAAAGGAATTCGCATCGATTGGATAGTGGCAATTGATGAGAATCGTCTTGGCGTCGCCGTGCTCGTAGTGATACGTCAGGTCGTCGATCATGAAGGACGGACCGTAGTAGGACGCCACCGACGTGTTGCCCAGCATCTGCGCGCCTTCGGTGCCGCCCATGTCCGGACGGCCCTCGCCGTTCATGTACTGCGTCGCGACGTGCCCCTCGAAGATGTTCTTGAAGTAGGTGGGCAACGCGCCGTGGATGTAGTAGAAGTGCGCCATATCCACCACGTTGTCGATGATTTCGCGGCAGTTGCTTCCCACGACGGTGGTGTACCAGTGCCAGTCGGTCCACTGGTCGCTGGTGGCGCCCTCGATGCGCGGGATCGTCACCTCCGGCGGTGGCGGTTTACCCTCCGGATCGTTCCACACGAACAACATGCCGTCCTGCTCCAGCGTGATCCACGCTCGGGTGCGGGCCAGTTTGGGCGCGCGCCGGCTGTACGGCACCTGCTTGCAGCGCCCGTCGCCGCCCCAGCGCCAGTCGTGGAACGGGCAGGCGATCTCGTTGCCCTTGACCTCGCCCTGGGACAGGTCGCCGCCCATGTGCCGGCAGTATCCGTCCAGCACGCTGATGTTCCCGTCCCCGCTGCGGAAGACGACGAGTTTCTGCCCGAAGGCGTTGATCGCGTGGGGCTTGCCGTCACCGAAATCCCTGGTCAGCCCCAGGCAGTGCCATCCGCGGGCGAACCGCGTCGGCGCGGCCTGCGCTTCGATGAACCGAATTTCGTCAGCCTCGATCTGCGACGTCATGAGCCCGATTTAACTCCCCCGGACCGCGCCGCGGGACCCCCTTGTTCCACTCATCAGGACGGAGCTTCCGGTGGCTTCCCTCCTCGGCCTACCGTTGCGGACGTGACGACGCACAGCGCGACGATTCCCGCCGGACTTTCCGTGGCCGACGCGTGCGTCGACCTGCTCGTCGTCGGCTCGGGCACCGGCATGGCCGCGGCGCTGGCGGCCCACGAATCGGGATTGTCGGTGCTGATCGTGGAGAAGTCGTCGTACGTGGGCGGCTCGACCGCCCGGTCCGGCGGCGCGCTGTGGCTGCCGGCCAGCCCGGTGCTGGCCGAAGCGCACGCCGGAGACACCGCCGAACGCGCCGGCGCCTACCTGGATGCGGTGGTCTGCGGTTCGGCGCCCGCGCAACGGTCGGCGGCGTTCGTGGCGAACGTGTCCGCGACGGTGGACATGCTGCGCCGCGCGACGCCGCTGCGGTTGTTCTGGGCCCGCGACTATTCCGACTACCACCCCGAGGAGCCGGGCGGCAGCCCCGCCGGGCGAACCTGTGAGTGCCGCCCGTTCGACACCTCCCTGCTGGGCGAGTACCGCACGAGGTTGGAGCCCGGCCTGATGGAGGTCACCGTCCCGATGCCGACGACGGGCGCCGATTACCGGTGGATGAATCTGGTGGCCCGCATGCCGCGCAAGGGAATTCCGGTCTACGGCAAGCGCCTGGCGCAGGGCTTGGCCGGCCGTATGGTGGGCCGGCGTTACGCCGCGGGCGGTCAGGGCCTGATGGCCGGGCTGTTCACCGGGGTGCTGCGCGCCGGCATCCCGGTGTGGACCGGCACAACGCTCGCGCGCCTCGCCGGCGATGGCGACCGCGTGACCGGCGCCGTCGTCGAGCACGACGGCCGCGAGGTGACGATCACCGCGCGGCGGGGCGTCGTGCTGGCGACCGGTGGTTTCGACCACCGCATGGACATGCGGTGGAAATTCCAGTCGGAATCGTTGGGCGCCAACCTCAGTCTCGGTGCCGCCGCCAACACCGGCGACGGGATCCGAGCGGGCCAGGAAATCGGCGCCGACATCGACCTGATGGATCAGGCGTGGTGGTTCCCCGCCGTCGCGCCGCTGCCCGGCAAGGCGCCGGCGGTGATGTTGGCCGAGCGGTCACTGCCGGGCTGTCTGATCGTGGATCAGAACGGCCGCCGATTCGCCAACGAAGCGGCGGATTACATGTCCTTCGGTCAGCGGTTGCTCGAGCTGGAGCGGGCCGGCAGCCCGGTCGAGGCGATGTGGATCGTCTTCGACCAGCAGTACCGCAACAGTTATGTCTTTGGTGCCGAACTGTTTCCGCGGATGCGCATCCCGCAGGCGTGGTATGACGCCGGGATCGCGGTGCGGGCCGACACTTTGACCGATCTGGGCGCACGGATCGGCGTTGGCGTCTCGGAGTTTTTTGCGACGATGACACGCTTCAATCAAAATGCCGCTGCCGGTGAGGATCCCGACTTCGGCCGGGGCCGCAGCGCCTACGATCGCTATTACGGTGACCCGACCATCAAGCCCAACCCCAACCTGCGCCCGTTGGTCAACGGCCCGTTCTACGCGGTGAAAATGGTGCTGTCCGATCTGGGCACCTGCGGCGGACTGAACACGGACGAGCGTGCGCGGGTGCTGCGCGAAGACGGCCGCGCGATCGGCGGGCTGTACGCGATCGGCAACACCGCCGCCAACGCGTTCGGGACGACGTATCCGGGCGCGGGAGCGACGATCGCGCAGGGGCTGGTGTACGGCTACATCGCGGGGCGGGATGCGGCGAGCGCGGCGGGTCGCCGCCATCAGCACTAGCCGTCTTCGTCGTCTCCGTCGCGCAGCAGCTTCTCGGGGTGATGAAAGGTGTTGGTGCGGGGTTGTCCGCGTTCGAGCTCGGGTGGTGGCTTCCACTCTGTATCGCCTTGGGCGTTTTTGCGGGTGGTCCAGCCGCCGGGGCGTAGCAGGCGGTGGTGGGGGCCGCAGGCGAAGGTGAGGTCGTTGACGTCGGTGGTGTGGCACTTGGCGTAGTCGGTGGCGTGATGGACTTCGCAGTAGTAGCCGGGCACGGTGCAGCCCGGGGAGCTGCACCCGCGGTCCTTGGCGTACAACACGATTCGCTGCCCAGGTGAGGCCAGGCGCTTGGTGTGATACAGCGCTAGCGCCTTGCCCTTGTCGAAGATCGCCAAATAGTGATGGGCGTGACGGGCCAGGCGGATCACGTCGCTCATCGGCAGGATGGCGCCCCCACCGGTCAACCCGCGCCCCGCGGCGGATTCCAGCTCGGCCAGCGTCGTGGTCACGACGATGGAGGCCGGTAACCCGTTGTGCTGCCCCAACTCTCCGGAGGCCAGCATGGCGCGCAGGGCAGCCAGCAGCCCGTCGTGGTTGCGCTGGGCCGCCGATCGCGCATCACGCTCGATGGCCTCTTGGGTGGGCGCGCCATCGACGCACGGCGTGTCGTCGAGGGGATTGCACATGCCCGGGGCGGCGAGTTTGGCCAAGACGGCTTCGAACGTGGCGCGCGCCTCGGGAGTGAGCCAGCCGCGCAACGCCGACATGCCGTCGGCTTGCTGCTTGCCCAGCGTCAGGCCGCGTTGGCGGGCCCGGTCCTCGTCGGTGAAGGTGCCATCTGGGTTGAGGCAATCGGCCAGGACATCGGCCAGCTTTCCGAGCTGCTCGGGCCGATACCGGGTTCCCTCCATGGCGAGTTTGGCCTCGGCCTGCTCGCGGGTCGCCGTGTCCACCCAGCCGGGCAGGGCGCGGTGAAACTTACGAATCACCGCGACCTGACCTGCGCCCAGCGTGCC
Source organism: Actinomycetota bacterium (assembly GCA_036338755.1). Taxonomy (GTDB): domain Bacteria; phylum Actinomycetota; class Actinomycetes; order Mycobacteriales; family Mycobacteriaceae; genus Mycobacterium. Next base: position 18,680 of record JAYZBN010000040.1, on the reverse strand, counting down.
TTCGCGTTGGGCGGCCGCGGTGGCGGCCAGCACTGGGTCCAGCGGTTCGCCGGTCAGGCCGTGTCGCGGGCCCAGATCGCGCGCCTCTTTGATGCGGCGGGAGGCTTCGGTGCGGCTGATCAGTGTCGCCTCGGCGAGGGCATGGACCACTGAGCCGCCCAGCTCCACCGACGGTGCTTGGCGGACAGGGGAATTGATCAGCGGATGCTCGACGGCCGGGATGCGTCGGCGCTGCTTTTCGCAGCGCCGCAACACCGCCAGCTGCTGCTGCGGGCTGAGCGCGTCGAGGTTCAGCGCGCAGGCTCGATCCCAGGCGGCATCGAGCGCGTCGAACACCGCATCGACATCCTGCTGATCGCTCGAACCCATACCCCGAAACTAGCCGTAGCCACCGACAAGAAGCGGCGGCCAGGGGCCACTGAAACACAAGTGATGCAAGGGATTTCGTGGCGGGACTAACCGGTCGCCACCGTCAGCACTAATCCACTTCGCGCTTGGCCTGAACTTGCTTTTCGACCTCACGCCAATACCCCGGCGTCGGGCGTGGCTTGCCCAAACCACCCTTCGCGGCCTTCTGCAGGACCGCGTCGGCCTCGTCGATCTCCTTGATCATCTCCAACGCGAATTCGCGTTCGGCGGCGTAGTACTTGGCCGCCCAGCGCAGCGCGAGGACCGAGTACGCCCACGCGGGCTCCGCCTCCGCTCCCTCGGCGTCCTCGACGGCCTTGCGGTGTCTGGATTCGGCGTACGCCACGTGCTCCTGCAGCAATTCCTTGAGCTTAGCCGGGTTACTCAGGTGGCCGAACGTAACCCGCAGCAGCACAGAGTGTTTGAGCACCGGGGGGTCGACGGGCGCGTCGTTGGTCCAGGCGGTGACGGCGTCCATGCCTGCCGGCGTGATCTTGTAGAGCCGGCGGCTGCGGGTACCCTCGTCGCGTTCGACACGCGATGTCACCAATCCCAGCGACTCCAGCTTCTTCAACTCGGTGTAGATCTGGCTGTACGAGGGACTCCAGTAATAGAGGTCGACGCTCCAGTCGATCCACTTCTTGAGGTCGTAGCCCGAGACTTCCTCTTCGTACGACATCATGCCCAGCAGCGCCCAACTGGTGGCGGCGAGGGTCGCGTTGGTCAGCTTTTGGCTGGCAGGGTCCGTTTCGGAGTCCATGTTGCCAGGTTAGCAACACCGCCCCCTAGATTGGAGGACATGGACCGCTGGCTGGGACGCCCGTGAAATTCGCCTTCCCCGTTCCGCACCTGCTGCGCCTCAAGGCGATTACGCAGCCCTGGGAGGCCGCCGTCAGCGGGCCAGAACAGCGCCGCATGATGCAATGCGCCGACCGGTGGGGCTACGACATGATCGCGGTGCCCGAGCATTTCGTCATTCCCACCGATCACGTCGAGTTGTCCGGGCCGCACTATCTACACTCGACGACCGCGCAGGCCTTCATCGCCGGTGCCACCGAGCGGGTGGCCATCAACTCGTGCGTCACCATCTTGCCTCTGCAGCACCCCATCGTGCTGGCCAAAGCGCTGGCCACCGCGGACTGGATGAGCGGGGGCCGGATGATGGTGACGTTCGGAGTCGGGTGGCTGGCCCGCGAGTTCGAACTGCTCTCGGTGCCCTTCGGGGAGCGGGGCCGCATCGCCGACGAATACCTGGCGGCCATCGTCGAATTGTGGACCAGCGACACGCCGCGATTCGAAGGTCGATACGTGTCGTTCGCCGACATCGCCTTCGAGCCGAAACCCGTTCAGAAGCCCCATCTTCCGATCTGGATCGGCGGTGACGCGGACGCCGCGCTGCGCCGGGCGGCCACTTTCGGCTCCGGGTGGTGGCCGTTTCTCACGCCACCCGAACAGATCGCTCAGAAGCTCGACTACATCAAGTCTCAAAGCGCGTACGACGGACGGCAATTCGAGGTGATGCACGGGCTGGGCACCAACCGGGTCGGCGAAGGACACGTCGCGCGCCGCGCGACCGACCGGCCGGGCATGAGCGCCGCACACATCGTTGACCGGTTGAACTGGCTCGCCGAGCAGGGCGTGACCGTGACCGCGGTTCCCGTCCCGGCCGTCGGAGGCGTGGACGAATACCTCGATTACGCGCAGTGGGTGATCGAAGAGATCAAACCCCAGGTGTCCTAGCGGATCTGCAACCCGCGCCTGCGCACCCAATACACCGCGGCGACGCTACCGGCGATCCACACGGTGACGGCGATGGCAAGGTGGACAAAGCTTTTCGTTTCGCGCCCGAATACCGGCCAGATCAGGGCGGGCGCCTGCTTCCACAACACGCGGTGCTCCACGCCGTTCATCGGATCGGCCACGTAGTACAGCGCATAGGGCAGTGTCAGGGCCAGCACCCAACTGAGGGTGCGGCGCAAATCGCCGCGTTGGCGCCAGCGCCGGATCAGCGGCTCGGTGCTGACCGGGTGCAGCACCGAGATGAGATTGCCGACACCTAGCCAGGACACGATGGGCACCGCGACGGTGGGGATCGTAATGCCCAGCCGCCCAGGCGTTTCCAACCACAGCGTCAACGCAACCGCGGCGGCCAGGGTGGGCAGCCCGACGATCGCGAGCAGGGCGAGGTTCTTGATCAGCAGAATCCTCCAGAACGGGACCCCGCCCGATAAACCCCGAATGATCCGGTAATGGTCGGCGCCCAAGAAATTGGTGGTGGTGACATCGGCCAGGACCCACGAGGAGAAGTAGGTGCCCACGAGGATCACCCAATCGTGGTGACGGCCGAGAGTCAGCGGCTGCACCAGCAACCAGCCGGCGGCGAAGATCACGTTGGCCACCACACCCATCAGCCAGGTGCGCGGCGCGGTGAACGACCACCGGATTTCGGCGATGACCGCCGAAATCAAGCCCTTGTCGAAGTCGGCGGCGGCGCGCCGGGCAGCGGCGGGCCGAGGCGCCGACGCACGCACCGCGGCGCGCAGCGCGCGGCCCAGCCGTGGGCGCGGAACAACCGGGGACTCCCCCAGACCGCCGACCATGCAGGGCAGGATAGCGGGGATGAACCGTAAGCGTGTCATCGTCGCCGGGCTCGGGGACGCGGGCGTCCTCGCGGCGATTCGGCTGTCCCGGCATGCCGACGTCGTCGGCATCTCGGCCAAACCCGCGCTGGTGAGCGGCCAGGAGCTCGGCGTCCGGCTCTCGCGCCCGCACGACTGGGCCCGCGATTACTGGATCCCGTTCGACCGGTTCCGCCGCCTCGACGGCGTTCGCACCGTGCAGGCCACGCTGACCGGACTGGACCTGGCCGCCCACACCGTCTTCGGCCGAACCGAGGACGGCGCGGCCCTCACCGAGGCGTACGACGCGCTGATCATCTCGACCGGAGTCAGCAACGGATTTTGGCGCCAGCCGACGTTGCAGTCGGCCGACGACATCGGCGCGGGACTGCGCTCCGCGCACGACCGGCTGGCCGCCGCCGCATCGGTGGTCGTGGTGGGTGGCGGGGCGGCGGCGGTCAGCAGCGCCCTCAACATGGCAACCACGTGGCCGGACAAGCGGATCGACCTGTACTTCCCCGGCGAGTCGGCTCTCGAGGGGCACCATCCACGGATATGGCAGCGCATCCGCGACCGGCTGACTCGGCTGGGCGTCGGCGTGCATCCCGGACACCGCGCGGTGGTGGCCGACGGGTTCGCCGGCGACGAACTCACCAGCGGGCCGGTCCACTGGAGCACCGGGCAACCCCCGGCCGACGCCGACGCGGTGCTGTGGGCGATCGGGCGGGTGCGGCCCAACACCGGCTGGCTGCCGGCGGAATTGCTCGATGAGCGTGGGTTCGTGCGCGTCACCCCGGAGCTGCGCGTCCCCGGCCACCGGGGTGTGTTCGCGGTCGGCGACGTCGCGGCGACCGATCCCTTGCGCAGCTCCGCCCGTAACCGCGGCGACGCCCTGGTGGCGCGCAATGTCCTCGCCGACTTCGCCGGCCGGCCGCTACGGGCCTTCCGGGCGCCGACACGGCGGTGGGGTTCGCTGGTGGGCATCCAACCCAACGGGCTGGAGGTCTTCCTGCCCACCGGCCACGCCTTCCGCTTCCCGTCCTGGTCGGTCGAGCGCGTGGTGATGCCGTGGATCGTGCGCTGGGGCATGTATCGCGGGGTGCGCCGGAACGACCCACTCGGGTGAGCACCCCTCCCGCCGGCGGCGAATTGCGCCGCAGCCTAGGGGTTTTCGATGCGGTGGCGATCGGCCTCGGCTCGATGATCGGCGCAGGGATTTTCGCGGCGCTGGGACCCGCGGCGCGTGCCGCAGGCTCGGGACTGCTGCTGGGCCTCGCGTTGGCCGCGGTGGTCGCCTACTGCAACGCCACCTCGTCGGCGCGGCTCGCGGCGCGCTACCCCGCGTCGGGCGGCACCTATGTCTATGGCCGAAAACGGTTGGGAGACTTTTGGGGATACCTGGCCGGGTGGGGCTTCGTCGTCGGCAAGACCGCGTCATGCGCGGCCATGGCCTTGACCGTCGGCCTCTACGTCTGGCCCGCGCAGGCGCACGCGGTGGCCGTCGCGGCGGTGATCGCACTGACCGCGGTGAACTACGCCGGCGTGCAGAAGTCGGCCTGGCTGACCCGCATCGTCGTCGCCGCGGTGCTCGCCGTGCTGGCGGCGGTGTGCGTCGCCGCGCTCGCCTCCCCGGCCGCCGACGCCGATCGACTCCGCCCGACCGGCACGACGACCGGTGGGGTTGTTCAGGCGGCGGGTCTACTGTTCTTCGCGTTCGCCGGCTATGCGCGCATCGCGACGCTGGGCGAGGAGGTGCGCGACCCGTCCCGCGTCATTCCACGGGCGATACCGCTGGCGCTCACCGTCACCCTGGCCGTTTACGCAGTCGTCGCCGTGGCCTCACTCTCGGCGCTGGGGCCGAACCGTCTCGCACAGAGCGCCGCCCCCCTGGTCGAAACGGCCCGGGCCGCGGGCGCGGCCTGGCTGGTCCCCCTCGTCCAGGTAGGCGCGGTGGTCGCGGCGGTGGGCTCCCTGCTCGCGCTGATTCTGGGCGTCTCGCGCACCACGCTGGCCATGGCCCGGGACCGCCACCTCCCCCACGCGCTGGCCGCCGTGCACCCACGGTTCCGGGTGCCCCACCGCGCGGAATTGCTGATCGGCGTCGTGGTCGCGATCCTGGCCGCTACCACCGACCTTCGCGACGCCATCGGATTTTCGTCGTTCGCCGTGCTGATCTACTACGCCGTCGCCAACGCCTCCGCGTTCACGCTCGGGCCCGATGAGGGCCGCCCGCACCGCGTCATTCCGGTGATCGGGTTGCTCGGCTGCACGGTGCTGGCTTTCGCGATGCCGCTGCCGTCCGTAATTTCCGGTGTGGCGGTTCTGGGCATCGGCGTCGCCGCCTATCTGATTCGCCGCTTCATCACCCACACGATTCCTCGGGGGTCCGCACGGGGAAGACTGAGCTGATGTCCGACCCCGCGACCGAAGCGTTCGACAAGTTGGTGGCGCTGCTGAACTATCCGATGTTCGTCGTCACCACGCAGGCCCACGACACCCCGGCCGGTTGCCTGGTGGGCTTCGCCAGCCAGACCAGCATTCACCCGCCCCGATTCCTGGTTGGGCTGTCCCGGCGCAACCACACCTTCCGCGTCGCCCGTGCCGCCTCCCACCTGGCGGTGCACGTTTTCGGCCACGAGAACCTGGACGTGGTGGAGCTCTTCGGCGGCCAGACCAGCGACAAGGTCGACAAGTTCGACCGGTGTTCCTGGCATCGCGGTCCCGAAGAGATGCCCATCCTCGACGACGCCGCCGCGTGGTTCGTCGGCGAGATCGTCGAACGATTCTCGCTGGGTGACCATGTCGGGCACCTGCTCGCACCGGTGGCCGGCAGCCCACCCCAGGAACTCGAGACCTGGGTGTCCTTCGGCGACGTGCACGAGCTGGAACCCGGCCACGAGGCCTAGCGCGTGAGCGAGTCGCCCCGGATCAGCGCCGTTCCCAGCATCATTGAACTCGCGCCCTTCTACGCCGATCCCCCGGACGGTGTGCGGGCCAACATGATCTTCAGCGCCGACGGCGCCGCCGCGTTCGGTGGTCGCGCGGGTCCGCTGTCGTGTCCCACCGATCAACGGCTATTGAGAATCCTGCGCGGCCTGGCCGACGTCGTGCTGGTCGGCGCAGGCACCGCCCGCGCCGAAAACTACGGCCCGGTGACCCTCAGCGACGCGGCGCGCGCCACGCGGCACCACGAAGGACGAACCGAACCGCCCCCGATCGCGGTGGTGAGCCGCAGCGGTGAACTTCCGGCCCGGCTGTTCAGCAACCCGGACCAGCCGCCGATCCTGGTGACCTGCGCGAGCACCGCCGCACGACAAGACCTCGACGAAGACCGGCGCCACATCGTGGTCGCCGGAGAGGAGTCGGTCGACGTCTCGCGAGCGGTCGCGATACTGCGCGAGCAGGGAATGCATCGCATCCTGTGCGAAGGCGGACCGACGCTGCTCGACGAGTTGGTGGAAGCCGACGCCGTCACCGAAATCTGCGTGACGCTCGCCCCCAAACTGGCTGCGAGCCAGCCGGTGGGCCACCGACTGCGCCCGGCACAACTGCCCGCCCCGCGCACCATGAGCCTCGAGCACGCGCTGTTCTGCGAGGGCTATCTGTATCTGAGATATTGCCGCTGACCCCCGGCCGCGCTCAACATGCAGCAGGCGACGCCTCTTCCTATGATGAAAATGCCCGCTTTGAAACCCGATCGCTGCGCGCGACCGTCCCCGCAATCAGAAGAGGATCACCGCCCCGGTGAGCAGTTCAGCCGACGACCACGATTACCGTAATCTGGCGGTGAATCGACTGCGCCCCAGTGAAATTCACTGGGCACTGAACCACGACTCGGTGCACGGAATCGCCTACGCGTTCAAGAATCCCGTCGCTGTCGCGGACTCCCTCGAGGATCCCGACGACGACCGCAAGACCTACCTGGTGCGGGTCAAGCGCGACGACCTGGCCAACGCGCTGGAAAAAATCAATGAATGGATCTTCGACCATCCCGGCCCGGCCGGGATGCAGGCGTACGGATTCGTCCGGGCGCTGTCCCGGGAGGGGCTCACCGAACGCGCCACCGGCGATGACGACAACCGCTGATCCCGCGCCGGTAGCAAAGCGGCCTAGTCGGTAGCCGGCTCCGAATCCTCTTGGCGTTCAGCGTCTTCCACGGTCAGCGGCAATGCGAGTTCCTCGAGCGGGCGCTGCTCGGCGGCGATGCCGAGCCACAGTTCGACCAGGCCGGCCGCGGCCATCACGACCGCCCCGATGAGGAAGGACCAGACAACCTCGCTGCGCATGCCCGAGTTGATCAGCTGACCGAACAGCAATGGGCCGGTGATACCGCCGATCGCCGTGCCCATCGCGTAGAAGAACGCGATCGCCAGCGCCCTGGTCTCCATCGGGAAGATCTCGCTGACCGTCAGGTACGCCGCGCTGGCACCCGCCGACGCCAGGAAGAACGCGACGATCAGCAGGCCGATGAAGGCCCAGACGCCGCCGGCCTGGGTGACAAAGACCAACGCCAGCGCCACCACCGCCACGCCGGAGCCGATGTAGGTCAGCGTGATCATCGGCTTGCGGCCGACGGTGTCGAACAGGTGCCCGAGCACCAGCGGTCCGGCGAAATTGCTGAGGGCCCACAGCACGAAGAACACCGGCACCATGCCCGACGGCACGTCGTAGAACTGGCTGAGCAGCGTGCCGAGGTTGAACGTGACGCCGTTGTAGAGGAACGCCTGCCCGATGAACAGCGCCAGTCCGAGGATCGCGCGGCGTGGGTACAGCTTGAACGCCACGGCGGCGATCTCCCGGAACGAAATCGCCGTGCGCTGCCGGATCCGCAGCGCCTTGCCCTGCGGTCCGGGCAGCGGTTCGCCCGTCTCGTGCGCGACCGCGGCTTCGATGTCGCCGACGATCTGCTCCGCCTCGTCGTCGCGGCCGTGGATGAACAGCCACCTGGGGCTCTCCGGGACGTTGCGCCGCACCAGCAGCACGAAGATGCCGAGGATGGCGCCGATGCCGAAGGCGAGCCGCCAGCCGATGTCGGGCGGGAAGTGCGACGTGTCCAGCAGGATCAGCGCGCCACCCGCGCCGGCGGCCGAACCCAGCCAATAGGTTCCGTTGATGATCAGGTCGACGCGACCGCGCACTCGCGCGGGAATCAGCTCGTCGATGGCCGAATTGATGGCGGCGTATTCGCCGCCGATGCCGGAGCCGGTGAAGAAACGGGTCAGGAAGAAATACCACGGGGCGAAGGCGAACGCGGTGGCGACCGTGGCCACCAAATAGATGGCCAGGGTGATGATGAAGAGGTTTCGCCGGCCGAACCGATCGGTCAGGTGGCCGAAGAACAGCGCCCCCGAGCACGCCCCGGCGATGTAGATCGCGGCCGCCATGCCGATCTGCGCGGCGTTCAGCGCGATGCCGCTGTTGTGTTCCATGAGCCGGGCCGACACGTTGCCGACCATGGTGACCTCGAGCCCGTCGAGCACCCACACCCCGCCCAGGCCCACGACGACGCGCCAGTGAAACCGCGACCACGGCAGCCGGTCCAGCCGCGCGGGCACCTGCGTCGAGATGGTTTTGGTTTGCGCGCTCGCACTCATGCGGTCTCCGTTCTGGTGTGACAGAGGATTTACCCACCCGAGCCCGTCGTTAGCCCTCGGCCGGGTACCGCACCTGCGCCGCCGCGGGCGTCAGCCACGCTCGGAGCGGGACTCCTCGGGAGTCCAGGCCTGCGGCTGGCCGGGGTGGCCGGGGAAGAGGAAGTCGATGAAGGCCGCGGCCGTCGGCTGGGGCTCGTGGTTGGCCAGCCCCGGGCGCTCGTTGGCCTCGATGAAGGCGTACTCGGCGCCTGTGACGTCGGGCACCAGTAAGTCGATGCCGGTCACCGGGATGCCGATCGCTTCGGCCGCCGTCACCGCGACTCGGCACAGCTCGCTGTTCACGTGCGCGGTCACGTCGTGGATGGTGCCGCCCTGATGCAGGTTGGCGGTGCGCCGAACCCGCAGCCGAGTCCCCTGCGGCAGCACGTCGTCGAGCTGCCAGCCGGCTTCGGCGATCGTCGACTCGGTGAGGTCGTCGAGCGGGATGCGGGACTCACCGCCGGTGGCCGCAGAGCGCCGCCGACTCTCGGCGGCGATCAAATCCCGAACGCTGTGCTCGCCCGTGCCGATGATCTCCGGGGGCATCCGCAGCGCGGCGGCGACGACGCGTCCGTCGATCACCACGAGGCGAAGGTCGTCGCCGGTGACCCGCTGCTCGATCAGCACGTCCGGGTAGTGCTGGCGGGCCCGCGCCAGCGCCGAGCTGAGGTCGTCGGGCCCGTTGTCCGGGACGACCCCGACCGTGATGCCCTTGCCCTGCTCGCCACGCGTCGGTTTGACGACGACCTCGCCGACCTCCTTGAGGAACGCGAAATCGCTCTCATCGAACGTGGCCAGTCGCGCGCGGGGCACGGTGATGCCCGCCTCGGCGACCAGGCGCCGCGTCAGCCGCTTGTCGTCGCAGCGGCACATGGCCACGGCGGAGGTGTACTCGGACAGGGATTCACGGGTGAGCACGCTGCGGCCGCCGTGGGTCAGGCGCATCTCGCCGGTCTCGGCGTCGAGCACCTCGACCCAGATCCCGCGGCGCAGCGCCTCGTCGGCGATGATGCGGGCGTACGGGTTGAGGTCGTCGATGGTCTCGGGCGGCGGACTGAACAGTGGCTCGTTGATCGCGTTCTTGCGCTTGATCGCCAGCACCGGGACGCGACGGAAACCCAGCTTCTCGTACAGGCCGATGGCGGCGGCATTGTCGTGCGCCACCGACAGATCCATGTAGGCCCGGCCCTCGCTGCGGAAGTGTTCGGCCAGCGCCTTGGTGAGGGCGCCACCCACCCCGGGCAGCCCCGCTGCCGGATCCACCGCCAGGGTCCACAGGCTCGATCCCTCTTCCGGGTCGTTGAACAGCAGCTCGTGGTCGACGCCGGTAACGGTGCCGACGACCGCGCCGTCCTCGTCGCGCACCGCCAGCAGGTACTTCACCGCGGGCAGGTGTTGATGGTTGTGCCAGATCACGTCGACCCCGGCCGGGACCATGCCGCAGCGCACGTAGACGCGATTCATGGCGTCGGCATCGATCGGGTCGTTGAGGGTGCGGACCGTGACGCCAAGCGGCGGTGGCGCAAGGTTTTTCGTCGTCGGGGTGAAGCGCAGCCGGTAGGTGTGGCTGGGGTCGATGAACAGCTCGGTGGGCGCCTCGGCGACCACGACGTGGGATTCGCGGGCGTAGATGCAGATGTCGCGGCGCCCGGGACCCTCGCGGCGCAGCGCTTCGACCAGTTCCTGCGAATTGGCGAAGGTCTGCCCGAAAATCAGCCGGCCCCAACCCAATTCGAGCTCGACGTCCTTGGCCATCGCGTCGACCAGCTCGGGTGGCGACGCGTCGTGCAGGCCGAGGGTGATCGCCTCGGTGTGGTCGTGGCCGCCGGACGGATCGGCCATGGTCATGCGACCGGGCCGGTGACACCGTGGCGCTGCAACCACAGCTCGAGCAGGGCGATCTGCCAGAGCTCGTTGCCGCGCAGCGGGGTCAGCTTGCCGTTGGGGTTGGCCAGTAACGCGTCGACCGCGTCGGTGTTGAACAGGCCGCGTTCCTTGGCGGTGGGTGCGTAGAGGGCGTCGCGGACCATGTCGAGGTAGGGCCCTTCGAGGTGGGTCAGCGCCGGGACCGGGAAGTAGCCCTTGGGGCGATCGATGACCTCGGACGGAATCACCCGTCGCGCAGCCTGTTTCAGGACGCCCTTGCCTTCGTGGGCGATCTTCAGTTCCGGCGGGCAGGTCGCTGCCAGCTCGACCAAATCGTGGTCGAGGAACGGCACCCGGCCTTCCAACCCCCACGCCATCGTCATGTTGTCGACCCGCTTCACCGGGTCATCGATCAGCATCACCGTGGTGTCGAGCCGCAGCGCGCGGTCGATACCGGTCTCGGCGCCGGCCTGGGCGAAATGCTCGGTGACGAATCGCAGGCTCGGGTCGTCGGGCGCGACGATGCCCGATCCGACCAGGGCTGAGACCCCGGCGGTGTCGCGGTCGAAGAAGGCGCCGCGATATTGCGCGACGGCACCGTCCAGGGTCGCCGCGGCGGGCTCGCCCATCGGCGGGTACCAGTGGTAGCCGGCGAACACCTCGTCGGCGCCCTGGCCGGACTGCACGACCTTGACGTGCCGCGCCACTTCCTGACTGAGCAGGTAGAAGGCGACGCAGTCGTGGCTGACCATCGGCTCGCTCATCGCGCCGATGGCACCGTCGAGCGCGGGCAGCATCCGGTCGGTCTCGATGCGGATCTGGTGGTGGTCGGTCTCGAAGCGCTTGGCCACGATGTCGGAGTACTGGAACTCGTCGCCCTTGACGCCGCCCGCCGACTCGAAACCGATGGAGAAGGTCGACAACCCGTGCTGGCCGGCCTCGGCGAGCAGACCCACGATCAGGCTGGAGTCCACGCCGCCGGACAGCAGGCAACCGACCGGCACGTCGGCGACCAGGCGGCGCTTGACCGCCAGCCGCAGCGTGGACAGCACGGCGTCTTCCCAGTCGCGCTCCGACCAGCCGGCGCGGTCGGCGTGGCGGGTGAAGTCGGGCGCCCAGTAGGTGGTGACGGTGCGCTTGCCGTCGGGCTCGATGGCGACCAGCGATGCCGGCGGCACCTTGCGGACGCCGCGCAGGATGGTGTTCGGCGCGGGCACCACCGAGTGGAAGCTCATGTAGTGGTGCAGGGCGACCGGATCGATGCGGGTGTCCACGCCGCCGCCGGCCAACAGGGCGGGCAGCGTGGACGCGAACCGGACCCGATGGCCGTCCTCGGTCAGGTACAGCGGCTTGATGCCGAGCCGGTCACGGCCCAGCAGCACCCGCCCGCTGTCGCGTTCGACGATGGCGAAGGCGAACATGCCGAACAGGTGGCTCACGAAATCGTCGCCCCACCGGTGGTAGGCCTTGATCAGAACTTCGGTGTCGCTGTGCGAGAAGAAGCGGTAGCCGTACCCGCTGAGTTCTTGCCGCAACTCCTTGTAGTTGTAGATGCAGCCGTTCCAGGCCAGGGACAGCCCCAGCTCCGAGTCGACCATCGGCTGGGCGCCGGCTTCGGTCAGGTCGATGATTTTGAGGCGACGGTGGCCGAGCGCCACCCGGCCCTGCGACCAGGCGCCGCCTGTATCCGGGCCCCGTGGCGTCAGCACGGCGGCCATCGCTGAGACCGCCGCTACGTCGGGCGCTTGCCCGTCGAGCCGTACCTCCCCGGTGACTCCGCACACGCCTTCGACCCTACCGTTGCCCGAATGGAATCGCCCAGACGGCCGCTGTGACATGCGTCGGCTCGCCGGTTGCCGGCCAACGGGTAATCGGTGATTCCTGGCCGTCACCAGGTCGCGAGCTGATCGCTGCGGGCACCCCGCCTTGCGGTTTTCGCCGGTGAACCTCAGGCGGCGCCGTCGGGCGAACATAAACCGCCGTGGCGCAACAGGTTTCAACCGGAACGGTTCGCCACGACCGCTGGGCCCGCCCCGGCGATGCCCGCCAAGCCCTTTCGACCGGCGCCGGCTCGTTTGTCAGCCGCTCGAACACGTTGCACGCGAACGGGGTTCGCGACGCGACACCGACTCGGTGTTTGACCTCTGCAGGATTGGGTACAGTCGTGGCGATGTGGGGGTCGGTCCTGAGTTTGGGTGTTCTGGCTGCGCTCAATCCGGTGCGCCTGGGCCTGGCCCTTCTGATGATCTCCCGCCCGCGGCCCGCGCCGAATTTGCTCGCCTACTGGATCGGCGGGCTCACCGTATGCATACCCGAACTGGTTGTGCCGCTGGTCCTGCTCAACTTCACGTCGCTGTTCGGCTCGTTTGGGCACGCTTCGGCGACCCCGGCGGCCAGCTCCGCCCTCCCGCGAATTCAAATCGGCCTAGGTGTGCTGGGTTTGACGATCGCCGCGGTGCTGGCCGTGCGGTTTTCGACGCGCCAGCGCGCCGAGGCGCGAGCAATGAGCCGTGGGGACTCGGCGCTCGGGCCGGCCCCGGATACGCCGATCGCCGTTCCACGATTCCTCAGCCGCGCGCGGGATGTTTCTGCCGACGACCGTTCGCCGCTGCGGCGCCTGCTCCACCGCGGCCACTGCGCGTGGGAGGCAGGATCGCTGTGGATCGCGTGGGTGATCGGGTTGGCCTCGGTGCCGGTCGATGGCGTTTTCTTCATCCTCGCGATCATCGTGGCCTCGAGGGCCCCGATCGCGGCACAGGTCAGCGCCTCCATCGCCTTCTTCCTGTTGATGTATTCCGTAGTCGAGATGATCCTGGTGGGTTATGTGGCCGCGCCGGCCCGCACCGAGGCCCTCCTGCGACAGCTGCATGACTGGGTGCGCGCCTACCACCGGCAGATCCTGGTGACTGTGTTCACGGTGGTCGGGATCTCGCAGTTGGCCGAGGGCTTCAACATCCTCTGAATTCGACGGTCGAACGCGCTATGGGCGCCGACGCAGATATCGAAGTCGAAATCACCGCTGCCGCAACGCTAGAGCTTGCCATCGCGCCGCGAGAGATCCAGGTCGAGCAGGCGCTGGAGTTGCTTACCGTACATACCGGTCGATTCGGTGGTCAGCATCTCATTGTGCGTGCAGTCGACTTCGTACACGGCGATGTCGCCCGTAGCGTAGGGCCGCCAACTCTGCCGAAGATGGTTACCGCGATCGCTGTCGTCTCGCATAGCGGAAAAGACCGTCATATCGCCGTCCAGAATGCCGGGTTCGTGAGCCCGATAGAACGCGAGATTGGTGTTCAGGTTCTGAACGAGCAGATTCAGCAGATCTTTGTGCCGGGAGAGCTCAATGGCTTCTTGTTGGCGAATGAGATCTTCGATCTGCTCGTACGTCAACGACTCATTCGGTTCGGGCGTGGTTACGCCGTAGAACTCCAGGATTTCTTTCACGATCTGAGCTTCGTCCAGAGCGTAGTCGCGCAGGGCCATGCTGCTGTCGATGATCGGCTGAGCGTCCAGAAGGAACAGGTTTGCGACGCTTCCGCGTTGTCGAAGCTCGACCGCGAGCTGATGAGCGATCACACCCCCGTAAGACCAGCCGAGGAGGTGGTAAGGCCCGTCGGGATGAATGCTTTGGATCCGGTCGGCATAGGTTTTGGCCATATCCGAAATCGATTGAGGTTGAGGCTCTTCGGGCCGCCGAATCTGCTGAATTCCGATTATCGGGCAGTCCACGTGATTGCCGAGCGCCTGGTACGGCCAACTCACCCCCCCTGCCGGATGGACGCAGAACAGCGGGGTGCCGCTACCGCCCTTCAGATACTGAAGGGGAACCACTTCGTGAGTGGAAGCCGGGTGGGTCTGCAACCGGTGACTCAAAGCTTGCACCGTGGGCGCTTCAAACAGCGCGGGTACCGCAAGATCAACATCCAGGCCGTCGTTGACCGCGGCGATCACGCGCATCGCCGAAATGCTGTCGCCACCGAGATCGAAGAACGATTCGTCGACTCCGACTCGGTCGATGCCGAGGACGTCGGCGAAAATCCCGGCCAGGGTCTCCTCGATGGGGGTGCTCGGGGCGCGATACTGGCCCGCGGTGTGTCCGGGCGCCGGCAGGCTGCGGACGTCGACCTTGCCGTTGGGCGTCAACGGCAGCGCGTCGAGCGTCACCAGCGTCGGGACCATGTAGCCGGGGAGCCGTTCGGTCAGCGCGGCGCGCGCCGCCGCCAGATCGATTGTGCCGGTGACATACCCCACCAGACGCTTCTCACCCGGGCGGTCCGCACGGGCGACCACCACCGCCTGCGCCACTCCGTCAAGCGCGGACAACGCCTCCTGGATCTCAGTCAGTTCGATGCGGTAACCGCGGATCTTGACCTGCTCATCGGCCCGGCCCACATACTGCAGCTGCCCGTCGGCACGCCACCGCACCAAATCCCCGGTGCGATACATCCGGGTGCCCGGCGCTCCGAATGGGCAGGCCACGAAGCGCGAGGAGGTCAAGCCTGCCCTGCTCACATAACCGCACGCCACGCCCCAACCGGCCACATACAACTCGCCGACCACCCCGGCCGGTACCGACCGCAACCACCCGTCCAGCACAAACAACGCCGCACCCGAGACGGGCGACCCGATGGGCGGTGTCCCCGATCCGGCCACCAGTGGCGCAGTCATGGCCGCGTACACGGTGGTCTCTGTCGGACCATAGGCGTTGACCATCACCCGGCCCGGCGCCCACCGGTCAACCAGCTCGGCCGGGCTGGGCTCACCACCAACCAGCAACGCTGTCGACGCCAAGGCCTCGGGCGAGAGCGCCACCACCGCCGACGGCGTCTGGGTCAGCACGTTCACCCGCTGCGCCACCATCAAGGCCTGGAAGTCGTCAGGGGAGGCCGCGACCTCTTCGGGCACCACCACCAGGCGTTCTCCGTGCAGGAGAGCGCCCCAGATCTCCCAGACCGAGAAGTCGAACGCGTAGGAGTGACATTGCGTCCACACCTGTCCGGAAGGCAGGCCCGCGCCGAGCGAGTCGAGCAGTTGGGCCACGTTCTGGTGGGTGATCGCCACTCCCTTGGGCGCACCCGTCGTGCCCGAGGTGTAGATGATGTGCGCGATGTCGTCGGGGGCCGGCACCGGCGGTGCGGCGCTGGGCTGGCTGTCGACAACGGGGTCATCGACGTCGATGACCAGCACGTCATACCCGCCGAATCGGTCGGCCAGCCCCGCGGTGGTGACCGCGGCGATCGGCGCGGCGTCGGCCACCATGAACCCGATCCGCGCCACCGGCAACGCCGGGTCGATCGGCAGGTAGGCGGCCCCGCTCTTGAGCACGCCCAAGATCGCCACGATCGCCTCAGCCGACCTCCGGAACAACACCGCGACGCACTCGCCCGGGCCCGCGCCCCGCGCGACCAGCAGCTGCGCGAGTCGATTGGCGGACTGATCCAGCTCGCGGTAGGTCCACGTGCGCTCACCGCACACCAGCGCCACGGACTCCGGTGAACGCGCCACCTGCGCGGCGAACAGCGCCGGAATCGAGACCGGCTCGGGCGCGGACCGGGTCGACGCCGCCTGGTTACCCAGTTCCTTCAGGCGGGCATTGCCGTCGCTACCCAGCAAATCGATCGCCGAGAGCCGCCGGTGGGGTTCGGAGGCCATCGCCACCAGCACCCACTGCAACCGGTCGATCAGCGTTTCGATATCGGAGTGATCGAATACGCCGGTGTCGAATTCGACGCGAAGGCCGAGTTCGCTCCCGGGCAGGACTTGTACCGTCAACGGGTAGTGGGTGGATTCGTGCCGAGCGATATCGCCGATCGCCAGTTCCTCGTTGGCGGCCAGTGCGGCGGCGTCCACGGGGTAGTTCTCATAGGCGAACAGCGTGTCGAACAGCTGCTCGTGACCGGTGATGCGGTGGATATCGCTGAGCGCGAGGTGCTGGTGCTCGAGCGTGTGGTTGTTGGTGTCCCGCAGTTGCTCCAGCAGCTCGATCGCGGTGGTGGCGGGTGTCAGACGCGCCCGCACCGGCACCGTGTTGATCAGCAGGCCCACCATCGACTCGGCGCCGACGAGGTCGCCCGGCCTACCCGAAACGGTGGTACCGAATGCGACGTCCTGCTGGCCGGTCAGCCAGCACAGCAGCTGGGCATAGGCGGCCTGCAGCACCGTATTGACGGTGGTCTGACATGACCGGGCCAAGTCGCCGACGGCCCCCGTGATCTCGGCGGGCAGCCCGAAGGATGCCGCGCCCCGGGTGCCCGACAACCGGTGCCCCGAGCTGACCAGAGCGGGGGTGTCAAAGCCGTCCAGCGCCTCGCGCCAGGCCGCGTGGGCGGCATCCAGATCACGCTCGGCCAGCCAGGTCACAAACCGGCGGAACGAGCCGGCGGCGCCCAGCGGCTGGCCGTGATAGCTGGCGAAGATCTCGCCCATCAGGATCGGCAACGACCAGCCGTCGACCACGATGTGGTGATTGGTCAGCACAAAGCGGTGCCGGTTGGCGCTGATGCGCACCAACGCGACGCGGAAGGCCGGCTCGCCGTCGAGCTCGCAGACCGCGGCGCGTTCGGCAGCACAGACTTGCTCGATCTGCCGGTCGATCTCGCCCTCCCCCGACCCGGTGAGGTAGATATAGCGCCAGGGCGGCCCGGGATCAGCCGGAATGATCTGCACGTCGAATTGCGGACAGAACCGGGCTACGAGATGCGGGTGCCGCTTGACCACCGTGTGCACCGCATCGCGCAGCCGGTACGGGTCAAGTGCGCCGGTCACCGCGATGTTCAGCTGCACGGCGTACAGGTCGTCCGCGCTGCCGGGCGCGGTGCGGGCGTGGAAGAGCAGCCCCTGCTGCAGCGGGGTCAACGGCAGGATGTCGGCGACCGCGTGTCGCCGTTGCAGGTCGTCGATCTGCTGCTGGCTCAACCGGGCGGGCGCGATATCTGAGGGGGTCAGTCCACCCCCACCGCGCCGCACGTGCGCGCAGATGCCGGCCAGGGCGTCGAACCACAACCGGCTCAACCGGGCGATCTGCCCTTCGTCCAGCGCCGACGGCGCCCATGTCCAATTGGCTTGCAGGCGCAGCCCGGCCTCGGTGTCGATGGTGCCCGCATTGAGGTCCACGGTGTGCATCAGCGGCATCGGTATAGCCGTGGCCGCTTCGGTAACCCACAAGCCGTCCGGGCTGATCCCCCAGCCGTCACCCGATAGGTCCGCCGACCCGCCCATGCGCCCGAAATAGTTGAAACCGATGGACGGGTCGGAGCCCTCGAGGTCGACCTGAGCGTTCAGGTAGCGCAGCAAACCATAGGTGAGCCCGTCGGGGAGGGCACGAAGCTGCTCCTTGGCGTCCTTGATCACCGCCCCGAGCTCCGCGTCGCCCGCGATCACCTGCGTCCAGGACAGGCTGCCGACGGTCAATGCCACGGGGTATTTGGTGGTGAACCAGCCCACCGTGCGCGACAGGTCCACACCGGAGGCCAGCTCCTCGTGGCGCCCGTGGCCTTCGACGTCGATCGCGATCGGGCCGCCGCCGGCGCCCAAAAATTCCGCCGTCGCCAACGCGAACGCGATCAACAAGATCTCGTGTATGCCGGCGTGGAACGCGGCGGGCACCTCGCCGAGGAGCATCCGGGTCGTCTCGGCGTCGTCCAGCGACATCGACAAGCGCCCGGCGGTCTCATAGGTATCGTCGGGCTGCACCGCCGGCAGCGCCGCAGGGGTCGCCGCGACACGCTGCCACATCTGCGCCGTGTCAACGACTTTCGCGGTGTGGGCGTGCTCGTCGAGTAGCTGCGCCCAGCGGGCGAACGACGTGCCGGTCACCGGTAGCGCTATCGGTTGTCCGCCGCGATGCTGTGCCCAGGCGATGTTGAGGTCCTCCAACACGATTCGCCACGACACGCCATCGATTGCCAGGTGGTGAATCATCAACACCAGCTGGCCCGTCGAGGCGGCCCACAATGCGCTGAGCATCAGTCCGGCGACGGGGTTCAGCCGCGCGCGGGCCGCGACGAGCGCCTCGTCGGAGAGCACCTCCACCCGTTGCAGGCACGAAGCGGCGTCCACCGAACCGGCCTCGGGCACCCGCATCGACCAGGCCCGGGCACCATCGTCTTCGACGCGCAACCGCAGCACGGCGTGCCGATCCAGCAGCGCCTGCACC
>JAYZBN010000039.1:0-37882 GCA_036338755.1 Actinomycetota bacterium | reverse complement strand
GTGCGATGCGTCAGCCAGTTTACCCGGCCGCGAGCGACCGTGTCGGTACAGGGACACGCCGCTACGGGCGCACGAAAGGGGACGCTCGCGGGTGCGCTCAGCCGATTTTGCGGGCCCGGTCCTTGCGGCGGGACGCCAGCTCGTCTTCCGGGGCGGCGATCGATTCGCCGCCGTCGGCCCGCTCGCCGGGGAAGTCGGCGATCACCCCGGTCAGCTCGCGCATCGCGCCCGACACGGCGATGCCGAACACGCCCTGCCCGCCCTGCAGCAGGTCGACGACCTCTTCGGCCGACGTGCACTCGTAGACCGTGGTGCCGTCGGAGAACAACGTGATGTTGGCCAGGTCCTGCACGCCGCGCTGGCGCAGGTGGTCGACCGCGACCCTGATGTTGTGCAGCGAGATCCCGGTGTCCAGCAGGCGCTTGACGATCTTGAGAACCAGGATGTCCTTGAAGGAGTAGAGCCGCTGGCTGCCCGAGCCCGCCGCGCCGCGGATCGACGGCACCACCAACGAGGTGCGCGCCCAGTAGTCCAGCTGGCGGTAGGTGATGCCGGCAATCTGGCAGGCGCTCGGGCCGCGGTATCCGACCAGCTCGTCCGGCACGGAGTCGTCGGGAAACAGTCCCGGTTGTACCGGCGCTTGCGGCGCGGCGCTCGCGTGCTCAGCTAGGTCCAGCTGTTCTTGGCGTGGCTGCTCGCTCACGGTGCTTCCTCTCGCCGATCGCGCTTTCGTTTCCAGCTGCGTCACTGGCTGCGTCGCAGCCACGTTTGCTCAGGCCCGAGTGCTAGAGAGCTTACGCGCTTCGATAGCTACCGCGCCCTTAAGTCGTGATCAAAGTATGGCCGCCGCCGGGCTAAGTGAGGGCGCTATCCGCCAGGCGTGTCGACATCCCGGTGCTAGTTGAGACGCATCCGTGATGTCGGTGTCCAGGGTAGTACGCGAGCGCGGGCGGCGCGAAGCCCGCCGGAGCCGGCCCGAAAGCGCCCCAAAGCGCCTATGTGGCCTTGAAATCGTCGGGGGACACGCTGTCGAGAAATTCCTTGAACTTCTCCACCTCGTCCTCGCGGACGGCGGTGCCGCCCTCTTCGTCGCTCTCGTCGGGGATGAGCAGGCCGGCCTGGGCGAGCACGGCCTCCTCGACGTAGATCGGAACGCCGACGCGCAGCGCTATCGCCACCGAATCCGAGGGCCGCGCCGACACGGTGATGTTGCGGTCGAAGACCAGGTCGGCGTAGAACGTGCCCTCCTGCAGGTCGACGATCCGCACCTCTTTCAGCGAATGACCAAGCGCGGCAATCACATCCCTGATCAGATCGTGCGTCAGCGGGCGGGGCGGCTCGACGCCCTGCTGCTCCAGCGCGATGGCGGCAGCCTCCGATTGACCGATCCAGATCGGCAGGTATCGGTCGCCGTCGGTCTCGCGTAGCAACAGGACCGGCTGGTTCTGCGGCTGCTCCACGCGAATGCCGACAACACGAACTTCACCCATTTGTGTCTGCCCTCCGCATAGTGGCGCCGGTTGGATTGGTGATCGCCAGCGACGGCGAGGTCAAAGTCCGCCCTACTGCCGAAAACCAAGCTGTCGACCGAAGTCTAGTCCTCAGCGATCCAGAACGTCGCGAACGGCGGCTTTGATCAACGAGGTGTGCAACGTGATGGCGAGCGCCGCGACTTCGCGCGCCAAATCGTCGGCGCGATCGCGCGCGCCGGCCTTGCCGGCTTTGACTACCGGACCGGCAATCTGCGCGATCAGGTCCGACTGCCGATCGGCGGCCGAGCGGAACGCGCGCAAATGTCGTGGCTCGACACCGTAATCCGACAGCGCCTGCGCGCACTGCAGGATGACCACCGCGTGCTCGTCGAAGAAGCCGGCGGGTCCGGTGGTGATGACTCCGGCTTTGAGTAGCGCGGTGAGGAGGTCGTCTCCTACGCCCGCGCGGTTCAGCAGTTCTTCGCGGCTCAGCCGGACATGGGTGGGGGCCACCGCCGAGGTGTCGGAGCCCGAGTCCGCCCCGGCGGCCTCCCCGGTTCCGGCCACGGACACCAGGCGCGGGGCGGAATAAGTCGTTCGTTCGGGCGGCAGCTCGCCGTCGGGTTGGGCGTCCAGTTGCGCCCTGATGACCTTCAGCGGCAGATAGTGATCACGTTGCGCGGTAAGGATGAACCGCAACCGCGCGCAGTCGTACGCGGTGAACCTTCGATACCCCGACGCGGCCCGCTGCGGTGTCACCAGACCCTCGGCCTCCAGGAAGCGGATCTTGGAGATGGTGACATCGGGGAAGTCCGGCCTCAGCAGTTCCAGGACCGCCCCAATCGACATCCCGGCGAGTGCCGAGCTATCGGGCGCGCTCACTAGCCTGAAGATCCTCCATCCTCACCCTGCTTGGGTCCGGTCAGAAACACCAAGCGGAACTTGCCGATCTGCACTTCGTCTCCGTTGGCGAGCACCGCGGAGTCCACGGGCTCACGGTTGACGTAAGTGCCGTTGAGACTACCAACGTCGACCACGCTGAATTCGTTGTTTTCCAACCTGAATTCGGCGTGCCGACGACTGACGGTTACGTCGTCGAGAAAAATGTCGCTGTCGGGGTGCCGACCGGCGGACGTGGTGGGCTGGTCCAGCAAAAAGCGAGAACCGGCGTTCGGTCCCCGCTTGACGACCAGCAACGCCGAGCCCGCGGGGAGTCCCTCGACTCCGGATACCGCACTCTCGGTGCCCGCTTGTGCGGGAGCGTCCAGCTCGTTGAGGAAGTCGGCACGGAAGACGGAAGTCGTCTCTACCGTGACTTCGTCCGAATTCTGGTCGTTGTCCATGTCCGTCACGCGCTGCTCCTCACTGGCTGCTGTGGCGTTGTCTGTCCGGGCCGCTCGGCCGGCTTTCGCACCAGGTTTGGTTGCCCGGTATGCCGATTACTGCCGTCTTCTACTTGCAAGTGTCTTTCACGTGTCTCTCAGCGATCTCCGAAGGTCTTCAAAGGTCGATGTGTCGACGGTACCGCGCACCCGCCTGCAATGCGCCCACCACCTGACGATCCGAAACTTCGACTCCCCCGTACCCCGGCTGCACCGCACGCTCGCTGTGCGGGGCTGCAGGGACATTAGCAATCGTCATTCGGTCAGCGTTCCGCGGTAGGCCTCAGCGTCCAGCAGCGAAGAAATGGCCGACTCCAATGCGCCGACTTCGGGAACCTGCACATCCAGCAACCAGCCGGCTCCGTACGGGTCGGAGTTCACCAGTTGCGGACTGCCGTCCAGATCGGTGTTGACCGCCGACACTTTGCCCGACACCGGGGCGTACAAGTCCGACACCGATTTCGTCGACTCGACCTCGCCGAAGGATTCGCCCGCGGTGACTTCGGTGCCCACGTCGGGCAACTGAACGAAAACGACATCGCCCAACGCCGATTGCGCAAAATCGGTGACGCCCACTCGCACGGTGTCATCCCCGCTTCGGCGAACCCATTCATGTTCGGCGGTGTAGCGCAGGTCGGGCGGAATATCGCTCACGGGTGATCCTGTTCTGTTCGGGCGGCGCTCACTTGACGGGCTGAGCGTATTGGTGCGGTTTTGGTTGCCGCAAGGTGGTCACGTCCACGCGGTCGGCCTGCTGGACCGACATTCGCGCACCGACGCGCTTCACCGTGTCCTGCGCGCCGCCGGGAATGTTCATGGCGGCGGCGAGGGTAGGTGGATCGCCAATCGCCAGAATCGAATACGACGGAGACAGCGTTTTGGAGTCGATGATCAGCGACCCCGGCGTACCCACCACCCACGTGTCGACACCCACTCGCACCGATTGGTGGGCGTCGTTGACTTCGATCGCCTCGGCGCCGGCGGCCCGCAACTCATTGATCACGTCGAGCATCGCCTCGGGCGACACCCCGGGTGCGGGGTCGTCGATGGTGACGGTGACGCCGGGCCCGGTGGCCCCGACCGCCCCGACCAGAATGGACAGCGCCGCCAGCCTGGACTGTGCGGACTGGATGGCCGCCTGGTCGTTGTTTCCGGACGCCTGCAAGGCATTCAGCGTGTTCTGAAGCTCGTTCACCTCGGTGTTGAGTGTGCCTTCGCGCTGTCGCAACGAATCGAGCAGCACCAGAAGGTCTGCGGGACGGGCCGTCTCGAGCGAGTCGCCGGACTCGGTCTGGCGGACCTGGGTGACGATGGCCAGGCCCAGGAGCAGGCACAGCATGGCGGCCAACGTCCCGAAGACCATCCGGGACCGACCGCCGCGCACCAGGCCGGACAGCCCGGTGTCGTGCACCGGGCCGATCTCGGGCCGCGGGCTTTTCGCGGCCAGTTCGTGGCGGCCGCGCGACGCACCCGGCTCTGCCGTCGCATCGGCGCCGGAGCCACCGGGCTTGGTTGGCCCGTCACCACTTTGGCCGCCGGCGGCGCGTTGGCCGGCGGCGTGGTCTGGCGGATCCTGGCTCACGTTGACCTCAACTGCGTTATTGCGCCGCTTCTCGCCCCCGCAGGCGGGTGGGGGTACCTCCCACTCGTGGGGGCGTGCCCCCACATCGCTTTTCTGCTCTGCATCGTCGCCGGCGCGGTTACGCCCCGAACAGCCTACGGCGCAGGGCGGCGGCATTGCCGAAGATGCGGATACCCAGCACGACGATGATGGCGGTGGACAACTGCGTGCCCACGCCCAATTGATCGCCGACATAGACGATCAGCGCGGCCACGAAGACGTTGAACACGAACGAAACCACGAAGACCTTCGGGTCGAAAATCCGTTCCAGGTAAGCACGTAACCCGCCGAACACCGCATCCATCGCCGCGACCACCGCGATCGGCAGGTAGGGCTGGACGACCTCGGGTACCGCGGGATGAAAAACCAGCCCGAGCACGATGCCGATTGCCAGCGCTGCGATACCGATCATGCTTGGTTTCCCGTCCGCGTCTCACCCAGGCGAACGTGTCTGATGGGGGCGTTTCTCACTGTGGCCCAATCTGCTTGGCGAACTTGACATCCCGGATCGACCCGGCAGGAAGCGTGAGACCGTCTGCGGAGTCCACCGTAACCACGACGCCGTAGGAGATCTGCAACAGCCTCAGTCGCTGCATGCCGGCACTGTTGTCGAAGACGTCGCGCATCGCCCGCGGCGGCCCGATGGCCAGGATCGTGTACGGACTGGTGGTCGGGTTGTTGTCGACCAGGATCGCGCCGCCGGCTTGCCGGATCGTCACATTCGGCCCGATCCGCACACCGCCGACCGAAATGGCCTCGGCGCCGCTCGCCCACAGCGAGTTGACCAGCAGCTGCAGATCGCGGTCCAGGATGATCTGCCTGCTGCCGCTGACCCGCTGCTTGGACACGTCGGAAAGGTTCGGGCCGGCACCGGGATCGGTGACGGTCACCTTCAGGCCCGGTCCGATGATCGCCGTGCTCGCGGCCGCCAGGCTGAGGGCGTCAAGCCGTTTCAGCAGCCGCTGCCCCTCGGCGTTCTCGGCCAGGGCGTGGCGCTGCACATCGTCGACGCGCGTCGCCAGCTCGCTGCGGCGCTGGTTCAGCTTGGCCGCGGAGCCTTCCGTCGACCTCACGTTGCCCAACAGCAGCTGCTGGGCCGAACGCACCCCGGGCGCCACCGAGCGGGCCTGCGCGACCGCGGCGGCGAAGACGGTCGCGATCAGCAGCGCCGCGGCGGCCTGCCAGAGCCAACCGAACACGCGCTGGCGCCGGCTGCGGGGTGCGTCGGCGGTGCCGCGTTTGGCCGCCGCCGCGGCGTAGCCCGGATCGAGGTGCTCGGACAGCAGCGCGCGCAGCAGCGACGGCACCGGGATCAGCTTGGGCCGCGATGCCACGTGCGCGCCGCGACCGGCATTGGGGTCGTAACCGCCGAGCAGACGGTCCGCGTCAGCCATGGTCAGCCACCCTTGCCGCGGCCGACGGGCGAGAGTCGCGGTCGACCTTGGGCATCCGGCGCAGCACGAGAATCATCTGCACCGCATACTGCACGAACGCCCACAGGTACGCATACAAGCCCCAGATCAAAAAAGCCCAGCCGCAGGCCCCGATCACGCGGCTCCACAGCGCATCCCAGGTGCCCAGCAACACCAATGGAAAGCCGGACATCAGTGCGAACGTCGCGGCCTTGCCGATGTAGGTCACCGGCAAGGCCGACAGGCCCCGACTCCACAGCGCCGGCAGCGTCGTCGCCAACAGACCGTCGCGCGCGAGCAGGACGATGACGAACCACCACGGCACGATGCCGCCGACGGCGAGCACGATGGGCACCGCAACCATGTAGAGCCTGTCGACCGCCGGGTCGAGCAGGACACCCAGGCGCGAGGACTGATTGAGCAGCCGGGCGATCTTGCCGTCCGCCCAGTCCGAGGCGCCGCTGAACATCAGAATCGCGACCGCCCATCCGTTGGCGTGCGCGACCACCAGGGTGTAGACGAACACCGGGATCAGCGCCAGGCGGACAGCGCTGAGCACGTTGGGCACCGTCAGCACCCGATTGGGCGGAAGCACCGGCTCCATGAGCCGTGACCTTAGCCCAACGGCGAGCGCGCGGCTGGGCGCGCACCAGGCGTCAGCGGAAGACCCCGGGCAGGCTCAGGGTGGACAGCGTGTCGTCCGACAGCGGGTTGTCGTTGACCATGTAGGTCCAGGTCGACGTCGGCCGCGCCAGCTTGGACAGGTCCAGTCCGGGCTCTTCGTCTAGCACGTTCGCGGTTTCGAACGTCTGCTGGGCCGCCTCGATCGCGTCCGCGGCCAGCGACGCGAACGCGTCGACCGCCAGCCGGTGGAACTCGTCCAACGGGTTCTGCCGGCCCAGCGCCCGCAGGTGGATGCTCTCCCGGATGTCGGCCAGGTACGCCAGATGGTCGGCCCAGCCGCGGTCGAGGTGATAGAGCATGATCTGCCGGCAGATCGTCTCCAGGCGCTGTTCGGAGATTCCGTCGGTCTCGGCCAGCTCCTTGTAGCGCTTGGGCGCCAGCTCGGCGAGTTCCTCACGCGCGGTTGGGGTGCGCAGCAACGTATTACGCCGATCGACGATGATGGCGCGCTGCTGGGCGATCAACTGGTTGTAGCGCCAGGTGTTCGCGTGCACATCCAGCATCCGGCCCTCCGCCACCCGCTGTGCGTGGTCGAGCAGGCCCGCCGCCTTGGGGCTGACGATCTTGCCGTCCTCGTCGGTGTCCGTCGGCAGCTTGTTGTGGTCGAGGTTGGCGGCCACCACGTCGTCTTCCCAACTCGAGAAGAACACCGACGACCCCGGATCGCCCTGCCGCCCGGCGCGCCCACGCAGCTGGTTGTCCAGACGCTGGGTGTGGTGCCGCCCGGTCCCGACGACGTGCAGCCCGCCCAGCTCGGCGACCCGGTCGTGGTCGGCTTCGTCGGAGCCGCCGAGGCGGATGTCGGTACCGCGCCCGGCCATCTGCGTCGAGACGGTGACGACGCCGAACTTGCCGGCCTCGGCGATCACCTGGGCTTCTTCGGCGTCGTTTTTGGCGTTCAGCACCACCGCGGGTACCCCGCGGCGCAGCAGCCGCTCGTGCAGCTCCTCGGATTCGGCCACGTCGCGGGTGCCCACCAGCACCGGCTGACCGGTCTCGTTCACCTCGGCGATGTGTGCGACGATCGCGTCGTTCTTGGCCGCGGCGGTGATGTAGACGCGGTCGGACTCGTCTTCACGAATGTTGGGCTCATTCGGCGGAATTGGGGACACCCCGAGCTTGTAGAACTGGCGCAGCTGCTCACCGGCGGCCAGCGCCGTGCCCGTCATGCCGCACACCGTCGTGTAGCGGTTGATCAGCGCCTGCACGGTGATGGTGTCCAGCACCTCGCCCGTTTCGGTGGTCTCGATGCCCTCCTTGGCCTCGACGGCGGCCTGCAGACCGTCGGGCCAGCGCTGCAGTTGCGCGATGCGCCCGCGCGCGGCATTGATCAGGTGCACCGCGTCGTCGCGGACGATGTAGTGCACGTCGCGCTGCAGCAGCACGTGCGCGTGCAGCGCGACGTTGATCTCGGTCAGGGTGGTGACGACGTGTTCCTCGGAGTACAGGTCGATCCCGCCGAGCGCCTTTTCGACCTTGCGGGCGCCGACCTCGGTCAGGTGGACATTGCGGCTGTCGGCGTCGGTGTCGTAGTCGGTGCCCGCCTCCAACTGGCCGGCCAGCTCGATGATCTCCAGCCGCGGCGTCTCCCGGTGAGTGGTCCCGGCCAGCACGAGCGGCACCAGCGCCTCGTCGACCAGCACCGAGTCGGCCTCATCGATCAGGGCCACGTCGGGGTTGGGCGACACCAGATCGGCGACGTCGGTGACCAGCTGATCGCGCAGCACGTCGAAGCCGATCTCGTTGACCGAGGCGTAGGTGACGTCGCAGCCGTAGGCGGCCCGGCGTTCGTCGCTGGTCGACTCGGCGGTGATCCAGCCGACCGTCAGACCCATCGCCTCGATGACGGGGCCCATCCATTCCGCGTCACGACGGGCCAGGTAGTCGTTGATGGTCACGACGTGTACGTGCCGCCCGGCCAGCGCGTACCCGGCCGCGGCGATCGCGCCCGCCAGCGTCTTGCCCTCGCCGGTGGCCATCTCGATGACGTCGCCCGCCAGCATGCGCAACGCGCCCAACAGCTGAACGTCGAACGGCCGCAACCCGCTCGCCCGCTCGCCCGCCTCGCGGGCGATGGCAAGGAACTGCGGGATGTCGTCGGAATTCGCCAGGTCATCGAGGTTGAGCAGCCCAGCCGCTTTGCGTAGCTGCTCGTCGCTCAGCCCGGCGGCCTCGTCGTCATACTCCGACGAGTCGTTGACCTGGGTGAGAGAGCGGCTGCGGTCCTTTTCGGTGCTGGCGCCGAGCAGCTTCCAAAAGCGGCTGCTCAGCCGGCCGGGTTGAGCGCGGGTCGTCTTAGGCACAGGTCAACGGTACGCGGTGGCCCACCGCGCGGATTCATCACGCGAGGTTGGAGCGGCGTGGATAGGCGACGTCGGGATCGGTGAGCACATTGACGACGGCGGGCAGCCCGCTGCCGAAAGCGCGTTCCAGCGCCGGCCGCAGCTCGCCGGGCGCGGCGACCAGTTCGCCGTGGCCGCCCAGAGCCCGCGCCACCTCGTCGTAACGCGTCCCCGGGCGCAGCTCCGCCACCACCGAATAGCCGTACAAAGCCTCCATGGGGTGCTTTTCCAGACCCCAGATGCCGTTGTTGCCGACCACGGACACCACCGGCACGTTGTGCCGAACCAGGGTGTCCCATTCCATGCCGCTGAAACCGAATGCGCCGTCGCCCTGCAGCAACACCACCTGGCGGTCGGGGCAGGCCAGCTTGGCGGCCAGTGCGTAGCCGGGGCCCGAACCCAGGCACCCGAAGGGCCCGCTGTCCAGCCAGCAACCCGGTCGATAGCTGTCGATCACCCGCCCGGCGTACGACCCGAAATCACCGGCGTCGATGACGACGATCGCGTCCCGATCCAGCATGGGTGCCAGTTCCGCATACACCCGCATCGGGTGTAGCGGACTGCGGTCGTCGGCCAGCTCGGCCTGCTCCTTGGCGCGCGCCGCGGTCTCGGCGGTTCGCAGTTCGCCGATCCAGTCCTGATGGTCGGTCCCCGTGGCCGGGGCCAGCGCCGCGAGAATCGTCAACAGGTCGCCGTAGAGCTCGGCCTCCACCGGGCGCGGATGGCGCCGTTCGGGTTCGGCCCGGTCCGCGACGATGAGCTTTGTCTGCGCGCCGAACACCGCGCCGAATCCGAGCCGGAAATCCATGGGAACGCCGACGATCAACGCAACGTCGGCCTCCCCCAACGCTTTTCCGCGAACACGGGAGAACGCCAACGGGTGATCGGCGGGAACCGCGCCGCGGGCCATGCCGTTCATCAGCACCGGGATCTGGAGTTCTTCGGCGAGGCGCAGCAGGGCCGCTTCGCCGCGCCCCCACCAGACGTTGGTGCCCGCCATGATTACCGGCCGCTTCGCCCCGGACAGCAAGGCGGCCGCCCGGCTAAGCGAGTCACCGTCGGGTGCGGGCCCCGGTGGCAGGTCGACGAGGACGCCAGGCCGGCCGTCATCGTCGGACATGGAAAACGCGTGGTCCATCGGGAAATCCACGAAAGCCACGCCCGACGGCGCACCGACCGCCGCGCGCAGCGCGTCGTCGACGAGCCGCCCCGCCTCGTCGGCCGACTGTGCGGTGGCGGCGAAGCGGGCCAGCGGCGCCACGAACGGCACGTGGTCGATCTCCTGTAGCGAGCCCATGCCCCAGCGCTGCGCCGGGGCCCGGCCGCCCAGCACCACCAGCGGCGAGGCGTTCTGCTGCGCCGCCGCCATCGCGCTCATCCCGTTGGTGACGCCCGGCCCCGCGGTCAGCGCGGCCACGCCCGGCGATCTCGTCACTTTCGACCAGCCCTCGGCGGCGAACGTCGCGGTCTGCTCATGGCGCGTGTCGATCAGCCGGATGCCCTCGTCGCGGCATCCGTCGTAGACGGAGAACAGGTGACCGCCCGATAGCGTGAAGACGGTGTCGACGCCGCTGGCTTTGAGCCGGCGCGCGATGAGTCGGCCGGCATGTACGGTCTGGCTGGACGGAGCGTCGATGCTCATCTGCGCAGCCTATTCGACAACCGCTCGGGTAGCTTGCGGGGAAGTGCCGACCGCAGAAGGAGACGCCGAAATTGGACTCGAAGCTGTTCAAACCGTCCATCGATTGGTCGTCGGCATTTCAGGATTCCCTGCGGTGGCTCGCCATCGCGTGGGTCATCGGTGCCGTCTGTCTGCTGGCCGCGCTGGTCGCCGCCAGGTATCTGACCCCGTGGGGCCGCCAATTCTGGCGGATCACGCGCGGCTACTTCGTCGGGCCGACCAGCGTCAAGGCGTGGCTGGGGCTCGGTGTGCTGCTGCTGCTCGTGCTCTTCTCGGTCCGGCTCAACGTGCTGTTCAGCTATCAGAGCAACGACATGTACACGGCGTTGCAGGTGGCGTTGAAAGGGCTCGCTACGGGGAACAACGAGGTCAAACAGTCCGGGATCCACAATTTTTGGGTCTCGCTCGGGATTTTCATCCTGCTGGCGGCCATCTTCATCGCCCGGGTGATCCTCGACATCTACCTGACGCAGCGGTTCATCATCGCCTGGCGCATGTGGCTGACCGGCCATCTCACCGACGACTGGCTCGCGGGCCGGGCCTACTACCGGGATCTGTTCATCGACAACACCATTGACAACCCCGACCAGCGCATCCAACAGGATGTCGACATCTTCACCGCGGGAGTGGGCGGCACCCCGAACATCCCCTCCAACGGGACGACCAACACCCTGCTGTTCGGTGCCGTCAACGCGGTGGCATCGGTGATCTCGTTCGCCGCGATCCTGTGGAATTTGTCCGGGGACTTCGATCTTTTCGGAGTGACCGTGCCGCGTGCGATGTTCTGGACCGTCCTGATCTATGTGTTGATCGTGACGGTGGTCGCGATTTGGCTTGGGCGCCCGTTGATTTGGCTGAGCTTCAACAACGAGAAACTCAACGCCGCGTTCCGCTACGCCCTGGTGCGGTTGCGCGACGCCGCGGAGGCGGTGGGCTTCTACCGCGGTGAGCGCGTCGAACGTACCCAATTGTGGCGGCGGTTCACGCCGGTCATCGACAACTACCGCAGGTTCGTCCGCCGGACCATCATCTTCAACGGATGGAACTGGTCGGCGACGCAGACGATCATTCCGCTGCCGTTGGCGATTCAGGCGCCCCGCCTGTTCGCCGGGGAGATCGCGTTCGGCGATGTCACCCAGACCGCTCAGGCTTTCGGCAACATCAACGACTCACTGTCGTTCTTTCGCAACAACTATGACGCGTTCGCGGCCTTCCGGGCGGCGATCATCCGTCTGCACGGCCTCGTCGACGCCAACAGCAAGGGCCGCGCGTTGCCGGCAATTCTCGTCAAGCCCAGTGAAGAGGCGGCCGTCGAACTTCGGGGTATCGAGGTGCGCACGCCGGAGGGCGATCAATTGGTCGACTCCCTGGACATCCAACTCGACCAGGGCGACACCCTGGTGATCACCGGCCGCTCGGGGGCGGGCAAGACGACGCTGCTGCGCAGCCTGGCCGAACTGTGGCCGTACGCCTCGGGAACCCTGTGCCGCCCGGATGGCGACAACGAGACGATGTTCTTGTCGCAGTTGCCGTATGTGCCGCTCGGTACGTTGCGCACCGTGGTGGCCTATCCGAATTCGCCGGACGGCATGTCCGACGAGCAGCTGCACGACGTGCTCACCAAGGTTGCCCTGGCACCGCTGATCAACCGGCTGGACGAGGAGCACGATTGGGCCAAGGTGCTCTCCCCCGGCGAGCAGCAACGGGTCGCTTTCGCGCGCATCTTGCTCACCAAACCGAAGGCCGTCTTCCTCGACGAGGCCACCTCCGCGCTGGATGAGGGCCTGGAATTCGCGCTGTATCAATTGGTTCGGGGCGAGCTGCCGGAGTGCGTCATGGTCAGCGTGAGCCACCGGCCCACCGTCGAGCAGCACCACTCCCAGCAGCTGCACCTGCTCGGCGGCGGCCCATGGCAGCTGGGCCCCGTCGACAAGGAACCCGCGCAGGTCTAGCGCCGCCTACGCTCCCCCGGCCCGTGCGGCCGCGTGCGCTCCGGCGCTGTGCCGTTGCGCGCCTACGCTCCCCCGGCCCGTGCGGCCGCGTGCGCTCCGGCTGTGCCGTTGCGCGCCTACGCTCCCCCGGCCCGTGCGGCCGCGTGCGCTCCGGCGCGGCGCCCGAAGAACGACCCTTCGCCCAGCTGCGTTCCGCTCGCGTAGCCCTTGCCGTCCTGGGCGAGGTTGGATGCGCAGGCGCCCGCGGCATACAAACCGGGCACCACGGTGCCGTCGGCGCGCTGCACCTCGCCATCGAGCGTCACCGCCAGGCCACCGATGGTGAATCCCGAATACATGGCCCGTCCGAGCGACAGATCGAACACGGCCCAGGGCCCGTTGTCCTGTGGCGCAAGGAATTCCGGCTGCTTGTGGAAATCCGGGTCCTCACCGGCAGCGGCGTGCTTGTTGTAGCGATCCAGCGTGGCCGCGAGGTTGCCCGCCGGAATGCCAAGCGCGGCTTCCATTTCCGCGACCGTCTCGTAGCCGTCGAGGAAGCGGATCAGCGGCATGGCCGGCATCTCGGTGTGCGCCTCGTCGACGATCAGGTATGCCGTCTGGTCGGGCTGTTCCAGCACGAAGGCAGAAGTGCGCGAATGATAGGAGTCCTCGGTGACAAAACGCCGGCCCTCCTTGTTGACGATCACACCGGTCAGCAAGACCTCGGGCGGATACGCCGCGGCGGTGATGAACAGCTCGTCCATGTTCTTGGTCGCGCCGCCCGCCGAGACGCCCATCCGGATGCCCAGTCCGTCGTCGTGGGGGTTGCCCAGGATGTAGGGCGCCACCACGCCGTGATGCTTGGTGCGTCGCTCCTGACCCAGCGCGGGCGTGTGCTCGGCGACCATCTCCGGGTTCATCGCGAATCCGCCCGCCGCGATGACGACCGACTTGGCCTTGATCGCACCGGTGTCGGTGAAGTGCTTCCACGCGACGCCGACCACCGCCCCGTCGTCGTTCAGGACCAGGTTGGTGACCCCGGTCTCGTAGCGGATCTGCACGCCCAGCGCGTCGGCGCGTTTGAGCAGCAGGTCGACAACCATGCTGGCGCCGCCCAACTCGCCGGGCACCGGCACCGAGTGACCGCGCGGCGCCGGCTTCGCCCGCTCGCAGAAGGGCCAGACCTTTTCATTGCCGGTGTAGCTGAGCCCTTCGGTTCCCGGCGGGACGACGACCTTGCCCGGGTAGTAGCTGCGCTCGAACTGAAAACCCAAGTCTTCCAGCCAATTGAAGTGCTCGACGCTGCCCTCGCAGTAGGCGCGGATCTTGTCGAGCTCGGGTTCGCGGGACACCTCGACCAGATACTTGTACATCTCCTCGACCGAGTCCTCTTGACCCGTCGCCTGCTGGACCGCGGTCCCGCCACCGAGGTAAAAGTGGCCCCCCGCAAGCGAAGTGGTGCCGCCGGCGGCGGCGGCGCGTTCGAGCACCAGCACCCGCGCGCCGGCGGCTGCGGCGCTGACCGCAGCGCAACCGCCCGCGATGCCAAACCCGATCACCAGGACGTCGACGTCGTCCGACCACGTGGTCACCTCGTCCGCACTGACTGTTGCCGGTATCTCCGTGCTCACTGGCGCCACTCCTCCTCGTCGCAAACCTGGGGTGCCCCCACTGCGTCATCGCTGGCGGGACTCACCGCTGCTCCTGTTTGATGTAGTCGTAAAACGCCCTCATCTCGGGCGAAACGTATGCAAGCTCGAGATACGGCACGCCCGCCTGCGGCGCTGAGAGGTAGACGAATTGGATGCCGCCGGGCATCACGCCTCGCTGAACGACCGTGGCGCCTCGCTCGGCGCCCTCGGTCACCGCCGCCTCGAGTTGCTCGGGGCTTTCGACCTCCGTGCAGATGTGGTGCAGACCCGGCCCACCATCGGCCAAAAAGTCACTATAGATGTTCTCGCCGCGAAGCGGTTCGATCAGTTCCAATTGCATGTCGCCGAGGTAGCTCAGCGAGATACTGGCAAAGAAGTCGGCGGGCCGGCCATGGTAGCTACACGCGTCCGGAGCAAAGTGCACATCGGGTATGCGAATCCACTTCCGCACGCCTAACAGGCCGGTGAGGGCCGTTTCGGTGGCATCAAGGTCGGGGGTGACCCAGGCGATCTGCGTCGGTGATTGAACGGGAAGCGTCATCGTCTCGCAGGATAGTCCAGTCACGACCCCGCCAGAAAGGGCCTATTCAACTTTGCCGTGGCGAGCCCGTACGGCCGGGATGTCGGCGGGTGAACACGTTCTAATTCTGGGTTGCCCGTGACCATCGCAAGCCATCAATGCCGGCTCAGGACGTCGACCAGCAGCCGCAGCTGGGCCTCGAAGACGGATTCCGGATCGGTCAGGGTGTCGGCGCCGTATTGGCCGAACACCTCGAGGCTGATGGCGCCCAGCACGCCCGCCCACAGCAGGAAGCACTTGGCCAGGACCTGGTCATCACCGGGGAACCCGAATTCGTGGCGGATCCGTTCGAAGTCGGACGACATCGGTTGGGGGGCAGGATCATTCGTCAACCGAATATCGCCTGTGGCGATTCCGGCCGCCACCGCGTCGAACAGCACCGCAACAACCCGGGTGCCCACCGCGACCGTTCGTTCTGGGGGTGCGTGATATCCGGGAACGGGGCTGCCATACAACAGGGCCCAGCCGGCCGGGTTCGCGATGGCCCATCCCCGGGCCGCCCGCGCGATGGCGACGACATCGTCGCTCCACAGGTCCCCGACTGTCTCGCGGGCACGATCCACGGTGTCGGCGAGGTCGGAATAGGCGTCGACCAGCAGCAAGGTCAGCAGTTCATCGCGGCTGGACACGTAGCGGTATACCGCCGACGACACCATGCCCAGGTCGCGGGCGATGGCCCGTACCGACAGTCCGGCCGCGCCGCGCTCGACCAGCTGGCGGCGACCGAGTTCGATGATGCGCGCCTCGATCTGCTCACGCGATTCCTGGCGTTTGCCCACGCCGTCAGTCTGGCACAACCGAGAACACCGCTCTTGCCTTCCGTGGCGGGTTGTGGCAGCGTGTTCACAAAGGAGAGCACCGCTCTCAAATGCTCGACCAGGATTCGCTGAGGGGCCGCGTCATGTCCACCCGATACGACAAACCGAACCGGGCCGCCCGCGCGGCGAACGGGGTCATCCGCTGGCTCGCCGAGGCGGGGATCAGCATCGCCGGAACCCGGGCGCTGCGCGTCCGCGGCCGCAAAACGGGAAAGCAACGCGCGGTGGTGGTCAACCTACTGACCGTCGACGGCGTCGACTACCTGGTATCCCCGCGCGGCAACACCCAGTGGGCGCGCAATGTCCGGGCCATGTCCGTCGTGGAGGTGGGTCCGCGCTGGCGGCGGCGGCGCATGCGGGCGGGCGTGCTCGACGACGCGGCTAAGCCAGAGTTGCTCCAGCGCTATCTGGCCAGGTGGTATTGGCAGGTCAAGGGTCATGTCGCCGGGTTGACCCCGGACAGCACCATCGAGCAATTCCGCGCCGCCGCGCCGTCGATTCCGGTGTTCGTGCTGACCCCGGCGGGCACCGCGGGCTGACCGCCCCTAATGCGCGTTGTCGCGCGCTCCCAAGTCCTCGCGAGCCTCCTGGGTCGTGGCCCCCCACGACACCGCGGCCGGAAAATCGCCCCACACGCTGTTGAAGATTCCGACGAGCTGTCCGGGGCCTCCGCTGGGCGCCAGGTAGACCGGTCCACCCGAATCGCCGTTGTGGCTCTGCACGCCGTGCGACATGGTGAACCAGCCGTTGTTCACGCTCTCCACCGTCCCGCAGGTTTCCCCGGTGATCACGCCGAAATGGCACACGGGCTGACCCGGCGCGAGCGCGAGGCCCGGATCGGAGAGCAGCGGACGACCGCCCGGCAGGATGTTGTTCGCCATGACGCTGTTGTCCAGCACGATCGCTTCGTAATCGCTGATCGTCTGGCTCGTGGACACGGTCGTTCCGGACGGGGTGTTGTCCCGGAAGGCCGCCATCTGGCCGATGACCGCGCCGCCGCGGTCGGTCACCACTCCGCTGCCGCCCCGGCAGTGTCCCGCGGTGAAGGCGACCTTCAGGGCGGGATCGACATATCCCAGCGTGCACACGCGGTTGCCCTGGCGTATCTCCATGCCCGGGTACACGACGACGTCGGCATGCGCCGGCACACCTGGCAGCAAGGAGGCCAGCGCTGCGACAGCTGTCGACGCCGCGAATGCGCGCCTTACCAGACGACGATGCACCCTGAACTCCGATCCATCGGGCCGATACCGACGGGAGGCCGAGATTACGGCGTAGCCGTCCTCCCCGCTCAGCTTTTCGCGACGGCCTGCGCGAATGTTACAGCGAGGTCACGACCGGGCTGGTGGCAGCGGTTTGGCGGGCCGCCCGCGGCAGCCAGCCGGGCGGGCCGAACACGTAACCCAACCGGTCACGCAGGCGCCGTGCGGATCGCCAGTCGCGGGCGATCGCGACGTATTCGCGGGTCTGCAACGTCCAGATGTTGAACGTATCCACGTGTTTGGTGAGGCCATAATGCGGCCGGAACAGCTCGGCCTGGAAGGTTCCGAATAGCCGGTCCCAGACGATGAAGATGCCGCCGTAGTTCTTGTCGAGATACTCCTTGTCCATCCCGTGGTGCACCCGGTGATGCGACGGCGTGTTGAACAGGAACTCGAACGGCCGCGGCAGCTTGTCGATCCGCTCGGTGTGGATCCAGAACTGGTAGATCAAGTTCAGGGAGAAGCTGAAGAACACCATCCACGGCGGAATCCCCAACAGCGGCAACGGGATCCACATCAAGATCTCACCGCTGTTGTTCCACTTCTGGCGCAGCGCCGTTGCGAAGTTGTAGTACTCGCTGGAGTGATGCGCCTGATGGGTCGCCCAGATCAATCGCACCCGGTGCGCGATCCGGTGATACGCGTAATACAGCAGGTCCACACCGAGAATCGCGATCACCCAGGTGTACCAATGCGCCGCCGACAGGTGCCAGGGCGCCAGGTACGCATAGATCGCGGCGTAGCCCACCAGCGCAAGGGCCTTCCAGCCGGCGGTAGTCGCGACCGACACCAGTCCCATCGAAATGCTGGCCACCGAGTCGCGGGCGAAGTGCGCCCCCGACGGCGGTCGCGCCGCGTCGGCGGCCTCGGCGCCCAGGTGTTCCAGCTTTCGGGCCGCGGTCCATTCGAGGGTCAACAGCAGCAGGAAGAACGGGATGGCGAACAGCACGGGATCGCGCATCTGCGGCGGCAGCGCGGACAGGAAGCCGGACATGGCACTCACACCGGTAAGACTACGACGCGCCCGGGGGCCTTTTCGCCCTCAGCGCCGATCGTCGGACTGCGCTTCGTCTCCGGCATACCACTGCACGGCGCGGACGCCCGGGAGCAGCGACAGCTCGGCCACCAGCCGCTCCAGACGGGCCGGGGCGTCGCCGTTCATCAGCAGGTGAGCGGTCAGGGTGACCTCGTCGCCGGCCGGGTTGCCGGTATGGATTCCGCGAAGCGTGATGTCGTTGCTGCCGGCGTGCTGGACGATCTGGGCCCGCGCGTACTTCTCGTGTTTGGCGCGGCAGACGACCTGCACGAGGTAAGGCAACAGGCTCTCGTCTTCTTCGGCACTGTTGTCGCGGTCGATCAGCCGGCCCAGCGGGCGCCCCAGCAGATGGATGCCGATGACGGTGCCGGTGCCGATGAGCGCGAACACCAGGTGACCGGACGCCGCGAGCACGCCGATCGCCGCGGAGCACCACAGGGTTGCGGCGGTGTTGAGGCCCCGAACGTTGACGCCCTCCCGCAGGATCACCCCGCCGCCGAGGAACCCGATGCCGGACACGACGTAGGACGCGACCCGGGTAGGGCTGGTGTCGGAGGTGGCCGCCGCGTAGAGGACGAACAGCGTCGCCCCGCCGGCGACCAGCGCGTTGGTGCGCAGGCCGGCCCGCCGGGCGCGCCATTGCCGTTCCAGGCCGATCAGCGCGCCGCAGCCCACGCCGACCCCCAGCCGGAGCACGAAATCGAGGGCGCTCAGCGTCTCCAAAGGCTCGCTCCTTCCCGGGTGCAGACGGCGAAGGGAGCTAACCAAATGTGGGTTAACGGCAGGTGGAGCCCGACCGAACCGCCGGCGTCGGGGGCATCCCCGGCGCACGGCGAGTCCCTGGCTAACCGGTTTTGGGCGTCAGGTGGTGGGGGCAGTAGGCGCTCGATGCGAGCGCCGCGAATTGGGCCGCGCCGTCCATCGTCATGCCGGGGTTTTGCTCCTTGATGTCACTGACAACCTGCAAACCCGTTTCGCCCCTGCCCATTAACCCGCACACGGCTTTGGCTGAAGCGATGACTTGGCTGGGGCTGCTGTAGGTGATGCCGGAATTGCTGAGGTTGGCCAGGAACGCCGCGTCGTCGCCGTCCGGCTCGGCGTGCGCGAGCGCCGCGCAACCGCTCACGCCGAAAGCGCCGAGGAGCGCAAGTAGGCGCTTCATACCGGCCCCGCCTTTCCACGCTGGGCGTCGGGCAGGGTCACCGAGGGCTTGTCTCGGCTGGACACGTGCACCGCATGGATGCCGGGCTTTTTCGACAGTCGGTCGAGTAGAGCGTCGAGTCCGGCCTTGTCGACATTCCAGTGCTGCACGGCTTCGGGCTGCTTTTGCAGCTTCGCGATCACG
The DNA here is from genome assembly GCA_036338755.1 of Actinomycetota bacterium. GTDB lineage: Bacteria > Actinomycetota > Actinomycetes > Mycobacteriales > Mycobacteriaceae > Mycobacterium. Next base: position 18,664 of record JAYZBN010000039.1, on the reverse strand, counting down.
TCGTCGAGTTTGACGGGCTCCGCGGCCTTTACGGCACCGCCGGCGCGGACGCGGGCACCTCTGCCGCCCAGGACTTCCGGAGTGACGGCGCCGACGGCGCCTCCGGTCAGGCTTCCCAGCGCCATCTGACCGAGCAGGCTTCCCGGGATCGCCGCCGAGGGGGCCGCGGCCAGACTGGCGGTCGGCAGGCTACTGGCCAGCCGGATTGCCGGCGTCGCCGACGCCCACGTCGGCGGCACCGATAACTTGCCCACCACGTTCGCCTCGCCCACGCCCGCCGATACCGCGCTGGTCAAGCCCGCGCCGGCGGAACGCACGCCGAGCCCGGCACCCAGCGCGGATTTCGGGATGTCCAACCCCTCGACCGGGAGCTTGTAGAACATCTTGAACTCGGTCATGGCGAGGTTGATCGGGCTCATGCTGTCGTTCGCGACCGTGCTGAACCGGCCGATGTCGGCGAGGATCCCGAAGGTGTTCTGCCACGTCGCCCCGGCCAACGGCGAACCGGTGATGCTGTTGAGCACCCCGTCCCAGAACTCCATGTAACCGCGGGAAGCGTTGCCCAGGGCCTCGAGCAGCTCGCTGATGCCTGACGTCGGAGCCGCGGCCGCCGCGGCGCCACCGGTACCGCTGGCCTGGCCCAGCGCCGCCGACTGGGCGGCGATTCCGGTTGCATTGGTGGTCTGGGGCGGCTCGGCGAAGGGGACCAGTCGCGTCGCGGCCGCAGACGCGCCGGCGTAGCCGAACATCGCGGCGGAGTCCTGCGCCCACATCTCGCCGTACTCGGCCTCGGTGGCGGCGATCGCGGCGGTGTTCTGCCCGAAAGCATTGGTGGCCAACAGCATTTCCAGCCGTATGCGGTTCGTCGCGATCGCGGCCGGCGGCACCACCGCCGCGAAGGCGCTCTCGTATGCATTGGCGGCCGCGGCGGCTTGGGCACCCGCGTTCTTGGCCTGCGCCGAGGTCGCCGACAGCCATGCCACGTAGGGCGCGGCCGCGGCGGCCATGGCGAGCGCCGACGGGCCGGCCCACGCCTCGTTGGCCAGGCCCTCGACGATCGCGTGGTAGGACGCCGCCGCGGACTGCAATTCGGCGGCCAGCGCGTCCCACGCGGCGGCGGCCGTCAACATCGGTCCCGCCCCCGGGCCCAGGTACATCCGGCCCGAGATGATTTCGGGCGGCTGCAGTGCGAAGTTCATCGTCGTGCCCTCCCCGCCCCGTCGGATCCGGTGGTCGCCTCAGACGACCGGGCGGTGCGCGCCAGGATCCCGGCGATCGCCCCGGGCGGTGCCGGCGGTTGCGCCTGTGCGGTCACAGAAGGCACGGGTTGTCCGGTCGGCTGCCTCAATGCCGCTTGAGGTCTCATGCCCAACACCCGCTCAATCCGCCGGCACCACGATGATCGTTGCCGTGGTGGCGACGCCATCGGCCGCCGCCGCGGCGATTCCGGTGGTGCCATTGCTGACGGTGCGCACACCGGCGCCCGCCAAAGTACGTCCGGCCAGACTCGCGGCGGCCATCTCGCCGAACATGGCCCCCTGCGACGTCGCCGGAATCGGCTGTACGGCACCCAGACTCGTGCCCGGCAGCACCGAGGCGACGGTCCTCAGCACAGGTGCGGCGGTGGCCCAGCCCTGCGGGACCGACAGCGATCCGACCATTGTCGCGCGGCCCATCGATCCCGTCACGCCTCCTATCTCGGGTGTCACCGCCGAGATGTAGCCGCCCCGCAACGGCGCCAGCGGCGACAGCCCTCCGGCGATGGCCTTTCCGCCCCCGAGCAGTTCGGCGACGCCCGGCGCGTTCTGAGCCAGACCCAGGGCCTGCAGGGACAGCAGCCACCAGCCGCCGGGCAGGATGATCGCCCCGATGGGGCTGTAAGCGCCGGTAAGCGCGGCGAAAAATGGGCGGAGGGCGGCCGTGATCGGGTAGATGGCCTCGATGATCGATGCCGCCGGCGTCGCCGCCGAGGGGGTCGTTGCCAGGGCTTGCAGCATCGTGGGCGCCGCGTTGATCAGCGTCGACAGCTGGGCTGGGAGCTCCGATGCGGCGCTTTGTGCCACCGCTGCGGATTGTCGTGCCATCCCGAACGGATCGGTGGTTCGAGGCGGCTCTGTAAAGGGCGTCAGCTGCGTGGCCGCTGCCGACGCGGCCGCGTAGGCATACATCGCCGCGGCGTCCTGGGCCCACATCTCGGCATACTCGGCTTCGGCGGCCGCGATGGCCGCGTTGTTCTGGCCAAGGAAGTTGGTGGCGATCAGCGTCATCAACAGGCTGCGGTTGGCGGCGATCACCGGCGGGGGCACCGTCGCCGCGAACGCCGTCTCGTAAGCTGCGGCAGCGAGTTTGGCCTGCATCGCCGCCTGCTCCGCCTGCGCAGCCGACGCGGTCGCCCACGCCAGGTACGGGGTGACCGCGGCACTCATCGACGTCGCCGCCGGTCCTGACCACGACCCAGCGGTCATGCCCAGGATCGTCGAGCTGTAGGCCGCCGCGTAGGAATGCAGTTCGGCTCCCAGCGCATCCCATGCCGCGGCCGCGGCAAGCAAGGGCCCCGCTCCGGCGCCCACGTACATCCGTCCTGAATTGACCTCTGGTGGCAGCGCCCCGAAGTCCACCGTCGCCTCCGTCCTCCTCTGGCGCCAGGGTAGGGGCGTATCTGCGACCAGCCCGCAAATGAGCTGCGGCTCAAATGAAATTCATGAGATCTGTCAAGCGGACATATGTATGTTTCATGTGCTCGCTGACAGTGCGGCTTAGCGTCGTTCGGCGGAGAGCTGCCCGGAATCACGTTTGCATCGCCTTTTGGCGGCGACACCGGCGCGCCCTCTTCTCACCGGGTAGCGCGGCCGCACCGGGTTCCTGCGCAGCGAATCCGGCCCGTGTGCAACAACTCTGGGGCTAGCGGCTGTTAAGTTGCTGCGGGCAATAGAATTTCGCCGCGATCGCCAAGAGGGATGTCGCGTGCTCGTTGGTGAGTCCGGGGTTTTGATTCTTCAGTTCGTCGACCATTTGAGGGCCGAATTCGCCGTCGCTCATGGATACGCACACCGATTTGGCGAACGTGATCGCCGCCTCGGGGGTCGAGTAGGTGATGCCCGCGCTCCGTAGCGAGGCAAGGAAACCGGCCTCGTCGCCGCCGGGTGTCACCGGGTCGGCCTGCGCGAGCGGAGCCATTCCGATCGCGGCCGAAATACCAACACTGAGCGCCAGCAGGAGTCTCATGACTCGTGAGCGTGCCATGTTTCGGCGTGGTTCGCAGCGTGGGGCGGTCCTTGGCAGTTACCTTCAGCGGCAGAACGTTCGAGCTCAGCGGTGTCCGCGATCTGCACCCGCAGGCCGCGGCTCACGCCTTGGAGAGCTGTTGAGGGCAGTAGTACTTCGCGGAAAGCACAGCGAAGTTCGACGCCATCTCCATGTCCATTCCGGGATTGTGCGATTTCACGTCGTGCACGAGCTCCAGGCCCGACTCGCCGTTGTTCAGGCAGGAGCACACCGCCCTGCCGGCGGCGACGGCCGAACCCGCGCTGTTGAAGCTGAAACCGGCCTGCTGCAGTGCGGCGACAAAGCCTCCGTCGTCGCCGTCCGGCGCAGGCGGAGGGTCGGCGTGTGCCGGTGCGGCGAGGCCGGCCATCGCCAACACGCCAAGTGACGCCAGTAGTCGTTTCATCTTTACCCTTTCCGTTGTGCGCTGGGTGCGGGGATGGACTGGCTTACGTTGTCGCTCAACCTATCTGGGTGTTGGTCGGAACGACCTTCGATTTCTCGCCCTTCTTCAGGTGCACCGCGTGGATGCCCGGCTTCTTGGCGAGCTGCTCGAGGAGCGCGTCGAGATTCTCTTGATCGACGTTGTGATGCTGTACGGTGTCGGGCTTCTCCGAGATCTGTGCGACAAGGCGTTTCAGCTGTTCCGGCGATTGCTTGTCTTTGAGGTCTTTGATCGGAGTCATCCGGTTACGCACACCCGCGCGCGCCACGGTCGGACCGCCGGAGCCCGCGGCGCTGCCCAGCATCCCGGCCAGTCCCATCGAACTGAACAGGCTCCCCTGGCCCAGCGCGGCCGCGGGCACCGCCTCCGGCCCGGCCGCCGACAGCGCGGCGGCGACGGTTCTGAAGGCTGGGGTGGACGTGGCCCAGCTCGGCGGGATCGACAGCTTGCCGACCAGGGTGCCGGCGTTGCCCATTCCGGCGATCGGGCTGATCGAGCCGTACAAGGTGCCGCGGCCGAAACCCAGCGCACCCAGCCCCGCGCCCAGCGCGTCTTTCGGCAGCGCCCCGTAGCCGACGGGCGGGGCGAACTTGAGCCATTGTGACAACGGGAAGTTGATCAGCAACCCGATGTCGTTGAACTGTGTCGTCAGGCCTAGCGGCACCTTCACGGCGTTGTACATGGCGGTGTAGAAGCCGGCCCCGCCGGGGACGGTGTTGAACAGATCCGTCATGAACGTCTGGTAGAGGTAGGCCAAGTTCGCCGGCGTGGAAAAGGGCCCGCTGTACGGCAGGGTGGTGGTCGCCGCCGATGCGGCGGTGTTGGCGACATTGGCGGCCGGGGTGCTTGCCGCCGAACTCACCGCGGCTGCTTGCATCGGCTCGGCGGCGTCATTGGTGGTCTTGGGTGCCGGGCTGAATTCGGTCAGATTGTTGGATGCGGTCGCCGACGAGGCGAAGTACGTGTCCATCGCCGTGGCATCCTGAGCCCAGAAGTCGCTGTATTGGGCCTCGTTCGCGGCTATCGCGGAAGTGTTCTGCCCGAACAGGTTTGTCGCCACCAGCTGCGCGAGCAGCGCGCGATTCTCCGCGATCACCGCGGGCGGCACGTGCGCGGCGAATGCCGTCTCGTAGGCGGTGGCCGCCTCGATGGCCTGGGCGGCGGACTGTGCGGCCTGCGCGGCGGTCTGCTGCATCCACGCCACGTACGGCGTGGCCGCGCTCACCATCGCAATCGAAGACGGGCCCAGCCAGGGCCCGGCCGTCAGGCCCGACAGCACCGACGAGTACGACGTTGCGGTGGACTGCAATTCGGTGGCCAGGTTCTGCCATGCCGTCGCCGCAGCCACCAAGGATCCCGCTCCCGGTCCGCTGTACATCCGGCCCGAGTTGAATTCCGGCGGAAAGGCTCCGTAAAACATCTGTGGTACCCCCTACCTGGCTGCCTGGGTCGACAGCGCTTGGCTGCCATACGGTTTGGTCATCGCGGTCACTCCTCGACGTAAGGGATCACGATGATGGTGGCCGCGGCGGGGTCAGCCTCGGCGGCCACGCCGCCCAACTGGCCCGCCGTAACGGCCGCGCCACCGACGGGCCGAGTTGCGGCGGCCGCGACGGCGCGTCCGGCCAGGCTGGACAAGGCCATCTGGCTGAACGCCCCCTCTTCACCGGCCATCGCGGCGGCCGCCGCCGTGCTGGACGGCAGCGCTTGCGAGAGCGTTCGGATCGCCGGGGCGGCTTCCGTCCAGCCCTGCGGCACCGACATGCTGCCCACCACAGCGGCTTTGCCCATCGACCCCGACACCTGCCCTGCCCCCACCGCGGAGCTGAGCATGGGCTTGGCGGCGTTGGCGCCACTGGTCAGCGGCGCCAGTGCCCCGGAAATGGCTTTCGGCCCAGCCAGATACGCGGCCGCGCCCTGACCGTTCTGTCCCCACGCATACGCCTGGCCGAACGAAAGGAACGGGCCGCCTGGGATGGTGCTCCACGACTGGGGCGAGAAGGGCCCGGTCAGCACCGACCAGAATTCGTTCCAGTTGGTGATGAAACTCGGCACGGTGAGTCCGCTGCCCGATGAGGGATCGGCCGCCGTTGTCGCGGCTTGTACCGCCGGCTGCGCGGTGGTGCTCAGTTGTGACAGGTGGCTGACGGTATTCCCGCTGGACTGTCCGGTGCTCTGGGCGACCGCGGCCGCTTGCGAAGGAGCGGCCGAGTCGTTGGTGGTCCGCGGTGGTTCGGCGAACGGGGTCAGCTGCGAGGCACTCGCCGACGACGCGGCGTACGAATACATCGCGGCGGCGTCCTGCGCCCACATCTCCATGTAGTGGGCTTCGGTGGCGGCGATCGCCGGGGTGTTCTGGCCGAGGATGTTGGTGGCGACCAACATCGCGAGCAACGCGCGGTTGGCGGCGATGACCGGCGGCGGAACGGTGGCCGCGAACGCGGCCTCATAGGCGCCTGCCGCGAGTTTGGCCTGAGCACCCGCCTGCTCGGCTTGCGCGCCGGTGGCGTGGATCCACGCCACATACGGTGCCGCCGCGGCCGCCATTGCGATGGATGAGGGGCCCGTCCACGGACCCGTCACCAGGGTGTCGATCGTCGAGCTGTAAGAGGCCCCGGTGCTTTGCAGCTCCGCGGCCAATTCGTCCCAGGCCGCGGCCGCGGCCAGCAGCGGCCCCGATCCCGCTCCGACGTACATCCGGCCGGAGTTGAATTCCGGCGGAAAAGCCCCGAAATCCAACATCTAAGGCCTCCGGTCCCAGTTCTGGCCGCCGCGCTGGGCACGGGTTGCCGGCCCCGGCATCGACACGGACGCACAATTCATCGAATGTGTCACCGGATACATGCGTGGATTCCGTGTGTTGCAGATAACAAAGCCATGCCGCTCCTAGCTCTGAATCGGCGCCTAAATGGCGTGCGAACGACTAGTCAAGCCACGCTGCTGTTGTTCCGATAATCGTGCAGGCCGCTTATTCAGCCAACGTTCCCGCCAGGTAAACCTTTGTAAAACAAATGTGTTCGCGAGCCCTTGACCCGTGTGAGTCCGTTGAACACCGCCCCTGAGGTAATGGCGTGAATCACGTCGTAAACGGCAGGTGAGCAGCCTCCAACGCCGGATCGGCACAAATTGATTCTCGGATCCGAAAATTCGACGGTCATACGAGTCGGCGACTCAGCCGAACTCGATAAGTTAGATCAGTACTAAACGCGCTCGTATCCGCTGGCGAATCGTGGAAACCTCCTATACCGGCACAAGAAAATGACTAAGGCGTATATTTATTGGAATCGCATTTCGTGGCCGCTGCGATTTCATCGGTAGCTTTTCGGCGCTGCCGCAGAAACTGTTGAACGTTCAGTCCAGCAGTCGGTCTGCTCGCAGATCGCCCGGATATTCTTCAGCCGACGTATCGACATCGCCGAGCACGTATTTGATCGTCATACCGGTCTCCTCGAGTTCACCTATACGAGTAGACGCGGCCAGTCTGGCGTAGCACTGATTAGCTACTGGCAGTTTCCTGGAAGGCCATTTTCGCAGATCAACTCCCCTTTGCGGGTGGACTCCGCCGCCGGCAATCGGGCTTCGAGACGTTGCCGAATCGCGGCCATCCGAGGGCCGGAGCTGCCGATGTCCCGGTTAGCTCTTGTTTTGGGAGTTCGTCCCGCCATCGCTGCTGGCTAGTCGGTCGGGACAGTAGGCGCTGGCGGCGGCTTGGACGAAAAGAGCGGCTTTACCCATCGTGACCGCCGGGTTGAACTCGTGCAGATCCTTGATGATGTCGGCCTCTGAGGTGCCGGAGTTTGCCAAGTCGCATACCTTTTGGCCCGCTTTTATCGCGCGGTCGGGGTTTTGATAGCTGATGCCAGCCTTGTTGAGCGCGGTGAGGAACGCGTCGTCGTCGGGATCGGCGTGCGCCGGTATTGCCATGCCGACCAGCGCAAGGGCGCTGGCGAAAAACGGGAGAAACCTCATGTCGTGAGCTCGCTTCCTTAACCGGCCGCGGGTGGCCGGCCCATGATGCGGGGGCGGAATCCGTACATCGGCTCGGAGAACTCGTCCTCATGCCCACCTGGGAGGCCGGCCAGTGGCATGCCCGGCATGCCGACAGCCCCAGCCTCTTCCATCACCATCGGGGTGGCGGAGCCGAAGCTGTGGTATGCCCCCAGGCCGACCTGAGTCGTCGTCGACAGCGGTGTGATCGCCGCTCCAGTGGCGCCCCAGGCCGGCGGAACCGACAGGGCGCCAACCACACTCGCCTGGCCTACGCCCGCCACCGCTGCCGCACCGGGCGCGGTCACCGACGCCAGGTTCGCGGTACCACCAAGACCGGCGGCCAGGACCCCCAGGCCCGACGTGGTCGAGTCGACTGCGTTCAGGGCATTGATGGAGTTCACGTTGACCGCCGAATCGACGAATGTCGTCGGGTTCAGCAGCCCACTGGTGGTGAAGGCGTTGGACAAGTTGGCGACCGAGGCGTTGTTGAGGAAGCTTCCGAACACGTTCCCGTCGGAACCATCCAAAAAGTTCATGAGTCCCGCGAGCCCGGGCTGGCCGGGTCCGTTGGTATTGGGGGCGAGTCCTAGCCACGAAAGCAGTCCGCCCGACGGGTCGCTCGAGGCGTCATCGGCGGCGTTGACAACCGCGGCGGTCTGTTTGGCGGTTCCGTCGACGGTGGTGTCAGATTGCGGTTGTTGGAACGGTGTCATCTGGGTCGCCGCGCGCGAGGCGACGCTGTAGTTGGTCATCGCGGCTGCGTCTTGAGCCCACATCTCGCCGTATTGGGCCTCGTTGGCCGCGATAAGTCCGGTGTTCTGACCGAAAAGGTTGCCGGCCACCAAGTGCTTCAGCTGGACGCGATTGGCCGCGACGACGGCAGGGGGCACGGTCGCGGCAAACGCGGCCTCGTATGCGGCTGCGGCGGCGTTGGCCTGTGCGCCAGCCTGCTCGGCCTGGGCGGCGGTGGTGCTGAGCCACTCGACGAAAGGAGCGACCGCAGAAGACATTGCGGCCGAAGACGGACCAAACCAGCCCTCGCCCACAAGCGACCTGATAACCGCATCGTAATTAGTTGCAGCGGACCGCATTTCACCAGATATGGCGTTCCACGCCGCCGCGGCGGTCAGCATGGATTCTGAGCCCGGCCCGGAATACATTCTGGCCGAGTTGATTTCCGGCGGCAATCCCGCATAAACCGACATGACATCTTCTCCAGGTTCTCAGCCGGCGGCCGGCGGACGTGGCATGACGACGGGTCGAAACCCGTATTTGGGGATGGCGCGGCGTAGCCGCCTGCCGGTGGCACCCATCGGGCCCGCGACGCCTCCAGGCCCGCCTGCCGCCGGGGCGGGCCCCGCGTCCGTGAGACCGGTGACGCCGGTGGCCTGCACGGCCGTTTGACCGGGGGCGATATTGCCCGCCGACGTCCAGGTTTGCGGCACCGACAGCGAACCCACCAGACGCGCGTTGCCTACCTCGGCAGTTGCGCCGGCTAAGCCGGCCGGACTCGCGCTAGACGTCAGGTCCGCAGCAGCGACGCCTTCGGCGTCGGCGTCGAAATCTGCTAGGCCCCCCAGTGTCGTTGCATGCTGCGCTGCCAGGACGCCCTGCGCCGACGCAATGATGAACTGCGGGTTGAACGGGCCACCGGCGAGGGCACCGTTGACCACCGCGGTGGAAAAGAAGTTGCCGTTTGTGAACGTCCCGAAGGCCGAATTGCTTTTCCCGCTCATCAGGTCGGCCAGCCACGATGACAAAGAACCCGTCGACGAAGATGCCGCGGGATCTGCGGCCGCCGAAGCCAGTGTCGACTGCACCGTTCCCGCCGGTGCTTGAGCCGCATTGATCACCGAATTGGCTTGGGCCGCGAGTGCGTCGGTATCGGTATTCGGCTGCGGCGCCGTCATAGGTGTCAATCGGGCCGCGGCCGTTGACGCGACCGCATAGCCGTTCATCGCGCCCGCGTCTTGCGCCCACATCTCGGCATACTGCGCTTGTGTCGCCGCGATCGCCGGGGTGTTCTGGCCGAAGACGTTGGTCGCCACCAGGATCGCCAGCTGAGCGCGGTTGGCCGCGATCACCGGCGGGGGCACCGTCATGGCAAAGGCAGACTCGAAGGCGGAAGCCGCCAAGAACGCCTGACTACTGGCCTGCTCGGCCTGGGTGGCGGTGCCATTCAGCCACGCCAGGTAGGGCGCGGCCGCGGCCAGCATCGACATCGACGAAGGGCCCAGCCAACCCGAACCCGTCAATTCGTTCACCACCGCCCCGTAAGAGGCCGCAGCGGAGCGCATCTCGGCGGCCATCGTGTTCCATGCGGCGGCGGCGGCCAGCATCGGTCCCGATCCGGGCCCGGCATACATTCTGGCCGAGTTGATTTCGGGTGGCAGCGCCGCAAAATCCAGCATCGTCGGTTCCGCCAGGACTTCTCAGCGGGCCGAGACTGCGTTGATGGCCTCGGTGGCCGCGTATGACCCGGCACTGGTCTGCAAGGTGTTCACGAAGTTCTCATGCACCGCGGCGGCCTGGGCGCTCAGCGCCTGGAACATCTGGCCGTGCTGCGCGAATAGCGCCGCCGTCAGCAGCGACACGACATCCGCGGCGGCAGGCACCACGCCGGTCATCGGGACGGCGGTGGCCGAGTTCTGGGCGGTCAGCGCAGAGCCGATCTCTTGCAGCAGTCCGGCTGCCACCGACAACGAGTCTGGTTGTGCCATAACAAAGTTCATCACGAAATCTCCCCACGAAAAGGTCGGCAAGCCAGGGTCTGGCCATGCCGCGGGCGCGCAACGACGCGATGGCGGTGCGCGTGCTACGAAAACTGGCTAATTACAAGCCAATTCAGGCAAAAATGAAGCTGAGGCCGGATCGAAGCGAAATGGTCAGCGATCTGGCGTACGGACTGTCACCGGGACTAATTCGCTCTCACCTCCTCAAAGCCAGGGCGCGCGAGGGCGCCGCACAGTCACACGGGGAGGAACAACCGGACGAAAAGGCCGGTCGCGGCACCCCTCTCGTCAGAGCTTCGGCACCACACGGCGTATCCGGCTCATCAAAGCCGGAAGCCACTTGGGCTCAACCCTTAATCCGGGAGGAGCTGTCCTGACCCTGGGCGTCTTTCGACGTTCGAGGTCAGTGGCCTGTGTCCGTGCAGACGCCTCACCTAGCGAGGTGCTTGCATTGGCAATGGTGGCACTCGGCCAGGGTTGAGTCAAGCTGACGTACAACACAATCCCTGAGGTTCACTCCGAGGTCACCTGGGATGCATCCGGCCGGCGCCCGCTGCGAGGGCTCGCTGACCCGAGGACGACGGGTCAGTTCGGCTTCTTCTCGGCGACGGCCGCGCTGAGGCCCTCGGCGAGATCCTCCTCGGTCAATTCCTTGAAACGCAGCAGTTGCCGCTCGCTGAACTCGGTCACATCGCTGGCCAGCACCGCGTCCAGGTCCTCGTCGTCCAGGCGGAAACTACGGTGATCGCGGGCCTTTTCCACCACGTTGCGCACGAAACCCGCATTGCCGAGCGTATCGATGCCGCGGATGAGATCGCCGTCCTCCGAATAGCTTTCGTCGAGATAGAACTTCGTGTACGACGGCAGCAACGCCTGTGCCGATTCATCGGTGATCACGTCTTCGTTCTCCTGGCCCATCAACCGGGTCAGCGCGACCAACTCGTCCGGGGTGTAGCTGAAGAACTCGATGACGGTCGAAAAACGCCGTCGCAGACCCTGATTCACCTCGAGCATCTTGTCCATGGCCTTGGCGTAGCCCGCGCCGAAGACAACCAGCTCGTCGCGATGATTCTCCATGTACAACAGCAAGGTGTTGATGATCGCGTTGCCGTACGGGTCGCCCTGCTGATAGCCCTTCTCGTGCAGCGTGTGCATCTCGTCGAAGAAGACCGCGCCGCCCAGCGCACCCTCCAGGAGCTCCTCGGTGTTCTTCTCCGCGTCAGCCATGTAGCGCCCCAGAAGCTTGGTGCGGCTGGTTTCGACCACCACGGGCTTGCGCAGCACGGTCAACCCACACAGCTGCTTGCTGAAAGCCCTTGCCACCGAGGTCTTTCCGGTGCCCGGCGGACCGAGCAACAACGTGTGGCGGGACGTGACCGGCACTGGCAGCCCCATCTTGGCACGCGCCAGGTTCACCTTTGTCGTCGACTTGATGAGCTTGATTTCGCGCTTGGCGCGTTCCATGCCGAGCATGGCGTTGAGCTCTGCGTCGCCTTCGGCCAGGTACTTCGCCGCCTCTTCGGCGTGGCGAGCGGCCTCGGCCTCGGCTCGGGTCGGTGCGCTGTCCGGGTCCCACGGGTCGGTACGGGCCTCGATGGTTTCGGGATCGGTCAGGACCAGGCGGAAGTTGGGGTTGTCCAGCGCTTCGCGGGCCGGCGTGAACTTCGGGTCCCGCGAGTACACGCGCCGCAGCAGCTCGACGGCCTCGTCCTCACGGCCCAGGTGCCGCAAGCACATGCCCTGGGTGTACAGCGCGATGTTGGCCGCGCCCGGCACCCGGTCGCCTTCGATGGCCTCCTGGCCGCGGCGCAAGGCCTCCTCGAAGACACCCAGCGAAGCCAGCGCCGTGGTGGCCATCGCGGCGCCCGCGGCCTTGAGTTCGGGCTGCCGCCAGGTCTTCCCCTCGGCGAACTGGTTCAGCACATCCGGCCACCGGGCCGTCCGGAAGTACAGCACGCCGCGCACGTAGCTGACCAGTTCCTCGTCGACGGGTTGGCGGGGTTCGACGCCGTCGATGAGTTTCGCGGCTTCCTCGTAGCGTTTGGCCTCTGCGAGAACAGCGGCGTACGCGCATGCCAGCGTCTCCACGCTGGTGACCGCCAGCCGCAGGAACAGCCCGTCGGAAACCTCTGGGCGGAACTGCAATTCGGTCACCCCGAGGCGGCGAGTCTCCCAGCCGAAGGTCCGGATCGCGGACCACGCACCGGAAAGCACATCGATGCTCTGCTCCCCCGCCAGGATCCGCGCCAGCCAGGCGTCACACATCGCTGGATCCAGGTTGGTCGCCGTGGTGAACATCTGCGACGCCACCTGCGGATTGTGGCTGGGCTGCAGACCATTGACCGAGACGCCGGAGGCCAACAGGCCGGCGACCATCGCGTTACGCGCGCCTTCGGCGGTTGATTGCGGCCTTGTCATTGCGCCACAGGGACGCCCGTCGCGCTCGCCGGCAGGCGGTGGACGGATAGCGCGAGGTCGTCATCGTCGGCGCGCATCGGACGGCTCGGCACGACCAGAAGGGGGCGCGCCGTCGGGGCGGGCAGGCTGGCCCGCACCGCGGCGAGCTGGCGGCCGGTGAGCCGGTTGAGGCCCGACGAGACGTTGCGGCGCAACCGCTTCTCGGTGTGGTACCGCACCCATGCCGATACCTGCGGCCGGCCGCCGCGCGAGGTGAGCCGGATGGTCAGCACCGTGGCGACGGTTTGGTCCGCCCACAGCTCATCCAGCTTGTCGGTGGTGATGTCGGACGGCGACAACCAAAAGCTGGTGACGAACCCGTTGAAGTGCTTGAGACGACGCCAGCCGGGGCGGCTCCAGGTCGGTTCCAGATCGGCCAGCACCGCGCGGTCGACTTCCGCGAGCTCCTGCGCGGTCAAGGGCCGGGCCGCGCAGGTCAGCCCGTCAAGGTCTTGGGCGAGCCGCTCGGTGGCGGCCACCAGGGTCGACGCCAGCGAGTCGCGGGCGGCGACGGCGGCAACGTTGCGCTGCGGGTTCATCCGCAACACCAGCCAGGTGCGGCGAATGTAGGAGGTGGGTGCGTCGTCGGGCACCTCCCGCTCCTGGGCGCCCCGGTCGTCCAGCTTCGACAGCTCGGCGCCACTGCCGCCCCCGCCGACCTTCACCGACACGATGTCGATGTCGTCGAGGTGGATGTCGAACTGGCGCAGGCCGGAGGCGACGGCCGACACCAACAGCGTCGGCGCCGAGTGCCGGTGACGAAGGCGCGAGGCCGAGTCGTCGTCACCGCCGCTGATGCCGATCACCGTGACCAATTGGCCTTCGTACTGCCGCACGCCGACCTTGTCGCGCCCGTACTTGCGCTGATAATCGAGGGCCGGGGTGCAACCGGCGGACAGTGCGGAGCCCGGGTCGGCGGACCAGTCCCACAGCCACGTCGCCAACCCCGTCGTCACGGTGAGGCCGTGGTAGGTCACCAGCGACAGCAGCGTCACCAACAAGGCCAGGCCGACACCCACCCAGAACGCGATGCGATAGGTGCCCTGCCAGGATTCGGGGCAGTGGCTGGCCACCAGCATGATCACGACGTCGATCAAGAACACGGTGGTCAGCCGCGGCCATGCTAAGGACAACCCAAACCTGCGCTGACGCTTCATGAAAGCTGCTCCGCCCCTACTGCTGTTTCCGTGATCGCTTCATCAGCGTCGCCGTACCGAACACTCCGCCGCCGATCAGTAGCGCTCCTAGCAACCCTCCGGCTGCCACCCACACCGGCACCATATCCCGGCGCGGGGCGGGTGTCGGAATGTTCAGCGGTGCCGATAGTTGCTGCGGCGGTTTCACCGGACCGTCGGGTACATCCCAGGTCAGTGCGGCCACCGGGTCGACGACACCGTGACCGACCTGGTTATCCACGCCGCGCGCGGGCGCACGGGCGGTGCGGGTCAGGCGGTTGATGACCTGATACGCCGACAGCTGCGGATACTTGGCCCGCACGAGTGCCGCGACGCCGGACACAATCGCCGCGGAGAAGCTGGTGCCCGACGGGACCAGCAAGGTGTTGTCCGGCCCGTCGATCGCGTTGATCAGGCCGTCGTCGCGCGGCGAAAGTCCGACGACGTCCGTCCCGGGCGCGGCGATCCCGACCCACGGCCCGGCCACGCTCGTCGACGCCTGGCCCTGGTTGCCCTGGCTCTGCGGGCGGCCTTCGGTGTCGACCGCGCCGACAGTGAGGACGAAGTCGCTGAACCAGGACGGCGTCACGACCGTCGTGACCGCGTTCCAGTTGCGAGGATCGTTGGGCTGCAACGGATCATGCGGCGGGTTCTGCTTGCAGTCCTTTTTGCTGGTGTCGCCGGCGGCAGCCACGATGACGGCGTTCTTGTCGACCGCCGCGTAGCGGACGGCCGCGCCCAGCGACCGCTGGTCGATGATGTTGCGGGCGCTCATGCAGGTCACATCGGAGATGTTGATGACCTGAGCACCCAGGTTGGCGGCGTGCACGATCGCGCGCGCCATCGTTTGAACGTTGTCGATCTTGGCCGAGGTCTGCGGGTCCTCGTCACCGGTGTAGGCGTCCTTCAGGCCGAACGCCTGGCTGGACTGCCGGATCGCGATGATGTCGACATCCGGGGCCACCCCGCTGAACGCGTCCGGACCGCCCTTGGGCGGTGGCGGCGGTGGCGGTGGCGGTGGCGGCGGGTCGAGTGGGCGCGGGCCGCGCAGGTTGTCCACGTTGGCCACGTGCCCGCCACCGGCATAGCCGGGAATGGTCACCGTGCCGCCGCCGTGACCGGCCGCCGGCGCTTGCCCATTGGGGCCCGGTCCGCCTTGCGATGGTCCGGGGGGCGGGCCCGCGGGCGCTGGAGCCGCCGGCGCCGGCGGCGGCGCCCCGAAGGGACCCTGGGGCGGCGCTTGTTCCTGAGACTGGGGCGGCGGCGGGACCATCGTCACCGTCTGAGGCAGCGGCGACAGGGTTACCGTCTGCGGCGGTGGCGCTTTGGGCGGTGGCTCCGTAGTGGGGATGGTGACCGGCTTGCGCGGTGCCGCCGGCGGCACTCCCGCCCCGTTGGCCGGCGCCGCACCGATCATCGACGCCACGATGGTGCCGTGCGCGTCGCAGTCGGACAATCCGTCCCCGGCCATGATGTAGTCACCGCCGGGAATCAGGTGCGGAAACCTCGGGTGCGGCGTCACGCCGGTGTCGATGACGGCCACCTTCACCCCGGCACCCCGACCGAACTGCCACGCCTCCTGCAGATTCAGCATGTCCATGTACTTCGGCTGCAGCCGGAAATCCGTCCCCGGCAGGACACCGACCTCGGTGCAGTACGAGTTCTGCTTCATCGGCGCCCCGGGCCCCGGCGGACCGTCCGGCGGGACCGCGGCGGCGTCGATCGTCGGGGGCGAAATGGCGTAGGCGGGCGGTAGGCCGGCTAATGCGCCCGACGCCAGTAAGGCGGCGGCAACGGTCGCGGCGGACGCGCGACTACGCCACACCCTGCCCCTAGCGATAGCGGATTGCTGCATAGACATTCATCAACCACAATGCCAGCGGGAAAATTGGCATCAGGCAGAGGTATTCAATCCATTCCACGAATTTGCGGAATAGCGGGCTGTACACGGTGTTCGGCACCACGGCCGCCGATGTCAGTCCCGCGGCCGGCAGCAGCACCAGGATCGCCACGCTGATCGACACCGCGAGCGGGCTCTGCAGTACCAGCGCGTAGCGCAACACGACGGCACCGACGATCAGCACCGCGGTTCCGGCCAGGGTGATCGCCTGCCAGCGGTCGACGTAGGAGCGGCCGCGCAGCATCAGGAACCCCGCGCTGAATCCGGCCAGCAAGAGCGGCAGCCAGCGCTGTCCCGTATGCGGATCCGACAGTGCGGTCAGGGACACGATCATCAGCACGCCGAGCCCGATCAGCAAACCCGACAGGAACGAGCGGGCGCGTTCGGCCTGGGTCAACACGTCGCGGACCGACGCGGGGCCCTCCAGGACCGGAGGCCCGCCGTCGGAGCGCACCACGGTGGTGGGCAGGTCGGGCCGGGCCTCGAACACCCACCGGCTGGTCGCCGATGGAAAGACGGGCAACCGGATGCCCGCCAGCCGCCGCGAGATCGCCGGTGCGCTTTGGTAGATCATGACCGACACCAGCACGGTGCAGGTGAAGAGCGTCACGGCGCTCGTCATGGCAACCATGCGGGCGAGCGCGGCCACCGTCGTGATCAGGCCGACGGTGACGATGGCGGTGTAGATCGCCAGTCGGCGACCGGTGAACCGCAGGGCGAGGATCGCGCCGACGCTGAGCACGCTGAAGCCCAGAACCGCGTGCGGCGATCCAACACCACCGGGCGGCGCCGCCGCCGCAGCGATCGACACCGGTGCGAGGCTGCTCAACAGCATGGTGTCGGCGACGCGACGCTCCTGCTGCGAACGGGCCCGCATCAGCAGCATCAGCGAAACACCCAGCACCACGGCGCCGATCACGCCCGCGTACACGGTCGGAAGCCACGAGTTGTGGTGCCAACGCCACCAACCGAGCAGGCCGGCCGCGGTCGTCACCCCGATGGCCACCATCGACGCCCCGACCTGCACCGCGATCACCGGGTCGATGGCGGCGAAACGCTTGCTCAGGTCCGCCGCGACCGCGGTGGAGATGTGCTCGATGACCTGCGAGCGGTGCTCGGTGTCCGGGATGAACCGGATCCACAACCGGTCGCCGTCGTAGACGTCCTGCTCGCTCAGCGATTGGGTGGCCCGCAGCGGCGAACCGTCCACCAGGCACAGCGCCCAGCGGCCCCGGCCCGACGCCTCCAGCGGAGTCTCGCCGAGCTCTCGCAACCGGCTGTTGACCACCTTCAGCAACGGTTCGGTCATCACCGAGACCGGGGCGTTGGCGTCCAGCAGGACACCGATCTGGACACCCGCGCCGGCCATCACGCCGACGACGACTGCCTGAGGCTGCGAGATTCCCTCAACGTCAGGCTGTGGTACTTCAACTACCGCAGTCATCGTCTTGCACTCCTTGTGATGAATGTGTCAAAAGCCCATGCCGCCAGCCGCGCGCGGGCGTGCGCCGGCGCACTCGTCGAGGTGCTGTGGCCCCCCGCAAAGTGCATTCCGACCAATTGGAATTCCATCTGCCTCGCCTTGCGATTAAGAGTTGTCGTTGACACCGGTTCGAGATTTGCTGATGCGCTGACAGAAGTATGCCGTGTTCGCAGCTCAACCGCATGTTGAGCGCGACGACATTGATGAAATCTTTGTTTCGCGCGAACCTCACACCCTGCTGTGGGTTTTCCACTCGCCGTAGGGAAGTGTGTCCAGCACAGTCTTGACGCCCACCTGCACCAACTGCGGGGTCGCCGGGCAGATGGCAAGCCACGCCTCCCCCGAACCCGCGGTGCGGGCCTGCTGGTAGAGCGCGATGCGGCCCCCCGAGCCGTCTTTGAGCGACAGCACCGACGCGCTTGGGCCCTTGGCGTCGTCCTGGTACTGGCGGGCGTACACCGCAACCTCGGCGGCCGGGTCGGACAGCGCCTGACCCAGGGCGGCCACGGTGGCGGCGCTGATTCCCATCCGGCGCAGGTCTCCCCCCGAAAACACGTTGAAGCCCGACTCCTGCCACGACTTCGTCGCTTCCAGCATTTCCTCCAGCGGGACGTTGACCGCGTTGATTGCTGCGGGCTCCGCGTGGTGGATGGACTCCAGGGCGTCGATCACCAGGGAGGCGATCGAGGCGCTGTCCGCGACGGCGACGTCGTCGACGGTGATCTCGCCGCCCACCCGAACGGCCGACACCCAGTGCTGGCCGCGGCGGGCCAGCACCACCCGAAATTCGTTGTCGGGGATATCGCGGGAGCCCGGGGGCTGATTCTCGTCATCGAGCACGCCGTAGGCCAGCTTGCCTCGGGACAACAGAGCGACCACCTCGAGGTCGGGCGCCGCGAGCACCCGCATCCGCGCGGCCACGTGCTCGTTCACCTCGTCGTTCTCGACGATCCCCTGCTCGCGCATCACCGCCATTCCGGGATGCTCGTTGAGCCAGTCGCTCGAGTCGGTCGACACATATGGCCGGCACCGCAGCTCCGGCGCGACGTGCCGGATGTCCAGGAGCGCCTGAAGCATCCAGAAACCGTCGACGTTGACAGTGATGTCGGTGCGGGTGCTCTGTTGGTCCATCAAATCCCCACTTGGTCCCTAATACTTCAAGCCAAATTGCACGGTAACCGCAGGACGCGGGGGCGCCCCCCCCCCGGGGGGGGGGGG
>JAYZBN010000038.1:0-87572 GCA_036338755.1 Actinomycetota bacterium | reverse complement strand
GGTGCGCGCCGCGATGGTGTCGGCCTGGCCCACCGCAGGGGGGTTCGGCGGATACTTCGCAAACGGCACCAGATACACCGCGACGAAAGCCCCCGCGGCCAGAAGCAGCGAAAGCGCTCGTGGCCCAACGCTTGTCACGCGCGACGCGACCACACAGAACAGCACGCCGAACAACGCGCCCATCGCGACGCCGAAAATGAGCACACCGAAACCCAACCCGGCGCCGGACTGGACGCCGCGGCTGAACAGCTCGGCGCCGTGCTCGTGCACGCCGTGGGCGTTCTCGGCGTCGACTCGTCCCTCTTCGAAAGCGATCGCGCGGCCGATCACCGGCTCGGCGCACAGGCGCGCGAAGGCGAACGCGAGCACCGCGCCGATTGCACCGGCGAGCAGGCCGCGTCCGATCAGACGCTTTTCCACGCGATCAGTGGCAGGGGAAGCCGAGCAGATGCCGAGCGTCGTGCAGGAATTCGTGCACGTGCGCGTCGCCGCCGAACAGCGACACCGCGCACTGGTCGATGCCGACGAAATACAGCGCCAACAGCGCCAGGAAGGTCGTTGCCGACAGCCAGACCGCGGCGCTGGCCGCCGACAAGTCGACCGGCCGGTTGGCGGTTATCCGAGGCTCGGACATGGGTTGACTCCTTCCGGGGATGCACGCGTCCCCGCTGGGTGATGACGGGCGATGGGTCTGACTATCGACAGTGGCGCGACCGTTCTGGAATTTCACCAGATTCCGTTGCCCGTCAGGACGAGGTCAGTGTAGACCGAGGGTCAATGCCGTGACGGCGGGGCGCCGCACACAGCGAAACGGGCGGCTAATCCCGTCATGGGTTAGCCGCCCGTTTGCTGTCGTGCTACGGCGTTTCCGGGGCCGCGTGCGCTCCGGCCTTCGCCAGGTCCGGCTCGGCCGGCGGCTTGCGGGCGCCGGTGAAGGTGAACACCGCGTCCTCGCCGGCGCTCTCGCCGTCCCAGTTGTCCACGTCTACCGTGACGATCTGTCCCGGTCCGACCTCCTCGAAGAGGATCTTCTCGGAGAGCTGGTCCTCGATCTCGCGCTGGATGGTGCGCCGCAACGGGCGGGCACCCAGCACCGGGTCGAAGCCGCGCTTGGCCAGCAACGCCTTGGCCTTGTCGGTCAGCTCCATAGCCATGTCCTTGGCCTTGAGCTGGTTGCCGACCCGGGTGATCATCAGGTCGACCATCCGGATGATCTCGTCCTTGGTCAGCTGGTGGAAGACGATGATGTCGTCGATGCGGTTGAGGAACTCCGGGCGGAAGTGCTTCTTCAGCTCGTCGTTGACCTTCTGCTTCATCCGCTCGTAGTTGTTCTCACCGCCGCCCTGGGTGAAGCCCAGACCGACCGGCTTGGAGATGTCGGACGTACCGAGGTTCGAGGTGAAGATCAGCACGGTGTTCTTGAAGTCCACCGTGCGGCCCTGGCCGTCGGTGAGCCGGCCGTCCTCGAGCACCTGCAACAGGCTGTTGTAGATCTCCTGGTGCGCCTTCTCGATCTCGTCGAACAGCACCACCGAGAACGGCTTGCGCCGCACCTTCTCGGTGAGCTGGCCACCCTCCTCGTAGCCGACGTATCCCGGCGGGGCGCCGAACAGCCGCGACGCGGTGAACCGGTCGTGGAACTCGCCCATGTCGATCTGGATGAGCGCGTCGTCGTCGCCGAACAGGAAGTTGGCCAGTGCCTTGGACAGCTCGGTCTTACCGACACCGGACGGGCCGGCGAAGATGAACGAACCCGACGGGCGCTTGGGGTCTTTCAGCCCGGCCCGGGTGCGGCGGATCGCCTTAGAGACGGCCTTGACGGCGTCCTCCTGGCCGATGATCCGCTTGTGCAGCTCGTCCTCCATGCGCAGCAACCGCGTCGTCTCGGCCTCGGTGAGCTTGAACACCGGGATACCGGTCCAGTTACCCAGCACCTCGGCGATCTCGTTGTCGTCCACCTCGGCGACTACGTCGAGATCCCCTGAGCGCCACTGCTTTTCGCGCTCGGCGCGCTGACCGACCAGTTGCTTCTCGCGGTCGCGCAGGCTGGCCGCCTTCTCGAAGTCCTGGGCGTCGATCGCCGACTCCTTCTCCCGGCGCGCCTCGGCGATCTTCTCGTCAAACTCGCGCAGATCTGGCGGCGCGGTCATCCGCCGAATTCGCATCCGGGCGCCCGCCTCGTCGATCAGGTCGATCGCCTTGTCGGGCAGGAACCGGTCGTTGATGTACCGGTCGGCCAGGGTGGCCGCGGCCACCATCGCGCCGTCGGTGATCGACACCCGGTGGTGCGCCTCGTAGCGGTCGCGCAGACCCTTGAGGATCTCGATGGTGTGCTCCACGGTCGGCTCGCCGACCTGCACCGGCTGGAACCGGCGCTCCAGCGCCGCGTCCTTCTCGATGTACTTGCGGTACTCGTCGAGCGTGGTGGCACCGATGGTCTGCAGCTCGCCGCGGGCCAGCTTGGGCTTCAGGATGCTCGCGGCGTCGATCGCGCCCTCGGCGGCGCCGGCACCGACCAGGGTGTGCAGCTCGTCGATGAACAGGATGATGTCGCCGCGGGTGTTGATCTCCTTGAGCACCTTCTTCAGGCGTTCCTCGAAGTCACCGCGGTAGCGGCTGCCCGCCACCAAAGATCCCAGGTCCAGCGTGTAGAGCTGCTTGTCTTTCAGCGTCTCGGGGACCTGGCCGTGCACGATGGCCTGGGCCAGGCCCTCGACGACGGCGGTCTTGCCGACGCCGGGCTCGCCGATCAGCACCGGGTTGTTCTTGGTGCGCCGGCTCAGCACCTGCATCACCCGCTCGATTTCCTTCTCGCGGCCGATGACCGGGTCGAGCTTGCCTTCCATGGCGGCGGCCGTCAGGTTGCGGCCGAACTGGTCGAGCACCAGCGACGTCGACGGGCTGCCGGACTCGCCGCCGCGGCCACCGGTGCCGGCCTCCGCGGACTCCTTGCCCTGGTAGCCGCTGAGCAGCTGGATGACCTGCTGGCGCACGCGCGTCAACTCGGCGCCCAGCTTCACCAGCACCTGGGCGGCCACGCCCTCACCCTCGCGGATCAGGCCCAGCAGAATGTGCTCGGTGCCGATGTAGTTGTGACCGAGTTGCAGCGCCTCGCGCAGGCTCAGCTCGAGAACCTTCTTGGCGCGGGGCGTGAACGGAATGTGTCCCGACGGGGCCTGCTGGCCCTGGCCGATGATCTCCTCGACCTGGCTGCGGACGCCCTCGAGCGAGATGCCCAGCGACTCCAGCGACTTCGCCGCGACACCCTCGCCCTCGTGGATCAAACCCAGCAGGATGTGCTCTGTTCCGATGTAGTTGTGGTTGAGCATCCGGGCCTCTTCTTGCGCCAGGACGACGACCCGCCGTGCTCGGTCGGTAAATCTTTCAAACATCGGGTTACCTGCTCTCCCTCAACATCGGTACAAACTAGTTAGCGGCCCTTCGAGCAATCCTGCCGGACCCCTGTGGCCGGAATCGCGTACCTGTCTCCACTGTAGTGGTCGGCTTGCCGGCGGGCCTAACCTTGCCGTGCGTTCTGCGCTGCGGACCCGCCCGGTCTTTCCTGGGCCGATCCAAGGCCGATCTCACCTGCGAGTGCCTGCGGCGTTGCCCGCCATAACTGAGGAAACGTTGCGGTGTTCGAATTCGTTTCCCCGGACCGCCCGGCGATTGTTTCGCGCCCAGCGAAACGACAAACCGGCGCCCGGGCCCACAAGCCCCGGCGCCGGTTTGAGAACTGCTAGGTCGCTGCGTGGAACGCGTCGATCACGTCGGCCGGGATGCGGCCCCGCGTCGAGACGTTGTGCCCGTTCCGGCGGGCCCATTCGCGGATGGCCGCGCTCTGCTCACGGTCGATGGCGCCCCGGCCGCGTCCCGAGCCGGAACGGCCACGGCGACGGCCCCCGACGCGGCGACCGGCCTCCACCCATTGCTTCAGATCGCTGCGCAGTTTCGCGGCATTCTTGGACGAAAGATCAATCTCGTAGGTCACGCCGTCAAGTCCGAATTCCACCGTTTCGTCGGCTGCGCCGGCACCGTCGAAATCATCGACCAGGGTGACGGTCACTTTTTTGGCCATTGGCTTATCCTCGCATTTCGTCCTGAACAGTTACTAGCAGATCGGATCAAACCTCCCCGGGTCACCAATGTGCCATAACAGGGAAGCATACTCAATCTGTACGGAAGCCGCACATTGATAGTTTCAACTACGACTGGGGCCGAACAATCGGGAACAAAACTGTCTCTCGAATTGACAGACCAGTCAAAGTCATCAACAACCTGTCGACGCCCATTCCCGTTCCGGTACACGGCGGCATCGCATACTCGAGCGCGGCGAGAAAATCTTCGTCGAGCACCATGGCCTCATCGTCGCCCGCGGCGGCCGCGCGCGCCTGCGCGGCGAACCTCTCACGCTGCACGACGGGATCGTTCAATTCGGAATATCCGGTGGCCAATTCGACTCCACGCAGATAGAGATCCCACTTCTCGGTGACGCCCGCGATGCTACGGTGCTGGCGCGTCAAAGGCGTTGTCTCGACCGGGAAATCCCGCACAAAGGTCGGAGCGACGAGCGCGTTGCCCACGGTGTGCTCCCACAGTTCCTCGACGATCTTTCCGTGTCCGTAGCCGCGGTCGGCGGGAATCTCGACGCTGAGCCGATCGGCGATTCCGAGCAACTGTTCGACCGGCGTCGCAGGCGTGATCTCCTCGCCGAGTGCCGCAGACAATGACGGGTACATTTGTATGGAAGCCCATTCTCCGTCTATGTCGTAGACGCTGCCGTCGGGAAGCGGGAGTTGTCGGGTTCCGATGGCCTCATCGGCGACCTCTTGAATAAGCTCGCGCGTCACTACTGCTGAATCGTCATAGGTTCCGTACGCCTGGTAGGTCTCCAGCATGGAGAATTCCGGAGAATGCGTGGAATCCGCACCTTCGTTTCGAAACACTCGATTTAGTTCGAAAACCCGGTCGAAACCACCGACGACGCAGCGCTTCAGGAACAGTTCGGGCGCGATCCTCAAGTAGAGATCGATGTCCAGTGCATTGGAATGCGTGATGAACGGCCGCGCGGCCGCCCCACCGGCCAGCGTCTGCAACATCGGGGTTTCGACTTCGAGGAACCCGCGGCGCTCCAAAGCGTTGCGTATCGCGCGGATGACGGCGATCCGCTGCCGCGCCACCGTGCGCGCCTGTGGGCGCACGATCAGGTCGACGTAGCGCTGCCGGACGCGCGCCTCCTCGCTCATGTCCTTGTGCGCGACCGGCAGCGGACGCAGCGACTTGGACGCCATCTGCCAGGAGTCGGCCAGCACCGACAGTTCGCCGCGTCGTGAGCTGATCACGTTGCCGTGCACGTAGACGATGTCACCGAGGTCGACGTCGGCCTTCCAGGCGTCAAGGGATTGCCGGCCGACCTTGTCGAGGCTGATCATCACCTGCAGGCTGGTGCCGTCGCCCTCTTGCAGCGTGGCGAAGCAGAGTTTGCCGGAGTTACGGGCGAAGATCACCCGGCCGGCCACGCCGACGACGTCATCGGTCGCGGTGTCGACCGGTAGGTCGGGATGGGCGGCGCGGACCTGAGCCAGCGTGTGGGTGCGTTCGACGGCGACCGGGTAGGGGTCGTGCCCCTCGGCGAGCAGCCGAGCGCGCTTATCGCGGCGAATTCGGTACTGCTCGGGAACGTCTAGGTCGTCGGCACTCACGACGTGCCAGCTTAAAGGACTGCGCTTTGCGGGTGCGCCGACGGCTTTGCGGGGCCCCGGGCGCGTGGGTCAGCGTGCCGTCTTCAGCCGGCCGCGCTGGGCGTCGCGGTTGCGCTCGAAGATCAGCCGCAGGCCGTGCAGGGTCAAGTGCTGGTCGTAGTGAGCGACGGTCTGCAATCCGGGCAGCAGCAGCGGCGCGGTGTGGCCGGTGGCGACGATCGCGACGTCGTCGCCGGCAAATCCGTCCACGTCCTCGCGGATGCGCCCCACCAAGCCGTCGACCAGACCGGCGAAACCGAAGACGGCCCCCGCCTGCATGCACTCGACGGTGTTCTTGCCCACCACCGAGCGGGGCCGGGTCAACTCCACCCGGCGCAGGGCCGCCGAGCGGGCCGCGGCGGCGTCGGAGGACACCTGCAATCCCGGCGCGATCGCGCCGCCGAGGAATTCGCCTTTGGCCGACACGACGTCCACACAGATCGAGGATCCGAAGTCGATGACGATGGCGGGCGCGTTGAACCGGTGAAAAGCGGCCAGGCAGTTGACGATTCGGTCGGCGCCCACTTCCTTGGGATTGTCGACGAGCAGCGGGATGCCGGTGCGCACCCCGGGCTCGATGAGCACGTGCGGCACCGACGGCCAGTACTGATCGAGCATCAGCCGCACCTCGTGCAGCACCGAGGGGACGGTCGAGAGCGCCGCGGCGCCGGTGAGCCGCTCCGAATCGTCGCCGATGAGACCGTCGATGGTCAGCGCCAATTCGTCGGCGGTGATCTCCGCTTCGGTGCGGATCCGCCATTGCTGCACGACGTTTGCGTGCTCTTTGGATCCCGAGATCAGCCCGACGACGGTGTGGGTGTTACGGACGTCGATCGCCAGCAGCACGGCTACCGCGCAACGATCCGGGGATTGAGTAGCTCGGCCGCGTCGTCGGGCACGAACGCCGGATCGCTGCCCAGGTCGATCTGCTTGTTGTCGGCGTCGACGAACACGATGCGCGGCCGGTAGGCACGCGCCTCGGCGTCCTCCATCGTCCCGTAGGCGATCAGGATAACCAGGTCGCCCGGGTGGACGAGATGCGCTGCGGCACCATTGATTCCGATCACACCGCTGCCGCGCTCGCCGGTGATAGCGTAAGTGACCAGACGGGCGCCGTTGTCGACGTCGACGATGGTGACCTGTTCGCCCTCGAGCAGGTCCGCGGCGTCCATCAGATCGGCGTCGATGGTCACCGAGCCGACGTAGTGCAGGTCGGCCTGCGTGACGGTGGCCCGGTGGATCTTCGACTTGAGCATCGTCCGTAGCATCAATTCCTCCAAGGTGATTGGGCGTATTCGTGGTGTCCGTCCGGCCCAGCGGTGCCGGCGGGTGTTTCGATCTGCATTTCGATGTTGTCCAGGAGCCTGGTGGTGCCCAGCCGGGCCGCGACCAGCAGCCGGGCCGAACCGTGGGCGGGCGCCGGTCCGAGCCCGGCGTCGCGCAGCTCGAGGTAGTCCACGGTGAGGTCCGGTACGGCGTCCAGCACCGCGCGCGCCGCGGCCAGCGCGGCCGCCCCGCCGTCGTGCGCGGCGTGCGCACCGGCCGTCAGCGCGGCCAAAAGCGTCACGGCCAGTTCGCGTTGCGTGGGGTCCAGGTAGCGGTTGCGCGACGACATCGCCAGGCCGTCGGATTCCCGGACCGTCGGCACGCCGATCACCTGCGCGTCGATGTTGAGGTCGGCGACCATCTGACGGACCAGCACCAGCTGCTGATAATCCTTCTCCCCGAAGAAGATTCGGTCCGGCCGCACGATCTGCAGCAGCTTGCACACGACGGTGAGCATTCCCGCGAAATGGGTCGGCCGGACAGCGCCCTCCAGCTCGGCCGCCAGCGGCCCCGGCTGCACGGTGGTGCGCAGACCGTCGGGATACATCGCGGCGGCCGTCGGGGTGAACACGATTTCGACGCCGTCGGCCCGCAGCAGTGCGACGTCGTCGTCCAGGGTCCGCGGGTAGGCGTCGAGGTCCTCGCCGGCGCCGAATTGCAGCGGGTTGACGAAGATCGACACCACCACCACCGCGCCGGGCACCCGCTTGGCCGCGCGCACCAACGCCAGGTGTCCGTCGTGCAGCGCACCCATGGTGGGCACCAACATCACCCGGCGCCCGGTGTGGCGCAGGGCGCGGCTGACGTCGGCGACATCGCGCGGCGCGGCATAGACGTTGAGTTCGCCCGCCGTGAAGGCCGGGGCCTTGCCGGGACTCATGGCGCCAGCACCTCCACGACGTCTTTGGGGGCGTGCGCGCGCTGGGCGGTCCGCAGGGCGTTCACCCGGTACGCCTGCGCGAGCTCGGGCCCGACCTCCCCCAGCGCGGACAGATGCGCCGCGACGGCGGCAGCGTCACCGCGAGCGACCGGACCGGTGAGGGCCGCCTGTCCGCGTCGCAGGGTGTTCTCCAGCGCGGCCCTGGCCAGCGGTCCGATGACGCGTTCGGCGATGCCGCCCGGTTGATCGTCGACGGTCTGTTGGCCGAGCAGTTCGCTGCCGCGCAGTGCCGCGCGCAGCGCGTCGAGCGCGTCGGCGAGCACGGTCACGATGTGGTTGCCTGCGTGGGCGAGCGCGGCGTGGTACAGGACGCGGGCCTCGTCGGCGACGCAGAACGGTTCGCCGCCCATCTCCAGCACCAGCGATTGCCCGATCGCATATCCGATCTCGTCGGCCGCGGTGACGCCGAAGCAGGAATCGGCCAGCCGGCTGATGTCTTCATCCGAGCCGGTGAAGGTCATCGCCGGGTGGATCGCGAGCGGGATGCAGCCGTGCTGCGCAAGCGGCTCGAGAATGCCGATCCCGTTGGCGCCGGACGTGTGGACCACGATGGTTCCGGGCCGTACCGCAGACGTAGCGGCCAGCCCCGATATCAGGCCGGCGAGTTCGCTGTCCGGGACCGCGAGCAGCAACAGCTCGGCACCGGCGGCCACCTCGGGCGGTGGAGCCACCGGCGTATCGGGCAGCCGGCGTTGTGCGCGCTGCCGCGAGGCATGGGAGATGGCGCTACACGCCACCACGACGTGGTCCGCGCGCTCCAGCGCGACACCGAGAGCGGTGCCCACGCGGCCGGCCGAGATGATTCCCACCTTGAGCCGAGCCGGGCGCAAACCGTCGAGCTGCACCATCGCAGACGACCTCACAGATATCTTGTTCGTTCCGGTCCCACCTGGTGGGTACCGTTCGGTCACTACGACTGTAGTCGATTACCAGGCATTACCCAATGTGAGGAAGCTCCCAGGTCGGCTAGTCACGTCTGCGTCGCCGGCCGCCTTGGGAGGGCTGCACCTGCAGGCGGGCCAGCAGATCGGCCACCGATTGGCCCCCGGTGGGGCTGCCATCTCCCGCGCCGTTGGGGTCCTCTTGCTGCTGCGGGTCACCGCCGTGCCTGGGCGCCTGCTCCGGTGCCGGCGGCGGCGCCAGCCGCGGCGGCGGTGGCGCGCCCGCGGATGGACCGGGGTGCATCGGGGGAGCCGGCGGCGGGGGTGGCGTCGCGGCGGCCGGCGGGGGCGGCGCGGCGGAAGGTCCGGGCGACGGTTCGTTGTTCGGCGAGAAGTTGTTCACCCCGTAGTCGCGGTACTCCGCCGAGTGGCGAGACCGTGCGCGGCGGCCGGAGTCGCCGTACTGCGGTGCCGGCACGGGCTCGACGGGCGGGCCATCCCAGGCTTCGTCGACGCCCGAATGCCGGGCGCGCCGCCGCCCACCGGACGATTCCGCGCGAAAATCCGCGCCGGCCCAATTGCTCCCCGGCGCGCCGGGAGGCAACCACTGGCCTTCCGCGGCGACCGGCTGCCAGCCCTGCCCCGGCCACTGCGCCTGGGGCTGTGGTTGCGGTTCCGGCGCTCGTTCTGGTTCGCGCTGCGGTTGGGGCTCCGGCGGCGGCTCCGGTGCGAACTGCGCCGCAGCCGCGGCTGGCGGCGGCTGGGGGCGCGGCTCGAATCGCGGCTCCGCCGGCCCCGCATAGGGGGTGTCCTCGGCGTACGCCGGGTCCTGGGCGTACGCGGGATCCGGCGCCGGCTCGTACTGGTTTGGCACCCGCTCCCGGCGGTGCGGCGACGGCTGCTGCCGCGGGGGGACCAGCGGTTCCTCGGGGACGTCGATGATGGCGTCATCGGTGCGGCTGTCCTGCGGCACCGACGTCACGCGGTCGCTGGACACCCAATCGACCGGAGTGTCGCGGGGATTCTCGCCGTTGCGATCCCACTCGCTGTACGCGCGCTCCGGTTGCGGCTCGGCGTCCGGCGTGCCGCCGAGGGCTGGCCGGTGCGCCAGGTCGGTGTCGAACAGGATTTCCAGGCTGGTCCGCAGGGCGGAAAGCTCCGCGCGCAACTCGGCCAGATCGTCGGCGGCCTGAGCGCGCAGCTCGGAGGCCAGCTCGCGGCGCAGCTGCGACTCGACGGTCAGCTCGTATTCACGCCGGGCCGAGATCTCCCGGTCCAGCTGAAGGTCGTAAACCAGCTTGAGATCGCGGACCCGGGACTGATCGGCGTCGCTTTGGCGGCGATAAAGCACGGAAACGAAGGCGCCGGCGACTGCGGCCCACAGCGCCAGGATTACAGCGAGCTTGAGAAGTTCCACCCGATTGGTGAAAACCAATGCGGAGCTGGCCCCCATCGCGAGGACCAGCAACGCCGTCAAGAGCACCCACCCCGGCCTGCGGCCGCCGCGCCGGACCCGGGCGCCGCGGGACAGAACGGTCATGGCCTGAGAGTACCTGTGCGAGGTCAATCCGCGTGTCGCGCGCCTTCGGCGATTCTCGCGCGGGTTATCCGCGGGGTCGCGGGGGTTAACCGCCCGCCCACCGCGGGCAATCCGTGGCGGGGCCTAGCTTTCCGCACCCTCGCCGTGTTCCGTCTGATCCGGCGGCGACTTGCAACAGTGTTGCAGCCACAGCGCGGCGATCAGCAGCGCCAGCGCGCTGACGGCCGCCACCACGGTCCCCGAGGTGTCCTCGGCGGCGGCCCGCAACCAGGATTTGCGGGGCAGGAAGTACACCAGGATGCCGACCCACCAGCCCAGCATCAACGCGCCGACCCAAGCAGAGGCCTTGGCGACGATCAGGCTGCGCGCCACCGCAAGCGGGTGCAGCCAGCCCGGACCCGACCCGATTTCGCCCTCGCTGATCCTGGCCCGCACATAGCGCGCCCACAGCGCCTCCACGACGGCCACCGCCAGCAGCGACAGGCCGGTCCACACCGTGATCGGGGGAAACCACCGGTAGAGGCCGTTGACCAGCAAATACCCCACGACGGCGGCGGCGACCACCGCGGCGGTCAGGTCGCGCTTGCGGGTAGGGCCCATCAGCTCGCCGGCCCCCGGCCGGCCGGCGGGTTCCCATTCGGCCGCAACGTCAGTCCGGTCGGCCGCACCCCGTCCCGATCGGCGGCCTCCAGCTGGGCGAGCAGGCCGGCAACCGGCTGCGGCCCGTCGGCCAGCGTCAGCCGAGCGTCCGGGTCGACATCCAGCCATGGGATGAGCACGAACGCCCGCAGGTGGGCCAGCGGATGCGGCAGCGTCAGGTTGTTCTCCCGGGAGATCACCTCGGTAGGGCCGTAGCAGGCGATCAGGTCGACGTCGAGGGTGCGCGGGCCCCATCGCTCGCCGCGCACCCGGCCCGCCGCGCGCTCGAACTCCTGCCCCCGCCGCAGCCAGCCCTGCCCGTCGCAGTCCGGGTCGTCGGCGATCAGCACCGCGTTGAGGAACGGGGCCTGATCCACCCGCCCCCACGGGTCGGTCTCGTACACCCGCGACACGGCAAGCACCGCATCGGCCAGCCCGTCGACCACCGATTGCAGCCGCGCCAGCCGGTCGCCCAGATTGGAGCCGATGGACAGCACAACGCGGGTCATGGCGCCCCGCCCGCCGGGATCACCGAACCGCGGCCACCGCGGCGCGACCGCCGCACCACCACCGAGACGTCGGCGAACTGCTGCGGGATCGGGGCCTGCGGCTTGTGCACCGCCACCTCGGCGGCGTGCACGCGTTCGTCGACCATCACCCGGTCGGCGATCTGGGCTGCGACGGTTTCGATCAGATTGCGCGCGGGGCCGGCGACCACGTCGGCGGCCAATTGGGCCAGCGCGGCGTAGTCGTAGGTGTCGGCCAGTTCGTCGCTGGCCGCGGCGTCGACGAGGTCGATCCACACCGTGATGTCGACGACGAAGTCCTGACCGTTGGCACGCTCGTGGTCGAAAACCCCGTGTTGTCCGCGAATCTGCAAGCCGCGCAACTCGATTCGATCAGCCATTGTCGCCAGCCGGTTCCGGGTGCGACCCGTCGGTCCAGGCCGCCACGACCTTGAGGGCATCGACCGTGGCGCGTACGTCGTGCACGCGCACCCCCCAAGCGCCATGCAGGGCGGCCAGCGCCGAAACCACCGCGGTGGCCGTCTCACGCCCATCGGGCGGTCGCGGCGAACCGTCGGACCCGGCCAGCAACGCACCGAGGAATCGTTTGCGCGATGCACCCAGGAGCACCGGGATGCCGGTGGCGACCAGTTGCGGCAGGGCATGCAGCAGCGCCCAATTGTGTTGTGCCGTCTTGGCAAAGCCCAGCCCTGGATCGATCATCAGCCGCCCGGGGTCGACACCGGCGGTCACCGCGGCGTCGACGCTGGCCAGCAGCTCGTCGCGCACCTCGGCGACCACGTCCCGGTAGTGCGGCACCGCGTGCGGCCGCTCGGCCGACACCGATCGCCAATGCATCAGCACCCAGGGCACTTTCGCCTCGGCCAGCAGCGGCGCCATGGCGGGATCGGCGCGGCCGCCGGACACGTCGTTGACGATCCGCGCTCCGGCGCACAGCGCCGCCCGCGCGACGTCGGCGTGCATGGTATCGATGCTGACCGTGATGCCTTGTGCCGCAAGATCTTTCACAACGGGCAAGACGCGGGACGTCTCGACGTGCGGATCGATCCGCGCGGCGCCGGGACGGGTCGACTCTCCCCCGACGTCGACGATGTGGGCGCCGTCGGCGATCAGGGCCAAGGCCTGCGAGACGGCCTTGTCGGGGTCGAGATAGCGGCCGCCGTCGGAGAACGAATCGTCAGTGACGTTCAGGACTCCCATTACCTGCACAGGCGCCAGACTCACTTACGCAGTATCAGGTCGAGCGCTTCGGCTCGAGAAGCGGCGTTGGTCTTGAACAGTCCGCGCACCGCCGAGGTGGTGGTGATCGCTCCGGGCTTGCGTACCCCGCGCATCGCCATGCACAGGTGCTCGGCCTCCACCACGACGATCACGCCGCGCGGATTGAGCTTTTTCACCAGCGCGTCGGCGATCTGGCTGGTGAGTCGCTCCTGCACCTGGGGCCGCTTGGAGTACAGATCGACCAGCCGGGCGATCTTCGACAGGCCGGTGACCCGGCCGTCGTTGCCCGGGATGTAGCCCACGTGAGCCACCCCGTGGAACGACACCAAATGGTGCTCACACGTTGAGTACAGCGGGATCTCCTTGACCAGCACCAGCTCGTCGTGATCCTCGTCGAACATCGTGTTCAACACGCTGTCCGGGTCGGTGTAGAGCCCGGCGAACATCTCGCGATAGGCGCGGGCGACCCGGGCCGGCGTTTCCCGCAAACCATCCCGGTCGGGGTCTTCACCTATCGCGTGCAGCAACTCGCGGACCGCGGCCTCGGCGCGCTCCTGATCGAACAGCCGTGTCGTGTGCATCGCGGTATCCGGCCCCAAACCACGTAAGGCCATCGAATCCTCCGTTTGCTCAGCCGTGAGCCGGCGGGTTGGACCGGCTTACGTCGTCATCCTGCCGGTCGGGCGAGCCGCCCCGCGGGGCGGGTTGGCCGGGCGGCGGATACGGCGGATAGGCGGGATGTGGCTGACCCGGGTGACCCGCGCCGCCCTGCTGACCGGGATAACTTTGCTGACCACCCGGGCCGCCCTGCTGTCCGGGATACCCCTGCGGTGCGGCGTAGCCGCGTGCCGGTTGCTGCCAGTGCGGCTGCTGGCCGGGTTGCGCGGGCGGATGCCAGTAATTGGGCGGTTGTTGCGGCGGCGGCCAGCCCGGCGCGCGCCAGCCGGCCGGGGCGCCGTAGTCGGGTTGCGTGGGCCCCTGCGGCTCGCCCTGGCGGTTACCGCCTGGAGCACCATGAGAACCATTGCCGCCGTTGGCGTTTCGCTCGGCCTCGGCCTGCGCGGCCGCGGCGGCCTCACTGGCCCGCGCGATGGCCGCCTTGAAGGCGGGCTCTTGAACCGGCGGGGGCCAAGGCTCGCCGCGCTCGATGGCCAGCTCGCCGGGCGTCTTGATCGGCGGTTTGTCCGACGGGATGCGGCCGCCGAAATCGTCGAACATGGTGAGCCGCGGGCGTTTTTCGACGCCGGAGAAGATGCCCTCCAGCTCGGCCCGGTGCAGGGTTTCCTTTTCCAGCAGCTGGCCGGCCAACGTGTCGAGGATGTCGCGATATTCGGTGAGGATCTCCCACGCCTCCGTGTGGGCGGCCTCGATCAGTTTGCGGATCTCGTCGTCGATGTCGCGGGCGACCTCGTGCGAGTAGTCGGCCTGGGTCCCCATGGTGCGACCCAGGAACGGGTCGCCGTGCTCCGAACCGTATTTGACCGCACCGAGTTTGGAGCTCATGCCGAATTCGGTGACCATCGCGCGCGCGATCTTGGTCGCCTGCTCGATGTCGGACACCGCGCCCGTCGTCGGCTCCCGGAAGACCAGCTCCTCGGCGGCGCGCCCACCCATGGCGAATACCAGCTGCGCGATCATCTCCGAGCGGGTCCGCAGGCCCTTGTCTTCCTCCGGCACCGCCACCGCGTGCCCGCCGGTGCGCCCCCGCGCCAAAATCGTGACCTTATAGATCGGCTCGATATCGGGCATCGCCCAGGCGGCCAGCGTGTGCCCGCCCTCGTGGTAGGCGGTGATCTTCTTTTCCTGCTCGCTGATGATCCGGCCTTTGCGCCGCGGCCCACCGATCACCCGGTCCACCGCTTCCTCCAGGGCGGCGCTGGTGATGACGGTGCCGTTCTCGCGTGCGGTGAGCAGCGCCGCCTCGTTGATGACGTTGGCCAGGTCGGCACCGGTCATGCCGACGGTGCGTTTGGCCAGCCCGGCGAGGTCGGCGTCGGGGCCGATCGGCTTGCCCTTGGAGTGCACTTCGAGCACCGCTTTGCGACCCGCCAGGTCAGGATTGGACACCGGGATCTGCCGGTCGAAGCGGCCGGGACGCAGCAGCGCGGGGTCCAGGATATCCGGTCGGTTGGTGGCCGCGATCAGGATGACGCCGGCCCGGGGGTCGAACCCGTCCATCTCGACCAGCAACTGGTTGAGTGTCTGCTCGCGCTCGTCGTGACCGCCACCGAGGCCCGCGCCGCGCTGGCGGCCCACCGCGTCGATCTCGTCGACGAAAATGATGCACGGGTTGTTCTGCTTGGCCTGATCGAACAGGTCGCGCACCCGGGACGCACCGACGCCGACGAACATCTCGACGAAGTCGGAGCCCGAGATCGTGAAGAACGGAACCCCGGCCTCCCCGGCGACCGCGCGGGCCAGCAGCGTCTTACCGGTTCCCGGCGGCCCGTACAAGAGCACGCCCTTGGGGATCTTGGCGCCCAGCGCCTGATAGCGGCCGGGGTTCTGCAGGAAGTCCTTGATCTCGTAGAGCTCCTCGACCGCCTCGTCGACGCCGGCGACGTCGGCGAACGTGGTCTTGGGCATGTCCTTGGAGAGCTGTTTGGCGCGCGACTTGCCGAAGCCGAAACCCATCCGGGCGCCGCCCTGCATGCGGGAGAACATCACGAACAGCCCGACCAGCAGCAGCAGCGGCAGGACGTAGACCAACAGTTCACCCAGGATGCTGCCCTGGTTGACGACGGTGCTGACCTTCGCGTTCTCGGCGGTCAGCGCGTTGAACAGGTCGACGGCGTAGCCGCTGGGGAATTTGGTGATGACCTTGTTCGAATTGTCGGTGTCACCGTTGCCCTTCTTCAGGGTCAATCGAAGTTGCTGTTCGCGGTCGTCGATCTGTGCGCTTTTGACGTTGTCGCCGTTGATCTGGGCCATCGCCACCGACGTGTCGACGGGCTTGTAGCCGCGGGTGTCGTCGCTGAAATAGAAGAACGACCAGCCGAGCAGCACCACGACAGCAATCGCCGTGATGGTGCGAATCACGTTTTTCCGGTTCATCAATCATCGGCCTTGCCGGCCAGGTCCTTCCCCGATGTGCACGCAGCTGGAAAAGTCCAGGCTACCGCTAGTGGCGATCGCCAGCTCCGGCAGAGCCGGGGCGCAGCGGGTCGACACCATACCGCCAGTGGCGATCGCCAGCTCCGGCAGAGCCGGGGCGCATGCGCCAGGCCGCCGCCGTCCTGCTCAGTTAACGACCGGCAGTTCCCGGCTACTCGTAATACCGCGCCTCGACCACGTTGCCGTCCGGATCGGGGAAGTAGTACCCCTGCGGCGCCCACCCCCGCGCGCCGAAGCTGCGGTTCAGCCGTGCGCTGGTGTCCACGCCTTCGGCCTGCAGCCGCCGGTCCAGCGCATCGTATTCGGCCTTCGACAGCGCCAGGCAGACGTGGTTGACCGGGTGGCCGGCGCTGCCCTCGATGCGGGTCAACGCTTCGGTCGCCGTAACGCCGTCGGCGGGCATCAAGTCGATGATGGAGTCCGCGCAGACCCGCACGCTCGGAAACGGCGCGTCTCCAGCTTCGAATTCGGCGAAGCGGACCGGTTCCAGCCCGACGACGCGGGTGTAGAAGTCCATCGACACCCGCGGATTTTCGGTCCACAGCACCACATGGTCCAGTCGCATCGAATCGAGTATTCCCGGCTGCCGCCTTTTTGATCGTCAACCGAGCGCCGTCCGGCGAGCCAACACCGTTCGGGGCCTTCTCAGCCAGCAACCGTTGTGCTTTGGTGAGACGGTGCCCCCAACCGAACGGTTAGTAGAGACCAATGGTGTGCGGCTGCGAGTGACCGAAGCGGGCGACAGAGGCGCACCCGTGGTGCTCCTGGCGCACGGCTTTCCCGAACTCGCCTACTCCTGGCGTCACCAGATACCCGTCCTCGCCGACGCCGGCTACCACGTGCTGGCACCCGATCAGCGCGGCTACGGCGGTTCGGATCGTCCGGATGCCGTCGACGCCTACGACATTCATCAGCTGACCGCCGACCTGGTCGGTCTGCTCGACGACGTCGGCGCACAGCGCGCCGTGTGGGTCGGGCACGACTGGGGTGCCGCCGTGGTGTGGAACGCCCCGCTGCTGCACCCGGACCGGGCCGCGGCCGTCGCCGCGATGAGCGTGCCGGTGACGCCGCGCCCGCGGGTGGCGCCGACGACGGCGTGGCGCAAGACGTTCGGCGAGAACTTCTTCTACATCCTGTACTTCCAGGAGCCCGGCGTCGCCGACGCCGAATTGAACGCCGATCCCGCTCGGGTGATGCGCCGCATGATGGGCAGCCTGGGGACATCCGGCGACAAGGCCGCGGCGTTACGGATGGTGGCCCCCGGGCCGGAAGGTTTCATCGAGCGGCTGCCCGAGCCCGACGCGTTGCCGGACTGGATAACCCAGGACGAGCTCGACCACTACATCGCCGAGTTCACCGGTACCGGTTTCACCGGCGGACTGAACTGGTATCGCAATTTCGACCGCAACTGGGAGACCACCGCCGAACTCGACGGTGCGAAGATCCCGGTCCCCTGTCTGTTCATCGGCGGGACGGCCGATCCCGTCCTGGCTTTCACCCGCACCGATCGCGCTGCGGATGCCATCTCGGGCCCGTACCGACAGGTGATGATCGAGGGCGCCGGGCATTGGCTGCAGCAGGAGCGCCCCGACGAGGTGAATGCGGCCTTACTGGAATTCCTCAACGGATTGGAGCTGCAATGAGCGCGCCCCTGCGTTTCGGTGTCTTCATCACCCCGTTTCATCCCATCGGCCAATCCCCAACCGTGGCACTGGAATACGACATGGAACGCGTCGTCGCCCTGGACCGGCTGGGATTCGACGAGGCGTGGTTCGGCGAGCACCACTCCGGTGGCTACGAACTGATCGCCTGCCCGGAGGTGTTCATCGCGGCGGCGGCCGAGCGCACCAAACACATCCGGCTGGGCACCGGCGTCGTGTCGCTGCCCTACCACCATCCGCTCATGGTCGCCGACCGCTGGGTGCTGCTGGATCACCTGACCCGCGGGCGGGTGATGTTCGGCACCGGCCCCGGCGCGTTGCCCTCGGACGCTTACATGATGGGCATCGACCCGATCGAGCAGCGTCGAATGATGCAGGAGTCTCTCGAGGCGATCCTGGCGCTGTTCCGCGCCGCACCCACCGAACGCATAGACCGTCACTCCGATTGGTTCACCCTGCGAGACGCGCAGTTGCATATCCGGCCCTACACCTGGCCGTATCCCGAGATCTCCACGGCGGCAATGATTTCGCCGTCGGGCCCGCGGCTGGCGGGTGCACTGGGCACCTCGCTGCTGTCGTTGTCGATGTCGGTACCGGGCGGCTACGCGGCGCTGGAAACCACCTGGGACGTGGTCCGCGAACAGGCCGCGAAGGTGGGCCGGGAGGAGCCGGACCGGGCCGGCTGGCGCGTCCTGAGCATCATGCACATCGCCGACAGCCGTGAGCAAGCCATTGACGACTGCACCTACGGACTGCAGGATTTCGCGAATTACTTTGGCGCCGCCGGGTTTGTGCCGCTGGCCAACAGCGTGGAAGGCACCCAGACGCCGCACGAGTTCGTCGCCGACTACGCGGCGAAGGGAAACTGCTGCATCGGCACTCCGGAGGACGCCATCGCCCACATCGAGGATCTGCTCGACCGCTCCGGCGGCTTCGGCACCCTGCTGATGCTCGGCCACGACTGGGCGTCGCCGCAGGCGACGTACCACAGCTATGACCTGATGGCGCGCAAGGTGATTCCGCACTTCAAACGACAGCTCGAAGCGTCCCGCTCCTCGCACGACTGGGCGAAGGGCAAACGCGACCAATTGATCGGCCGGGCCGGCGAAGCGGTGGTGAAGGCCATCACCGAACACGTCGACGAGCAGAAAGACGCGGTGCACTGATGCGCGCGGCGGTGCTGCGGGACGGCCGCATGGTCTACCGGGACGACGTGCCCGACCCGATACCGGAGGCCGGTCAGGTGCTGGTGGGCGTGCGGGCGTGCGGAATCTGCGGCTCCGACTTGCATTTCGCCGCCCACGGCGCGCAGGTGCTGGAGATGAGCGACCGGGTGGCCGGCGGCACGGGCGGCATGCACGTCGACCTGAGGCACGACATCTTCATGGGTCACGAGTTCAGCGTCGAGATCCTCGAAGCCGGGCCGGACACCGAGACCCATCCGCCGGGCACTCTCGTGACGTCGTTACCGGTGCTGTTGTCCGCCAAGGGCGTCGAGCCGATCGTCTACAGCAACAGCACCATCGGCGGCTACGCCGAACGGATGCTGCTCTCGGCGCCGCTGCTGCTGCCGATCCCCAACGGCCTGGACCTCAAGCACGCCGCGCTCACCGAGCCGATGGCCGTGGGGCTGCATGCGGTCAACAAGTCCAGTATCGCGCCCGGCGAGACGGCCCTGGTGCTCGGCTGTGGCCCGATCGGGATCGCCATCATCGCCGCGCTGCGTGCGAAAGGCGTCGAAGCCATTGTGGCATCGGATTTTTCGCCCAAACGCCGTGAGCTGGCCACGGCGATGGGAGCCCACCAGACACTGGACGCGGCGCAGGGTTCGCCCTTCGACACCGTCAAGCCCGCGGTGGTGTTCGAGGCGGTCGGCGTGCCCGGCATCATCGATGACGTTCTCCTTCGGGCGCGGAGCGGCACGCGACTGGTGGTCGCAGGTGTGTGCATGCAACCCGATACGGTGCATCCGTTCTTTGCGATCGCCAAAGAAATCAACGTCCAATTCGTACTCGCCTACACGCCCGAGGAGTTCGGCGACTCGCTACGCGCCCTGGCCGAGGGCGACATCGACGTCAGCCCGCTGATCACCGGCGAAGTCGGCCTCGACGCGGTCGGTACGGCTTTCGACGATCTCGCCGACCCCGAGCGGCACTGCAAGATCCTCGTCACGCCCTAGGGATATCAAAAACCGCGTAGCTGCACATCGCTAGACCAATATCCCTAAAATCTGCAGCAGCCAAATCAACTTCGTCCACAAACAGGTCGCGATATGACTGAAGCGAACCAAAAGGGCGAAAGCGCCCGTCATCGAGAAGTGTGGGCCGCGTGAGCCAGCCAAGCGGCGCGGGCGGCCAAGGCCCGCTCCGCACTCCCATGACGCTTGCCATATACCGCGACTTACGCGTCGCCATGGTCGTACTCATGGTGATGGTCGTTGCGGGGGTGCTCATCGAAAAGAGGTCCGCGCCCTGCTGGCAATCGGCCCTCAGCACGTACTATTACACCTCGGCGCACAGCATCGTCATCGCCGCGCTCCTGGCGCTCGGCACGCTCTTCATCATCTATCGGGGCAGCACCGACACCGAGGATGTCTTGTTGACTCTGGCCGGTGTCAGTGCATTGACCGCGGCGATAGTGCCGCAGTCTCGACCCGACGACCTGTGCCCCGGGCCAGCAAATCTGCCGCTCGACTTCGACGACACTGCCAAAGCCTCCATCCTGCCCAATGTTTGGGCGGCGGCCATCGCATTGGGTCTGGGCTATCTGGTGATCTGGTCGGTGATGCTCTACCAATGGAAGCGCGGCCGCCCTCCGCGGAAACGAAGGCTGGGCGCAATAGTGGCGCTGTGCGTTTTCTGGCTGATCATGGCGCTCGGCCTCATCGCGCTGCTTTTCTTTCCGGGCACGTTCAAGAAGTGTGCACACGGCGCCGCCGCGATACTGATGCTCTCGGCCTTCATCGCCACCACGTTCTGCACCGCGTACGTCGTCGGGCGCGAGGACCCGTCGAAGTCCGCGCATCAGCGCGGCTATAAGCGGATCTACTGGGCAATAGCCTGGCTGATGTTGGCGACGTTGATTGCGGTTCTCTGGGTTAATTTCTCGAGAGGGTTGGGGGGCCATTGGGGCCTGCTGGCCGAGGTGGCGCTGATCCTCGAGTTCGCCGCGTACTGGGTGGTTCAAACGATCGACCTGTGGCGAACACCTGACCGGATTATGCGCTTCACCAAAGGTTCTCCGCCGTGTCTGTAGTGCGGGCCGGTCGCGGACGCGACGCCCGCCCCGCTGATTCGTCTGAGCGATTGCCGGTCCGGTCATCGGATCAGCCCCCCGCCGGGGGCTGGGCGATGACGGTGGGCTTGAAACCGTATCGAGGCGCCACAAAGGCGCCGGCGCCGCGCCCCGCCCCGCCGGCGGGCATCATCGGCAGCCCACCAACCGCATTCGTGGCACGGTCTGCCGCCCCCGCCGCGGCGGCGCCGTTGAGGGCCACGGCCACCGAAGGCGCGGTCGGCGCCGCGCCCGCCCAAGCCGCCGGCACCGACAATCCACCGACGGATGCCGCCTTGCCGACAGCTCCGCCAATCGCGCCGACGGAACCCAGGCCCGCACCCGAAACAGCCGTGGGCACAACCGCTTCCGCTGCCTTGGCCGCGCCCTCGGCCGCGGACTTCGCGGCGGGCATGAACCCCTGCGCAAGGCTCTGGATGTCTTTGAACGAGGTGGTGAAAAGCCGCGTCGGAGAAATCAACCGGATGAAGGCGTCGAAAGGCGTGCTGGCATCCAATGTTTGCGACCCGGTCAGGCCCTCCAACAAATCACCCAGCGGGCCACCCACCACCAGCCCATCGCCTTCGGGGTTCAGGCTGATTCCTCCCAGGAAGGGCGCGGGGTTGCCGGTCGAAGTGGGATTATTCGTCGATCCGGCCAGCGCGGACAGCGTTTGGGGCACCACGTCCTGCGCGCTCTCGCCTCCGCGGCCGGCCGCTTGAGCCACCGCGGCGGCCTGACGAGCCGCGCCGGCCGGGTCGGTAGCAGGCTCGGCCGGCTCGAATGGCGGCAGCATCGACGCCGCGGCCGACCCACCGGCATATCCGTACATCGCGCCGGCGTCTTGAGCCCACATCTCGCCGTATTGGGCCTCGGTAGCCGCAATGGTCGCGATGTTCTGGCCGAGAACGTTCGTCGCCAGCAATTCGGCCAGCAACGCCCGGTTCGCCGCAATCACCGGCGGTGGCACCGTTTCGGCGAACGCCAATTCGTAGGCAGTCGCCGCCGCCACCGCCTGGGCGGCGACGTGTTCGGCCTTGCCGCCCGTGCCGGACAACCAAGCCACCTGCGGGACAACCGCAGTGAGCATGGCGGAGGCGGCCGGCCCCTGCCATGGTCCGTCGGTAAGGCTCGAGATCACCGCCCCGTAGGCGGACGCCGCGGATCGCAAGTCGGTGGCCAGGCCGTCCCAGGCCGCGGCTGCGGCCAGCAGCGGGCCTGAGCCGGGTCCTGAATAGATCAGCGCGGAGTTGATCTCCGGCGGCAACTGCGCGAAGTCGAGCATGGTGTCCCCGCCTAACCGACCGCGGCAGTGTTGGCGATTTCCGTGGCGGCGTACGAACCGGCACTGGCGCCAAGCATTGTCGCCAAGTGCTCGCGGACCAGGGCGGCCTGTGCGCTGATCTCCTGGAAGAGCGCACCGTGCCGGGAGAATTGTTGCGCGGTCAAAATCGATACCGCGTCGGCCGCGGCGGGCACGACGCTGGTCGTCGGCATTGCCACCGCCGAAGTCCCCTCCCGCACGGACGCGTTGATCCCGTGCAACTCGCGGGAAGCGGCATCCAGCATTTCCGGCTGCGCCAGCAAGAACGACATGTCTTCTCAAAACCCTTTCAAATCAATAGCTCTCGACACCAATGGAAGTGCCTAGTCGGACGCCTGGACACGTTAGGCCAGTCGTGTCCAGAGATGACAGCCCGAGAGCGGCTAATTCATGACCAGGACGAAAACTGTTCATTTAGCTGATCTGAAATGCTGCATCATTTGGAGTTGATATGAAAAATGTTGAGAACAAATATTATTGGAGACATATATGAACCTATATGAGGCTACTGACGTGGCCACCGGGCTTTGCCGGCGCTGTATTGGACGCGGTTATCGGCCGGGCCGATCGCGGCTCTTCGTCGAAGGGCGTGCCCCGCCCGGGTGCCGGTTGAGCCCGGTGCGCGGGAAACGGACGCGATGATTCTGCGCAGTGGGCGGCTGAGCAACACAGTGGCAAAGCAACGCCGTGATGCCCGAGCTGGCCGACCTTTTCGGCCCGGCCGGCCTGAACTCGGTTGCCAGCGGTGATGAGGCATCGATCCCAAATGGACTGTCGCGTCTGATCTTATCGACTGCGCCGCGATCCGCCCAGCGATCGGCCGCGCATGCCGGGCCACTGCGCACAATTTGCAAATTCGCTGCGGCCAGCCATGTCACCGGCTATCGTCCCGGCATAGACACCGGACAGGTCCGAAGTAGGCAGCATGAGCAACCAGAAACCAACGCCCATCACACTTGCCATATACCGTGACCTACGCGTCGGCATGGTCATCGTAACGCTGATGGTATTCGTGGCCATCGTCATCCGGCAATTGTCGGCGACCTGCTGGCAATTCGCCCTCAGTGCTTACTATTACACCTCCGCGCACAGCATCCTGATCGCCGCGCTGCTGGCGCTCGGCACGCTTTTCATCATGTACAAGGGCAGCAACGACACCGAGGATGCGCTGTTGACTCTGGCGGGGGTCTCCGCATTGATGATCGCGATGGTGCCACAGGGTCCGCTTACGCCCGAGCAACGGTGTGGGCGATACGATCTTCCGCCCGAATTCGTGCCCGCAATTCAGCCCAACGTGTGGGCGGTCGTCGTCGCACTGATTGTGGGGTGGTCGGCGATGGCCTTGCTGCACTGGCGCAACCACACTCGGCATAAGAGAAGTCCGTTGGGCACGGTCGCACAGTGGGTTTTCTGGGTGATGATGGCGCTTGGCTTTTTCGCCCTTGTGTTCTTCCCGAACCAGTTCTACGCGCATATTCACGGCATCTCCGGTGTGTTGATGCTCTTGTCCTTCATCATCACCGTGTTCTGCGCCGCATACGTCGTGGGGCAGGAGGACACGAAGAAGTCACCGCACAAGGACCGCTATAAGTGGTTCTACCGGGTCATTGCCCTAGTGATGGTGGTGACGTTAATCGCAGTCATTGCAGTGCATCTCAGGCGCCCCGGGTGGGAGCCATGGGTCATCTGGCTGGAATCGGCGGTGATCCTCGAGTTCGCGGTGTACTGGGCGGTTCAGACCTGGGAACTGTGGAATTCGCCCGACCGCATTGGACGCCTCCCCGACGACGTCCAGAGGCGACTCGAGGATAAAAGGACGAAGGACGGCGGATTCCGTGGATTCAAGTCCGACCTGAGCGGGCCACCCGACGAGGGTCCGGGCGGAAGGATGCTGCCGCTTCTGTAGCGCGGGCCCATCGTGTCAGGTAAGTGCACCAATCATCCACTCGCGCAAGGCTAACCGTGATCGTCACTGCATTGTGATGCCCGCAACGCAGGCCGAAGCGCGGTAGCCGCTAGTGTCCACTCATGCCGAAACCCAGCACTGAAACCCTTGTCCGCCGATCGACGGCCGTGGTCACGGCCGGGTTGACGATCGCAGTGATCTCGGCGTGCGACAAGCACAACCCGCCGCCCGGCGCCAACCCTCGTCAGGTCACGGTTGTGGGCACCGGTCAGGTGCAAGGCGTCCCGGACACCCTGACCGCCGACGTCGGCATCGAATTCACCGCCCCCGACGTCACCACGGCGATGAACCAAACCAACGACCGTCAACAGGCCGTCATCAACGCACTGACCGGCGCCGGCATCGATCGCAAGGACATCAGCACCACCGAGGTGACGCTGTCGCCCGAATACAACAACCCCGGGCCCAGCGGTACCGCCGCCATCACCGCGTACCGCGCGACCAACGCCATCGCAGTCAAAATCCACCCGGCGGATGCCGCGTCGCGCTTGCTCGCGCTGATCGTCGGCACGGGCGGCGACGCCACCCGGATCAAGTCCGTCCGCTATTCCATCGCCGACGATTCGCAGCTGGTCAAGGACGCCCGCTCGCGGGCGTTCAACGACGCCAAGAGCCGCGCCGAGCAGTACTCCCAGCTGTCCGGCCTTCGGCTGGGCCGGGTGCTGTCCATTTCGGAGGCCACCGGCAACGCCCCGCCGCCGACCGGGGCGCCACGGGCCATGCCGTCGATGGTTCCGCTGGAACCCGGCCAGCAGACCGTGAACTTCTCGGTGACCGCCGTCTGGGAGTTGGACTAGCGGGCCAACCGGGGCGGGGCCTACTGCTGGTAGACCCTGGGATCCAGGGTTCCGATGTAGGACAGGTCGCGGTAGCGCTCGTCGTAATCGAGGCCGTAGCCCACGACGAAGTCGTTGGGGATGTCGAAGCCCACGTAGGCGATGTCGACGTGCGCGCCCTGCGCGTCGGGCTTGCGCAGCAGGGTGCACACCCGCAGCGAACGTGGGTGGCGCGTTTTGAGGTTGCGTAGCAGCCACGACAGGGTGAGGCCGGAGTCGACGACGTCCTCGACGATCAGCACGTCGCGGCCCTCGATATCGCGGTCCAGATCCTTGAGGATCCGCACCACGCCCGAGGAGGACGTCGAAGACCCGTAGGAGCTGACGGCCATGAACTCGAACTGCGTGGGCAGCGGGATCGCACGGGCCAGGTCGGTGACAAAGATCACAGCTCCCTTGAGCACGGTGATCAGCAGTAGGTCCTGTCCGGTCTCGATCGCGGCGTCGCGGTAGTTCTCGCCGATTTCGGTGCCGAGTTCGGCGATTCGCGCCTGAATTTGCGCCGACGTCAGCAGGACAGACTTGATATCCCCGGGGTACAGCTCCGCGGGTT
Organism: Actinomycetota bacterium; assembly: GCA_036338755.1. Lineage (GTDB taxonomy): Bacteria > Actinomycetota > Actinomycetes > Mycobacteriales > Mycobacteriaceae > Mycobacterium. Next base: position 62,030 of record JAYZBN010000038.1, on the reverse strand, counting down.
GGGCGGGGGTGATCGCCGAGGAGATCTGGGCCACGCCCACAGAGTGCCACGAGGACGGGCGAATAACCAATGGCAGCCCCGATATTGCGGCTATCGGATCGGTTTGCCGACCGGCTCGCTCCACAGCCTCAGCACCCCGTCGCGGCGGCCCGCGAACAGTCGTTCCTCGGGCACCGAGGAGCCCACCGCCACCCCGCCCTGCCCATGCCAGCCGGTGACCAGGGCGTCCACCCCGCGAATCTGCTTGTCGGTCAGGTTCGTTGCGCCGCCGGTCAGCAGCCAGGTCCGGATCACCCGCCGCCGCACGGGGGCGTCCAGCCCCGCCAGCGCCTGCACCAGCAGGCCGGAGTCCGCCTTGGTCTCGGGCAGCGCGCGGGCCGCCAGGGTGTCGATCAAATCGGAATCCTCGCGCAGCGAGGTCGCGGTGCGGGCCAGCGCCTCGGCCACGCCACCGCCGAGGACGTCCTCCAGCAGGGGCAGTACCTCGGCGCGCAGTCGGGTGCGGGTGAAGCGGCGGTCGGTGTTGTGCGGATCCTGCCAGGGGGTCAGCCCAAGCTCTTCGCACGCACCGTGGGTTACGGCTCGACGCACCTCCAGCAACGGCCGGCACCACGGCGGATCGTACGGACGCATCCCGGCGATCGAACGCACCCCGGACCCGCGGCCCAGCCCCAGCAGCACCGTCTCGGCCTGGTCGTCGAGCGTGTGGCCCAGCAGCACCGGGCCGGTGTGGAATGCGCTCAACGCGGCGTAGCGGGCAGCGCGCGCCGCCGCCTCGGGACCACCCCGGTTGCCCACCTGCACCCGAACCACGTGGGCCCCAACGCATCCCAATGAAATGGCCTGAGCGCGGGCGGTCTCGGCCACTGCCGCCGAGTCGGTTTGCAGGCCGTGGTCGACGACGACCGCGGTGGTGGGTCGTAGCTTGGCCGCGACCGCGGTGAGCGCCAGCGAATCCGGACCGCCGGACAGCGCCACGCACCACTGTTCGACGGTGGCGAGGTGGGCCTTGATGAACGCCTCGACAGCTGCGCGCAGCTGGCCTACAGCACCCGGTCGATCCATCGCTGGGGCTCTTCGATCTCGGTGGGCAGCGGCAGCGTGTCGGGACCCGTCCAGATGGCGTTGAACCGCTCCATTCCCACCTGGCCGACCACGTGATCGACGAAGGCCTTGCCGCGGGTGTATTGGCTGAGCTTGGCGTCGAGCCCCAACAGTGCGCGCAACAACCGCTGCAGCGGCGGCTGCTTGCGGTGGCGGCGCTCGTCGAACCGGCGCCGGATGGTGGCCACCGACGGGACCGCCATCGGCCCGACGGCATCCATGACGTGATCCGCGTGGCCCTCCAGCAGGGTGCCCAGCACCAGCAGCTGGTCCAGCGCCTGCCGCTGCGGTTCGGACTGCACCGCGCGCACCAGCCCGAGAATTCCCGAGGAATTGGCGTCTGATTCCGACGCGTTGTCGGCGCGGCCGCGCGCGTAGTCGGCGAGCCGGCTGATCACCTGCCCGATGTCCTCGCCGGCGTCCCGGGTGAGCAGGCCCAGCGCCTGCGACATGTAGTCGGGCAGCCACGGGTTGGCGGTGAACTGCACTCGGTGGGTGACCTCGTGCAGGCACACCCATAGCCGGAAATCGGCCGGTTCGATTCGGAGTTGCCGCTCGACGGCGATGACGTTGGGATACACCAGCAGGAGGCAGCCCGTTTTGGCCCCGTCAGTAGTGGCGAACGGGTCGTATTGGCCGAGGATGCCCGAGGACACGTACGCCAGGACGGCGCCCGTCTGCGCGCCGGTGACGCGACCGGTCAGAAAGCCGCGCGGCTTCTCGGTGCCGTGCATCATCACCCGCATCGACTCGGTGGCCGCGGCGATCCAGTCGGAACGGTCGACGATGCGCGCGGCCGGCACCGCGCCGTTGGTGACCAGGCCGGTGACGTCACGCACCAACGGTTCGGCTTTGGTGGACGCGGTGGCGAGTTCGTCGATCACCTGGCGGCGGGTGTACTCGCTGGACGGCGGACCCGGGCGGGCCAGCCGCCGACCGACCGACGCCGCGAACTTCCAGTCGACCGCGGTGCCCAGCGTCAAGTCCGGCGCCGGTGTCATGAGCACCCGCAGGACCACAGCCGGGTCGCCAGCGCGTCCATCACGTTGCGGCCGTTCGGGCCGGCGTCGTTGGAGATGAACGCGAAGGTGAGCACCCGGCCGCTGCGGTCGGTGAGCACGCCGGCCAGCGCGTTGATGCCGGTCAGCGAGCCGGTTTTGGCCCGCAGCCAGCCCGCGGGGCCCTGCGCGGTGGAAGCGTCGGTGAAGCGATCGGCCAGCGTCCCGCTGCCGGCGGCGATCGGGAGCAGATCCAGCAGCGCCCGCAGCGACGGCTGGTCGGGCCCCGCCGCGGCCTGCAGCACGCCGTCGAGCGTCTTGGCCGTCAGCCGATCGTCGACCGAGAGTCCACTGGAATCCAGCAGCGTCGCGCCCGCGGTGTCGACGTGAGCGGTGGTCAGCCGGTTGGTCACCGCGTCGACGGCGCCGGCGAAGCTGCGCGGCCGGTTGATCGCGGCCGCCACCTCGCGAGCGATGCATTCGGCCAGCACGTTGTCCGAGTGATCCATCATCTCGGACAGCCGCTGGACCAGCGGCGCCGATTGCACGACCGCCAGCTGCCGCGCCCCCGACGGCGCGGCGGCGGTCGTGACCGCGTTCGGGTCCAGTCCCAGCGCCTTGGCCAGCTCCCGCCCGGCATCCAGCGCCGGGGTCCGGGACCGCCGCGAGTTGACCGTCGAAGGCTGGATGCGGCCGGCGTCGATCATCACCGACTCGATCGGCGCGATGTCGCCGTTGTCGACGTCAGCCAGGTCCCAACCCTGCGCCATCGTGGGACCGCTGAACGCCGAGGTGTCCACCTGTACGGCGGTCGGCGTCACGCCGCTGCGGCGGATCTGTTCGACCAGGTCGCTGATCCGGGCCGACCCCCGGTACCACGTCGCCACGCCGGGCGGCGCGGCCGACAGCGCCGGATCGCCCGCACCCACCAGCACGACGGGTCCCTGGGCGTTTTGGCTGCCGGCCACCACCCGAGTGCTGATCCGGGCCTGATGGTCCAGCGTGAGCAAGGCCGCGGCCGCCGTGAGCACCTTGTTGGTCGACGCCGGCACCAACGGCATGTCGGCCGCCACCTGCCAGAGCTCCTTTCCGGTGATGGCGTCCGTGATCCGTCCGCCTAGCCGGCCCAGGTTGGGGTCGCTCGCCACCGGCGCCAGCATCGCGCTGACGCCGGGCCCGCTGGGTAGCTCGGCGGTGTCGCTCACCGGCGTCATGCCGGGCTTCACCGTCGGGGCGTGCGGGGGCGGTATCGGGGCATGCGCGCTATTGGCGCCGTGTCCGGTCGTGGTGAAAAACACCGCCGCCACCACGACGGCGGCGACGAACACCAGCACACCCAACCCGATGAGCACTGGGGTGGATTTTTGCCAGCGAGTACGGGCCATCACTCTCCTGACTGTCTCCAAGCCATTCTGCCGAATCGGCGCCGATGCGCTCGACTAGGGTGTAGCAGAGCAAAATTGGTCTGCCTACCAGACAAGGAGCCGACGCGGTGGAATTCGACGTGACCATCGAGATCCAAAAGGGCCAGCGGAACAAGTACGAGGTCGACCACGAGACTGGACGGCTACGTCTGGACCGCTACCTGTACACCGCGATGGCCTACCCGACCGACTACGGCTTCATCGAGGACACCCTGGGCGAGGACGGCGACCCGCTGGACGCGATGGTGCTGTTGCCGCAGTCGGTGTTTCCCGGCGTGATCGTCGAGGCCCGCCCGGTGGGCATGTTCCGGATGACCGACGAAAAGGGCGGCGACGACAAGGTCCTGTGCGTGCCGGCCGGTGACCACCGCTGGGACCACGTTCAGGACATCGGGGACGTGCCGGAATTCGAGCTGGACGTGATCAAGCACTTCTTCGTGCACTACAAGGACCTGGAACCGGGCAAGTTCGTCAAGGCCGCGGACTGGGTTGGCCGCGAAGAAGCCGAGGCAGAGATCCAGCGCTCGATCGAGCGGTTCAAGACCGAAGGGCACTGAACCACACCTGCGGGCGCTAGCCCCCGGCGCGGGCGTCGCGGCGATTGCGCAGGATGCTCCAGCCCAGCGCCGCCGCAATGAAGACCACGCCGATCGAAGCGGTGAACGCCTCGGGGACTTCGAACCTGGGCTCGATGGAGACCAGCATGATGACCGCGAGCGCACCTATGGCCCAGTGCGCGCCGTGTTCCAGGTACGCGTACCGGCCCAACGTCTCCTGGCTGACCAGGTAGATGGTGATCGACCGGACGAACATCGAGCCCACCAGTCCCAGCCCCAGCGCGATGACGACGGGGTCGGAGGTGATGGCGAACGCGCCGGTGACGCCGTCGAATGAGAAGGAGGCATCGAGCACTTCGAGGTAGAGGAACAGCGTCAGGCCGGCCCGGCCCGTCGCCGCGCCGGCTTCGCCGGCTTCGGCGGCTTCGGCGTCGGATGGTTGAAACGCCCGGCTCAACCCGTTGACCACCAGATAGGTCACCATGCCCAAAAGCCCCGCGGTCAGCACCGTCGCCGCCTCGTCACCCGAGTGCGTCAATTGCGTGCCGACCCCGACCAGCACCAGACCGGTGACCACCAGCGACACCTGCCCCAGCCGGCCCAGGCGCGCGAACGGGATCTCAATCCACTTGAGCCACTTGATTTCTCGGTCATAGAAAATGAAATCCAGGAAAAGCATCAACAGGAAGATTCCACCGAACGCGGCGATCTGGGGGTGCGCCGCCATCACGAGTTTGTGGTAGCTGGGCGAGCCGTCCGGAAACTCCAGCGCGCCGTGCGCGGGCGGATGCAGGGCCAGCTCCATCGCGCGCACCGGGCCGAGCCCCGCCGTCGCCCACACGATGAGCAGCGGGAAGAGCAGTCGCATGCCGAACACGGCGATGAGGATCCCGATGGTCAGGAACATCCGCTGCCAGAAGCGGCTCATCCGTTTCAGGATCGAAGCGTTGATGATGGCGTTGTCGAACGACAACGACACCTCGAGGACGGCCAGCACCACCAGCAGATAGAGACCTTTGAGGCCGCCGTAGGCATATCCGACGCCCAGGGCCGCCGCGGTGACCGCAAGCGAGATCCCGAAGGTACGCAAAGCGGACATGGATCCTTTCCGGCCGCCGACCACACTAGCGAACCGCATCGCGCGAAGGGGGATCGCTTCGGGCCGCATAGAATTTTCAAATTGTGACGAAACATCGGGACGACCGGCCGAAAGCGCCGCTGCCCCGATGACCGAGATCAGCGCCTCACAGGGGCCGGTGGCGCGCGGCAGCATGGCCCGGGTCGGCACCGCCACGGCCGTGACGGCGCTGTGCGGCTACGCGGTGATCTACCTGGCCGCCCGTGACCTGGCGCCGAGCGGCTTTTCCATCTTCGGCGTGTTCTGGGGCGCCTTCGGGCTGGTGACGGGCGCGGCCAACGGCCTGCTGCAGGAGACCACCCGGGAAGTTCGCTCGACTCCCTATGTCAGCGACCTGGCCGCCCTGCCGGCGCCCGGCGAACCGCGTACCCACCCGATGCGGGTCGCGGTGCTGGTCGGGATGGCCGCGGCCGTAGTGATCGCCGGCAGCTCGCCGTTGTGGAGCGGACGGGTGTTCGTCGAGGCGCGGCTGCTATCGGTGGCGCTGCTGTCCGCCGGGCTGGCCGGGTTCTGCGCGCACGCCACCCTGCTGGGCATGCTGGCCGGCACCAACCAGTGGACCCGCTACGGCGCGCTGATGGTGACCGACGCCGTCATCCGCGTGATGGTGGCCGCGGCAGCGGTGGCGCTCGGGTGGCGTCTGGTCGGTTTCTTGTGGGCGACGGTGGCGGGCGCGGTCGCCTGGCTGATCCTGCTGATGGCCTCGCCGGCGGCCAGGGCCACCGCGCGCCTGTTGACCCCCGGCGGTACCGCGACCTTTCTCCGGGGCGCGGCGCATTCGATCACCGCGGCCGGGGCCAGCGCCATCCTGGTGATGGGATTTCCGGTGCTGCTGAAACTGACCAGCGCCGAGCTCGGCGCGCAGGGCGGGGTGATCATCCTGGCGGTCACTCTGACCCGTGCGCCACTGCTGGTGCCGCTGACGGCCATGCAGGGCAACCTGATTGCCCATTTCGTCGACGAGCGCAGCAACCGGATTCGTGCCCTGCTCGCGCCGGCGGCGATCGTCGGAGCGATCGGCGCGGTCGGGGTGGCGGCCGCGGCCGTGGTGGGTCCGTGGCTGTTGCGGGTCGCCTTCGGGCCGCAGTACCAGGCCAGCAGCGCGCTGCTGGCCTGGCTGACCGCGGCGGCGGTGGCGATCGCCATGCTGACGCTGACGGGCGCGGCGGCGGTGGCCGCCGCGCTGCACCGGGCCTACTCGCTGGGCTGGGTGAGCGCCACGGTCGCGTCGGGGTTGCTGCTATTGCTGCCGCTGTCCCTGCAGACCCGAACCGTGGTCGGACTGCTGTGCGGCCCGGCGGTGGGGATCGGCGTTCACTTGGTCGCTTTGTCGCGCGCCGCGCGCTCTACCGGCTGATATGGCCGCAGCAGCGTGTACCTTGTGGGCTTAAATGGGTATTGAAACGGATGTCGTCTGGGTCGTCATTCCCGCCTTCAACGAAGCAGCTGTCATCGGCGAGGTGGTAGCTGATGTGCGCGCGGTGTTCGACCATGTCGTGTGCGTGGACGACGGCAGCGCCGACGACACCGGCGAGATCGCCCGGCGGGCCGGCGCTCACCTGGTGAGGCACCCGATCAACCTCGGCCAGGGCGCCGCGATCCAGACCGGTGTCGAGTACGCGCGCAAGCAGCCGGGGGCCCAGATTTTCGCCACTTTCGACGCCGACGGCCAGCACCGCGTCAAGGATCTGGCGACGATGGTCGACCGGTTGGGCGCCGGCGACGTCGACGTCGTCGTCGGCACCCGGTTCGGCGCGCAGCACGGCGCCCGGCCGCCGTTCGTGAAACGGATCGTGTTGCAGACCGCCGCGCGGTTGAGCCGGCGCGGCCGCCGACTTGGCCTGACCGACACCAACAATGGGCTTCGGGTGTTCAACAAGAAGGTCGCCGACGGGTTGGACATCACGATGAGCGGCATGAGCCACGCCAACGAATTCATCATGTTGATCGACGAAAACCATTGGCGTGTCACCGAAGAGCCGATCGAGGTGCTCTACACCGAGTACTCGATGTCGAAGGGCCAGCCCCTGCTCAACGGCGTCAACATCATTTTCGACGGGTTCCTGCGAGGGAGGACTCCATGAACTGGATCCAGGTGCTGCTGATCGGGGCGATCGTTGCGCTGCTGGTGTATCTGTTGCGCTCGCGCCGCAATTCGCGGTCGAAGGCGTGGGTGAAGGTGGGCTACGTGGTGTTCGTGCTGGCCGGCATCTACGCCGTGCTGCGACCCGATGACACGACGGTGGTGGCGCAGTGGTTCGGGGTGCGCCGCGGGACCGACCTGATGCTCTACGCGCTGATCATGGCGTTCTGCTTCACCACGCTCAGCACCTACATGCGATTCAAGGACCTCGAGCTGCGCTACGCGCGGCTGGCCCGGGCGGTGGCGCTGGAGTCCGCTCAGGCGCCCGAAGCGGGCTAGCGGTTCTGCGTCCGGCGGAAGAATTCCACCGTGCGGGCCACCCCGTCGGCTAGGTCGACCTTCGGTTTCCAGCCCAATACCGCTGCGGCCGAACTGATGTCGAGGCAGGACCGCTTGAGGTCGCCGAGCCGCGGCGGCGCGAATTCCGGGTCGTCGGGCCCGCCGACGGCGGCCGCGACCGCCGAATGCAGCTGGCGGTCCGAGGTTTCGATGCCGGTGCCGATGTTGAACCGCTGCCCGCCGCCCGCATCGCCGGATGCCTTGACGAAGGCGTCCACGACATCGTCGACGAAAACGTAGTCCCGGGTGTTGCCGCCGTCGCCGAAGACCTTGGTGGGCTTACCCGAGAGCAGCGCCTGGGCGAAGATCGCCACCACACCGGCCTCACCGTGCGGATCCTGGCGGGGGCCATAGACATTCGCCGGGGCGATGTGCGAGCAGTCCAGGCCGTACAGGTGGCGGAAGGTGTTCAGGTAGATCTCGCCCGCCACCTTGCCCGCCGCGTACGGCGACGCGGGGTCGGTCGGCACGGTCTCGGGCGTGGGGTAGCGCGGCGGGGTGCCGTAGATGGATCCGCCCGAGGAGGTGTGCACGACCTTGCGGACCTGCGCCCGTCGCGCGGCCTCGGCCAGCCGCACCGTGCCGATCACGTTGACCGAAGCGTCGAATTGCGGGTCGGCCACCGAGTGCCGCACGTCGATCTGCGCCGCCAGGTGAAACACCACCTCCGGGCGGTGCTCGTCGAGGATGGCCTCCAGGTCGGCGGTCACGATGTCCGCCTCGACGAAGGCGTATGCCGGATTGCCGGCCAGGTGCTCGAGGTTGGTCGCGCGGCCGGAGGCGAAGTTGTCCAGCCCCACCACCGCATGACCGTCGGCCAACAGCCGGTCGACTAGCGTCGACCCGATGAATCCGGCCGCCCCGGTAACCAGTGCACGCACCGGCCCACCATACATAGCTGCCCTGGCCGCCACGCTCGTCGCGGTGCAGCTGGTGGTGCGCGCGGTCCTGGCCTTCGGTGGCTACTTCTACTGGGATGACCTGATCCTCATCGGCAAGGCCGGCACCCACAACCTGCTCGCGCCGTCGTATCTGTTCGACGACCATGACGGACACGTCATGCCCGGGGCATTTCTGGTCGCGGGCATCATCATCCGGCTTGCGCCGCTGAACTGGACCTGGCCCGCGGTCAGCCTGGTGGTGCTGCAACTGCTGGCCTCGCTGGCGTTGTTGCGGGCCCTGTACGTCATCTTGGGCTGGCGGCCGGTGCTGTTGATCCCGTTGACGTTCGCGTTGTTCACGCCGTTGGCCGTGCCCGGATTCGCGTGGTGGGCGGCGGCGCTGAACTCGCTGCCGATGCTGGCCGCGCTGGCCTGGGTGTGCGCCGACGCCATCCTGCTGGTGCGCACCGGCAGCCGGCGCTACGCCGCGACGGGCGTGGTCGTGTACTTCGGCGGGCTGCTGTTCTTCGAGAAGGCCGCGGTGATCCCGTTCGTCGCGTTCGCGGTGACCGCGCTGCTGTGCCACGTGACCGGCGATCGGAGCCTCGGGTCGGCGCTGGCGACGGTGTGGCGGGCCGGCCGGCGATTGTGGATCGCCGCCCTGGCACTCACCGCGGCCTGGGTCGCGCTGTATCTGGCCGTCGTCAATCAGCAGCGGTGGAGTTCCGACCTGTCGATGACGTGGCGACTCCTGATGCGGTCGATCACGCACGGCATCGTGCCGGGGCTGGCCGGCGGGCCGTGGCACTGGGATCGGTGGGCGCCGGCCTCACCCTGGGCCACGCCCCCGCTGTCGGTGATGGCCCTCGGCTGGCTGGTGCTGGCCGGAACCGTGGCGCTGTCGCTGGTTCGCAAGGAACGCATCGGTCCGGTGTGGCTGGTCGCCGTCGGCTACGCCGTGGCCTGTCAGGTGCCGATCTATTTGATGCGGTCCTCGAAGCAGACCGCGCTGGAACTCGCGCAGACGCTGCGCTACCTGCCGGATCTGGTCGTGGTGCTGGCACTGCTGGCCGCCGTCGCATTGTGCGCCCCCAACCGGCGGGCCGGGCCGCGCCGGCTCGACGCTTCGCCGAAACGCACCGCGGTTGTCGCGGTGTTGGCGGTGTTGTTCGTGGCCAGCAGCCTGTACTCGACGTCGACGTTCCTGACCAGCTGGCGCGACAATCCCGCGCAGCCCTACCTGCGGAACGCCCGGGCTTCTCTGGCGGCCGCGCGTGCGGCCTCGGACGCGCCGCTGCTGGATCAGGAGGTCGATCCGTTGGTGCTGCAGCGGGTGGCCGCGCCGGAGAATCTGGCCAGCCACCTGTTCGCCCTGCTGCGCGATAGGCCCGAATTCGCTTCTGCAACAACCCAATTGCACATGATCGACAGCTCGGGGCGACTGATCAAGGCGCGGGTCACCTGGGTTCGGACCATCGCGCCCGGGCCGATGCCGCAGTGCGGCTACTTCGCGCAGCCGGACAGGCCGGCGCGGATGGTCCTCGACGGCCCGCTGCTGCCCGCCGACTGGACCGTCGAACTGAACTACCTTGCCAACAGCGAGGGCTCGATGACGTTGTCGATGACGCAGGGCCCCGAGGTCAAGGTGCCGGTGCATCCGGGACTCAACCGGGTCTTCGCCCGGCTGCCGGGCGCCGGGGACGCGATCACCGTGCGCGCCAACACGACCGCGCTGGCGTTGTGTCTCGCATCGGGCCCGGTGGGGTTCGTCGCACCGGCTTGATTGGTCCGGCGATTGTCACGCCAGCGTGACCCTCGACGCCGACAGCCACCCTGGCGTGACGCGGGGCGGAAATATGGAGCCGCCTGGGGGAATCGAACCCCCGACCTATTCATTACGAGTGAATCGCTCTACCGACTGAGCTAAGGCGGCATACCCGCACGCCGGGCGGCACGAGTCTACGGCAGGCGGGCGGGCACCACGAAATCAATCGCGCAGTTCCTGGCCGATGGTGGCGACCATGGCGTCGACGGCGAACTTCGGCTTGACGTTGATCGCCAGCGCCTCGCGGCATTCGAGCACCGCTTCGATGCAGCGCAGCAGCCGCGCGGGTGGGGCGTGGGCGGCCAGCGCCGCGACCCGCTCAGCCATATCGGGATGGTTGGCTCGCACCGCGCCGGCATTGGCCGACGTCATCAGCGCGTCCCGGAAGTAGGTCGCCAGGTCGATCAGCGCGCGGTCCAGGGAATCTCGCGAGGCCCGGGTCTGACGCGACTTCTGCCGTCGCTCAAGGTCCTTCAGCGCTCCGGCCGCGCCGCGCATCGCGCCCGCGGTGCCCTTGCCGGTGCCGCCGGCGCCCAAGGCCGTGCGCAGCTCTTCGGTCTCGGCCTCGGCGCGGTCCGCGGTCAGCACGATGGCCTCGGCTTCGGCCGCCGCCACCAGCTCTTCGGCGGCGGCGTAGGCCCGCGACGGGGTGGCGGCGTCGCGCACCAGCGTCAGCGACCGCTCCCGGCGCGCGCGGGCCTCGGGGTCGGTGGCCAGCCGTCGCGCCCGGCCCACATGGCCACCGCTGACCGACGCCGCCCAGCTCGCCGTGTCTGGTGTCAGGCCGTCGCTGTCGACCAGCACGTGCGCGATCGCCTCGGTCGACGGCGTCACCAGCGCCACATGCCGGCACCGGGAACGCAACGTGATGGCGATGTCCTCGGGATCCACCGACGGCGCGCACAGCAGGAACACCGTCGACGGCGGCGGTTCCTCGACCACCTTCAGCAGGGCGTTGGCGGCGCCTTCGGTCAGCCGGTCCGCATCCTCGATCACCACGATCTGCCAATGGCCGGTGGCGGGCCGCCGCGACGCGATCTGCACGATCGAGCGCATCTCGTCGACGCCGATGGACAGGCCTTCGGGGATCACCCGCCGCACGTCGGCGTGGGTGCCGGCCATGGTCGTCGTGCACGCGTGGCAACGCCCGCAGCCCGGCTCGCCGTCGGACGTGCACTGCAGCGCGGCCGCGAAACACAACGCCGCCACCGAGCGTCCGGAACCCGGCGGACCGGTGATCAGCCACGCGTGTGTCATAGTCCCGGCGGCCACCCCGCTGTGCGCTGAGTCACCGCGAGCGGCGTGGGCGGCCGCCAATAGCTCGGCCGTCACCGCATCCTGGCCTACCAGCCGCGTAAACACCCCGGACATCACCGGTAACAGTAATGGCGCTGCCGACAGATACCGAACGGCCACCGTACCGCGACCATTCCGTTATCTTCGACGTCGTGGCGGGCCCCGGGCCGCCCGCCGAGATCGGTATTAAGTTTCCGAAGGGTCACCGGTGACCGATACGGTGGGTTGGTGACAACGGCGGCGGCACTACCGGGGCGGATCAGCGCATTCGTCCGCTGGGTGATGCGCACGCCGTGGCCGCTGTTCTCGCTCAGCATGCTGCAGGCCGACATCATCGGCGCACTGTTCGTGCTCGGCTTCCTTCGCTACGCGCTGCCGCCCGAAGACCGCATCCAGTTACAGGACCTGCCAGTCCTGAACGTGGCGATCTTCGCCACCGCGCTGGTCGTCGTCTTCCTCACCGGACTGGCCCTGACTCTGCGGCTGCTGCTGCCGGTGTTCCGGTGGCAGCGCCGCGACAACATGCTCGCCGAGGCCGATCCCGCGGCCACCGAACTCGCCCGCAGCCGGGCGCTGCGAATGCCGTTCTACCGCACCTTGATCAGCATCGTGGCCTGGGCCATCGGCAGCGTGGTGTTCATTATCGCCAGCTGGTCGGTGGCCAGATACGCCGCTCCCGTGGTGGCGGTGGCCACCGGGCTGGGCGCCGCGGCCACCTCGATCATCGGGTACCTGCAGTCCGAGCGGGTGCTGCGGCCGGTCGCGGTGGCCGCCCTGCGCAGCGGGGTGCCCGAGAACGTCAAGGCGCCCGGGGTCATCCTGCGCCAGATCCTGACCTGGATGCTGTCCACCGCCGTGCCGGTGCTGGCGATCGTGCTGGCGGTGGTGGCCGACAAGATCTCGCTGCTGCATGCGACGCCGGAGAAGTTGTTCACCCCGATCCTGTTGCTGGCGGTGGCGGCGCTGGGCATCGGGTTGATCAGCACGCTGCTGGTGGCCATGTCGATCGCCGACCCGCTGCGCCAACTGCGCTGGGCGCTCTCGGAGGTGCAGCGCGGAAATTACAACGCGCACATGCAGATCTACGACGCCAGCGAGCTGGGCCTGCTGCAGGCGGGCTTCAACGACATGGTGCGCGACCTGTCCGAGCGGCAGCGACTGCGCGACCTGTTCGGCCGCTACGTCGGTGAGGACGTGGCCCGGCGGGCGCTGGAGCGTGGCACCGAGCTGGGCGGCCAGGAGCGCGATGTCGCGGTGCTGTTCGTGGACCTGGTCGGCTCCACCCAGCTGGCCGCGACCCGCCCACCCGCCGAGGTCGTCCACCTGCTCAACGAGTTCTTCCGGGTGGTCGTCGAAACCGTCGGCAAGCATGGGGGTTTCGTCAACAAGTTCCAGGGCGACGCCGCGCTGGCCATCTTCGGCGCGCCGATCGAACATCCCGACTCACCCGGTGGGGCGCTGGCCGCGGCCCGGGAACTGCACGACGCGCTGCTGCCGGTCATCGGTTCGGCGGAGTTCGGCATCGGGGTGTCCTCCGGGCGGGCCATCGCCGGCCACATCGGCGCGCAGGCCCGCTTCGAGTACACCGTGATCGGGGACCCGGTCAACGAGGCCGCCCGGCTGACCGAGCTGGCCAAGCTCGAACCGGGGCACGTGCTCGCGTCGGCGATCGCGGTCAGTGGGGCGCTGGACGCCGAAGCCCTGTGCTGGGATGTCGGCGAGGTCGTCGAGCTGCGCGGCCGCCGGGCGCCCACCCAGCTGGCGCGCCCCGTGCACCTGGCCGACACGGATTCCGCGCCCACGCAGGTCCGGGCCCAGGAGATGTCCGGTGAGACCATCGGCCCGGGCTACTGAGCCGGGCTAGCTGCGCTTGGCGGCCTTCTTGGCCGCGGCCTTCTTGGCCGGGGCCTTGCGGGCGGCCTTCTTCGCGGGACGCTTGGCCGGACCCCGCGCCCGGCGGTCGGCCAGCAGTTCCGCGGCGCGCTCGTCGGTGATGGAGAGGACGTCATCGCCCTTGCGCAGGCTGGCGTTCGTCTCACCGTCGGTGACGTACGGCCCGAACCGGCCGTCCTTGATCACCATCGGCTTGCCCGTCGCCGGGTCGGCGCCCAACTCACGCAGCGGCGGCGCGGCGGCGCCTTGCCTTCCGCGGCGTTTGGGTTCGGCGTAGATCTTCAGCGCTTCCTCGAGGGTGATGTCGAACATCTGCTCCTCGGTCGCCAGCGAGCGAGAATCGGTGCCGCGCTTCAGGTATGGGCCGTAGCGGCCGTTCTGCGCGGTGATCTCCTCGCCGGAGGCGGGGTCGACGCCGACCACCCGCGGCAGCGAAAGCAGCCGCAGCGCGTCCTCGAGCGTCACCGTCTGCAGGTCCATGGTGCGCAGCAGCGAACCGGTGCGAGGCTTGGGGCCCGTGGGCTTTTTGCCCTTCTTCGCCGGCGCGGCGCTGCCGTCGTCGTCGGGCGGTGGTTCCGGCAGAACCTCGGAAACGTATGGCCCGTAGCGCCCGTCCTTGGCGACGATCTCGTGACCGGTGTTCGGGTCGACCCCGAGCACGCGGCCCTCTTGCGGGGTGGCGAACAGCTGCTCGGCCACCTCCAGCGTCAGCTCGTCGGGGGTCAGCGAGTCGTTGAGGTTGGCCCGCTGCGGTTTCAGTTCGCCGCTGGGATCATCGGGGCCGCCGGCCACCATGCGTTCCAGATACGGCCCGTTCTTGCCCACCCGCACGTACACCGGCCGGCCCTGCTCGTCGTCAAAGAGCCTGATGGAGTTGACTTCTCGAGCGTCGATGCCCTCCAGGTTGACGCCGACCAGTTTCTTCAGGCCACCGGAGCGGGCCACCGAGTCGGCCACCCCGTGCTCGCCGCCGAAGTAGAAATTGTTGAGCCAGTCGGTGCGCCGTTCCTGTCCCGAGGCGATCGCGTCGAGCTCGTCTTCCATCGCGGCGGTGAAGTCATAGTCGACCAGGCGGCCGAAATGTTGTTCCAGCAAACCGGTTACGGCGAACGCCACCCAGGACGGCACCAGCGCGCTGCCCTTCTTGTGCACGTAGCCGCGGTCCTGGATGGTCTTGATGATCGAGGAGTACGTCGACGGACGGCCGATGCCCAGCTCTTCGAGGGCCTTGACCAGTGACGCCTCCGTGTAGCGCGCCGGCGGGTTGGTGGCGTGGCCGTCGGGGGTGAGTTCGAGGGCGTCCAGCCGCTGGCCCTGGGTCAGCTGCGGCAGCCGGCTCTCGGCGTCGTCGGCCTCGCCACCGGCCAACTCGTCCACCGTCTCCACGTAAGCCTTCAAAAAGCCCGCGAAGGTGATGGTGCGACCGCTGGCCGAAAACATTACGTCCCGGCCGGCTGATTGGCCGTTGATCCGCAGGCTCAGCGTGGTGCCGCGCGCGTCGGCCATCTGCGAGGCCACCGTGCGTTGCCAGATCAGCTCGTAGATGCGGAATTCGTCGCCGTCGAGCTCGCGCCGCACCGCGTCCGGCGTCGCGAACGTCTCACCCGCGGGTCGGATCGCCTCGTGGGCCTCCTGGGCGTTCTTGACCTTGCGTGTGTACTGGCGCGGCGACGGGGACACGTATTCCGCGCCGTAGAGCTGGCGCGCCTGGGTGCGCGCGGCGTTGATCGCCGACTCCGACAGCGTCGTGGAGTCGGTACGCATATAGGTGATGTAGCCGTTCTCATAAAGCCGCTGGGCGATGCTCATCGTGCGCTCGGAGGAGAACCGCAGCTTGCGGCCGGCCTCCTGCTGCAGCGTCGAGGTCATGAACGGCGCGTACGGGCGCCGGGTGTAGGGCTTTTCCTCCACCGACGCGACGGTGAGCTGGGCGCCGCGCAGGCCAGCGGCCAGCTGCGTCGCGCTCGCCTCGTCGAGGATGGTCACCTCGTCGGCCTTGCGCAGCTGCCCCAGCGAGTCGAAGTCGCGGCCGGTGGCCACGCGCAGGCCGTCGACACCGGTCAGCCGGGCGGTGAAGGTGGGCGGCTGTGCCGTCGGATCGGACACGCTGGCGTCCAGCTTGGCCAGGATGTCCCAGTAAGAGGCGCTGCGAAACGCCATGCGGTCGCGTTCCCGCTGCACGATGATGCGGGTGGCCACCGATTGGACCCGGCCCGCCGACAGCTTGGGCGCGACCTTCTTCCACAGCACCGGGCTGACCTCGTAGCCGTACAGGCGGTCCAGAATGCGCCGGGTCTCCTGCGCGTCGACCAGGTCGATGTCGAGGTCCCGGGGGTTTTCGGCGGCCTCGAGGATCGCCGGCTCGGTGATCTCGTGAAACACCATCCGCTTGACCGGAATGTTCGGCTTGAGGGTTTCCAGCAGGTGCCAGGCGATGGCCTCGCCCTCGCGGTCGCCATCCGTCGCCAGGTAGAGCTCGTCGACGTCCTTGAGTAATCCCTTGAGCTCGGTGACCGTGCTCTTCTTCTCGGGGCTGATGATGTACAGCGGTTCGAAGTCCGCGTCGACGTTGACCCCGAGGCGGGCCCAGGGCTCCGACTTGAATTTGGCCGGCACGTCGGCCGCGGCCCGGGGGAGGTCGCGGATGTGACCGCGCGACGATTCGACGATGTACCTGGAACCCAGGTAGCTGGCCAGTTTGCGCGCCTTGGTGGGCGACTCGACGATCACGAGCCGCCGCCGGCCGCTGCCGGTGTCCTTCAGTTTCGGGTCAGCCAACTGCCCTTACGCTCCATCCCTGATTGGTCCCCCCACGAGACCACCTGCAGGAAGAATGACAGGTCGGCATCGAAAATTCCGGTGAAACTCAGGTACGCGACCGTTCCTTCGCCCTGCGGCACCTGACAATTTCGCACCCTTGGGCGCGCCCACGCAAACTGACCTTCGCGACAACGACGAAAAGCCGACGCGATTTCGGGCGCCATCTGCTGGCTAAACGCGCGGCCACCGCGATAACGCCTCGGCGCCCTCGGGGGGCTCCCCCACGTTTTCTACCAGGCGCGATAGCCGACGGCGTCCGCTGATCCGCAGCGCCGGCCGACCGCCGCGGGTGCCGATCAGGGTGGGCGCGATCCCGACGCGCATCAAAGCCGACGCCAGCGGCGAGTGCGTGTCCGGCGCGTGGGGATCCAACGCCAGCAGGTAGTGCTCGCCCTCCGGGTTTCCGGCCGCCAGTGTCCACGCCCGCAGCTCACGCGGCCCGGGCAGCCAACGCGGCGGGACGGTCTTGACCGCCCCGCGCGTCCATTCGGTGGCCAGCGTCCGCAATGACGGGTCCACCGCCGTCCGCACCAGCGGGGTGTCCTCGTCGGTGCGGCTGATCTCCGCGACCAGGCCGGCCTCCCGGATCATCTCGGCCAGCCCGGAGGCCCGCCAGGGCTGATCCACGACCACCGACAGCCGGGCACCCCCGACGGGATTCTCACCGGTGGTACCCACGGTGACGATCTGCCCGGACGCCGCCAGCACCCCGGAAAGATCGGCGACCGCGGGCGGCACCGACTCCGCTGTGAAGAAGGAAAGCTGGCTCACGCCCCCGACAGTAGGCCAGCGGGCCCGTCCGCGTCTTGAGGCAACCGGCGCGGCGTCCGGGGCACACGTGGCTCGCGGCAGTACAAGAGGAAACCCCCCGGCGTGACCCGCTGGGCGGGTCTGCACGGGGGGTATCCGTTCAGGTCTGCTCTGTCTTAGACGGAGCGGACTCCGGTGGCCTGGGGGCCCTTAGGGCTGTGGCCGATCTCGAACTCGACCTTTTGGTTTTCTTCGAGGGTGCGGAAGCCCGAACCCTGGATCTCCGTGTAGTGGACAAACACATCAGCGGAACCGTCTTCGGGAGCAATGAACCCGAAGCCCTTCTCCGCGTTGAACCACTTCACAGTTCCCTGTGGCATCTCTCGATCTTTCCTTTTCTTCTGGGTGCGGGGCATCGCCTTTCGATGCCCCGGGCCTGGTACGACCGCTTACCTCGCTGAGTCGCCGGAACTTCACCCGACCAATTAACCTCGCAGGAACCGCGGCCGCAACGTCGATCCTGCGAAAGTTTGACACGAACACAGAAGCTGCGACCGCAAATAGTCAACCATGTTCATCGCGTTGGCGACAGACTTGTGTCTCCCGCCGATTCGAAGGCCTATTGCGGGGCCGATTTCACGACGGATTCACGGAAGGAGTGAGATGGCGAGCTTCGGCAGTGACCTGCTTGCCGCCGCACTCGCCGGAACCGCGTCAGACGAGCATCCGCTGCGCCATGTCGCCGAACTGCCACCGCGCAGCGGCCGCCCGCTCGATTGGCCGTCCTGGGCCGAGGCCGACGTGGTCAGCGCGTTCGCCGAACGCGGGATCACCTCACCCTGGTCGCATCAGTTCGCGGCCGCGGATCTGGCGTACGCCGGACGTCACGTGGTGCTCAGCACCGGTACCGCCTCGGGCAAGTCGCTGGCCTACCAGCTTCCCGTCCTCAACGCGTTGGCGACCGATCCGCGGGCCAGGGTGCTCTACCTGTCACCGACCAAGGCGTTGGGCCATGACCAATTGCGGGCCGCGCACGCGCTCACCGCGGCCGTTCCGCGGCTGCATGACGTCGCGCCCACCGCCTACGACGGTGACAGCCCCGCCGACGTCCGGCGCTTCGCGCGGGAACGTTCGCGGTGGTTGTTCTCCAATCCCGACATGATCCATCTGTCGATTTTGCGCAACCACGCCCGCTGGGCCGTTTTGTTGCGCGGGTTGCGATTCGTGATCGTCGACGAATGTCATTACTACCGTGGAGTTTTCGGCTCCAACGTGGCTATGGTGCTGCGCCGCCTGCTGCGGTTGTGCGCCCGTTATTCGTCCTCGCCGACGGTGATCTTCGCCAGCGCCACAACGGATTCGCCGGGCGCGACGGCCACCGAGCTCATCGGCTTGCCGGTCGAGGAGGTCACCGAGGACGGTTCGCCCCAGGGCGCCCGGACGGTGGCGTTGTGGGAGCCAGCGCTGCGCGCCGATTTGACCGGCGAGAACGGCGCGCCGGTGCGCCGCTCCGCCGGTGCCGAGGCGGCGCGGGTGATGGCCGACCTGATCGCCGAGGGCGCTCAGACGCTCACGTTCGTGCGGTCGCGCCGCGCCGCGGAATTGACCGCGCTGGGCGCCCGGGCCAGGTTGGACGACGTCGCGCCGGAGCTGTCGCCGACCGTGGCGTCGTATCGGGCCGGCTACCTCGCCGAGGACCGCACCGCGCTGGAGCGCGCGCTGGCCGAGGGCCGGTTGCGGGGCCTGGCCACCACCAACGCGCTGGAACTGGGCGTGGACATCGCGGGGCTCGACGCGGTGGTGCTCGCCGGCTTCCCCGGCACGGTCGCCTCGTTCTGGCAGCAGGCGGGCCGGTCCGGCCGGCGCGGGCAGGGCGCCTTGGTGGTGCTGATCGCCCGGGACGATCCGCTGGATACCTATCTGGTGCACAACCCGGCCGCACTGCTGGACAAGCCGGTCGAGCGGGTGGTGATCGACCCGGCCAACCCCTACATCCTGGGCCCGCAGCTGCTGTGCGCGGCAACCGAACTACCGCTGGACGAGGCCGAGGTGCGCGCTTTGGGCGCCACTGAGGTGGCCGACGGCCTGGTCGACGACGGGCTGCTGCGGCGGCGCGGCGGCCGGTATTTCCCGGTGCCCGGCCTGGAACCCCATGCCGCCGTGGACATTCGAGGCTCGGCGGGCGGCCAGATCGTCATCGTCGAGGCCGATACCGGAAGGCTGCTGGGCAGCGCCGGCGCCGGGCAGGCACCGGCCACCGTCCACCCCGGCGCGGTGTATCTGCATCAAGGCGACAGCTACGTGGTCGACTCCCTGGACCCCGAGGAGGGCATCGCGTTCGTGCACGCCGAGGACCCCGGTTACGCGACGTTCGCCCGCGAGATCACCGACATCGCCGTCACCGGTACGGGCGAGCGGTTGGCGTTCGGCGCGGTCACGTTGGGTCTGGTGCCGGTCAGGGTCACCCACCAGGTGGTGGGCTATCTGCGTCGCAGGCTCTCTGGCGAGGTGATCGACTTCATCGAGTTGGACATGCCGGAACACACCTTGGCCACCACGGCGGTGATGTACACGATCACCCGGGACGCGCTGCGGCGCAACGGCATTGAGGACACGCGGATCCCCGGAGCGTTGCACGCCGCCGAGCATGCGGCGATCGGGCTGCTGCCGCTGGTGGCCAGTTGCGACCGCGGGGACATCGGCGGCTTGTCGACCGCCGTGGGGCCCGATCCCCTTGGTTTGCCCAGCGTCTTCGTCTACGACGGCTATCCGGGTGGCGCAGGATTCGCCGAGCGGGGCTTTCGTCAGGCCCGCACCTGGCTGGGTGCGACAGCAGCCGCCATCGAAGCATGCGAGTGCCCGCGGGGGTGCCCGTCGTGCGTGCAGTCCCCCAAGTGCGGCAACGGCAACGACCCACTCGACAAGGCGGGCGCGGTGCTGGTGCTGAAGCTGGTCCTCGCAGAGTTGGCGCAGGGGCCACGGGAGCACAAACCCGCCGATGACGACCGACCCCTCGACGGTCGATTCACCGGGTTTGTCTTGTGACGCCTACGCCAAGAACGCATTTCCTGCTGCTCAAGAAATGGCGGCGTGCTGTCGCACGGATCAGGAATGACTCGGTTGTGCGCCGCCCACAATCCCGACGATGCGGGCGCAGCAGCAAAAGTTACCAAGGCCGCGACGGCATCGCAAGCACCGGCGACGCGGCTCGGCGGGTGTGGATGCCTGCGGGCTTGGGCACCGGCGAAACCGCCGGCACTCCCCTGGGCCGGTCTGCTCACCGGTAAAGTCGACCGCATGGCCCACGACTGGTTGCTCGTGGAGACGCTCGGGGGTGAGCCCACCGTTGTGGCGCAGGGCCGTCAACTCAAAAATCTGGTGCCCATCACCACCTTCCTGCGCCGCAGCCCGTATCTCGCCGCGGTTCGCACGGCGATCGCCGAGGCGGTGCAGACCGGCCAGGCCCTGACCAGCATCACGACCAAGCGGGACCGCATCATTCGCACCGAACCGGTGGTGATGTCCGACGGTTTCATCCACGGCGTGCATGTCTGGACGGGCCCCGCCGACGTCGAGCCGCCCGAGCGGCCGATCCCGGGGCCGTTGAAGTGGGACCTGACGCTCGGCGTGGCCACCGACACCCGGGAGTCGCTGCTCAACAGCGGGAAGAATCCCGAGGTAGAAGTCACGTTCGGCAGGGCGTTCGCCGAGGACCTTCCGTCGCGTGAACTCAATCCGAACGAAACCAAGGTGCTGGCCATGGCGGTCAAGGCCAAGCCCGACCAAACCCTGTGCAGCACTTGGGATCTCACCGACTGGCGCGGTGAGTCGATCCGGATAGGTTTCGTCGCACGCACGATTCTGGAACCGGGGCCCGACGGCCGGGAGCACTTGGTGGCGCGGGCGATGAACTGGCCGTCCGAACTGAAGGGCCCGGAGGTCTCGACCGACGTTCTGGCGCAACGAATCCTCAGCGGGCTGGCCCAGGCCGGCGTGCACCGCGCACTGATCGACCTCAACACGTGGGTTCTGCTGAAATGGCTCGACGAGCCCTGCCCCTTCTACGACTGGCGCAGCAGCGAGACGGGCAAGCCCCGGGTTCATCCCGACGACCACGACCTGATGGCCACCATGACAAGGGAATTCAGCGGGGGCGCAACCAGCCGGGTGCTGCGGATGCCCGGGCACGACGGTGATTGGGTGCCGGTGCACGTCACCGTCAACCGCGTGGAACTGGAACCGGATACGTACGCCGGACTGGTGTCGCTGCGGCTGCCCACCGACGACGAGCTGGCCACCGCGGGATTGTCGCCCAGCCCCGACGCCGCGCCCTAGCCGGATTCCCCGGTCGCCGGCCCCGCCCGCGCCGCGGCCCTCGCCGCGCCGCCGAAGGCGACCGCTACCCGGGCGGTGACGACGACATCGAGACCGTCGACGACACAGCGAATGTCGTCGGTACGCATCTGGCGGGCCACGCCGGCGGCTGTGGCGCAGGCAGCATCCGCCCCGGAACCCAACCGCGCCGCGGCCGCCAACGCGGCCAGGTCGGCCACCGCCTGGGCGCGGTGCCGTGCCACGACCGCCGAGCCCAGGTAGGCGCCGGCCCCGGTCGCCGTCAGCAGCACCACGATCATCCAGGCCGCGACCAGGGTGGCCGACCCCCGCTCACCGGCCCGGCTCGGCCGCCGAGACCGCTCTGGCCGCAATGTCGATGGTGGGCAACAACTTCGAATGCGCGACGACGGTGGCCACCAGGAAATCGCCGTCGCGCCGCAAGTCGACTCGGGCACCGCCGGGCGCGAGCCGGCGCGCCGCGGCCACGCCCGAGCGTTGGTCGCCGCGGGCCGCCAGCCGGGCGGCTTCGCGGGCAGCGTCGACGCAGCGCACCTGCATCGATACCGCGGTGACACCGGCCAGGCACAGCACCAGCACCACCACGAGCGCGGCGATGCCCAGTGCCGCCTCCACCGTGCTGGCGCCCGCACTGGCGACTACACCTTGGTGTTGAGCGCACGACCGATGATGTTGGTCAGCGCGGAGACGATGGAGTCGCCGGTGACGACGGTGTAGAGCACCGCACCGAAGGCCGCCGCCGCGATGGTCCCGATGGCGTACTCGACGGTCGACATGCCCGACTCGTCGGCCACCAGGATGACGGCACGTGCGCAGAGGCCGCGAATCATGTTGATCACCAATGTCTTCCCTTCGTTTCACAGCAGGCCCGACTGCAGAACTTCACCGGCCAAGCCGGCCACCACCGGGACGATGCCCAGGCAGATGAACGCCGGCAGGAAGCACAGACCCAACGGTCCGGCGATCAGTACGCCGGCCCGCTCGGCGGCCGCGGTCGCCGCGTGCGCGGCGTCCTGGCGAGACTCCTCGGCCAACTCGGTGACGCCATCGGCCAGCGCCGCCCCCGAGGACGCCGAACGCCGGGCCAGTCGCAGCAGCGCGTCGATGTGCGGGTCGGCCGGATCCTGCGGGCCGGGCGGAATCGACCATGCGACAGCGGGATCGGCGCCCAGCGCGAGCAGGTCGGCGGCGCGGCGCAGCACCCTGGCCAGATCCGGAGGTGCGGACGGGGCGGCGGCCGCCGCGGCCGTCGACACCGCCATGCCCGCCCCCAGGCACACGGCCAGCACGTCCAGACAGGAGGCGACCGCCAGCGGATCCGGGCCGGGCGCCGCCGCCGGGCCCCGCAAGGGCCGACCGCCGCGCACCGGCATCGCGGCGCGGCGGCTCGCCAGCGAGGGGCCCGGACCGATGCAGAGCGCCGCGGCCAACAGCACCGCTGCGAAATTCATGTGGCACGCCCCTCCTCATCGCTTCGCTTCGGATCGCCGACGCGCGCTCACGACGCGACCCGGTCGGCGATGCGGTCCGACCACAACAGACCGATGCAGGCCAGCGCCGAGCCGACGAGCAGCAGCCACCCGCCCGCGCGCCCGCCCAGCAAGAAGCTCAGTGGCCGGGCCCCGATCAGTTGGCCCAGCAGCACGCCGAGTACCGGCAACGCTGCCAGTATCGCCGCGGTTGCCCGCGCGCCGGCCAGGCTCGAGGACACCCGGGCCGAGAACCGTTGCCGCTCAGCGATATCGCGCTGAGCGGCACGCATCAGGGTGGCTATTCCCAGCCCGTTGTCGCTGGCCAGCCGCCAGCACAGCCCGAGCCGCTCCCAATGCATGGGCAACGCCGAGTAACGGGCCGCGGCGGCCAGGCCGGCCGCGACGTCGGCCCCCAACCGGGCCCGCGCCGCCACCGAGCGCATTGATACCGCAACCGCACCGGCGCTGTCGTCGGCGGCGACGCAGAACGCGCGCACCGGATGCGAGCCGGCCCGCAATTCACCGACCAGCACCTCGAGGGCGGCTTGAAGCGCGTGGCCCTCGGCTGTGGCGCGCCGTCCGCGCCGTCGTCGCCGATACCGCAGTCCGGCAGTCGCGCCGACGACAGCGGCGCACAGGACGGTCGTCAGCGGCAGCACGATCATGGCGATGCAGCCGACGCCCGCGGCGACGCAGCGCGCCCCACGAAGCCCGACCGGCGGGAGCCAACGCTGCGGTGACGGCGACAGTCGCCGTCGCGGGGAGGGCCGGACGACGATCAGCGCCAGCGACACCAGCAGAGCGCCGGCCAGCGGGCCGTTCACGCCGATATCCTGCCGCGCAGCAGGCGCTGCAGTTGCGGGGCGGCATCCGTCATGCCCTGGTCCGCATGCCAGACGGTGACCGCGCGAACCTGCCCTTGATCCTGTTGCAGCGCAGCGATTTCGCTGAGCCGCCGCCGCCCGCCGCGGTCGCGCTCGACGTGCAGCAACACCTGCACGGCGGCGGCGAGTTGGCTGTGCAGTGCGGCACGATCCAGGCCGCCGAGCGCACCCAACGCCTCGAGGCGGGCGGGAACTTCGCCGGGGCTGTTGGCGTGCACGGTGCCCGCGCCGCCGTCATGGCCGGTGTTCAGCGCGGCCAGCAGGTCCACCACCTCGGCGCCCCTGACCTCGCCGACCACGATGCGGTCGGGCCGCATCCGCAGCGCCTGCCGGACCAGCTGGCGTACCGGAACCTCGCCGACGCCTTCGATGTTGGCGCATCGGGCGACCAGCTTCACCAGATGCGGGTGGCGCGGCGCCAGCTCCGCGGCATCCTCGACGCAGACGATCCGTTCCGTTGGCGCCACGGCGCCCAGCATCGCGGCGAGCAGCGTCGTCTTTCCGGCCCCGGTCCCTCCGCTGACCAGGAATGCGAGCCGGGCTTCGATGATGTCGGTGACCAGTGCCGCGGCTACGGGCTCGATCGCACCCGCGGCGATCAGGGCCCCCAACTCCTGACTGGCGGGCCGCAGGACGCGCAGCGAAATGCAGGTGCCCGCGGCGGCCACCGGCGGCAACACCGCGTGCAGCCGCACCGCGAAGCCGCCGGGGCCGATGCCGGTCAGCTCGCCGTCCACCCAGGGCTGCGCGTCGTCCAGGCGACGGCCGGCGGCCAGCGCCAACCGCTGCGCCAGCCGCCGCACCGCCGCTTCGTCCGGAAAACGAATCTCGGTGCGCCGCAGGCCCGTGCCGTCGTCGACCCACACGGCATCCGGCGCGGTGACCAGGACATCGGTCGTTCCGTTTGCGCAAAGCAGCGGATCGAGGATGCCGGCACCGGTGAGTTCGGTCTGCAGCACCCGGAGGTTGGACAGCACCTCGGTGTCGCCGAGCATCCCACCGGACTCGGCCCGGATCGCGGCGGCCACCACCGCCGGCCCCAGCGGGCCGGCCTCGCCGGCCAGCCTCTCCCGGACACGTTCGATCAGCGAACCGCTCACGTCGCCTTGCCGTTCTGTCCCGCGCGTCGCCGCGCACCGGCGGGCGGGAGCACGCCGAGCACTTGATGCGCCGCCACCGCGAGCGCCGAGCGTCGCCCTAGCCGCAGACCGCCGCGGTCGATCTGCTCTGCGAGTTGGGGCTGCGCTTTGATCGCCGCCAGCAACGGCAGGCCCGCGATCTCGGCGATCTCGACCGCGCGCAATCCCGCAGGCGAAGGGCCCCGCACCACCAGACCGATATTGGGGTTCATCGACGCCAGGACCGGACCGAGCGCACCGGTCGCCGCGCATGCCCGCACGTCACAACGGCTGACGACGACCACCAAGTCGGCGGCGTTCAGTGCGGCTTGGGTCGCGTCGGTGAGACGACGGGGAAGGTCGCAGATGACGGTGACCGCGCCGCGCCGGCCGGCGTCGACGATGGCGTGCACCGGCCCGGCATCCAACTCGTAACCGCGCCGCGTGCCGGACAGCACGCTGACTCCGCGGTGCCGGGGCAGCGCGTCCCGGACGGCCGACCAGTTGAGCCGCCCGCCCTGCAACGCCAGATCCGGCCAGCGCAGCCCCGGCGCGGTTTCGCCACCGAGCAACAAGTCGAGGCCGCCGCCCCACGGGTCGAGATCCACCAACAGCGCGTCGGCGGCGGCCTGAGCCAAGGCGACCGCGAACAAGGAGGCGCCGGCTCCGCCGCAGCCCCCGATGACAGCGACGGCGTGGCCGCGCGACCCGTCGTCGCGCGACGATTCGGCGGCCTCGGCGAGTGCGCGGACCAAATCCGCTTCCTGGACGGGCAGCCGCAACACATGCTCGGCGCCGACCTCGACGGCGGCCGCCCACGTCGTCGCATCCGGTTCGAGCAGCGTCAGCACGGTCACGTGATCGCGGCGCGGCAGCGCCCAGCGCTGGCAGCGCGCCGCCGCGCGTGCATCCAACGCGACGGCCGCGGCCGCCGCCCAACTCTTGCGGCTGACCGGAGAGGCGTCACTGGCGTGCACCACACGGACGCCGGCGGCCGCCGCCACCCGGTCCAACTCGGCGCGCATCTCGGGCTCGGCCAAGACCGCCAACACACCCACCGAACCCGCCGCATCAACTCCGGAACCGCTAGCCACCCGACCACTGTGCGCGGTGGTGACCTTGGCACGACAGTCCCAAACGCGGATTTGTGGATAGAGACGCGAGTGTGCACAAAGGCATCGCAAAGGCATCGCAAAGGCATCGCAAGCGCACGCCGCCAGCGACGACCCACACAGTTTCCCGCAACGCACCGAGAGCCGAGCTCGGCGCCGCGCGCCGAGAAAACCGACCGTAGAAATGGGACGACCCCCGCCAGGGGGGGAGGAGGCGAGGGTCGTCGTGTATCAGCCCCGGGGGGTCGGGCTGATACACCCTCGGCGCAGGCCGAGTAATGCTTACTATACACATGACAAGCCGTAGTAACGCAAGAGCGCATTTGCTGAAAAAACAGCTTGAGCCGCGTAAACACGGCGCGTCGCGCCTCCCTATCCGCTGAGCGGCCCTTTTGCGGTGCGGGGTCGCCGCCACGCGCAATCACCGACCTATGCTGGGTCGGTGACCGTCTTCGACCCCACCGCGGAGCAGTCGGCCTCGGACCCATCAGCGGCAACCACCGCCCCCCACGCGCGCACGGCGGCCTTCTTCGACCTGGACAAGACGATCATCGCCAAGTCCAGCACCCTGGCCTTCAGCAAACCGTTTTTCAATCAGGGCCTGCTCAATCGCCGCACCGTGCTCAAGTCCAGCTACGCCCAGTTCATCTATCTGCTCTCCGGTGCCGATCATGACCAGATGGACCGGATGCGCGCCCACATGACCAATATGTGCACCGGCTGGGACGTCGAACAGGTCAAGTCGATCGTCAACGAGACGCTGCACGACATCGTGACTCCGCTGGTGTTCGCCGAAGCCGCCGACCTGATCGCGGCCCACAAGCTGTGCGGGCGTGACGTCGTGGTGGTGTCGGCCTCGGGGGAAGAAATCGTCGCCCCGATCGCCCGTGCCCTGGGCGCCACCCACGCGATGGCAACCCGGATGGTGGTCGAGGACGGTCGGTACACCGGCGAGATCGCGTTCTACTGCTACGGCGAGGGCAAGGTCCAAGCGATCCGCGAACTGGCCGCGCGCGAGGGCTACCCGCTGGAACACTGCTACGCCTACTCGGACTCGATCACCGATCTCCCGATGCTCGAGTCCGTCGGGCACCCCAGCGTCGTGAATCCCGACCGCGGGCTGCGCAGGGAAGCCGTGGAACGCGGGTGGCCCGTCATGTCCTTCTCCCGGCCCGTGTCCTTGCGCGACCGCATACCGGCGCCTTCCGGCGCCGCCATCGCCACGACGGCTGCGGTGGGTGTCAGCGCGCTGGCCGCCGGCGCGG
This sequence comes from Actinomycetota bacterium, assembly GCA_036338755.1. GTDB lineage: Bacteria > Actinomycetota > Actinomycetes > Mycobacteriales > Mycobacteriaceae > Mycobacterium. Next base: position 34,658 of record JAYZBN010000038.1, on the reverse strand, counting down.
TCACGTATTCGTTGTTGCGCCGCTACGCGTTCTGAGCCGCGATTCACGGAGGAGCAAACTCCTTGAACGCGCAACCCAAAACGGATTCGGCGCTATTCGCAATTGGGCCTTGCTGTGCTGGGGGTCTAGTAGTACAAAGGAACCACGGAAGCCCGGTGAGGCCAAGGTCGAGCCGGAAGAGAAGGTTCGTTCTCCCGACCCGGGCGCCCAGCACGGTGCTCGGCACCCACGCGGAGTCATAGCCGCGAAAATGGCAGAAGTGTTGCGGGCCTGCGAAATTGCGAAATGCGGAAGGTACTGACGGCCCTTTGGGTGGGGTCGCAACCGTAAGCGTCGTGAGATCGCCGAGGCCAACCCACGCAGCCCAGAGATGCACGCTTGGTAACCGAGTCCCGTGCTAGCGGGCGGCGGACCGAACATTCGGAACGTCGCCCGCTCTGCATTTCTGCGGCCGTTTCCGGTGGCGCTTTCCCGGCAGCGGCCACCGCCTCAGCTATCTGTCAGACATCGAGTCGGCGATCGACACGGCCTCTTGCGCACCGGCTTTCATCGCGCGGCAACACAGCACCAGCCAGGCTCCCACACCGTGCGGCGTGCCTTCGGCGAACTTCTGTGCGGCGTCGCGATACGCGGCGGGTTGGCGCATCCAACTGACCTCGGGAACCCCCAATCCATGTGGGTCCAGTCCGCTGGCGATGGTGACCAATCGTGCTACCGCGCGCGCCACGACGCCGTCCGCGCTGCCGAATGGCTTGAGTGCCAGCAGTTCTCCGTGCGCGACGGCGGCGATCACCGGGGCCGGAACTTGGGTACGGCCACCCACGATGTCCGCCAGCAGTGCCAGACGCGCCCCCACCTCGCCGTCGGGGCGTGGCCGGCCCAGTCGATCCTCGTCGGCCAAGTCCGCAGCGGCCAGCATGTGCAAGCGGGCCAGCGCCTGCAAGGGTGCCCGCTCCCAGGTCCGCACCAACGGGCCCTCGCCGCCCTCCAGCTCCTGGGCGACCCGCAGCGCTCCCCCGAACACCGGATCACTGACCTGCCCGGCGTCGGCGAGATCCTCCAGCTGAACGGGGCCACCGTCCAGCACCGACGACGCGCGCGCCGCCCGCAGCGCCGCCTCGGCGGCGGACACCGGCCACCCCCGAAGGTTGGCGCGGTGGCGGTGGGCACGCCCCAGTGCGTCGCGGGCGCGGTCACTGGCCTCGGCGACGCCGGGCAGTTCCATCAGGGGGGCCAGCGGGTCAGCTGTCACAACTTCACAACCTATCCCCGTCGGATTCCGGCGCACGCGGGATGGCGTCCAGCAACTGCCGGGTGTATTCGTGCGCGGGGTCGCTGAAGAGGCGCTCGGTGGGCGCGTGCTCCACCACGCGGCCGGCCCGCATGACCAGGACGTCGTCGGCGATCTGCCGGATCACCGCCAGGTCGTGGCTGATGAACAGGTAGGCCAGGCCCAGTTCGGCCTGCAGCTCGGAAAGCAGGTCGAGTATCTGCGCCTGCACCAACACGTCGAGCGCCGACACCGCCTCGTCGCAGACCAGGACGTCGGGCCGCAACGCCAGCGCCCGCGCGATCGCAACACGCTGGCGTTGGCCGCCGGACAGCTCACGCGGCAACCTGCTCAGCACCGACGAGGGCAGCGCCACCTGGTCGACGAGTTCGCGCACGGCCTTCGCGCGGCGCCCGCGGTCACCGACGCGGTGAATGCGCAGCGGCTCCTCGATGGCGCGAAACACCGAATACATGGGATCGAGGCTGCTGTAAGGGTTTTGGAACACCGGCTGCACGCGCCTGCGAAAAGCCATCATCGCGTCCCGGTCCATCCCGTCGGAGATCGAAGTGCCATCGAAAACGACTGCGCCCGAAGTGGGTTGCAGCAGACCCAGCGCCATGCGGGCCACCGTCGACTTTCCGGAACCCGATTCACCGACGATGGCCAGGGTGCGGGCTCGCTGCAGCCGGAACGACACCGCGTCGACGGCGCGAAACTCGCCACGTCGCCACGGCGCGCCGTGCGAATCCCGGTAGACCTTGGTGAGGTCCGAGGCGACGAGGATGTCGTCGGTTCGGGGGGCAGCCGGCCGGCTCCCGCGGGCCAGTGACGGGGCCGCATCCACCAACCGCTGCGTGTACTCGTGCTGCGGATCGCGCAGAATGGCCTGTGCGGCGCCGGATTCCACTACGACACCGCGGTGGACGACGACGATCCCCTCCGCCCGCTCGGCGGCCAGCGCCAGGTCGTGAGTGATCAGCAACAGCGCGGTCCCCAGCTCGGCGGTGAGGCGCGCAAGATGGTCGAGCACCTGACGTTGCACCGTGACATCGAGGGCCGACGTCGGTTCGTCGGCGATCAGCAGCTGCGGGCGGCCCGCCAGCCCGATGGCGATCAGCGCCCGCTGGCACATGCCGCCCGACAATTGGTGCGGATATTTACCGGCCTGCTTCGCCGGTTCCGGCATGCCGGCCTCGGCGAGCAGCTCCACCGCCCGCCGTCTGTCCCGACGGCCATTGGTGTTGGCCCGCAACGCTTCTGAGATCTGAAAGCCGACCTTCCAGACGGGATTGAGGTTGGTCATCGGGTCCTGGGGCACGTAGCCGATGCGACGCCCTCGGATCGACCGCAGCAACCGCCGATCGGCGGAGGTGATGTCGAGGCCGTCAAAAGTGATGCGGCCGGCCGTGATTCGGCCGCCGGGAGGCAGCAGCCCGAGGATCGCGGCGGCCGTGGTGGACTTCCCGGATCCCGACTCACCGACCACGGCGACGGTCTGCCCGCGCTGGACGCGCAGGTTTACCCCGGCGACCGCGGGAGTGTGGTCGCCGAACCTGACTTCCAGGCCCTCAACCGTCAACAGTGGCTCACGCGTGGTCATGCGCGCCACTCTCCCCCGCAAGCGGGAGGTGCCCCCACCTCATCGCTTCGCTCTGCATCGTCGCCGGCGCAGTCATGGGTGCCTCGCCCGCGAGGCGGGATCCAGAGCGTCGCGCAGGGCGTCGCCCATCATCATGAACGCAAGCACCGTCATCGCCAGTGCACCGGCGGGATAGAACAGGATGGGCGAACCGGCGCGCAGTCGCGTCTGGGCGAGGTTGATGTCGCCGCCCCACGACACCACCGACGTGGGCAACCCGACCCCGAGGTAGGACAGCGTCGCCTCGGTGACGATGAAAGCCCCCAACGCGATCGTGGACATCGCGATCACGGGCCCCACCGCGTTGGGCAGCGCGTGTCGCAGCAGCGTTTGAAACCTGCTCAGCCCCAACGCTTTGGCCGCCAGCACGTAATCACTGGCCCGCACCTCCAGCACCGCACCGCGAGCGATCCTGGCTATCTGCGGCCAGCCGAACAAGGCCAGGATGGCGATCACCGTCCACACCGTGCGGTGGTGCAGAACCTGCATGAGCACGATCGCCGCCAGCAGCAGTGGCAGGCCGAAGAAGATGTCGGTGACGCGAGAGACGACGGCGTCCAGCCAGCCGCCATAAAAACCGGAAAACGCGCCCAGCGCCCCGCCGATGACGAAGACCAGCAGAGTCGCGCCCAGCCCGACGGTCACCGACGCCCGCGCCCCGTAGATGGTGCGCGTGTAGATGTCGTGACCCTGCAGGTCGGTGCCGAACCAGTGCGCCGCCGAAGGGCCGCGCAGGCTTTGGCTCGGGTCGGCGTAGCTGGGGTCGGCGTGAGTGAACAACGAAGGGTACAGCGCGACAAGGAGAATGAGCAGGATCAGCACGGCGGCGACGATGAACTTCGGGCGGCGGTGCAGCTTCCGCCACGTCTCACCCCAGAAGCCGGAATGCTCAGCCATAGCGGATCCTCGGGTCCAGCGCCGCATAGAGCAGGTCCACCGCCAGGTTGGTGACCAGATAGATCAGGACCAGAACGGTCACGATCGACACCACGGTCGGTGCTTCCTGCCGGGTGACCGCCTGATAGAGCACGCCGCCGACACCATGAATGTTGAAGATGCCCTCGGTGACAATGGCGCCCCCCATCAGCGCCCCAAGGTCGGCGCCCAAAAACGTCACGACCGGGATCAGCGAGTTGCGCAGGATGTGCACGGTCACCACCCGTGGCCGCGACAACCCCTTGGCGGTGGCGGTGCGCACATAGTCGGTGTGCGCGTTGGCGGCCACGGCAGACCGAGTCAACCGTACGACGTAGGCGAATGAAACGGAGCCCAAGACGATTCCGGGAAGCAGCAGGCGCGCGAATGTCGCCCGCTCGCCGACGGTGACCGCCGCGATGCCCAGCTTGACCCCGAACAGGAACTGGGCCAGAAACCCCAGCACGAAGATCGGGATCGCGATGATGATCAGCCCGGTGAGCAGCACCGTGGCATCGAAGAGCCCCCCTTGGCGCAGCCCGGATACCACGCCGAACCCGACGCCGAGCACCGCCTCCACCACCAAAGCGATCAGCGCGAGCCGGAGCGTGACTGGAAACGCATGTGCCAGAACGGCACTGACCGGTAACCCGGAATACGCGCGGCCCAGGTCGCCGTGCACAACGCCACCCAGGTAGCGCAGGTACTGCACGATGAACGGATCGTCGAGATGGTAGCGCGCCCGCAGCGCGGCGGCCACCGCCGGCGTCAGCGGCCGGTCCCCGGCGATGGCGGCCAGGGGGTCGCCGGGCAGCAGGAACACCATTCCGTAGATCAGCAGGGTGGCGCCCAGGAAGACCGGCACCATGACGGCGATCCTGCGCGCGACATACCAGCCCATGCCTTAACCCTTGACGAGGTTCTCGTAGTCGGGAAGCCCGTTCCAGGTGACCTTGACGGCGCTGATCTCCGGCGACCACCCGACCACCGCGATGTAGTACCACAGCGGTACGGCGGGCATGTCGTGCAACAGGATTCGTTGGGCGACGTTGACCAGCACGTCGGCCCGCCGTAGGTCGGGAGCCGCCTCGGCAGCGGCCAGGCCGGCGTCGAACTGGCGGCTGGAGTATCCGACGTCATTGGATCCCGCGCCGGTGGCGTACAAGGGGGCGAGGAACTCGATCATCGACGGGTAGTCGCCTATCCAGCCGGCCCGGAAGGCGGTGTCGATCGTGCGGTTGGTGATCTGCGTGCGAAACCCGGCGAAGGTGGGCTGTGGCGCGCCGACGGCGTCGATGCCCAGCACGTTCTTGATGCTGTTGGCCACCGCGTCCACCCACTCCTGATGGCCGCTGTCTGCGTTATAGGCGATGGCGTACCGCCCGCCCCACGGCGAGATCGCGTTCGCCTGGGCCCAGAGTTGGCGCGCCCGTTCGGGATTGAAGTCCAACCCGTCACTGCCCGGAATGTTCGGGTCGAAGCCCGGCAACGAGCTGGCGGTGAAGTCGCGGGCGGGGCTGCGGGTGTTGTTGAAGATCTGCTGACATATCTGCGGGCGGTTGATCGACGCGGACAACGCGAGCCGGCGCAGCCGGCCTTCCTCGCCACCGAAATGCGGCAGCCGCAGCGGCGTGTCGAGCGATTGGCTGACGGCGACGGGTCCGCTCGCGGCGTTGCCGCCCAGGTCACGCTTGTAGATCGTCAATGCGCTCGACGGAATCGTGTCCAGCACATCGAGATTGCCCGACAGTAGGTCGGCGTACGCGGTGTCCAGGTTTGCATAGAACTCGAACCGCAGGCCCTTGTTGCGGGGTTTGCGATTGCCGTGGTAGTCCGGATTGGGCCGCAGATCGATTCGGACGTTGTGTTCCCACGCCGGCCCGTCGGGGCCGTCGGCGAGCTGGTACGGGCCATTACCGATCGGGTGCTGCCCGAAAGCGCTCATGTCCCGAAAGGCCGCCTGCGGCAGGGGATAGAACGCGCTGTGCCCCAGCCGCAACGTGAAGTCGATGGTGGGCGCCTTCAGCCGGACGGTGAACTCCCGGTCGTTGATCACCCGTAGGCCGGACATGGTGGTAGTCGTTGGCTTGCCGTCGGCGGTCAGCCCGGCGACGGCGTCGTAGCCGTCGATGGGGCTGAAAAAGCTCTGCTGCAGTTGGGCATTGGTGCTCAGCGCGCCGTAGTTCCAGGCGTCGACGAAGGAATGGGCCGTCACCGGCGAGCCGTCGGTGAAGCTCCAACCGGGTTTGAGGATGATCCGGTAATTGACGTTGTCGGTGGTCTCGACCGACTCGGCCACCTCCGGCGACGGATTGCCGGCGGCGTCGTAGGACATCAGCCCGGCGAACAGCCGATCGAGGATCCGGCCACCCAGGCTGTCGTTGGTGCCGGTGGGAATCAGCGGGTTCGGCGGTTCCCCGCCGTTGACCACCACCAGATCCGGGCTGAGGACGCCGCCACCGCATCCGGCCAGCGAGGCGACCGCCAACAGGGCGGCGCCGACCGGGGCCAGCAAGGCCACCGGTATCCGCATCCGCCACATGACCCCGACCCTAGGGCCTGAAGTCGTACGACGGTGAAGTGCCCGGCACGGCGTCGCCAACTTAGAATTCAGCCGTGACTGTGGCGTATCTGGCCTCGGACGAATCGGCGGTGCGGGCGGGTCGTTTGATGTTCTCCCTCGGTGTGCCGGCAATTGGATTGGTCTGCCTGGTTATTGGGCTGGTGGAGCGCTCGCGCCGCCGCCGGCGGACACCCGCCTACCCGCCGCCGCAGTATCCCCCCGGTTACGCCTATCCGCCACCGCCGGGCTACCCGGTTCCGCCGTATCCGGCCCATTTGGGTTACGCGCCGGGTCATCCGCCGCGGCCGCGGACGCCGAAGTCGGCCACCGCGCTCATCACCATCGGCGCGGTGCTGCTCGCCCTCGGCATCCTCGGCAACGCCGTGCGGGTGCTGCCGGAGCGCGGCCGCGCAACGCGCACCGCCGACCCGTCTTCCCCGTCTACGGCGGCCGCCGGGCCTCAGATCGGTCAATGCTTCAGTGAATTCGACGTCGGCATGGGCTCGTTCGACCGACCCACCGACTGCACGGATCCCGTGGCGACCTACGAACTCGCCGCCAAAGGCGGCCCGACAACAATGTGCCCCGATGGGAAACGCGATGACTCCGTCTATTCGCGCCTGACGAACGAATCCCACATCCTGTGTTTCGCCCCCAACCTTCAACAGGGGCACTGCTACCTCAGGACGGACGAGCGTACGACGGCGACGTGGACGCCGGTCGATTGCAACGAATCTCGGTTCGCACGGTTCAAGGTCGGCAAACGCATCGACGGCGACACGGATGCAGCGCAATGCCCGCCCGAAACCAGGGCCAACGCGTACCCCAAGCCCCCCCGCCTCTATTGCTTGGCGATCGTCGACTCCTGAGCCGCTCAGCACGCGGTGATCGGGCGCACCTGGATCAATGATCAAGTGTGGGTAGCCGGGCATCAGCACTCGCACAGCCACGCCTCACCCGGCTAGGCTCGCAGTCGGCCAAAGCGTGAGGCCGCTCCCACGGCGCAGTCTCGACACAGGAGAGAAGCCAGTGACCGCCACCAATTCCGCGGGCCCGTCGTCGTATCCGCCGCCGGCGCAGTTCGCCGAGCAGGCCAACGCCGGCGAGGAACTCTACCGCGAGGCCGAGGACGACTGGTTGGCGTTTTGGGCTGAGCAGGCCAATCGGCTCGCGTGGGCGACGCCGTTCACCGAGGTGCTGGACTGGTCCGACGCGCCGTTCGCCAAGTGGTTCGCCGACGGCAAGCTCAATGTCGCCTACAACTGCGTCGACCGCCACGTGGAGGCCGGGCACGGGGATCGGGTCGCCATCCACTGGGAGGGTGAACCCGGCGACAGCCGCAGCCTGACCTACTCCGACCTGCAGGCCGAAGTGTGTAAAGCGGCCAACGCGCTGACCGACCTCGGTCTGACCGCCGGCGACCGGGTCGCGATCTACCTGCCATTGATCCCCGAAGCGGTGATCGCGATGCTGGCCTGCGCGCGCCTAGGCGTCATGCACAGCGTGGTGTTCGCCGGTTTCACCGCCAAGGCGTTGCGCGCCCGCATCGCCGACGCCCACGCCAAGCTGCTGATCACCAGCGACGGGCAGTTCCGGCGCGGCAAGCCCGCCCCGCTCAAGGACGCGGCCGACGAGGCCGTCTCGGCTGCCGACAGCCCGGTCGAGCACGTGATTGTGGTGCGGCGCACGGGAATTGACGTGTCGTGGAACGACGAGCGTGACCTGTGGTGGCATGACGTCGTCGACGCCGCATCGGCCGAACACACCCCGGAACCCTTCGATGCCGAGCAGCCCCTGTTCCTGCTGTACACCTCGGGAACCACCGGCAAGCCCAAGGGCATCGTCCACACCAGCGGCGGCTATCTGACCCACGCCTCGTACACGCACTACTACGTCTTCGACATCAAGGCCGAAAGCGACGTCTTCTGGTGCACCGCCGACATCGGCTGGGTCACCGGGCACACCTACGGCGTCTACGGTCCGCTGTCCAACGGGGTCACCGAGGTTCTCTACGAGGGCACGCCCGACTCGCCAACCCAGCACCGTCATTTCGAAATCATCGAAAAGTTCGGCGTGACAATCTATTACACCGCACCCACGCTGATCCGCACGTTCATGAAGTGGGGACGCGAGGTTCCTGACGCGCACGACCTGTCCAGCCTGCGACTGCTGGGGACGGTCGGTGAACCGATCAATCCCGAAGCGTGGCGCTGGTACCGCAAGGTGATCGGCGCTGAGAGCCTCCCGATCGTGGACACCTGGTGGCAGACCGAAACGGGCGCCACGATGATCTCCCCGCTGCCCGGAGTCGCCGCGGCCAAACCCGGTTCGGCGATGAGGCCGCTGCCGGGCATCTCGGCCAAGATCGTCGACGACCACGGCGATGAGTTGACGCCGGTCGTGCACCAGGGCGAACACATCACCGGCTATCTGGTCCTGGACCGGCCGTGGCCGTCGATGCTGCGCGGCATCTGGGGCGATCCGGAACGATACGTCGAGACCTACTGGTCCCGGTTCGCCGAGCAGGGCTGGTATTTCGCCGGCGACAGCGCCTATTACGACCGCGACGGCGCCGTCTGGGTGGTGGGCCGCATCGACGACGTGATGAACGTGTCGGGGCACCGGCTGTCGACCGCCGAGGTGGAGTCGGCGCTGGTCGGCCACGCCTCGGTCGCCGAGGCGGCGGTGGTCGGGGCGACCGACGCGACCACCGGCCAGGCCATCTGCGCGTTCGTCGTCCTGCGTGGCGATCACGAAGTGCACGACGGGATCGTCGACGAATTGCGCGTCGAAGTGGCCCGGGAGATCTCACCGATCGCCCGCCCGCGCGAGGTCCACGTGGTGCCCGAGCTACCCAAGACCCGCAGCGGCAAGATCATGCGCAGGCTGTTGCGCGACATCGCCGAAAACCGCGAATTGGGTGACACCTCTACGCTGCTGGATCCCGACGTGTTCGACGCGATCAGGGCCGCGAAGTAGTCGCTGCCTCCTCAGCCCGGAAGTGGGCTGAACCCCGCACCGGGCCGATGTTTGGCGTTGATGTCGCCCAGGACGGCGTTGAATGACACCACAACCGCCGGCGTATGCAGCGGGATGTATTTGATGATGCAGGTCGGCAGGTTGTCGCTGAACGCTCCGTGGATCATCCCGACCAACTGATTGTTGACGGTCACCGGAGCGCCGGAGTCGCCCGGTTGACCGCAGACCTGCATGACGATGGTGCCCGGTGACTGACCCATGCCCCACGTGACGCCGCACGAATTGCCGGTCGTGCGGCCCTGTTTGCAAGCGATCTCGCCGAAGGCGGGGTCCGGGCCGACGCCCGTGATCAGGAAGCCGTTGAAGTTGGCCACCGGTGTCACCTTGGCCGGGTCGAACTTGATCACGGCGTAGTCGAGGTTGTCGTTGCCGGCCACCATGGTGCCCAACACGCCCGCGTTCTCCGCGCCCTCGGCGGTGACCTGGGCGCCGGGGCCGCCGCAGTGCGCGGACGTGAAGCCGATCAGCTCACCGGCGGCATCGCCGCCGATGGTGGTCAGGGTGCACATGGTGTCGCCGTTGATGACGATGCCCGCACCACCGCCGATCGGGATGCGCACGTCAGCGGCAGCGGCTCGGGCAAAAGAACCTAGGGCGGCCACGAGCAGGGCAACCATTGCCAGTAAGAAGCATCGGTGCGCCCTCCGCACAGCCCCACTCCTATCGGTAGGCCGGACATCACGGCCGGCTTGGCCGAGTGTAATCGCCCGGGATGTGATGTTTCGCTCCGGCGAGAGCGCGTCGGGCTCCGCGGCGTAGTGCTCGGCCGGCATCGTCTGGCTTCTCCTGTCCAGGCACCTCATGGCAACATGAACCGCGATGACCGGGAGCCGGCGATGACGAAAGAGGACCGTCTGTGAGCAAAGCCGATGACAAGAACGGTGTGCCCAGCACCCTTACCACGATTCCGTTGACGGACCCGCATGCCAAACCCGCCGAGCCGTCGATCGGTGATCTGATCAAGGATGCGACCACCCAGGTCTCCACGCTGGTGCGCGCCGAAGTCGAACTGGCCCGCGCCGAAATTACCCGCGACGTCAAAAAAGGTCTCACCGGAAGCGTCTTCTTCATCGCGGCGCTAGTGGTGCTGTTCTACTCCACCTTCTTTTTCTTCTTCTTCGTCGCCGAGCTGCTCGACACCTGGCTGTGGCGCTGGGCTTCTTATCTGATCGTGTTCGGGTTCATGGTGTTCGTCGGCGCCGTGCTGGCCCTGCTGGGCTTCCTGAAGGTGCGCCGGATCCGCGGGCCGCGTCAGACCATCGAATCGGTCAAGGAGACGCGCACCGCGCTCACGCCGGGCCACGACAAGGCCCCCGGCGACGCCAAGCAGCTCCCCGCGTCGCCCGGCCGGCACGCGAAGCCCGGAAACGGCGCTGCCGGCGATCCATCGGGTTGGTAGATGGCACCGCCGGATCCGTCGGTAACGCGCATCGAGGGGCCGTGGCGCCACCTCGATGTGCACGCCAACGGCATCCGCTTCCACGTCGTCGAGGCGCTCAACGACGCCGACGGGCCGCCCGCGACCGCCCGCCCGCTGGTGATGCTGCTGCACGGTTTCGGGTCGTTCTGGTGGTCTTGGCGCCATCAGCTACGCGGACTGCGCGGCGCGCGGGTGGTCGCCATCGACCTGCGCGGCTACGGCGGCAGCGATAAGCCGCCCCGCGGCTACGACGGCTGGACGCTGGCCGGAGACGCCGCCGGGCTGATTCGCGCGCTGGGGCATTCGTCGGCGACCTTGGTGGGCCACGCCGACGGCGGGCTGGGCTGCTGGGCCACCGCCTTGTTGCATCCGCGACTGGTGTCGGCGATCGCGCTGATCAGTTCTCCGCATCCGGCGGCGTTGCGACGATCCACGTTGACGCGGCGCGACCAGGGTTACGCGCTCTTGCCGACGCTGCTGCAGCACCAGATCCCGTTGTGGCCCGAGCGGCTGTTGACCCGGGGCAACGCCGCCGAGATCGAGCGCCTGGTCCGAAGTCGCAGCTGCGAGAAATGGCTTGCCTCCGAAGACTTCTCGGAGACCATCGGCCATTTGCGGACGGCGATCCAGATTCCGGCGGCCGCGCACAGCGCGCTGGAATACCAGCGCTGGGCCGCGCGCAGCCAGCTGCGCGACGAAGGCCGGCGTTTCATGAAGTCGATGAGCCGGCAGCTCAGCGTGCCGCTGTTGCATCTACGCGGCGAGGCGGATCCCTACGTGCTGGCCGACCCCGTCGACCGCACCCGGCGCTACGCGCCGCAGGGCCGCTACGTATCCGTCGCGGGCGCAGGGCATTTCAGCCATGAAGAGGCGCCCGAGGAAATCAACAGGCACCTGACGAAGTTCTTGGAGCAGGTGCACCTGACCCGGACGCGGTAGGCGCGGCTCAGCCGACGCAGGACCCGGTTCCCACCAGCTGGGTGTCACCGATCCTGGACAGCTGACCCGCCACCTCGTCGGCGGTCAGCACGAAGCCGGTGTCGGGGTCGTCGACCGCCGCGCCGAACACCACGCCGAGCACGTGACCGTCCAGATCGATCAGCGGGCCGCCCGAATTGCCTTGCTCCACACTGGCTCTGATCGTGTAGACGTCACGGGTGACCGGTGCGGGATCACGGTAGATGTCGGGTCCGCTCAACTTGATCAGCTCGCGGATCCTGGCCGGGGTGGCGGTGAAGTTCCCGCCACCGGGATAACCCAGAACCACAACGCTGGCACCGGTTTTCGCGTCGCCCTGGGCGAAGGCGAGTGGGGGCGGCGGCAGGTTGGGGACAGCCAGGATCGCGACGTCGACCGCCGGATCGTAGGACACCACGGTGGCGTCGAGGGGATTGCCGCTGGCATAGATCTGAACACTGTTCGAGCCGGCCACCACGTGCGCATTGGTCATCACCCGGTCGGGTGCGATCACAAATCCGCTGCCCTCCAACACTTTCTGGCAACTGGGTGCCAGGCTGCGGACCTTGACCACGCTGGGCGCGGTGGCCTGCACCACCGGGTTGCCGGCCAGCTCGGGATCGGGAGATGCGACCGGGATGACCGGGGTGCGGCTGAACGGCTCCAGCACCGCGGGCAGACCGGAGGTATTCAGCAGCGCGGACAGCCGCTTGGGCACCGTCTTGAGCCAGGGCGGCGCGACGTCGTTGACCCGAGCCAGCACTCGCGAACCGCGAACCGCGGCGGCCAGTTCCGGCTGGTCCTTGGACTGGGTCAGCGGCGTCGCCAACAACCACGCCGCGGTCAGCACCACGACGAGCTGGACCGCCACCCCGATGACCGAGTCGACCGTCCGGATGGAGCGGCTGCGGATCGCCCCGCGCACGGCCCGTCCGAGCACCACACCGGCAACCTCGCCGATGACGACGAGCGCGAGGATCAGGAACAGTGCGGCAAATAATTTCGCGCGCGGCGCGGCGATGTGGCTGACGAGGTGAGGCGCCAGCAGCACGCCCGCGATTGCGCCGAGTAGGACCCCGACGAACGACAGCAACGACCCCAGCGCGCCGGACCGCCAGCCGGAGATCGCCGCGATGAAAGCGACCGCGAGGACGGCGACATCCAGCCACTGCGACGGAGTCATGGAATTCATCGAGACCCACCGCCTTCGCCGACCAGCGCCATCGCCGCGTCCAACTCCCGCTCGTCGGTGGTGTCCCACGGTTGAGCCCAGCCGGCGACGTCCAGCAGCGCGGAAATCACCTGGCCGGTGAATCCCCAGACCAGCATCTCGTTGAGCAGAAACGCCGGCCCGGCCCACCGGCGGCCGAGATCGCCGCGGTAAACCATCAGCCGGTTGTCCGGATTGATGAAGGCGCGCAACGGAACTCGCGCCACGATCGCCGTTTCGGCGTCGTTGACGACGCCGACGGGGCCGGGATCCGGCGAGTAGGCCAGCACCGGGACCACGTGAAACTGCGACGGCGCGATGAACATCTTTTCCATCGTGGCCAAGGGAGACAGCCTGCTGACGTCGATGCCGGTTTCCTCGCGGGCCTCGCGTAACGCGGTGTCCACCGGACCGTGGTCGGTGGGATCGGAGGCACCGCCGGGGAATGCCGCCTGGCCGGCGTGGTGGCGCAGAGTTGACGCCCGCACGGTGACCAGCAGGTCGGCCTCGGCGGGGAAACCCCCGTCGCGCGGGCCGGATTCCGGACCGGAGAACAACACCAGGACGGCGGCCTCGCGGCTGGCGCCGCGCAGGTTGGCCACCGCCGATACGGCCTTGCTGGTGATCATCGCCAGCACGTCGGCCGGCAGGCGGCGCCGGGCCGCATCCGGAACGTCGTCCAGGTTGTCGATCAGCGGACGCAGCCACGACGGGCAGGCGTCAGGCCTCAGCGGAACGGTCCCGCGCGCGGGAGCGGGGTCCCCATTCCGCAGGGGCGAACCCCCAGCACTCACGGCCCCTCCAGTCGGGTTCAATTTGTCCGCTTATCCCCTGTCGTCGCCGATCGCGGCGGCGATCTCATCGGCAGTGTTGAAAGCTCGTGGCAGCGTTTGGGCAACGCTACCGTCCGGCCGCAGGACCACCGTCGCGGGCATCACATTTACCACCCGCAGCGCGGCCGCGACCCGGCGACGACCGTCCTGCAGCGTCGGCAGGCGCACCCCGAGCTCGGCCAGCCGCAGCAGCGCCGCCGTCTCGTTCTCGTCTTGATGCACCGTCACCACCATCACGTCGGAACCGGCCCGACGTTGATACTCGGCCATCGCGGGCAGTTCGGCAGCGCACGGCGCGCACCAATACGCCCACAGGTTGAGGACCACCCGGCGCCCGGCCAGCGCGCGCGCGACGTCGACCACCGATCCGTCGGCGGCGCACTCGACCGTCACCCCGCGCAGCGCCTCGGGGCCGTCGCCGGCTCCGGCGGCGGGGCACGGCGGCAGGTCGGCGCGCTTCCGCGGGCCCGACAACGCGGCGGGCGTATCGGCGTCGCGGTGTTCCCGGTCGGCCACCTTCTGATCATTCGCCGGCATCGAGGGCGAGGGAGAGTCGTCGCGCAGCTGGGCAACCAGCGCCGCGATCAGCGCCGCCACCACCGCCAGGATCGCGATGTGCCAGCGAGCCTTCCGGGTCAGCGTCGGCATTGCGGTCCCAGTGCGCGTCGTTCGCGGGCCGGCCTACAGCCCGGCCAGGGCGAGCAGGTGCTCGGTTTCCGGGCCCTTCACCAAGGGCGCGGCCAGCGCCGGCTCGGTGGGGCCGAGGCCGAAAGACGGGCAGTCTTTGGCGATCAGGCAGACGCCGCACGCCGGTTTGCGCGCGTGGCACACCCGGCGGCCGTGGAAGATCACCCGATGGCTCAGCATGGTCCAGTCGTTGCGTTCGATGAGCTCACCGACGGAGTGCTCGATCTTGACCGGATCCGTGTCCGCGGTCCAGCGCCACCGGTGCACCAGCCGCGCGAAATGGGTGTCCACGGTGATGCCGGGAATCCCGAAGGCGTTTCCCAGGATGACGTTGGCCGTCTTGCGCCCAACCCCGGGCAGGGTGACCAGCTCGGCCATGGTCGACGGCACCTCTCCGTCGAACCGTTCAACCAGGGCCTGCCCCAAACCGATCAGCGAGGACGCCTTGTTGCGAAAGAAGCCGGTCGGACGGATCAGGGTTTCCAGCTCGACGCGGTCCGCTTGCGCATAGTCCAGCGCCGACGGATACCGCTTGAACAACGCCGGCGTCGTCAAATTGACCCGCTTGTCGGTGCTCTGCGCCGAAAGGATTGTGGCGACCGTCAATTCCAGCGGCGTCGTGAAATCCAGTTCGCAGTGGGCGTCCGGAAACGCTTGTGCCAGAGCACGATTCATCCGCCTCGCCCGTCGTACCAAGCCGACTCGAGATTCCTGCGACCGACGTCGCGAATCGGCGCCACCGGGTTGGGCCGGAGTCGATTTCGAACGCCCGGACGACTTTGCCGCTGTCACCTACGACAGAGTACTGATTTCGTGATCTCGCCGAGACCCCGTGTTGATTCAAGGCGATGTTTACTCTTCGATGTGTCGTGGTTGCTGGTGGCCGGCGTTCCGGCGCTGCTGATGCTGGCGGCGCTGGGTCTCGGGAAGCTCGAGTCCGAGCTCACCCCTGCCGCTTGGCCGGTGGCCGACGCCGGCGAGCTCCTCGAGCGTGCCGACGCTGTGGATATGCACACACTCGCCGCCGAAGGCATGCCCGAGGCGCTGGAATACCTGCAACGGCGCGAGCTCGCGCAGCTGCCTGAGTCCCCGGCGAACGGGCGCGGTGGTGGCCCGCGCCACGCCGCGCCGTCGTTCGCCGTGCGCTTCGTCGACCGCGATGAAATGACGCTCCCGACCCGGATACACGGCCATTCGCACGTCAATCCGCAGTTTAGGGCACCTCGACACGCCAATCCTGTGTAGCGTTGGCACGTTAGACACAACGGCGTTCCTCTAGACTCGTCACGCGAGCAAGGGGTTAGCCTGCCCGTAGCACACTAATTTTCTGGGAAAGTTGAAGAGGCAACGTGGACGAGATCCTGGCAAGGGCAGGAATCTTCCAAGGGGTTGAACCCGGCGCAGTCACAGCGCTGACCAAGCAGCTGCAACCCGTCGACTTCCCCCGTGGACACACGGTCTTCGCTGAGGGGGAACCCGGCGACCGGCTGTACATCATCGTCGCGGGGAAGGTGAAGATCGGTCGCCGTTCACCTGATGGGCGCGAGAACCTGCTCACGATCATGGGCCCTTCGGACATGTTCGGCGAATTGTCGATCTTCGACCCCGGTCCGCGGACGTCCAGCGCCACCACCATCACCGAGGTGCGCGCGGTGTCGATGGACCGCGACGCGCTGCGGGCGTGGATCGCCGATCGTCCCGAGATCGCCGAGCAGTTGTTACGGGTGTTGGCCCGACGCCTGCGCCGCACCAACAACAACCTGGCCGATTTGATCTTCACCGACGTGCCCGGCCGGGTGGCCAAGCAGCTGCTGCAGCTCGCGCAGCGGTTCGGCACCCAAGAGGGCGGCGCCATGCGGGTCACCCACGACCTGACGCAGGAAGAGATCGCGCAGCTGGTCGGGGCCTCGCGGGAGACCGTGAACAAGGCGCTGGCCGATTTCGCCCACCGCGGCTGGATCCGCCTAGAGGGCAAGAGCGTGCTGATCTCTGACTCCGAGCGCCTGGCGCGCCGAGCGAGGTAAGCGCGGGCGAAGCCCGCGCCGGCTCTCGAGTGTGCAGCCAGGCCCTCGAGTGTGCTCATAGGGCGGGAATTCCGCGAATGTCCCGCCCTCACGACACGCTCAACGCCGTGAGCGCCTGCCGGTTTATGCCGACGGCTCCGAGCGCAGGTGATTCAGCTGCACCTGTACCGACCACTCGGCGGCCTCCCACAGTTTCTCGTCGACATCGACATAGACGTGTTCGACGATCCGGCGGGCGCTGGCGTCCTCCCCCAGCTCGCGCAACGCCGAACGGACCTGATCCAGTCGCTCCCGCCGGTGCGCGAGATAGCCCTGCGCGACGCTTTCCAGATCGGCCAGATCCGGGCCGTGTCCGGGTAGCACCGTGCGCCGGCCCAGGCCGCGCAACCGTCGCAGCGATTCCAGGTAGTCCGTCAGGCTGCCGTCCTCCTTGTCGAGGACGGCCGTGCCGCGGCCCAGGACGGTGTCGGCGGTCAACACGGCATCGTCGAGCAAAAAGGACAGCGAATCCGCGGTGTGGCCGGGGGTCGCCAGCACCTTGATCTTGAGGCCGGCGGCATCGATCACCTCGCCGTCGGTCAGCTCCCCGCCGAGGCCGCGCAGAAAACCGCTACCCGCCGAGCGCACCGTCGCGCCCGTCAGCTCGACGAGCTTGTCGATGCCGTCGGTGTGATCGCTGTGGCGGTGGCTGATCAGGACCAACGCGATACGGCCGAGCGCCGCGACCCGTGCGATGTGGTCGTCGTCGTCGGGTCCGGGGTCTACGATCACCAACTCGTCGCTGCGCGGGCCGCGCAGCACCCAGGTGTTGGTGCCCTCGAGCGTCAGCAGCCCGGGATTCTCGGCCAACAGGACCGACGCGGTCTCGGTGACCGCCCGCAGCTTGGCGTATGCGGGATGGGTCAACGACTCGGCGGCGTGGGTCACGGACGTCGGCCGACCTCCACGATCAGCTCCACTTCCACCGGCGCATCCAGTGGCAGCTCGGAGACGCCGACCGCCGAGCGCGCGTGCGCCCCCTGTTCGCCGAACACGTCGGCGAGCAGCTCGGAGGCGCCGTTGATGACGCTCGGCTGGCCGTTGAATCCCGGCGCCGAGGCGACGAACCCGACGACCTTCACCACCCGGGTCACCTCGTCGATCCCCACCAGCGAGTCGACGGCGGCCAGCGCGTTGAGCACACAGATCCGGGCCATCGCCTTGGCATCGTCGGGGCTGACGTCGGCGCCGACCTTGCCGGTGGCCGACAGCTTTCCCTCCCGCATGGGGAGTTGGCCCGCGGTGTAGATCAGGTTGCCGGTGCGCACCGCCGGTACATAGGAGGCCAGCGGCGCAACCACCTCCGGGAGCGCGAGGCCGAGCTGGCCGAGCCGGGCCGAAGCAGTCATCGGACCCGACCCTTTTACTTGGGCCGCTTCAGATACGCGACGTGCTGCTCGCCGGTCGGCCCTTGCAGCACCGACACCAGCTCCCAGCCGTCGGCGCCCCATTGGTCCAGGATCTGTTTGGTGGCATGCGTCAGCAGCGGAACGGTGACGTACTCCCATGCGGTCGGTTGGCTCATGCCGCGAGCTTATCGGGTCGGGCTAGCATGCGAAGGTGGCAACCACATCGAGCGGCGGAGCTGCCGTCGGCTGGCCATCGCGCTTGACGAAGGCCCGTTTACATTTCGTGACCGGCAAAGGCGGAACGGGTAAGTCGACCATCGCGGCCGCGCTGGCACTGACCCTGGCCGCGGGAGGACGCAAGGTCCTGCTCGTGGAAGTCGAGGGCCGCCAAGGGATTGCACAACTCTTCGATGTGCCACCCCTGCCCTATCAGGAGGTGAAGATCGCGACCGCCGAGCGCGGCGGTCAGGTCAACGCCCTGGCGATCGACATCGAGGCCGCCTTCCTGGAATACCTCGACATGTTCTACAACCTGGGCATTGCGGGCCGCGCGATGCGCCGGATCGGTGCGATCGAGTTCGCGACGACGATCGCGCCTGGCCTGCGTGACGTGCTGCTGACCGGCAAGATCAAAGAGACGGTGATACGCGTCGACAAGAACCGGCTGCCGGTTTACGACGCGATCGTCGTCGACGCCCCGCCGACCGGACGGATCGCGCGATTCCTGGATGTCACGAAGGCCGTGTCCGATTTGGCCAAGGGCGGCCCGGTGCATTCGCAGGCCGACGGCGTGGTGAAGCTACTGCACTCCGAACAGACGGCCATTCACTTAGTCACCCTGCTGGAGGCGCTGCCGGTCCAGGAGACGCTGGAAGCCATCGAGGAGCTCGCCGAGATGCAGCTGCCGATCGGCAGCGTGATCGTGAACCGCAACATTCCCTCCTACCTGCAGCCGGCCGATCTGGCGAAGGCCGCCGAGGGCGACGTCGACGCGGATTCGGTGCGTTCGGGATTGGAGAAATCCGGAATCAGCCTGAGCGACAAAGACTTTGCCGGCCTGCTGACGGAGACCATCGAGCACGCCACGGTCGTCGCCACCCGCGCCGAAATCGCCCAGCAGCTCGACGCGTTGAAGGTGGCGCGGTTGGAACTACCGGCAATCTCCGACGGGGTCGACCTCGGTAGCCTTTATGAGCTGTCGGAATCGCTTGCACAGCAGGGAGTTCGATGAGCACCACACCTAAACAGCTTGACATGGCGGCCATTCTGGCCGACACGACCAACCGCGTGGTGGTGTGCTGCGGCGCCGGCGGGGTGGGCAAGACCACCACCGCCGCCGCGATCGCGCTGCGTGCCGCCGAATACGGCCGCAACGTCTGCGTTTTGACGATTGATCCGGCCAAGCGCCTGGCGCAGGCGCTCGGGGTCAGCGACCTCGGTAACACGCCGCAACGCGTCCCGCTGGCGGCGGAGGTTCCCGGCGAGCTGCACGCGATGATGCTCGACATGCGTCGCACCTTCGACGAGATGGTGATCCAGTACTCCGGACCGGGTCGCGCACAAGCGATTCTGGAGAATCAGTTCTATCAGACCGTCGCCAGCTCACTCGCCGGCACGCAGGAGTACATGGCGATGGAGAAGCTGGGCCAGCTGCTGGCCGAGGATCGCTGGGACCTGGTGGTCGTCGATACCCCGCCGTCGCGCAACGCGCTGGACTTCCTCGACGCGCCGAAACGGCTGGGCAGCTTCATGGACAGCCGGCTATGGCGGCTGCTGCTCGCACCGGGCCGGGGCATCGGGCGATTGGTCACCGGCGCAATGGGTTTGGCGATGAAGGCGATGTCCACAATCCTGGGTTCACAGATGCTCGGCGATGCCGCGGCGTTCGTGCAGTCGCTGGACGCCACCTTCGGCGGTTTCCGCGAGAAGGCCGATCGCACCTACGCGCTGCTGAAAAGGCGTGGGACGCAGTTCGTTGTGGTGTCCGCGGCCGAACCGGACGCGCTGCGGGAGGCGGCCTTCTTCGTCGACCGGCTTTCGCAGGAAGGCATGCCGCTCGCCGGGCTGGTCTTGAACCGCACCCATCCGCCGCTGTGCTCCCTGCCGGCCGAGCGGGCGATCGACGGCAGCGAAATGCTGGAGCAGGAAGGCGACTCCGAAGCCGCGTCGCTGGCCTCGGCGGTGTTGAAGATTCACGCCGACCGTGCGCAGACCGCCAAGCGGGAGATCAGACTGCTTTCCCGATTCACCGGGGCCAATCCGCACGTGCCGGTCATCGGCGTGCCGTCCCTGCCCTTTGATGTGTCGGACCTGGAGGCGCTGCGCGCGCTCGCCGATCAGATCACTTCGGTCGTGGACGATGCGGGCCGGGCGACGGCCCGCTGAAAACCTTCCGCCCCCACGAAAGCCTCAGCCGACGCTGCGGGTGCGCCTCTTGTCGAAGAAGTCCGCCCACGACACCACCTCGGGGTGCTGCTTGAGCAGGGCGCGACGTTGCCGCTCGGTCATGCCGCCCCACACCCCGAACTCGACCTTGTTGTCCAGCGCGTCCGCCCCGCACTCCTGCATCACCGGGCAGTGCCGGCAGATCACCGCAGCTTTGCGCTGGGCCGCTCCTCGGACAAACAGTTCGTCGGGATCGGTGGTCCGGCATAGCGCTTTTGAGACCCAAGCGATCCGTTCCTCGGCATCGACACTGCGAAGTACCCCTTGTGCGGCTGCAATGTTTGTCCTACGCGCCGCCGGCCGTATTGGTGACACGAACTGTTCCCTTTCCCTTTCGGCCGCCCGACACGGCCGCCCTCCTCGGGTGCAGATCCCGACTTAGCGATCTACGCCACACCATGTACATCGGTGTTACCTGAATCTCACCGTGTGTCTAAGTTAGGTGGTCAGGTGGCAATTGCGCAACAGTCCGATAACGCTTTTTTTGGGACGGGCGTGCCGTCTCGTACCAAATGGCGGGCGCGGAAGTGGTCGTGGGCGGTAAGGTGCGCGCGGCGTGACGCGACCGCAAATTTCGCACCCACCGGCGCCCGGCGCTCCGATAGACACATTTTATGAGCGAACGCGCAGCGTGGCGGCGTGACTGAGGGCCGCTAATGTAGTAGCCATGTCTGACCGCCCCCCGGCCGCACTCACCATCCTCAAGCTCGCGGGGCTGTGCTTGCTGGCCAGCGTCGTCGCCACGGCGCTGCTGTTCCCGTTCGCCGGCGGCATCGGACTCGTTTCCAATCGGGCCTCGGAAGTGGTTGCCAACGGCTCGGCTCAGCTTCTCGAGGGTGAGGTGCCGGCGGTGTCGACGATGGTCGACGCCAAAGGCAACACCATCGCCTGGCTGTACTCCCAGCGCCGGTTCGAGGTGCCAAGCGACAAAATCGCCAACACGATGAAGCTGGCGATCGTGTCCATCGAGGACAAGCGGTTCGCCGAGCACAACGGCGTGGACTGGAAAGGCACCCTGACCGGGCTGGCGGGCTATGCGCGCGGCGACGTCGACACACGCGGCGGCTCGACCATCGAGCAGCAGTACATCAAGAACTACCAGTTGCTGGTGACGGCGAAGACCGACGCCGAGAAGCGCGCGGCCATCGAAACGACCCCGGCGCGCAAGCTGCGCGAGATCCGCATGGCACTGACGCTGGACAAGACGTTCACCAAGCCAGAGATCCTGACCCGGTATCTGAACCTGGTCTCGTTCGGCAACGGCTCGTTCGGCGTGCAGGACGCGGCGCAGACCTACTTCGGCATCAACGCCTCCGACCTGAACTGGCAGCAGGCGGCGCTGCTGGCCGGCATGGTTCAGTCGACCAGCGCGCTCAACCCGTACATCAATCCCGATGGAGCGTTGGCGCGGCGAAACCTGGTGCTGGACACCATGATCGAGAACATTCCGCAGGAGGAGGACGCGCTGCGCGCCGCCAAGGCCGCGCCGCTCGGGATCCTTCCGCAGCCCAACGAGTTACCCCGCGGCTGCATCGCGGCGGGCGATCGCGCGTTCTTCTGCGACTACGTCCAGGAGTACTTGTCCCGGGCCGGGATCAGCAAGGAACAGGTGGCGCGGGGTGGTTACACCATCAAAACCACGCTGGACCCGGACGTGCAGATCCCGGTCAAGGCAGCCATCGACAAGTTCGCCAGCCCGACGCTGCCCGGGATTTCGAGCGTGATGAGCGTGCTCCAGCCGGGCAAGACGTCGCACAAGGTGATGGCCATGGCCAGCAACCGCACCTACGGGCTCGACGTCGACGCCGGTCAAACCATGCGCCCGCAGCCTTTCTCGCTGGTCGGCGACGGCGCGGGATCCGTCTTCAAGATCTTCACCACGGCCGCGGCATTAGACATGGGGATGGGCATCAACGCCACCCTCGAGGTGCCGGGCCGGTTCCAGGCGAAGGGCATGGGTAGCGGTGGGGCCAAGGGCTGCCCGAAGGACAACTGGTGCGTGGTCAACGCCGGCAACTACCGCGGGTCGATGAACGTCACGGACGCGTTGGCCACCTCGCCCAACACCGCGTTCGCCAAGCTGATCCAGCAGGTCGGCGTGACGCGCACGGTGGACATGGCGATCAAACTCGGGCTGCGGTCCTACGCCGACCCGGGCACCGCCCGCGACTACAACCCGGACAGCAACGAGAGCCTGGCCGACTTCGTCAAACGGCAGAACATCGGGTCGTTCACGCTGGGGCCGATCGAGGTGAACGCGCTGGAGCTGTCCAACGTCGCGGCCACCCTCGCCTCGGGCGGCACCTGGTGCCCGCCCAATCCGATCGACAAGCTGGTCGACCGCAAGGGCAATGAGGTCGCGGTGACCACCGAGACCTGCGACCAGGTGGTGCCCGAGGGCCTGGCGAACACTCTGGCCAACGCGATGAGCAAGGACGCCCTGGGCGGCGGAACCGCGGCCGGGTCGGCCGGTGCGGCGGGCTGGGACCTGCCGGTGTCCGGCAAGACGGGGACCACCGAGGCGCACCGCTCGTCGGGCTTCGTGGGGTTCACCAACCACTACGCGGCGGCGAACTACATCTACGACGACTCCCCCAACCCCACCGATCTGTGCTCGGCCCCGCTGCGCCATTGCGGCGAGGGCGACCTGTACGGCGGTAATGAACCGGCGCGCACGTGGTTCACCGCGATGAAGCCGATCGCCAACAACTTCGGGCCGGTGCAGTTGCCGCCGACCGACCCTCGTTACGTCGACGGGTCACCCGGCTCGCGGGTGCCCAGCGTCGCCGGCCTGGATATCGACGCCGCGCGCCAGCGCATCAAGGAGGCGGGATTCCAGGTCGCCGACCAGAACAACTTCGTCAACAGCAGTGCGAAGCAGGGCGAGGTGGTCGGAACAACCCCGAGCGGGGCGACGATCCCTGGCTCGATCATCACCATCCAAGTCAGCAACGGCATACCGCCTGCCCCGCCGCCACCGCCGGAAGGCGCCCCGCCGCCGGTCGGCTCGCAGGTCGTCGAGATTCCGGGGCTGCCGCCGATCACCATTCCGCTGCTGGCGCCACCGCCACCGGCACCCGGCCAGCCACCCCCATAGGCGTCGCGACGCCAAGAGTCACGTTGCCGGTCGGCGAGCGGCAGTAGGCTTGCCGGCATGGCTGACGTTTTGCCCGTCCTGATACGTGCTGGCGCCGCCGCGCTCGGTTCGAGCGTCGCCGGCCTTGGCTATGCCGCGGTCATCGAGCGCAACGCGTTCGTCCTGCGCGAGATCACCATGCCCGTGCTGACCCCGGGCTCGACCCCCTTGCGGGTGCTGCATATCAGCGACCTCCACATGACGCCCGGCCAGCGCCGCAAGCAGGCGTGGCTGCGCGAGTTAGCCGGCTGGGAACCGGATCTGGTGGTCAACACGGGTGACAACCTGGCCCACCCCAGGGCGGTGCCGTCGGTCATCCAGGCCCTGGGCGACCTGCTATCGCGACCGGGCGTCTTCGTGTTCGGCAGCAACGACTACTTCGGGCCGCGGCTGAAGAATCCGCTGAACTACGTGACCAACCCGTCGCACCGCGTTCGGGGCGAACCGCTTCCCTGGCAGGACCTGCGGGCGGCGTTCACCGAGCGGGGCTGGCTCGACCTCACCCACACCAGGCGCGAGTTCGAGGTGGCGGGTCTGCACATCGCCGCCGCGGGCGTGGACGACCCGCACATCGATCGCGACCGCTACGAAACCGTCGCCGGCCCGGCCAGTCCGGCCGCGAATCTGCGGCTGGGACTGACCCATTCGCCGGAGCCGCGGGTGCTGGACCGCTTCGCCGCCGACGGCTATCAGCTGGTGATGGCCGGGCACACCCATGGCGGTCAGGTGTGCCTGCCGCTCTACGGCGCACTGGTGACCAACTGCGGTCTGGACCGCTCCCGCGCGAAGGGGCCGTCCCGCTGGGGCGCGAACATGCGGTTACACGTTTCCGCCGGGATCGGCACCTCGCCGTTCGCGCCGGTGCGCTTCTGCTGCCGACCGGAGGCCACGTTGCTGACGTTGATCGCCGCCCCGATGGGTGACCGCGACGCGGCCAGCGATCTGAGCCGTTCGCAGCCAACAGCATCGGTGCGTTGACCGGCCAGACCCGGATCGCGGGCCGCAACCGGTCGCGCTGCTGGACAGACGACGCGATCCGGCTGATCCAGGCCGATGCGCGCCGTAGCGCCGACACCCATCTGCTGCGCTATCCGCTGCCCTGCTCGTGGAGCGCGGGCGGCCCCGGCGCTCAGGTCGCGCTGTACCTGAAAGACGAGACGACACACATCACCGGCAGTCTCAAGCACCGGTTGGCCCGCTCGTTGTTCCTCTACGCGCTGTGCAACGGCTGGATCGACGAGGGCACCACGGTGGTCGAGGCGTCATCGGGCTCGACGGCGGTCTCAGAGGCCTATTTCGCGGCACTGCTCGGCTTGCCGTTCGTCGCCGTGATGCCCGCGGCGACGAGCGCGTCGAAAGTGGCGCTGATCGAAGCCCACGGTGGCCGTTGCCATTTCGTGCAGAGCTCCGGCGAGGTCTACGCCGAGGCCGAGCGGGTCGCGCGCGAAACGGGCGGGCACTACCTGGACCAGTTCACCAACGCCGAGCGCGCCACCGACTGGCGGGGAAACAACAACATCGCCGAGTCGATCTTCGACCAGATGCGCGAAGAGCGTTACCCCGTCCCGGACTGGATCGTGGTCGGAGCGGGCACCGGCGGAACCAGCGCCACGATCGGCCGCTACATCCGCTACCGACGCCACGCCACCCGGCTGTGCGTCGTCGACCCGGAGAACTCCGCGTTCTTTCCCGCCTACGCCGAGGACCGCTACGACATCGTGATGCCCACCTCGTCGCGCATCGAGGGCATCGGCCGGCCGCGGGTGGAGCCATCGTTTCTGCCCGGCGTGGTCGACCGCATGGTGGCCGTTCCGGACGCGGCTTCGATCGCGGCCGCCCGGCACGTGAGCACCGTCCTGGGGCGCCGGGTCGGGCCGTCGACGGGCACCAACATGTGGGGGGCGTTCGGCCTGATCGCCGAAATGGTCGCCGAGGGCCGCGCCGGCTCGGTGGTGACGCTGCTCGCCGACAGCGGCGACCGCTACCGCGACACCTATTTCAGCGACGAATGGGTAGCGGAGCAGGGATTGGATCCGACGAGCGCGGCCCAGGCCCTGGTCGAGTTCGAGCGATCGTGCTCCTGGAAGTGATCGGGGCACCGCGATTTGGCCAGCCGACCGCCCGGTGCGATAGGCTGTCGAAGCTTCAAGCGGGGTGTGGCGCAGCTTGGTAGCGCGCTTCGTTCGGGACGAAGAGGCCGTGGGTTCAAATCCCGCCACCCCGACTCTTATCGCGAGAGTCTCACCAGCAGTAACCGAGTCGACATCGACTGGCGTCACGGCGCTGCTTCGGTATCCGTCCGCAGTGCGTCCGCAGTAGATCGAGTCAGTGCCCGCACGGCCGCATCCAAAGCGTCGGCAACGGCTTCGAGGTCGTCGGGGAAGAGGTCCGCGTAGGTGTCCAATGTCAGCGCAGCGGACTTGTGCCCGAGCATCGTCTGTACCGCCTTCACGTTCGCCCCTGCGCTGATCGCCAGCGACGCAGCAGTATGCCGGAGATCGTGCATCGTGGGGCGGGGCCAATCAGTCGTTGGCTTCCCCTTGTCGTCGATTCCACGGAGCTTGGCCACGGCCGGGTTGAACACGCGGGTGCGGAACGTGGCGATCCGCAGCACCCCGCCACCTGGTGCCGAGAACACCACATCGTCGCGGCCCTTGCCCGCCATGCGGCGCGCGAGATCCTCGCTCAGGAATCGCGGGAACGGCACCGAGCGCCGCTCGTGGTTCTTCGGCGTCGACCACACCAACTTGCCTGCGACCTCGGTCACTGACCGGCGCACGTTCACCCGCCGGCGGAGCATGTCGAAATCGCCCACCGTGAGGGCGGCCATCTCGCCGTACCGCAAGCCGGTGTAGGCGAGGAACCGGACCACCAGGCCGTCGCGGGCCATGGCGGCCGCCAGCTCGTCGACCTGCTGGTGGGTCAGATACGCGCGCCGCGAGTGTTCCCGCGGTGGAGCCTTCACCCCATCACACGGGTTCCTTGGGATGCGGCGATCCTCGACCGCGAGGCCAAGAATCATGCGGAGCACACCCAGCGCGGTCTCTATGGTCGGTGCCGAGGTGCCCTGCGCCGCAAGGTTGTTTACCCACGATCGCACCGCGGAGGTCTGAATCTCGCCGACCGGGGTTGCTTCCCACGCGTCTCGAACGTGCGTCGTCCAGGCGGATCCCCGAGCTGCCAGGGTGGTGACCTTCAGATGGCCAAATGTGCCCAGCCACTGCTTGTGCATCGCACCGACAGTGACGTTGCCGGCGCCCGGCGCGACATAGGTTCCGGTAACGATCGTCGAGGTGACATCATCGAGCCACTTCTGGGCATCCACCTTGCGGCCGAAACCCTTGGCAACTTCCCGGCCGTCACCATCGACATAGCGCGCACGCCAACGCTTCCCCTTGCCATACGCCGCGCTGGGCACCGTCTTGAGATTGCCCTCGGAATCCCGAACCGTTTTCGTCCAGCGATCCTCTACGCCAGCGCGGCGATTACGAATCTGCACTGTATGACCCGGGGTCGAGAGTCGAAAGACGTTCCAGCGCCTCGATGTAACTCATATCTTGCAGATATTTTGGCAGTTCCGCGCGGCGGGACTCCACACTGAGTGCTAGCACGATCATGTTGTTGAGCTCTGCGCCCCAATCCTGATGCAACCAAGATTTTGCAGCCTCGATCAGATTTGTGTCGGGCTGTTCGTCATCGTCGGCGGTGGAATCACTTGCGACCAACATCGACAGATCCAACAGGGGCTTGGCCAATTCCGACGAGATGATTGGCAGCTTGGTTTGGATGTCGGCGAGCTTCGTCGTCAACGCGATATAGCCGGCGTTCTTCTGCGCGGCCGGAGTGGCAACGGACAATTGGGCTAGGCCGACTCCGAGGACTGCGCAAATTCGCAGTGCTTCAGCGTATTTCAGCGGCCGAGTTCCCTTCTCGATCTTCACGATAGTTTGTTGAGGGATGTGTTCGGCCTCCGTGCTGATCGCGGCCGCGAGGTCCGCTTGCGAAAGACCCTTTGCTACGCGCAGCACCTGGATGTTCTTCCCCACGAGCTGGTCGACAGTCTGGGGCTCAGTCACACGCCAACAATACAACGTCGTGTTGTGTTGACTCAACAACACCAGCGCGTTACCTTTTTGTTGTTGATAACCAACAACAGGAGGTTGTAATTCATGGCGGGTGATGAGCTGCTCACGACGAAGCAGGTCTGCGAGCAGTACCCCTTCAATCCGGGAACGCTGCGCTTCTGGCGCAGCGCGAATCAGGGGCCGGCGAGCTTCACGGTCGGCCCCCGAGGCCGCGTCGTGTACAGGCGGTCCGAGATCGAGCGGTGGCTGGCTGAGCAGGAAACCGCAACCCGACGCGGTGGCGGCGCTGCCTGATGTTCGCCACCGACAAGAAAGCGGCCCCCGTAAATCTCGGTGTTCGCGCACCGAGCGGGGACCGCTCCGACCCATTCACACAAGAACAGGAGAAAACGATCATGCCACAGACGACCGACACAAACCAGCAGGGACGCTTCCAGGGCGATCGCTACGAACGCCTCGCCCAGGGCGCCGATCTCGTTGCCTCTACCCGGGGCATCTACAACGACAACGACGTGATCAACGGTGACTTCATCCGGGCATTCGCCCGAGACATCGCCAGAGCCGAACTCCTCGACGGCATGTCCGAACGCGACTGCGACACCTTCGCGATGCTGATCACGCTCGACACACGCATGGGCGTCTCGCGAATCGCTTGGCGTATCCAGCAATGGCTCGAAGGCGACTGCATCGGCCGCGACACCGATGACGACGACCCTCTCGCGGTCTGCTCCGCTCTCACAGCTGCGTTGAAAATGCTGATCGACACCTTCATCGGCGTCCTTGGCCGCTTAGACGACGAGGCGCAACGTGGCTGACTACCGGATCGAATCACGGGAGATCGACTTCTATTCGGTGCATCTGTTCGTGCTTCCAATGCTGGAGGAGGTGGGGAGCTGGCCGTTGGCTGGCTCCCCTGCCTTTCAGCAACTCGATGACTCCGATCCGCGAAAGCTGGCCGCGGTGCTCGACGGCGGCCGCCGAGACGCACTCAGGAACGACGCCATCAGCTGCGCGCTCGCCGAAGCGTCACATGACATTTCGACCGCGGCGGACTGGCCGGGCATCGCGCGCACCATCCACCAGCGCCACACGGTCTACATACGGAGGTCAGCTTGAACGACACCGAGAAGTTTTTCCTCGAATCCGGCAGCGATCAGCTCGCCAAGATCTATCAGTGGGCGCGCGCCCGATACGCGGCACCGTGGGCGGTGTTTTTCGCCGTGCTCCTGCGCGTCTCGGCCACCGTCGGCCCGCACGTTCAGCTGCCCGGCATCATCGGCGGCCGCGCCAGCCTCAACCTGCTGTGCGCCTTCGTCAGCGCATCCGGCGGAGGGAAGGGCATCGGCGACAAGGTGGCCCGGATGGCATGGCCGACAGCGATTCTGGAATTGCCGATCGGCAGCGGCGAAGGTATCGCTGCTGCCTTCAAGAAACCGGACAAGCCCGACGCTGGCGATGAATCGATCACCTCGGCAATCTTCAACATCCCGGAGATTGACACGCTGGCGGGTATCGCATCCCGGCAAGGCTCGATTCTGTTGGCTCAGCTCAAATCCATGGCAATGGGAGAGCAGCTCGGACAGTCCAACGCCTCCCAAGCCACCAGTCGAATCGTCGCGGCCCACTCCTACCGCTGTTGCCTATCCGTCGGTGCTCAGCCCGGCCACACCGGCGTCATCTTCAACGACACGACCGGCGGTACGCCGCAACGCTTCCTGTGGTCACCCACCACCGACCCCGACATGCCGGCAACGGCATCACCAGACCCGGCCCCGCTCAACACTGCGCTGCCCTTCTGGTGCCCCGGAGAAGACGGCATCGTCGAGATCGCCTACGGCCCCGCCGAGATCACGGAGACAGTGATCGCCGCGCACATCGCCCGCCAGCGCGGCCAGGCCGACGCCCTCGACGGGCACGCCATGCTGACCCGCTGCAAGGTCGCAGCGCTACTGGCGATCATGCACCACCGCTCCGTGGTGTCCCAGACGGACTGGGACATGTCCGCCTCTGTGATGGCGGTGTCCGATAGCACGCGCGAATGGATAGTCACCGAGGCCAAGAGAGCAGAGCGTGACAAGGTCCGCGCCAGGGCCATCGCGAGGGCTGTCGGCGACGAGGTCTACGACTCCCGGCTACTCGACAGTGTCAAGCGCAGCATCGTGCGGATGCTCGACCGCGATGGCGAGCAAGCCGGGAACGAACTTCGCAGCCGACTGGGCAAGCGGGAGAAACGCGACCTGTTCGACCAAGCCGTCTCCGAGTTAGCTACAGAGTCGATCGTGGAGTCGGTATCGGTGGACCGCGGTGCGCGGTACCGACTACTGCAAAAGGGTCAGGGTGACCACGTGGGTCAGGGTCTATCGCCGCAGGTCAACAAGGGTGACCACCGTGGTCACCCTGACCAATCCGCTACCGTCACTGAACTGGATAGCCGCAGGTCGCTAGACCCCCCTCTTGTCAAGCCGTCCGCGCGAAAGTGGCTCGATCACCACATCGAAGTACTCCGATCCGAAGGCCACGAGACCGTCAAGGCATTTGCTGTGTACGACGCCGGAGAAGCCGCCGGATACCCCAAGGGCAACGTGGCCCAGGCCGCATCGGCACACCCCGACGTCGTGGTCATCGATAAAACCGGCGGGGTCAGCACATGGTCAATCACCGGCCAACATCAGGGGTACGTCACCGCCGCCGAATGGGCCGACAAGTACCTGGACCGCATCCCCGACAGCGCCACCGAGATTGACCAGACCGCCTTTCGCCACGCCGCCCTGGCCGCTGGCTACACCTGGCCTGCTGTACGCAACGCCGTCCTGCGCAGCGGCCGGATCGAGTCGATCCCCGCTCACGGCGAAGCCAGAGCGGACCGAATCTGGCGCATCGTCAGCACCGAGGAGACTGCGTGAAGCGGGGGCGGGCGATCTGGGCCGCATACGCCGACGTCGGCGCCCTGGACATCACCTGCTCCACCTGCGGAGCCGAGAAGGGCCAATGGTGTACCCGTCCCGACGGCCGCGTAAGGCGAGTGCCGTGCGTCGCACGATCGGCCGCCAGCATCGGGCGCGGCGACGGGAAGCCATACGGCGACAGAGATTTCAGCCAACCGATCCACCCAACAGAGAGGACGACAGAATCATGACCAATCCGCTTGGACACCCCGACAATCCGCTCACCCGCCGGGCCTCGCTCGACGCTGTGCTGCTGGCGCAGAGCTTCTACCGGGACGACCTCGCGGCCACCTCGGTGCTGCTCGGCAACTGCGACCCGTACTCCGTTGCACTCCAGCTGTGCGGGTTCCTGTTCGGGACGCTCACGCACTTCGACATCGACGTTGAAGAGCGCCTTGCCATCTGGCTTGAGCAGACGCGCCGCGAAACAGGTGAGGCCGATGTCTGATCTGCCGCCCCAAGTGCCGCAGCCCGACCCTCGAGGCTGGCTGGCGTTCGCCGCGCCACTGCCCGACGAGCTGCAACGCGCCGAGGATTCCACGCAGCACGCCGACTTCTGCGCCCAAGGCGTCCAGTGGCGATACGAATGGGACCAGGAAACCGGCTACAGCTGCGACTATTTCGAGCGCCCGGCCACCGACTCCGAACGCACCCTGCTCACCATGCTGGGCTACACCGTGCCCGACGAGCTCACCACCAAGGTCTCATTCCCATCCTCTCTGGTGCGCCGCCGCCGGTGGCCGGCCCTCGAAAACTAGAAGAAGGTCTGACCGTCTCGTACTTTTGCCCAACGTTCCTTTTAGGAGGCACAGCATGACTCAGCCGAATAACACCCCGAACCCGACTACGGAGACCACCGTCACTGACAGCGACGTCGATCCGACCAAGGACCCCGCCGCCGAACCGGAAGCACCCGAGGACGATTCACCCGACGCCTCGCCGAACTCGGAAGCCGCACGGTGGCGACGGCAGCTGCGTGAGGTCGAGGCCGAACGCGACGCCCTGACCGAACGCGTGCAGGGCTACATGCGGCGCGAGTGCGAGTCGATGGTCTCCGATCTGCTCGATGTTCCTGCAGACCTGTTCGAGATCGGGCAAGTCGACGTGACCGCGTTCTACGACGAGGACGGCACCCTCAACGAGGGCGAGCTGCGTGCGGCCGCCGGCGCGCTCCTGGACATGCGGCCCCGACTGGGCAAGCCGCGCCCAGAAGGCCCGCGGTGGCAAAACTTCGGGCAACACTCACCACCCCCGCCGCCGCGTGGTTCGTCCTGGGGTGACGTACTGAAGGGCTAGAATCGCAGGTGACGTTCGGAGAGACGGCAGGACCGGGCCGAACGTCACCGCGAGGGCCAGGAGCCCAACCGCGAACTCCAGGCGAGTGACCGGATCATCCCGTCAATTCTGTTGCGCAACAGCGCATACCGCCTCGGAGGTTCTCATGGCTTCAACCACAGCATCGTTTTCCCCTATCCTGACGCCCGCGCAGGTGGGCGACCTGGTCATCCAACCGCTCATTCAGCAATCGGTGGCTGGTCAGGTGTCGACCGTCATACCCATCTCCACCCACAGCTACCGCGTGCCACTCATGACCGCCGACCCCACGGCTAGCTGGACACCGGAAGGCGCCGAAATCGCGGCGTCCGACGCCACTCTCGACGAACTCGACATCACCCCGTCGAAATTGGCAGCGCTGAGCGTCATCTCGTCCGAGCTGGCGAACGACAGCACCCCAGCCGCAGCCGAAGCCGTCGGACAGGGCATCGTCCGCGACCTGTCGCGCAAGGTCGACGCGGCATTCTTCGCAGCGACCACCACCAACGGCCCCGGCGGACTCGCTGGCCTGTCCGGCGTCACCGCCGTCTCGGCAGGCGCGTCCTACGCCAACGTCGATGCGTTCAGCGACGCGTTGTACGCCGCTGCCCTGCACAACGCCGAAATCGGCGCATGGGTGACCAACCCGACCACAGCGCAGGCACTAGCCAAGGTGAAGCAATACGGCTCGGCCGGCAGCAACGTGCCGCTGCTCGGTGTGGATCCGACCATGCCCGGACAGCGCCAGATCCTCGGCGTTCCCCTGATCGTGTCTCCGTATGTCTCCACCACCGGCAACGTCGTCTGGGGAATCCCGAAGGCGTACAGCTACTTTGTCCTGCGCCAAGACGGACAAGTCGAATCCGACCGCTCGGTTTTCTTCACCTCCGACCGGGTCGCTGTGCGCGCCACCATGCGCGTCGGCTTCGGCTGGCCCAACCCCGCCGCCATCGTCAAGATCACCACCAGCTAAGCGGAGGACAAAATGACCATGACCACCAAGCGCCAGCGCCGCGCACCGGCCAATGACGGCACCACCGTCACTATCACCGTCGTGGATCCGCACCTCGTCTTCCACGACGGGGAACAACGCAGCGGCACACTGACCGGCGTCCCCGCCGACGTGGCCGAGCACTGGCAACGCCACGGTTGGGCCACCATCGTCGAGGACAAACCGAAGACACCCGCCAAGGCCGAATAGAAAAGACTGGCGGCGGCAAGGGCGTCAACCCCGCACTGCCAACCGGGCAAGGGCCGGCCAAGACGGTTGAGTTTCAGCTCCTTTCTGGTGCCCGAGCCGACACCTGCGCCCTGCCGCCGCCACACCACACACCGGAGACCACCATGCACGTGCCGCCGTCACCGCCCTGGCTGAGGGACATGCCCGGCATCGACCACCCCGCCAAGGCATTCGAAGGTCTGCCGTCACACGCCGCGAGCGAATGGAAATCAGGGCGACCCCACTTCACCGTCGACCAGCGAAGAGCACGAATACTCGCCGTGCGCGGCCGCTGCTGGCAATGCGGATACCCCGTCAACGGGCCGGGTTTCGCGATCGTCACCGAAGACGACGCAAAGTACTACCGCGACTCGTTTATGCCGGCCATCCTTGGCCCGCTCCACCGAAGCTGCGCCCTGTACGCCTGTGCTGGGGCGTGCCCGTACCTGCGGTATCCGACATCACGCCGTCGTCTCCGCGGCCCCGGCCTGCGAAAGACAGCATCCATCCACGGATTCGCCCGCTGCGCGATTCTCTGGCTGCCCGGCCCAATGCCGAGCATCGACGTCATGTGCTTCGCTCACTTCTCGCCGACCGAGATAATCCCGATCGCAAGTCCGGCACGAATCGCCGAACTGTACGAGCAAGCCGTAACCACCGACGCCGCAACCAACTTCACCGCGACACCACGCCTCACCTGGACCGACTCACCCGACGACATGCAACGCCTCAACACCGACTGGGCAGAAGCCAGGCAGGTGATCTTCGAGGCGAAGGCGTCGACCGTCACCATCGGCGGCCGCGACTACCCCGGCCAGTCGATCGACGAGTGCGCCGTCTTGAGCGAGTCCTGAGATGCCACGCGCATCACGCCACTGCCCCGGCGACAGCGGCACGTGCCCCAACATCATCGCCAGCACACAGCGGTACTGCCCCGAACACGAACCGGAGCCATGGCAAGGGCCGCGCACCGCCTCCTCGAAGATCAGCGGAACACGCGCCTGGAAGAAGTTGCGGATCAACATCTTGCGCCGCGATCGCTATCAGTGCCAGATCCGCTACGACGGAATCTGCATCGGCCACGCTTCGGTAGTCGACAAGAAGCAACCAGCCGCCCGCCGGCCAGACCTGGCCACGGACCCGGCCAACTGCCGAGCAGCCTGCAAACCCTGCAACGACCACAAAGCACGCACCACAGACCGACAGCCCTGAGATTGGGTGGCGGCCCAACACCGCCTACCTCGATTCGCGAATGAGCCTCACACCAGCGCAAATGAGGGGGGCGGAGGACCCCGGTGCCGGGCACATCCCGCGCCGATATGGCACTGCCATTTTCTGTCTGTACGCTTCCCACAACTTCGGCGGGTCGGCCCGTCCGGCACCTCAGAGCGCCGAAACCGCTTGTGCGGCAGCATCACCCGGGGATATGGGGACTAACGAAATCCCCGAGAATTGGGTGCGCGCACCTTTTCCCCCGAAATGTGGGGTTGGGGGGTGCACGGGCGGCCTCAGGGCCGGGTGTCGTGCCCCCCGGTGTGTTCGTGCCCACGGCGGCCCCCGGCCGGG
>JAYZBN010000037.1:0-115776 GCA_036338755.1 Actinomycetota bacterium | reverse complement strand
GCACCACCTGCTTGCCCAGCACCGCGCCGGCGAACTCCTCGGTGCGCGCGGCGGCGGCCTCGTCGGTGACCAGCGTGCACACCAACTCGACCAGCGGCAGCACCGGCACCGGGTTGAAGAAGTGCAGGCCCAGCACCCGCTGCGGGTTCTTGGTGGCCGCGGCGATCTTCATGATCGGGATGCTGGACGTGTTGGACGCCAGCACCGCATCGGGGTCGGTGATGGCCCGGTCGAGTTCGGCGAAGATGTCCGCCTTGACGGCCTCGTCCTCGATGATCGCCTCGATGACCAGCTGGCGGTCGGCGAGGTCCTTCAGATCGGTGGTGAAGGTCAGCTTGCTCAGCGCGCGGTCGCGCTCCCGCTCGGTGACCTTGCCGGCGCTGACACCGCGCTCCAGCGACTTCACGATGCGGTTGCGTCCGGCCGTGATCAGGGCCTCGGTGGTCTCGAACACCGTCACGTCGACGCCGGCGCGGACCGCGACTTCGGCGATCCCGGATCCCATCTGCCCGGCCCCGACGACTCCCACCCGCTGGATCGCTGCATCGCTCACTGTCATCTCTTTCGGTGTCGTATCGTGTTGCACCGCAATTGGCCCCGCCCAGGTTGCCCCGGGCGGGGCCAATGCTACTTCAGCCCGTCGAACGTGAACTGTGGGCGGAGAATCGACGGATTTTCCGCCATGGCTTCACGTTCGGCGCGGGATCGAAGGATCAGTGGCTCAAGCCATTCGTTCCACTTCGTCCTCGCGGGCCAAGGCCCGCTCGTCCTCAGTGGAACTGCCCCTCTTCGGTGGAGCCGGTCAGCGCGGTGGTCGACGAAGTGGGGTCGACGGTGGTGGCGATGCGGTCGAAGTAACCGGCACCGACCTCGCGCTGGTGCCTGGTCGCGGTGTAACCGCGCTCCTCGGCGGCGAACTCGCGCTCCTGCAGCTCCACGTACGCGGTCATCTGGTTGCGGGCGTAGCCGTAGGCCAGATCGAACATCGAGTAGTTCAGGGCGTGGAAGCCGGCCAGCGTGATGAACTGGAACTTGAATCCCATTGCCGCGAGCTCCTTTTGGAACTTCGCGATGGTGGAGTCGTCAAGGTGCTTCTTCCAGTTGAACGACGGCGAGCAGTTGTAGGCCAGCATCTGGTCGGGGAACTCGCTCTTGACGCCCTCGGCGAACTTGGCGGCGAGCTCGAGATCCGGAGTTCCGGTCTCCATCCAGATCAGGTCGGAGAACGGCGCGTAGGCCTTGGCCCGGGCGATGCAGGGCTCCAGCCCGTTGCGAACCCGGTAGAAGCCCTCCTTGGTGCGCTCACCGGTGATGAACGGCTGGTCGCGCTCGTCGACGTCGGAGGTGATCAGCGTCGCGGCCTCGGCGTCGGTGCGGGCGATGACGACGGTCGGCACGTCGCACACGTCGGCAGCCAGGCGGGCCGAGGTCAGAGTCCGGATGTGCTGCTGGGTCGGGATCAGCACCTTGCCGCCCAGGTGACCACACTTCTTCTCCGACGCCAGCTGGTCCTCCCAGTGCGATCCCGCCACACCGGCGGCGATCATGGCCTTCTGCAGCTCGTAGACGTTGAGCGCTCCACCGAAACCGGCCTCACCGTCGGCGACGATGGGGGCCAGCCAGTTCTCGACCGAGGTGTCGCCCTCGACCGCGGCGATCTCGTCGGCACGCAGCAGCGCGTTGTTGATCCGGCGCACCACCTGCGGCACCGAGTTGGCCGGGTACAGGCTCTGATCGGGGTAGGTGTGGCCGGACAGGTTGGCGTCGCCGGCGACCTGCCAGCCGGACAGGTAGATGGCCTTCAGGCCGGCGCGCACCTGCTGCACGGCCATGTTGCCGGTCAGGGCGCCCAGCGCGTTGATGTACTCCAGGTCGTGGAGCTGCTCCCACAGCACCTCGGCGCCGCGGCGGGCCAGGGTGGCCTCCTCGACCACGGTGCCCTGCAGGGCGACGACGTCCTTGGCCGTGTAGGTCCGGGTGACATCCTTCCAACGCGGGTTGGTGTCCCAGTCTTTCTGGATCTGTTCGGCGCTCTTGGGGGTGCCAACGACAGACATTGGGCATGCTCCTTCACGGTCTTCACTACGAGTGCTGGACGCCGCACCGGCGGTAGCTAGAGGCTCAACTTCGCTGGTGTGCTAACTCGAAGATGGCACAGCTCATGCAGGCCGGTCTACCCGTTTCAGTTGCCAATTTAAGCAACGGGAGCGCCGGAATTTGCGAAGTTTGCTAACTTGCTAACTAACTTAACCGTTTCAGAAGCTACCGGTCAGT
The DNA here is from genome assembly GCA_036338755.1 of Actinomycetota bacterium. GTDB lineage: Bacteria > Actinomycetota > Actinomycetes > Mycobacteriales > Mycobacteriaceae > Mycobacterium. The sequence continues at coordinate 113,502 of JAYZBN010000037.1, read as the reverse complement.
AACCCTATCACCGCAGGTCAGGCCGCAATTTAACCGGACGCTTGTCCTGTTACCGAGCAAAGATCGAAGCGACGGCTTTCGTCTCGTCGCCGACGGCATATGTGAGCGTTGTAACAGCGCGATCGGCCAGCCCGGGACCGAATTGTTCGGTCGATCCGGCCGGGTGCACGTGCGAGATGATCTCCAATTTGTCGCCCAACGCCACCGGCGCCTCGTGTTCGATGGTGACGCGCAGCGGCACCCGCAGCAGCTCCGGGTGCGACGCCAGGTAGTCCTCGATGACGCTCCAGTACACGGCGTTGTTCATGTGGTCGAACAAATCGATGTCGGTGACCCGGACGGGGAACTCGTGGATCTCGGTCGCGTCGTCGCGGCTACCCGGCTTGAGGTAGGACTTCCACCGCAGCCGGTCGACGGAGGTCGTCTTGTGCAGGCCCGCCAGGAAGTCGTCGGCGATGCGCGAGGGCATCTGGGTTTCCCGGTTGATGCTGATCCAGAACGCCTCGGACTCGATCAGCCCGCCCTTGCGGCCATCGATGCGCACCCGCATCTCGCACCACCGGTTCGAGGTGCCCGAGCACCATCTGCGCATGCGCAGCATGTCGTTGAACTCGATCGGGCGGACCAGGTCAACCATGGTGCGCCGGACGATCCACAGGGGATGGGTCTCCTCGAAACCCATCTCCCGCAGCTGGTCCTGGCCGATGTCTTGGATGTGGCGGGCGGCAGCGTCCAGCCGCAACCGGCCCGTGCGGTCGATGTCGCCGACCCGCAATGGCCACTGGCGATCGAAAACGTCAGGGTGACCGTCGGGCACCGGCATCATTTGTTTGTCCAGGCTCACGCCGCCGCTCCCCGTTCCTCCTCGTGGTCGCCCCAGGCTAAGGCAGAAGACCTGGACGAATCATGCCAACGAGGTGCACCGAATCCTAATCCCCGACGAGACCGTACCCGATGCCAAGTCTGCGAATGCGATCTTCGCACGGCCGGTAACCTCGGAGGCGTGTCCAAGACGTTCGTCGGCTCACGCGTTCGCCAGCTGCGCAACGAACGGGGTTTCTCCCAGGCCGCGCTGGCTCAGACGCTGGAGATCTCGCCGAGCTACCTCAATCAGATCGAGCACGACGTTCGCCCGCTGACGGTGGCCGTGCTGCTGCGCATCACCAAGGTGTTCGGGGTGGACGCGACCTTCTTCGCCTCGCAGGACGACACCCGACTGGTGGCCGAGCTCCGCGAGGTCACCATGGACCGCGATCTGGACATCGACGTCGACCCGACCGAGGTCGCCGAGATGGTCAGCGCGCATCCGGGGTTGGCCCGCGCCGTGGTCAATCTGCACCGGCGCTACCGGATCACCACGGCGCAGCTTGCCGCCGCCACCGAGGAGCGGTACTCCGACGGCAGTGGCAGCGGGTCGATCACCATGCCGCACGAAGAAGTGCGTGACTACTTCTACCAACGCCAGAACTACCTGCACGAGCTGGACACCGCCGCCGAGGACCTGACCAGCAAAATGCGGCTGCATCACGGCGATCTGGCGCGCGAGCTGACCCGCCGGCTCACCGAGGTGCACGGGGTGCACATCAACCGCCGGATCGACCTGGGCGACACCGTGCTGCACCGCTTCGACCCCAAGACCAAAACGCTGGAGTTCAGCAACCATTTGTCGTTGGGCCAGCAGGTTTTCAAGATGGCCGCCGAGTTGGCCTATCTCGAGTTCGGCGATCTCATCGACACCCTGGTCGAGGAGGGCAAGTTCACCAGCGACGAGTCACACACACTGGCGCGGCTGGGGCTGGCCAACTATTTCGCCGCGGCCACCGTGCTCCCCTACCGCCAATTTCACGACGTCGCAGAGAATTTCCGCTACGACGTCGAGCGGTTGTCGTCGTTCTACTCGATCAGCTACGAGACCATCGCGCACCGGCTTTCGACGCTGCAGCGCCCGTCGATGCGCGGCGTGCCGTTCTCCTTCGTCCGGGTCGATCGGGCCGGGAACATGTCAAAGCGCCAGTCCGCCACCGGCTTTCACTTCTCCTCCAGCGGTGGCACCTGCCCGCTGTGGAACGTCTACGAGACGTTCGCCAATCCGGGCAAAATCCTGGTGCAGATCGCCCAGATGCCCGACGGGCGCAACTACATGTGGGTGGCCCGCACCGTGGAGCGCCGCGCGGCCCGGTATGGTCAGCCGGGTAAGACCTTCGCGATCGGGTTGGGCTGCGAGCTTCGGCACGCTCACCGGCTCGTCTACTCGGAGGGACTCGACGTCTCGGGGGAACCAGGAACAGTGGCCACACCGATCGGCGCGGGCTGCCGGGTCTGCGAACGCGACAATTGCCCGCAGCGCGCCTTCCCGGCGCTCGGACGCGCACTCGATCTCGACGAGCACCGCAGCACGGTGTCTCCCTACCTGGTGACCCAGCCGTGAGCGGCCATCCGGCCGGCCGCATTCCGCCGGGGCGGTTTCGCGAACTGGGACCGATCAATTGGGTGATCGCGAAGCTGGGCGCGCGCACCGTCGCCGCCCCGGAGATGCACCTGTTCACCACCCTGGGTCAGCGCCGGTTGCTGTTTTGGACGTGGCTGGCCTACGGGGGCCGGCTGTTGCGCGGGAAGCTTCCGACCGTCGACACCGAGTTGGTGATCCTGCGGGTCGCGCATCTGCGCGCGTGCGAATACGAACTGCAGCACCATCGGCGGATGGCGCGGGCCGCCGGATTGGACGCGGACCTGCAGGCCGCCATCTTCGCCTGGCCCGAAAGGCTGGATCCGGTCGATGCGCGCCTGACCGTGCGCCAGCAGGCGCTGCTGGCGGCGACGGACGAGTTCGTCAAGGACCGGACCGTCACCCCCGACACCTGGCAGCAGCTGGCGACTCACCTGGATCGGCGGCAGCTGATCGAATTCTGTTTACTGGCAAGCCAATACGACGGGCTTGCCGCGACCATGTCGGCGCTCGAGATTCCGCTGGACCATCCGCTATAGGTAGACGTCGGCCAGGATGGCCAGCGTCAAGATCACCGGAAGTACCGGCAGCGCGAAGGCGAACGCCGCCCATGGCTGCTTGTCGCGCCGGCGCTGGCGCAGGCCCCACACCGCGGCGCAGATCCCCAGCACCACCGAGGCCAGCAACACCAGCGGTCCCCACTGCCCGGCCGTCGCGTTGTCGCCGCTCGAAATGGCCAGCAGCCACAGGACATAGCCGGTCAACAGGCCACCGATGGCCGCCACGATGGCCTGAGGGGTGACGGTGCGAATCATTGCCGGCTCAGAAGTTGATCATGTGTCCGGTCAGGCCGTGGAAGCATTCCTGTAGCGCCTCGGACATGGTCGGGTGGGTGTGCACGTTGCGGGCCAGCTCGGTCGCGGTCAGATCCCATTTCTGGGCCAGCGTCAGCTCCGGAAGAAGTTCGGACACATCGTGTCCGACCAGGTGTCCGCCCAGCAGCTCACCGTATTTCGCGTCGGCCACCAGTTTGACGAAACCGCTGGGGTCGCCGACACCGTGGGCCTTGCCGTTCGCGGTGAACGGGAACTTCGCCACCACCACGTCATGACCTTCGTCGCGGGCCTGCTCCTCGGTGAGCCCGAAGCTGGCGACGTTGGGCTGGCAGAACGTCGCGCGCGGCATCATCCGGTAATCACCGAGCGCCAAAGTCTCTGCGCCGGCGATGGTTTCGGCGGCCACCACGCCCTGGGCCTCGGCGACGTGGGCCAGCTGCAGCTTCCCGGTGACATCACCGATGGCGTAGATGTGCTCGATGTTGGTGCGCATGTAGTCGGTGATTCCGATGGCCCTGCGGTCGGTCAGCGCGACGCCGGCCGCCTCCAGGCCGAAACCCTCGACGTTGGGCGCAAAACCGATGGCCTGCAACACCTTCGCGGCCTTGAGTTCCTGCGCATTGCCGTCCTTGCTGACGGCGACGGTCACCTCCGAGCCGTTGTCGGAGATGGACTCGACTTTCGTTCCGGTGAGGATTTTGACGCCCAGCTTCTTGAATTGCTTTTCGATCTCCTTGGAGACGTCGGCATCCTCGTTGGGCAGGGCGCGCGGCAGGAACTCCACGATGGTCACGTCCACGCCGTAGTTCTTCAGCACATAGCCGAACTCCATGCCGATGGCACCCGCGCCGGCGATGACGATCGACTCCGGCAACTCGCGGGACAGGATCTGCTCTTCGTAGGTGACCACGTTGGCCGACAGCGACGTGCCGGGAACCAGGCGGGTGCTGCTGCCCGTGGCGATGATGGCGTTGTCGAAGGTGACGGTTACTGAATTTCCAGCGCCGCCCTCCTCCGTCAATTCGACCGAGATCGTGTTGGCGTCGGTAAAGCGGCCGTAGCCATGGATTTCGGTGATCTTGTTCTTCTTCATCAGGAAGTGCACGCCGGCGACGCGGCCCTCGGCCACCTTGCGGCTGCGGTCAAACGCGGCGCCGTAGTCGAAGGTCGCCTCGCCGCTGATGCCGAACGTCTTGGCCTCTTTGGTGAAGATGTGTGCGAGTTCGGCGTTGCGCAGCAGCGCCTTGGACGGGATGCATCCGACGTTCAGGCACACCCCACCCCAGTACTTCGGTTCGACGACCGCGGTGGACAGGCCCAGCTGAGCGGCGCGGATGGCTGCGACGTATCCGCCGGGACCGGCCCCGAGGACGACGACGTCATAGTGAGAAGGCACGAGCCCACCCTAGTTGGCCACGGCCCCTGGTGGCCGCCCGGGCGAGGCGTCAATACGGAATGAGCCCGACGAGGCAGTGCCCCACCCGCTCGCAGTGGTAATAGCCGTACAGGGGCGCCGACGCCACCAACGAGGCGAACGGCGCGGACATCATCGCCACCGAGAGCGCCGAGATCAGCGGCCTGCCCTCGGTCATCGCCAGCATCACACCGCAGACGATGCAGACCACGACGTAGACCAGGACCACGAACAGCGCGGGCGTCTTGTGCGCCGAGTGATACGACCAATAGAACAGCCCCAGCCCGAGCACGGCCGCCGCGGCCCACACGCCGAGCAGCACCAGGGCCAGCTTCCACCACTTGAGGTAGAGATACCGGCCGGGAACGTTGACCGGTTGCACCGGCCCGACGGGCTCAGCCGGCCCCGGCTCCGATTCGGGCTCCGCCGGTTCGGGCTCGGTTTCCGCAGCAGGCTCGCCGGTGTCCTCGTCGCCGTCGTCGTCATCGAAATCGGGCACCCACGATTGGGTGCCGGTGTGCGCGGAGTCGTCATCGTCGTCGGAGAAGTCCGGCACGAACGCCTCCGTGCCGGGGCTCGAGGCGTCCTTGTCGTCAGCCACCGGCGGTCACCCGCAACGCGACCAGGACGCCGAACCAGCCCGGCGCGACCGACACGAGAAAAGCGCCCAGCATCGTGACCCACCGGCGTCCGGAAAACAGGATCGTGGTCAGCCCGACCACGCTGAGGACGCCGGCCACCGACGCGATGGCGATGCCCGGGCGGACGCTGGCGTGGATCGCCACGGTGCACGCGACACCCGCCAAAAGTCCGACCGCACTGCCGATCAGCATGGCGCTGGCCAACAACCAGGGACGCGGAAGCGGGATCACTTTCTCGACTGTACTGCGGAGACCGGGCAGGTCGCCGAGGCCGCGTCGGCCACCACCGGACCCCGCGTTGCGGGCCGTTCGCCGCGTTCGTAATCGGCGCCGGTGATCACCGCCGCGGCGGCCAGCGACGCCCGCTCCTGTTCGGTGAAGACGCGGCCGCGGGACAAAAACCGCACCCCGTCGGGCGCTTCCAGGCTGAACCCGCCGCCGCGGCCGGGCACCACGTCGATGACCAATTGGGTGTGCTTGTCGCGATAGTGGGCTGCGTACTGCGGACCCGAAATCCACACCGGCACGCCGTCTGTCCCGACGTCGAGCACGCCGAGCAAGACGTCGCGGTCACCGACGAGGAAGTCGCCGAGCGGGTAACACATGGGCGACGAGCCGTCGCAGCAGCCGCCGGACTGGTGGAACATCACCGACCCGTGGGTGGCCTGCACCCGCGTCAGCACCTCGGCGGCCGGGGCGGTGATGACTACCCCAGCTGGCGCGACCATCAGAAGAACCCGAGCGCCTTGTCGGAGTAGGACACCAGCATGTTCTTGGTCTGCTGATAGTGCTCCAGAGCCATCTTGTGGCACTCGCGCCCGAAGCCGGACAGCTTGTAGCCGCCGAACGCCGCATGCGGCGGATACACGTGGTAGCAGTTGACCCACACCCGGCCGGCCTGGATGTCGCGGCCGGCGCGGTAGGCGGTGTTGCCGTCGCGGCTCCACACTCCCGCGCCCAGTCCGTAGAGGGTGTCGTTGGCGATCGCGATGGCGTCGTCGTAATCGTCGAACGACGTCACCGTCACCACCGGCCCGAAGATCTCCTCCTGGAAGACGCGCATCTTGTTGTTGCCGCCGAAGATGGTGGGCTGCATGTAGAAGCCGCCGGACAGGTCGCCGCCGAGCTCGGCGCGTTCGCCGCCGGTGATCACCTTGGCGCCCTCGTCCTTGCCGATTTCGATGTAGGACAACACTTTTTCCAGTTGGTCGTTGGACGCCTGGGAACCCAGCATGGTCTCGCTGTCCAGGGGATCGCCCTGGCGCACCGCCTTGGTGCGGATCGCGGCCAGCTCGAGGAACTCGTCGTAGATGTCGGCCTGGACCAGGCTGCGCGACGGGCAGGTGCACACCTCGCCCTGGTTGAGGGCGAACATGGTGAAGCCCTCGAGGGCCTTGTCCTGATAGTCGTCGGCCTTGGCCATCACGTCGGAGAAGAAGATGTTGGGGCTCTTGCCGCCGAGTTCCAGGGTGACCGGGATCAGGTTGTGCGAGGCGTACTGCATGATCAGGCGCCCGGTGGTGGTCTCGCCGGTGAACGCGATCTTGGCGATCCGGTTGCTCGACGCCAGCGGCTTGCCGGCCTCGGCGCCGAAGCCGTTGACGACGTTGACCACCCCGGGCGGCAGCAGGTCGCCGATCAACGACATCAGGTAGAGCACCGAAACCGGTGTCTGCTCCGCGGGTTTGAGCACCACCGCGTTGCCGGCCGCCAGTGCGGGCGCCAACTTCCAGGCGCCCATCAGGATGGGGAAGTTCCACGGGATGATCTGCCCGACCACGCCGAGCGGTTCGTGGAAGTGGTAGGCCACGGTGTCGTCGTCGATCTGGCTCAGCGAGCCCTCCTGCGCGCGCAACGCCGCGGCGAAGTAACGGAAGTGGTCGGCGGCCAACGGGATGTCGGCGGCCAGCGCCTCGCGGATCGGCTTGCCGTTGTCCCACACCTCGGCGACCGCCAGCGCGGCGGTGTGCTCGTCGATGCGGTCGGCGATCTTGTTCAGGATCGCCGCCCGCTCGGCCGGCGCCGTCTTGCCCCACGCCGGAGCCGCCGCATGCGCGGCGTCGAGCGCCTTGTCGATGTCGGCCTCATCGGAGCGGGCCACCTCGCAGAACGTCTGGCCGGTGACCGGAGTCGGGTTCTCGAAGTAGCGACCCTTCGCGGGCGCGACCCACTGTCCGCCGATGAAGTTCTCGTAGCGGGATTCATACGACATCAATGCCCCGGCGGAACCTGGACGTGCGAAAACAGTCATCTGCTCTCACTCCTCGTGCGGCTGTGTAATTCACCTCACACTACCGCCGCGGCCACAATGGTTTCCATGACGCCGGAAGCTCACGCCGCGCCCGAAGACAACCAAGACCCGTACCTGTGGCTCGAGGACGTCACCGGTGACGAGGCGCTCGATTGGGTGCGGGCGCGCAACGAGCCGACGCTGGCGCGCTTTCGCGACGAGAACTTCGAACGAATGCGCACCGAGGCGCTCGAGGTGCTCGACACTGACGCCCGCATCCCCTACGTGGTCCGCCGGGGTGACTACCTCTACAACTTCTGGCGCGATGCGGCCAACCCCCGCGGACTGTGGCGGCGCACGACGCTCGACAGTTACCGGACCGACTCCCCCGAGTGGGACGTGCTGATCGACGTCGACGAGTTGGGCCGGGCCGACGGCGAGAAATGGGTGTGGGCGGGCGCCGGTGTCATCTATCCCGAATACACCCGCGCATTGGTCAGCCTGTCCCGCGGCGGCTCGGATGCCTCCATCGTGCGTGAATTCGACATGATCACAAGGGAATTCGTTGACGGCGGCTTCGAACTTCCGGAAGCCAAGTCGCAGATCAGCTGGGCCGATCCGGACACCGTGCTGGTCGGCACCGACTTCGGCGCCGACTCACTCACCGATTCCGGCTATCCGCGGGTGGTCAAACGGTGGCGTCGCGGCACCCCGCTCGCCGACGCAGAAACGGTGTTCGAGGGCGCGCGTTCCGATGTCAACGTGGCGGCAAGCACCAGCCGGGTTCCCGGCTTCGAGCGCACCCTGATCAGCCGGGCGCTGGACTTCTGGAACGAAGAGGTCTACGAGCTGCGCGGCTCGGAACTCGTTCGCATCGACACGCCCACCGACGCCAGCGTCAGCCTGCACCGCGAGTGGCTGTTGATCGAGTTGCGCAGCGACTGGTCATCGGGCGACGCCACCTACACCGCCGGGTCGCTGCTGGCGGCGAAGTACGAGGAATTCCTCGCCGGCACAGCGCAATTGCAGATCGTGTTCGAACCCGACGAGCACACCGCGCTCAACCACTACGCATGGACGAAGGACCGGCTGCTGATGGTCTCGCTGGCCGACGTGGCGAGCCGCGTCGAAATCGTCACGCCGCGGGACTGGCGGCGCGAGCCCTTGGCCGGCATCCCCGCCGCGACCAACACCGTCGTGGTCTCCGCCGACGACACCGGCGACGAGTTCTTCCTGGACTCCAGCGGATTCGACTCGCCGTCGCGACTGATGCGGGGTACCGACCACGGCCAACTCGAACAGATCAAGTCCGCCCCGGGCTTCTTCGATGCCGAAAACATCTCGGTGACACAGCATTTCGTGGCATCGCAGGACGGCACGTCGATCCCCTATTTCGTGGTGCGCGGCCCGGAGGCTTCCGACGGACCGGCGCCCACCCTGCTCTACGGCTATGGCGGCTTCGAATCGTCGAACACGCCGGGCTACAGCGGCGTCCTGGGCCGGCTGTGGCTCGCCCGCGGCGGCACGTATGTCCTGGCCAACATCCGTGGCGGCGGCGAGTACGGCCCCGGCTGGCACACCCAGGCGATGCGCGAGGGCCGCCACAAGGTGGCCGAGGACTTCGCCGCCGTGGCAACCGATTTGGTGGAGCGCGGCATCACCACGGTCGAGCAGCTCGGAGCGCAGGGCGGCAGCAACGGCGGCCTGCTGATGGGCATCATGTTGACCAAGTACCCGGAGAGGTTCGGCGCGCTGGTGTGCAGCGTGCCCCTGCTCGACATGAAGCGCTACCACCTGCTGCTGGCCGGCGCCTCATGGGTCGCCGAATACGGCGACCCCGACAACCCCGACGACTGGCAGTTCATCTCGGAATATTCGCCCTACCAGAACATTTCGGCCACGCGCGCATACCCGCCGGTGCTGATGACCACGTCCACCCGCGATGACCGCGTGCACCCGGGCCACGCCCGCAAGATGACCGCGGCGCTCGAGGCCGCCGGTCAGCCGGTCTTCTACTACGAGAACATCGAGGGCGGGCACGCCGGCGCGGCGGACAACGAGCAGGTGGCGTTCAAGTCGGCGCTGACCTATTCGTTCCTGTGGCAGATGCTGACGCGCGGATGAACCTGCGCGGGATCGTAGCGCTGCTGGCGACGACCGTCGTGGTCGCCTGCGGTCAGCAGAACGCCCAATCCCACGGGGCCGCAACCACTACCGGTCTGCTGCCCGCGGGCGTGCCCACCGAGGGATCCCGGCCGCCGGCCGCGACTCTGCCGCCTGCGGCTGAGCCGCGCAACGCGCCGCCGGCCGGGACACCACCGGGCCGGGTGGTGCCGGTTGCCGGTCATCCGGAAGGCGTCGCCGTCGAGGCCGCGACCCGCACCGTGGCGCTCGCCACGCACGATCCCGATCAGCTCGTCCTGCTCGATGCCGACTCGTTGGGCGTATCCGTTCAGATTCCGCTGCCGGGTTCGGCACGTCATGTCGAGTTGGCCGCCCCGGGCGGACCGGTCCTGGTGCCGGTCGAAAGCGCAAATGCGTTGGTGGAAGTGCAATTACCGAGTGGCGCCGTGTCGCCGTCGATCGTCACCGGCACGTCGCCGCATGACGCCGCGGCGGCGTCCGACGGCACCATCTTCGTCGGCAACGAACTGGGCGGCACGGTGGCCGCCGTGCGCGGCGGCAAGGTCGTGAAGGTCTTCACCGACAGCGTGCAACCCGCCGGTCTCGCCGCCGCGGGAACGGCCGTCGGAATGCTGGACGCGCGGAGAAACACGCTGACGGTCTACGACGCGCAGCGGCTGGCCGTCGTCGGGTCGGCCCCGGCCGGCGCGGGGCCCACCCACTTGGTCGCCGATCGGCGCGGCCGGATGATCGCCACCGACACCCGCGGCGACACCATCCGGGTGTTCGATCCGCTGCCGGCGCCCCGCGAAGTCGCCGCCGTCACGCAGCCCGGCGGCCCCTACGGCATCGCCTACGACGCGGCGCGTGACCGGCTCTGGGTCGCCTCCTCGGGCACCAACGAGGTCGTCGGCTACGACATGAGCCAGCCCGCACCCCGCGAAATCCGGCGGATCCCGACGGTGCAGAACCCGTACAGCGTGGGGGTCGACTCGCGGACCGGGCGCCTCGTCGTCGCGGGCGCCACCGCGGGGGTGCTGCAGGTCGTCGAGCCCGGCGTCTGAGGGCCCGCCCTTAGGATCGTCACCGTGGCCGCGATTGAACGCATCGAGCTCACCCTGCTGGCGACGGGATTGATCGGCATCCTGGCCTCGGCGGCCCAGGCCCGCTACCGCTTCATCAAGGACCGGCGCGCCGGCCGGCGGTTCTACTGGGCGACCGCGATCATCGGCATCGTCTGCTTTGCGGCCGGGACCGGCCAGCTGTGGCCGAATGCCATTCTGGTGGCGGCCGTTTTCTCCTGCATCGTTGCCTTCTCCGCCTACCTGACCACGCCGTATTTGAAGATCGGCGGGCGAATCTATGCGTCCTCGCCGGAGAACCGCGAGCCCGACCCCTAAGGACGCAATGCCGACCAGCGACTTCCAGACCCTGCTCTATCGGACGGCCGGCGCGGTCGCCACCATCACGCTGAACCGCCCGGAGCAGCTCAACACCATCGTGCCGCCGATGCCCGACGAGATCGAGGCCGCCATCGGCCTGGCCGAGCGCGACCCGGCGATCAAGGTCATCGTGCTGCGCGGCGCGGGCCGGGCCTTCTCCGGCGGCTACGACTTCGGCGGCGGGTTCCAGCACTGGGGCGAGGCCATGATGACCGACGGGAAATGGGATCCCGGCAAGGACTTCGCGATGGTCAGCGCCCGCGAGACCGGGCCGACGAATAAGTTCATGGCCATCTGGCGCGCGTCCAAGCCGGTGATCGCCCAGGTGCACGGCTGGTGCGTCGGCGGGGCCAGCGACTACGCGCTCTGCGCGGACCTGGTGATCGCCAGCGAGGACGCCGTGATCGGCACGCCCTACAGCAGGATGTGGGGCGCCTATCTGACCGGGATGTGGCTGTACCGGCTGAGCCTGGCCAAGGCGAAGTGGCACTCGCTGACCGGCCGGCCGCTGACCGGGACGCAGGCCGCCGAGATCGAGCTGATCAACGAGGCGGTCCCGTTCGAGCGGCTGGAGGCCCGCGTCGCCGAAGTCGCGGCCGAGCTGGCGCAGATCCCCTTGTCGCAGCTGCAGGCGCAGAAGCTGATCGTCAACCAGGCCTACGAGAACATGGGGTTGGCGTCGACCCAGACGTTGGGCGGCATTCTCGACGGCCTGATGCGCAACACCCCCGACGCGTTGGCCTTCATCGGCACCGCCCAGTCCGAGGGCGTGCGGGCCGCGATCGAGCGCCGCGACGGCCCGTTCGGTGATTACAGTCAGGCCCCGCCGGAGCTACGGCCCGATCCCAGTCACGTCATCGTCCCTGATGGCGACTGATACTGAGACGCACTAGCGAAATCCTGAGAGTGAGCTGGAAACTATTCCGGCCGGGCCAAGAGGTGTTACCGTAATAGCTATGTCTCGGCTGAGTACTGGCCTGCGTGCAGGCGCTGCGTTCCTTGCTCTCGGTATTACCGCTGCGATCTTTCCGTCGACCGCGGTAGCCGACTCCACGGAGGACTTCCCGATCCCCCGGCGAATGATCAACACCACGTGCGACGCCGAGCAGATCCTGGCGGCCTCCCGGGACACCAGCCCGGTGTACTACCAGCGCTACATGATCGACTTCAACAACCACCCGAACGTCCAGCAGGCGACCATCGACAAGGCGCACTGGTTCTACGCGTTGTCGCCGGCGGACCGTCGGAACTACTCCGAGAACTTCTATGCGCCACAGGCCGATCCGCTGTGGCTGGCCTGGCCCAACCACATGAAGATCTTCTGGAACAACAAGGGCGTCGTGGCCAAGGCCACCGACATCTGCAATACATACGCGCCCGGCGACATGTCGGTGTGGAACTGGGCGTAAGCCGCTTCAGGTAGTCGTCACCCCATCGGGGGTCGGGCCGCGCAAGTTCAGCGCGGCTGCACCAATCCGCCCCGCGGGTGCTCGTCGACGTCGTCGAGGATCAGCTCGCGCACGGCGCGACGCGGTCCGTACGGTCGCAACATCGTGCTCGCCGGCCGTGGACGCACGTGCTGCGGCCACCAGAACCAGCGCCCGAGCAAGGTGGCCAGCGACGGTGTCATGAACGAACGCACGATCAAGGTGTCGAACAATAGCCCCAGCGCGATCGTCGTACCCACCTGGGCCATCACCAGCAGCGGGCTGAACATGAACGTGGCCATGGTGGCGGCGAACACCAGACCGGCGGAGGTCACCACCGAGCCCGAACCCGCCATCGCGCGGATGGTCCCCGTTTTCAGCCCCGCGTGGATTTCCTCCTTGAACCGCGATATCAGCAGCAAGTTGTAGTCCGAGCCGACCGCCAACAGCAGGATGATCGCCATCGCCAGCACCATCCAGTGCAACTTCAGGCCCAGGATGTACTGCCATACGAGCACGGAGAGTCCGAATGAGGCGCCCAGCGACAGCAACACCGTGCCAACGATCACGAAGGCCGCCACGACGCTTCGGGTGATCACCAGCATGATGACGAAAATCAAAGTGGCTGCGGCGATTCCGGCGATCATCAGGTCGATGTTGGAGCCGTCGTGCATGTCCTTGTACGTCGCGGCGGTGCCGCCGAGGTAGACCTTCGCGCCCTCCCAGGGGGTGCCCTTGATCGCCTCGTGGACCGCCTGCTTGATCGGTTCGATGTGGTTGATGCCTTCGGGGGTCGCCGGGTCGCCTTCGTGGGAGATGATCAGCCGGACCGCGTGCCCGTCCGGCGAGATGAACTGTTTGAGGCCTCGCGCGAAATCCGGGCTCTTGAACGCCTCCGGCAGAAGGTAGAACGTGTCGTCGTTCTTCGCTTTGTCGAAGGCGTCGCCCTGGGCGGTGGCGTTGTCGGACTGCGCTCTGGCTTGTTCGTTAAGACCTTGCGTGATCGCATAGTTCGACATGATGGTGTCGAGGTTGCGTTGCTGGCTCTCGATCTGCGGCGGTATCAGCGCCACCAGCTTGGGCTGGATCTGATCCAACTTATCGAGGTTCGCGCTGAGGTTCACGATGTTCTGGGCCACCTGGTCGATGCCGTCGAGCGCGTTGAAGATCGACCGAAGCGCCCAGCAGCTCGGGATGTCGTAACAGTGCTTCTCCCAGTAGAAGTAGCTGCGGATCGGCCGGAAGAAATCGTCGAAGTTGGCGATGTCGTCGCGCAACGCCTCGGTGATCTGCACGGTTTCCTTGGTGAGCCTGGTGGTTTCGTGCGTCGTGTTGCTCAGATCCTGGGTCACCTGCATCTGCTCATGCAGCGTTGCCATCGTCTTGCGCAGCTCGTCGGCCTGCTTGAGCAAGTTTGCCGCCTGCTCGTCCTGATAGTGCTGCGTCTGGATTCGCCCCGCTGCCTGCGCGCCCATCTGAAAACCGAGGGTGCTGTGGTCGAGCGGCGTGCCCAGCGGTCGGGTGATGGTCTGCACCCGGCCGATACCGGGGATATGGAAGACCGCCTTGGCGACCTTGTCCAGGACGATGAAGTCCGCCGGATTACGCAGGTCGTGATCGGTCTCGATCATCAACAGCTCAGGATTGAGCCGCGCCTGGTCGAAGTGCCGGTCCGCGGCGGCATAGCCGACATTGGCCGGGGTGTCCGCCGGCAGGAAGTGGCGGTTGTCGTAGTCCGTCTTGTAACCGGGCAGGGCGAGCAGACCAACCAATGCGACTCCGATGGTCACCGCGAGAACCGGTGCGGGCCAGCGGACGACCGCGGTGCCGATGCGACGCCAGCCCCGGGTCTGCAGCTTGCGCTTCGGGTCCATCAGCTTGAAGAACGACGCCACGGTCAGGACCGCCGGCGCCAGGGTCAAGGCCGCGAGGACCGCGACCAGCATGCCGACGGCGCAGGGTATGCCGAGTGACGAGAAATAGGGCAACCGGCAAAAGCTCAGGCAGTACATCGCGCCGGCGATGGTCAGCCCCGACCCCAGCACGACATGGGCGGTGCTGTGGAACATCGTGTAGAACGCTTGTTCACGCGTCTCACCCAGACCGCGGGCCTCGTGGTAGCGGCCGACCACGAAGATCGCGTAGTCCGTGCCGGCGGCGATCGCCATCAGCACGAGCATGTTGTTGGCGAACGTGGAAAGCCCCATGATGCCGTAGTTTCCGAGCGTCGCGACGACACCGCGGGCCGCTGCCAGCTCGATGAACACCATGGCCAGCATGATCAGAACGGTGGCCACCGACCGGTAGACGATCAGCAGCATCACGATGATCACGACGAAGGTGACGAGCGTGACGACCATGACGCCCTTTTCGCCCGCGTGGGACTGGTCGGCGAACAGCGGACCGGCGCCGGTGACGTAGGCCTTGATCCCCGGCGGCGCCGGCACCGAGTTGACGATCTTGCGGACGGCGTCGCTGGACTCGGAGGACAACCCGCCGCCCATGTTGCCGGCGAGGTAGACCTGGACGTACGCGGCCTTTTGGTCGTGGCTCTGGGATCCCGCGGCGGTCAGCGGATCGCTCCAGAAATCCTGGATGTGCTGAACGTGCTTCTTGTCCTGTTCGAGCCGCCTGACGATCTCGTCGTAGTAGCGGTGCGCTTCGGGCCCGAGCGGCTTGTCACCCTCCAGCAGGACCATCGCCGAGCTGTCGGAGTTGAACTCTTTGAACGTCGATCCGACGCGCATCATCGACTGGAAGGATGCCGCGTCCGTCGGACTCATCGACACCGAGTGCGTTTTGGAGACCACCTCCAGCTGAGGCGCCACGGTGTTGGTGACGAAGACGATGCCCAACCACACCAGGACGATCGGCAGCGCCAGCCGGTGGATCATGCGCGGCAGGAACGGCGGGATCAGCGGCTGGTCGACGCGCGGCGCGGCCTCGCTTGGCTGGCTCATGCGGACTTGTCCAGGCAATAGACGAACGCGTTCACGGTCTGGTTGGGATCTGAGCGATTCGGAGTCTTGATGACGTCACCGCTTCCATCGTGCTTGTTGACCACGAACTGGCAGGCGATCCAACTGCCGTCGCCTTGCGCCACCAGGTTTGCCGGGATGCCGGGCTTCGTTGAACTCAATGTTTTGCTCCAGGGCAAGGGCACGTTGAGGGCCTGCTGCGGATGGGAGTTTTCGTCGAGGTAGTTGATGGTCGCCGTGCTGCCCGGTGAACCCCAGACCTCGAGGGTGATCGTCTTGGCGTTGAACTCATCGAGAACCTCACCCGAGGTGCCGCCGCCGAACGAACCTTTGTGAACGCCGAAGACGCCGTGCAGTCGGTATACGACGAATCCCGACACCGCGACGACGGCTGCGATGGTGAGCACCAGCCAGAAACGCCCCAGAAACCCCTTTTTCCTGGCGCGCTGCGGAGCGGCCGTGTCGCCCTCCCCGCCGGCCGAGCCCTGCGTTTTCAGCGGCTCGGTCCTCGGCTCAGTCGTCGTCATGGGCGTTTCAAGTCCTTCACGTTCACCGGTTGCAGTTCGCCAAGCCACGCCCCCCGGCCTCCTCTCTGCGTTCATTGCGATCCCGAGATGAGCCCGACGCACGTGGCCGTCAGCAGGCGGGTCAGGGCGGACGCGAAGTCCAGATTCCACTCGGGCGGAACGACTTCGGGCTCCTCGGCGTAGACGTCGGTCAGGTGTTCCGGCGGGTTCGCGACCTGCCAGAGCGTCGCGGCCAGCGAGTACGCGGCCAGCAGGATGTCGAGCGAGCCCGATCGCCCGAGTTCGGGCAGTGCGCTGCCGATCGAATCGGCCAGTGACAGTGTGGCCGCGGTGCTGATCCGCCTGACCTCGATGACCCGCTCCGCGTCCACCTCGTGTTCCAGGTGCAGGTGCAGATTGGCCAGCAGGTCGCAGAACAACGGGTCTTGGGCCAGGGCTTCGGCCAGCGTCTCGGCGATGCGCAAGGGCGACTTCGCGCCGGGCTCGGCCAGCTTCTCCGATACCGTGGTCGACCACCGCACCCAGCCCTCGGCGGACAGATGCAGCAGGACCTCCTTGTGCGAGGTGAAGTAGCGGCGCACCGCCGAGTAGTGAATCCCGGCGCGACTGGCGACCGCGGTCAGGGTGACCGACGCGACGCCCGTTTCCATCGCCAGCGAGCGTGCCGCTTCCACGAGGGCCTCCGCACGTTGGCGCTTCTTCTCCTCGGTGCGGGCGCGCTGGAATGTTAGTTGCGCCACCGGCTGAGCGTAACGCACGTTGTGTGATTTGCATAACGCACGTCGCGTGATTTGTGCTGGCTCACCGGGGTCACGAAAAACAGGTAAGGGTGTAACCATACCCATCGTCCGGCACCCAAGAGCCCCTCGGAGTAGCGCGTGCAAACCATTGCCCTGATCGGGTTTCTCGGCGGGCTGATCACCGGCATCTCGCCGTGCATCCTGCCGGTGCTTCCGGTGATTCTGCTGTCCGGCATGGAAAGCACCCGCGACGGCACACCCACCGCGCGTTCGGCGGCGCGGCCATACCTGGTGATCGCGGGCCTGGTGTGCAGCTTCAGCCTCGCCACGTTGATCGGCTCGGCGCTGCTGACGGCGCTGCACCTGCCACAGGACGCGATCCGGTGGGCCGCACTGGTGGTGTTGGTCCTGATCGGCCTGGGCCTGATCTTCCCGCCGGTGCAGCACTTGATCGAGCGACCTTTCGCCTACCTCCCGCAGCGTCAAATCGGCTCGGGGACAAACGGTTTCGGTTTGGGTCTGACGCTGGGCGCGCTCTACGTGCCGTGTGCGGGCCCGGTGCTGGCCGCGATCGTGGTGGCCGGGGGGACGTCCTCGATCGGGCTCGGCGCGCTCGTGTTGACCGCGACGTTCGCCGCCGGCATCGCGTTGCCGCTGCTGGCCTTCGCGCTGGCCGGACGGCGCGTCGCCGAACGCGTGGCCGCATTCCGCCGTCGCCAGCGGGTGATCCAGGTCGCCGGCGGAATCGCGATGATCGTGCTGGCCGTGGCGCTGGTGTTCAACCTGCCCGCGATGCTGCAGCGCTCCGTCCCCGACTACACGACGGCGATGCAGAACAAGCTGGGGGCCAACAACATCCAACGCAGCCTGGCACCGGCCGCCGTGCAACAGCCGAACGGCGGCGGCGCGCTGCCGCTGAGCCCGCCCGGTGCCCCAGTGAACGGCGCGCTGAGCGACTGCGCCGGCGTCTCCGCCGGCCTGCAACAGTGCGGACCGGCTCCCGCCCTGACCGGCATCACCGGATGGCTCAACACGCCCGACGGCAAGCCGCTGGACGCAGCGACGGTGCGTGGCAAGGTGATCCTGATCGACTTCTGGGCCTATTCGTGCATCAACTGTCAGCGCGCCATCCCGCACGTAGTCGATTGGTACAACCGGTATCGCGACAACGGCTTCCTCGTCATCGGGGTGCACACCCCGGAGTACGCCTTCGAGCGGGTGGCGGCCAATGTGGCCACCAGCGCCGCCGATCTGCACATCACCTATCCCATTGCGCTGGACAACGACTACGCGACGTGGAACAACTTTCAGAATCTGTATTGGCCGGCCGAGTACCTGATCGACGCGAATGGGCAAGTGCGGCACAGCAAGTTCGGCGAGGGCGATTACGACGACACCGAAAAGCTGATCCGCAAGCTTCTGCTCGATGCGCATCCCGGCGTCGCGCTGCCCGCGCCGACGAACTCGGCCGACATGACGCCGCAGACCCGGCTCACCCCCGAGACGTACCTGGGTGTCGGTCGGTCTGAAAATTACGGCGGCACTGGGGATTACAAAGCCGGTGCCACCACGCTGAGCCTCCCGCCACGCCTGGCCGACGACAAGTTCGCCCTGGGCGGCCGCTGGAGCCTGGACAACCAGGGGGCAACGGCGGACGGCGACGACTCCGTCATCCGCCTGAACTACACCGCGAAAGATGTCTACGCCGTCGTCGGCGGCAGCGGCACCGTCACGGTGACGCGGGATGGCAAGACCACCACGACCCCGATCGGCGGAGCGCCCACGTTGCACCGGATCGTCGCCGACGACTCCGCGCACCGCGACCAGCTGGACATGCGAGTCAGCAAGGGCTTGCAGGTCTTCTCGTTCACCTTCGGCTAGCCGCCCTCACGATTTGTGGGCGAGACTGCCCAGCATCGCGGCCACCACGCCGATCGCCACCAACGCGGCGCCACCGATCAACGTCGCGTCAAGCCATTGGTGCAGACCGGCTTCGGCGTGTTCGATCATCGCCTCGGCGACTTGCCGGACGTTGCCGGTGGTGCGATTCAGCGCATCGTGGACGTAGCGGCCGGCGACCTCGATGCCCGCCCAGCCGCCCGCACCGACGAGCAGCGCCGAGATGCCCAGGCTGCTCAACGCCTTGCCGCGGCGGCGCGCGGCCGCCACCGTGAGCAGCGCGCACAAGCCGCACAGCGCGGCCGCACCCAAGGTGATCCACGGGCCCCAGGTGGACAACCGGCTCAGCCGCCCCTGCTGCATCGAATGCGGCACCGAAACGGTCAGCGGGACACTGAGTTTCGCGGGGACTGCCACGTTGTGGCGGGCGAGCAGCGGCTGGATCGAGCCGTCGTTGAGCATCGGCGCCACGTCGACCGCCCACTGGTTGCCGTCTTTGCCGGACCCTGGGTCGCCGAACAACCAGCCGTGCGCCGCGCGATTCGCCTGGGCGAACAGCGGCGGAAACGCCGGGCCGGCGGTGAAGGCGCGCGCGGCCTCCTGCACCTCGGAACCCTCGACTTCAGAGCGGCCCCCGCCACGCTCGGCGATGAGAGTCATTGCCCGGCTGCTCAGTTCGGACGCCATGGCCGACTGGACGGCGGGATCCGTCGCCGCCTGCTGCGCCAGCGCGGCGTAGCCGTCGGCGTCAACGACGTGCAGCTGCGTCCACGCCGCGGGGATCGTCACCGCCAACGCGAGCGTGGTGATGAGCCACAACAACAGGGTCGCCGCGAAACGCACGCCCGCGAATCTACTGAATGCCCCGCACGTACGCGGCCTGCCCGAGGTGCTGGGCACAGTCGTCGATGATGCTCACCAAACGCGCGCCGGCCGTCACCGGCGGATCCCAGTTGGTGTCCACGACGCGGGCCAGTTCTTCGGCGGTGACCCCGGCGACGTATTCGAGGCTGAGCTCGTGCACCGCGTGGTAGTAGCCGGACAGCAGGTCCGCGGGCGCCCGCACCTTGGCCACCTCGTCGGGCCCGTGTCCGTAACCGGTGTCGTCGCGCGGCAGGTCCAGGCCGAACCGGTCCACCCAGCCGTCGCGGAACCACACCTGCTCGACGCCGGCGACGTCGGCCAGCTGAAGATCCTGGATCCGAGCGCTGTGCCACAGCAGCCACGCGATGCTGTTGGCGTTCGGCGTCGGCCGATAGCCGGATTCCTCGTCGGTCAACCCGTCGGTGATCTCATCGACGTGCTCGATCAACCGGGTGAACGCGTCGCGCAGCAGCTCGTGCAGGACGGCGGCGTCGTCGGTGCTGGCCATACTCGCGACACTACGGGAGGGTGCCGTGCCAGACCGCTTCGACGTTGTTGCCGTCGGGGTCGCGCACGAACGCCCCGAAGTAGCCGGGGTGGTATTCCGGCCAGAGCCGCGGCGCATGCAGTGCTTCGGCGCCGAGCTCGACGGCGGCCGCATAGAAGGCGCGCACCGCGGCCTCGTCGGCGGCCTCGAAGGCCAGGTGCACTTCCCGATTGGGTCCCGCCGGCGCCTCGGAGATCCAAAACGTCGGTTTGCCCGCCCGCCCGTACCCGATGGCCGGACCCACGTCGAGCTGCCGGGAGAAACCGAGCGTTGCCAGCACCGCGTCGTAAAACCGCTGAGATTCGGCGTAGTCGGCGCAATTGATTCCCACATGATCGATCACGGAGAAGATCCTGGCACGACCCGCCGCCGCGGTCGTAGATTGTTTGAATGACTTACGACCTCATCATCCGCAACGGCACCATCGTCGACGGGCTGGGGGGTGAGCCGTTCGTCGGCGACGTGGCGGTGAAAGACAGCGTCATCGAGGCGGTCGGCGCGATCAACGGGGCGACCGCCACACGGGAGATCGACGCCACCGGGCTACTGGTCACCCCGGGCTTCGTCGACCTGCACACCCACTACGACGGCCAGTCCATCTGGTCGGAGCGCCTGACCCCGTCCTCTGCGCACGGCGTGACGACGGTGGTGATGGGCAACTGCGGGGTCGGCTTCGCGCCCTGCCGCCAGGAGGACCACGAGGTGCTCGTCGACGTGATGGCGGGCGTGGAGGACATCCCCGGTGTGGTCATGACCGACGGGCTGCCGTGGACGTGGGAGACGTTCCCGGAATACATGGACGCGCTCGAGTCCGGCAAGCGCGACATCGATGTGGCCGCGTACCTGCCGCACTCGCCGCTGCGGGTGTACGTGATGGGCCAGCGCGGCGCTGACCGCGAACCGGCGACCGAGGACGACCTGGCCAAGATGCGCCAACTGGCCAAGGAGGCGATCGAGGTCGGCGCGCTGGGCTTCGCGTCGTCGCGGCTGACCATTCACAAAACCGAAAGCGGTTCGCCCATCCCGAGTTACGAGGCCGCCCGGGAGGAGATCGAGGAGATCGCCCGCGGCGTCGTGGACGGCGGCGGCGGCCTGCTGCAGTTCGTTCCCGACATCCCGTCGGGCGGGTACCAACCCGTGCTGCAGACGGTGTTCGACGTCGCCGAGGACGTCGGGTTGCCCGTCACCTTCACCCTCGTCGTCGCCAACGCCGGCGACCCGACCTGGCCGGACGCCATCACGATGATCGAGAAGGCCAACGCGGCCGGTGGTGACGTCAGCGCGCAGCTGCTGCCGCGGCCGATCGGTCTGATCATCGGGTTGCAGCTGTCCGCCAACCCCTTCGTGCTCTACCCCAGCTACCGCGAGATCGCGCACCTGCCGCTGGACGAGCGGGTCGCCGAGATGCGTAAGCCCGAGGTCCGCGCCCGCATCCTGGCCGACACGCCAGGCCAGGGTCACCCGATCCTGTTCGTGACGCAGATGTGGGACTGGATCTTTCCGCTGGGCGACAACCCCGACTACGAGCCGGACCCCTCGAACAGCATCGGTGCCCGGGCCCGCGCCAAGGGTGTGAATCCGATGGAAGAGGCGTACGACCGGCTGCTGGACGACGAGGGCCGGGCCATGCTGCTGGTCGCGACCAGCAACCTGCAGAACAATTCGCTGGACACCGTCGGAGAGCTGCTGCACCGCGACGACGTAGTGCTCGGCCTCGGCGACGGGGGCGCGCACTACGGGATGATCTGCGACGCCAGCTACACGACCTACTTCCTGACGCATTGGGCGCGCGACCGCAAGGCCGGTCGGTTCAGCGTGCCCGAAGCGGTTCGCGAGCTCACCTCGGTGCCGGCCCGCATCGCGGGGCTGGGTGACCGCGGGCGCATCGCGGTCGGCTACAAGGCCGATCTCAATGTCATCGACCACGCCGCCCTTCGGCTGCACAAGCCGATGATCAGCTACGACCTGCCGGCCGGGGGCCGGCGCCTGGATCAGACCGCCGAAGGGTATGTCGCCACGATCGTGGCCGGAGAAGTGATCGCCGAAAACGGCGTCCCGACCGACGCCCGTCCAGGCAAGTTGGTGCGTGGGCGTCAGCCCGTTCCCGTACCCGCGGGATAACGCCGCGAAAAGCGGCATATAGCAGCTAAGTTGGGTCGGTGACGAACCCGCATTTTGCGTGGTTGCCGCCAGAGGTCAACTCGGCACTTATTTTTTCCGGTCCCGGTCCCGGGCCGCTGCTTGCTGCCGCGGCGGCATGGGACGGGCTGGCCGGAGAGTTGGCCTCGTCGGCATCGTCATTTTCTTTGGTGACCTCGGATCTGGCCAGCGGGTCGTGGCAGGGCGCATCGTCGACGGCCATGATGTCCGTGGCCAGCCGATACGTGAGCTGGCTCAGCGCAGCGGCCGCGCAGGCCCAGGCGGTCTCGCACCAGGCGTCGGCCATCGCCACCGCATTCGAGGTGGCGCTTGCCGCCACGGTGCAGCCCGCGGTGGTGGCGGCCAACCGCGCCTTGGTGACGGCCTTGGCGGCCAACAACCACCTTGGCCAGAACACCCCGGCCATCGCCGACATCGAGGCCGCCTATGAGCAGATGTGGGCCTCGGACGTGGCGGCGATGTTCGGCTACCACGCCGACGCCTCGGCGGCCGTGGCCAAGTTGCCGCCCTGGAACGAGGTGCTGCGTAACCTCGGCTTCGCCAACGCCGGCGCCGCCGTCACGCGCCCGGTGCCGCAGTAAATCCCGCGCCTATCCTGGAAGGTCATGCGCACCAAGAAGAAGGTCGATCTCCAGGCGCTGGCCAACGCGCTGGCCGACTACCCGTACGCCTACTTGATCACGGTCGACGACGACTACCGGGCGCACACCGTGACGGTCGAGCCGCAGCTGCGCGAGGCCACTCTCGACGTCGGACTCATCGGCGGGCGAACCCGCAACAACCTCGCCCGGCGCGCCGACGTGACCCTGTTGTGGCCGCCCGCCGAACCCGGCGGTTATTCGCTGATCGTCGACGGCACCGCCTCGGTGACCGACGCCGGCGCGGAGACCGCCCGCCTGACCGTGGTTCCCACCCGCGCGCTGCTGCACCGCGACGCCGACTCCCCCGACGCGGCGAGGGGCTGCCTGCACGACTGCGTGGTGTTCTCGCTGCCGGGCTAGCGGGTCGCCGCCATCGGGCCAGGGCCGTACAGTCTCATCCGTGAGCCGCGTCGCACCGCTCGCTCCGCCGTGGAGCGAAGAAGATGCCACTGGCATCAACAGCTGGGGCCACCCCGATCGCACCTATGAGCCGCTGCTGTTGGTGCGTTGCCTGCAGCGCCATCCGGCGCTGGCCTCCCGTTTGCGTAAGCTTGGCGAATCCCTTTATGTCGCAGCGCTTTTGCCGGGCCGGACGCGGACCATCGCCATCCTTCGCAGCTGTGCGCTGCTGCGCTGTCAGTACGAGTGGGGCGGACAGGCGGCGTTCTGGGGCCCGATCGCGGGCGTCAGCGAAGACGAGTGCGACGCGCTGGTCACCGGTGGCCCCGACGACCCACGGTGGAGCCCGGCCGAGCGGACGCTGATCGAGGCGGTGGACGAACTCGAGCGCACCGGCACCTGGTCGGAGGCGACGTGGAGCGCGCTGGGCGGCTTTCTCGACGACGAGCAGCGCATCGAATTGCTCACGGCCGTGGGCTGGTATCGCACGATCTGCACGCTGTGCAACGCGCTCGCGCTGCCGGTGGAGGGCTGGATGCGGCCCTGGCCCTTAGCCCACTGACCGGTCCCTGCGCAGTCCCGGATGCTGGTTCTTCAGTAACGGCAACAGCACCCGCCGCGGCATGAATTGAAACAGCCTGGTGCTGATCTGGCTTGGCAGGCCGGGGATCACGGTTCCGCGGTCGCCGTCGAGCGCGTCGATGCCGGTGCGTGCCACGTCGCGCGCCGGCTTCCACAGGAACTTCGGGAACGCGTCGGCGAAGGTCCGCTCGTCCATGCCGGCGCTCTTCAGGAATTCGGTGCGCACCGGGCCGGGGTTCAGCAACGCGACGGTGATCCCGGTGCCGGTGAGTTCGCCGCGCAGCCCCTCGGTGTAGGTGATCACGAACGCCTTGGTGGCGGCGTAGCCCACCTGCCCCGGGAAGGGGTGGTAGCCCGCGGTGGATCCGACGTTGAGGATCGCGCCCTTCTTGCGCGGCACCATCCGCTGGACCGCGCGGGTGGTCAGATCGATGACGGCCTCGACGTTGACCCGCACCTGGGCGATCTCGTCGTCGACGGACGTGGTCGTCACCGAGCCGATGGTGCCGATGCCGGCATTGTTGACCAGGATGTCGGCGGTCAGGCCGCGACGCTCGACCTCTTCGAAGAGGTCGGCGCGGGAGGCGGAATCGCCGACGTCGCAGGCGATCACCTCGACACGGATGCGGCCGGCCAGCTCGTCGGCCAGCTCGCGAAGCCGCTCTTCGCGGCGGGCGACCAGCGTGACGCCGTGTCCGCGGGCGGCCAGCTCGCGGGCGATGTCGGCGCCGATGCCCGACGAGGCGCCGGTCACGACGGCGGTGCTGGTGGGTGAGGGAGTCGGAAGGGCCACGGCGTTCAACGTACAAGGCGGGTTTCGGGCCCGGCGCGCCGAACGTGAAACCAGGGCGGGCAAATCGCCGGAATCCCGCCCTGAGTTCACGCTCGGCGCACACGAAAAACCCGGCCCCTTGTGGGGGCCGGGCTTTCCCGTACTCGAGTCGTGGACTTAGAAGTCCATGCCGCCCATGCCACCGGTCGGGTCGCCCGCGGGTGCGGCCGCCTTCTCCGGCTTATCGGCGACGACGGCCTCGGTGGTGAGGAACAGGCCCGCGATGGACGCCGCGTTCTGCAGCGCCGAACGGGTGACCTTCACCGGGTCGGCGACGCCGGCCTTCAGCAGGTCCTCGTACTCACCGGTGGCGGCGTTCAGGCCGGTACCGGCGGGCGAGTTGCGGACCTTCTCGGCCACAACGCCGGGCTCCAGACCGCCGTTGAAGGCGATCTGCTTCAGCGGAGCCTCGAGCGCCACGCGGACGATGTTGGCGCCGGTCGCCTCGTCACCGGTGAGCTTCAGCTCGTCCAGCGACGGGGTCGCGTGCAGCAGGGCCACGCCACCACCGGCGACGATGCCCTCCTCGACGGCGGCCTTGGCGTTGCGGACCGCGTCCTCGATGCGGTGCTTGCGCTCCTTGAGCTCGACCTCGGTCGCGGCCCCGGCCTTGATCACCGCAACACCGCCGGCCAGCTTGGCCAGGCGCTCCTGCAGCTTCTCGCGGTCGTAGTCGGAGTCGCTGTTCTCGATCTCGCTGCGGATCTGGGCCACCCGGCCGGCGATGGCGTCGGAGTCACCGGCGCCCTCGACGATGGTGGTCTCGTCCTTGGTGACGACGACCTTGCGGGCCTTACCCAGCAGGGCGACGTCGGCGCTCTCCAGCGACAGGCCGACCTCTTCGCTGATGACCTGGCCGCCGGTGAGGATGGCCATGTCCTGCAGCATCGCCTTGCGGCGGTCACCGAAGCCGGGGGCCTTGACGGCCACCGACTTGAAGGTGCCGCGGATCTTGTTGACGACCAGGGTGCTCAAAGCCTCGCCCTCGACGTCCTCGGCGATGATCAGCAGCGGCTTACCGGCCTGGATGACCTTCTCCAGCAGAGGCAGCAGGTCCTTGACGGTCGACACCTTGGAGCTGACCAGCAGGATGAAGGGGTCCTCGAGGACGGCTTCCTGACGCTCGGCGTCGGTGACGAAGTAGCCCGAGATGTAACCCTTGTCGAACCGCATGCCCTCGGTGAGCTCGAGCTGCAGGCCGAAGGTGTTGGACTCCTCGACCGTGATGACGCCCTCGTTGCCGACCTTGTCCATCGCCTCGGCGATCAGGTCGCCGATCGACTGGTCGCCCGCGGAGATGGCCGCGGTGGCAGCGATCTGGTCCTTGGTCTCGACCTCTTTGGCCGACTTGAGCAGGGTCTCGGTGACCTTCTCGACGGCCTTTTCGATGCCGCGCTTCAGACCCAGCGGGTTGGCGCCGGCCGCGACGTTGCGCAGGCCCTCGCGGACCAGCGCCTGGGCCAGAACCGTGGCCGTCGTCGTGCCGTCACCGGCCACGTCGTCGGTCTTCTTGGCGACTTCCTTGACCAGCTCGGCGCCGATCTTCTCGTAGGGGTCCTCCAGCTCGATCTCCTTGGCGATGGAAACCCCATCGTTGGTGATCGTGGGGGCGCCCCACTTCTTCTCCAGGACGACGTTGCGGCCCTTGGGACCCAACGTCACCTTTACCGCGTCGGCGAGGGCGTTCAGCCCTCGCTCGAGGCCGCGACGGGCCTCTTCGTCGTACGCAATTGTCTTGGCCATTGCGAAGTGATTCCTCCGAATATATGGGGTGACACTCAGGGCGACCGCTTGTCGGGTCGCCCCATCAACGCTGTGGCCGGGTGCAGTGCCCGCGACGGACGGCTAGGTGTCTTCCGCTTGGCGCGGCCCTGGCCTCACCGTCCCGACCTAGCACTCGCCGGTCGCGAGTGCCAACGTCATTCTTAGCACTCGCCTATGTCGAGTGCAAGAACTGGTCAGCCCTATCGCCGAACGCGTAAACCGTCGACGACGACGTCGGTCACCCGCTCGGCCAAGTCCGAGTTGTAGGCCTCCATCGCCTGGCACCCGACCATGATCGCCTTCACTTCGCGCACCCCGATGTCGCAGCGCGCGGAGCCGGCGCGCTGCGCGGCCCGTAGCAGCTCGTCGAGCATGGCCAGGAACGCGTCCTCGGCGTCGGGGGCGGCGGTGGCGATGTCGATGCCGAGCCCGGCGAGCGCGTCGGCCAGGCCGCGGTCCGTCGCGCCCCAGTGCAGCACCATCGACCGCAGGAAGGTGAAGAGCGCCTCGCCGGACCCTTCGGAATCCAGCAGGGCGCGGCCGTCGTCGACCAGCCGCTGCATGCGGTCCTCGATGACCGCCTGGAACAGCGACTCCTTCGTCGGGAAGTGCCGATAGACGGTGCCGGCCCCCACGCCGGCCCGCCGCGCGATCTCGTCGATGGGCACCGCGAGACCCTCGGCCGCGAAGGTTTCGTAGGCGACTTCCAGCACGCGCGCCCGGTTGCGCGCGGCATCGGCGCGCAGCGGCCGTGCGGGCTGCGCCATCTGTTCACTCCTCGAACCAAAGAAATTGCAAAGCGGGGCGTGCGTTCCATATAGTGGCACAATCAACCGGAGCGATCGCCCCGTTTACTTTACAAGTTCAAGGAGCCTCTCATGGGCAAGTGGACCACCGCGGACATTCCCGACCAGACCGGACGGGTCGCCGTCATCACCGGAGCCAACACCGGCCTGGGCTACGAGACGGCCCTGGCGCTGGCCGACCACGGCGCCCATGTGGTGCTGGCGGTGCGCAACCTGGACAAGGGCAAGGAAGCGGCGGCACGGATCACCGCCCAGAGCCCGCATGCGGACGTCGCGCTGACCGAACTCGACCTCACGTCGCTGGCGTCGGTCCGGGCGGCGGCCGAGCAGCTGCGATCCGCGCACGACCGCATCGACCTGCTGATCAACAACGCCGGGGTGATGTACACGCCGAAGTCGAACACCAAGGACGGCTTCGAGCTGCAGTTCGGCACCAACCACCTGGGCCACTTCGCCCTCACCGGCCTGTTGCTGGACCGGCTGCTGCCGGTCGCCGGCTCGCGGATCGTCACGGTCAGCAGCGTCGGCCACCGCATCCTGGCCGACATCCACTTCGATGACCTGCAGTGGGAACGCCGCTACAACAGGGTGGCCGCCTACGGGCAAGCCAAGCTCGCCAACCTGCTGTTCACCTACGAACTGCAGCGACGGCTTGCCCAGCACGGCACGACGATCGCCGCGGCCGCGCACCCCGGTGGTTCAAACACCGAATTGGGCCGCTACACGCCCACGCTGCTGAAGCCCGCTGTCGACTTGTTCTTCTCGAGGGTTGCTCAGGACGCGGCCATGGGCGCGCTGCCCACCCTGCGTGCGGCCACCGACCCCGCGGTGCTCGGTGGGCAGTACTACGGGCCCGACGGCTTCGGGCAGACGCGCGGCTACCCGACGATCGTGGGCTCCAGCAAGAAGTCCCACGACGCCGATCGCCAGCGCCGGTTGTGGACGGTGTCGGAGCAACTGACCGGCGTGACGTACCCCGTTTAGCTCACGTCGAGCAGCTGCTCGTAGAAGCCGCCGAAGCCGCGCGCGCGATCGATGAGGTGGATCTCCAGGATCCAGTGGCAGATGCGGCCGCGCGGGTCGGTGCGGCGCATCGGCTTCGTCGACCCGGGCATGATGTACCACTCGACGCCCGGGCCGGCGATCTTCTTGTGCGGGAACTCGCCGATCAGATGGCCCGCGATGCGGCTGCCCCACTCGAACCCCTCGGCGCCGGCCACCCCGACGACGTAGTCGAACAGCTCGGCGCCGGTGATGTCGGGGTGGCCGGCGAAGTGCTCGCGGCCGGCCTCCCACACGCGCGGCAGGGCGTCGCGAACGGCCGCCTTGTGGGGGTCGCCGCCGAGCACGAACGTCCGCCCGAAATCGGCCTCCCACTCCTCGAAGATCGGGCCCAGGTCGAGAAAAACGATGTCGTCGTCGACGATCACGCGGTCCGGCGGGCGTTCCTGGAACGGCTGCAGCGTGTTCTCCCCGGCCCGCACGATCCGCCGATGCCAGTGCCGGGTCACCCCGAACATCTCGCCGGCGAGGTGGTGGATCCGGTCGGAGAGTTCCTTCTCCGCCAGCCCGGGGCGGATCATGGCCCGCCGCTCGATCTCGTCGAACAGCTGCGCGGCTTTGCGTTCGGCGTCGAGCAGCCGTTGCACGCGAACATCTTCGGCGGGCGATCGGTCCACACCGGCGATGCTATGCGCACACTGGAACCATGTCCCTCGTCGTGCCGCCCTACCCACCCGCCCGATACACCAAAGACGAACCGGAGATCAGCGCCTGGCTCAAGCGGGCCGATCAGCCGCCCGACTATGAGACGTCCGGGGTCAAGTACCACTACCTGGCCAACCAGCAAGACACCGCCGGCGACTACGGCCTCTACCGCGTCGACATCGCCCCGGCCGGCGGCGGGCCCCCGGCGCACTTCCACCGCGCCATGTCCGAGGCGTTCTTCGTGTTGTCCGGAACGATGAAGCTCTACGACGGCACACAGTGGGCGGACGGACATCAGGGCGACTTCCTGTACGTCCCGCCCGGCGGCGTGCACGGCTTCCGCAACGAGGCGGACGAACCGGCGTCGATCCTGATGTTGTTCGCACCCGGCGCACCCCGTGAGGCCTACTTCGAGGGCTTCGCGGCGCTGGCCGACATGACCGACGACGAGCGCCGGGAGTGGTTCATCCGCCACGATAATTTCTGGGTGCAGTAGACCTTTGCACTAACGCGAGCGCGGACTACGGGCACAGCAGATAGTCCTCGGCGACCATTCGGCGAGTGCGCTCGAAGAATGCCCTTCCGCTATAGGGCAATTGGGTCACGACCTTCCCACTGGGATGCCGAAAGTAGTTGGTACAGGCCAGCCAGACCTTGCCCGCCATCGCGGCCTGGATCTCGTCGTTGTAGCGGCGCTGCGCCTCGGCCGTCACCTCGACGGTGCGCGCCCCGCGGCCGCCCATCACCTCGAGGATGTGCCGGACGAAGGTGGTCTGCGCCTCGTGGATGTAGATGATCGAGTTGACGCCGTTGGTGTTGGGGCCATACAGCACAAAGAAATTCGGATACCCCGTCACCAGTGTGCCCAGGTAAGCCTCGGCGCCGTCACTCCAGTCGTCGCGAAGGCGGCGGCCGCCGGATCCGTACACGTCGATGCTGGCCAGATAGTCGGCGGCGGTGAACCCGGTGCCGTAGATGATGGTGTCGACGCGGTGTTCGACGCCGTCGGCGGTGCGGACCCCGCGTTCGGTCAATTCGGCGATCGGGGTCGTTTCCAGGCTGACATTGGGCAGCGCGAACGTGGGGTACCACTCGCGCGACATCAGCGGCCGCTTGCATCCGGCGGGATAGTTCGGCGTCAGCTTCGCTCGCAACTCGGGGTCGGTTACCTTGCGGGCCAGGTAACTGCGGGCGAGCTCAGTCGCTTCGAGGGTCTGTGGGTGGTCAACGTCGAAGCTGGCCGACTCGTAAGCGTCGAAGGCCTCATCGCGCAGCTTCTGCGCGGCGGCCGGTTCGCGTTCGAACAGCTCGTGTTGGTCGGTGGTGAACGGGAAGTCGAATCGCGGCGCGATCCATATCGGGGTTCGCTGAAACACGGTCAGGTGGGCCGTCTTTCGCGCTATCGCGGGCACGTATTGGATCGCGCTGGCACCGGTGCCGATGGAAGCGACGCGTTCGCCGTCCGTCGACTTGCTGTGGTCCCAGCGCGAGGAATGAAATCGGCGTCCGCGAAATCGCTTGTCCCCCACAATGTCCGGGACATACGGCACATCGAGCATGCCGACAGCGCTGACCACCACATCGAAGTCGTGCTGTCGGCCGTCAGCACTGGTCAGCGTCCAGCGGCGCCGCGAGTCCGACCAGCGCGCGGTGGTGATCGCGGTGTTGGCCCTTAGGCGCCCCGCCAGCCTGTGCTCGGCCGCCACCCTCTCGAGATAGGCAAGGATCTCGGGCTGATTGGCATAGGTCTTGCTCCAACGCGGGTTGGGCGCAAAGGAATACGAGTACAGATGGGACGGGACGTCACAGGCCGCGCCCGGAAAAGTGTTGTGGCGCCAGGTTCCACCGAATCCGTCGGCCCGGTCGAAGATCGTGAAATCGTAGCCCGCGTCGGCGAGCTGGATCGCCATCGCGATGCCGCCGGCGCCGGCGCCGATGATCCCGACCGACGGCTTCGGGGCCGCTACGTCCATTGCGCGAAGTACGGTCGCTCGGGCCGGCTCTTTTCGACCAGGATGAACACCACCCCCCATGGATCGACGAACCAGGTGGTACGAACCCGCGCGACGTCCGCGATTCCGCTGACCAGGAAGCGCACCCCCTTGGACTCCAGTTCAGCCCGGGTGGCGTCGATGTCCGCACAGACCAGCCCGACGTGCGAGAGCCCGGGATCGGTCAGCGTACGCCCCTCATCGGGGGGCCCGCCGTCGGCTCCGAGGTATTCGATCACCTCGAGCACCCTGTCACCGTCATCCTCGAATCCGAGGATGGCCGCCTTCATGCTGGGATCGGCCACCAGCTCACCCATGTCGTCGCGAATGGCGTTGCCAGACATGACATATGGCGGCGAGAGGACACGCAGCCCGAGCACATCGCGGTAGAACGCCACCGCGGCCTCGCAATCCGGAACGCACACCCCGGTGTGAGCCAAACCGGTGATCACGTTCTCACCATACGTCGCCGTGCCCACCCGCCGATCCGCTCGTCAGCAGAACCGATGGGTATGTTTTGGGCCATGCCTTCCAACGACGCCCAGACCCGCTCATGGTCGGAGGGTGACGTCCCGGATCAGAGCGGCCGCGTCGTCGTCGTGACCGGCGCCAACACCGGCATCGGTTACGAGACGGCCGCCGTACTGGCCTGCCGCGGCGCGCACGTCGTGCTCGCCGTGCGAAACCTGGAGAAGGGCAACGCGGCGCTGTCGCGCATCGTCGCCGCCGGGGGCCAAGGGCGCGGAAAAGTAGACGTCACATTGCAGCACCTGGATCTGACCTCCCTGGACGCGATCCGCTCGGCCGCCGACGCGCTGCGCGCGTCCTACCCGCGCATCGACCTGCTGATCAACAACGCCGGGGTGATGTGGACGCCCAGGCAGGTCACCGCAGACGGGTTCGAGTTGCAGTTCGGCACCAACCATCTGGGCCACTTCGCGCTGACCGGGCTGTTGCTGGAAAGCCTGCTGGTGGTGCGGGATTCGCGGGTGGTGACGGTCAGCAGCCTCGGGCACCGGCTGCGGGCCGCGATCCACTTCGACGACCTGCAGTTCGAGCACGGGTACGACCGGATCGCCGCCTACGGGCAATCCAAGCTCGCCAACCTGCTGTTCACTTACGAGCTGCAGCGCCGGCTGGCGGCCAAGGCCGACGCGAAGACCATTGCCGTCGCGGCGCATCCGGGCGGTTCCAACACCGAGCTGGCCCGCAACCTGCCAAGCGTCTTGCGGCCGGTGCAGGCCGTGCTGGGCCCGGTGCTGTTCCAGAGCCCGGCCATGGGCGCGCTGCCCACGCTGCGGGCCGCCACCGACCCGGCCGTCGAGGGCGGGCAGTACTACGGCCCGTCCGGCTTCCTCGAGCAGCGTGGCCGCCCGAAGCTCGTGAAATCCAGCGCCCAGTCCCACGACGCGGAGCTGCAGCGCCGGCTCTGGGCCGTCTCCGAAGAACTCACCGGCGTCAGCTTCCCGGTCTGACACGGGAGATAATGGCTCCGATGCGCTCAGTCGCCGAACATCAGCGGATCGTCACCGGGTTGATTCGCGCGCGCCCGCCGGCCGCGGTCCCGCTGCCCGATGCCCAGGGCCTGGTGCTGGCCGCGGACGTGGTGGCGCAGCTGGCGCTGCCGGTCTTCGACAACTCCGCAATGGATGGCTACGCGGTGCTCGCCGAAGACACGGCGGGCGCCACGCCCGAGAACCCGGTGGTGTTGCGCGTCGCCGAGGACATTCCGGCCGGGCGCACCGACGAACTGACGCTGCAGCCCGGCACGGCGCACCGGATCATGACGGGCGCGCCCCTGCCGGCCGGGGCGACGGCGGTCGTGCCGGTGGAGGAGACCGACGGCGGCGCGGACGTGGTGTCGATCCGCGCTCCCCGCACGGCCGGCAAGCACATCCGCCGCGCGGGCGAGGACGTCTCCCCCGGCACCACGGTCCTGCGTCAGGGTCAGGTCGTGACGCCGGCGGTGCTCGGCTTGGTGGCGGCGCTGGGCATCGCCGAGTTGCCGGTGATCCCGCGCCAGCGCGTGCTGGTGATCTCGACCGGATCTGAGCTGGTGACCCCGGGCACGCCGCTGCTGCCGGGGCAGATCTACGAGTCCAACTCGATCATGCTGGCCGGTGCCGTCCGGGATGCGGGCGCGGACCTGGTCGCCGTCGCGACCGCGGAAGACGAAGTGGCGCAATTCAGTTCGATCATCGACCGATACGCGGCCGACTCCGATTTGATCATCACCAGCGGCGGCGTCAGCGCCGGCGCCTACGAGGTGGTCAAGGACGCCTTCGGGCGCGAGGGCGACCAGGGCGTGGAATTCGTCAAGGTCGCCATGCAGCCGGGCATGCCGCAGGGTGTGGGACGGGTGGCCGGCGCCACGATCGTCACGCTGCCGGGCAACCCGGTCAGCGCGCTGGTGTCCTTCGAGGTGTTCATCCGGCCCGCGCTGCGCAGGGCCATGGGCCTGCCGGACCCCGAACGCCCGCACCGCACGGCCGTCCTCGCCGAGTCGCTGACGTCGCCGCGCGGCAAGCGGCAATTCCGGCGCGCGGTGCTCGACGACGACGGCAGCACGGTCACCAGTTACGGACCGCCGGCGTCGCACCACCTGCGCTGGCTGGCGTCGGCGAACGGCCTGCTGGACATCCCCGAGGACGTCGTCGAGGTGCCCGAGGGAACCAAGCTGCAGGTGTGGGATCTGCGCTAGCGAGGTCTAACCGGCGGGCGTGGCCACGTCCCGATGGAACTCGTCGGCCTTGTCGAAAGCCGGGGTGCAACGGATCGCGACGCCGACGACCGACATCATCACCGGGATGGTGACCAGCGCCGCCGACAGCCCCACCCGGCCGGACAGGTGGCCGATCAACGGCGGCCCCAGCAGGTAGCCCAGCCAGCCGGTCGCGGCCACGAGGGCGATCGCCGATCCGGCGCCGCTCGCGCCGTAGGCCGCGCTGAAGGCGGTGGGCACCAGCAGCGCCACACCGACGCCCAGGGTGGCGAAACCCAGCACGCTGACCCAGGAGTCGGCGGCGGCCAGCATGACGCTCACGCCCACGACGGCCACCAGCGCCAGCGCCGGCAGCAGCCGGCGGCTGGACACCCGCGCGTGCAGCCGGGGTGCGCCGAACCGGGTGATGACCATCGCGCACGTGTAGGCGGCGTAGCTCAGCGCGGCGACGCCCGGGCCGGCGCCGACGACGCTGCGCAGGTAGTTGGCCGACCAGTCGGTGGCGGCGCCTTCGCACAGAAACGACGCGAACGACACCGCGGCCAGGATCGCCACCGCCGGCGTCATCCAGGCGCGCCTGCCGCGCGCCGGTGCCGGTGACGCGGCGGCGTCGGCCGCGTCGGGGATGAGGCGACGGGTCAGCGGTTCCACCACGATCAGGACGACCAGCCCCAGCCCCGCCAGCTGGGCGGTCAGGCCGACGCCCACGCTGACGCACGCCGCGCCCACCAACGCCCCCGCCAACGCCCCGACGCTCCACATGCCGTGGAATCGCGCCATGATCGGAGCCATGGCGAGGCGCTCGACCGTGCCCGCCTGGGTGTTCATCGCGACGTCCAGCGCCCCCTGGAAAAACCCCCACAGCGCGAGCGCACCGAACAGCGCGGCGGCGGATCCGACGAGGCCCACGGTCGTTCCGGCCGCGACATAGCCCGCCACCGTGATCGGGATCAGCCGGTGGCTGCCCCAGCGCGGCAGCGCCCAGTGGCTGAGCAGCGTGGCCACCACCGACCCCAGCGGCGCGCCGAACAGCGCGGTTCCCAGCGCCGCATCGGACAGGCCGAGCTCGGCCTTGACGTGGGGAATGTGAGCGGCCCAGGAGGAGAACACCAAACCGTGCGCGATGAATACGGCGGTGACCGTCACCTTCGCCCGGGGCAACTGCGGCGCGCGCCGATCGTCCGTTTGCATGTCGAAGGTGGGCGTTCCCTTTGCGGGCGGCTACGAATCAGCCGTGGGCTCTAAGATGGCCGCGTGGCACGACGCCCCCGCACTATCGGCCCCTCGGCTCAAGACCCCGGCTTCAGCCCGCAACATGCGCTGGAGCTGGTGCGCTCCGCCATCCCGCCGGTCCATCCGGCCGGGCGGCCGTTCATCGGCGCCGGACTGGCGCTGGCCCTCGTCGGCCGCAAGCACCGATGGGTGCGACGGGCGGGCCTGCTGGCCGCCGGCGCCTGCGCGGGATTCTTCCGTCATCCACCGCGGGTGCCGCCCACCCGGCCCGGAGCGATCGTCGCTCCCGCCGACGGCGAGGTCTGCGTGATCGACTTCGCCGCCCCGCCCGCCGAACTGAGCATGGGCGACGCCCCCCTGCCGCGAGTCAGCATCTTCCTGTCGCTGCTGGACGCCCACGTGCAGCGCGCCCCGGTCAGTGGCGAGGTGCTCGCCGTGCAGCACCGCCCGGGCCGGTTCGGCTCGGCCGACCTGGCCACCGCCAGCACCGAGAACGAGCGCACCAGCCTGCACCTGCGCACCGCCAGCGGCGCGGACGTGGTCGCGGTGCAGGTCGCCGGGCTGCTCGCCCGGCGCATCATCTGCGACGCGCACGTCGGGGACAAGCTGTCGATCGGTGACACCTACGGCCTGATCCGGTTCGGCTCCCGGCTGGACACCTACCTGCCGGCGGGTTGCGAACCGCTGGTGAAAGTGGGCCAGCGCGCGATCGCCGGCGAGACCGTCTTGGCCGAGCTGCGATGATCAGCAAGCCGCGCGGGCGCCCGGCGGTCAACCTGCAGATCCTGCCGAGCGCCATGACGGTGCTCTCCGTGTGCGCGGGGCTGACGTCGATCCGGTTCGCCCTCGAACACCAGCCCAAGGCGGCGATGGCGCTGATCGCCGCGGCCGCCATCCTGGACGGACTCGACGGGCGAGTGGCCCGCATCCTGGACGCCCAGTCGCGGATGGGCGAAGAGATCGACTCGCTGGCCGACGCGGTGAACTTCGGCGTGACGCCCGCGATCGTGCTGTACGTGACGCTGCTGACCACCTCGCCGGCCGGGTGGGTGGTGATCCTGCTCTATGCGGTCTGCGTGGTGTTGCGGCTGGCGCGGTTCAACGCCTTACAGGACGACGGCACCCAGCCCTCCTACGCGCACGAATTCTTCGTCGGCATGCCCGCGCCGGCCGGCGCGATCTCGATGATCGGTCTCATCGGACTCAAGCTGCAGTTCGGTGACGGCTGGTGGACGTCGCCGCTGTTCCTGTGCATCTGGATCACCGGGACCTCGATACTGATGGTCAGCAAGATCCCGATGCGCAAGATGCACGCCGTCGCGGTGCCGCCGAGCTGGGCGGCGCCCCTGCTGGCGGTCTTGGCGATCTGCGCGGCGGCCGCGGTGCTGGCCCCCTACATGTTGATCTGGGTGATCATCGTCGCCTACCTGTGCCACATACCGTTCGCCATCCGCAACTCGCGCTGGCTGGCCGCGCACCCCGAGGCGTGGGACGACGCACCCAAGCAGCGCCGCGCCGCGCGGCGGGCGATCCGCCGGGCGCAGCCCAACCGCCGGTCGGTGGCGCGGCTGGGCCTGCGCAAGCCGGGCAGGCGCTTGCCGTGAGTGACAGCTCGGCCCGTCAGCTCACCCTGATAGCCCGGCTGAACACCTCCGCCGTCGACTCGAGGCGCGGCGTCATCCGCTTGCACCCGAATGCCATTGCCGCACTGGGGATTCGGGAATGGGACGCGGTGTCGCTGATCGGGTCGCGCACCACGGCGGCCGTCGCGGGGCTGGCCGGCCCGGACACGCCGGTCAGCACCGTGCTGCTCGACGACGTGACGCTGTCCAACGCGGGACTGCGCGAGGGGACCGCGGTGGTCGTCGGCACCGTCACCGTCTACGGCGCGCGGTCGGTGACGCTGTCCGGCTCGGCGCTGGCCACCCAGTCGGTCACGCCGGTCACGCTGCGACAAGCGTTGCTGGGCAAGGTGATCACCGTGGGCGACGCCGTGTCGTTGCTGCCCCGCGACCTGGGTCCGGGCACCTCGACGTCGGAGGCCACCCGCGCGCTGGCCACCGCGGTGGGCATCAGCTGGACCTCGGAGCTGCTCACCGTCACCGGCGTCGATCCCGCGGGACCGGTGAGCGTGCAACCCAACTCGCTGGTCACCTGGGGCGCCGGGGTGCCGTTCGGCGCCGGGGCCGCGCCGCAGATTTCGGTCGAGATCGCCCGGCCGGAGATGGTCGTCGAGGAACTGAAAGGCACTCAGCCGCAGGCGGCCAAGCTCGTCGAATGGCTCAAGCTGGCGCTCGATGAACCGCACCTGCTCAAGGCGTTGGGCGCCGGTGCCAACCTGGGCGTGCTGGTGTCGGGTCCGGCAGGCGTGGGCAAGGTGACGCTGGTGCGCGCGGTGTGCGGCGACCGCAGGCTGGTCACCCTGGACGGCCCGGAGGTCGGCGCGCTGGGCGCCGAAAACCGGCTCAAGGCAGTCGCTTCGGCCGTGCAGACCGTCCGCGACGGGGGCGGCGTGTTGCTGATCACCGACGTCGACGCCCTGCTGCCGGCCACCGCCGAACCCGTCGCCTCGCTGATTCTGGCCGAGCTGCGTACCGCCGTGGCCAGCGAGGGCGTCCCCCTGATCGCCACGTCGGCGCGACCCGACCAGCTCGACGCCCGGCTGCGCGCCCCCGATCTGTGCGACCGCGAGCTGGCCCTGCCGCTTCCCGACGCCGGCACCCGCAAAGCGCTGCTGGAGTCGCTGCTGCGGAACGTGCCCACCGGCGACCTCGACCTCGACGAGATCGCTTCTCGTACACCGGGTTTCGTCGTCGCCGACCTGGCCGCGCTGGTGCGCGAGGCGGCGCTGCGCGCGGCGTCGCGGGCCAGCGCCGACGGCCAACCGCCCGAGCTGAAACAAGAGGATCTGGCCGGTGCGCTGACCGTCATCCGGCCGTTGTCCCGCTCGGCGAGTGAGGAAGTCAGCGTCGGCAACATCACGCTCGACGACGTCGGCGACATGGCCGAGGCCAGACAGGCGCTGACGGAGGCGGTGTTGTGGCCGCTACAGCATCCAGACACCTTCGCGCGGCTGGGCGTGGAGCCGCCGCGCGGGGTGCTGCTGTACGGGCCACCGGGCTGCGGCAAGACCTTCATCGTGCGGGCCCTGGCCAGCACCGGGCAGCTGTCCGTGCACGCCGTAAAGGGCTCCGAGCTGATGGACAAATGGGTGGGCAGCTCGGAAAAGGCCGTGCGCGAACTGTTTCGGCGGGCCCGGGATTCGGCGCCGTCGCTGGTGTTCCTCGACGAGGTGGACGCGCTGGCGCCGCGGCGCGGGCAGAGCTTCGATTCGGGCGTGACCGATCGGGTGGTGGCCGCCCTGCTGACCGAGCTCGACGGTGTCGACCCGCTGCGCGACGTGGTCGTGCTGGGCGCCACCAACCGGCCGGACCTGATCGATCCCGCGCTGCTGCGCCCCGGCCGGCTGGAGCGGCTGGTTTTCGTCGAACCGCCGGACGCCGCGGCGCGGCACGAAATCCTGCGCACGGCAGGCAAATCCATTCCGCTGAGCGACGACGTCGAGCTGGACCGGGTGGCGGCAGGACTCGACGGCTACAGCGCCGCCGACTGCGTGGCGCTGCTGCGGGAGGCCGCACTGACCGCCATGCGCCGATCCATCGACGCCACCGACGTGACGGCCGCCGACCTCGCAGCCGCCCACGAAAACGTCCGTCCCTCTTTAGTTCCCTTGCAAGTCGAGTCGCTACGGGCGTTCGCCAAAGCTCTGTAGCACGGCCCGGGCCGACGCCGCCACGTCCCTTTCCAGCCAGGCCGGCATCGGGTCATCGTGCGCGTGGCGGCGCACCACCGCATACGGCAGGTCGGCGACCGCCCGCGCGACGGCGTCGATCGATCGCGGTTTGGCGTTCCCATACAACTGCTTTGCCAGATCGGCGACGCGCCGCGTCAGCGGGGCGTTCATCGCGGCGAGCGTCCGCTGGAACGCGGCGTCCGGCTCGTCGTCGAGCAGGTCGCCGGGCCGGATCGTCAACAACAGCCGGGCGTCCTCGGGCAGGGAGCGCGCGAAGCCGACGGCGGACACGGCCATCGCCAGGGCGGTGTCGGTCGGGGTGTCGCCGTCGGCGGCCAGTGCCCGCGTCTGGAAGCGTTCCAGCGCCCGCAGCCACGCGGCCGTCAGGATGCCGTCGCGGTTGCCGAACCGGTGATACAGCGTGCCCGCGGGTGCGCCACTGGCTTTCGCGATTGCGGCCACACTGGCCGCGCGCGGGCCGCCGTCGAGCACCAGCGCCCGGGCCGCGTCGAGGATCACATCGGTTTCATGCTTCCGCGGAGGCGCCATGATCTAGTACATTCCTTCTATATGGAACGATTACCCTATATCGATGAGCATGCCATAACCATCGACGCCGGCCGCGAAGACACGTGGGCGGCGCTGCTGCGGGTGATGTGTCGCGATCCGCTCGATCCGTCGACCGTGCCGTTCGGCTTCGCCCTGGACGAAGCCCGACCGCCGGCGCGATTCGCGCTCAAGGGTCGCCACTGGTTCGCGGTCTACCGATGGGTGTTCGAGCTGGACGCGCTCGACGGCCCCGCGCGCACCCGGTTGCGGGCGGCCACCTGGGCGGACTTCCCCGGTATCCGCGGCAAGGCCTATCGGGCGCTGGTGATCGGCTCCGGCGGGCATCGCGTCGTCGTGCGGCGAACCCTGAAACGCGTTGCGGCGGCGGTGCTCGACGAGCGCGCGCAGACCGGTGAGACCGCGGCCGATTACGTGGACGTCTTCGAGGTGCCCATCGCCGCCGGCGACGCGCGCACCGCCGAAGAAGCCTTTCGCGACGGGCTCGGCGACAGGCCGGGCGCGAGCGGACGCCTGGTGCTGTGGATCCACCGCAACGTGCTGCGGTTGCGGCTGGGTCCGCCCCGCTCGGCCGGTCACCTCATCGGCTGGCCGATCGTTCGTTCGGATCCCGACGAACTGGTGCTGGCGACCCGGGGGCCGCTGATGCGCGGCGAGCTGACGCTGCGCCGCCAGGACGGCCGGCGGGCGGTGCTCACCACCCGCCTGCACTACCGCCGCCGCATCGCCGCCCGGGCGGTCTGGGCGTTCATCGGCCCGCTGCACCGGGCGGTGGCGCCGCGGCTGATGCGGCGCAGCGCGAGCCGGGGCGCGTCGAACGGGCTTGCGTCGCCGGAGAAGTCGGCCCCGGCGCAAAGCGCGCGGCCCGCGCCGGTGAGCACGATGGCCCGGACGTCGTCGTCCTCGTCGCAATCCCGGTAGGCCCTGCTCAGCAGCGCACCCATCTCGGCGGTGTAGGCGTTGAGCTGCTCGGCCGGTTGAGCGTGAGCACCGCCACGCCGCAATCGATTTCGACCGTCAGGTCGGCGCTCATCGCAGGGCCGGCACGCGGTGCAGGGCGCCGATCATGTCGGCGACATCGGCGGGGCGGGCAGTGTAGCCGGGAAAATAACAGCACACCTCGTCGGCGTGCTCGCCGAACCGCGCGGCGATTTGCCGCGCGCATTCCTCGGGCGTGCCGACGATCCCGATCCGGGCCACCATCTCGTCGGTGATCAGCCGGCGCATCTCCGGGAAGCGGCCCTGCTTGGACAGCGCGTTGAGTTCGGGCTGGGCGTCGGCCCAACCCTCCACCTGCAGCACGGGCAGGTAGGCCGGCGTCGAGCCGTAGAACGCGATGAGGGAAGCCACGCCGTTGATCGCGGTCGCCAGGTCAGCCTCGTCGCGGCCAACGGCAACCATGGCCGAAGCGATGATCTGAAACTCGTCGAACGTTCGCCCCGAGCGGCGCAGCCCCTCGCCGATCGCGGGCACGGTGCGCTCGGCGAAATGGTCGGCACTGTTGAACGGCATCACCAACAGACCGTCGGCAACCTCGGCGGCGGTGCGGGTCATCACCGGCCCCAGCGCACCCAGCAGCACCGGCGGCGGCCCGAACGGGTTGGGACCGGGATTGAAGTTGGGCGCCATGAGGGTGTGCGTGTAGAAGTCGCCGCGAAAGTCCAAGCGCGCCTGGCCTTCCCACGCAGCGAAGATCGCCTTAATCGCGGCGATGGCTTCGGCCATCCGCGGCGCCGGCCTGTCCCAGCTACTGCCATAACGTTTTTCGATGTGCACCTTGATCTGCGACCCAAGGCCGAGGCGGAACCGGCCGCCGCTGTAGAGCTGCAGGTCGTAGGCGGAGTGCGCCAGGTGCAACGGACTGCGCGGCGGGGCGATCGCCACGTTGGTCATCAGGTCCAGGCCGGTCGTCCCGGCGGCGATCAGCAGCGGAAAGAAGACGTCGTGCTGGCCCTCGAAGGTGAACAGTCCGTCCGCGCCGGTCGCGGCGATGTCGGCGGCACTCGCCGCCGCCCGCACCGGTGAACCGCTGACCTGAAGCTGTACCTTCATGCACCCGTCCTTCACGTCATTCCGAAAGCTGAAACTCCACCACCTCGGCGAGCGCGTCCACGGCTTCGCGCAGCGCGATCAGGCGCTCAGCGGCCCCCGGCGCCGACAGCACCGAGTAGCGGTCGGCGGTGCCGATGGGAATGCGAGACGCCAACGCGAACAAGCGCTTCCCCGCCGGTCCGGTCCGGTCCCGCCCCAGGATCACCTCACGGCCGGGGAGCGTGATGTCGCGCGCCTGCGCGATCCGTTCGAACAGGGCCATGGCCCGGTCTTCGAGGTCGAGCAGCTGCGCGTCGGACACCGCATCGCCGGGCTCGTCGGGCCACAACTCGACCGTCGCCCGCGGATACGGGTCGTCGGGCAGCCATTCGGACACCCGAATGCGTTCTCCGGTACGGCAATTCAACGTGTACCGGCCCGCGCCGTGGTCGGCGCATTCGGCAATCCGGGACAACACGCCGACGTCGCACCGCGCGTCACCGCCACCGACCTCGCGCCCCCGCGAGATCAGTACCACGCCGAACGGGTCGCCGGTGTCCATGCAGTGCCGCACCAGCGCGCCATAGCGCGGCTCGAAGATCCGCAGCGGCAGGTCCTGGCCGGGCAGCAGCGCCGACTCCAGCGGAAACATCGCCAGCACAAGGGTTTCCGTCATCAGATCACCAGTTCGGCCACCAGCGCGTCGACGACCGCACGCAGGTCGCCGTCATGTTCTTCGGCGACCCGGCGCTGCCGCTGGTAGGAGGCGCCCTGCCGCGGGATGTCGGCCACCGCTGCCAGCTCGTCGACGCAATTCAGCTTCTTGGCCACCGGCTCCAGCCGGTTCAGCACGTCGTCGAGATCCTCGGTGACCAACCGCTCGTTGCTGTCGGCGTCCAGGATGATCACCGCGTCCAGGCCGTAGCGGGCGGCGCGCCACTTGTTCTCCTGGTTATGCCAGGGCGGCATGCTCGGCAACGACTCGTCGGCCTCCAGCCTGCGGTCGAGATCGACCACCAGGCAGTGGGTCAGGGCGACCAGCGCCCCCAACTCGCGCAGGTTGGACACGCCGTCGCAGATCCGCATTTCGAGCGTGCCCAGGTGCGGGGAAGGCCTGATGTCCCAACGGACTTCGTCGACGTGGTCGATGATGCCGGTCTTCTTCTGGTCGTAGACGAAGCGTTCGAACTCCGACCACGTCTGAAATTGGAACGGCAGCCCCGCGGTGGGCAGCTGCTGAAACATCATCGCGCGGTTGCTGGCGTATCCGGTGTCCACGCCCGTCCACCACGGTGACGACGCCGACAGCGCCAGCAGGTGCGGGTAGTAGTTGAGCAGCGACGTCATGATCGGCATCACCTTGTTCGGCGAGGAGATGCCGACGTGCACGTGGACACCCCAGATCAGCATCTGCCGTCCCCACCATTGGGTGCGCTTGATCAGTTCGGCATAGCGCGGGGCGTCGGTGAACTTCTGAGAACTCCACTGCGCGAACGGGTGTGTGCCGGCACAGAACAACTCCATGCCGCGATCCCGGACGACGCGGCGCGCCGGCCCGAGCGTCTGCCGCAGGTCCTCCATGGCCTCGCCCGCGGTGCGGCAGATGCCGGTCACCACCTCGACGGTGTTGCGCAGCAATTCCTTGTGCACACGCGGGTTTTCGCCGATCTCGGCGATCACCGCGGTGGCTTCGTTGCTCAGGTCGCGGGTGTGCGCGTCGACGAGCGCGAACTCCCACTCGACCCCGAGGGTCGGCCGTGGTGAACGGGCGAAATCGATGCGCGAGCTGGCCCGGTTAGCCGGCACCGATGACACCGCACGCCACCCGCTTGCCGGGGTCACCGGTACTCATCGTCATGTCGTTGGGACCCTGCGTCCCATGGGTCTCGGCACCGGCGTGGATGATGATCGCGGTCTTCTGCCCGGTGAGCAGATCCTCCATGGCGAATGCGTCCGTGGTGGTCATCAACGTTGCCGAGCCATCCTTGCGAACCTGCAACGGGGGCAGGGCGCCACTGGCGGGCTCGCCGGTGTGCCCGGGCGCCTGGAAGTGGTCGCCGGCGGAAAGGAAGTCTCCCGGCGCGCCGCCGTTCGGGGCCACCGAGTTCGGCTCACACTTGCCGACCTTATGGATGTGCACATCGTGGAAGCCGGGCGTGAGCACGCCGTTGGCGGTCGTCTCGATGGTGATGGTGGCATAGCCGTTGTTGAATTCGAACTTCGCGGTGGCGACCTGGGTGCCGTCCGGCGCCTTCAGGTGCGTGGTCATGCCCGGGGCCGTCTCGGCTGCGGGCTCCGAGGCTTTCTCGCCCGCGGGGGACGGCGATCCGGTCCACACCGCGGGGGTGGTGCCCGGAACCGACGACGCCTGC
This sequence comes from Actinomycetota bacterium, assembly GCA_036338755.1. Classification (GTDB taxonomy): domain Bacteria; phylum Actinomycetota; class Actinomycetes; order Mycobacteriales; family Mycobacteriaceae; genus Mycobacterium. Next base: position 69,787 of record JAYZBN010000037.1, on the reverse strand, counting down.
TGCGGCGACGAACACGCGCCCAGCAGCACGACGCAACCGGCCAGAACCAACGGGGGCAGCTTAGGCATAGCCTGCAGCCTAGCCCTTACCTAGCCCGCGACGAGGACGATGACACCCGGCGGCTCACCGCTGAGCGCGGGAATTCGCGGTTCGACGGGTGCGCCCAGGTTCTTGCCCACCGCATCGGCCGTGGCGTGCTCGTCACCGGCGTCGGTGTAGTAGACCGTGGTGGCCGAAACGTCGGGCACAACCATGTTGTCGACCTTGGTGACCTTGAATCCCGCGGACGTCAGCTGATCCTTGGTGCGCGATGCCACACCCTCTTTCGAGGAGATGTTGTAGATCTGCACCTCGGCCTGGGTGCTCGCGGGCTTGTTGGTGGCCGACGTCGTCGCCGAGCTGGTGGCGCTGGTGCTGGACACCGCCGACGCGGAATCGTCGTCGGAGCTCCCAGAGGACCCCAGCGCCTGCCAACCGAGCAGCAGGAAAATGACGCCGAGGAACAACAGCACCATCACCATTGCCCGCAACGGCAGTCCGGTGGAGTCGGGAACTCGTTCTTTCATCGAGCCCTACTGTAACGAGTCAGGTCACCTCGAAGCCGAGGCGCCGCGCCGCACGCGCCTTCTGCCTGCTGGCGCGCAGCCGGCGCAGCCGTTTCACCAGCATCGGGTCGGCGGCCAGGGCCTCGGGCCGGTCGACGAGCGCGTTGAGCACTTGGTAGTAACGCGTCGCCGACATCGAGAACAACTCCTTGATGGCGTCTTCCTTCACCCCGGCGAACTTCCACCACTGGCGCTCGAAGGCCAAGATGTCGTGCTCGCGGCGGGTCAGCCCATCTGCGATCTCAGAGTCGTCCCCCGATCGATTTGCCCGCGCCATGGCGCTGTCCATATCGCTTCCCCTGGACCCTTTCGGCGAATTCCGAACTGCTCGAATGACTTGACTTAGCTAAGGGCGTGTTTCGGCGAATATTGAAACACGCGCCAAACCCTCAAGCCGTCATCCAGACCCGCGAGTCGGCCGATTGACCAAGATTGCCCAGACGCCGATCGCGGGCCGGGCGGCCCACGGGCGTGCGGTAGCTTAGCCGACCATGGCAGTCGTTCCGATCCGCATCGTGGGAGATCCCGTCCTGCATACCCCGACGCAACCGGTACCGGTCGCTGCCGACGGGTCGCTGCCGGCGGATCTGGCCGAGTTGATCGCGAACATGTACGACACCATGGACGCCGCGCACGGGGTGGGGCTGGCGGCCAACCAAATCGGCGTCGGCTTGCGGGTCTTCGTCTACGACTGCGCCGACGACCGCGGCCGCACCGAGCGCCGCCGCGGTGTCGTCGTCAACCCGGTTTTGGAAACCTCCGAGATACCCGAGACCATGCCCGACCCGGACAACGACGACGAGGGCTGCCTGTCAGTGCCCGGCGAGTCCTTCCCCACCGGGCGCGCCAAGTGGGCCCGGGTCACCGGACTCGATGCCGACGGAAAGCCGGTGTCCATCGAAGGCAACGACCTGTTCGCGCGAATGCTGCAGCACGAGACCGGGCACCTGGATGGCTTCCTCTACCTGGACCGCCTCATCGGCCGGCATGCCCGCAGCGCGAAACGCGCCGTCAAATCCCATAATTGGGGCGTTCCGGGCCTGTCCTGGACGCCCGGCGAGGGGCCGGATCCGTTCGGCCACTGATGGTTTCGTGGCCCGACCCGGGAACGCGGGTGACGGTGCGCTACCGCCGCCCGGCCGGTTCGGTGCCGCCGTTGACCGATGCGGTGGGCCACCTGCTGGCGGTCGACCCGATCGTGCGGGTGCGGACGAAGTCCGGCGCGGTCGTCGAGTTCGCGCCCTCCGATGCGGTCGCGCTGCGGGTGCTCACCGACACCCCCATCCGCACCTCGCAGATCCGCGCGCTCGAGCATGCCGCCGCCGCGGCGTGGCCGGGCGCGGAACAGCTGTGGCTGCAGGGCTGGCTGCTGCGCGCCGGTCACGGCGGCGGTCTGGTCGTCAATTCCGCGGTCCCGCTGGATCTTTCGGCTCAACTGAGCACCGTCCCGGCGATCGTCGAGTGGTACGCGGAGCGCGGCCTGACGCCGCGACTGGCCGTGCCCGACCGCTTGTTGCGGTTGCCGCCCGGTCCGACCGCCGAACACGTGGAGCGGATGCTGGTGCGCGACCTGTCGAGCGTCACGCCGGCGTCACGGCCGGACCCGAGCGTCACGCTGGAGCAGCGTTCGGGCGAGGGCGGGGTTGAGCTGGCGTTCGGCACGCACGCCGGCACCGCGGTCGCGCGTGCCGCCGTGACCGACGCACCCGATGGCACGCGCTGGGTGGGCATCTCGGCGGTAGCGGACGACGACGAGCGGACGGCGGCGGAGGTGTACGAGGCGTTGTTGGCCTGGGGCGCCGATCGCGGCGCGACGCGCGGCTACCTGTCGATACCCGACACCGGCGCGGCGCCGCTTGCCGCGGCGCTGGGATTCCGGCCGCACCACCGCCGTCGGTACGTCCCGGTGCCCCCGGCTAGCGTTTAGCCATGCCCGACGGGACAACTGATGGCGGCGACCCGCCGCGCCCGGCTGCGCCGCGCTTGCGATCGCCGCTGCGGCTTGCCACCTGGAACGTCAACTCGATTCGTTCCCGGCTGCCCCGCGTCATCGACTGGCTGGCCCGCGCCGACGTCGACGTGCTGGCCATGCAGGAGACCAAATGCTCCGACGGCCAGTTCCCCACCCTGCCGTTCTTCGAACTCGGCTACGAAGTGGCCCACGTCGGTTTCAACCAGTGGAATGGGGTGGCGATCGCCTCGCGCGTCGGCCTGGACGATGTGCAGATCGGATTCGACGGCCAGCCCACCTGGAGCAGCAAGCCAGAAGTCGCGGCCACCGCGGAAGCCCGGGCTTTGGCCGCCACGTGCGGTGGCGTCCGGATGTGGAGCCTCTACGTTCCCAACGGCCGGTCCCTGGGCGATCCGCATTACACATACAAACTCGAATGGCTTGCCGCACTGCGCGATTCGGCGTCGGGCTGGTTGCGCGACGATCCCACCGCGGCGATCGCGCTGGCCGGTGACTGGAATATCGCCCCGCAGGACGACGACGTCTGGAGTATGGAGTTCTACACCGGCGCCACGCATGTCTCGGAGCCCGAGCGCCGCGCCTTCCAAGCCATTGTCGAGGCGCAATTCGCCGATGTGGTGCGACCTTTCACGCCTGGTCCCGGTGTCTACACCTACTGGGACTACACCCAGTTGCGGTTTCCGAAGCGACAAGGCATGCGCATCGATTTCATCCTGGGCTCACCGGCTTTGGCGGGCCGCGTGATCGACGCGCAGATCGTCCGCGAAGAACGCAAAGGCAAGGCGGCCAGCGATCACGCGCCGGTGCTCATCGATGTGAGGCGCGCCGAGCCGAATCCATGACGGCCAGGTTCAACCCCACCTCACACCAAGCTCACGCAATTCTCATGCCGCTTCTCGTTGTCTGCGCGAAGACATGGTGGCAGGCTTTGAGGATTAGAAACAATGGCAGGGAGTCATCATGAGTGTCATCGGCGGAGCAGTCCGAGGCGTGAGTCAGGCGGTGAACCGCGCGGCGACCGCGACGACCGCGGCCGCCGGTGCCGTGGGCGGCGCGGCGGTCAACGGGGTCATCGGTGGCGTCACCGGAGCCGCGGAGGGCGTCAAGCGCGGCATGAGCAGCGGTAGCCACTCGGCGCCCGCGGCGGCGCTGGCTATCGGCGCGCTCGGCGTCGCCGGATTGGTCGAGTGGCCGCTGCTGCTGGCGGTCGGCGGCAGCGCCCTGCTGTTGCAGAAGTTGAGCCGGCACCAGGAGGGCGAGACCCGCGCGGTCAAGGCGAACCTCAAGGCGGTGCCCGCCCAGCCGGCGCCGCGCAAAGCGGCGCCCGCGAAAGCCCCCGCGAAGTCCACGGCCAAGAAGACGGCCGGACGCCGAGCGGGCACCACGAAGTTGCGCAGCACCAACTAGCGCCCGCTGCCGATCAGCCGGTTGCCCGGCCGTACACCGCGGAGGCCGACTCCGGCAACGGCAGGCGCACCACGCGACCGTCGGAGTGGGCGGATGGATCCGGACAAATCGGGCCCCGAACCACCCGGGAGTGCGCCTTCGCGCCGCGACGCGGCGCATGATCGTTGTGCCGGATCTCGACAACCCCGGCGCGCCACAACAGCGCATAGAGTTCGAGTAGCGGCACCCTCAGCACCGAAGCAAACGACGAAACTAGCGGATCGCCCCCGGTGCCGGTCATCGTCGACATAAGTCCGACGGTGGACGCGCGACCCAGCGAGATGGGAAACCCTTCGTTACCGAAAGGCAAATGATGGCGGAAAAGAAGTCGCGGCGCGGCACATCCCAGCGCGAGGCGGTGGCGAAGGTCCGCGAAGGTGAGACCTTCGCGGTGAACCTGCCCGCGATCGGCCAGGTGGAAATCCCCAGGCCAGAGCAGCTGGCCTACTTCGGTGGGCTGGCGGCACTGGCCGCCCTCGAACTCATCGACTGGCCGGTGGCCCTGGTCGTCGCCGCCGGACACTTCCTGGCCAGCAACCACCACAACAAGCTGCTGGAAGAGCTCGGCGAGGCGATGGAGGAGGCCTAGAGCCGGTCAGCTCGCGGCTGAGCTTTCCGCGACCGCGTGGTCGAACCGCAAGGTGACCCGGGTGCCGGCCGGGGTGCGACGCGTTTCGACGTGGTCGGCCAGCCCGCTCATCAGGGTGAGGCCGCGCCCGCGGCGGCGGCTGCGCAGGCTGGCCGACGAATCGCCGACCCACCGGCCGGTGTCACTGACGGTGATCGCGACGGCGTCGTCTCGCAGGAAGGCCTCGATCGACACCGTCTCGCGTGGCTCGTTGCGGCTGCCGTGTTCGATCGCGTTGGTGACCGCCTCGCCGGTTGCCAACAGGATGTCGGTTTTGCGCCCCGGCGCGACGACGATTGAGTCCAGCCAATCCCGCAGCTGGTGGCGTGCGACGGGAATCTGTGCGGGTGCGGCCGGCACCACCGTGGCGAAGCTGCCCGCGGCCGCGTGGCTTGGCCGCAGCGCGAGCACCACGACGTCGTCGCGGTAGCCGGACGGCGGGGCCATCCGGGCCAGCAGCTCCGCGCAGATCTGTTCCACGGGCAGGCCTACGCACTGCGCCGCGACCGCCCGCAGGCGGTCGAATCCGTCGTCGAGCGACTCGCCGGCCCGTTCCATGAGTCCGTCGGTGTAGAGCAGAATCAAACCGCCCGCCGGCAGCTCGGCCGTCGCGGTGTCACCGGGCGGTTGGTCCGACGCCCCGTGCACACTGTTTGCCTTCACCGACACCGGCGCACGCCGGCCGGACTCCAGGTAGACCGCGCGCCCGTCGGGCAGCACCAGCAGCGGATAGGGGTGTCCGGCGCAGCTGTAGCTGATGGTGGCAGCGCCGCCGCGGACTTCGGTGTCGATCTGTGCGTACGCCACCGTCGCGCAGCGCGCTCCGGCGACGCTGGCGGCATATCGGTCCAGGGCGCCCAGCACCGCGTCCGGCTCGCCCGCGGTGAGCGCGGAGGCGGCGACCGCGGCACGCAGCCTGCTCATCACGATCGCCGCGGCCAGGCCGTGCCCGACTACATCACCGACCGATATCGCGATCCTGCCGGGGTGATCCAGCGGGGTGACCGAATACCAGTCACCGCCGACCCGCATCGCCTCCGCCGCCGGCTGATAGACGGCCGACACGACCGCGGCGGTGGAGCCGCGATCCAGCTCCAGCAGGTGCTCTTGGAAGTCGACGGCGATCTCGTGTTCACGGGCCATCAGACGGACCCGGTCCAGGGCAGCGGAGGTCAGCTCGCCCATGCGGGCGAAGGCTTCGAGGTCGGCGGCGTCGAATTGGCGCGGCGCGGGCCACAGCAACACCAGCACACCCAGGATGCGGTCGGAGCCATCCCGCAGCGGGTGGGCTACGCAGGCGCGGATGCTCGCGGCGCTGTCCTGCACGGCGTGCGCGTAGCGCGGGGGCAGCTCGAACGTGTCGGTGACGACCATCGGCTCACCGGTGCGCACGACATCGGCTCCGATCAGCGGGGCGTCGAGGGCGACGACGTGGTAGCGGTCGCGGAACTCCGAGGGCAGATCGCCGGCGTATTCGAAGCGCACGGACTGCTCGGAGTCGACGACTCCGATCGCGACCGCACCGGCGTCGCCCGAGCCGAAGGAGGAACCCAGCAGGGCGTCCATGATCTCGCCGACCGAGCCGGCGCCCTGCAGCGCCGAGTCGAGGTGCACGAGTTCGGCGGCCAGGCCCGACTGTGCCTCGCGACGCTGCCGGTCACGCTCGCGGCCGACGGCGGACAACCTCGACGCCAGCCGGTCGATCAGCTCTTGGGACCGGAACGGCTTGGGCAGATAGTCGTCGGCCCCGCCGGCGTAGCCCTCGTCGACGGCCTCGGCGCCGGCGCGGGCGGACAGCATCAGGATCGGCGTCGCGGCCAATTCCGGGTCGGCGCGTACGGCGGCGACGAATCCGAAGCCGTCGAGCCCGGGCATCATCACGTCGGTGACGATCGCGTCCGGGCGTAACTTCCGGGTCGCGGCCAGCGCCGACTCGCCGTCGCCGACCAGAGCCGTCTCCCAGCGGGCCGACAACACCCGGTCCAGGTGCGCCCGCATGTCCGCGTTGTCGTCGGCTATCAGCACCAGTTGGCGGGTCCTCTCGGGCCCGGCGGCGACGGGTTCGGCGGCCGTCATCACCCACTGACTGGCCTCGGCGACATACGGATTGGTCGCATCGGGCACGGCGGGCGACGGGCCGACGACCGCGCCCGACAGCGATCGCGGCACCCTGACGGTCACGGTGGTCCCGCGGTCCAACTCGCTGTCGATTTGCGTAGTGCCGCCGTGCAATTCGACCAGGCCCCGGACCAGAGACAAACCGATCCCGGTGCCCTCGACGCTGCGGCCACGAACGTTGCCGGCGCGGTAGAAGCGCTCGAACAACAGCTTTTGATCCTCGGCGCCGATGCCGACCCCGGTGTCGCGCACGGCGATCACGCAGTCCCCCGCCTCGGTTCGTACCTGCACCGAAATCGTGCCGTGCAGCGTGTATTTGACGGCATTGGACAGCAGGTTGAGAAGGATCGTCTCCCACATGCCCGGATCGACGTCGGCCAGGGCCGGCCCGCAGTCCAGCTCGAGCTCGAGCCCGGCCCGGTGACAAAGCTCCGTGAACGACGAGGCAATCTGCGCGGTGAACGCGCCGACGTCGGTGCGCACCAGCCTCGCGTTGGCCCGGCCGGCCTCGATGCGGGAGAAGTCGAGCAGCGAGTCGACCAGGCGCTGCAGCCGCCGCGCGTTGCGTCCGGCGGTGGTAAGCCGCTCCGCGAGCACGCTTTCGGGTGCCGCGTCCGACAGCGCGTCGTCCAGCGGCCCCAGCAGCAGGGTCAGCGGGGTGCGGAACTCGTGGCTGACGTTGGTCAAGAATGCCGTCTTCGCCCGGTCCAGTTCGGCCAGCGCATCGGCTCGCTGCCGTTGCTGCTCGTAGGAGACGATCGAGGCGAATGCCGACGACAGCTGGTCGGCCAGCAGTTGGCAGAAGCCGCGGTACTGCGTGTCGAGGGGACAGCGCGGGTTCGTGCCGACGACCAAAGCCCCAGGCCTCGCCTGCCTACCCACCGGCAGCACCAGCGCGCTCTCGGGGCAGTCGTCGCCCAGGACTTCCTTGATGCGAGGAAACCTTGCCGCGATGTCGCCGATTTCTTGTACATCGCCCCGGGACCACGACGCCCGGTCCGAGTGGGTCAACCGCGCGAGCGAATCCGGCAGGAATGCCAGCGTCGAGGCTGTAGCGCCCCGCAGCATGGCGTCACCTTCGGGGCCGGCGACATAGACGGCGATCAACGGGAGATCCGCCGGTTGTGCCGCACATATCTCGACGGTCGCGTTCACCGCGTCATCAATGGTCTGGGTTTCCATCACTGCGGACGCGACGGCGTTGAGCACGTGCAGCCGCCGTTCCCCCATCACCCGCTCGGTGGTCTCGGTGACCGCACAGAAGATCCCGGAGACATCGCCGTTACCGGCGATCATCGGGCCGTAAGTGAAGGTGAAATACCGGTCTTGCCGTCGGCCTTCTATCACCATGGTCAGCAAGAGGTCGCGCGCCCACGTCGCCTCACCGGTTGCGACGACCCCGGCGAGCATCGGCGCGATGGAGTCCCAGATGTCCCACCACACCTCCCGTCCGCGCCGCCCCAGCGCGGCCGGATGCTTGTCGGCCAGAGCAGGTATGTAGGCATCGTTGTAGACGAGGAAGAGATCCTGCGGGCCCAGCCACAACACGATGGGAAACCGCGACGTCAACGCCGTCACCACCGCCACGCGAAACTCGGCCGGCCATTGTTGCGGCGGGCCCAGCGGATGACCGTCCCAGTCGAATTCAGCGAACCGCCGGCCCATCTCACCGCCCAGGGAAACAGCAGCGGCCAGGTCAGCCGGCAGTCGCGAATCCATCACTGTCGTCTTCGTTGCAACGCCGCGGAAAGCGTGGGGTAGATGTCGAAGACGCGGTCCAGTTCGGTGACCTGAATCGGTCGCAGCACCTGGTCGTGGTCGGCGACCAGGCGAACCGGCGTCCCGTCGGCTTTCCCGCCTTCGTGGCAGTCGAGCACAGCGTTCAGCGCAGCGCTTCCGAAGAACTCGACAGCCAACAAATCGACGACCACGGGTCGGACCGGCTGCGCCGACGCCAGCCCGAGCGCGTTGCTCAGCTGAGCGGCGAGCTCAGCGACGGTACTGGAGTCGACATCGCCTTTGACGCGCACGATCACTGCATCGTCGTGGGCCTCGTGTTCGACCGCCAACAACTTCATGCCTTTCGCCGCAGCCAACGTGAGGTCTGCAGCCGCGAAGCCCGCTGACGCGGCGGTATGCGCGGTCGCGCATCGCAGACCACCAGACATTATCCCCTACCCGAACTGCCCGTTTACCGATTGGCTGGTTACCCGCTGGGCTCGGGGGGGATCCTCTCGTGCACGGTCAGCAGCAGATAGTCGAATTGACCCTGCAGAGCGGCCGCCGGCGCGGGCAAGGTGGGCACCTCGGCAAGCAACTGCTTGGCCAGTGCGCGAAGTTTCATGTTGGTCTCCTGCGAGCGCCACTGCAGCACGCGGAACGCCTGCTCGGCGCTCACCCGGTAGACGAACATCAGCACGCCCTTGGCCTGTTCGATGGCCGCGCGGCTCTCGAACAGGTCCGGCAGCGCCTCGTCGAGCACTTCTTGCCTGGTCTCGTCGAAGGTGTTGGTGAGGTCGATGTAGTAACCCTCGGTGCCCAGCACGGCGCCCGACTCGTCGCGCATGCGGTCGGCGACGACGATGGCGTCGTGCACCGTGCCCGCGGTGTCGAGGAACCGGTGCCTGCTCGAGAACGACTCCTCGGACTGCAGCGCGTAGTCGAGCAGCTCCTGCACATGCGCGCGGTCGTCGGGATGCTTGTGCGACATCAGCAGTTTGGTCGTCGGCACGACCTCTCCCGGTTCGTAGCCGTGCATCCTGGCGACCTCGTCCGACCACTCCCAGCGCTGACCCACGAACCAGAAGCGGAACGCGCCGACGTTCAGGTATCCGGGGGCGGGCTCGACGGGATCGGAAAACCGCGCGCCGTCCCCGTTGGATGACGATTCCCCTGTTCGCCTGCGCTGTTGCACGTTTGCATTTTTCCACTACGGGAATGCCCTCGGCTACCGCCCCGGCGGAAATGGCCGTCGATCGTGCCACGCGGTGTCTTGTGGGGGTAACGTCGCGTGCGGACCCATCCATACGACGCGGGAGCGCACGCCGAGTGCGCTGAGAGGACGGCTCGGGGCCGTCGACCGTACGAACCTGACCGGGTAATGCCGGCGTAGGGAGATGAAAAATGACTGATGTCCTTTCCGGAACTGCGTCGGGCACCGCTTCGCCCAGTGTTGAGCCGGCCGTGACCACGGGCCCGATCGCGGGCAGCAGCAAGGCCTACCGCGAGATCGCCGGCCCGGACGGGGTCACCCTGCGGGTGCCGCTGCGGCGCGTGCACCTGTCGACCGGCGACGACTTCGACCTGTACGACACCTCGGGCCCGTACACCGATCCGGACGCGTCGATCGATCTGACGGCCGGGCTGCCGGCGCGGCCTGGGGTGGTCCGCGATCGCGGCACCCAGCTGCAGCGCGCCCGCGCCGGCGAGATCACCGCCGAGATGGCTTACATCGCCGCCCGCGAGGGCATGCCCGCCGAGCTGGTTCGCGACGAGGTCGCGCGGGGCCGCGCGGTGATCCCGGCCAACCACAACCACCCCGAGATCGAGCCGATGATCATCGGCAAGGCGTTTGCAACCAAGGTGAACGCAAACATCGGCAACTCGGCGGTGACGTCGTCGATCGCCGAGGAGGTCGACAAGATGGTGTGGGCCACCCGGTGGGGCGCCGACACCATCATGGACCTGTCCACCGGCAAGAACATCCATGAAACTCGTGAGTGGATCCTGCGAAACTCCCCGGTGCCGGTCGGCACGGTGCCGATCTACCAGGCCCTGGAGAAGACCAAGGGTGACCCGACCGAGCTCACCTGGGAGCTCTACCGCGACACCGTGATCGAGCAGTGCGAGCAGGGCGTCGACTACATGACCGTGCACGCCGGCGTCCTGTTGCGCTATGTGCCGCTGACCGCCAAGCGGGTCACCGGCATCGTCTCGCGCGGTGGTTCGATCATGGCGGCCTGGTGCCTGGCGCATCATCGGGAGTCGTTCCTGTACACCAACTTCGACGAGCTTTGCGAGATCTTCGCCCGCTACGACGTCACCTTCTCCCTCGGCGACGGCCTGCGGCCGGGATCGATCGCCGACGCCAACGATGCGGCGCAGTTCGCCGAGCTGCGCACCCTGGGCGAGTTGACGAAGATCGCGAAATCCCATGGCGTGCAAGTGATGATCGAGGGGCCGGGGCACGTCCCGATGCACAAGATCGTCGAGAACGTGCGCCTGGAAGAGGAGTGGTGTGAGGAGGCCCCGTTCTACACGCTGGGCCCGCTCGCCACCGACATCGCGCCGGCCTACGACCACATCACGTCGGCGATCGGCGCGGCCATCATCGCCCAGGCCGGCACCGCGATGCTCTGCTACGTCACCCCCAAGGAACACCTGGGGCTGCCGGACCGCAAAGACGTCAAGGACGGCGTCATCGCCTACAAGATCGCCGCGCACGCAGGCGATCTGGCCAAGGGGCACCCCCACGCGCAGGAACGCGACAACGCATTGAGCACGGCGCGCTTCGAGTTCCGGTGGAACGACCAGTTCGCGCTGTCGCTCGACCCGGACACCGCGCGGGAGTACCACGACGAGACGCTTCCCGCCGAACCCGCCAAGACCGCGCACTTCTGCTCGATGTGTGGGCCCAAGTTCTGCTCGATGCGTATCACCCAGGATGTCCGCGACTACGCCGCCAAGCACGGCCTGGACAGCGAGGAAGCGATCGAGGCGGCCATGTCCGAGGGCATGGCGGAGAAGTCGCGTGAGTTCGCCGAGCACGGCAACCGGGTGTATCTACCGCTGGCCCAGCAGTGATCGCAAGCGCGGGTATAGCGGGTCGCCACCATTTAGCCCAGTGACGTTCCTGCCGCTGCCCGCTCCGGGCACGACGCCGCGGCGGGTGCTGTCCATCGCCGGGTCGGACTCCGGGGGCGGCGCCGGCATCGAAGCCGACATGCGCACGATGGCTCTGCTGGGTGTGCACGCGTGCGTCGCGGTCACCGCGGTCACCGTGCAGAACACGTTGGGAGTGCAGAGCTTTCACGAGGTGCCCGGCGACGTCGTCGCCGGACAGATCGAGGCCGTGGTCGGTGACATCGGCATTCAATCCGCCAAGACCGGGATGCTGGCGTCGCCGCGGATCATCGACACCGTGGCCACCACCTGGACCCGGCTCGGGTTGACGGTTCCGCTCGTCGTGGACCCGGTGGCGGCCTCCATGCACGGCGATGCGCTGATGGCACCCGCCGCCCTGGATTCGCTTCGCAGTCAACTGTTTCCGTTGGCGACGCTGGTGACACCGAACCTCGACGAGGTGCGGCTGCTGGTCGGCATCGACGTGGTTGACCCGGTGTCGCAGCGGGCGGCGGCTGAGGCGCTGCATGCGCTGGGCCCGCAATGGGTGCTGGTCAAGGGCGGTCACCTGCGGTCATCGAATCGCAGCTGCGACCTGCTCTATGACGGCGCCGATTTCCACGAGTTCGACACCCAGCGAATCGCCACGGGTAACGACCACGGCGGTGGCGACACGCTCGCCAGCGCCGTCGCGTGCGCACTGGCGCACGAGTTCACCGTGCCGGACGCCGTCGGGTTCGGGAAGCGTTGGGTTACTGAGTCTTTGCGCGCCGCCTATCCCCTGGGCCATGGCCATGGCCCCGTCTCCCCGTTGTTTCGGCTGTCATGAATTTGGATCAGATCGCGGGCATCGCGCACGAACCGGACGGTGCCCCCAAGGGCGTGGTCGTCCTGACCCACGGCGCCGGCGGTAATCGCGATGCGATTCTGCTGCAACAGGTTTGCGACGAGTGGGCGCGGCGCGGCTGGCTGGCGGTGCGCTACAACCTGCCCTACCGGCGCCGCCGGCCCACCGGCCCGCCGTCGGGCTCGGCCGCCACCGACCGGGCCGGCATCGTCGAGGCGATCACGCTGTGCCGCGGCATTGCCGGCGGCCCGGTGATCGCCGGTGGGCATTCCTATGGCGGTCGGCAGACGTCCATGGTGGTTGCGGCCGGGGAGGCCGTGGTGGATGCGCTGACGCTGTTCTCCTATCCGGTGCATCCCCCGGGCAAACCCGAACGCGCCCGCACCGAACACCTGCCCGACATCACGGTGCCGACGGTGTTCACGCACGGCACATCCGACCCGTTCGGCACTCCCGACGAATTGCGTGCCGCCGCCGCGCTGATCACCGGGACGACCGCCGTCGTCGAGATCGCCAGTGCCCGACACGATCTGCGATCGAAGACGTTGAACGTCCCGGCGTTGGCCGTCGATGCCGCCCTGCAGCTGCGGGGGCGGCATTAGACAGCTGAAGCTGGACAGTTTCAACTGTCTAGATTAGGGTGGTGGCGTGGATGGCATCAGCGACTCCGCGGTGGCGGCGGCGCGCGACATCAGGGTGGTGTTCAGCCGGCTACGGCGCCGGCTGAAGGGCATCGCGACCGATGGTCTGACGCCTTCACAGACCGCGGTGCTCACCCGGCTCTGGAAAGAGGGGCCGTCGTCGGCCAGCGTATTGGCCGGCGCCGAACAGGTGCGCCCGCAGTCGATGGCCACCATCCTGGCCGCCCTGGGCCAACGCGGGCTCATTGAGCGCACACCGGATCCGAATGACGGTAGGCGCCAGATTGTTTCGCTGACCCCTGCGGGCAAGCGGCGCGCCGAAAGCGACCGGCGCGCCCGCGAGGAGTGGTTGGCCTGCGCCATCCAGGAGCGCTACACCGAGGCAGAGCGGCGCGTCATCGTCGACGCGCTGTCGCTACTCGAGCGCTTGACCGAGCAATGAAAGGACAGGTGCCACAATGCAAGTAGGACTGCACTTCATCGACTTTCTACCCGGAGACCCAGCAAGGCTGGGCCCGACGCTGGCCGACGCGGCCAAGGCCGCCGAGCAGGGCGGCGCCACCCTGTTCACCCTCGCCGACCACCTCTTCCAGATGGAAGAGCTTGCGCCCGCGCAGAATCCATTCCTAGAGGGCTACACATCACTGGGCTTCCTGGCCGGCCAGACCACGACGATCGACCTGGCCCTGCTGGTCACCGGCGTGACCTATCGCTATCCCGGTTTGTTGGCCAAGGCTGTCACCACCCTGGACGTGCTGTCGCACGGCCGGTCGATGCTGGGTCTGGGCGCGGCCTGGTACGAACGCGAGCACACCGCGCTGGGCATTCCGTATCCGCCACTGAGCGCCCGCTTCGAAATGCTGGAAGAGACGCTGCAGATCTGCCGGCAGATGTGGAGTGCGGACGACGGGCCCTACACCGGCACGCACTACCGGCTGGACGAGACAATCTGTGAGCCGCAACCGATTCGGCGACCCCCGATCCTGATCGGCGGTGACGGCGAGAAGAAGACGCTGCGCCTGGTCGCGCAGTACGCCGACATCTGGAACAGCATGTCGAACGATGTCGAGGAGCTCCAGCACAAGATCGAGGTGCTGAACCGGCACTGCGACGCGGTGGGCAGGGATCCTGGTGAGGTCCGCAGGACGTCCGGTGGCCTGGCCGGTGCCGACCCCTTCGACAACACGGACGAATTCTTGAAGATCGTCGAACGCTACGCCGCGCTGGGTGTCGACATGATCAACATCGGCCCGATGCCCGGCACTCCGGATCCGGTCGGGTTCGTCCGCCGCCTGGGCGACGAGGTGATTCCGCGGATCGCCGAAATAGGCTGACGGCGTTCGGTATTCGTCATCCGGGGTAGCGGGAATAGCAGGCGTCCGCGTTGCCGGTCACGCCGCCGCGGAACGCCGCGATCCGAGTGAAACCGGCCGGCACGCTGGTGCCGTCGGCGTCGCTGGCGACCAGATGGTTCGTGAGCAGACCGGCGACCGCCTCGTCCAGATCTCCTGCGGTGAGCAGCAATTGGTTGTGCGAGGGGAGGTCGATCGGCTCGGCCATCTTGCGATGCGCCACACCGGTCAGGCATGCGGTCCGCAGCGCGGTCCATGGGCTCTGCATCGCCAGACCGCGCTCGTGCTGCACCGCCAGCGCGTATCTCGACATCACGACGGACAGCGCGGTGTCGTCGCCTTGCGGCAGGGTGTGTTGCTTCTCGTCGGCGACCGCGCCCATTTCGGCGAGCCCGGGCAGGTCGACCACGATCGTGTTGGTGCTCGGACAGTAGGACGCCGGCGGCGTCGCCTTGGCGTCCGGGCAATCGGCCGGCTGGTAGGACAGCGCCGGCGGATTCGTCGGAGCGAAGATCTTTCCCAGCAGGTCCATCAGATTCGACAAGGTGTCCTTGTTGATCGGCACCTCACCGGTCTCCGCCGCCCCGGAGTTGTCGACCCGCAAGGCGTTTGGCAAATCGCCGCGGCGCTTCTCGATTTCGTTGCGGTTGATGGCCGCGCAGGCCGAGGCGCCGTTGAGGAAACCCATCTGGAAGGCGCTGACGCGGTCCAGGGCCGAGCCGTGCGCGTCGTCGTTCTGCGTCTCGCTGTCCATCACCGGGTCACGGGTGGTGATGATGCCCGCCAGCACGTGGTCGAGCCCGTCGGCGGTGCTCAGCGTGAAGCGCGGCGACTTGCCGTCGGCGACCCAGTACAGATAGACACCCGCGAAGCAGTCGGCCTGCTGTTCGCGGACGATGGTCGCGTCCCGTCTGGTCACCAGCTTCGCCATCTGCTGCAGCGCGTGGCCGAATTCGTGCGCCAGCACACCGGTGACGGACATGTCGCCGAAGTACTTCTGCGCGATGGGCATGAATACGCCGCGGTCCCAAGCGATCAGGTTGCATCGGCCGGTGTAGAACGCGTTGACGAGCTTGTAGGTGTCGTTGTTGCACACGATCGGGCTGCGCGGATCGCTCGAGTTGTACGACACCATCTTGCTGACCGGAACGAACTTGCCCTTCAGCGATTGGTCGTACACCGACTGCCAGTAGTCCTCGATGTCGTTGACCGACAGCAGCGCCAAGGTGTCGATGGGCCCGTTGTCGGTGTTGAGCACCTTGCCGTTGGGACTGGGTGCGTTCGAACGGGTTCCGCTGGGCCCGTTGGTCGCGGGCAGACCACCCACCAGAAAGGGGTCGTTGAGCATCGACAGCGCGCGCCCGCCGACGAATGTCGTGCATCCGGCGACCACGAGCACCGCCGCCGCCCACACAACTGCCGACCTGAGCGCATGCCTATTCATGACCAACCTCATCCCGACCGGCTACAGGGCAGCATCAAGGAAACTCATCCTAGAGGCATTGACCCTACACGGCAGCACAAATCGAGGGACCCAGCAAACTTGCGGCAAGGCACTAGAAAGGCGGTGGCTCGCCGTCGCCTTCGGCCGGCGGGGCGGGGCCGAGGCACGCGGCCTCGCGCTCTCGACGTTCCGGTTGGCGGGCATGGTGGTTTTGCCGCCGCTCGGCGGCGATGCGTGCGGCCCGGTTTTGGGCGCGGGTGCGCTCGCGTCGGGGCATCATGGCGGCGCGGTCGGCGCAAGGGTCTGGTCTTTGCGGGGCTGGTGCGGGCGCGACGCCGGTGGCCGTGCACAGCTGGGGAAACAACAGCGCGCTACCCGGAGCGGTGACGTAGGTGTGCCCGTCGGGCAGGTCCCAAATCACGGTGCCGTCGGGCAGCTGCCGGTCGCGCCAGCCCCAGAACGTCTTCATCAGATGGTGAAGACGGCACAGCGCCTTGAGGTTCGAGGCGTGCGTCGCGCCGCCGTCGGCGTAAGGGACCGTATGGTCGAGGTCGCATTCGGTGGCCGCACGATCGCAGCCCGGCGCCCGGCACGTCAGATCCCGGCAGCGCACGAAGTCGGCCAGCGCGGCCGAGGGGGCGTAGCGGGGTTCGGCGCCTGTCGGCGTCGTCAGTGGTACCTGCCGCGCCGACTTGGCCAGCTCGGTGAGCACCTCTGCCGGGATGAGTCCCTCGACGCCGGGCAGGGCACCAGGCGTCGATACCCTGCCCTCCACGCTGGCCTGCTCAGCGATCACGTGGATCACGACATTGCTCTTGGGCTTGCTCACGCTCGGCTCACCCGCAGCACACTCGGCACGCCCGCAGCCGCACACCAGCCGCGAACTTCCGGCGGCCAACGCCCCCAACGCATCCGCGCGCCGCTGCGCGGCGGTGCGCGGATCGGCCTGGCACACCGTGGCGGCCAATTGGTCGAGTCGCCGGTCCAGCGCTAGGCCGTCGGGGCCAAAGACACTGCCCTCCACATACGCCATCCCCGACTCATTGGCCAAGACATCCACATAGCGGTCGGCGACCGCGTCCTTGGCGCGGCGCACCGCATCGGCGTCCACCAATGCCACGACCCGATCCACCGCCGCGGCCAACCCACCCTTGGTCAGCGAGGGACGCCGCGACAGCAGCACCGCCAACCGCGCGTCGACCCGAGCCAACACCTCGGCATCGGTGATCAGATCGGTGCGAAACACGATCGTTTGAAACGCCCGGTAGTCGATGTCGCCGTTCTGAAAAACCTTGCCCACCTGGGACAGCCGCTCCCGCATCGCCATGGCGTAGCGCAAGTAACTGTGGCCCATCGCCACACTGCACCCCAACGCCGCGCCCAACTGCGCAGCCACCGCATCCCACGCGTCCGCCGACCACTCCGCGCGCTCCCCCGACTCGCGGCAGCGCAATACCAGCAAGTCGCCGGCGGCCACCAGTCGCTCGGCGGCCGCCCGTGCCTCCGCGCGCCCCGCCTCACGCACCCGGTCGAGCAGCGCGGCCGACTCCGGGGTCTCCCGCGAGGCATACCACCATTCGAACATAGGTTCGATACTAGCGCGATCTACTGACTCAAACTATTTGGCAGGGTCGCGGCTTGTGGATAAATGCCGCGGCCGGAAGCCGTCAGGGCACGCGTGTGCGATGCCTCTTGTTGTGCGGCGGCACACCGTTGATCCCACCGATCGACTCCGCGTAGCTGCCGACGGCGAACCCGACGCCAGAACCCATGACCGCCAACGCATCCCGGTTGATGTTGTCGACGGTGTCTCGAGGGCTCTGGAAGTTCGGATCGAACGCCACGCCGGCCTGTCCGCCCCATAACCGGGCCTGGATGGGAGTTTTCGGCTGCGAAGCTCCGGTGGTCATGCCCCCGACGGGCACGCCCGCAACCATGAAGGGGTGGTAGTCGGCCCTGGTGTCCAACGGCATGTCCGCGGGCCGCTTGCCGGCGAGGTTCAGATAACCGGCAAGCGTGCGTTCGATGCCGGCCGAGCCTTCGGGCACATCCGCGGCCGAGACGCCGGGTCCGGGTGGCCCGGACTGATCGCCGTCGTCGGTGAAGAATCCGGCGTTGGGCGAACCCAGCATGGTGAAGTTCAAGTACAGCGCGATGTCATTGAGTTGCTCACGGTCCATGCCGAAGACGTAATCCATGACGCCGTTGCGCCCGTCCTCGTCGGCACCCCAGAACACGAACCGGACCGCGTTGTTCACCGGCGCCAGCGGGCCCAGTCGCAGCGCCGTCTCCAGCACGGCGGCCACCCCGGAGCCGTCGTCGTTGATCCCGGGTCCGGCGCGCGAAGCGTCCAGATGCGCACCCACTACGACGACGTCGTTGGCCGACCCGGACTTGGTCTGCGCCACGACGTTTCGGGAGGTGATCTTGACGTTCTGCGCATCCAGCACCAGCCGTACCGGTGCGGTCGCGCCCGTCAGCGCGGCGGCGCCGGAGGATCCCAGCACGGCGACCGGCACGGTCAACTGTTTGAAGTAGCCGGTGGTGAACAAAGTGGGTGGAGCTCCGCGCCCGGTCGGGGAGCTGAGCACTATCACCGCACTCGCACCCCTGGCCACCGCGCTGTTCTGTTTGTCGACCACCGAGCACTGGGCGTCGTCGACCACGGCGATCGCCCCCTTGGGCACCACGGCCGGGTAATCGCTGGCCCGGCAACCCGACGGCTGCGCCGGACGGATCGGCTGCCCGGTCAGTCCGCCGGGCGGGGTCTGTACCAGCAGCGAGGCCTGGTCGACGGGATAGGTGCGGCCGGCAACGGTCACCGCCGGCTTGCCCAACGAGACGGTGTAGAGCCGGTCGAACTGCGGCGTCTGAACGTCGAAACCCCTGTCGCGCAAGGCTTTAGCGACGTAGTCCACGCTCGCGTCAAAACCCGGCGTGCCGTCCGCGCGGTTGCCGCCGTTGGCGTTGGCGATGTCCTGCAACGCACGCAGGTGCGTCAGCATGCCCTCGGCAGTCACCTTCTTGGCCAGGCTGTGCCCCAGGTCCGGTGTCGCTGTCGGCAGCGCCAGCCGCGTCGACGAACAACCGGCCACCATCGCGATCGACAGCAGAGTCGCGCCCAGCCGGGAAATCATGACTTGACGAGCACGTGCCGGGTGCGGTCCGCCATCGCGGGAACGCCGTTGTGGCCACCGAGGTCTTGCGCGTAGAGACCGATCGCGTAAGCCACACCGCCGCCGTTTATCCCCAACGCGGTGCGGTCGACGTGGTCGAAGGTGTCGGTTTTCTGGTGGTAATTGGGGTCGAACGGTTGATCGGCCGTCCCGCCCCACAACTTGGCCTGATCCGCGGACATCTTGCCCTCGGCGCCCGAGAACAGGCCGCCGGCGGGAATCCCGGCCAGCGTGAATCCGTCGTAGTCAGACCGGCCGTCGAACGAGGTGTCCTGCGCCGTCTTTCCGGCCGCCTTCAGGTAAGCGACCAGCGTCCGCTCGATGCCTGCCGAACCCTCCGGCACCACCGGCTGGCCACGAGCGTCCAGCGGCAGCGACTGGTCGCCGTCGTAGGTGAAATAGCCGGGGTTCGGCGACGCGAGCATGTCGAAGTTCAGGTACAGCGCAATGTTTTTCAGCGCCGTCAGATCCAGGGACTCGACATAGTTGCGCGACCCGATCAACCCGAGTTCCTCGGCGCCCCAGAAGCCGAACCGCAGCGCGTTGTGCACCGGCGGCGAACTCCCCAGCCGCACAGCTGTTTCCAGCACAGCAGCGACACCCGATCCGTTGTCGTTGATGCCCGGCCCCTCCGGCACGCTGTCCAGATGCGCCCCCGCCATCACCACGTCGGTCGCCGATCCGGTTTTGGTCTGCGCAATCACGTTGCGCGCCCGGAAGCTTTGGGCGGTGGCATTGAGCTTGATCGTGGTGGGTCCCGGTTGCCCGCGCAGCTGCAGCCCCACCGATCGGGTCACGCTCAGCACCGGAATCTTCACGTCAGTGGTTGGCCCCAGCGTGCCGCCCATCTGTTGTTCGTCGACGTTGTCGGCGATGATCATCGCCACGGCGCCACGCTGTGCCGCGGCCTCTTCCTTCTGAGCGAACGGGCAGGTGCCGCGATCGACCAGCACCACCGCGCCGCGCACCGGCAAGTTGGCGTAATCGGAGGCCGCGCAACCGAGGTTGTTCGCCGGCGCGGCGACCAGCGGCCCGGTCACGCCGTCCGGCGCGGTGCCCAGGCTGAAGTCCAGCGCGTGCGCCTCCACCGGCTTGCCGCCGACGGTGACGTCCGGCTTGTCGCCGTGAAACACTCGCGCCGAGAACTCGGGGGTCTGCACGTCAAACCCACTGCCGCGCAGAACTTTAACCACGTAGTCGACGCTGGCCTCATATCCGGGTGTGCCCACCGCCCGGGTGCCGTTGTTGGCGTTGGCGATGTCTTGCAGCTTGGACAGGTGTGCCATCATCGCGTCCGTCGTGACCTTGTCGCGCAATGCGGAGGCGAATTCGCCCGCGGCGGGATGTGTTTGCTGCGAGTCAGACGACCGATGGAAGCAGCCGGTCGACAATGCGGTCAGGGCGACCACGGCGAGCAACGCCGGAATCGTCGTGGATTTGTTCACCATCGCGCCCCAGGTTAGACCGCGGCCCAGGCGGCCGGGTTCAGGACACGGCGGTATCAGACATACAGCGCGCTGAAGGGCGAAACGGGGATGTTGCGCACCACGAACCAGGCCAGCACCAACGACAGCGTCACGACGGCCGCCCAACGTCGGTGCTGCCAACTGCGGACCCGCCGGCCCACCACGCGGCCGTAGGTCCAGGACACATACGCCCACACCAACAGCGCGACAGCCGCCAGGCCCAATGCGTTGAACCTGGCGGCCGCCAACAGATTGCCGTGCATGAGCGAATACACCATGCGCAAGCTGCCGCACCCTGGACAGTCGATACCCAGCAACGCCTTGGTGGGGCATACGGGCAGCGGGCCGTTCGGGGTGGTCGGATCGCCCGCCCAGATGGCGGCGCACATCAGCGTCGTGGATGCCGCCACCACCAGTGGTGCACCCAGATTCGCGTGCGCCGCCCCCCAGCGGGTCACCATGATCCGAGTCTTTAGAACATCGCGGCGAGTGCCGCGTTGGTGTTCGTGTTCAGCGCACCGATCGCCAGCAAGATGCCGTAGATGATGCCTGCGACGACGCCGATGACCACGGACCAGATCACCCATCGCTTGGCGCTCTCGGCGGACGCCTGCGCCTCCGCATAGCGTCCCTGCGCCCACAAACCATTGACCTGGCTCGACTTGACGATCGCCACGATTCCGAAGGGAAGACAGCAGAACAGGGTCGCCAGAATCGACCACACCAGATAGTTATTCGGCGCTTGGCCGGCCGGCGGCTGCGGCGGATAACCCGGAGACGGCGGCGGATAGTCGGGCGGCGGAGGAGGGGGCTGTGTCATGGATTCTCCAGTCAAGAGAAGTTAGCTGACGTAAAGCGGTGCTAACCATACCCGAGCGGGCTCTGATCGGCACCAGCAATGAAAAAATCTTGGTTTAGTCCGCCCCGCGCACGACGCGCCGGCAAGGCCCCCGCCTCGCCAAAAGTCTGAAATACCGCGGCGCCTCAACATAATTCGAGATTCCGCGCGCCGACGGGCGTGTCATCACCGTCTGCCTGGTCGTCCGGGGGTTGAGCCGAGGAAGGATGCCCACACAGACAATTGCCAACGGAATGTGTTGCTTTACCGCGACATAGCCCTACTATCCGTGTTTAGAAGCGGCCGTTAAGGAGCCATTCATGTCTGAGTTCAGCAACGCGCTGAGGGCGGCGATCTTAACGACACTCACCGCGGGTTTGGCCTTAGCGGGCGGCGCCCCAGCGAGCGCGGATCCCGCGACCACCGGGAGCTCTTCGGATATCAATGCGCTTGCGGCCTCGCTGTCGAAGGGCTACGGCCTGAACAACTGCACCGCCCAGAACATCGACCGCAGCACACAACTGGCCGTGCTCACGTGCGGGCAGAGCCCCGATCCGCGCGGACCGGCGCAGGCCAAGTACGTCCTGTTCACCAATGCCGACCATCTGGCCACCTCGTTCAGGGCCACCATCAACGAGGACGTGCTCAGCCCCTGCGGGGACGCCCACCAGTCGCCCTCGAGCTGGCACAAGGACGGCTCGACCGCCAGCGCCGGTCAGGCGGCCTGCGGCACCTATCGAAACGGCGCCGAGATCATCTGGACCACGGACGCAACGAACACATTGAGTTACCTGCGCGCGTCCAACACCGACGTTGCGGCGCTTTACCAGTGGTGGCGTGCAAACGGGTGACGCTCCCGCTGCGCCGCAGCCGATTCTTCGAACCGAGATCCGAGAAACGTTCGCCCCTCTTTATTTCCATCAACCGCAGGGAGTCAGGAAAATGTCACATCGGAACACCGCACTGCGAGTCGCGTCGGCCGCAGCCATAACGGGCAGTCTGGCTTTCGCGGGCGTCGGCGCCGCGAACGCCGAACCCAACACCGGCAACGCGACGGACATGAACACGTTGGCCGCCTCGCTGTCGAAGGGCTACGGCCTGAACAACTGCAAGCCGCAAGAGCTTTCCGAGACCGGTGAACTGGCCGAACTGGTGTGTGGGCAAAGCCCAGACTCCAACGGACCCGGCTCCGGCGTTTACGCGCTCTTCTCCAACAGCACGAACCTGGGCTCCGCCTTCAGCTCCACCATCAAAGACGTGTCCTTGGCCGCGTGTGGGGACGCCGGGGCGTCGCCGGGAACGTGGAAACAGAACGGCCAGACGGGCGGCCAGATCGCTTGTGGCACCTACAAGAACTACGCCACCTTGACCTGGACCACCGACGCCAAGAACGTGTTGGGCCACCTGACCGCATCCAATTCGGACGTCAACGCGCTCTACCAGTGGTGGCGCACGAACGGCTGACGTTTACAGCTGGGCCGCAATCAGATCCGTCACCGCCCGCATCCCGGCCGCGTTCGGGTGTAAGGGGGCGGGGCGGCGCGGCAGGCCAATACCGAAGCGTGCGGGCAGCGTCGTCCACGGCTCTGCCGACCATGCGTGATGCTCGCGACCCGCCGCGCCGGCGCGGATGACCTCGCAGCCGGTCGCCGCGGCGGCGTCGGCCGTCATCGTCTCCAGCGTGGCGGCCACGTGCCGGCCCAGGTCGGCGTCGGACGGCGAGAGCGGCTCGGCCGGCACGCCCGGCGGCGGCAGCAACGTCAGGTAGTCGACGAAGAAGATCCGTGCCCGCGCCGATCGCTGGCGCAGCGCCCGGCCGACCGCGCACAGCGATTCAAACACCGCGTCCAGGGCGCGATCCCGCGCCCGGCGATCCAGCAGTTCGGAGATGCGATCACCCAGCAGCGGCAGGTGACGCAGCGAATGCGGCAGTGCCGCGGCCATCAACAGCGGAACGTAGCCGACGTCATTGCCGCCGATGGTCACGGTGACAAGGCTCTCGGTGCCGTCCAGGGCGGCGATCTGGGGTGGCGCGCCGTGTTGGCGCTCGGTGAGCACGTGCGCGGTGGTCGCCCCGGAGAAGGTGACGTCGGTCAAGTCGTGCCGGTATCGCTGCGCGATCAGGTGCGCATAGTTGCGTGCGGATCGGCCCGACCAACGCGGGGCCCCGGCGGCGCGGGGGCGGATGCCGGGACCGGCGGCCATCGAACTGCCCAGCGCCACATAACGACTCATGGTTGCGGGCTCGACGCCTGCGCCCAGAACCGCTTCGGGATCCGTCCGGCGCGCCGCGCCAGATACCCGGCGGTGACGGCGGCGGCCATCGCGGCGGCCATCGCGGCCGGATCGGCGGCCCTGGTCACCGCGGTGGCCAACAGCACGGCGTCGCAACCCAATTCCATGGCCAGCGCCGCGTCGCTGGCCGTTCCGATGCCCGCGTCGAGCACCACCGGAACGCCGGCCCGGGCGACGATCATTTCGATGTTGTGCGGATTGGTGATACCAAGCCCGGTGCCGATCGGCGAACCCAGCGGCATGACGGCCGCGCAGCCGGCGTCTTCGAGCCGGCGTGCCAGCACCGGATCGTCGTTGGTATAGGGCAGGACGACGAACCCGTCATCGACCAATTGCTCTGCGGCTCGCACCAATTCGACTCCATCGGGCAGCAGCGTGCGTTCGTCGGCGATCACCTCGAGCTTGATCCAGTTGGTGTCCAGCGCTTCGCGCGCCAACTGCGCGGTGAGCACCGCCTCGGCCGCGCCGCGGCATCCCGCGGTGTTGGGCAACGGCGTGATGCCCAGCCGGTTGAGCAGATCGAGCAGGCCGGTGCCGCCCTCCGCGTCGACCCGGCGGATGGCGACGGTGGTCAGTTCGGTGCCCGAGGCCACCAGCGCCTCCTCGAGCACCGCGAGGTTGCCGGCTCCCCCGGTCCCCATGATCAGGCGCGACGCGAAACTGCGGTCGCCGATGGTCAGTTTTGCATCAGCCACCTTGCACCGCCGTCACTATCTCGAGCCGGGCGCCGTCGAAAAGTTCTGTGCTCCAACGGGATCGCGGTAACACCGCGTCGTCCATGGCCACCGCGACGCCGCGGTCCGGAAAACCCATGGAGTGCAGCAGCGCGGCGACCGTGACATGCGCGTCGACGTCGACCTTCTGCTCGTTGACCATGACGATCATTGGCGTGCTCCCACCGGGGACAGTTCGGACACGATCTGTTCAGCCGTCCAGGGCGCCAACAGGAATCCCGATCGGCCGTGGCCGGCGGCCACCAGCGTTCGCGCATCCAGGCGATGTACCAGCGGCAGATTGTCGGGTGTCATGGGGCGCAACCCGGCGGCGCACTCGGCCAGCTCGTATTCGCCCAGGGCGGGCAGCACCGCGCACGCGTCGTCGAGCAGGTCACGCACCCCCGACACGACCGGGGCGGTGTCGCGCCCGTGCTCGTATTGGGTGGCCCCGACCACCACCCCGTCGGCGCGTGGCACCAGGTACACCTGCCGTCCGTGCACCCGGGCGCGAATGACCCGCTGCGGCAACGGCATACAGCCCTTGCGCCACCGCAGTCGCAGCACTTCGCCCTTCACCGGGCGGACCGGCAGGCCGGGCCACAACGCCGGCGCGTCGATGCCGTTGGCGATCACCACCGCGTCGGCCGCGACGCGCGACAACTCGTGCACCGGCGGCGCCCACGACACCCCGAGACGCTCGCACTGGTCAATCAAGGCGTCCAGCACCGCCCGGTTGTCCACGGCCAGCTCGGTGGGCGCCCGAAAGCCGTGCCGGATGCCCTGCGCCAGCAGCGGCTCGACGTCGCGGGCGGTCGACTCCCAGACCACCGGGTGCCCCTGGGCGGACAACCACTCCGCGACGGTGCGCAGATCGGCGGCATCGGCGCGGTCGACGGCCACCACCAACGACTCGCGCGCCGTGACCACCTCGGCCGGCAACCCGTCCAGGAAGCCTCCCTCGCGCCACAGCCGCAGCGATTCCAGGCCGAGACGCAACAACTGTTCTTCGCCGGGCCAGCCCTCGCTGTGCGGCGCCAGCATGCCGCCGGCGACCCAGGATGCGCCTTTGTGGTCGCTGCGGTGCACCCGCACCGACCACCCGGCCTGCGCGGCGCGGCGCGCCACCGCGAGCCCGATGACGCCGCCGCCGATGACGGCCAGCGACCCCGGCGGCGGGCCCGAGGGTGTCCCGGTCATGCTTGAACCTCCCTTCGCCGGCATTATCCGGATCAGGTGTGACGGTAAGGGCCGGTCGGGCGCAAGCCCGGTGGTGCCCACTCTCAGCCCCGCTCCCGGGACTCCCGTGTCTGGTAATTCTCTGCGCTCCACGCTAGCGCGCTAGCGTCTCGGTGTGCATCCACGTGGTACCCGCCTGTTGGCGGCGCGGCTGTATCTGTGCACCGACGCGCGCCGGGAGCACGGCGACCTGGCCGAGTTCGCGGACGCCGCCCTGGCCGGCGGCGTGGACATCATCCAGCTGCGCGACAAGGGGTCGGCCGGTGAGCAGCGGTTCGGCCCGCTCGAAGCGCGCGAGGAGCTGGCGGCGTGCCGGATCCTGGCCGACGCGGCCCGCCGGCACGGCGCCTTGTTCGCCGTCAACGACCGCGCCGACATCGCCCGCGCGGCCGGCGCCGACGTGCTGCACCTCGGGCAGGGCGACCTGCCGCTGGACGTCGCCCGCGACTTCGTCGGGACGGACGTCCTGCTCGGACTGTCCAGCCATGACCGCGAGCAGGCGGCTGCCGCAGCCGCCGGCCAGGCCGACTACTTCTGCGTCGGCCCCTGTTGGCCCACGCCCACCAAACCGGGACGCCAGGCGCCGGGCTTGGGATTGGTGCGGGCCGCCGCCGAGCTGGGAACCGGCAAGCCGTGGTTCGCGATCGGCGGCATCGACGAGCGGCGGCTACCCGAGGTGCTCGCGGCCGGTGCCCGGCGCATCGTGGTGGTGCGGGCGATCACTGCGGCCGCCGACCCACGGGCCGCGGCCGAACGGCTCAGTTCGGCGCTGGCAGCAGCGAGCTGATCCGGCGGGTCAGCTGCGAGGGCTCCTGACCGGCCCCGCCGGCCTCGCCGGGCATACACCAGACGAAGACGCCGGCCTCGATTTCGATAGTGCGCGGCAGGTATTGGCGTCGTTCGTCGCCGTGGTCCAGCGGCAACACCGTCGGTGCGGTGCGCAGCCGCTGCCAGCTGGCCGCGAAGCCGGGATGCAGTGGCAGGTCGGCCACCTCGTCTTCGGCGACCCAACGCATCTCGGCGCTTTCCCGGTTGGGCACGGTGTGCAGCAACTCCTCGGCGTCGGCGACGACGGTGGTGTAGCTCCAGTGCGTGCCGGCCATCCCGGCGACCTCGGCCGTGACGACGGTCGCACGCACGGCCAGTCGCTCACCCGGGAGACCGGCCTCTTCGTTGGCTTCGCGGACCGCCGTCTCCTCCGGCGTTTCGTGGCTGTCGCGGGCGCCGCCCGGCAGGCCCCAGGTCCCGCCCTGATGACTCCACACCGCGCGATGCTGCAGCAGCACCGCGGGCGTGCCATCGGCCTGCGGGGCCCGCAGCAGCAAACCCGCCGCACCGAAGCGACCCCAGTAGTGGGCGCCGCTGTCGGAGATCACCCAGCCGTCACCGTCGCCCTGCACCGACTCAGGATATGCAGACTTGGTTGGGGCGTCGCGAATTGCGTCCGCCTCCACCCATCCACCCGAACATGCTCTTAGACTTCGCTTATAGAGGTCCGTGCAGCGAAATCCGGTGGCCGAGAGACGAGGGCTGATAAGACGTGACGGTTGAGCTGGCGCACCCGTCGACCGAGCCGCAGGGATCGCGGTCACCGGCCGAACCAGCCCATCCACGCTGGTGGTTCATCTCGACGACGCCGGGCCGCATCCTGACCATCGGCATCGTGCTGGCCGCGCTCGGCGGGATCAGCGCCTTCGCCACCTCGACCACCATCAACCACCGGCAGCAGGTGCTCACCACGGTGCTCAACCACACCGAGCCGCTGTCCTTCGCCGC
This sequence comes from Actinomycetota bacterium, assembly GCA_036338755.1. Classification (GTDB taxonomy): domain Bacteria; phylum Actinomycetota; class Actinomycetes; order Mycobacteriales; family Mycobacteriaceae; genus Mycobacterium. The sequence continues at coordinate 42,389 of JAYZBN010000037.1, read as the reverse complement.
CGGGCGCCTCTACACGACCCTGTCGGTGGCCGACGCGGCGGCGGCCACCGCGTTCATCGCCGAGGCGGAACCGCAGCCCGTTCGCCAGCGCTACGAGCAGGCCATCACCGACGCGGCGGTGGCGGTGACCAGGGCGTCGAGCGGGCTCACCGACGAACCGCTGGTGCAGTTGCTGGGCCGGATCAATGCCGAGCTGGCCGTCTACACCGGCCTCATCGAGATAGCCCGCACCAACAACCGGGAGGGCAATCCGGTCGGCTCCTCGTACCTGTCGGAGGCGTCGGGGCTGATGCAATCGACGATCCTGCCCGACGCGGCGCGGCTCTACAAAGCGACGTCGGAGCGGGTGGACGCCGAAACCACCGCGTCGACGCAGATCCCCGCGCCGGTCATCATGGTGGTCGGCGCCACCGTGATCTTCGGCGCGTTCTCCCACCGCTGGCTGGCGCGCCGCACGCGGCGCCGAATCAACCCGGGCCTGGTGGTCGGCGCGCTCGCTATTCTCGTCATGGTGGTTTGGGTTGGGACTGCGCTCACCATTTCTACGACGGCCAGTCGTAGCGCGAAGGACACTGCCGCCGAATCCCTCAAGACCGTCACGAACGTCGCGATCACCGCCCAGCAGGCGCGCGCCGACGAGACGCTGTCGCTGATCCGTCGCGGGGACGAAGAGAAACGCAAGCAGTCGTTTTACCAGCGCATCGACTCCATGCACCGGCAGCTCGACCAGTACATGTCGCGCAGCGACGCGGTGGACAAGCCGGACCTGGAAGGCGCCGATCAGCTGCTGCTGCGCTGGCGGCAGGCCAACGACCGGATCACCTCCTACATCTCGGTGGGTAACTACCGCGCCGCGACGCAGGTGGCCCTGGGCAGCAGCGAAGAAGACTCCACCCCGGCATTCGACAAGCTCGATGGCGAGCTGGTCAAAGCCATGGATCAGGGCCGCATCACCCTGCGCAACGACGTCATCAACGCCCGCAGCGGGTTGTCCGGCGCCCAGGTGGGTGGCGTGGTGCTCAGCCTCGGCGCCGCGATCGCGGTGGCGCTCGGGCTGTGGCCGAGGCTGAAAGAGTACCGATAATGGCCCGGCTGCCGCTGCTTCGCCGGGTGTGCGCCGTGGCCGGCGCGGTGGTGGTACTGGCGGGTTGCGGACACACGGAATCGCTGCGGGTGGCCAGCGTGCCGACGTTGCCGCCGCCGACACCGGTCGGCATGGAGCAGTTGCCGCCACAGCCGCCGCTGCCGCCCGACGGCCCGAACCAGGGCTGCGACCTGACGGCAAGCCTGCGGCCCTTCCCCACCAAGGCGGAGGCGGATGCGGCCGTCGCCGACATCCGGGCCCGCGGTCGGCTCATCGTCGGGCTGGACATCGGCAGCAACCTGTTCAGCTTCCGCGACCCGATCACCGGCGAGATCACCGGTTTCGACGTCGACATCGCCGGCGAGATCGCGCGCGACATCTTCGGGGCGCCCTCGCACGTCGAGTACCGGATCCTGTCGTCGGACGAGCGGGTCACCGCGTTGCAGAACTCCGAGGTGGACGTCGTGGTGAAGACCATGACCATCACCTGCGACCGGCGCAAGCTGGTGAACTTCTCGACCGTCTACCTCGACGCGAACCAGCGCATCCTCGCCCCGCGCGACTCGCCGATCGTCAAGGTCTCTGACCTGTCCGGCAAGCGCGTCTGCGTGGCCAAGGGCACGACGTCGCTGCACCGGATCCAGCAGATCGATCCGCCGCCGGTCGTGGTCTCGGTGGTCAACTGGGCCGATTGCCTGGTGGCGATGCAGCAGCGCGAGATCGACGCGGTCAGCACGGACGATTCGATCCTGGCCGGGCTGGTCGAAGAGGACCCCTACTTGCACATCGTCGGCCCCAACATGGCCACTCAGCCCTATGGCATCGGGGTCAATCTGAACAACACGGGACTGGTGCGGTTCGTCAACGGAACCCTGGAACGGATCCGCCGGGACGGTACGTGGAACACGTTGTACCGCAAGTGGTTGACGGTGCTGGGGCCCGCGCCGGCCCCACCCACGCCGAGGTATCTGGACTGATGGCCGAGCCGGACAAGCAAACCGAGCAGCCGGAAACCGGCGCCGAGGACGTGGCGGACGTGGCGCCGGGCACCCAGCCGGCAGACGTGCAGACCGGCGCGGCGACCGGGCGGCTGCAGGCCACCCAGGCGCTGTTCCGTCCCGATTTCGACGACGACGATGACGACTTCCCGCACATCTCGCTGGGTGCCCTCGACACCGATCCGCAGGACCGCTTGACGGTCGCGACGCGGTCGCTGCCCGCGGTCCGACAGCTCGGCGGTGGCCTGGTCGAGATCCCGCGTGGGCGCGACATCGATCCGCTCGAAGCCCTGATGACCAATCCGGTGGTGCCGGAGTCCAAGCGTTTCTGCTGGAACTGCGGAAAGCCGGTGGGCCGGTCCAGCAAGAAATCCAAAGGCACGTCGGAGGGCTGGTGCCCGTCCTGCGGCAGCCCGTATTCCTTTCTGCCGCAACTGAATCCCGGCGATATCATCGCGGGCCAGTACGAAGTCAAGGGCTGCATCGCACACGGCGGTCTGGGCTGGGTTTACCTGGCGGTCGACCACAACGTCAACGACCGGCCGGTGGTGCTCAAGGGTTTGGTGCACTCCGGCGACGCGGAGGCACAGGCGATCGCGATGGCCGAACGGCAGTTCCTGGCCGAGGTGGTCCACCCGCAGATCGTGCAGATCTTCAATTTCGTCGAGCACGTCGACCAGCACGGGAATCCGGTCGGCCTCATCGTCATGGAGTACGTCGGCGGTCAGCCGCTCAAGCACGGGAAGGGCGAGAAGCTACCCGTCGCCGAGGCCGTGGCCTACCTGCTGGAGATCCTGCCCGCGCTCAGCTATCTGCACTCCATCGGCCTGGTCTACAACGACCTGAAGCCGGAGAACATCATGCGCACCGAAGAGCAGCTCAAGCTGATCGACCTGGGTGCGGTGTCGCGGATCAACTCGTTCGGATACCTCTATGGCACACCGGGTTTCCAGGCGCCCGAGATCGTGCGCACCGGCCCGACGGTCGCCACCGACATCTACACCGTGGGCCGCACACTGGCCGCCCTCACGCTCAACCTGCAGACCCGCAACGGCCGCTACGTCGACGGCCTGCCCGAGCACGACCCGGTGCTGGCCATCTACGACTCGTTCCGCCGGTTGTTGCGCCGCGCCACCGATCCCGACCCGCGGCGCCGGTTCTGCAGCACCGAGGAGATGTCAGCGCAGTTGATGGGGGTGCTGCGCGAGGTGGTCGCCCACGACAGCGGGGTGCCGCGGCCCGGCCTGTCGACCATCTTCAGCCCCAGCCGCTCGACGTTCGGGGTCGACCTGCTGGTCGCCCACACCGACGTGTACCTGGACGGCCAGGTCCACTCGGAGAAGCTCACCGCTCGCGAAATCGTTACCGCACTGCAGGTTCCGCTGGTCGACCCCGCCGACGTCGCCGCTCCCGTCCTGCAGGCGACCGTGTTGTCCCAGCCGGTGCAGACCCTGGACTCGTTGCGCGCGGCCCGGCACGGGACGCTGGACGCCGACGGCGTCGAGGTGTCGGAGTCGGTGGAGCTGCCGCTGATGGAGGTCCGCGCGCTGCTGGATCTCGGCGACGTCGCCAAGGCCACCCGCAAGCTCGACGACCTCGCGGAGCGGGTCGGCTGGCAATGGCGGTTGGTGTGGTACAAGGCCGTCGCCGAGTTGCTCACCGGCGACTTCGATTCGGCCACAAAGCATTTCATCGAAGTCCTGGACACGTTCCCCGGCGAGCTGGCGCCCAAGCTTGCGCTGGCCGCCACTGCCGAACTGGCCGGCGATGTCGACGACCACAAATTCTACGAGACCGTGTGGAAGACGAATGACGGGGTGATCTCGGCCGCGTTCGGATTGGCCAGAACGCTGTCCGCGGAAGGGGATCGGGCCGCCGCGGTTCGCACGCTGGACGAGGTGCCGGCCACCTCCCGGCACTTCACCACCGCGCGACTGACCAGCGCGGTGACGCTGCTGTCCGGCCGCACCAAGAGCGAGATCACCGAGGAGGACATCCGCGACGCGGCCCGGCGGGTGGAGGCGCTGCCGCCCACCGAGCCCCGCGTGCTGCAGATCCGCGCCCTGGTGCTGGGCTGTGCGATGGACTGGCTGGAGGACAACAAGGCCAGCACCAACCACATCCTCGGCTTCCCGTTCACCGAACACGGGCTGCGGCTGGGCGTCGAGGCCTCGCTGCGCAACCTCGCCCGCGTCGCCCCGACCCAGCGGCACCGCTACGCGCTGGTGGACATGGCGAACCGGGTGCGTCCCACCAGTACGTTCTAGGGCTGGGGTTTGGGGGCCGGGGTTTGGGCCGGCTTCGTTGAGTGTGAATCGTCGGCTTTCGGTGTGAACGCTGGGCGGCGACACGCCGACAACCCCCACCGTAGGTTCACGTTCAAAGCCGTTGCTTCACTCTCGATTTCGCCAGCGCCGCCCGCACGCGGCGGACGATGCCTTCGGGCCGGTCCTCCGCGACGACCCGGACGATGATCCACCCCAGCTGCTCGAGCATCTCCGTGCGCTTGATGTCTTTGACGTATTGCCTTCGGTCGGTGCGATGTTGGTCGCCGTCATACTCCACGGCGACCATCGACTCCGGCCAGCCCAGGTCCAGGTATGCGATCGGAAAGCCGTCAACGCCCGGCACCGGGATCTGGGTCTGCGGCCGGGGCAGGCCGGCGTCGATGAGCAGTAGCCGCAGGTAACTTTCGCGCGGCGACTGTGCACCAGGGTCGACCAGGTCGAGCGCGGTCTCTAGTCGCCGTAGTCCGGGCGCGTGTGGGTGCGACCCGGCGACACCCAGTACGTCGTCCACCTTGAAACCCGTTGCACGCGCGAGCGAATCGAGCCGAACAACCGCCGAGCGGATCGCCCCGCGCCTCCCGATATCGAAGGCGGTTCGCTCCGGTGTGGTGAGGGCCAGCCCGTCACGCAGCTGCATCTCACCGGCACACAGCGTTGCCCGACGCGTCAGTACCCCGTCCGGCGGACGATTGTTGCTGTGTATCAGCTCAACCGGCACACCGTCGGGAATCCACTTGGCGCCGTGCAGGAAAGCGGCGGCAGCCCCTGCGATAACGGCTCGGCCACCAGACCACAGCCATGCAGCGGTGATGCGCAAGTCAAGAGAGAGCATGGCGTCGTTCGAGATGTAGACATCGGGAAACACCGCGCGGTATCGCGTCCGCAGCTGGTGTCGGCTCAACGCCCCACAGCGCAGCACCTCGCTGCCGACAAACGGCTCCTCCACGCCGCGACCATCGCATGTCTGCCACGGTGCGCGAGTACATCTGTGCACAGGGCCACGAGGCCACGAGGCCACGTCCGTGACTGACCCTTGCGGGCAGCGCCGGACGGAGAGTGAACTTACCTCCGCACGGACTCCGTCAGTAATTTCGATGGGCGCAGAGAATCCACAGATGCGCGAGAGTCGTCATCTGGAGACAAAGTTCCGGCGAGGTGCTAGCGCTGGCAGCGCTTGCGTTGCCGGCTGCGGCGCCGGCCAGCTGAAAGAGCCGTCGGGCCCGTCATGGTGGTGCTCGAGGGCCCGACCCAGGATTCCCCGCGCCCAGGCGAGTGTCTGGTTCGGGTCGCGGGCTTCACGTTGAATCGGCACGCTCGCGACAGCCAAAAACCTGGTGCCACCGGCGCCTGGGCACCGGCACGATCGGCCTTGTCGCCGACCGCGGTACCCCCACGGCTACTTATTGGCGCGGCGGGGCCAGCCCAGAAGCAAAGCCCACCGAGATGCGCTGGGCCGCCCCCAAGGAACATGAGACCACCGACCGCACACTGATGAAAAGCACCCACTCTCACGCAAATCACAACAAAACACAGCAAAATCTCAGTTGCACGCCGCACAGTTATCTCATGGCAGGCCAGTCCACCAGGTGGGTCAGCACGGCCCGCATGCTGCGCCGGGCCGGGTTCGGGGTGACCGGGCCCGAGGTCGACGCGGTCGTCGGCCGGGACTGGCCGGGCTACGTGGACGCGATGCTGGCCACCGATCCCGACGCCGACCCGGGCGCGGCGGCCACGCCGATGCCCGCCTTCGACGCACCCAGGCCGCCGGGCAAGGGCGCTACGCCGGCCGCGCGCCAGCAGTACAACCAGCGGGTGACCCAACAGTTGGACGTGCTGTCGAATTGGTGGATACGCCGCATGGCCGACGTGGGGCAGCCGGTGCACGAAAAGCTGACGCTGTTGTGGCACAACCACTTTGCCACCTCGGCGCAGAAGGTGCGGGTCGCGTCGTACCTGGCCGCACAGAATCAGAAACTGCGCGCCGGGTCGCTGGGCGATTTTCGCGCCCTGGCTTACGCGATGCTGACCGACGCCGCGATGCTGCGCTGGCTGGACGCGTCGCGCAGCACCGCCAAGGCGCCCAACGAAAACCTGGCCCGCGAATTCATGGAGCTGTTCGCGTTGGGACATGGCAACGGCTACACCGAGAGCGACGTGCGCAACGGTGCGCGGGCCCTGACGGGATGGGTCATCGGCCCCGGGGGCGAAACCTCCATGACGCCCAAACGCCATGACGCGGGCGCCAAGACGCTGTTCGGGCAGAGCCGCAACTTCAATGCCGCCGGGTTCTGCGATACCGTGCTGGCGCAACCGAAATCGGCCGAATACGTCGCGGGACGCCTGTGGCGGCAATTGGCGTCCGACGACCCGCCGTCACCGCAGGTGCTCGAGCGCCTGGTCGCCGCCTACGGACCCAACCGCGACCTGCGCGCGCTGACCCGGGCGATCCTCACCGACAGCGAATTCACCAGCAGCCGCGCCGCGGTGGTCAACACCCCGGTCGAGTGGCTCGTCGGCGTCGTCAGGGCGCTGCGGGTGCCGGTCGACGACACCAAGCGCCTGAAGATGATCGACGGCACATTGCGCGCGCTGGGCCAGCGACCGTTCTATCCGCCCAGCGTCGGGGGCTGGCCCAGCGGCCAGCTGTGGCTGTCCACCGCCAGCGCAGGAACCCGCCTGCGCGCCGCGACCGAACTGGCCCGCGCGGGCGACCTCTCCGGCATCGAGGACACCGCCGCCGGCGACCGCGTCGACGCGGTCGGTTATCTGATCGGCGTCGGCTCCTGGTCGGACCGCACCGCCCACGCGTTGCAGCCGCTGGTGCGGCAACCGGCGCAATTGGTGGCGGCCGCCGTCAACACTCCCGAATACCTGACGTCCTAGCGAGACAGCCATGCCCCAGATGAACCGTCGCCGATTCCTGATCGCCAGCGCTGGCGTCGGCGCGGCCGGCCTGCTGTCAGCGGTCAGCTGGCCCGACCTGATGCGTGCGGCCAGGGACCGGCCGCTGGCCGATGGCTCCGGTGTCCTGGTGATCGCCACGCTGTATGGCGGCAACGACGGCATCAACACCGTGATCCCCTACGCGGACAACGCCTATCACGACGCTCGCCCCGAACTCGCCTACGCACCGGGCGACGTGTTGCACCTCGATCAGCAGCTGGGCCTCAACCCGGCGATGAAGGGATTGGCGGGCCTGTGGAACCGGGAGCAGCTCGCCATCGTGCGCGGCGCGGGCTACCCCAAGCCCGACCACAGCCACTTTCGGTCCATGGACATCTGGCAGACGGCGTCACCGGCCGAGCCGGTGGCGACCGGCTGGATCGGCCGCTGGCTCGACGCGACCGGAGATGATCCGTTGCGAGCGGTCAACATCGGCGCCGTCCTTCCTCCGCTGGCCGTCGGCGCGAAGTGCACGGCCGCAGCCCTTTCGCCGGGCGGCGCGCCGGGCAAGGCGGAGAAGTTCGACGCGGTGATGACCGCGCTGGGCGACGACGATCCCGACGACACCCCGGCGATGGCCGCGGTGTGCAAGGCCTACCGAGCCGCACGCACCGCCGACACCACGTTCGCATCGGTGAAACCCAATGCCGGGGAACGTAATTCACTGGCGGCCCAGCTGAGCACGGTGGCTCAAGCCATCAAGGCCCACGTGCCCACCCGGGTCTACACGGTGCAGCTGGGCGGCTTCGACACCCACGCCGGCGAACGCGGCACCCAGCAGCGACTCCTGCAGACATTCGACGAGGCGGTTAGCGCGTTCGTCCAGGAGACGGCGGGCCGTGACGTGGTGCTGCTGGCGTATTCCGAATTCGGGCGCCGGGTGCGCGCCAACGCCTCGCAGGGCACCGACCATGGCACGGCCGGCCCCGTTTTCATCGCGGGCTCTCCCGTCAAGGGCGGTTTCTACGGCGAACAGCCGAGCCTCGCCGACCTCGACAATGGAGACTTGAAGTACACCACCGATTTTCGTGACATCTATGCCGAGCTGCTGGCGCGAACGATCGGGACCGATCCCGCCCCGGCGGTGGGCACCGGACGAAGCAGCCTGGGCTTCCTATCGGTTTAGCAGGTTCACGCAGTCGCGGGCGATGGCCAGCTCTTCGTTGGTCGGGATCACCAGCACGGCGATCGGTGAATCGTCCGCGGAGATTTGGCGCGCACCCTTGCCGCCGCCGAGGTTGCGGCGCTGATCGAGGACGATGCCCAGTTCCTCCATGCCGGCGACCGCGTCGTGGCGCACCGCCGGGTCGTTCTCGCCGATTCCGGCGGTGAAGCTGATGACATCGGTGTGCCCCAGCACCGCCAGGTAGGCGCCGATGTACTTGCGCAGCCGATGCGTGAACACATGAAAGGCCAATTGCGCTGACTCGTCGCCGGATTCGATCATCTCCCGAAGCCGGCGAAAGTCGCGCTCGCCGGACAGACCCAGCACCCCGGAGCGCTGGTTGAGCATGGACTCGACGTCGTCGACGCCCATCTGGGCCGTGTGGGACAGGTAGCCGATGACGCTGGGATCGATGTCGCCGCTGCGGGTGCCCATCACCAAGCCCTCCAGCGGCGTCAAGCCCATCGAGGTGTCCAGCGGCCGGGCGCCGGCGATCGCCGAGGCGGAGCAACCGTTACCAAGGTGCAGGACAATCTGTTTCAGGTCGCCGACCGATCGGTCCAGGAACGCGGCGGCCTGCTCGCTGACGTAGCGGTGCGAGGTCCCGTGAAACCCGTAGCGGCGAATTTGATACCGCTGCGCCAGGTCGCGATCGATGGCGTAGGTGGCCGCCGCCGGCGGCAGGTCGTGGAAGAACCCGGTGTCGAACACGGCGATGTGGGCGAGGTCGGGCAGCAGTTTGCGCGCGACCTCGATTCCCTTGAGCGCGGGCGGGTTGTGCAGCGGCGCCAGCTCCGACAATTCGTGGAGCCTGCCGATCACCGCGTCGTCCAGCAGGGTGGGCTGATAGAAAGTGTTGCCGCCGTGCACCACTCGATGGCCCACCGCGACGATGCCGCTCGACCGCAGATCGATACCGTCGTCGGCCAGCGTGTCGAACGCGCGGCGCAGCGCGGCATCATGGTCGGGAACAGACGACGAATCCTCTCCGATTCGCTCCACCAGACCCGTCGCCCGGGCGTTACCCGAATCGGCGTCGACCAATTGATATTTCAGGGATGACGAGCCGGAGTTGATCACCAACACCAGGCGGGCGTCGCCATTGGCCGTCATGGCTGCCCCTGGGCCTGGATCGCGGTGATGGCCACGGTGTTCACGATGTCTTCGACCAATGCGCCCCTGGACAGATCGTTCACCGGCTTGCGCAAGCCCTGTAGCACGGGCCCGATGGCCAGCGCGCCGGCGCTACGCTGGACCGCCTTATAGGTGTTGTTGCCGGTGTTGAGGTCGGGGAAGATCAGCACCGTCGCGCGACCGGCTACCGGCGAGTCGCGCAGTTTGGTGGCGGCGACCGATGGTTCGATCGCGGCGTCGTACTGGATGGGTCCCTCGACCGGCAGGTCGGGATTCCGTTTCCGCACCAATTCGGTTGCCGTCCTTACCTTGTCGACGTCCGCGCCGGTACCCGAGTCGCCAGTCGAGTACGACAGCATCGCGACCCGCGGCTCGATGCCGAACCGCGCGGCGGTGCGCGCCGACGAGATCGCAATGTCGGCCAGCTGCTCGGGTGTCGGATTCGGGATGATCGCGCAGTCGCCGTATGCCAGCACGCGATCGGGTAGGCACATCAGGAAGACGCTGGACACGGTAGCGACATCCGGGACCGTCTTGATGATCTCGAACGCGGGCCGCACGGTGTGGGCGGTGGTGTGCGCGGCGCCGGACACCATGCCGTCCACCATCCCGGTGTGCACCAGCATGGTGCCGAAATACGTGCCGTCGCGCATGACGTCGCGGGCCTGCTCGACGGTGACGCCCTTCGCCTTGCGTAACTGCGCGTACTGCTCGGCGAACTCGTGGCGCAGCCGGCTGTTACGCGGGTCGATCACCGTGACGTCGCCCAGGTCGACCCCGAGTTCTCCCGCGCGCTGGCGGATTCGGGCCTCGTCGCCCAGGATGGTCAGCTCGGCGACGCGGCGCTGCAGCACCCGGCCGGCGGATCGCAGGATGCGGTCGTCGTCGCCTTCGGGAAGGACGATGTGTTTGCGATCCGACCGCGCCTGCAGCGTCAGCTGGTAGATGAACATCTGCGGCGTGATGACGGTGGGGATCGGGATGGCAAGCTGCGCCAACAGATCGGCGATATCGACATGGCTGTCCATCAGCGCCAGCGCGGTGTCGATCTTGCGCTGCGAGGCCGCCGTGACCCTGCCCCGCGCCGCCGCCGCCGCGCCGGCGGTGTCGTAGGTGCCCAGTGCGGTGGCGACGATCGGCAACCGCAGCCGCAGTCCGGCGACCAGCGCGGCGATGGACGGGTGCAGCGCGAAGCCGCCGTTGAGCACGATGCACGACAGCGACGGAAAGCCTTCCGCGGCATGGGCGCTGGCGACGGCGAGCACCACATCCGAGCGGTCGCCGGGGGTGATGACCGCGATGCCGTCGCGCAGCCGCTCCAGGACGTGGTCGGCGGTCATCCCCGCGACCAGCACGCCGGTGACCTCGCGTTCGCGCAGCGACTCTTCGCCGCTGACCGGCGTCCCCCCGACCGCCTTCTCCAGCTCGGCCACCGTCGGCGCGGACAGCAGCGGCTCGTCGGGCAGCACATAGCTGCGCTGGGAGAATCTGCGCAGCGCTTCGGCCACGTCGGCCAGCTCGGCCGGTTCGCACCGGTTGGCCACCACCGCCGCGGTGTGGGCGTGCTGGGCGTCCAGCTCGGCCAGGCAGACGTCGACGACGCCGGCGATCTCCGCGGCCGTGCGCCCCTTGCCGCTGACCGTCAGCAGCAGCGGCGCACCGAGGTTGACCGCGATGCGCGCGTTGGTCGCGAGTTCCGCGGGCCGGGTCACGTCCGTGTAGTCGCTGCCGACGATCACCACCGCGTCGCACGCCTCGGCCACCGCGTGGTAGGCGTCGACGATGCGGGCGATCGCGGCGTCGCCGTCGGCGTGCAGCTGCTGATAGGTGATGCCCACGCACTGTTCGTACGACAGATCCGCGGTGGTCCGCGTCAGGAGCAGTTCCAGGATGTAGTCGCGCTCGATTGAATCGGTGCGCGTAATGGGCCGGAACACACCGACTTTGGCGACCGTCGCGGTCAACCGGTGCAGCAGCCCCAGCGCGATCGTTGACTTGCCGGTCTCCGGCTCGGGGGCGGCGATATAGATCGCAGACACGGAACCGGTGGCCACCCCGTGCGCCTATCCGGCCAGCCGCCGCAGCCGCGGCGCCAGGTCCTTCTCGAACAGTTCCAAGAAGCGACGCTGGTCATGGCCGGGCGCGTGGAACACCAAGTGGTTGAGGCCCCAGTCGACGTAATCCTTCACCTTCGCGACCGCCTCGTCGGGGTCGGACGCCACGATCCAGCGCTTGGCGACCTGTTCGATCGGCAGCTCGTTGGCGGCCTTCTCCATCTCAAGCGGGTCGTGAATGCTGGTCTTCTGTTCGGCCGTCAGCGACAGCGGCGCCCAGAACCGGGTGTTCTCCAGCGCCTTGTCCGGATCGGTGTCGTAGGAGATCTTGATCTCGATCATCCGGTCGATGTCGTCGGGGTTTTTTCCGGCCGCCTCCGCGCCCTCCTTCATGGCGGGCATCAGCTTGTCCTTGTACAGCTCCTCGCCCTTGCCGGAGGTGCAGATGAAGCCGTCACCGGCGCGACCCGCGTATTTGGCCACCTGCGGGCCGCCCGCGGCGATGTAGATCGGGATGCCGCCCTCCGGCACGTCATAGATGGAGGCGCCCTTGGTGTGGTAGTACTCACCCTCGAAGTCGACGCGGTCGCCCAGCCACAGTTCGCGCATCAGCCGCACCGATTCGCGTAGCCGGGCATAGCGTTCCTTGAACTCCGGCCATTCGCCTTCGTATCCGGTGGCTATCTCGTTGAGCGACTCGCCGGTGCCGACGCCGAGGAAAATGCGGTCCGGGTACAGACAACCCATCGTGGCGAACGCCTGCGCGATGACGGCGGGGTTGTACCGGAAGGTCGGCGTGAGCACCGAGGTGCCCAGCTGGAGGCGCTTGGTGCGCTCGCCGACGGCGGTCATCCAGGCGAGCGAGAACGGTGCGTGCCCGCCCTCGTGTCGCCACGGCTGGAAGTGGTCACTGACGGTTGCGCTGTCCATGCCGTGCCCCTCGGCGGCGACAGCGAGTTCGACGAGCTCGCGCGGTGCAAATTGTTCGGCGGACGCTTTGTATCCGAGTTTCAGTTCAGCCACCCGTTCTTTCTACTCCTGTCTCGATGGTCGCGACTGGCTGGCTTCTACACTCGCGGGCATGGGATCGGCGCCAACTCTCGTTCAAGTGACCGACACGGTGTACCTCGCGCAGGGCGAGGCCGTGAACTGGACGCTGGTCGTCGACGGCACCGGCGTGCTGCTGATCGACGCCGGATATCCCGGCGACCGCGAGGGTGTGCTGTCGTCGCTGCGGGAGCTGAGTTACGGGCCCGGCGACGTGCGCGCCGTCCTGCTCACGCACGCCCACATCGACCATTTGGGCTCGGCGATCTGGCTCGCCAACGAATACGGCACCGACGTGTATTGCCACGCCCAGGAAGTGGGCCACGCCAAGCGCGAGTATCTGGAACAGGCGTCGGTTTTCGATGTGGCCCTGCGCATTTGGCGGCCGCGCTGGGCGACCTGGGGACTGCATGTGCTGCGCAGCGGAGGCCTGATCCGCGACGGCATCGCGTCCACCCGGCCGCTGACCGACGAGGTGGCCGCCGCGCTGCCCGGCCGCCCGACGGCGGTGTTCACCCCCGGGCACACCAGCGGCCACTGCTCGTACGTGGTGGACGGCGTGCTGGTCAGTGGCGACGCGCTGATCACCGGGCACCCGCTACTGCGCCGCGGTGGGCCGCAGCTGCTGCCGGCGGTGTTCAGCCGCAGCCAGCAGGATGCGCTGCATAGCCTGGACACCCTGGCCCTGCTGGACACCGAGATCTTGTTGCCCGGGCACGGCGACGTGTGGCGCGGCCCGATCCGGGAAGCGACCGCGCGGGCCATCTCGTTGGCTCAGTAGAGGAGCAGTGTTGCTCGAACCGATTGTGAACCAACGGCTTTGAGTGGGAAAGTGCGGTGGGGGATTGTCGGCGTGTCGCCGCCCAGGGTTCACACTCAACGCCGACGATTCACCCTCGACGCTTCAGACCTTGCCCTAGGCCAGCCACTTCTCGAACGCGATCGGAATGAACGGTCCCCAGTCGGGCAGCGGGTCCGGCGGTATCCGGGTATACCCCGTCGCGTCATAGAGCGCCTCGGCCTCGGGCTGGCGATTGCCGGTGATCAGGTAGAGCCGCCGATACCCCCGTGCCAGGGCCTCGGCCTCCAGCGCCGCCAGCAGCGCGCGGGCATAACCGCGGCGCCGATGAGCACCGTCTGTCCAGATCCGCTTGAGCTCAGCGGTGTTGGCGTCGTAACTGCGAAACGCCCCGCCGGTCACCGGCACGCCGTCCAGCACACCGATCAGCAGGCCGCCGTCCGGCGGCGCCAGCTCCGCCCGCGGCACCGGCAGCCAGGTCAGGTGGGTGCTCGGCGTGCCGCCGTATCGCTGCGCGTACTCGACGGCCAGTTCGGCCAGCAGCGGTTGTGCCAGCGGGTCGTCGTGGGTTGCCGACACGAACCGCAGTGGTCTAGAGCTTGATTCCGGCATCACGACAGCTCAAACGCGGGTGGCGGTGAGGTATTCCGGGACGAACTCCGCGTCGCCGGGGGCCGTCCGCCGCCGCCTGCCCATCCCCACCGCGCCCAGCAGTTCGGTGCTGCCCAGGCCGGCCGTCTGCCAGCCGTTCGACGCCAAATACTCTGGCACATAATGGTATTCGCCGGGGTGGGTCAGGCTGGCCAGGTCGACGTCCAGGCCGCGCCGGCGCCAGCCGTCGACGAAGGCGCGCTCGGCCCCGAGCCGCAACGGATTCCAGGTGGGCATGTGATCGGCGGTGAACCGGCTGCCCGCGGCGCTCGCGGCGGTGACGGCGTCCAGCAATCGTTTCTGCTCGCCGGGCGAGAGGTAGCCGGCGAGCAATTGCTCGGCGACCCAGACCGTGGGCGCCGCGGCGTCGAACCCGACCCGCCGCAGCGCCGCCGGCCAATCGTGGTTCAGATCAATGCCGATCGCACACCGGTGGGTGGCCAATTCGGCGTCCAGCCCGCGCAGCACCTCGGCTTTGAAATCGAGCACTTGCGGCTGATCGACCTCATACACCGTGGTCCCGCGCGGCCACCACAGCCGGTAGGGCCGGGTGTCCAGGCCCGACGCCAGGATCACCACCTGCCGAATGCCCGCCCGGACCGCATCGGCCAGGAATTCGTCCACGAATCGCGTGTGCGCCGCCAGCGCGTGCAGCAGCGCCGTCAACGCCGGGTCGTCGCCGTCGTCTTCGGCGAACACGCGGTCCTTGATCGCCCGGGTGAGGAAGTCGATCCCGACGGCGCACAGCAGCGGCTCGGCGAACGGGTCGTTCAGCAGCCCCTGGTCGGTGGCCACCGCCCGCGCGGCCGCACCGAAGGTTGCGGTTGCCGCCACGTCGGCCGTCTGCACCATGGTCGCCTCAGACGCCGGAGCGACGCCGCATGGTCAGCCCGGCGGCCACTCGCCAGCCCAACAGCAACAGCGCGGTGACCGTCGCCGCGACCACCACGAAGCTCGCCGCCACACCCGCGGACGTCGCCTTGCGCAGCAGCATGCCGACGACGACGGTGGACAACCACACGACTATCCCGGTCGGCGCCACCGCGGTCGGCCGCCGCCACCCGCGAGAGACCAGCCATCCGACGACCGTGCCGGTGAGAAACGGCCACGCCGTCGCGGCGATTCCGGTGACATCGAGGCCTTCGTCATGGCTGCGGCGCCCCACGGCGCAAAAGACCAGCACACCGACGACATCCACCGCGAGCCAGGCAGGCCGCTGGAGCCTAAGCATTCAGGCAGACTACCGGGGCGCCGCGCGATCCTTGACCGCCCGGCCGCGGTGAATCTAGATTCGTCAGCGATGAATGCGCATTCACACGGCGGCCTGGCGGTGGTGACCGGCGCCGGCTCCGGCATCGGCAAGGCAATAGCGCTGGGCCTCGCCGCGCGCGGCGAGCGCGTGGTCGCCGCCGACCTAGACTCGGCGGCGGCGTCGGCCACCGCCGGCGAACGCCCCGAGAAGATCACCGCGCTACCGGTGGACGTGGCCGACCCGGAACAGGTTGGCGCCCTGCGGGACCGGATCCACGCCGACCTCGGCGTGCCCAACATCGTCGTCAACGCGGCCGGATGGGACCGCACCGACCAATTCCTCAACGCCACACCGGAATTCGCTCAGAAGGTGGTGGCCATCAACTACCTGGGGCCGGTGCACGTCTGCTCGGCGTTCCTGCCGGGGATGATCGAGACGCACGGCGGCGGGCGCGTGGTCAACCTGGCCAGTGACGCCGGCCGGGTGGGCAGCGCGGGCGAGAGCATCTACGCCGGCGCCAAGGGCGGGGTGATCGCCCTGACCAAGTCGCTGGCCCGCGAAATGGCCCGCCACCACATCACGGTCAACTGCGTGTGCCCCGGCCCGACCGACACCCCGCTGTTTCATGCGCAACCCGAGAAACTGCGGGAAGCACTGGTCAAGGCCATCCCGTTTCGCCGGCTGGCCCGACCCGAGGAGGTCGCCGCGCCCGTGCTGTTCTTCGCGTCCGAGGCCGCCTCGTTCATCACCGGACAGGTGATCAGTGTCAGCGGCGGCTTGACGATGGCAGGCTGATGACATGAGCACTCACACGCCACCGGCCTTCGACCGCGACGACCCGCTGGGCCTGGACGCCTCGCTATCCAGCGACGAGCTTGCGGTCCGCGACACCGTGCGGGGGTTCTGCGCCGAGCACGTCCTGCCGCACGTCGCGGAGTGGTTCGAGATCGGGGACCTTCCGGTCCGCGAGCTGGCCAAGGGGTTCGGGCAACTCGGCCTGCTGGGCATGCACCTGGACGGGTACGGCTGCGCGGGGGCGTCGTCGGTGCACTACGGCCTGGCCTGTACCGAGCTCGAGGCCGCCGATTCCGGCATCCGATCGATGGTCTCGGTGCAGGGCTCGCTGGCGATGTTCGCGATCTGGAACTTCGGGTCCGAGGAGCAGAAGCAGGAATGGCTGCCCGGCATGGCCACCGGCGAGCTGCTCGGCTGCTTCGGCCTGACCGAACCCGACGTCGGCTCCGATCCCGCCGCGATGAAAACCCGGGCGCGCCAAGACGGTTCGGATTGGGTGCTGAACGGACGCAAGCTGTGGATCACCAATGGCTCGGTCGCCGACGTCGCCGTCGTCTGGGCCGCCACCGACGACGGGATCCGCGGTTTCGTCGTGCCCACCAAGACGCCCGGATTCAGCGCCAACACGATTCACCACAAGCTGTCGCTGCGGGCCTCGATCACCAGCGAGTTGGTGCTCGACGACGTGCGGGTGCCGGCGGGGGCGATGCTGCCCGAGGCCAAGGGGCTGCGCGGGCCGCTGTCGTGCCTGTCCGAGGCCCGCTACGGGATCATCTGGGGCTCGATGGGTGCGGCGCGCTCGGCGTGGCAGGCCGCGCTCGATTACGCCACGCAACGCACCCAATTCGGCCGGCCCATCGCCGGTTTCCAGCTGACCCAGGCCAAGCTCGTCGACATGGCGGTCGAGCTGCACAAGGGCCAGCTGCTGTCGCTGCACCTCGGGCGGCTCAAGGACAGCGGCGGGCTGCGGCCCGAGCAGGTGAGCTTCGGCAAGCTCAACAACACCCGCGAGGCGATCGAGATCTGCCGCACCGCGCGAACCATATTGGGCGGCAACGGAATATCGCTGGAGTACCCCGTGATCCGGCACATGGTCAACCTGGAATCGGTGCTGACCTACGAGGGCACGCCCGAGATGCATCAGCTGGTCCTCGGCCAGGCGTTCACCGGCAGCGACGCCTTCCGCTGACTCCGAGCACCGATGACCGCCCGCCTGGAGTACACCACCGAGCATCACCAGTTCCGGGAACTGGTCAGCGATTTCGTGCGGCAGACGGTGGTGCCCAACCACGAGAAGTGGGAACGGGACGGCCAGTGGGATCGCTCGCTGTTCATCGAGGCGGGCAGACTCGGGCTGCTGGGCTTCTCGGTTCCCGAGCGTCTCGGCGGCCCGGGCGTGCGCGACTTCCGCTACAACGCGATCGTGATCGACGAATTGCAGCGCGCAGGTGCGGCGGCCGAGGCCATCGCCTTCACTCTGCAAAACGACGTGGTGCTGCCCTATCTCACCGACCTGACCACGCCCGAACAGCAACAGCGCTGGCTGCCCGGCGTGGTCACCGGCGAGACGGTGCTCGCCATCGCGATGACCGAACCCGGCACCGGTAGCGATCTGGCCGGCATCCGCACGACGGCGGTGCGAGACGGTGACGACTACGTCGTCAACGGCGCCAAGACGTTCATCTCCAACGGGCAGATCGGCGACCTGTTCGTCATCGCGGTGCGCACCTCGCCGGACCGCCACCAGGGGCTCTCGCTCCTGGTCGTCGACCCGGCCACACCCGGCTTCGCCCGCGGCCGCAACCTGGAGAAGATCGGCCTGCACGCCCAGGACACCAGCGAGCTCACCTTCACCGATATGCGGGTGCAGAGGGCCAACCTGCTCGAAGGCGAAGGCAGGGGTTTCTACCAGCTGATGAAGAACCTGCCCCAGGAGCGGCTCGCGCTCGGGGTGGGGGCGGTGGCCGCCGCCGAAGGCATTCTGGCCGAGACCCTGGACTATGTGCGCGACCGCACGGCGTTCGGCTCACCGATCGCCAGCTTCCAGAACAGCCAATTCGTGCTCGCCGAGCTCGCGACCGAAATCGACATCGCCCGAACCTATCTCGACGACTGCCTGGCCCAGCACCTGGCGGGTGAGCTGACCGCCGCGCGCGCAGCCCGGCTGAAGTGGTGGACCACCGACCTGCAGGTGCGCACCGCCGACCGCTGCCTGCAGTTGCACGGCGGGTACGGCTACATGCGCGAATACGGCGTGGCGCGCGCCTTCGTCGACGCCCGCATTCAGACCATCTACGGCGGCACCAACGAGATCATGAAGACGATCATCGCCAAGGACCTGGGCATCTGAGGCTGTCATGGTCACCGATTACAGCGATCTTCCCGCCGACGAGGCCGTGCGCGCGGCCCGGGCGAGTTCGCGGCGCCGCCAGGTGCTGGACGCCGCCGTAAAGGTCATGGGCCGCAACGGGTTTCACCAGATGTCCATGCAGGATCTGGCCGCCGAGGCCAAGGTCAGCGTCGGCCTGATCTACAAGTACTTCGGCGGCAAGGAGGACCTGCTGCTCGGGACGATCGTGCGGATCCTGGACGTGTTCCGCGATCAGCTGGCACCGGTCATCGCGGCCGCCGGCGACGACGTCGTCGACCAGTTGACCGCGGGCGTGCGCCGCTACGTGCAGATCGTGGACGAGAACCTCGACGGCGTGGTGCTGACCTACCGGGAGAGCCGCACCCTCGGGGCGCCCGGCCGCGCCCAGATCAAGGACCTCGAAATCGCCAGCGCCGCACCCCTGCGCGCGGTGATCGAGGACGGCATCGCCCGGGGGGTCTTTCGTGCCGTCGACGTCGACCTCATCGTGTTCGACATCATGCTGCTCGCCCACGGCTGGGCGCTCAAACACTGGCACTTCGGGACGATTTACGGCATCGATCAATACATCGCGTTGCAGACCCGCCACGTGCTGACCGGATTGATCGCCGACGACCGCCGCGCCGACTACGCGCACGTGCTGAAATAAGGGTCATGAGACGCACCGCCCGCCCGATTCGCGGCGCGATCGCGCTGCTGGCCCTGGGCGCCGCCGCCGGAATGCCCACGGCGGGCGCCGATGCGACGCTGCCCGCGATGACGTCCAGCGGCGGTGGACCGATCGTCGGCGGCGGCATCAACGCCGGGATCGCGCAGCAGCTGTTCAGCTTCGGCAAGCCCGACGTGCAGGAGGTCGACGGCTCGGACGCCGCGCAATTCGTCACGACCGCCGCCGCGAGCACGAATTCTCAACTGGCCGCGCCCTTTTCGCTGATGCGCCGGGCGCTGGCGTGCCAGACCAACAACGCCGGATTCGGGGCGCGGGCCTTCCGGCGCAGCGACGGGCAATGGGGAGGCGCGATGGTGGTCGCCGCCAAAAGCGCCACGCCGGATCCCGACGGCCTGGTCGCCTGCGCCAAGACCAATTGGCGCAGAGCCACGGCCGGCACGCCGAGTTCGCTGTGCAACTCCGGGTGGAGCACCCCGAACACCTTCGAGAGCCGCCGCGGCGAGACCTATTACGTCATGCTCGCCGGAACCGCCGACGACTTCTGCAGCGCGGTCAACGCGAAATTCAGGGACAACTCCAACGGCTGGCCTTTCTAGGGCAGCGGAGTCATAGGCTGGGTATGCGCCGCAGGGGGCTTGCGGAAAGACAGAAGGGGTGAGCATGTCGCGTCATCACGTCGTCATCATCGGAAGCGGATTCGGCGGGCTGAACGCCGCCAGGGCGCTCAGGAGGGCCGACGTCGACGTCACCCTCATCTCGAAGACGACGACCCACCTGTTCCAGCCGTTGCTGTACCAGGTGGCCACCGGCATCCTGTCCGAGGGCGATATCGCCCCGACCACCCGGCTGATCCTGCGGCGGCAGAAGAATGTCCGCGTGCTGTGGGGCGAGGTCAACGAGATCGACCTGACGGCGAAGACGGTCACGTCACACCTGATGGGAATGCATACCGTGACGCCCTTCGACAGCCTCATCGTCGCCGCGGGCGCGCAGCAGTCGTACTTCGGGAATGACCAGTACGCGGCCTTCGCCCCCGGCATGAAAAGCGTCGACGACGCCCTCGAACTGCGGGCGCGCATCCTCGGCGCGTTCGAGGCCGCCGAGGTCGCCACCGACCCGGCCGAACGGCAACGGCGCCTGACGTTCGTGGTGGTCGGCGCCGGGCCGACCGGGGTCGAGCTGGCCGGCGAGATCGTCCAGCTCGCCGAGCGCACCCTGGCCGGGGCGTTCCGGACGATCACTCCCAGCGAGTGTCGCGTCATCCTGCTCGACGCGGCGCCCGCGGTGCTGCCGCCGATGGGTCCCAAGCTGGGTCTCAAGGCGCAACGCCGGCTGCAGAAGATGGACGTCGAGATCCAGCTCAACGCGATGGTGACCGCGGTGGACTACATGGGCATCACCGTCAAGGAGAAGGACGGCGGCGAGCGGCGCATCGAATGTGCGTGCAAGGTGTGGGCCGCGGGCGTGCAGGCCAGCTCGCTGGGCGCGATGCTCGCCGAGCAGTCCGACGGAACCGAGACCGACCGCGCCGGCCGGGTGATCGTCGAGCCCGACCTGTCCATCAAGGGGCATCCGTACGTGTTCGTCGTCGGCGACCTGATGTCGGTGCCCGACGTCCCCGGCATGGCGCAGGGCGCGATCCAGGGGGCGCACTACGTCACCAAGCTCATCAAGCAGGCGGTGAAGGGCCAGGACGATCCCGCCAACCGCAAGCCGTTCAAGTACCTGAACAAGGGCAGCATGGCGCTGGTTTCCCGGTACAGCGCCGTCGCGCAGGTCGGCAAGCTGGAGTTCGGCGGCTTCATCGCCTGGCTCGCCTGGCTGCTGCTGCACCTGTACTACCTCGTCGGCCACCGCAACCGCATCGCCGCCATGTTCTCCTGGGGAATCTCGTTCCTGGGCCGCACCCGCGGCCAGATGGCGATCACCAGCCAGATGATGTACGCCCGGCCGGTGGTGGACTGGGTGGAGCAGCAGGCGCAAGAGGGAACCCTGGCGGCGGCCGACCGCCTCGACGCGGCCGAGAAACAGGCCGGTTAGCTCAGCGCCCGGTCGATGTCCGCGATCAGATCGTCGGTGCCCTCCAGGCCGACCGAGATCCGCACCACGCCGTCACCGAGCCCGATCGCCGCGCGACCCTCCGGGCCCATCGCCCGATGCGTGGTGGTCGCGGGATGCGTGACAAGGGATTTGGCGTCGCCGAGGTTGTTCGAGATGTCGATCAGCGCAAGCTTGTCCAGCACCTCGAAGGCCCGTTGCTTGGCCTTGTCGGCGGGGCAGTCGAGTGCGAACGTGATCACCGTTCCCCCGCCGGACATCTGGCGCTTGGCCAAGTCGTATTGCGGGTGCGAGGACAGATACGGGTAGCGGACCCAGCTCACCGCCGGATGGTCCTCCAGGAATTCCGCGATCCGGAAGGCCGAGTTGTTGCTGTGTTCGACCCGCAGCGCCATGGTCTCGAGCCCTTTCACCAGCACCCAGGCGTTGAAGGCGCTCATCGCGGGGCCGGTGTGCCGCATCAGTTTCTGCACCGGACCGTCGATGTACTCCTTGTCGCCCAGGATGGCCCCGCCGAGCACCCGGCCCTGACCGTCGATGTGCTTGGTGGCGGAGTACACCACCACGTCAACGCCGAGCGGAATGCCCTGCTGCAGAAGCGGTGTCGCAAACACGTTGTCCAACACCACTTTTGCGCCCGCAGCGTGCGCAAGCTCGCTCACCGCGGTGATGTCCACCAGCGACTGCATGGGGTTCGACGGCGTCTCGAAGAACACCGCGGTGGTGGGCACCGACAACGCCTGCTCCCACTGCGCCAGGTCGTCGCCGTCGACGAAGACGGTTTCGACGCCCCACCGCGGCAGGATCTCGTTGCACACCACGAAGCACGAGCCGAACAGGCTGCGCGAGGCGACCAGTCGATCCCCCGCGCCCAGCAGCGCGCCCAACGAGGTGAACACCGCCGCCATGCCGCTCGCGGTGGCGAAGGCCGCCGGGGCCCCTTCGAGCAGGCGCAACCGCTCCTCGAACATCGACACGGTCGGGTTGCCGTAGCGCGAGTAGACGAAGCGGTCCACCTCGCCGGTGAACGACCCCTCGGCGACCGTCGCCGACTCGTAGACGTAGCCCGACGTCAGAAACATCGCCTCGGCGGTCTCGTCGAAATTCGAACGCAACAGCCCGCCGCGCACGCCGATGGTCGCCTGGCTGACGCCGTCGGGCAGCGCCGCGGGCACGCGAACGGAATCGTTGTCGGCCGGGGTCATCGCCGGCTCAGCCCTGTTTCCACGGCAATCCGATGGCCCGCCAACCCGTTTCGCCCCGGTGTCCATTGACGTCGAGTTGGCCCTCGAAGCCGTCCAGGATGTTGTACGCCGGCGTGATGCCCAGCTCGGTCGCGACCTCGGCGGCGCCGATAGAGCGGTTTCCGGAGCGACACAAGAACAGCACCGGACGCTGCGCACCGGTTTCGGCCGGCGCCACCTGCTCGCGCAGTTGGTCGGCGAAATTCGGGTTGCGCTGTCCGTCGGAGGAATTCCACTCCAGGAACAACACCTCGCGGCCGAGGCTGGACAGATCGGGCACACCGACGAAGCGCCATTCGGCGTCGGTGCGCACGTCGACCAGCACGGCGTCGGGGTTGTCGCTGAGCAGCTTCCAGGCCTCCAGGGGCGAGATGTCCCCGGCGTAGGAGTGTGCGTGCTCTGTGCTCATGCTCGTTTCCCTCATCGTCCGTCGTCAGCCACCCTATCCGCGCCCGGGCGGTCAAGCCCCGGCCGGAGCGCCCCCCGGCCCGGCAGCGGTATCTGACCTGCGATGGTATCGAGGCCGTCGCCGCGCCCGGCTGGGGGCGGTCGATTCGCCCCAACGGCCGCGCGGGCTCAGCCGTGTGGCTCTGGACCAGCGAGCCGGGCGGCGACCTGGCCGGCCCGCTCGCGGGCGGCCGTCACTTCCGGGGCCGTGGCCAGGGCGCGGTAGCCGCGCCCGACCACCCGCAGGTCACTTTCGGGCACGCTCAGGGCGCCGGTCAGCGCGGCGGGACCGTGGGCGACGGCGTCGATCGCGCGGGCGGCGGCCGGGGAAACCATCATGGTGTCCACCGGCAAGCCCAAGATCGTGCGGGCCTGCAGTTCGAACGCGGAGAGCCGCTGGCTGCGCAGCGTCACCCAGACGGTGTCGGTGGGGCGGGAGGTGACGTCGGCGAAGTACACCTCGTCGCCGTTGATCATCAGTTCGACGGCGAAGACGCCGCGTCCACCCAGCGCCTTCACCATTCGCGCGGCGATCGACTTCGCGGCGTCCGTCGCCGCCGCACTCATTTTCTGGGGTTGCCAGGATTCCAGCACGCGCCCGCCGGAGTCACGATGACCGATGGGCGAACAGAATTCGATCACCGGACCCGCCGGCCCGTCGCTGCGCACGGCCAGCAGCGTCACGTAGAACTCGACCTCGACCACCGTCTCGGCCAGCACCCGCGGCTGTCCGGGGCCCGCGTGACCAGCTACCGCGCGTTGCCACGCCGGTCCGAGGTCTTCGCGGCGCGCGGCGACCGACTGCCCCGGCCCGGTCGGCCCGGACACCGGTTTCACCAACAACGGATAGCCGGCGTGCGCGCCCACCGCCTCGAGCTCGCCCAGCGACCCGACGAACCAGAACGGCGCGGTGGGTAGCCCCAACTCGTCGGCCGCCAGCCGGCGCAGGCCCTCGCGGTCGGCGCTGAGCCGCACGGCGCGGGCGCTGGGGACCAGCTCGGTGTGGTTCCCGCCGGAACCGGAGGCCTCGAGGCTCTCAAGGGCCTCAATGGCTGGGCCGGCGACGGTGTCCGTCGCGGTCACCACGAAGTCGGGTCGCAGCCGCTGCAGCGCAGCGGACAACTCGGCGGCGTCGGTCAGGGGGAGCACCAGGGCCTGGTCGGCCACGCCGTGCGCGGGCGCGTGCGGATCCTCGTCGACGGCGACCACCCGCGCTCCGAGGCGGCCCAGGTCGATCGCCAGCTCCCGGCTGGTCTCGCCGGAACCCAGCAGCACCACCGTCGGCCTGTCATCGGCGGGTTCGGCCTCGGCCGGCGCGGGAGCCGGCTGGGGTACGGCGAGTGCCGTCGTTTCGTCGTCCCGTCCGTCGCTCACGCCGTCAGTCACGGCTCAAGGATAGGTCGGTTCCCGCGATGCACCGCCGAGCTAGGGCTGGCCTGGGAGTAGCTGCACCATGAGGCCGTTGGCCTCGGCGAGCAGCGCGCCGGCGTCGTCGAGGAGTTCCGCGGACACGAACGCCTTGCGCCCCTCGGTGCTGGTGACCCGTCCGCGCACCACCAACGGCACGTCGATCGGGGTGATTTTGCGGTAGTCGACGTGCAGGAATGCCGTCCGGCTGATCGGGCGGTTCGAGGCGTGCGAGACCATCCCGAACATGTGGTCGAACAACAGCGGCAGCACGCCGCCGTGCACCGCGTGGTTGCCCCCGACGTGAAACCGGGTGAAATGGCCGCGCATTTCGCAGCCGTCGGGCTCGTATCGCGTCAACGTCCACGGCGGCAACAGCAGGCTGCCCATGCCGGGCAAGCCCGGCGTCCGTCCGGCCGGGGCCTGACCCTCGACGGCGGCCTGGAACGGGCCGAGCAGCTCGGTCAGGGCCGTGACGCGATCGGCGGCGTCGTCCCACAGGTCGTCGTCGGGGTCGGCCGACACGGCGAGGTCCTGCAGCCGCCGCATGGCCGCCACGAACCGCCCGAATCCCGGGCCGGGGTCGGCCACCCCGTATTCCGGGAAGCCGCCGTGATGGGTGTATTCGGGGTCGAGGTCCTTGGGATCGGCAGCGGCATCCGTCACGGACGGGCCGCCAGAACGTCGCGGCGCACGATGGTCTGCTCGCGTCCGGGCCCCACACCGATGCACGAGATGTGTGCTCCGGCAAGCTCTTCCAGCCGCAGCACGTAGTCGCGCGCCTTGGCGGGCAGGTCGTCGAATTCCCGTGCGTGCGAGATGTCCTCCCACCAGCCGGGCAGTTCCTCGTAGACGGGTTCGGCGCGCGACAGGTCGCTCTGCGTCATCGGCATCTCGTGGATGCGCTGACCGTCGATCCGGTAGCCGACGCACACCGGGACCGTTTCCAGACTGGACAGCACGTCGAGCTTGGTCAGGAAGAAGTCGGTGATGCCGTTGACCCGGGTGGCGTAGCGGGCGATGACGGCGTCGAACCAGCCGCAGCGCCGGCGCCGTCCGGTGGTGACGCCGAATTCGCCGCCCGTCTTCGACAGGTATTCGCCGTTCTCGTCGAACAGCTCGGTGGGGAACGGCCCCGAGCCCACGCGGGTGGTGTAGGCCTTGAGGATCCCCAGCACGGCGGTGATCCGGGTGGGACCGATTCCCGAACCCACGGCGGCGCCGCCGGCCGTCGGATTCGACGACGTCACATACGGATACGTGCCGTGGTCGACGTCGAGCAGCGTGCCCTGCGAGCCCTCCAGCAGCACGGTCTCCCCGGCCTCCAGCGCGGTGTTGAGCAGCAGCCGGGTGTCGGCGATGCGGTGTTTGAAGCCCTCGGCCTCCTCCAGCAGGGCCTCGACCACCTGGTGCGGATCCAGCGCTTTGCGGTTGTAGATCTTGACCAGGATCTGGTTTTTCAGTTCCAGCGCGGCCTCGACCTTGTGCGTCAACACTTCCCGATCCAGCACGTCGGCGACCCGGATGCCGATGCGCGCGATCTTGTCCTGGTAGCAGGGACCGATGCCGCGGCCGGTGGTGCCGATCTTCTTGTTTCCCATGTAGCGCTCGGTGACCTTGTCGATGGCCACGTGGTAGGGCAACAGCAGGTGCGCGTCGGCGGAGATGAGCAGCTTGGAGGTGTCGACGCCGCGGTCCTCGAGGCCCTTCAGCTCGTCCAGCAGCACGCCGGGGTCGACCACCACGCCGTTGCCGATGACGTTGGTGACACCGGGGGTCAGCACGCCCGACGGGATCAAGTGCAACGCGAAGTTCTCGCCGGTGGGCAAGACGACCGTGTGCCCGGCGTTGTTGCCGCCCTGGTAGCGCACCACCCACTGAACGCGCCCACCGAGCAAATCGGTGGCCTTACCTTTGCCCTCGTCGCCCCACTGGGCGCCGATGAGGACGATTGCCGGCATGACACGCTCCCACCTGATCTCGCCTGCGTATTGTGGTCCAGCCGGTGACCCACCCTAGCCTGGTGACCGCGCGGGCCACCGGTGGCCGGCTGTGGAGCCGGGCAAATCAGCTTAAGCCAGGAGGTGGCGAGAAAGGCATGACCGAGCCGGTCGAGGCGGGCGCCGACATCGCGGACATGGCCGTGGTGGTGTTCGGCGACCGCCGGGTGCCACGGCCGCTCGCCGGCCTGGCCCTCGTCCGCGCCGACGGCACCGGCGACCCGGAAGCCATCGATGCCGCCATCGGGGCGTTCCGGCGGCTGGTCGTGCTGGGCGGCGACGCCGAGCTGGCCGCCGTGCTGACCCGGCTGCTGCGGGCCGAGCGGTTGGACGTCGAGGTGGCCTACGTGCCGCGCCGCCGTACCCGGGCGACCCGGATCTACCGCCTGCCGGCCGGATTCCGGGCCGCGCGGCGGGCCCGGCGCGGCTCGGCCCGGCGGGTGACGCTGATCCGCGACGAGACCGGGTCGGTGGTGGTCGGGCGGGCCTGCTGGCTGCCGCCGGATGGCGCGCGCTGGATCCACGGCGAGGCGGTGGTCGACGACACCACGCTGTTCGACGGCGACGTCGGCGGCGTGTGGATCGAGCCGATGCCGGCCGCGCCGGGCCTGCGCGCGGCGGTCGCGGGCCGCGGTCCCGGCCGCCTCTGGCGCCGATGGGTCACCGGCCGGGCCGCCCAGCTGGGCAGCACCGGTGTCGCCGTGCTGCGCGACGGCGTTCCCGCGGCGCGTGCCGCCCGCCGCTCGGCGTTCTACCGCAACGTCGAAGGCTGGCTGTTGGTCGGCTAGTTTCGATCGGTGAGCATCCCTGCCTCCCAACACGAATCGGTACGGCCCAGCCCGATCTTCCTGGGCCTGATCGGGCTGACCGGCGTCGGCGCCGCACTCGCCTGGTCGGCCGGGATCAGCACCCGGCCGCTCGCCTATGCCGGCGTGTTCATCTTCGTCATCGCCGGCTGGCTGGTGTCGCTGTGTCTGCATGAATTCGGGCACGCGGTGACCGCCTGGCGGTTCGGCGATCACGACGCCGCGGTGCGCGGCTATTTGACGCTGGACCTGCGCCGCTACAGCCATCCCGCGCTGTCGCTGTTGCTGCCCATGGTGGTCATCCTGCTGGGCGGGATCGGCCTGCCCGGCGCGGCGGTCTATGTGCGGACCTGGTTCATGACCCCTGCACGGCGCACCATGGTCAGCCTGGCGGGCCCGGCGGCCAACCTGGTGCTGGCGGTGCTGCTGCTGGTGGCGACGCGGTTGTTCTTCGACCCCACGCACGTGGTGCTGTGGTCGGGGGTGGCGTTCCTGGCGTTTCTTCAGCTCACCGCCGTGTTGCTGAACCTGCTGCCCATCCCCGGCCTGGACGGATACGACGCGCTGGAACCGCATCTGAGTCCCCAGACCCAGCGGGCGCTGGCGCCGGCCAAGCAGTGGGGCTTCGTCATCCTGCTGTTCCTGCTGCTGGCGCCGGTGCTCAACCAATGGTTCTTCGGGCTCGTGTTGTCCTTGTTCGACCTGTCCGGCGTGCCGGATGTGCTGGTGGGCTGGGGCAACGCGCTGACCCGCTTCTGGAGCCGCTGGTTCTGACCCTTGCCATATATGCGTTTCTGCGCATATATTTCGGCCCATGGGCGCAGGCCACAACCACACCCCCGCCGGCGCGGACGATGCTCGGCTGATCCCGCGCATGATCACGGCCGCGGCAATCCTGGCGGCGTTCTTCGTGGTGGAGCTGGTCACCTCGCTGCTGATCAACTCGATCGCGCTGCTGGCCGACGCCGGCCACATGCTGACCGACGTCGTGGCCGTCTTCATGGGACTGGCCGCCGTGAGCCTGGCGCGCCGCGGCAGCTCGTCGCCCGCCCGCACCTACGGCTGGCATCGCGCCGAGGTGTTCACCGCCGTTGCCAACGCCGGCCTGCTGATCGGCGTGGCGCTGTTCATCCTCTACGAGGCGATCCGGCGGCTGCGCGAGGCGCCCGCCGTCCCCGGTGTGCCGATGATCGTGGTCGCGCTGGCCGGGCTCGCCGCCAACTTCGTGGTCGCGCTGCTGTTGCGTTCCCATTCGTCGGGCAGCCTGGCGGTCAAGGGCGCCTACCTAGAGGTCGTCGCCGACACCGTGGGCAGCCTGGGCGTCCTGATCGCCGGGGTGGTCACCGTGACGACGCACTGGCCCTACGCCGATGTGGTGGTGGCGGTGCTGGTGGCGCTCTGGGTGTTGCCCCGGGCCGTCGCGCTGGCCCGCGACGCGCTGCGGATCCTGTCCGAATCGTCGCCGGCCCATATCGACGTCGAGGAACTGCGCGCCGCGCTCGGCGCCGTCGACGGGGTGAGCGACGTGCACGACCTGCACGTGTGGACGCTTTCGCCCGGCAAGGACATGTGCACCGCACACTTGATCAGCGCCGGCGACTCCGCGCGGGTGCTGCATGACGCGCGCGCGGTGTTATCGGCTCGCGGACTGGAGCACGCCACCGTCCAGATCGACTGCCCGGACGGCAACGATTGTTCGGACAGCTTTTAAGGCGTTAGAGCCCCAGCGCCTTACGCGCTTCGGGGTCGCAATCGTCGAGCAGGTCCAGGCAGCGCGAGTACTCGTCGGTTTCGCCGATGGTGTCGGCGGCGCGCGCCAGGGCCGCCACGCACCGCAGGAAGCCGCGGTTGGGTTCGTGCGAATAAGGCACCGGGCCGAAGCCCTTCCAGCCGTTTCGCCGCAACTGGTCCAGGCCGCGGTGGTAGCCGGTGCGGGCATAGGCGTACGCGGTGATGGCCCGCTCGTCGGCCAGCGCCTCCTCGGCCAGCGTCGCCCAGGCCACCGACGCCGTCGGATGCGCGGCGGCCACGATGCCGGCCTCCTCCCCAGCGAGCAGTTCCCCCTCGGCATCGGTATCCCCGGGCAGCAGGATCGGGTCGGGTCCTAGCAGGTCTCCCATCGGCGACATGGCTCTATTCTGCAGCTCGCCCCTTTTGCCCGCGTGACGCACCTCGGCCAACGCCGGAAGCGGGGTACCCGGTCGCTAAGCTCTGCAACTACCCGACGAAGCGGGAGGACAGTAGTACTCATGCCCAAACGATCCGATCCCGACCGCGGCGGCGCACCGAAACGGCCCGGGTTCGACCCACGCGAGTCTCGCAGCGAACCGGGCGACGAGTGGGGGGCCGAGTCCGGCTTCGAAACCGGAGACGACGCCACCGAGGGCGTTCCCCTGGTCCCCAGCGATCCCGAGACCGAAACCGAGGTCATCAACAGGCCCGAGCCGCAGAGCGGCCCAGAAGAAACACCGGACGGGCCGCAGCGCGAACGTCGCTTCACCGCGCCGGGCTTCGACGCCAAAGAGACCACCGTCATCGCCACCACGCCGGAGCCCGCCACCGAGGTCTTCGGGGCCCCGCCCGGACAGGACGGCACCGCGCAGTTCAGCGTGCCGCCCAAAGCCGCTGTCCCGCAATCGATCCCACCCCGGCTCGGCGGGAAGCTGCGCACGTCGCGGCAATTCAACTGGGGCTGGATACTGGCGCTGGTCGTGATCGTCTTGGCGTTGGCGGCCATCGCGATCCTGGGCACGGTGCTGCTCACCCGGGGCAAACACTCGAATGCCTCGCGGGAAGACCAGGTTCGGCAAACCATTCAGAACTTCGACGTCGCGATCCAGCGGGGTGATCTGACCACGCTGCGCACCATCACGTGCGGCACCACCCGCGACGGCTACGCCGATTACGACGAACACGCGTGGGACGAAACCTATCGCCGGGTGTCGGCGGCCAAGCAGTATCCGGTGATCGCCAGCATCGACCAGGTGGTGGTCAACGGCCAGCACGCCGAGGCCAACATCACCACGTTCATGGCCTACGACCCGCAGCTACGCTCGACCCGCAGCATGGATCTGCAATATCGCGACGACCAGTGGAAGGTCTGCCAGTCCGCCAGCTAGGTGCTGCCAGGTCGCTCCGCCGAGCGTGAACTGGCTTCACAATGGGCGCCGAGCGTGAAGCTGACTTCACGCTCAAGCGATTGATCAGCTGACAGACCTTCCGGCGCAGTGCAGGTCGGTGCAGGCCTGGACCACTCGCTCGGACATCGACGCCTCGGCCTTCTTCAGGTAGCTGCGCGGGTCATAGACCTTCTTGACGCCGACCTCGCCATCCACCTTGAGCACGCCGTCGTAATTGGCGAACATGTGGCCGGCGATGGGGCGGGTGAACGCGTACTGGGTGTCGGTGTCGACGTTCATCTTCACCACCCCGTAGCGCAGCGACTCCTCGATCTCCGACGCCAGCGAACCGGAACCGCCGTGGAAAACGAAGTCGAACGGCTTGGCGTCCGCGGGCAGCCCCAGCTTGGCGGCCGCCACCTTCTGCCCCTGCGCCAGGATGTCGGGGCGCAACTTGACGTTGCCGGGCTTGTAGACACCGTGCACGTTGCCGAAGGTGGCGGCGAGCAGGTACTTGCCGTGCTCGCCGTGGCCCAGCGCATCGATGGTCCTCTCGAAGTCGTCCGGCGAGGTGTAGAGCTTGTCGTTGATCTCGTGGGCGACGCCGTCCTCCTCGCCACCCACCACGCCGATCTCGATCTCCAGGATGATCTTGGCCGCCGCCGCGTCCTTGAGCAGTTCCCGAGCGATGTGAAGATTCTCGTCGATCGGCACGGCCGAACCGTCCCACATGTGCGACCCGAACAGCGGATCTTGGCCCCCGGCCACCCGTTCGGCCGAAATCGCCAGCAGCGGGCGGACATACGTGTCCAGCTTGTCCTTGGGGCAATGGTCGGTGTGCAGCGCAACGTTGATCGGGTACCTGGCCGCGATGGAACGGGTGAACTCGGCCAACGCCACCGCACCGGCCACCATGTCCTTGACGCCCCGCCCCGGACGCGAATTCCGCGCCGCCGGTGGAGAACTGGATGATCCCGTCGCTGCCCGCATCGGCGAACCCCTTGATGGCCGCGTTCACGGTCTCCGACGACGTGCAGTTGATCGCCGGGAAGGCGTACGCATGCTCCTTGGCGCGTCGCAGCATCTCGGCGTAAACCTCGGGCGTGGCGATGGGCATGGCAACCCCCTTCTGCGGCCGGGTCCCCTCAGTATCGTCCAGGTGGCTCGGCGGCTCACCCGGGGCCGGTATGTTGAGGGATCATGAGCACCGCCGTGACGGCCCTGCCCGACATCTTCGACCCGATGTATTGGTTGGGCGCCGATGGCGTCTTCGGGTCCGCGGTGCTGCCCGGCATCCTGGTCATCGTCTTCATCGAGACCGGGCTGCTGTTTCCGCTGCTGCCCGGCGAGTCGCTGCTGTTCACCGGCGGCCTGCTGGCCGCGCACCCGAACCCACCGGCCAGCATCTGGGTGCTGGCCCCCGCCGTCGCGACCGTGGCCATACTCGGCGACCAGACGGGGTATTGGATCGGGCGGCGGATCGGCCCGGCGCTGTTCAAGAAGGAAGACTCGCGGTTCTTCAAGAAGCACTACGTGACGGAGTCGCACGCGTTCTTCGAGAAATATGGGCCCTGGGCGATCATCCTGGCCCGGTTCGCGCCCTTCGTGCGGACGTTCGTCCCGCCGGTCGCCGGGGTCTCCTACATGCGCTACCCGGTGTTTTTGGGCTTCGATATCGTCGGCGGCATCCTGTGGGGCGGCGGTGTCACGCTGGCTGGCTACTTCATGGGCAACGTGCCGTTCGTGCACCACAACCTGCAGAAGATCCTGTTGGCCATCCTCTTCGTCTCCCTGATGCCGGCGTTCATCGCCGCCTGGCGAAGCTATCGGGGGCGACGGCGCGCGCAGAACACAGACGACCGGGAAGCCGAACGGCTGCCGGCGGCCGAGTAGCCTGCGGCGGGGTCAGACCGCGACGTTGAAGTCACAGCCCGTCTTGGCGCGTACTTCCTCTACCGTGACGCCGGGCTGCAACTCGGTGAGCACCAGCCCCCGTCCCGGCTCGACGTCGAAGACGCACAGGTTCGTGACGATCATGTCGACCACGTTCTTGCCGGTCAGTGGCAGCGTGCACTGACTGAGGATTTTGGGGCTGCCGTCTTTCGCGGTGTGGTCCATCAACACGATCACGCGCTTGACGCCGGACACCAAATCCATTGCGCCGCCCGGCCCTTTGACCATCTTGCCCGGCACCATCCAGTTGGCCAGGTCGCCGTTTTCGGCGACCTCGAGGGCGCCCAGGATGGACAGGTCGATGTGGCCGCCGCGGATCATCGCGAAGGAATCGGCGCTGGAAAAGAAGCTGGACCCGGGCAGGCTGGTGATGGTCTGCTTGCCCGCGTTGATGAGATCGGGGTCGACGGTGTCCTCGCTCGGGTAGGCCCCGATGCCGAGCAAGCCGTTTTCTGATTGCAGCGTGACCTTGATGCCCTCGGGGATGAAGTTGGCGACCAACGTCGGAATGCCGATGCCCAGATTCACGTAGAAGCCGTCGCGCAATTCCTGGGCGGCGCGCTGGGCCATCCGCTCGCGGATGGGGCTGTCGTTCTTCAGCGCGGCGCCGCCGCTCGTGGTGCGGAACTCGATGCGTTTCTCGTAGCCGGTGCCCGCGATGATGCGGTCGACGTAGATTCCGGGGGTGTGGATCAGGTCTGGGTCCAGCTCGCCGACCTCGACCAGCTCTTCCACCTCGGCCACCGTGATCGCGCCGCAGGTGGCGATCATCGGGTTGAAGTTCCGCGCCGTCTTGCGGTAGACGAGGTTGCCGGCCGTGTCGCCCTTCCACGCCTTGACGATCGCGACGTCGGCCCGGATGCCTTCTTCCAGAACGTATTCGGTGCCGTCGAAGACCCTGGTGTCCTTGCCTTCGGCGAGGTTGGTGCCGAAGGCCGTGCGGGTGTAGAAGCCGGGGATGCCCGCGCCGCCGGCGCGCAGCTTCTCCGCGAGCGTGCCCTGCGGCGTCAGCATTAGGTCCAGCTCGCCGGCCAGCACCTGGCGCTCGAACTCCTTGTTCTCGCCCACGTAGGAGGCGATCACCTTCTTCACCTGCCGGCCCTTGAGCAGCAGACCCATGCCGAAATCGTCTACGCCGGCGTTGTTTCCGACGATGGTGAGGTCCTTGATGCCGCTGTCGACCAGAGCCTGGATCAGTTTCTCGGGGATGCCGCAGAGGCCGAACCCGCCCGCGGCGACGGTGATGCCGTCTTTCAGCAGGCCGTGCAGGGCCGACTCCGCGTCGGGGTGGACTTTATTGCTCACCGGGGCTCCTGTTCTTCGACTCGGCGGAGACGTTACAGGCGGCCTCCATGAGCATCCAGCCCGACAGCTGCACCGACAGGTCCCGCTCGGGGACCTCGGACGCCATCACCGCTCCCTCGACGAACTCCGCCTGTTTGCCGCCCGCGGTGGGCAGCTGGGCGTCGCGGTCCCAGAAGGGGCCGAACACCGGCAGCCCGTCCACCGTCTGCCGGTTGTCCCAGGCCGCCTTCGCGCTGGCTAGCACGATCCGCCGGGCGGTGTCGCGGGCCAGCACGTCGTCGGCCGCCTCCCCCGGCAGCGCCGTGGCCACCAGCGCGAGGTACCGCGCGGTCACCCCGGCGAACAGGCCGCCGTCCCCGCCGCTGGCCCCGGCCAGGACCCCCGCCGGCGCCATCTGTTCGTCCACCGCCGCGACCAGCCGGTGCACCCGGGCGGCGTGGCGCTGCCTGACCTCGACCGCGGTGCGGGCGGCGAGTTCGGTCTCCAGGCCCAGCACCACGCCCTGGCAGTAGGTGTACTGCGCGCGCACCAGCGAGCCGGCTTTGATGCCGTCGAACACCAGGTGCGTCTCCGGGTCGATCAGCGTCTGGTCGATCCAATTGCCCATCTGCTCAGCACGTTTCAGATGGTCCCCATAGCGGGCGAGAAAGATTCCGGCGGGGCCGTTGGCCGGGGCGTTGAAGAACTGGTCGGACTTTCGCCACGGGATGCCGCCGCCGCCCTCGGGCACCCATGCCCGGACGAATTGGTTGGCCAGCTTGGGCAAGGCGCGCCGGCGCTGCACGCCGGCGATCCGGGCGGCGCGTTCGAGCGCCAGTGCCAGCCAGGCCATGTCGTCGTAGTAGCTGTTGATCCACGAGAGGTTGTTGCGCAGCCGGTGCGAGCGGACCTGCCGGTTGATCTCGGCACGCCGGTGCGGCTGCGGATCGCGCGCCTGGGCGTCGATCAGGCAATCCAGCAGGTGGGCCTGCCACCAGTAGTGCCAGGTGCCGAACCAGCGGTCACGCCGCGTCGGCGGCCAGGCCACCACCCCCAGCTGAGTGGCGGGCAGCCCCCACAACCGCTTCAGATGTCGTTGCGTGACAGCGGCTTCGCAGCTGGCCGCGCGGTTGACCCAGAGCTGATCCATAGCTGTCGATCCTGCCCCATCGGGTTTCACCAGGCGCGGGACAGGTCGGCGTGCTGCTGGACCCAGGCGTGCATGGCGATGCCGGCGGCGACGCCGGCGTTGATGCTGCGCGTGGAGCCGAACTGCGCGATCGACACCGTCAGCGTCGCGCCCGTGCGGGTGTCGTCGGTGATGCCCGGCCCCTCCTGACCGAACACCAGCAGACACTCGCGCGGCAGCGCGGCCTCCTCCAGCCGCGCCGCGCCCGGGACGTTGTCCACGGCGACCACGGTCAGGCCGGCGGCGGTCGCGAAGTCCAGCAGCTCGGCGGTGCTGTCGTGGTGGCACAAGCGTTGATAGCGATCGGTCACCATGGCACCCCGGCGATTCCAGCGGCGGCGCCCCACGATGTGCACGGTGTGCACCGCGAAGGCGTTCGCGGTGCGCACCACCGACCCGATGTTGGCGTCGTGACCGAAGTTCTCGATCGCCACGTGCAGCGGATGCCGGCGCCGGTCGATGTCGGCGATGATCGCTTCCCGGGTCCAGTACCGGTAGGCGTCGACGACGTTGCGGGTGTCGCCCTCGCGCAACAGGACCGGGTCATACCGCGGGTCGTCCGGCGGCTCGCCCGGCCACGGCCCGACGCCGGCCGGCGGTGTCGGCGCCCACTCGGTGGGGCCCGGGCCGCTCATCGCGGCGTCCACACGCCGGCGTGCGTGCCGTCGATGGCCAGCGTCGCGTAGAGCAACGCGTCGTTGATCTCGCCCTGGGTGCACAGCGACGCGTTGACGTGCACCGCGTCCAACGAGGCGTCGGGCAGGATCAGCACCGACGACCCGTAGGTCGCGCAGGCCGGGTTCAGTCCCGGGGCGGGCAGGGTCGGCGATGCCAGCAGCATCATGGGCCCCCCGCGTTTGACGGACTCGTCGCGGTAGCGGGCCGCGACGGCGGTGGCTTCCAGCCCGAGCAGCATGTAGCCGTTGCCGGTGAACGCTCCCGGGTCGCCCAGCTGCGCCTTGGTCACCGGGATGCCGTCGGCCCGCCACGCCGACAGGCTGATGGTCTTGACCGCCAGGCCGCCGCTGTCGTTGGCGTTGGTGGGCAGCAGTCCGACCGGGAAGGCGACCGGGTAGGCCGACGAGCTGTTCGGAATCCGGTCGCGCGGCGAGTAGGCGTAGATACCGCGCACCTGACTCCGATCCTTCAGCGGCCCAAGGCAAACCGTGCCCGTGAGCCGGTCACGCGGCGCCGACAGGGGCGCGGGAATGTCGCGCACGCTGGTCTTCGCGGTGTCACAGCTGCCCAGGCCGGCGGCCTCCAGGGGGTGGGCCAGCGCGCCGTAGAGCCCGAAGCGGATGTCTTCGGGTTTCGCGTGCGGGTCCTTGGCCGAGGCCGCGCTGGCGTCGACGTCGACGAGCACGTAATCGCCGTCCCAGCGCAGGTTCGACACCGACATGTTCCACCCCAGCAGGGCCAGCGATTCGCCGAGCCGCGCGCCCTGGGCGCCGTAGGGGCGCACGGGTTGGCCTGAGGAGGAGCAGCCGGCCAGGCACAGCGTTAAACAGGCTGCGAGCGCAAGGAAGGCGCGCATGACTCAGCCGCCCGGGCTACGAAGATCAGCCGGCAACTAGCTCAGCCCCAGATCGGCGAGGCCGAGCACACTTCGGTAGGGCAGGCCTTCGGCCTCGATGGCCTCGGCCGCCCCGGTGGCGCGGTCCACCACGGTGGCCACCCCCACCACTTCGCCGCCGGCCTCCTGGACGGCGCGCACCGCGGTGAGCGCCGAGTTGCCGGTGGTGCTGGTGTCCTCGACCACCAGCACCCGCTTGCCGGACACCTCGGAACCCTCGATAAGGCGTTGCAGCCCATGGGTTTTCGCCGATTTACGTACGACGAAGGCGTCGATCGGGCGGCCCGGTGCGTGCATGACGGCCGTTGCCACCGGGTCGGCGCCGAGCGTCAGGCCGCCGACCACGTCGTAGTCCCAGTCGCCGGTCAGTTCGCGCATCAGCGCGCCGATCAGTGCCGAGGCGCGGTGGTGCAGCGTGGCCCGCCGCAGGTCGACGTAGTAGTCGGCCTCCTTGCCGGAGGAGAGCGTGACCCGCCCGTGCACCACCGAGAGGCGGGACACCAACTCGGCCAGCTCTTTGCGGTCAGGTCCGGCCACGACCACTCCCGATTCGTTTGGTGACCGCCCGCATCAGGGGCCGCGGAATCAGGCGCTCGGCGGCGATGATCGCTTTGTACTGCAGTCCCGGAATGCTGATGACCTTGCCGCGGGCGATATCGGCCAGGCTCTGGCTGACCACGTCGTCGACCTCGAGCCACATGAACGACGGCGACTTGGCCATGTCGATCCCGGCGCGGTCGTGGAATTCGGTGCGCACGTAGCCCGGGCACACCGCGTGCACGGAGACGCCGGTGCCCTGCAGGCCGACCGACAGGCCCTCGCTGAACGAGATCACCCACGCCTTGGATGCCGAATACGTCGACCCACGCCCGGGCACCAGCCCGGCGACGCTTGCGATATTGATGACGGTGCCGTCGCCGGCATCCAGCATGGCCGGCAGGGCGGCGCGGGTCAGGTGCATGACCGCGGTGACGTTGACGTCGAGCTGGGACTGCAGCAGCGCGGGATCGGCCGACCAGAAGTCGCCGGAGGTGCCGAAGCCGGCGTTGTTGACCAGGACGCGCACTCCCCCGGCCGCGAGCCGGTCGCAGACGCGCTGACGGCCGGCGGCATCGGCCAGGTCGGCGGGCAGGATCTCGACGTTGCCGGAGTGTTGGTGCAGCTCGTCGGACAACCTGGTCAGGCGGTCGACGTCGCGGGCGACCAGGACCACGTCGTAGCCGTCGCCGGCGTAGCGTCGCGCGAATCCGGCGCCGATCCCGGACGTAGGCCCGGTGATCAGGGCTACGGGGCGGGGCATGAGCGACATCCTAATGACGGCGGCTGCATCGGGCCCTGAGGTGCCCGGGGCCCGGCGTCAGCGCTGATAGTTGTTGGCCTGGTGGCCGTTGCGCCCGGCGGGAGGTGGACGGCGGATGGTTTCCGAGCGCCCATCGGCCGGCCGGGGCTGGTCGCGCCGGACCG
Source organism: Actinomycetota bacterium (assembly GCA_036338755.1). Classification (GTDB taxonomy): domain Bacteria; phylum Actinomycetota; class Actinomycetes; order Mycobacteriales; family Mycobacteriaceae; genus Mycobacterium. The sequence continues at coordinate 4,594 of JAYZBN010000037.1, read as the reverse complement.
GCTCGGCGGCGCGGCGACCCGGCTGCAGGTCGGGGCCCAGCAGTCCCGCCACGTCCTGCTGCGCGCGCCGGGGCGGCAGCTCCGCGCGGCCCGCCGGCGCCAACGGCCGGCTCGGTGAGGCGTTGCGCGGACCCGACGGTGCCCCGGCCTCCTGCGGGGCCTCCTCCGGCAGCGGGGGCAGCACCCGCAGCAGGTCGTTGAACTGGCGCACGGTGCGCAATCCCTCGTCCCACTCGGTGCGGGTGCTGGTGATCGGCATGGCCACCAGCGTCCAGTTCTGCTCGTTCCACATGATTTCGGCGCTGTCCGGTGCGGTGTGCGCGAAGGTGACCATGCGGCGGTCGCAGGCGCGCCGGGCGGCGTCGAGATTGGTGGAGTAAACCATTCGCGGCCCGATCGCACCCAACAGCCAAATGTCGCTTTCCCGTGGCTCTTTGAGCCCCTTGAGCCGCAGGTCCACCACGACGTTGGTGCCCACCTTGCGGTGCAGCGCGATGACGGTGGCGACCTCTTCGAGGTCGAAGATGTAGACGGCCTCGCCCCGGATCTGACCCAGCACCACGTTCTGGGCGGCGACGTCGCCGACGGTCGACATCACCCCCCGCTTCCACCGCTTGAGGATGTCGGCTGATTCGTTTTCGTAGTCGAACCCGTGCGACCGGGCCCACGACCTGCGGCGCCTGCTGCGCCCGCGCCGCCGATCGATGTCGACGTACAGCAACACCCCCGCGCCGACAAAGCACAGCGCGGAGAGCGTGAACCAGAGGGGGACCATCCAAAACAGGGTATCTGCTATTGGCCAAGAAGATAGAAGGCGACCAGGTCACAACCCAATCACAGCTGGCACCAGCCACCTATCGCCGGACCGCCGATGGTCCCCCCGGGGGTCAGCCCAGGATCAGCGAGTCGCCGTCCGGGCTGACGTTCACCGGAACGGTGTCGCCGTCGTGCACATCGCCGGCCAACAACATCTTGGCCAGCTGGTCACCGATGGCCTGCTGCACCAGGCGGCGCAGCGGCCGGGCGCCGTAGACCGGGTCGAATCCGCGGTGCGCCAGCCACTGCTTGGCCGGCAGCGACACCTCCAGCGTGAGGCGGCGCGCAGCCAGCCGCTTCTGCAGCTGAACCAGCTGGATGTCGACGATCTGCACCAGCTCTCCGGGCTCCAGGCCGTGGAAGATGATCACGTCGTCGAGCCGGTTGATGAACTCCGGCTTGAACGCCGAGCGCACCGCGGCCATCACCTGCTCCTCGCTGCCACCGGATCCCAGGTTGGAGGTCAGGATCAGGATGGTGTTGCGGAAGTCGACGGTGCGGCCCTGCCCGTCGGTCAGCCGGCCCTCGTCGAGGACCTGCAGCAGCACGTCGAACACGTCCGGGTGCGCCTTTTCGATCTCGTCGAACAGGATGACGGTGTACGGGCGCCGCCGCACCGCCTCGGTCAGCTGACCGCCCTGGTCGTAGCCGATGTATCCGGGCGGGGCGCCGACCAGCCGGGCCACCGAGTGCTTCTCGCCGTATTCGCTCATGTCGATGCGGACCATCGCGCGCTCGTCGTCGAACAGGAATTCCGCCAGCGCCTTGGCCAGCTCGGTCTTCCCGACGCCGGTCGGGCCGAGGAACATGAACGACCCCGTGGGCCGGTTGGGGTCGGCGACGCCGGCCCGGGAACGCCGCACGGCGTCCGAGACCGCTGTGACGGCCTTCTTTTGGCCGATGACGCGCCGGCCCAGTTCGTCCTCCATGCGCAGCAGCTTGGCGGTCTCGCCCTCGAGCATCCGTCCGGCCGGGATGCCCGTCCACGCCGACACCACGTCGGCGATGTCGTCGGGACCGACCTCCTCCTTGAGCATCACGTTCTCGCGGGCCTGAGCCTGCGGCAGCGCGGCGTCGAGCTTCTTCTCGACCTCGGGGATGCGCCCGTAGCGCAGCTCGGCGGCCTTGGCCAGGTCGCCGTCGCGCTCGGCGCGCTCGGACTCCCCGCGCAACGTGTCCAGCTGCTCCTTGAGCTCGCGCACGACGTCGATGGCGTTCTTCTCGTTCTGCCAGCGGGTGGTGAGCTCGGACAGCTTCTCCTTCTGGTCGGCCAGCTCGGAGCGCAGCTTGTCCAGCCGCTCCTTGGACGCCTCGTCCTCTTCTTTGGCCAGCGCCATCTCCTCGATCTCGAGGCGGCGCACCAACCGCTCGACCTCGTCGATCTCGACGGGCCGGGAGTCGATCTCCATCTTCAAACGCGAAGCGGCCTCGTCGACCAGGTCGATGGCCTTGTCCGGCAGGAAGCGGGCGGTGATGTAGCGGTCGGACAGCGTGGCGGCGGCCACCAGGGCCGAGTCGGTGATGCGCACCCCGTGGTGCACCTCGTAGCGGTCCTTCAGCCCGCGCAGGATGCCCACGGTGTCCTCCACCGAGGGCTCGCCCACCAGCACCTGCTGGAAGCGGCGCTCCAGCGCGGCGTCCTTCTCGATGTACTTGCGGTACTCGTCGAGCGTGGTGGCGCCGACCAGCCGCAGCTCACCGCGGGCCAGCATCGGCTTGATCATGTTGCCGGCGTCCAAGGAAGAGTCAGCGCCCGAGGCGCCCGCCCCGACGATGGTGTGCAGCTCGTCGATGAACGTGATGATCTGCCCGGCGGAGTTCTTGATGTCGTCGAGCACGGCCTTGAGCCGCTCCTCGAACTCGCCGCGGTACTTGGCGCCGGCCACCATCGAGCCCATGTCGAGCGAGATCACGGTCTTGTCGCGCAGGCTCTCGGGCACGTCGCCGGCCACGATGCGCTGGGCCAGGCCCTCCACGATCGCGGTCTTGCCGACGCCGGGCTCGCCGATCAGCACCGGGTTGTTCTTGGTGCGGCGGCTCAGCACCTGCACGACGCGGCGGATCTCGTTGTCCCGCCCGATGACCGGGTCGAGCTTGCCTTCGCGGGCGCGGGCCGTCAGGTCGGTGGAGTACTTCTCCAGCGCCTGGTAGGTGGCCTCGGGCTCGGGGCTGGTGACCCGCGCGCTGCCGCGCACCTTGGCGAAGGCCTCGCGCAGCGCCTGCGGCGAGGCGCCGTGGCCGCTCAGCAGCTTGGCGACGTCGGAGTCGCCGGTGGCCAGGCCGACCATCAGGTGCTCGGTGGAGACGTACTCGTCGTCCATCTCGGTGGCCAGGTGCTGGGCGGTGGTGATGGCGACCAGCGATTCGCGCGACAGCTGCGGCTGCGCGCTGGCGCCGCTGGCCTGCGGCAGCCGGTCCAGCAGGCGCTGGGCCTCGGTGCGGATGGTCGCCGGCTCGACGCCGACCGCCTCCAGCAGCGGCGCGGCGATCCCGTCCGCCTGCGTCAGCAGTGCCATCAGCAGGTGGGCGGGACGGATCTCGGGGTTACCGGCGGACGAGGCCGCCTGAAGCGCCGAGGTCAGCGCCGCCTGGGTCTTGGTGGTCGGGTTGAAAGAGTCCACGACGCCTCCCGTTCGGGTCGGGTTACAGGTGAAAATGCTTGTCGCGTTGTCTAACGCCGTCAAGGTTGAGTCTGTTCCGCTCAAGTCTAAATATTGTGGGACGATTTCGTCGATGGAGCCGCCACACGCCCCCGATCAGCGGCTCTCCCCCGCCCCGCGCCGCGTCCCCCGGTCCTTCTGGCTGGCCGAGCTGCTGCCGTTCCGCTGGTGGTACGTGTGGACGCTGTTCGTGGTCGCGGTCGCACCGGCCGCGGTGTGGATCGAGGTGCCGAAGGCGTTCGCCGTCGTGGCGACGCTGACCCTGGCGGGCGTCTACGCCACGCAGCTGTGGGGGGCGCGGGCCCGCCTCGCCCTGCTCAGGTGGGGCCGCGCGGCGACCGTCACCGGCGCCGAGGCGCTGTCGCGCACCACCTGGCGCGGCGCCACGACGTGGTACAACGTCCACCTCCCGCTCGCGCGCGGATGGACCGTCACCCGCCGGCGGTGGAGCGGCCCGAACGCCACGACGAAGGTGCGCTACACCCTCGACGGGCGCCCCGGCGAGGTGGTCGTGCGCGGCCGCGAATACGTCGACGGGGTGATCCTGGCCGACGACCGCGATCCGGCCCGGGCGCGCTGCGTGACGGCGTTCGCCTACGACCTCGACCGCGACGCGTCGGGCGACTGGGTCGGCCGGCTGCGGCCGCGCCTGCGCGTGGGGATGGCCTGCTGGCTGGTGATCGCGGCGGGCTGGCTGGCGCTGGCCGGCCTGGCGGGCAACGGGTTTCGCGCCGCCTACCGCCCCGGTGGCGACGCCCGCGCGACGACGGTCCCGCGGGCCGGCACGTTGCAGGTCAGCGGCTCCGGCACGGGCAAGACGATCCCGTGCAATGCCGGCTACCTGTCGGTGAGCGGGGTGTCCAACACGGTCACGGTCACCGGCCACTGCGCGAGCCTGGACGTCTCCGGCCACGGGAACCGCGTCACGGTCGACAGCGCCGACGCGGTGAGCACCTCGGGCACCGGCAACCTGGTGACCTACCACTGGGGCTCGCCGGAGATCGTCGACGCCGGCACCGCCAACACCGTCCGGCAGGGCTGATCGCCGGGGCGCGGCGCGCCTAGAATTCGGCTCCGTGAGCCTGGAGGACCCCGAGTCGTTGCGGGTCCTGCGCGAC
>JAYZBN010000036.1:0-435961 GCA_036338755.1 Actinomycetota bacterium | reverse complement strand
ATCGTCAAGCGATTGCTGGACACCGGCATCTCGCTGCACAACATTCGCGTCGCGGTTGACCACCTGCGCCAGCGCGGTGTGCAAGACCTGGCCAACATCACGCTGTTCTCCGACGGCACCACGGTGTACGAGTGCACCTCGGCCGAGGAAGTCGTCGACCTGCTGCAGGGTGGGCAGGGTGTCTTCGGCATCGCCGTCTCCGGCGCGATGCGCGAATTGACCGGCGCCATCGCGGATTTCCCAGGCGAGCGTGCCGACGGCGGTGAGTCGATCGCCGCACCGGAAGACGAGTTGGCCTCGCGTCGCAAACACCGCGACCGCAAGATCGGCTGATCCGCATTCCTGTTATCGGTGCCGCCGGCCATGTCGGTGGCACCGAGTAGGTAAACTCGATCACGCATCGTTCTTGCGCGGGAGAGTTCCGTGGCCGCCAGCCACGGACGCCGAAGGAGCAATACCTCTCCGTCAACCTCTCAGGCACCCGGACCGCGCCAGACCCCGATGCCTCTGGAAAGCGGTGATGGTCAGTCACCCGCCCATGGGGAACGACATACGTCGAATCTCTCAGGCGCCCGGTTCGGGTAGACGACAGAGGGGGAGGACCTGGTTCCTCTTCTCGTCAGGAGTTCGGCTCACATGTCAGACCACACGAACCCCCTTTTCGCCGACCGGCACATCGGCCCGGACAGCGCTGCCGTCGCGACGATGCTCGAAGTCATCGGGGTCGACTCGCTCGACGAGCTCGCCCGGCGCGCTCTACCCGCGGGAATCCTCGACGCGCTGACCGATTCCGGCGCGGCACCCGGTCTGGATCAGCTCCCACCGGCGGCCAGCGAGGCCGAAGCGCTGGCCGAGCTGCGGACGCTGGCCGACGAGAACACCGTCGCGGTGTCGATGATCGGTCAGGGGTACTACGACACCTACACACCGCCGGTGTTGCTGCGCAACATCCTGGAGAATCCCGCCTGGTACACCGCGTACACGCCCTACCAGCCGGAAATCAGCCAGGGCCGGCTCGAGGCGCTGCTGAACTTCCAGACCATGGTCGCCGACCTGACCGGACTCGAGGTGGCCAACGCGTCGATGCTCGACGAGGGCACCGCGGCCGCCGAGGCGATGACCCTGATGCACCGGGCCGTCAAGGGCTCAGCCAACCGATTGGCCGTCGACGTCGACGTATTCGCCCAGACCGCCGCGATTCTCGCGACCCGCGCGGAGCCGCTGGGCATCGAGATCGTCACCGCCGATCTGCGCGAGGGCCTGCCGGATGGGGGCGAATTCTTCGGTGTCATCGCGCAACTGCCCGGCGCCAGCGGCCGGGTCACCGATTGGTCCACGTTGATCTCCGAGGCGCACGAACGCGGTGCACTGGTCGCGATCGGCGCCGATCTGCTGGCGCTGACACTGGTCACGCCGCCGGGAGAGATCGGTGCCGATGTGGCCTTCGGCAACACCCAACGTTTCGGTGTGCCAATGGGATTCGGCGGCCCGCATGCCGGATACCTGGTGGTGCATGAGAAGCACGCCCGTCAGTTGCCCGGCCGGCTCGTCGGGGTCTCCGTCGACGCTGACGGATCGCCCGCGTTCCGGTTGGCACTGCAGACGCGTGAACAGCACATCCGCCGCGACAAGGCGACCAGCAACATCTGTACCGCGCAGGTGCTGCTGGCCGTGATGGCCGCGATGTACGCCAGCTACCACGGCGCCGAGGGGCTGACCGCGCTGGCGCGCCGCGTACACGGTCACGCCGAGGCGATCGCCGCCGCCCTCGGCGATGCGTTGGTGCACGACAAGTACTTCGACACCGTGCTGGCGCGGGTGCCCGGACGCGCCGCCGAGGTGACCGCCGCGGCCAAGGCCAACGGCATCAACCTGTGGCAAGTCGACGACGACCACGTATCGGTGGCCTGCGACGAGGTCACCACCGAGAAGCATGTCGCCGCCGTGCTCGAGGCGTTCGGCGTCCAGGCCGCCCAGCCGAGGTGCGCCGGCATCGTCACCCGCACATCGGAATTCCTCACCCATCCGGCGTTCACGCAGTACCGCACCGAGACGGCGATGATGCGCTACCTGCGCACGCTGGCCGACAAAGATATCGCCTTGGACCGCAGCATGATTCCGCTCGGGTCCTGCACCATGAAGCTGAACGCCGCCGCGGAGATGGAGCCGATCACCTGGCCGGAATTCGCCCGTCAGCACCCATTCGCGCCGGCGTCGGACACCGCCGGCCTGCGGCGTCTGATCGCCGACCTGGAGACCTGGCTGGTGCAGATCACCGGTTACGACGCCGTCTCGCTGCAGCCCAACGCCGGCTCGCAGGGCGAGTACGCCGGGCTGCTGGCGATTCACGAATACCACGCCAGCCGTGGGGAACCGCACCGCGACATCTGCCTCATCCCGTCCAGTGCGCACGGCACCAACGCGGCGTCGGCGGCGCTGGCCGGAATGCGGGTCGTCGTGGTGGCCTGCCACACCAATGGCGACGTGGACCTCGACGACCTGCGCGCCAAAGTCAGTGAGCACCGCGACCGGCTGTCGACGCTGATGATCACCTACCCGTCCACGCACGGCGTCTACGAGCACGACATCGCCGAGATCTGTGCGGCCGTGCACGACGCCGGGGGGCAGGTCTACGTCGACGGCGCCAACCTCAACGCCCTGGTGGGACTGGCGCGGCCGGGCAGGTTCGGCGGCGATGTCAGCCACCTGAACCTGCACAAGACGTTCTGCATTCCGCACGGTGGCGGCGGACCCGGCGTCGGGCCGGTGGCGGTGCGCTCGCACCTGGCGCCGTTTTTGCCGGGGCACCCGCACGCACCCGAGTTGCCCCACGGACATCCGGTGTCGGCGGCGCCCTACGGGTCGGCCTCGATCCTGCCGATCAGCTGGGCCTACATCAGGATGATGGGCGCCGAGGGATTGCGCGCGGCGTCGCTGACCGCGATCGCCTCGGCCAACTACATCGCCCGGCGCCTCGACGAGTACTTCCCGGTGCTCTACACCGGCGAGAACGGGATGGTCGCCCACGAATGCATTCTGGACCTTCGGGGGATCACGAAGTCCACCGGCGTTACCGTCGACGACGTGGCAAAGCGGTTGGCGGACTACGGTTTTCACGCCCCCACCATGAGTTTCCCGGTGGCCGGCACGCTGATGGTGGAGCCCACCGAGAGCGAGACGCTGACCGAAGTCGACGCGTTCTGCGACGCCATGATCGCCATTCGCGGCGAGATCGACCGGGTGGGCGCGGGGGAGTGGCCGGCCGACGACAACCCGTTGCGGGGCGCGCCGCATACGGCCGAGTGCCTGGTGATCGGCGACTGGGATCACCCCTACACCCGGGAGCAGGCCGCCTATCCGCTGGGTAAGGAGTTCCGGCCCAAGGTGTGGCCGCCGGTGCGTCGCATCGACGGCGCCTACGGCGACCGCAACCTGGTCTGCTCGTGCCCGCCGGTGGAGGCGTTCGCCTGACGGTCCTCTTTCCGCCTCGGCTCAGGGCGTTCAGCTCAGAAAGGTGTTCACCGCCGAAGCGAGGTCCGGGGACGCCGACGTCGCTAGGTTCTGATAGCTACCGCCACTGAGTTGGGAGACCGCTTCCCAGGTCGCCCGGTCCGGGTCGGCTCCGAAGTCGATGACGTTCACCGCGATGGGCTTGGCGGGATCAGCGCTCTTACGGATGAAGTCCTGCAGCCCCGGCCCGTCCAACGTCTGGTCGGTGTGCGGCCCCGCGGTGATCAGCAAGATCGAGTTCGTTTGGCCCGCATGATAATTCGTCTGCATGTCCTGGTAGAGCATCCGCAGCGTGGTGAAGGACACCGCGCCGCCGCCCGACGAGTACTGCTTGTCCAGGGCGGCGGCCAGCGCCGCCGAACGCGGCTGGCCGCTCACGGCGTCGGACAGCGGCCCGCTCGCCACCTCCGAGCGGCCTTCGTGTCCGTCGAACGTCCACAGGCCGACCACCGCGGTGGGGGGCAGCGCTTTGATCTTGTCCTGAAGGGCACCGACCACGTTGGCCAGCCGGGATTTCCCGCCTTCCTGTGCGGGCATCGACTGGTCGAGCATGATGGTCGTGGCCTGCCCGCTCGACGGGCTCGCCATCGCCTCGGCGAGGGTGGCCCGCATCGGCTCGTCTCCCACCGACAGCGCGGCGGGCAGCGCCGGGAAGCTGGTGACCGGACTGCTGGGCGATGTCACGCCGTTGACGCGGAAGCCGGCCTTCGCCAGCTTGGCCAGCTGGTCTGGCTTGTGCATGAAGCGCGAGAACTCGCTGGCCGCAGACGCCTGTTCTCGGCTCAGCCACGAACCGCTGAGCAGCACGGTGGGGTAGTCGGCCACCGCCGCAGAACCTGGTGGAAGCCAGAATCCCAAGGTGTCCTTGGCGTTTGGCAGCGATTGGCCGCGTTGGAACAGCTGTTGCTCGGTGGTGACGACCGCGTGTACCTGTGCGGTCGCCGCGTCAGGGGGTCCGAGCAGCACGTCCATCGCCTCGGTCAGCGAGCTGTTCGCCAGTTTGGGTTGTGCGCTCAACAGGCTGCGCACGGCGCCGGTGCCTTGCGTCACCGGGGCGCCGGGCGGTACCGAGGCGGCCGCCACCGCCTCGCCGGCCAGAAACGACGCGTCCCCGTTGCCGGTCATCGGCAGGGCCAAACGCAGCGAACCCCACCCGGGTAAGTTCAACCCCGCCAACGCATTCGGGTTGGTCTGCAGGCCCGGCAGCGCCGCCCAGTTCTGGTTGGACAGGGCGGGCGCGAGTTGGGGGCGGATGGCCAGCACCACCGGGGACGTGACCAGCGAATGGCTCTCGGTGACGGTCTTTTGCGCCGTGGCCCCGGCGAGCCGCGCGGCCGAGATCGAGCTGCCCGGAATCCACAGCGCCGGCTGGCCGCCCAATTCCGCGGGCCACTTGCCGATGAAGCCGTTGAGCACGGCGTCGGAATTGGCCGGCTTGACGCTCACCACCATGCAGTGGTCACCGACCGGCCCGGCGGATTTGTTGTAGCTTTCCGCCAATTTCTGAACGGAATCGGCGATGGACGGGTCGGCGACGACCGGCACCGTCTCCTGGCCCCCCGCGCAGCGTCCAGCGGCCGTGTGCGAGCGCTTGGACAACGCGTCACCGAAGAAGCTCCACAGGATCACCGATCCCACCACGACGACGACCGCGACCAGCGCCACGATCACGCCGATGCTGACGCCGCGACGGCCTCCCTCACTGCGATGGCCACCCAGCCGGTCGGCCAGTCCGCGATGGCCGCCCCCGAAGAGTGAGGGCGGTGCGGCCGGCGGCTCCGGGCTCGACGGCGGCGCCGGCCGGGACCGAAACTCCGGATAGTCATCGGCGGTGCCGTCGACGAAAGAATCCTCGGCGGCATAGAGATCGTCGTCGTCGGCCGCGAAACCCTCGTCGGGATGGCGACGCTCGTCCGGGTAGTAATCCCCCTCCGAGTAATCACCCTCGTCGGAATAGTCATCCTCGTCCGCGTAGAGGTCGGCTTCCTCGTCACCGGCATTCCGGTGGCGTCGTCCTGCCTCGTCGCCTCGAGACGGCTCGTCGACGACGTCGTCGCGAGAAGGTTCGTCGAGGAAGTCGTCAGGGTCGGGCGCACTGTGCCTACCCATAGCAGTGCCCGCGGCCTTTCCTTCGATCCATCGTTGACTCGGCGCCGATTTTAGTCATCGCCGGCACTATTACACGCTCGCACCCGATTCGAGCGCAGGCTCAATTCGACTGCGCGGCGTGTGCCTTGGCTTCCCGCCGACGGCGATGCAGGATCGGCTCGGTGTATCCGTTGGGTTGCTGCGTGCCCGTCAGGATCAGATCCTGGGCGGCCAGGAAGGCCAGGCTGTCGTCGAAGTTGGGCGCCATCGGCTGGTACGCCGCGTCCTTGGCGTTCTGCTCGTCGACCAGTGGGGCCATCCGCTCCAGGCTGGCGCGCACGTCCTCCTCGGTGATCACGCCGTGCCGCAGCCAGTTCGCCAGCAGCTGGCTCGAAATCCGCAGCGTGGCACGGTCTTCCATGAGCGCCACGTCGTGGATGTCGGGCACCTTCGAGCAGCCGACGCCCTGGGCGACCCAGCGCACCACGTAGCCCAGGATGGACTGGCAGTTGTTGTCGACCTCTTCGCGGATCTCCTCGGGAGCCCAGGCCAGTTCCTTGGCCAGCGGGATGGTCAGCAGCTCTTCGATCTTGGTGCGCTTCTTGCCGGCGAGCTCCTCCTGCACCGCGCCCACGTCGACGTAGTGGTAGTGCATCGCGTGCAGGGTGGCCGCCGTCGGCGACGGCACCCACGCGGTGGTCGCGCCCGCCTTCGGCTGGCCGATCTTCTGCTCGACCATGTCGGCCATCAGCTCGGTCATCGCCCACATGCCCTTGCCGATCTGCGCCTTGCCCTTGAAGCCGGCCGCCAGGCCGATGTCGACGTTGGCGTCCTCGTAGGCCTTGATCCACGCGGTGCTCTTCATCGCACCCTTGCGGATCATCGGCCCGGCCTCCATCGAGGTGTGGATCTCGTCGCCGGTGCGGTCCAGGAAGCCGGTGTTGATGAACACGACGCGGTCGGCCGCGGCCTTGATGCAGGCCTTGAGGTTCACCGTGGTGCGCCGTTCCTCGTCCATGATGCCGACCTTGAGGGTGCCCTGGGGCAGTCCGAGGACGTCCTCGACGCGGCTGAACAGCTCGCAGGTGTAGGCGACCTCGTCGGGCCCGTGCATCTTGGGCTTGACGATGTAGATGGACCCGGTGCGGCTGTTGGCCAGCGGCCCGTTCGCGTCGCCGGTTTTGAGGCCGTGGATGGCGGTCAGGCCGGTGAACAGCGCGTCCATGATGCCCTCGAAGACCTCTTCTTCTTCGTCGCCTTCGCTCCTGACGATCGCGTCGTTGGTCATCAGGTGACCGACGTTGCGGACGAACAGCAGGCTGCGGCCCGGCAGCGTCAGCTCGCCCTCGCCGTCGGGCGTGCTGTAGGTGCGGTCCTCGTTGAGCACCCGGGTGAAGGCCTTGCCGTCCTTCTTGACCTCTTCGGACAGGTCGCCCTTGTTCAGCCCGAGCCAGTTGCGGTAGCCGAGCACCTTGTCGTCGGCGTCGACGGCGGCCACCGAGTCCTCGAAGTCCATGATCGTGGTGATCGCCGATTCCAGGACCACGTCCTTGATGCCCGCGGCGTCGGTCTTGCCGATCGGCGACTCCGGGTCGATCAGGATCTCGATGTGCAGACCGTGGTTGGCCAGCAACACCGACCAGCTGGGGGAGCCGAGCTCGCCGGTGTAGCCGGCGAACTGCTTCGGATCCGCCAGGCCGACGGAGCCCTCGGCGGTCGCCACCTTCAGCTGGGCGTCGTCGACGGACAGACCCGTCGCGTCGGCCCAGGAGCCGGATTCCAGCGGCACGGCCTCGTCGAGGAACTTGCGCGCGTAGGCGATCACCTTGTCGCCGCGGACCTTGTTGTAGCTCGTGCCCTTTTCGGCGCCGTCGTCCTCGGGGATGACGTCGGTGCCGTAGAGGGCGTCGTAGAGCGAGCCCCAGCGGGCGTTGGCGGCGTTGAGCGCGAACCGCGCGTTGAGCACCGGAACCACCAGCTGCGGGCCCGCGGTCGTGGTGATCTCGTCGTCGACGCCGGACGTCGTGATGGTGAAGTCCTCGGGTTCGGGCAGCAGATAACCGATCTCGGTGAGGAACTTGCGGTACGCCTCGATGTCGAGCGGCTCGATGACGCGCTGGCGGTGCCACTTGTCGATCTGTGCCTGCAGCTCGTCACGCCGGCGCAGCAAGTCCTGGTTCTTGGGGGTGAGGTCGGTGACCACCTTGTCGACGCCCGCCCAGAAACTGTCGGGGTCGATGTCGGTGCCGGGCAAGGCCTCGTTGTTCACGAAGTCGTAGAGCACTCGGGCGACGCGCAAGTTCCCCGCCGACACGCGATCAGTCATGATTCTCCTCCATCATGGGCCGCACCGGACCGTCCGTGGGCCGGACAGGCCCCGATTGGCAATGTCATAAGCCTACCGAGCGCAGCCTGCTGAGCGTTATCTGCGCGATCCGCCACAGCAGGTCAGGCCGCGCTGACAGCCCCAAGAACGACGCTGCGGGCGAGCACCGGGATGTGTTTCCAGCAACGCATGTTCCGCGCGCGAACGGCGCTGCGCCCTCCAGCAGTTTCTTAACTGGTAGCCGTGAAGATCATACGGGCTGCGCGCAGTCGCCCCGGCCGGCCAGTGTCACTACGCGTCCCGCATGGTGCCGACCAGGTCTTCAACCAGGTCTTCCATCGCCACCATGGCCACCACGCCCCCGCCTTCGTCGGTCACCAAGGCCAGATGGCTGTTGCTTCGCCGCATCCGCGACAGGGCGTCGGCCAGGGGCAGCGATCGCGACAGCCGCGGCAGCGGCCGCACCATCGCCAGGTCGATCACTGCGTGCGGATCGTCGCCGAGCGTCAGCACGTCCTTGATGTGCAGATATCCCAGGAAGGCGCCGCCGACGCTGGCCACCGGGAATCGGGAGTATCCGGTCTGGGCCAGGGCTTGCTCGACGGCCCCGACCGTCGGACCCGAGCCGGCCGCGGCGACCGGCACGGCGTGCACGTCGGCGAGCGGGACGGCGACGTCGCCGACGACGCGGTGGCGAATTTGCAGCGCCCGGGTGAGTCGGGTGCGTTCCTCGGAGTCCAGCAAGCCTTCGGACTCCGATTCGGCGATCATCTCGCTGAGCTCGACGGGGGAGACTGTGATCTCCAACTCGTCCTTGGGTTCGACGCCGAACGCGCGCACCACCGCGTTGGCGCACTTGTTGTAGAACACGATGAACGGCCGGGCGGCCCGCACGTAGGCCAGGTACGGCGGAACGAGCAGCATCGCGGTGCGCTCCGGGCCGGCCAGTGCGATGTTCTTCGGCACCATCTCGCCCAACAGGACGTGCAGCGTCACCACGATTGCCAGCGCGATCGCGAACGACAGAGTGTGTAACAGCGCCGGGTGAATCGTGGTGAGCCCCAACGCCGTCCGCAGCAGATTGGACACCGCCGACTCGCCGATCCGCCCGAGTAGCAGCGACGCGGCCGTGATGCCCAACTGTGCGCCGGCCAGCATGGACGGCAGTTGCTCCCCGGCGCGGATCACCGTGACCGCGGCCGCCCTGCCCTGCTCGGCCAGCGCCTCCAGGCGGTCGCGCCGCGCCGAGATCAGCGAGAACTCCGCGCCGACGAAAAACGCGTTCACCCCGATCAGCAGGCAGGCCAGCAACAGGCCCAGGGCGTCGCTCATCGGCGCGCCCCTGCCGCGGGGACTTCACCCTGACTGCTCAGCTCGACGAGTTCGAGCAGGTCGATCCGGCGTCCGTCCATCCGGATAACCGTTGCCTGCCAACGCGTCACCGGGGCCAGCAAGCCGTCCGCGTCCAACGCGGGCAGCTTCACCGTGTCGCCGGCCACCGGAATGTGACCGATCTCGCGCAGCACCAATCCGCCGATGGTCTCGTAGGGGCCTTCGGGCGCCCGGAAACCGATGGCGGCCGCCACCTCGTCGATGCGCAGCAAACCCGATACCCGCCAGCCGGTGCCGGCTGGCACCACGTCCGGGGTCGCGTCGTCGTGCTCGTCGCGGACGTCGCCGACGATTTCCTCGATCAGGTCCTCGACGGTCACCATGCCGGCAGTGCCGCCGTATTCGTCGACGACCAGCGCGGTTTGCAGGCTGTTGGCCCGGATCTCGGCCATCACCGCGTCGCCGTCCAGGGTCGACGGCACCTTCGGAACGGGTTGTGCCACCGTGATCAGCCGCGTGCGGCGGCGTTGGGTCCGCGGGATGGCGAAAACCTGCTTGACGTGCACGATGCCGACCGTCTCGTCGAGGTCGCCGTCGACGATGGGGAAGCGGGAGAACCCGGACTCGGCGGCCGTGGTCACCAGGTCCGCGACCGTATCGTCGGTCTGCAGCGCCACGATCTTGGACCGGGGTGTCATCAGCTCCTCGGCGCTCAAGGCGCCGAACTGCAGCGATCGCCGCACCAGGGCCGCCGTGGCGGCGTCCAGGGCGCCGCTGCGCGCCGACGAACGCACCAGCGACAGCAGCTCTTGCGGGGATCGAGCCGACCGCAGCTCTTCGGCCGGTTCGACGCCGAGCCGGCGCACGATCCAGTTCGCCGCCCCGTTGGTCAGCCGGATCGCCGGGGTGAGCAGCACCGAGAACAACAGCTGGGCGCTCACGACGGCGCGGGCCGTCGACAGCGGACGCGCCACCGCCAGGTATTTGGGCACCAGCTCGCCGAACACCATCGACACCGACGTCACGATCACCAGCACCACAAACGCCATGACGGCGTCGCCGACCCTGTCGGGTATGCCGATCGCATCCAGCCACGGGTGGGGCAGGTCTTCCACCATCGGATCGGTCAGGTAACCGGCCGCCAGCGTGGTGACCGAGATGCCCAACTGGGCGCCCGACAGTTGGAACGACAGCCGGTGGTGCGCGCGGCGGATCCATCGGTCGCGGCGGCCGCCGCCGCGCGCGTTCGCCTCGACTGCGCTGCGGTCCAGGGTGGTCAGGGAGAACTCCGCGGCGACGAAGACGGCGTTGCCGAAGATGAGCACCGCGATCGCCACAACGCTGACTACGGTGACGGTGACGTTCATGGCCTGCGCCGCCATCCGGCGGAGGGGTCAGGCCCGATCAGCGGTGACGGCCCCGGAGGGGGCTCCCCATCGGGCATTTCGTCTGACGGCCCGTGCGCCCGCGAGCCGATGGCTGGCACGGGTGCCTGCGGCACGTCGATCCTTTCGCTGCCTGGTGGCGGAGCGGTCGCGGTTGCTTCCGTCTTTGCTGTCTTATGCTAGCCCGCGTCGCGCCCGCGCGGCGGCGCCCAGTGCGGGCCACGCCGGTCGCGCCTGCCGCGTCACCAACCCTGCGGCAGCGGATGCCCCTCGGCGAAGCCCGCCGTCGACTGCACCCCGATCACGACCCGTTCATGGAGCTGCGCCAGGTTGGCGGCGCCGACATAGGTGCAGGTGCTGCGCACGCCCGAGGTGATGTGATCGAGCAGATCCTCGACGCCGCCGCGGGCCGGATCGAGCCCCATTCGGGACGTCGAAATGCCTTCCTCGAACAGCGCTTTGCGGGCCCGGTCGAAGGCGGTGTCCGCGCCGCTGCGCGCCACCACCGCCCGTTTGGAGGCCATCCCGTAGCTCTCCTTGTACGGCTGGTCGTCGCGGTCGCGCATCAGGTCCCCGGGCGACTCGTAGGTGCCGGCGAACCACGACCCGATCATCACGTTGGACGCGCCGGCGGCCAGCGCCAGCGCCACGTCCCGCGGATGCCGGATGCCGCCGTCGGCCCACACATGTCCGCCCAATTCTCTTGCCGCCGAAGCGCATTCGATAACGGCAGAGAATTGGGGACGGCCGACGCCGGTCATCATCCGGGTGGTGCACATCGCGCCGGGGCCGACACCGACCTTGACGATGTTCGCCCCGGCGCCCAGCAGGTCGCGGGTGCCCTCCGCCGAGACCACGTTCCCGGCGGCCAGCGGCACCCCCAGCTGCAGCGCCGCGACCGTCCGGATCGCCTCGATCGTCTTCACCTGATGCCCGTGCGCCGTGTCGATGACCAACAGATCGATGCCCGCCTCGACCAGCGACCGCGCCTTGGCGCCGACGTCGCCGTTGATTCCGACGGCCGCGCCCACCCGCAGGCGGCCCCGCGCATCCACGGCCGGGGTGTACAGGCCGGCGCGGATGGCGCCGGTGCGGGTCAGCACACCCGCCAGCGTTCCATCGGCGTTGGTCACGACGGCGACGCCGATCGCCGACTGCTCGAGCAGGTCGAACACCTTGCGTGGCTCGGTTCCCACCGGGGCGGTGACGAAGTCGGTGATCGCGACGTCGCGCACCCGGGTGAAGCGATCCACGCCCAGGCACGACGATTCGCTCACCAGACCGAGGGGGCGTCCCTCGAAGGTGACCACGGCGATCCCGTGCGCACGCTTGTGGATCAGCGCCGTCGCGTCGGACACCGAGTCGTCGGGCTCGAGCACCACCGGGGTGTCGAGCACCGGGTCGCGGCTCTTGACGAACTCCACCGTCTGCTGCACCGCGGTGATCGGGAGATCCTGCGGCAGGATGACGAGTCCGCCGCGCCGCGCGATCGTTTCGGCCATCCGGCGCCCCGCCACCGCGGTCATGTTGGCGACGATGACCGGGATCGTCGTGCCCGAGCCGTCATCGGTGGACAGGTCGACGTCAAAGCGGGACGCGACCTCCGAGCGGTTCGGCATCACGAACACGTCGTTGTAGGTCAAATCGTATGCGGGCCTGTGCCCGTCGAGAAACCTCATCGCAGTAGCCCCGCCAACTCAAGCCCCCTTCACGCCCTGGTGATGTCGCCCCGCTACGCGGGCACCTCGGTGCGATCTGCGCTCCACAGTGTGTGGAAGCGCTTGTCCGGGTCGTCGTCGATCCGGCCGTAGGTGTGTGCGCCGAAGAAGTCCCGCAGCCCCTGGGTGAGCGCGGCGGGCAGCCGCTCGGTGCGCAGCGCGTCGTAGTAGGACAGCGCCGAGGCGAAACCGGGGATCGGGATGCCCAGTTCGGTGGCCTTCACCACGACCCGGCGCCAGCTGTCGATGGATTCCTCGATGGCGCTGCGGAAGTAGGGCGCGACGATCAGGGTCGGCAGGTCGGCGTCGGAGTCGAACGCCTCCTTGATCCGGTTGAGGAACTTCGCGCGGATGATGCAGCCTCCGCGCCAGATGGTCGCCATGTCGCCGGGCGTGATGTCCCAGTCGTATTCGGCGCTGCCCGCCTGGATCTGGTTGAAGCCCTGGGCGTAGGCGATGATCTTCGACGCGTACAGCGCCTTACTCACGTCGTCGATGAACTGTGTTGCGTCGCTTGGCTTCTCGCCGAGCTTACCAGAGGCCAGGCCGGTGGTGGCCTTGCGCTGGGCGACCGAGCCGGACAGCGCACGGGCGAACACCGCCTCGGCGATGCCCGTCACGGGCACACCGAGATCGAGCGCCGACTTCACCGTCCAGCGTCCGGTGCCCTTCTGCTCGGCCTCGTCGAGGATGAGGTCGACCAGCGGTTTGGAGGTCTTGGCGTCGGTCTGGCGCAGCACCTGCGCGGTGATCTCGATCAGGAAGCTGTCCAGGTCGCCTTTGTTCCACTCGGCGAACACGTCGGCGATCTCGGGGGCGGTCTTGCCCAGCCCGTCGCGCAGCAACTGGTAGGCCTCGCCGATGAGCTGCATGTCGGAGTACTCGATGCCGTTGTGCACCATCTTGACGAAGTGCCCGGCGCCGTCGGGGCCGATGTGGGTGCAGCAGGGCACGCCGTCGACGTGGGCAGAGATCTCCTCGAGCAGCGGGCCCAGCGACTTGTAGGACTCGGCGGGGCCGCCCGGCATGATCGACGGCCCGTTGAGCGCGCCCTCCTCGCCGCCGGAGATGCCGGCGCCGACGAAGTGCAGGCCGCGTTCGCGCATCGCCTTCTCCCGACGGATGGTGTCGGTGTAGAGGGCGTTGCCGCCGTCGATGATGATGTCGCCTTCTTCCATGGCGTCGGCGAGCTCGTCGATGACGGCGTCGGTGGGGTCGCCGGCCTTGACCATGATCAGCACCCGGCGCGGCTTCTCCAGCGCGTCCAGGAATTCCGCGATGGTCTCCGAACGCACGAACGTGCCCTCGTCGCCGTGCTCCTTGAGCAGCGCATCGGTTTTGGCGATCGACCGGTTGTGCAGCGCCACGGTGTAGCCGTGCCGGGCGAAGTTACGGGCGATGTTGGAACCCATCACGGCCAGGCCCGTGACGCCGATCTGCGCGGTGCCGGTCGTGGAATCGGAGTGGGCATCCGACGAACTCATGTTTTCGCCTCTCGATTAGGAGAACCTTTCGGCCAAAGCCTTCGGTGACACTGTGGCACAGCGAACACTCGGGCGTCCGGGGTGATCGGTGATCGGCGGCCTCAGAGGTTGAGCAGGCGTTCCAGCTCGGTGAGCCACGGGACGGCCAGCGCAATCGTGGGCACCACGAATACGGCCGCCGCGGCCAGGTATGCCGCCGCCGACAACAGCGGGCTGTTGCCGCGTCCGCCCAGCCGGCGCACCCTGAGCACCGTGCTGGGGCCGCTGGCCGCGAGTGCGCCCGACGGGGCCCGCCCCGATGCGCATGCGACCAGCGCCCGGGCCAGGGGAGCGCGCCCCGCGGCGCGGACCGCCGCGTCGTCGGCGAGCAGCTCGACCAGAAGCTGGACCGCGCCGAGCGCGTTGGCGCTGCGGACCAGCCGCGGGAAGGCCGCGTGCACGGCGGTGAACGCCTCCAGCACCAGGTCGTGGCGCGCCCGCAGATGGGCGCGCTCGTGGGTGAGGATCGCCTCGACCTCGGGGTCCGCGAGCGTGCTCAGCGTTCCCTCGCTGACGACCACCCGGCTGCGCACGCCGGGCAGGCAGTAGGCGAGCGGTTGCGGGACGTCCAGGACGCGAAGGTCGCGCGTCCGGGCGCAGGGCTGGGACTTCGCGGCGCCGTGGCCGACCCCGACCAGGTCGACCACCATCCGGTGGTGGGCCCGACGCTTCCGGTTGGCGATGGCCACCCGGATGACCGCGACCATAAGCCGGGCGCCGACCAGCAGGGTCAGGGCGAAAACACTGACGTAGAGCGTCCACAGCGGCCAGCCGAGGCGGTCGGCGGCGCCGACAATGCTGGTCGTGGGCCGGCCGTCGCGGCCGGGCATCAGCAATCGGGTGGCGATCGCGATGCCGGCGCTGAACGCCGACAGGACCGCGGCCAGCGCAACGGCTTGCCAGAGCACCATTGCGGCGCGGGGAGCGCGCAGCGGCCAGCGCGCGCGTGCCAACATTGCCGGCACGGGGCCGGTCAGTAGCACCGCGATGATGGTGAAGGCCAGCGCGGACACACTGCTAGTGTCCCTCAGCCCTCCGGCCCAGCGCCAGCAGATGTCGGGTTCTTGCGTTGATTGGCTTCCAGTTCGGCGAGCGCGCGCCGCAGCGCCTCGGCCTCGTCGGCGCCGACACGCTCGACGAAATGCACCAGTGCGGCCTTTCTGCCACCCGGATCTTCGGCCTGGGCCAACGCGTCCACCATGAGCCCGGCGACCAGTTCGTCCCGGCCGTGCACCGGTGCGTAGCGGTGTGCCCGGTCGTCGCGGATCTGGGAGACCAGGTTCTTCTTGGCTAGCCGCTGCAGCACGGTCATGATCGTGGTGTAGGCCAGGTCGCGCTGTGCCGACAACGCCTCATGGACCTGGCGAACGGTCTGAGGCTCGGGCGTGGACCACAGATGGTCCATGACGGCCCGTTCTAGATCCCCCAGCCGTGTCAGTTTGGCCATAGTTTCGTTCATCTCCTGAGCGTCGAATCAAGAGTACTCCGGCTTACTACCGTCGGTCGTACGGAAGCCTGACAAATTGCTGTGTCGGCCGCCGCGGCCCAAGCCGCGAACAAGAAGAACCATACCGCTTGCCAAGTTAGGGCAGCCTTGCCTATGCTGATGTGGTCGAGCGATACGGACCGTGTGAGCGTCCTGAGGGCTGCAGCGACCCCCGGTCTACTCGATCGGCGAGCCCCGTGCCTAAAAGGCCCGGGGCTCAGCCGTTTTCGGGGCCGCCATTCCGCCGCGAGCGTGCGTGCGCCGGCCATGGTGTAGACACATGGACGTGCCAGAGCCGCAGAAAACGATCCTCCCGCCGGACTTCGCCGCACCCTTCGACCGCGAGATCGGGCTGCAATTCACCGAACTCAGCCCCGACGGTGCGCGCGCACAGCTAGAGGTGACGCCCAAGCTGTTGCAGCCGATGGGTTTGGTTCACGGCGGCGTTTATTGCTCGATCATCGAGAGCATGGCCAGTGTGGCCGCCTACACCTGGTTGGCGACCCGCGGCGGCGGAAATGTGGTGGGGGTCAACAACAACACCGACTTCCTGCGCTCCATCGGCTCGGGCATGGTGTACGGCACCGCCGAGCCCATTCACCGGGGGCGAAGCCAGCAACTGTGGTTGGTCACCATCACCGACGCCGACGACCGGATCGTCGCCCGCGGCCAGGTGCGACTGCAGAATCTCGAGATTCGCCAAGGCTGATCAACAGCGACGGCTGCGATCAGTGAAATGCGCTGTCCGGCAACCTCTTTGGAGGAGGGTACAACGGGCGGCTAGCTGGCCCGCCTGGCCGCCGGCCGTTTGGTCTCGGCAGCGAGCACGGCCAACTGTTCGAGGCGGGTGCGGGCGAACGCCTGCTGCTCGGTGATGGTGAGCTGGCCGCGCCGGGTGCTCAGGAACGTCACCGTCCAGGACAGCAGCGTGCTGATCTTGGTCTTGAAACCGACCAGGTAGACCAGGTGTAGCACCAGCCACGCGAACCAAGCGAACAGGCCGCTGAACTCGACAGGCCCGATCTTGGCGACCGCGGAGAACCGCGACACCGTGGCCATCGAGCCCTTGTCGAAGTACTGGAACGGCTCCCGCTCGGCCGGGTTGGCGCCCCCGAGCTCGGCCTTGATGGTGCTCGCGACGTACTTGGCACCCTGGATGGCTCCCTGCGCCACGCCCGGCACGCCTTCGACGGCAGCCAAATCTCCGATGACGAACACGTTCGGGTGGCCGGGCACCGACAGGTCCGGCAGCACCTTGACCCGGCCGGCCCGGTCCAGCTCGACGGACGACTGATCGGCAAGGTCGCGGCCCAGCGGGCTGGCTGACACCCCGGCGGACCAGACCTTGCAGGCCGATTCGATACGCCGGACGGTACCGTCGGAATCCTTGACAGTGATGCCGTTGCGGTCGACGTCGGTCACCATCGCGCCCAGTTGGATCTCCACGCCCATCTTCTCCAGCCGGGCCGCCGCGCGCTGACCCAGCTTGTCGCCGAACGGCGGTAGCACGGCGGGCGCGGCGTCGAGCAGGATCACCCGCGCCCGCGTCGAGTCGATGTGCCGAAAGGAGCCCTTCAGCGTGTAGGACGCCAATTCCGCGATCTGCCCGGCCATTTCGACGCCGGTGGGCCCGGCCCCGATCACGGTGAACGTCAGCAACTTGGCGCGTCGCTCCGGGTCGCGAGACCGCTCGGCCTGTTCGAACGCGCTCAGGATCCGGCCCCGCACCTCGAGCGCGTCGTCGATCGACTTCATGCCCGGGGCGAACTCGGCGAAATGGTCGTTGCCGAAATACGATTGGCCGGCGCCGGCGGCGATGATCAAGCTGTCGTAGGGCGTGTCATAGGTGTGCCCGAGCAAGTCGGACACCACGAACTTGCCCTCCAGATCGATGTGGGTGACGTCGCCGAGCAGCACCTGAACATTGCGCTGGCGGCGCAGGACCACACGGGTGGGCGGCGCGATATCGCCTTCGGACACAATGCCCGTCGCCACTTGGTACAGCAGTGGCTGGAACAGGTGATGGGTGGTACGGGCGATCAGTTTGATGTCGACGTTCGCGTGCTTCAGTTTCTTTGCCGCGTTCAGTCCACCGAATCCCGAGCCGATGATGACGACCTGATGACGGCGCTCCGATCCAGCTGGGGTTTCTGGCTGGGGGCTCATGTTTCCGCTGCTCCTGACGGGGGGCTCCTGGACGCGCGACTGCATTTAGCCACCACGCTAGTAATGCGGATACCCCGGGACCTAGCCGATACGCATGTGTTGTTTGCAACACTAACGGTGTGCGGAAGTGAAATACCTGGTGAGCGACCGCGATTGTGGCGTAGATATCAGCCTAGCCAACCGAAGCCGTCGTCACCCAGTGGAGCCTTCTCCCGCACAGTGGTCGTGGCCGTCCTGAATCGTTCCGCCGGGGGCGCGCCCCAGCGCCGCAGCTTCCGCCTCTTCGCGCGTCGGACCCCAACCCCCGAAGTATCGGGACTTCGCCGCGTTCAAGACGAGCGCCATGCAGCCACCCTGGCCGCTGGCCAGCAGACGACAGTCGCTGATGCTCTTGCGGCACGTGTCCATCACAGCCTTCTCTGCCGCGCCCTGGCTGGAGGCTCCGTCGGCGATGTTGATGTGGCCGGTGGAGTCCGATATCGCCATGGCGATCCAATTGTTGTCGGCGAGCGCATTCGGAATCGGGGCGAACGCCACGCCGACCGCGATCGCCACCAGGGCTCGAATCTTCATGGCGGTTCCGGCCCTTCGCTTCTGCGCTGCGCCGCCGTGGCACAGGTGAACGCTGCTACACCGAAGTATTACCGCGCCATGGCCGTTTCGCGACTCCACACGGCCGCCACCGTCTACAGGCCAACGAGCGGGCGCAGCGCTTTCCCGGCCGCCTCGATGACGCCGGGTGTGTAGAAGGGCAGATTGATGATCACGCCGTCGACGCCCGCATCGATCACCTTGGTCTTGATCTGATCGGCGACCGAATCCGGCGTGCCGACCACCATCCGCTGCGTCATCTCGGCGGGAATCTGGTCCAGGCTCGCGTTCTCGTCGATCATCACGGTGGTCAGCGTGCTGGTTTCCAGGGTGACGGGGTCGCGGCCCACCTCCTCGCAGGACCGGCGCACCGCGTCCAACTTGCGCGGCAGCTCGTCGAAACCCGCGATCACGTTGAGGTGGTCGAAATGCCTTGCCGCGAGCGGGATCGTCTTCTTTTCTCCGCTGCCGCCGATCATCAGCGGAATGTGGTCGCGGAAGCGAGGATTGGCGAACGCCTCGCTGGTTTGGTACCACTTGCCCGAGAAGGTGGCCCGTTCGCCCTTGATCATCGGCAGGATGATCTCCAGGGCCTCGTCGAGCCGATTGAATCTGTCGGTGAAGGTGCCGAATTCGAAGCCCAGCTGGTCGTGCTCGAGCTGAAACCATCCGGTACCGATCCCCAAAATCGCGCGGCCCTGGCTGACCACGTCCAGTGTGGTGATGGTCTTGGCGAGCAGACTCGGATTTCGGTACGAATTGCCGGTCACCAAGGTGCCCAGCTGCACCCGCTCGGTTGCGGTGGCCAGGGCTCCCAGGGCCGTGTAGGCCTCCAGCATCGGCTGATCGGGCGATCCCAACATCGGCAGTTGGTAGAAGTGGTCCATCACGAAAACCGAATCGAATCCAGCGGATTCGGCTTCGCGGGCCTGGGCGATGACGGTGGGAAAGAGTTGCTCTACCCCGGTGCTGTAGGAGAAGTTGGGAATCTGCAAACCGAGTCGAATAGCCACGACACTTACCGTAGCGATCGGCCTCTGGCGGGAGAAGGGTGCGCGCTACGCCTCAGGCGAAACTGGCGAGCGCGCCGTGGCTCACGTGCAGGGTCTGGCCGGTGATGTGGCGAGCCGCCGGCGTGGTCAAGAACAGCGCCAACCGCGCGGCCTCGGCGGCCACGGGTGCCGGCGTGCGGGAGAGTCCGTCATAGCCGGGCTCGGCGCTGCGTCCACTCGCGACGACGTTGACCGTGATGCCGCGGGTGCCGAAAATGCTTGCCTGGCCCGCGGTCCAGTTCGACAGCGTCGCCTTGATGGCGGCGTCGGCGCTGCCGGCCGGCGGGTTCTCGGGCACCACACTGATGATGGAGCCGCCCGAGCGAAGGTGGTCGCCCACGGCCTGCAGGGTCAACACCGCCGAAAGCACCGTGGCGTCAAGGGCGTGACGCCAGGCGTTGGCCGTATCGGCGATCGAATAGGTGCGTGGGTCGCCGCCGTCCCAGGAGGGCGACGGCACGTTGACGATGGTGTCCAGATGATGCGGGAACAGCGCGCGGGCCTCTTCAAGGCTGGCCGGGTCGGTGGTGTCGCAGACGATCGCGTCGACCTCGAGCTCCTTGGCGGCGATCTCCAGCTCGCTCTTGCGTGCGCCCACGAGGGTCACTTTGTGGCCGTCATCGCGGAAGCCCTCGGCTACCGTGCGCCCTAGGTCCGTGTCTCCGCCGGTAACCAGCACCTCCATGCCATGACCTCCTCGTGTTCACGCGTTATGGCATCGGTCCCAGACATGTTACTGGACAGTAGCTAGTCGGCGAAACTTCACCCGGCGCGACGCGCGGATCGTTTCTGTAACTATTTGGCCGCTACTTTCTTGCGGCGATTCAACCGCCAAGCGGCCGCATCATCGGCGGGCTAGGGTTCATCCATGCGTCGGATCGGGATCCTGGCCGCTGCGGTTTCGACCGTACTTCTGGCGGGCCTGATCGGGTGCGGGTCGAAGGCGGGCTCGCCGCCGGCCGGCAAGGTGATGGTGTTCGCCGCGGCGTCGCTCAAGCCGGCGTTCACCCAGATCGGCCAGCGGTTCACGGACCAGAATCCGGGCATCGGCGTCGAGTTCGAGTTCGCCGGCTCGTCCGACCTGGCCACTCAGTTGACGCAGGGCGCCACCGCGGACGTGTTCGCCTCGGCCGACACCGCCCAGATGGACAAGGTCAGCAGGTCCGGCCTGCTGACCGGCAACCCGGCGAACTTCGCGGCGAACACCCTGGTCATCGTCACCGCCCCGGGCAATCCGAAGGCCATCACTTCCTTCGCCGATCTGGCCGAGCCCGGACTCAACGTGGTGATCTGCCAGCAACCGGTGCCGTGCGGCGCAGCGACCCAGCGAGTCGAAGACAGCACCGGGGTGCGGCTGCGCCCGGTCAGCGAGGAACTCAGCGTCACCGATGCCCTCAACAAGGTCACCAGCGGTCAGGCCGATGCCGCGCTGGTCTACGTCACCGACGCCAAGTCCGCCGGCAACAAGGTCGCGACGGTGAACTTCCCGGAGGCCGCCGGCGCGGTGAACGTCTATCCCATCGGTGTGCTGAAGAAGGCGCCGCTGGCCGCGCCGGCGGAGAAGTTCGTCGACCTGGTGACGTCACCGGCCGGGGAGCAGATCCTGGCCCAGGCCGGCTTCGCGAAGCCCTGAGACCGCGGATGCACCGGCCGACGGATCTGCCCCGGTGGGTGTACGTTCCCGCGGCGGTGGGGACGCTCTTCGTGGTGCTGCCGTTGGTGGCCATCGCAGTCAAGGTCGATTGGCCGCACTTCTGGTCGCTGATCACCAGCTCATCGTCGGGTACGGCGTTGTTGCTGAGCCTCAAGACCGCCGCCGCCAGCACGGTGCTGTGTGTGGCGCTGGGAGTGCCGATGGCGCTGGTGCTGGCACGCGGCAGGGCCCGGCCGATCCGGTTGCTTCGGCCCCTGATTCTGCTGCCGTTGGTGCTGCCGCCGGTGGTGGGCGGAATCGCGCTGCTGTACGCGTTCGGCCGACTCGGATTGCTCGGTCGCTACCTGGAAGCCGCCGGCGTCAGCATCGCGTTCAGCACCACCGCCGTGGTACTCGCACAGACCTTCGTCTCGCTGCCGTTCCTGGTGATTTCCCTGGAGGGCGCGGCGCGCGCCGCCGGCGCCGAGTTCGAGGCGGTGGCCGCGACGCTGGGCGCGCGTCCGAGCGTCGTCTGGTGGCGGGTCACCCTGCCACTGCTGTTGCCGGGCGTGGTGTCCGGGGCGGTGCTGGCTTTTGCTCGCTCGCTCGGCGAGTTCGGCGCGACGCTGACGTTCGCCGGATCCCGGCAGGGGGTGACCCGCACGCTGCCGTTGGAGATCTACCTGCAACGGGTCACCGACGCCAATGCCGCTGTGGCGCTGTCGATCTTGCTGGTGGTGGTGGCGGCCCTGGTGGTATTGGGCCTTGGCGCTCGCCGGCTGACCGGATCCGGCATCGGGTGACCATGAGCGATCTGCACCTGCGCGCGGTCGTCGCGGACCGACATGTGAACGTGGAGTTCTCCGTCGCCGCGGGCGAGGTGCTCGCCGTGCTAGGACCCAATGGCGCGGGCAAATCGACCGTGCTGCATGTCATCGCGGGGCTCCTTCGTCCCGACGACGGCGTGGTGCGGCTGGGGAACCGAGAGTTGTTCAACCCTGCGGCCGGCATCGACGTGGCGACCCACGACCGTCGGGTCGGGCTGTTGCTGCAAGACGCATTGCTGTTTCCGCACATGAGTGTTGCCGCGAACGTCGCGTTCGGACCGCATAGCCGGCGCGGGAGGTTGCGCCCGGCGCGCGCCGCCCAGACGGCGACGGCGCTGCGCTGGCTGCGCGAGGTGGATGCCGAGCGCTTCGCCGACCGGAAACCGCGACAGCTGTCCGGCGGACAGGCCCAGCGAGTCGCGATCGCCCGGGCGCTGGCGGCCGAGCCCGACGTCTTGCTCCTCGACGAACCGCTGGCCGGCCTCGACGTCGCCGCGGCCGCCGCGATCCGGGCGGTGCTGCGCAACGTCATCACCCGCATCGGGTGTGCGGCGATCCTGGTCACCCACGACCTGCTGGACGTATTCACCCTGGCCGACCGCGTCCTGGTGCTGGAGTCCGGCAAGGTCGCCGAAATCGGCCCGGTAGCCGAGGTTCTCAGCACACCGCGCAGCCATTTCGCGGCCCGCATCGCGGGCATCAACTTGGTGAATGGAACCGTTGCCGGTGACGGCTCGCTGCGCGCGGACTCCGGCGACCGGTGGTACGCGGCCGCTGCGGCGAGTGGCGCGTTGTCGCCGGAGCAGCATGCGATCGTGGTCTTTCCACCGACGGCGGTGGCCGTCTATCGCGAGCGCCCGCACGGTAGCCCCCGCAACACCGTTGAGGTCACCGTCGCGGAGTTGGATGTCCGCGGACCGGCGGTGTGGGTGCGTTGCGCGCAGCAACCCGACGGCGCTCCGGGCCTCGCCGCGGAGATCACCGTCGACGCCGCGTCAGAGCTCCAACTTGTGCCGGGGGATCGCGTGTGGTTCTCGGTCAAGGCGCATGAGGTGTCGCTGCATCCCTCCGCCCGCTGAGGCGCCGGGCGCAACGCGTCTCGGGCTTTCGACATTGCTCACTGGCAACATCGGTAAATCCACGCAGCAATAGTCCGCAATCACCCTTGCGTCACAGCGGTAACACGGTAGGTTCGTCGCCATGGAACAGGTGGACCCGACCTCGACCCGTCGCAAAGGACTGTGGACGACGCTGGCGATCACCACGGTGACCGGTGCCAGCGCATTCGCCATCGCGTTGCCGGCGGCTTCCAACGCCGATCCCGAGGTGCCCACGCCGGTGCCGCCGAGCACGGCCACGGCGCCGCCGGGGGCGCCGGCTACCAACGCTCCGCCGGCCGCTCCGGCGCCGAATGCGCAACCGGCGCCGGGCGATCCCAACGCGGTCCCGCCGCCGCCGCTCAACCCCAACGGGGCGCCGCCACCGCCCGTCGACCCGAATGCACCGCCACCACCGCCGGCCGACCCTAACGCCGGGCGGGTCACCAACGCGGTCGGCGGATTCAGCTATGTCCTGCCGGCCGGCTGGGTGGAGTCGGACGCGTCGCACCTCGACTACGGCTCGGCGCTGCTGAGCAAGGTCACCGGCCCGGCGCCGGCGCCCGATCAGCCGCCAGCGGTCGCCAACGACACGCGCATCGTGATGGGCCGCCTGGACCAGAAGCTGTACGCCAGTGCGGAAGCCAATAATGCCAAGGCCGCGGTGCGGCTGGGGTCGGACATGGGCGAGTTCTTCATGCCCTATCCCGGCACCCGGATCAACCAGGACGCGACCCCGCTCAACGGAAGTAACGGAAGCACCGGCAGCGCGTCGTACTACGAAGTGAAGTTCAGCGACGCGTCCAAGCCGAACGGCCAGATCTGGACGGGCGTCATCGGTTCGGCTAACGGCGGGACCGCCCAACGCTGGTTCGTGGTGTGGCTCGGAACCTCGAACGACCCGGTGGACAGGGGCGCGGCCAAGGCGCTCGCCGAGTCGATCCAGGCGTGGACACCGGCTGCGGCTCCAGGCGGCCCCGCCGCTCCGGGAGCACCCGCCGCGCCGGGAGCGCCGGCGGCCCCCGGTGCGCCGGCTCCTGGCGCACCCGCGGCACCGGGAGCACCCGCGGCACCGGGAGCGCCTGCGGCACCGGGAGCGCCTGCGGCACCGGGAGCGCCCGCGGCACCGGGCGCACCCGCGCCGGTTCCGGGCGCGCCGGCCTCCGAGGTCAGCCCGCCCCCCACACCGACACCGCAGCAGACGCTCTCGACCTGACCGAGCGGCTCGAGGGACGCGAAACCGACTGGTCAACCGTCTCCAATTCGGCACTCGTTTCGTGACCCAAGCCGGGTATACCGGAGTGACGGCCCAGCAAACAGCTGGGCTTTGCCAGTGATTGCGAGGAGACTTTCATGACCGTCATGGCAGCTACTGAATTTCTTGCCCGCTCCAGCACTTTGACCAGCGTCGGCTGGATCGGTTACATCATCATCGGCGGGCTCGCCGGAGCCCTCGCCAGCAGGATCATCAGGGGCAGCGGCGCCGGCATCGTGATGGACATAATCATCGGGATCATCGGCGCCCTGATCGGTGGCTTCATCCTGAGCTTCTTCGTCAACACCGCTGGTGGCGGCATCATCTTCACGTTCTTCACTGCGCTGCTCGGCGCCCTGCTGCTGCTCTGGGTCGTCGGGATGGTGCGCAGGACGTAACCGGCTTATCCCGTTGCGGCCGTGGTGGTTAGCGGCATGATGGATTGATGCCTCCGCCGGTGACCACCACGGCAATGCGCGCGTGGCGCGTACGTCGCCCCGGGCCGATGAACAGCGGCCCGCTGGAGCAAGTCACCGCAGAGGTGCCACGCCCAGGACCCTCCGAACTCCTTGTGGCCGTGCGCGCTTGCGGCGTCTGCCGCACCGACCTGCACGTCACCGAAGGTGACCTTCCGGTCCACCGGGACCGGGTCACCCCGGGCCATGAAGTGGTCGGTGAGGTCATCCAGATGGGTTCTGAGGCCGGTGGCGAATTCCAGGTGGGGGACCGGGTGGGCATCGCCTGGCTGCGCCACACCTGCGGCGTGTGCAAATACTGCCGCCGTGGTGACGAGAACCTATGCCCGCACTCCCGTTACACCGGTTGGGACGCCGACGGCGGCTACGCCGAATTCACCACTGTCCCGGCCGCTTTCGCGCACCCCCTGCCCAGCGGCTACAGCGATAGCGAGCTGGCCCCGTTGTTGTGCGCGGGCATCATCGGCTATCGCTCGCTGCTGCGCGCCGAGCTGCCGCCCGGCGGGCGCCTGGGCCTGTACGGCTTCGGCGGCAGCGCGCACATCACCGCCCAGGTGGCGCTGGCGCAAGGCGCCGAGGTGCACGTGATGACCCGCGGATCCCGGGCGCAAGAACTGGCGTTGCAGCTCGGCGCGGCGTCGGCACAAGGCGCCGCCGATCCGCCCCCGGCGCCGCTGGATGCCGCCATCCTTTTTGCACCCGTGGGTGATCTGGTGCTGCCCGCGCTGGAAGCGCTGGATCGCGGCGGCACCCTGGCGATCGCCGGGATCCACCTGTCCGACATCCCGGCCCTGAACTACCAGCGTCACCTGTTCCAGGAACGCCAGGTCCGGTCGGTCACGTCCAACACCCGGGCCGACGCGCGGGCCTTCCTCGACTTCGCAAGCAATCACCACATCGAGGTGACGACGCCGGAATACCCACTGGGACAGGCGGATCGGGCGCTGGCCGATCTGAGCGCCGGCCGTATCGCGGGTGCAGCGGTGCTGCTGGTCTGATTCGGCGTCAGGTGGACAGGTGCCAGACCAACGCGGCGGCCAGCGCACCGAGCCCGTTCAGCGACCAGTGCAACGCGATGGGCGCGATCAGGCTGCCGCTGCGCCGGCGCAGCCAGCTGAAGACGAATCCGGCGGCCCCTGTCGCGAGGACGGCTCCCGTCACGCCGATCATCATGCCCACCAGCCCGCCGCCGAACAGCCGGGTGAAACCCACATTGCTGCTGGTCAGCCCGAACGACGTCGCGACATGCCACAACCCGAACAACAACGAACCCGCCAGCGCGACGCCGCGAAAGCCCCAGGCCCGATTGAGTGCGCCGTGCAGGGCACCCCGAAAGGCCAGCTCCTCGGGGATGACGGTCTGCAGCGGGATGACCACCATCGAGGCGACCATCGCGCCGGAGATCGTCGCGTAGCGGTTGTTCATGAACATCGGCCGGGTCTCCGGCAGCAGCACGCCCAGCGCGATCACCGACGCCACGACGGCCACGGCGGCCAGCGCGTAACCGACGCCAGGCCTCCAGTGCTCGCGACCCAGGCCGAGGTCCGCCCAGCCCAAGCCCCGCCAACGCATCAAGATGACCAGCCCGACAGCCGCTGCCGGGACCGTGGCGATGCTCGCCCACGGGGTGGTGAAGTGGGCGACCAGGTTGGTCACCACCAGCACGACTACGACGACGGCGATGTCGAGGTGGATCCGGTAGCGGTGCAACGCCGAGAGCTCGGACATCCGAATGTCGGCTGTCGCGGTGGCGTCAAGCATCCGACCAGTTTACCGGCGGCCGACGGCCCGACAGCCCAACGAGATTGCCATCACGGTTGTGGTCGGCGCCCTGAGCGCAGCCATCACGGCAAACTCGGCGTCTGCTCACTCGGCCGTCCAGGTCCGATGGGTCGTCTCGCTCCCATCACTCACTGCGTTCGTTCTGCTCGCTCGACTCCCAGGTCCAGCCGGCGATCTTCGGGTCGTCCTCGCCGTGCTCGCGGGTGTACATCCGCGCCGCGAGGCGGGCGTCGACCATGCGCTGACGCAGCATGGCCGCGCGACTGGCCAACCCGTCCACCCGGTCGATGACGTCCATCACCAGGTGGAAGCGGTCCAGATCGTTGAGCATCACCATGTCAAAGGGCGTGGTCGTGGTGCCGCGTTCTTTGAAGCCGCGCACGTGCAGGTGGGCGTGGTTGGCGCGGCTGTAGGTGAGCCGGTGGATCAGCCAGGGATAGCCGTGGTAGGCGAAGATGACCGGCTTGTCGCGGGTGAACAGCGCGTCGAACTCGCGGTCCGGCAGACCGTGCGGGTGCTCGGAATCCGGCTGCAGCCGCATCAAATCGACGACGTTGATCACCCGGACGCCCAGCTCCGGCAGCTCGCGGCGCAGGATGTCGGCGGCGGCCAGCGTCTCAAGGGTGGGGATGTCGCCGGCGCAGGCCAGCACCACGTCGGGTTCGTCGGCGGCCGTACTCGCCCAATCCCAGATGCCCAGGCCGCGGGTGCAGTGCGCGACCGCGTCGTCCATGTCCAGGTAGGTCAGCGCGGGCTGCTTGCCGGCCACGATGACGTTGATGTAGTCGCGGCTGCGCAGGCAGTGATCGGCCACCGAGAGCAGCGTGTTGCCGTCCGGCGGCAGGTAGACGCGGGTCAGCTCGGGACGCTTGTTGGCGACGAGGTCGATGAAGCCCGGATCCTGGTGGGACGCGCCGTTGTGGTCCTGGCGCCAGACGTGCGAGCTCAGCAGGTAGTTGAGCGACGCGATCGGGCGGCGCCACGGCAATTCGCGGCTGGTGGCAAGCCATTTCGCGTGCTGGTTGAGCATCGAGTCGACGATGTGCACGAATGCCTCGTAGCAGTTGAACAACCCGTGACGGCCGGTCAGCAGGTAGCCCTCCAGCCAGCCCTGGCACAGGTGCTCGGAGAGCACCTCCATCACCCGGCCGTCGGGCGCGAGGTGCTCGTCGTCGGGCTCGACCTCCGAGAGCCACACCTTGTCGGTCGATCCGTAGACGGCGTCGAGCCGATTCGACGCCGTCTCGTCGGGCCCCATCAGCCGGAAGCGGTCGGAGTTGCGGGCGATCACGTC
Source organism: Actinomycetota bacterium (assembly GCA_036338755.1). Classification (GTDB taxonomy): domain Bacteria; phylum Actinomycetota; class Actinomycetes; order Mycobacteriales; family Mycobacteriaceae; genus Mycobacterium. Next base: position 408,420 of record JAYZBN010000036.1, on the reverse strand, counting down.
GCGCAGGAACGCGCCGAGCACCCGGGTGGCCTCATGCGCGGTGGCCGCCGGCCGCTCGACGGCGACGGCGTAGTCGCGAAAGTCCGGCAGGTCCAGGTCGTGCAGCAACAGGCCGCCGTTGGCGTGCGGGTTGGCGCTCATCCGGCGATCTCCGGTGGGTGCGAGCGCCCGCAATTCGTCACGCAGCCTGCCGTTTTCGTCGAAGAGCTGCTCGGGGGAGTAGCTGCGCAGCCACTGCTCGAGCTGGGCGCGGTGCTCGGGATTGTCGTGCGTCTCGGACAGCGGCACCTGATGCGAACGCCAGGTGCCCTCGACCTTCTTGCCGTCCACCACCTCGGGCCCGGTCCAGCCCTTGGGCGTGCGCAGCACGATCATCGGCCACACCGGTCGCTGCGCCTGATCGCCGCCGCGGGCCGCGGCCTGGATGGCCGCGATGTCGTCGAAGGCGTCGTCGAGCGCGGCTGCCAGTTGCCGGTGCACGTCGGCCGGATCGTCCCCGGCGACCGTGATCGGCCGGTAGCCGTAGCCGCGCAGCAGCGATTCCAGCTCGTCGTGCGGGATGCGGGCCAGCACCGTCGGGTTGGCGATCTTGTAGCCGTTGAGCGCCAGGATGGGCAGCACCGCGCCGTCGGTCACCGGGTTGAGGAACTTGTTGGAATGCCAGCTGGCGGCCAGCGGCCCGGTCTCGGCCTCGCCGTCGCCGACGACGCACGCGACCACCAGGTAGGGGTTGTCCAGGGCGGCGCCGTAGGCGTGCACCAGCGCGTAGCCGAGCTCACCGCCCTCGTGGATGGATCCCGGCGTCTGGGCCGCCACGTGGCTGGGGATGCCGCCGGGGAAAGAGAATTGACGGAACAGCTTGCGCAGGCCCTCGGCGTCCTCCTCGATGCCGGTGTACACCTCGCTGTAGGTGCCCTCTAGGTAGGCGTTGGCCACCAGCCCGGGGCCGCCGTGGCCCGGGCCGGTCACGTAGATGACGTCGGCGTCGCGGTTGCGGATGATCCGGTTGAGATGGGCATAGACGAGGTTGAGCCCGGGCGTCGTGCCCCAGTGCCCCAGCAAGCGCGGTTTGACGTGCTCGGTGGCCAGCGGCTCGCGAAGCAGGGGGTTGTCCAGCAGATAGATCTGGCCGACCGATAAGTAATTGGCGGCGCGCCAGTACTTGTCGATCAGGGCGAGTTCGTCGTCGGAGAGCGCGGTTGCGTCGGTCATCTCACCGATTGTTCCCACCGATCCGTCTTGCTACTCCTCGCCGCGGGCGCGGGCTTCATACGCCCGGCGCTTGGCGACGTCGACGTCGTCGGTGAAGACGTGATCACCGCCGAGCATCCGGTTGAGCGCCTCGGCGAGCCGGCGCGGCCAGAACCTCTGCGACACCACCATTGCGCCCGCGGCTTTGGTGACCCGCACCCGCGGCTTGGGGTGTGCCACCAGGTTGACGATCGCGTCGGCGATCTCGCCGGGCTCGGCGTTGCGGAACCCCTTCATCCCCGGAGTCCCGGCGACCAGCTCCGTGTTGACGAACGTCGGCAACACGGTGGAGAACTTGACCCCGGCCGACCGGTATTCGAGCCGGGCCGAGTCGGTGAACGCGACCACCGCGTGCTTGCTGGCGCAGTAGGTGGCCAGGCCGACGATGTAGAGCTCACCGGCCAGCGAGGCGACGTTGATGACGTGCCCCTTGCCGCGCGGCACCATGCGCTGGGCGGCCAGCTTGCTGCCCAGGATCACGCCGTAGACGTTGATGTCCAGAATGCGACGGGTAACCGCGTCCGGCTCGTCGACGATCCTGCCGACGGGCATGATGCCGGCGTTGTTGATCAGCACGTCGATCGGGCCGAGTTGGCGTTCGACCCGATCCAGGAAATCCGAGAACGAATTGTGGTCGGTGACATCGAGTTTGCCGCACACCTCGAGGCCCAGGTCGGCGCCCGATTCCTTGACCGTGGCCTCGTCGACATCGCCGATGGCGACCTTGGCACCCAGTTTGTGCAGCGCGGTCGCGGTGGCCAGCCCGATTCCCCGGGCCCCACCGGTGATCACCACGACCTTGCCTTTCAGCCGGCCCTCACCCTTCAGGCCAATCGCAGCCGTGTCTGCCATGCCGGTCCCCTCCAAATTCTTGACGGGTGTCAACTCAGACGACCGGCTAAGCACAGCACTCGGAGGCGCGCCGCGCAACAATCGCCGGTGACCGGCGCTCGACGGTTCAGCTCACGGCAAACCAGACCAGGCTGGCCGCGCCGGCCAGGGCGCAGTAGACCGCGAACGGCGTCAAGGTGCGAGTTTCGAAATACCGCGTCAGGAAGCGCACGGCGAGGTAGGCGCACACGAACGAGGCGACACTGCCGGCCAGCACCTGGCCACCGATTCCGGCGCCGAGCGGCCCGAACAGTTCCGGGATCTTGTACACCCCCGCCGCCAGGATGATCGGTGTCGCAAGCAGAAAGGAGAACCGGGCGGCGTCTTCGTGTGACAAGCCGCGCCACAGGCCGGCCACGATGGTGATCCCCGAGCGGCTGATGCCGGGCAGCAGCGCCAGGATTTGCGCCGCACCGATCACCAGGCCGCGGGGCAGGGGGAGCTGGGCGAGTCGGTGGTCGGAGGCCTCGTCACCATGTTCGAGTTCCACCCCGCCCATCGCGGCCTCATCCGGTGCCGGCGCGATGCGCCGGCGCAGCACCTCGCCGACGTAGAGCGCGATGCCGTTGAGTAACAGGAAGGCCGCCGCAGGGACGGGCTTGCCCAGCGTGGTGCGGAACAGCTGTTCGAGTGCCAGCCCGGCCAGACCCACCGGGATGGTGCCCGCCACGATCAGCCACGCCAGCCGTTCGTCGGGCGTCTCGATCCGCCGATGACGCAGCGACGTGAAGAACCCCGTCAGGATGCGCACCCAGTCGCGCCAGAAGAACACCAGCAGCGCGGCGGCGGTGGCCACATGCAGGCCCACGATGAACGCGAGGTAGGGCGATTTGGGGGCGGACACGCTGAGGTCCTGGGCCCATCGACCGCCGACCAGCGCCGGCACGAGCACCGCATGCCCCAGGCTGGAGACCGGGAACAACTCGGTGACACCTTGGAACGCGCCGACCACGACGGCCTCGACGTAGCTCAGGTGCGCGGTCATAGGGAAGCCTCCATGAGACGACGGGTAGGGCCTGGCGGATCGGCCTGTGACGATAGCCGACGCCGCGCCGGCGCGGACCTTCGACTGAGCGTTGCTTCAGGGCCGACGGTGCGTTCGCCGAATCGGCTTGCCTGCCTGGCAATTTGGCCGTCGCGGTGGTCGGCCGACGAAGGGAAAGGTCGTCGCGCAGCGGCCTGACCAGGCAGGTACGGTGTGCAGATGGCCGACGGGTTGCTCGACGCCGTGCGCGTTCTCGACTTGTCGAGCGGCGATGCGGACGCGGTGACCCGGCTGTTCGCCGACCTGGGGGCCGACGTCCTCAAGGTGGAGCCGCCAGGCGGTTGCCTTGGCCGCGACGCCGCACCCACGCTGCGCGGAACCAGCATTCCGTTCGCCGTGCACAACGCCAACAAGCGCAGTGCGGTGCTCGACCCGTTCGACGACGAGGATTGCGCCCGCTTTCTGGACCTGGCCGCCGAGGCCGACATCGTCGTGGACACCGGCGCCGACGAGCGCGGGGCCATGTTCGGGACCTCGGGCGAGGAGCTGGCGGCCCGCTACGCGCACCTGGTGGTGTTGTCGATCACCGACTTCGGCGCGACGGGTTCGCGGTCGTCATGGCGCGCCGCCGATCCCGTGTTGTACGCGATGTGCGGCGCGCTGTCGCGGTCGGGCCCCACCACCGGCACCCCGGTGCTGCCGCCGGACGGTATCGCGTCGGCGACCGCCGCTGCCCAGGCGGCATGGGCGGCGCTCGCGGCGTACTACAACCGATTACGCTGTGGCACAGGCGATTACATCGACTTCTCCTGGTTCGACGCCGTCGTCATGGCCCTCGATCCCGCATTCGGCGCGCACGGACAGGCGGCCGCAGGCGTCCGCCGCAGCGGGCGGTGGCGGGGCCGGCCGAAGAACCAGGACGCCTACCCGATCTATCCGTGCCAGGACGGTTACGTACGGCTGTGTGTGATGGCGCCGCGGCAATGGCGTGGCCTGCGGCGCTGGCTGGGGGAGCCGGCGGAGTTTCAGGACCCCAAGTACGACGCGATCGGCGCGCGGTTCGCGGCCTGGCCGCAGATCAGCCGGCTGATCGAGGAGTTGTTCGCCGGACAGACCATGAAGGACCTGGTGGCCGCCGGCCAGGCGCACGGGGTGCCGATCGCCGCGGTGCTGACACCCGCGCGGATCCTGGAGAGCGAACACTTCCGGGCGGTGGGCGCCATCACCGACGCCGAACTCGTCCCAGGCGTGCGCACCAGCGTGCCGACCGGATATTTCGTCGTCGACGGTCGGCGTGCGGGTTTTCGGACGCCGGTGCCGGCCGCGGGATCCGACGAACCCTATTGGCGCGGAAGCCCTTCGGTGGTGCCGTCGTCGTCGGGCCGGCTCGGCGAGTATCCGTTTGCCGGGCTGCGGATCCTCGACCTGGGCATCATCGTCGCCGGAGGCGAGTTGAGTCGCCTGTTCGGCGACCTGGGCGCCGATGTCATCAAGGTCGAAAGCGTTGATTATCCGGACGGGTTGCGGCAGGCCCGGATCGGCGACGCCATGAGCGAGTCGTTCGCCTGGACGCACCGCAACAACCGGGGGCTGGGACTGGATCTGCGCAGCGCCGAAGGCAAGAAGATCTTCGGGCGCCTGGTGGCCGAGGCCGACGCGGTGTTCGCCAACTTCAAGCCGGGAACGCTTGCGGCACTGGGCTTTTCCTACGACGAGTTGCGCGCCATCAACTCGCGGATTGTGCTGGCCGAAAGCAGCGCGTTCGGCGACACGGGGCCGTGGAGCGCGCGGTTGGGCTACGGCCCGCTGGTCCGCGCCACCACGGGGGTCACCCGGCTCTGGACGTCCGACGGCGCCGAGGGCCAGGCCGGCCCGGGCAGGCACGGGTTCTACGACGCGACGACCGTCTTTCCCGACCATGTGGTGGGCCGGGTCACCGCGATCGCGGCGCTGGCCGCGCTGATCCACCGCGACCGGACGGGCCGCGGAGCCCATGTGCATGTCTCACAGGCCGAAGTCGTGGTCAACCAGCTCGACACGCTGTATGTCACCGAGGCCGCGCGGGCCGCGGGCGTCGCTCAGATCCGCGAGGATACCGCCCTGCATGCGGTCTACCCCTGCGCGGGTGACGACGAGTGGTGCGTCATCTCGATTCGATCCGACGATGAATGGCGCAGGGCCACTGCGGTTTTCGACCACGCGGGGTGGGCCGACGATCCCCGCTTCGCCACCGGCGAAGGGCGGCTGGCCCATCGCGGTGAGCTGGTGGAGCTGGTCTCCGGCTGGACCCGCACGCGGACGCCGCTGCGGGCGGCCGAGCTGCTGCAGTCGGCCGGCGTCCCGGCCGGGCCGATGAATCGTCCGCCGGACGTGCTCGAGGACCCGCAGCTGACCGCGCGACACGTCTACAGCCCCATGGTGCATCCGCTGATCGAAAGCCCGTTGCCGGCCGAGACGGGCCCGGCGCCGTTTCGGCACATCCCGGCGGCCCGGCAGGCCCCGGCGCCGCTGCCGGGCCAGGACACCGTGGAGATCTGCCGAAGCCTGCTGGGCATGAACCCCGCGGACATCCAGCGGCTGATCGACGACGGCGTGCTGTCGATCCCGGCCGACACCGCTTAGCGGTCGAGGGCCGGCGGGGCGGCCGGATCCATAGCCACGCTAAATTCGTTCGCATGAGCGTCGACCCCAGGACCCCGGTGCTGATCGGCTACGGCCAGGTCAATCATCGCGACGAGATCGACCCGGCGACCCGCTCGGTCGAGCCGATGGACCTGATGGTGGCGGCGGCCCGGCAAGCGGCCGGTCCCGCGGTGATCGAGGCGGTGGATTCCATCCGCATTGTGAACATCCTGTCGGCGCAGTACCGCGACCCGGGCCTGTTGCTCGGCCAGCGAATCGGTGCTTCCGACTTCACCACGCTGTACAGCCCCGTCGGCGGCAACGTGCCGCAGTCGCTGGTCAACCAGGCCTGCCTGGACATCCAGCGGGGCCACGCCAAGGTGGTGCTGCTGGCCGGCGCCGAAACGTGGCGCACCAGGCGCGGTCTGCGGGCCAAGGGCGCCAAGCTGGTATGGACCGAGCAGGACCAATCGGTCCCGATGGCCGAGGTCAGCGGCGACGACGTCCCGATGGCCGGTGACGCCGAGATCAGGATCTCCCTCGATCGGCCCGCCTACGTCTACCCGATGTTCGAGGAGGCGCTTCGGATCGCGAACGGCGAGTCGATCGACGATCACCTCGAGCGCATCGCAGCGCTGTGGGCACGGTTCAACGCTGTGGCGGTGGACAACCCGAACGCCTGGATCCGCAAGCCGTCAAGCGCCGACGACATCAGCCAGCCGGGCCCGCACAACCGGATGATCAGTTGGCCCTACACCAAGCTGATGAACTCCAACAACATGGTCGACCAGGGCGCCGCGCTCGTGCTGACCTCGGTTGGGGAGGCGACGCGGCTGAAGGTCCCCGCCGAGCGGTGGGTGTTCCCGCACGCGGGTACCGACGCCCACGACACCCCGTCCATCGCCGAGCGCCACGAACTGCACCGCTCGACGGCGATCCGGATCGCCGGTGCCCGGGCGCTCGAACTGGCCGGCGTGGGGATCGACGACATCGACTACGTCGACTTGTACTCCTGCTTTCCCTCCGCGGTTCAGGTCGCCGCGTCCGAGCTCGGGTTGCGCGTCGACGACCCCGCCCGTCCGCTGACGGTCACCGGCGGGCTGACGTTCGCGGGCGGACCGTGGAGCAACTACGTGATGCACTCCATTGCGACCATGGCGGAGTTGCTGGTGGCCAATCCGGGCCGGCGTGGCCTGATCACCGCCAACGGCGGCTACCTGACCAAACACAGCTTCGGGGTCTACGGCACCGAGCCGCCTGCCGAATTCCGTTGGGAAGACACGCAACCGGCCGTCGACCGGGAGCCAACCACCGACGCGGTGGTCGAGTGGGAAGGCGTCGGCATCGTCGAGGCCTGGACGACGCCGTTCGACCGTGACGGCCGGCCCGAGAAGGCATTCCTGGCCGTGCGTACGCCCGACGGGTCGCGTGCGCTGGCCGTGGTCACCGATCGCGCCGCGGCGCAGGCATCGGTGCGTGACGATATCGGTGGCGCCAAGGTTGCCGTCGCCGCGGACGGCAGCGCGACGCTGCACTAACCCGGCCGCCCCCATCACGCGAGGTGGCCGAACCGTTACCGGACTAACGGTCGCGTAGCCCATGCCTGCTTGCCTATTGTTGAGTACTGAGGGTTGGGGGAGGTGAGCCCAGGTGCACATCCTGGTTACCGACGCCACCGGCGCACTCGGGCGGCTGGTCGCTGGACAGCTGATCGCTGCCGGACACACGGTCACCGGCATTGCTGAGCTTTTCCATCCATGCCTGGACCGCAACGTCGAATTTGTTTGCGCTTCGCTGCGGGACCGGGTCCTTCGGGAGCTGACCGACGAAGCCGACGCGGTGATCCACCTGGCGCCCATCGATCCGTCCGTCCCCGGCAGCGCCGACATGGACGGGCTTGCCAGGGTGACCGATGCGGCCGCCCGCGCAGGCTCCCGGCTGCTGTTCGTGTCGCAGGCCGCCGGCCGGCCGGAGTTATATCGGCCCGCCGAGGACCTGGTGGCCTCGAGCTGGGGCCCGACGGTTGTGGTCCGGATCGCACCACCGGTCGGTCGCCAGCTGGACTGGATGGTGTGCCGTACCGTGGCCACGCTGTTGCGCGCCAAGGTCTCGGCCGAGCCCATGCATGTGCTGCATCTCGACGACCTGATGCGCTTTCTGGTTCGGGCGTTGAACACCGACCGCACCGGTGTCGTGGACCTCGCCAGCCCCGACACCGTCAATCTGATCACCGCGTGGCGGGTGTTGCGGTCGACCGACCCGCGGTCCCGGCTGCATCGGGTGCGTAGCTGGTCACAACTGATGCCGCAATTGAATGTCTCTGCCGCACAAGAGGATTGGTTATTCGAATTCGGCTGGCACGCGCTGGACGCGGTCGCCGACACCGCCCGCGGACTCGTCGGCCGCCGGCTCGACACCGCGGGCGCGATCAACCACGGCGGACGACTGGCCCTGCCGGTCGAGGTGCTGGCACACCCCCGGCGGAAGGCCGTCGAAGCCCACAGCGCGGCACCCGAGGGCACCGAGGGCGAATTCGACGACCAGATCGACCCGCGGTTTCCGGTCTTCAGCGGCTCTGCCCTCAACGAGGCGCTCCCTGGACCGCTCACGCCGATCACGCTCGACGTGCAGTTGAGCGGGCTGCGCGCCGCGAACCGGGTCCTGGGTCAGGTGCTCGCGCTCGGCGGCGCGGTCGACGAGGAATGGGGCAACAGGGCCATCGCGGTGTTCGGCCATCGCCCCTACGTCGGGGTGTCGGTCAACATGATCGCCGCCTCCCAGCTGCCCGGTTGGGACCAGGAGGCCATCGTCCGCGACGCCCTGGTCGGCCAGCCCCACGTCGGGGACCCACTGCCGTTCGGTGAGCCGGCCCTGGCGGGCGGAGCGCTGGGCTCGGTCGCCAAGGCGCTTGCTGCCGGACGGTCGGTGGCGGCATTGCGCCATCTGCGGGCCGACACCCGGGCCTACGGCGCGGCCGCGGCCGCCGAACACCTCGATGCCGGCCGGCTGCGGTTGCTCCCGGAGGCGGCGCTGGAAGTTCGGCTGCGGCTGTTGCGCGACCGCATTCATCAGGGCTGGATCCTCAACGCGCTGTGGTTGATCGAGGCCGGCATCAGCGCCGCGGCGCCGGTGCGTAGTCAGGCGCGCCGCGGTGTCCCCGGGGTGGGCATGATCGCCGACAGCGATCTGGTCACCACGGAGATCGCCGAGTTGGCGGCCACGCTGCGGGCCGACCCGCCGTTGTGTGCACTGGCGGAGGAGGGCAACCTCGCGAGCATTCGCGCCTTGTCGCCGGCGACCGCGGCCGCCGTGGATGCCGCTGTCGCGCGGATCGGGCACCGCGGCCCGGGGGAGGCCGAGCTGGCCAGCGCGACCTTCGCCGACGACCCGACGATGCTGCTGATCGCCGCGGCTGCCGCCGCCGCGCAGCCCGCCCCGGTGCTGACGCAGGACGAACGGTCGGCCGCCCGCGGCTCGCGGGCGCTGGCCCACGACGCCACCATGCGCTTCACGCATGAGCTCCGGATGACGTTGCGCGCCTTGGGATTCCTGCGCGTCGAGGCGGACCTGATCGACGACGTCGAGGACATGTACTACTTGACCTGCAATGAACTGGTCACCCTGCCCGGAGATGCGCGGTTGCGGATCAAACGCCGCCGCACCGAACGGGAACGGTTGCAGGTGCAATGCCCACCTGACGTCATCGACGGAACGTGGACCCCGGTGCGGCGCAGCGCTGACAACCCCAGCGCCGGGCAAGCTGTCAGCTGACGGTCGCGAGACGGCCAGCGCGCAGATGTCGATGTCGACCGGGTGTGCGGCCTGCCCGTCAGCGCTCACCCCAGGAGTTCGCGCAGGGCCACCGCATTGCGGACCGCGTGGCCACCCAGGTCGTTGTTGAAATACATCCACACGTCCCTGCCGTCGCCGTCCCACTCGGCGATGCGATCGGCCCATCTCCGCAAGTCGTGGTCGGAATACGAGCCGGCGTAGTTGGCTTCGGGATCCGGGCCGTGCATCCGGATGTACACCAGGTCGGTGGTCGCCCGGGGGATGCACTCGAGCCCGAGCCCGCTCATCACGACGTAGGCGGCGCGACGGTGTTCCAGTATTTCGAATACGGCGGGGTCGTTCCACGATGGGTGACGCAATTCGACGGCGACGCGGATCGTCTCGGGCACGAGGGCCAAGAACGCATCCAGGCGCGCGTCGTCGCGGTGCTGCTCGGGGTGTAATTGCACGAGCAAGACCCCGTGCCGATCACCCAGCAGACGCCAACAACGTTCGAACCGTTCGATCCACGGCTCGGGTGAGGCCAGCCGGCGGTAGTGCGTCAATCCGCGGTGGGCCTTGACCGACATGGTGAAGCCCTCCGGCAGCTGCCGGCGCCAGCCCGTGAAGGTCGAATCCTGGGGCCAGCGGTAGAAACTCGCGTTCAGCTCGACGGTATCGAATACTTCGATGTAGCGGGCGAGCCGGCGCGCCGAGGGCGTTCCGGTCGGATACAGCACGTCCACCCAGTGGTTGTATGACCACCCCGAGGTACCGATGCGTATGGTCACTATTCGCTCAGCCGGTCACCCGCCGACGCACATCGTCGTCGAGCGACGCCCTGACCAGCGCGGCGGCGAGCCGCGCATTGGCTTGCGGCGCAAGCGATCCGAGCTGTTCAGGCGCGGCGGGCAGGTTCAATTGCTTGGCGGTTCCGGTGGTGCGGTCGTCGAAGTATGGACGCACCCAGGTCCAGACGTCCTGAACTTCGCGCAGGTAGATGTCTGCGCCCGTATCGCCGATTCCCTTGAACTCCTTGAGCATTCGTTTGGCCGTGGGCGCGTCGCGCCGACTGCGATCGGCCAGCCGGCGTAGATCACCGGCGTAGTCGTGACGAACGCGGTCGGCCATTTCGACGAGGCGGGTCGCAGAGCTCTCGTCGTAGCGCACGTAGTGCGCGCGGCCGAACGCCTCGATCATGGTCCGCCGGTCGGCGGCTTGCACGGCTTTCGGTGTCCGCAGACCGGCCTTGAACAGTTCGCGCGCGGCGGCCATGGCTATGCCCGCGTCGATCGGCTTGCTGGCCAGCATGCACAGCACCAGGAGCTGAAACAGCGGCATCGGCTTGTCTCTCAAGGTAATACGCGCCTGCGAGGCGTACGTCGTGCCCGCGACGTCGAGCAGTCGACGCACCCGCTTGTCCATAGGCACCCGCGTACCCGCGCCCCGGGCCAGCAAAACGGGCGCTACTTGGGAGGCAGGCTGCGGGCGTAGCCGACTCCGTGGTTCACCCAGCCCTGAAGCTGGCGTTTATTTCGCACACCGGCGGCGTCGACGCGTAGCCAGCCCCGGGCTTCCCGGCCGGCCATCACCATCGGGCTCACATGGGCGCGCTCAGCGAGCTTGTCGGTGTCCTCCGGCGGCACCCGCACCAAGAGCCCGCCCTGGCCGCTGGCGGCCACGGACATGTTGCCGTTGATCAGGAATGCCAGACCGCCGAACATGCGTTTCTCCTCGACGCCGCGCTCGGAGCCGAGGAGTTCCCGGATCCGGTTGGCCAGGTCTTCGTCGTAGGCCATGGGCCGACCCTAATCCCGGCGACCGACAGATGCGGAGGCGTCAGTCCAGATCGACGCGGATGGTCAGCAGGTCGCTGCCCATCAGCCGCACCATCGCGCTGTTCATTCGCGGCAGGTTGCCCAGCCGCTGCAGGGCATCGTCGTCGGGCAGCAGGTGCGCGGTGCCGTTGCGCCACCGTCCGCCGACCCGCACCCGGACAGCGGGATTTGCCTTGATGTTGCGCACATAGTCCGAGTGCTCGCCGTGTTCGGAAACCATCCAGAACTGGTTGTCGACGACGCGCCCGCCCACCGCGGTACGCCGCGCCTGTCCGCTCTTGCGTCCAGTGGTTTCGAGCATCGTCATCGGCAACTGACGGCCCACCGGATTGACCAACAGCCGTTGAACGCGGTGGACCACTCGCCGTTTAAGGTCGCGCAAGTCGCTCATAGCCTGCGATTCTGCCGTAGACGAGAACAGCCGCCACCATGCTGGTGGCGGCTGCCTCTGACGCGCTGTTTAGACCGGCGGCGCCGCAACGAAGTTACCGTCGGGCAAGAAAACGCCCCACTGGTTTACCGCCGGGTTGAACACGACCGGATAGTCGCCCGGCTGGCCCATCGGCGCCCAGCGGGCCGGATACCCATAGCTGCCCGGGTCGTTGTAGTGTCCGGGCGGCGGGAAGCCGTGCTGCCCGGGCGGCAGCGGTGTGCCCGGACCGTTGCAGTTGACACCAGGACCGCCGTTACAAATCGGCTGCGGCGCCCACGGCCCCTGTCCCGGTCCATTCCGGTCGGGAACGTTCGGACCCGGCACGTTTGGCCCCGGAACGTTCGGTCCGGGCCCCGGCACGTTGGGGCCATTGGGGTCGGCCTGTGCGAACCCCACGCCAACTCCGAGCGCGCCCGACGTCAACGCGCCCGCGATCGCGGCGCTAGCAGCTATTCTGTTCAACCTCACGATGAACTCCTTGTCCGGCCGCTCACCGCCGTTCGGCGGCTTCGCGACATGATTTGTTGTTCGTCACCCGCGTCCTTTGACGTCGGGTGGAGGTCAAACCCCCCTCGGCTGGCTTTGCCTCTGTCCCCGTGGTTACCCCCGGCCCGGGGAAGCCAAAACCCTTGGCAATCCCCGGGCACCACTTCGACGGCTCATCAGACCGGCGTTTGACAGATCCTCAGGCGGCCACGGTGGCCGTCTGCGCCGCTGGTTCCAGCGCCTGGGCCACGATCTGGGCGACGTCGGTCATCGGCCGCACGTCCAGCGCGTCGAGCACCTCCGCCGGGACGTCGTCCAGGTCCGGCTCGTTGCGCGACGGGATGAAAACCGTTGACAAGCCGGCACGCTGGGCCGCCAGCAGCTTCTGCTTCACGCCGCCGATCGGCAGCACCCGCCCATTCAGCGTGACCTCGCCGGTCATGCCGACGTCGGAGCGCACCTGGCGTCCGGTGGCCATCGACACCAGCGCGGTCACCATGGTGACGCCGGCCGACGGCCCGTCCTTGGGCACCGCGCCAGCCGGCACGTGCACGTGGATGCGCCGGTCCAGCGCCTTGGGGTCGACGCCCAGCTCGGCGGCGTGGGAACGCACGTAGGACAGCGCGATCTGCGCCGACTCCTTCATCACATCGCCCAACTGACCGGTCAACTGCAAACCCGGCTCGCCGTCGGTGGCGCCCGCTTCGATGTAGAGCACGTCGCCGCCCAGGCCTGTCACGGCCAGGCCGGTGGCCACGCCGGGCACCGCCGTGCGCTCGGCCGACTCCGGCATAAACCGCGGGCGGCCAAGGTAATCAACCAGATCCGGCTCGTCGATGGTCAGCGCGGCCGGACCCTCGGCCAGCTTGGTGGTCACCTTGCGCAACGCCTTGGCCAGCAGCCGTTCGAACTGCCGCACCCCCGGCTCGCGGGTGTAGTCGGCGGCGATCTTGCGCAGCGCATCGTCGGTCACCGCGACCTCCTCCTCGGTCAGCGCCGCGCGCTCGCGCTGCCGGGGCAGCAGGTAGTCGCGCGCGATGGCGACCTTGTCGTCTTCGGTGTAACCGTCGATCTGCACCAACTCCATGCGGTCCAGCAGCGCCGACGGGATGTTCTCGATGACGTTGGCGGTGGCCAGGAACACGACGTCGGACAGGTCCAGGTCCAAATCCAGGTAGTGGTCGCGGAAGGTGTGGTTCTGGGCGGGGTCGAGCACCTCGAGCAACGCCGCACTCGGGTCGCCGCGATAGTCGGAACCGACCTTGTCGATTTCGTCCAGCAGCACAACGGGATTCATCGATCCCGCCTCACCGATCGCCCTCACGATCCGGCCCGGCAGTGCCCCCACGTAGGTGCGACGGTGCCCACGGATTTCGGCCTCGTCGCGCACACCGCCCAGGGCGACGCGCACGAACTTGCGACCCAACGCCCTGGCCACGCTTTCGCCCAGGGACGTCTTGCCGACGCCGGGAGGACCGGCCAGCACCATCACCGCGCCGGAGCCGCGTCCGCCGACGACCTGCAGTCCGCGCTGCGCGCGGCGGGCCCGCACGGCCAGGTACTCGACAATGCGGTCCTTGACGTCGTCCAGCCCGTGGTGGTCGGCGTCCAAAACTTCGCGTGCGGCCTTGAGGTCGGTGGAGTCCTCGGTGCGCGCGTTCCAGGGCAGGTCGAGCACCGTGTCCAGCCAGGTGCGGATCCAGCCGCTTTCCGGGCTCTGGTCGCTGGAACGTTCCAGCTTGCCGACCTCGCGAAGCGCGGCCTCGCGCACCTTTTCGGGCAGCTCGGCGGCCTCGACGCGGGCCCGGTAGTCGTCGGATCCATCGGGCTCGCCCTCGCCCAATTCCTTGCGGATGGCCGCCAATTGTTGACGCAGCAAGAACTCCTTCTGCGTCTTCTCCATGCCCTCGCGCACGTCCTCGGCGATCTTGTCGCTCACCTCGACCTCGGCCAGATGCGAGCTGGTCCAATCGATCAGCACGCGCAACCGCTCGGCGACGTCGACGGTCTCCAGCAGCTGCCGCTTCTGGGCATTGGTCAGGTAGGACGCGTAGCCGGAGGTGTCCGCCAGCGCCGACGGGTCGGTCAACCTGTTGACGTAGTCGATGATCTCCCAGGCCTCGCGCCGTTGCAGCATGGCCAGCAGCAGCTTCTTGTACTCCGCCGTCATGGCTTTGATCTCGTCCGTCGTCTCGGTCTCGGGGACCTCGGTCACCTCGACCCACAGCGCCGCACCCGGTCCGGATGCTCCAGCCCCGATCTGGGCCCTGCGCTCACCGCGCACCACCGCGGCGGTGCCGCCGCCGGCGATGCGTCCGACCTGCAAGATCTTCGCTATCACGCCGTGCGACGGATACCTGTCCTCGAGCCGGGGGGCTATCAACAGCTGCCCGGAGTCGCTCGCCTGTGCGGCGTCGATCGCCGCGCGCGCGGCCTCGTCCAGCGCGATCGGCACCACCATTCCGGGCAACACGATGGTGTCAGTGACAAACAGCACCGGCACCGACTTGGCTTCAGCCATCAAATCCTCCAAAAGTTGAGTCTGATGCGCTTAACCCAGCACGCCGCCGGATTGTTCCCGAATCAGGTTTCGCCGTGAGCGTGAGGCCGCTCACCGCGGCGACATGGGACCCAGCCGTTTGAGCTGCGTGACGTGCTTCGGCGACAGCTCTTCCAGGCAGGTGACGCCGAGCAGCGCCATGGTCCGCACAATCCCGCCGGCAAGGATGTCGATCGCCCGCGCGACGCCCGCCTCGCCGCCGGCCATCAGGCCGTACAGGTAGGCCCGCCCCACCAGCGTGCAGCGGGCCCCCAGCGCGATCGCGGCGACGATATCGGCGCCCGACATGATGCCGGTGTCCACCAGGATCTCGGTGTGTTTCCCAAGCTCGCGCGCGACGACGGGCAGCAGGTGGAAGGGCACCGGGGCCCGGTCCAGTTGGCGCCCACCATGGTTCGACAACACCAGGCCGTCGACGCCGCGGTCGACGACGGCGCGCGCATCCTCGAGCGTCTGAATCCCCTTCACGACGAGCTTGCCGGGCCACTGCTCCTTGATCCATTCCAGGTCGTCGAAGGTGAGGCTCGGGTCGAACATGGTGCTCAGGTATTCGGAGACGGTGCCCGGCCAGCGATCCAGCGAGGCGAAGGCCAGCGGCTCGGTGGTCAGCAGATCGAACCACCATTTCGGGTGCGGCACCGCGTCGAGCACCGTGCGCAGTGTCAGCGTGGGCGGGATCGTCATGCCGTTGCGGTTGTCCCGCAGCCGCGCACCGGAGACCGGAACGTCGACGGTCGCCAGCAGGGTGTCGAATCCCGCGGCGGCGGCGCGCCGCACCAGCGCCATCGAGCGCTCGCGATCGCGCCACATGTAGAGCTGGAACCACTTTCGGCCCTGCGGGACGGCGGTGACCAGATCTTCGATCGCGCAGGTGCCCAGGGTGGACAGCGAGAACGGGATGCCCGCGCGGGCCGCCGCTTGCGCGCCGGCGATCTCGCCCTCGGTGTGCATCAAACGGGTGAAACCGGTGGGCGCGATCGCGAATGGCAACACCACCGGCCGGCCCAGTACGTCCCAGCCCGCGGTGACTTGGGAGACGTCGCGCAGGATGGTCGGATGAAATTCGATGTCGCGGAACGCTTGTCGAGCACGTTCGATCGACAGCTCGTCTTCGGCGGCGCCGTCGGTGTAGTCGAACGCGGCCTTGGGGGTGCGGCGTTTGGCGACGGCTCGCAGATCCTCGATGGTGTACGCGGCGTCGAGACGGCGCCTGGTCGGGTTGAACCGGGGCCGCTTGAATTGCATCAGCGGTGCCAGGTCGCGCACTTTGGGCACTCGTCGTCGGACTGCCATGTGTGCAACCGTAGTCAAATGGCATCGGCAGGCGACCCCTTCGATCTCAAACGCTTCGTGGACGCCCAGGAGCCGGTGTACGGCGATGTCGTTGACGAGCTGCGCGCCGGACGCAAACGCAGTCACTGGATGTGGTTCGTCTTCCCCCAGTTGCGCGGGCTGGGCGGCAGCGCCATGGCGGCCCGGTTTGGCATCGCCTCGCTCGACGAAGCCGGCGCCTACCTGCGCCATGAGTTGCTGGGGCCGCGGTTGCACGAGTGTTCTCGGCTGGTCACCGCGGTGCAGGGGCGATCGATCGGCCAGATTTTCGGCTCGCCGGACGATCTCAAACTGCGCTCGTCGATGACGCTGTTCGCCCACGCCACCGAGGACAACCAGGACTTCGTCGCGGTGCTCGACAAGTATTACGACGGCCACCAAGACCGGCTGACGCTGGAACGGCTGGGCGCGCCGTAGGCGGCGCAATGAATCCCGCCCTAGGTGGGGCTCAGGATCCGCCAGCCCCGCGCCTCGACCTCGACGGAGTCGACGACGTCGGGCGGCGGGGCCGCCGATCCGCCGATCACCTGTGCGCGCCGCGTGCCGAGCTCCGGTAGCGAGACGCGCAGCGGCTCGTCGTCGATATTGAGCACCACCAGCAGCGCATCGTCACCGTTGCGCGCCTCGTACACGTACTGCCGGTTTTTCAGCAGCCGTGCCGTGGTAGCTGCCGCGTGCAGCCAGGGGTAGCGGCGCCGCAGCCCGACCAGATACTGGTGCAACCGCCAGGTCTTGACCCCGAATTCATCCAGTTGCAGTGGGGGAGAACCGAACTCGGGCCGTACCGCGTCGTCACCGCCGTACCGTTCTTCCTTGACCCCGGCAAACCCGAGTTCGTCGCCGGCATACACGCTGGGCACCCCGCCGATGGTCAGCAACAGCACCAGCGCGTGGGCCACGTGTTCGGGTGTGTCCAGCCGGCTGGCGATGCGCGTGACGTCGTGGTTGCCGATGAACGTCAGCGGTGAGAAGGCGGTCAGGAAATCGTTGTGGCGCTGCATCGCCCAGTCGAGTTCGAAGAAGTTGCCGTCGTTGAGGCTGCTCCAGATCGCCTTCCACAGCTCGTATTGCGTGGCCGAGTCGAAGGTGGCGGCCCGGACGTAAGCGGCGTAGTCGCCGTGAATGAGTTCGCCGACGAACCATGCGTCCGGGTAGCGCTCGCGCACCCGCGGCAGCGTTGCGGCCCAGAAGTGTTGTGGCACCGCGTAAGCGGCATCGAGACGCCAACCGTCGGCGCCGCGCCCCAGCCAGTGCGCCATCACGTCGACGGTGTAGTCGGCGATGTCGGGGTTGTCGTGGTTGAGGGTGATCAGCCCGGAGTGGCCTTCGAAGGTGTGGAAACGGCCGGGACGTCCGCGAAACCAGCGCGCGGCGCCGTCGTCGTCGGCAGCCTGCCGGTAGCGCGCGAAATCCTGCCCGACGTGATTGAACACGCCGTCGAGAAGCACGCGCAGCCCGCGGCGATGCGCCTCGGCGACCAGGTGGTCGAAGTCGGTGTCATCACCCAGTCGGGGATCGATGCGGTAGTGGTCGGTGGTGTCGTAACCGTGTGTGCGCGAGGCGAAGATGGGACCGAGCGCAATGCCCGATGCGCCGAGTTCGATGGCGTGGTCCAACCAGTCGACGAGCCGCCGCAACCGGTGTTGCTCCGGTTGCGGCGGCTCGTTTGACTGCGGCGTGGGGAATGCTCCCACGAACCCCAGGGGGTAGATCTGCCACCAGATCGCGTGCTGGACCCAGGCGGGCTCGGTCACGGCGGTCACGACGGCGCGGTCAGCCGACCGCTGCCAGCGTTTGGGCGGTGACGATCGCTTGTGCCACACCGGAAATGATCGCCGCGGCCTTCAACGCCTCCTGGATCGTTTCCCGGCTGACACCGGCCTCGCGCAGCGTGTGCTCGTGAGCGGCCACGCAATCCGGGCAGCCGTTGATCGACGACACGGCGAACGACCACAGTTCGAAGTTGACCTTCTCCACGCCGGGATTGGCGATGATGTTCATCCGCAATCCCGCGCGCAGGTCGTCGTACTTGCCGTCCAGGAAGCCGCGGCCACGGTAGAACACGTTGTTCATGCCCATGATCGACGCGGCTCCCAGCGCCGCGTTGTATGCCTCCGCGGACAGGATGTCGGCCGCCTCGGCCCCGATCTCGGTGAGCACCTGGGTGTTTCGGGTCGCCGCGGCGCTGGCCAGCAGCGTGCCCCACAGCTGCTCCTCATTGAGCTCGGTCGTGCGGGTTATCGAGCCCAGGTTGAGCTTGAGATCCTTGGCGTACTCCGGTAGCGCTTCTTTGAGGTTGTCGACGCTCATCTCGCCTCCTAATCAGGCCTTGTACCCGTCCGGGCCCGACTTAAGCCGACTGCTTGAGCAGCTCGGTGGCGTCCAGCGTCGGGTCACCCTTGCGCCAGTTGCAGGCGCACAGCTCGTCGGACTGCAGTGCGTCCAGCACCCGCAGCACTTCTTCGACGTTGCGGCCCACGGAGCCCGCGGTGACCGAGACGAACTGGATCTCATTGTTCGGGTCGACGAGGAAGGTCGCCCGGTCCGCCACGCCGTCGGCGTTCAGCACGCCGGTGCCCAAGCTCAGCTCCCGCTTGATGTCCGAGAGCATGGGGAAGGGCAGCTTCTTCAGGTCCTCGTGCTGCGCACGCCAGTTGAAGTGCACGAACTCGCTGTCGATCGATACGCCGAGCACCTGCGCGTCGCGGTCCTCGAATTCGTCGTTGAGCTTGCCGAACGCGGCGATCTCGGTCGGGCACACGAACGTGAAGTCCTTCGGCCAGAAGAACACCACGCGCCACTTGCCGGCGTGGTCCTCGCTGGTGATGGTGGTGAAGTAGTCCCCAGGCTGCTTGGCGTCGACCTTGGACAGATCGCCCGCGATCAACGCAGTGAGCTCGTAGGCGGGGAACTGGTCGCCGATGGTCAGCAGAGGCATATCGCTCCTTGTCTGGATTTAATCAAGATTAGCTTTCCTTCCCAATAGTGCCGGGTACGCTAATTGAAGTAAAGGTGATATTTCCCACTAGAGTTATAGGTATGTCCGATAAGAGTTATCAACCCACGATCGCCGGCCTACGCGCATTCGTCGCGGTCGCCGAGAAGCGGCAATTCAGCAGTGCGGCAACGGCTCTCGGTCTTAGCCAGTCGACGCTGTCGCAGGCGCTGGCGGCACTGGAAGCCGGGTTGGGCACCCAGCTGGTTGAGCGCTCTACCCGGCGTGTCTTCTTGACACCGGAGGGCAGGCAGCTGCTGCCACGCGCCCAGGCCGTCGTCGAGGCGGCGGACGCGTTCAGCGCAGCGGCGGCGGGTTCGTCGGACCCGCTGAGGGCAGACATGCGCCTGGGCCTGATACCCACCGTGGCCCCCTACGTGCTGCCGACGGTGCTGGCCGGTGTTGCCGAGCAACTGCCGGAGCTGACGCTGCGGGTGACCGAAGACCAAACCGAACGGCTGTTGGCGGTCTTGCGGGAGGGCGCGTTGGACGCGGCCCTCATCGCCCTGCCTGCCGAGGGTGCCGGCCTGACCGCTATCCCGATCTACGACGAGGATTTCGTACTAGCCCTGCCGCCGGGCCATCCGCTGGCAGGTAAGCGCCGGGTGCCGGCCACCGCCCTGGCCGACCTGCCGCTGCTGCTGCTGGACGAGGGCCACTGCCTGCGTGATCAGGCGCTCGACGTCTGCCACAAGGCGGGCGTACGAGCGGAACTGGCCAATACCCGGGCCGCGTCGCTGGCGACCGCGGTGCAATGTGTGACCGGCGGCCTGGGCGTGACGCTCATTCCCCAGAGCGCGGTGCCGGTCGAGGCGTCCCGAAGCCGCCTGGGCCTCGCGCAGTTCGCGGCGCCTCGCCCCGGCCGGCGGATCGGTTTGGTTTTCCGCTCGTCGAGCGGGCGCGACGAGTCCTACCGCCGGCTGGCCGGGCTCATCGGCGAACTGATCAGCAGCCAGCATCAAGTGCGGATGGTGAAGTAGGCGATCGCCTGTAGGTTCTGCGTATGGAGAAGGTCATCGCAGTGCTCAGGCGTCCCGAGCCGGACGACGCGTGGTGCGCCCGGCAACGCGGACACGTCGCCGATGCGCTGCTGCAACTGGGCGTCGCCGGGCTGCAAATGAACGTTCGTGACAGCACCGTGCGTCATTCGCTGATGACACTGACGACCTTGAAGCCGCCCGTGGCAGCGGTGGTGAGCATGTGGACCCAGCAGTGCTACGGCGACCAGACGACAGCGGCACTCAAATTTCTCGGCCAGGAATGTGAGCAGCTGGCCGCGTACCTGGTGACCGAGTCGGTCCCGATGGTCGCTCCACCATCCGAACCCGGCACTCGCACACCAGGTTTGGCCAACATCGCGCTGCTGCGCCGTCCTGACGGCATGGACGAGGCGACCTGGCTGCACCGTTGGCAGCGTGATCACACGTCGGTGGCCATCGAAACGCAGTCGACGTTCGGCTACACCCAGAATTGGGTGGTGCGGGCGCTTACCCCCGATGCACCGGGAATCGCGGGCATCGTCGAGGAGTTGTTCCCACCGGAGGCCATCACCGACCTCAAGGCTTTCTTCGGAGCCGTCGATGATGACGACCTGCAGGACCGATTGGGCCGAATGGTCGCCAGCACAACGGCATTCGGTGCCAACGAGAACATCGACACCGTGCCGACCAGCCGCTACGTATTCGCGACACCGTTCCGGGATTGAGGTCCGATCATGACATCACTCGACGAGGCAGTGACCCTGGCCAAGGGGGAAAGCGGGCTGGCGGTGATCTCCACCGTTCGCGCCGACGGGACGGTGCAGGCTTCGCTGGTCAACGTGGGCCTGCTGGCGCACCCGTCGACCGGCGAGCAAGTCCTCGGCTTCACCACCTACGGCAAGGTCAAGCTGGCCAACCTGCGCGCCCGGCCGCAGCTGGCCGTGACTTTCCGCAACGGATGGCAGTGGGCGACCGTCGAGGGCCGCGCCGAACTAATCGGCCCCGACGATCGCCAGCCCTGGCTGACGGGAGCGGATCAGCTGCGGTTGCTGCTCCGCGATGTGTTCACCGCCGCGGGCGGCAGCCACGACGACTGGGACGAGTACGACCGGGTGATGGCGTCCGAGGGGCGCGCCGTCGTGCTGATCGCCCCAACCCGGGTCTACAGCAACGGCTAGCCTCGGGGCTGCTGGCGTGGTGACCCGCTGCGCCCGGCTGCGCCGCGCTTGCGATCCCCACTAGGCTGCTGGCGTGACGCTGCAGATCGATGACGAGAACCGGGTGCGCACCCTCACGCTGAACCGGCCCGAGGCGCTCAACGCGTTCAACGAAGCCCTCTACGACGCCACCGCCGAGGCGCTGCTCGCCGCCGCCGAAGACCCCGAGGTCGCCGTCGTGCTGCTGACCGGCGCGGGTCGTGGCTTCAGCGCCGGCACCGACCTGGCCGAGATGCAGGCTCGCATCGTCGATCCCGGCTTCACGCCCGGTAAGCACGGCTTCATCGGACTGATCAACGCGCTCAGCGCGTTTCCCAAGCCGCTGATCTGCGCGGTGAACGGCGTGGGCGTCGGGATCGGCGCCACCATCCTCGGCTACGCCGATCTGGCGTTCATGTCGTCGACCGCGCGCCTGAAGTGCCCGTTCACCAGCCTGGGCGTGGCGCCCGAAGCGGCTTCGTCATATCTGTTGCCCCAGCTGGTCGGCCGGCAGAACGCGGCCTGGCTGCTGATGTCGTCGGAATGGGTCGGCGCCGACGAGGCGTTGCGCATGGGCCTCGTGTGGCGTGTCTGCGAGCCCGACGAGCTGTTGGCCCAGGCCCGCCGGCACGCCGAAATCCTTGCCTCCCGGCCGATTTCGAGCCTGATGGCCGTCAAGCACACGATGATGGAACCGGTCCGCCCGGAGATCGTGGCGGCCACCGGTCGGGAAAACGCGCACTTCGCCGAACTCATGGGTGCGCAAGCCAATGCGGCGGCCCTGGCCGACTTCAACAAACGCTGAGGCGGCGCCTAAACCGACTGCGCCGTTTGCAATCTGGCCGCGTCGGCCAGGATGGCACGCAGCGTGCGCCGGCAGCGGCCGCAGTCACCGCCGGCCCCACATGCGGCGGCTATCTCTTTGGAGGTCGATGCGCCCTGAGCGACGGCGTCGCACACGGTCTGGTTGGTGGCCCCAACACAGAGGCACACGTACATCAGCGCACCTCCTGCACGTCCGCGTCCCCTTCGTCGTTCGGTCGAGCGTCTGCGATTCGTCCCCGACGCCGAGGCATCGAGCACCATGGTGATGAGGCCGAATACGCGTGCCGCTTATTAGTGGAGTCTAACCTAAGTTCGTAAGCCCAGTCTAACCTAACCAAGGCGCGACTTACTTCAACCGGCACGTCACTGAGTGCAGCCAAACCTTGCTGGAACATTCCCAGGGGCCGTGGCAAAGTGCTGCTAGCGCCCGGGTTTGTGCGCGACAGCCCAGCGCACCCGCCGCGGCCACACACGACAGCCGCTCACACCGTAGGAGTGACAATGCAAGGGGATCCGGAAGTTTTGCGTCTGCTCAACGAACAGTTGACCAGCGAGCTCACCGCGATCAACCAATACTTCCTGCACTCCAAGATGCAGGACAACTGGGGGTTCACCGAGTTAGCTGAGCACACCCGGGCCGAGTCTTTCGACGAGATGCGCCACGCCGAGGCGATCACCGACCGCATCCTGTTGCTCGACGGCTTACCGAACTACCAGCGGCTGTTCTCACTGCGCATCGGCCAGACGCTACGCGAGCAGTTCGAGGCCGACCTGGCCATCGAATACGAGGTGATGGAGCGGCTCAAGCCGGCCATCATCCTGTGCCGGGAAAAGCAGGACTCCACCACGGCGAACCTTTTCGAGGACATCGTGGCCGACGAGGAAAAGCACATCGACTACCTCGAGACCCAGCTGGAGTTGATGGACAAGTTGGGCGTGGAGTTGTACTCGGCGCAGTGCGTGTCGCGGCCACCCAGCTGACTCTCGGGCGCCGCCCCGCGGGGTTTTGGTTGCCACCGGTTGACCGTGGGCACTCATTACCATCGAACGCCGTGGGAAGGCAGGCATGACGAGGGCGACACCAACAGCGGCTCCGGCCGGCCACGCTCCGGATTCGCAGCCCGGCAATGTCGCGGTCGACCCGCAGCGTCGCAACTTCATCTTCGTGGCGATCCTGCTGGGCATGCTGATGGCCGCACTGGACCAGACGATCGTGGCGACCGCGTTGCCGACTATCGTCGCCAATCTCGGTGGCGCAGGCCATCAATCGTGGGTCGTCACCAGTTACCTCCTCGCCTCGACCATCATCACCGCCCTCGTCGGCAAGTTCGGTGACCTCTTCGGCCGCAAGCGGGTGTTTCAGTCGGCGGTCGTGTTCTTCGTCACCGGATCGGTGCTGTGCGGCCTCTCCAGTTCGATGGGCATGCTCGTTGCGTCGCGGGCGCTGCAGGGCGTCGGCGGCGGCGGGCTCATGGTGACCGCCATGGCCCTCATCGGCGAGGTGATCCCGCTGCGGGACCGCGGCCGCTACCAAGGGGCGATGGGAGCGGTGTTCGGCGTCACCACCGTGATCGGTCCGCTGCTCGGCGGCTACTTCACCGACCACTTCACCTGGCGGTGGGCGTTCTGGATCAACGTGCCGATCTCCGTCGTGGTCTTCTTCGTGGCCGCCGCCGCCATACCGGCGCTGACCAACCGGACCAAACCGGTCATCGACTACACCGGAATCGTGTTCGTCGGCCTGGGCGCGACCGGCCTGACGCTGGCCACCAGTTGGGGCGGGACCACCTATCCGTGGGGATCGCCCACGATCATCGGCCTGTTCGTCGGTTCGGTCATCGCGTTGTGCGTCTTCGCCTGGGTGGAGAGCCGCGCCCCCGAGCCGATCCTGCCGATCCGGTTGTTCGGGAGTTCGGTGTTCACCGTCTGCTGTGTGCTGTCTTTCGTGGTCGGGTTCGCGATGCTGGGCGCCCTGACGTTCCTGCCGACGTACATGCAGTTCGTCGACGGTGTCTCGGCCACCACGTCGGGCCTGCGCACTTTGCCGATGGTGATCGGGATGCTGACGACCTCGATGGGCAGCGGTGTCATCGTCGGCCGCACGGGCAGATACAAGGTCTTTCCCGTCGCCGGCACCGCCGTCATGGCGGTGGCGTTCTTTCTGATGTCGCGCATGGACCCGTCGACATCCACTTTGGTCCAGTCGTTGTTCCTCGTCATCCTCGGCGCCGGGATCGGGATGTGCATGCAGACCCTGGTCCTGATCGTGCAGAACACCTCGAGCTTCGACGATCTCGGCGTCGCGACCTCCGGCGTCACCTTCTTCCGCACGATCGGCAGCTCGTTCGGAGCGGCCATCTTCGGTTCGCTGTTCACCAACTTTCTGCACAGCCGGATCGGCCCGGCGATGGCGGCAAGCCGCGCGCCCGCCGCGGCCGCCGCGTCGCCGGAGGCGTTGCACCGGCTGCCACACGAGGCGGCCGCCCCGATCGTCGCCGCCTACGCCGAGTCGCTCACCCACGTGTTCGGATGGGCGGTTCCGGTAGCGCTGGTGGGTTTCGTGCTGGCGTTGTTCCTCAAACAGGTCCCTCTTCGGGAATTCCACGACAGCACAGTCGATCTCGGCGACGCGTTCGGGATGCCGACCAGCGAGACACCGGACCAGATGCTGGAGAATGCGATCGCACGGACGATGCGTGGCGTTCCCGGCATGCGATTGCGCAGCATCGCGATGCGACCCGATTGCCGACTCGACGTCGCCGGGCTCTGGGGAGTCCTGCGAATCAACCGCTACACACAGATGTACGGCACCGCCCGGGTCACCGATATGGCGGACTACCTACGGGTACCGTTCGAGGTTCTCGAGCCGACCTTCGCGCACTTGGTCTCCGCGGGTTATGCGCAGCGCGACGGCGAGCAGATCTGGCTCACGCCGGCCGGGGGGCAACAAGTCGCCTACGTGCACTCGCTGCTGTTGGCCTGGCTGGTCGACAAGCTGTCCCGGTCGCCCGACTTCCAAGGTCGCCCGGACCGCCGCGCCGTGGAAGCGGCGCTGGACCGCGTTGCGCATCGTCTTCTGGCGCAACGTGATTGGCAGGATGAACAACCGACGATGGCGATCCCGGCGGCCGCTCACTAACCGGTGTCCATACCCATTCGCCGACATCCCCGCCCCTAGGTCCGACCCGGGCGTACCATCACGCCATGAGCCGAATCGGAACATTTGCTGACGACGACCTGGCCGGCTGGTTTGCGAAGTCTCCGGACATCGGCGGCGCGCTCGGCGGCTTCAGCCAGGCGGTCTACACCAAGAACCGGTTGCCGTTGCGCACGCGCGAACTTGCCCGCGCCGTGATCGCCCACCGCAACGAATGCGTCGTCTGCGTCAACACCCGAGACGAGGACGGACCCGCCGCAGGCGTCGACGAGGAGCTCTACGACCACGCCCCCGAGTGGCGCACCTGGCCCGGGTACAGCGAACAGGAGCGGCTGGCCGCCGAATTCGCGGACCGCTTCGCCACCGACCACACGGCGCTCCGCGACGACGAAGACTTCTGGAGCCGTTGCGCCGAACACTTCTCCGATGAGTTGCTAGCTGACCTCGCCCTGTCCTGCGCGCTGTGGGTCGGCATGGGCCGAGTGCTGCGGACCCTCGACATCGGCCAGGCCTGCAAGCTCACCATCCCCAGCCGCGCATAGTCGCCCACGTTCGCGGGCACAAACGGCGCCGCCGCCGTGTTGCGATACGAACGCAACGACGGGCATGGAGGGTGAAGCCGTGAAGATTCGATTCGGCGTTGGGCTCGGCGCCGACACCGCCCCGGATCAGCTGGCGGCCATCGTCGATCACCTCGAGGCCGCCGGGGCGGACTCGCTGTGGTTTTCCGAGCTGGTGTATTCCCCGGCGGTCGATCCGGTGGTCGGCATGGCGTATGCACTCGCGCGGACGACCCGGTTGAAGGTGGGGACGTCGGTGGCGGTGCTGCCGGGCCGGCACCCGGTGCTGGTGGCAAAGCAATTGGCGTCCCTGGCGGCGGTCGCGCCGAAGCGGGTCCTCCCCGTCTTCGGTCTCCGCTCGGCCATACCGGCCGAACGCGAAGTCTTCGTGGTCCCCGACGGCGAGCGCGCGGCGGTGTTCGACGAGTCGCTGCGGTTGCTGCGAGCGGCACTCGTCGAGGAGTCGGCGACGTTCGCCGGCCGGTATTTCAGCGTCACCGATGTTGCCGTTGCCCCGAGACCGACACCGCCGCTGGACATTTGGGTTGGCGGATCGGCGGAGGCGGCGTTTCGGCGCATCGGCGCGCTGGGCGACGGCTGGCTGGGCAGCTTCCTTACCCCGGCGGAGGCGCGGGACGGGCGAGAAGCGATCGAGCGGGCGGCGGCGCAAGCAGGGCGCAGCATCGACCCCGACCACTTCGGCATCTCATTGGCCGTTGCGGAGGACGGAGTATTGCCCGCGGAATTGGCCGCGGCGGTGCGCCGGCGCCGCCCGGACCGAGACCCCGGCGAACTGATCGCCGCCGGGTGGGATCAGCTGCACCGGCAACTCGACGCCTACATCGAGGCGGGATTGACGAAGTTCGTCATCCGGCCGGTGGGCAAAGCGCCGGTGGATGGCTTTTTGGATCGGTTCGTCACCGAACTCGTCGCCCGGCAGAACTGAGCGACACCGCTGACGCCGTTTGCCGTGCCGGAGCGGTCCGGGATTGGGAGAATGGCTCGCATGACCGGCACACCGCTCGCCGCCGCGGCCATTGCCCAGCTGGAGGCCGAGGGCGTCGACACGGTCATCGGCACGGTGGTGAATCCCGCCGGGCTGACCCTGGCCAAGACCGTTCCGATTCGGCGTACGAACACATTCGCGGATCCGGGGCTGGGGGCCAGCCCGTCCTGGCACGCGTTCGCCATCGATCAGACCGGCATCGCCTTCACCCCCGACGTCGGCGTGGTGGGGGACCAGCGCCTCCGTATCGACTTGTCCGCGTTACGCATCGTCGGTGACGGTCTGGCCTGGGCGCCCGCCGCGTTTTTCGAACAGGACGGCACCCCCGTTCCCACGTGTGGCCGGGGAACGTTGCGTCGCATCGAGGCCGCGCTCACCGAAGCCGGCGTCGAGGCCTCGATCGGGCACGAAATCGAATTCCTCCTGGTTGGACCGAACGGCGAGCGGCTCCCGTCGACCTTGTGGGCGCAATACGGCCTGGCCGGTGTGCTCGAGCACGAGGAGTTCGTGCGGGACGTGATCGGATCGGCCACGGGAGCCGGCATTTCGATCGAACAGTTTCACCCGGAGTACGGCGCCAACCAGTTCGAGATCTCGCTGTCCCCACAGCCCCCGGTTGCCGCCGCCGATCAGCTGATACTGATGCGGCTCATCATCGGCCGCGCGGCCCGTCGCCATGGGCTGCGCATCAGCCTGTCACCCGCACCCTTCGCCGACGGCGTCGGATCCGGGGCGCACCAACACTTTTCGCTATCGGCGTCCGACGTGCCGTTGTTCTCCGACGGCCCCGAATCCCGGGGCATGACGACGACGGGGGAGAGCGCGATAGCGGGCGTCGTTCGCGGCCTGCCGGAGGCCCACGGCGTGCTGTGCGGGTCGATCGTCTCCGCCTTGCGGATGCGGCCCGGCAACTGGGCCGGCGCCTATGCGTGCTGGGGCACCGAAAATCGCGAGGCCGCGGTGCGATTCGTCACCGGCGGACCGGGAAGTCCCCGGGGCGGCAATGTCGAGGTGAAGATCGTCGACCCGTCGGCGAACCCGTACCTGGCGTCGGCGGCCATCCTCGGCCTGGCCCTCGATGGGATCAAATGCCAGTTGGCACTTCCGCCCGAGATCACCGTCGACCCGGCCCAACTTTCCGATTCCGACCGCGAGCAAGACGGCATCGCGCGCCTGACCGACTCGCAGGCCGAAGCCATTGCGGCACTCGACGGCTCGGAAGCGATGCGCCGCATCCTGGGCGATCCGGTGGTCGACATGGTGGTCGCGGTCCGGCGCATGGAGCAGGAGCGCTACGGCGACCTGGGGCCCGAGCAGCTTGCGGACAAGTTCCGCATGGCCTGGAGCCTGTGACGCGCCGGTTATGGTCTCCGACACTCTGACCCGACACATCGACGAAGTTGCGCTGATCGACCAGCATGTCCACGGCTGCTGGCTGACGCTGGGAGACCGGTCTCGATTCGAGAACGCGCTCAACGAGGCCGACACCGAGCCCATCAGGTATCCGGGTTTCGACTCACAGCTCGGGTTCGCGGTGCGGGCTCATTGCGCCCCGGTTCTGGGGCTGCCCAAACACAGTGATCCGCACACCTATTGGGAGCGCCGGAGCCAATTCAGCGAGGACGGACTGGCCCGCCTGTTCTTACCGGTCGCCGGGGTGAGCGACTGGCTGGTGGACACCGGAATCGGCAGCGACGAGGTCGCCGGGGTGGCCAGCATGGCCGAGCTGTCCGGCAACCACGCGCACGAGATCGTTCGCCTCGAAGAGGTAGCCGAGCAGGCCGCGCAATCGCCGGGTGACTATGCGGCGGCCTTCGAGGAGATCCTGCGCCGGCGTGCGGACGGCGCGGTCGGGACCAAATCGATCCTGGCCTACCGCGGCGGATTCGGCGGCGATCTCAGTGAGCCATCGGCGACGGAGGTCGCCGATGCGGCCAGCCGGTGGCGCGATCGCGGCGGTGCTCGGTTGCGGGATCGGATCCTCTTGCGGTTCGGACTGCACCAGGCGCTGCGGCTGGGCAAGCCGCTGCAATTCCACGTCGGGTTCGGCGACCGCGATTCCGAGCTGTCCAACGCGAATCCTCTTCTCCTGGTTGACTTTCTACGACACGCGGCGGACGTCCCGATCGTGCTGCTGCACTGCTATCCCTACGAGCGTGAGGCGGGCTACCTGGCGCAGGCGTTCCACAACGTCTATCTCGACGGCGGGTTGAGCGTGAACCACCTCGGGGCGCGGTCACCCGCGTTCCTCGCGCGTCTGCTGGAGATGGCGCCGTTCTCCAAGATCCTGTATTCGTCGGACGGATTCGGTCCGCCGGAGCTGCATTTCCTCGGCGCGATCTTGTGGCGCAGGGGCATTGACCGCGTGCTGCGGGAATTTGTGGACCGCGGTGATTGGAGCGAGGCGGACGCCATGCGGGTGGTCGATCTCATCGCCCGGCAGAACGCCACGCGCATCTACCGCGTTTGACCCCCGGTTGCCCCGGGGTACACCTCCGGTCATGGCGACCGCGAAGGGCGTCTTCGGCTGGGCCCGCGACAAGGTGGTGTCGTGGGTGCCCAAAGCCGACCTCGATCAGCGGGATCCGGATTACATCCGCGACCAGCTGCCGGGTACCTGGTTGCTGGCGTCGCTGTACTTCAGGGCCGACGTGCGCAGCCTGCATCGGATCCCGGCCGAGGGCCCGGTGTTGCTGGTCGGCAACCACAGCGGCGGCAACGTGCCGCCCGACACGTTCGTCTTCACGCTCGCTTTTTGCTCCTACTTCGGCGTCGAGAGGCCCTTCTACCAGTTGGCGCACGACCTCGTCGTCTCCGCGCCACCGCTCGGCTCGCTGCGCAAATTCGGAACCGTCGCGGCCAATCCCGAAAACGCCCGCCTCGCACTGGAATCCGGGGCTGCCCTGCTGGTCTACCCCGGCGGCGACTACGAGGTCTTTCGCCCCACGTGGGAACGCCACAAGGTCGACTTCGGCGGCCGCATGGGCTACGTACGGTTGGCCCGCGAAACCGGCGTGCCGATCGTCCCCGTCGCCAGTGTGGGCGGCCAGGAAAGCGCGCTGTTCCTCAACCGGGGGCAGTGGCTGGCCAAGCTGCTGATGGCGGACAAGTTGCTCCGGCTCAAGAGCATCCCGATATCACTGGCGCTGCCTTGGGGCATCAACATCAGCGATCTGGCGGGCCACATTCCGTTGCCCACCAAGATCGTGATCGAGGTCCAGGACCCGATCGAGGTCGACGGCGACGATCAAGCGGTGCACGACAAGGTGATGGCCTCCCTGCAGGGTGGCGTCGACCGGCTGGCCGCCGAACGACGATTCCCGGTGATCGGCTGATGCGCGTCGAACGCCGCTGCATCATCAACGCCGACCGCGACGCGGTCTGGAAAATCGTCAGCGACCCGGATTGCTACCCCTCGTTCATGACGAACCTCGAGCGATGGGAGTCGTCGAACGAGATTCCCGCCGGTGTCGGCGCGCGCTACACCGTGCACTGGAAGATCGGCTCCGTGCCGGTGGGTGGCCTGATCGAGGTGGTCGAGTTCGACGAAGGCCGCGATCTCGCCTGGGTGGGCATCACCGGGGTTACGCTGCGCGGGCGGATGCGGTTGCGCGACAGAGGCGACGGCTGCACGAAGGTGACGTTCCGGCTGTCGTATCAGGCTCCCGGCGGAATACTCGGCTACATCGCCGACCGGATCGCCGTGCGTCAGGTGGGACGCACCCTGGCGGATACGTTGAAACGCCTCCGGAAATTGGCCGAGTCGTAGCCTGAACAGGGATCGTCAGACCAGGGCCGAAGCGTCGAAGACCCAGCTGACATCGCCAGCGGCCAGGCCCTCGAAGTGGTTCGGGGGAGCGAAGGCAACCAAACTGTTCATGTCCCAATAGTCTTTCCAGACAGTCACTTTGCCGTCCACGACCTTGTGGACCGTCACGAAGCGCAGCACTCCCTGTTCGCCGGTGGCGAAGGTCCACGTCTCGGAGTGCTCGTAGAGCACATCGGAGCCGTTCGACACCAGCACGCCGGTGTGGTTCTCGTAGCCGGCCAACTGCTCGAGCCCCATCTTGAGGCGTTTGACGATGTCGTCCGGACCACGGGCCGCCAACGCGGGGACCGGCATGTCGACATAGAGGCAGTCGTCGGACAGGAAGGTCTTGATCGCCTCCCAATCTCGCCGCGAAAGCGCCTGCCACAGCCCACGGACCACATCCTCGACCGCGATCATAGATACCTCTGTCATAGCGGCAAATAAACTCTGTCACAGCCCCGGTGTCAACCACTCGGGTCATGCTCGCCCGCGTACCAAAGCACGTGCTACAGCACCGCGCGACGCTTCAACCGTCCACCGCGGCCATCGAACGGGCCGGCCCCAGGTTCACCGGCAACGACGACCATCCGCGCAACACGCGGGTTTCGCGCCTGCTCCCGGCGCCCGCCGCGCGCACCTCGGGGAAGCGGTCGAAAAATGTCCGCAATCCGACTTCGCCCTCGGCGCGGGCAAGGGCCGCGCCGAGGCAGAAGTGCCGGCCGCCGGAGAAGGCGAGATGCCTTCCGGCGTTTTGCCTTTCGATGTCGAAGCGATGCGGGTCGGGGAACACGGCCGGATCCCGGTTGGCGGCGGCCAGATACACCAGCACCAGGTTGCCACGCTGTAATCGCCGACCGGCTATCTCGACGTCATTGAGCGCGATCCGCGCGGTCAGCTGCACCGGCGATTCCAGCCGCAGGATCTCCTCGACGGCGTTGGGCCACAGCTCGGGGCGCCGTCTCAGGGTGTCGAGGTGCTGGGGGGTGTCCAACAGCATGCGAATCCCGTTGCCCAGCAGATTGACCGTGGTCTCGAAACCGGCGGCCAACACCAGCCCGGCGATCGCCTGCAGCTCCTTGTCATTGAGATATGTTTCGGCAGAACCACTTTCGGAAATCTGAATCAGTTGGCTCATCAGATTGTCGCTGGGTTCCACCCGCAACTGCCGCAGATGCTCGTCGAGCCAGGAGCTGAAGCCGCAGATCCCTTCCTGCACTCGGCGGTACTGCCGCCAAGGCAATCCGATGTCCAGGCTCGGGGCGGCCAGTTCACCGAATTCAAGGACGCGCGGTCGCTCCGCCTCGGGCACGCCGAGGATGTCGCTGATGATCGAAACCGGAAGTTGCGAGCAGTACCGCTCGACGATGTCCACCACACCCGACTCGCCGGCCAGTCGATCCAGCAGCTCGGCGGCGGTCCGCTCTACGCGATCTCGCAGCGCGGCAACGGCCCTCGGGGTGAACACCGCCGACACGGTCTTGCGGTAGCGGGTGTGGTCGGGCGGCTCGACGGCCAGCAGCGACGGTGCACGCAGCGGGTGTAGCGCATCGTCGCGGGTGCGGCGTTCCAGCCATCGCAACGGCGCCGGCAGATTCGATCCGAAGATCAGCACCCGGAAGTCATCGGACCGCAGCAGTTCATGGGCGAGCGCGTGATCGGCCGTCAAATAGGCGACGCGGCCCTTCACCAGCCTGCCCTGGGCGCGGACCTGGTCGTAGTACCGCACCGGGTCGGCGGCGACCGCCGGATCGGCGATCAGTCTGGCCTGTACGTCGCCCCTGCGCGCCCCGAGCGATGCGGCGCCGCGGATGAAGCCGTGCATCGCGAACCAGTGCACTCTTTCCTTCACTGGCCGTCCCTCGCCCGGCTGCGGTTTCGCGTCTGGGCCCCCGTCACTTCTCGAATCAGCACTGCGCGACGATTTTGAAGTCGGTGGTCACCACTTTGTTGGGGTTGCCGCTGTTGATGCCATACGCGCTGCCCGTGATGGTGTAAGCGTCGTTGGCGAGGTCAGCATGCGCGTCTCCCACGCCCCCTTGCCAGAAGCTGCCGGTGAAGCCGTCGACGTTGCGAATCTTCACCCACTGCGGCATCGCCCGGTAACCACTGAGCAGCACCACCGCCTCGACGCCGCCGTCGTGGTCGGGGATGTCGATGGTGCGATACATCTGATCCTGACTGCACGCCGGGGGCCGCGTCGTATGAGTCGCGCCGTCGATGGTCAGGCGGGCGGCCCGGCGAGGCGTCGTCTGCGACGAGCCGCACCCGGCGGCGCTGACGACGACAGCCGCCAGGGCCACAGCGACTGCGGGCAAACGGTTGTGCATCAGCCGACCTCCTTACTGCCGCTTCGGCACGAGGGCCGGTAGGGACTTGACGATGCTGCGTCGCACGAATTCCGGACTCAGACCCTTGAACAAGTCAATCAGGCGGATGCTCCTCGGTACATACCAGTGCAACCGCTTCTGATTGTGGTAGGCCTGCCACGCCGTCTCGGCCACGCTGGCTGCCGGCATCAACCGGAACATGCCCTTCTTGGGTGCGGTGGCCCGCAGTTGCTCAGCCGTCATCGGCGCGCCGCCGTCGTCGGAGTGGTTGGTCGTCGTCGTGAGGATGGCGGTGTCGATCAGACCGGGGAGCACGTCGGCGACGCGCACCCCGTGCCGCTGCCACTCCACGCTCAGCGCTTCGGTCAGACCCTTGACCGCGTGCTTGGTGGACGAGTAGACGGCCAAGCGGGGCATGCCATACGTGCCCGAGGACGACGACGTCGAGAACATGAGACTGCCGGGGGTCTTCTTGAGGTACGGCAGTGACGCGTATGCGCCGGTCAATACCGCCTTGAAGTTGATGTCGACGACGCGCATCGCGGCCTCATACGGCACGTCTTCGAACCAGCCGGACTCGCCGATCCCGGCGTTGTTCCACATCATGTCGAGCCCGCCGCCGGCGTTGCCGGCGCAGAAATCGGCCAGGGCGCGGTCGAGGGCCGCCTTGTCCGTCACATCGACGGCGCGGGTCCACAGTCGGTCGCCGCCGAGTTCGTCGTTCAGCGTCGCCAGGCCGGCATCGTTGCGGTCGACGGCGCCGACACGCCATCCCTTGCCGTGAAACAGCTTTGCGCCCTCGCGACCCATGCCACTGCCCGCACCGGTGATGAAGACCGATTTCACGAGCGTCAGCCCGCCTCGACCACGTCTTTGATGCGGTTGAGCGTCTTGGTCATGTCGCGGATGTTGCGGCGCTTGCGCAGAAAACCGCCGAACAGCCAGTACACGCCGAGCCACGGTGCCGGGTTGAGCCGAAACGACTCGGTGACGTCGGTCCCACTTCCGCTGGGCGCCAACCGGTAATGCCAGTTGTTGACCGCGCGGTCACCGAGGAGCACCGCAAAGCCGAATTCGCGCCCAGGTTCACAAGCGGTGACCTTGCATGTCGTCCAGTACACCGGCCCCATCTCGTTGCGCTTGACGTGACCGCGGAATTTCGCGCCGAGGGCCGGGCCGGTCGAATCACCGAGCCACTCGGCTTCGAATACTTCCGGGGAGAATTTCCCCGTGTTGCGGACGTCTGCGATCAAATCCCAGATCTTGGCCGCAGGAGCCGCCATGTGAACAGTCGCCGAACCTTCCATGGGCTGATCCAAACACAGCCCGGCGCTGGGTCATAGACCGCAGTCGCGTTTCATCAACGCGGGACGGCCGCCTGGATCAGCCCATTGATGATCTGCTTGATGCCCTGGGCGGGGTGCGAGTACCAACCGATCGGCAGGCCCGAGTTGGCGCCACACTTTGGCCAGGGCTCCACTCCCTCTTCGGCGAAAACCCGGTTGGCCACAGCGATTTGCTGCTCCCTGGATGCGGCCGCGGGGTTGCCGACGCCACCGTACTGGGCCCAGGTGCCCGGTTTGAATTGCAGTCCACCGTATTCGCCGTTGCCGGTGTTGGCGTGCCAGTTGCCACCGGATTCGCATTGCGCGATCGCGTCCCAGTTGGGGGTCGGGGCCGCGTTCGCCACACCTGTGGACGAGGTCATCGACGCTGCAACGAACCCGCCGACCATTACGGCCTTAACGAGAGGCTTGCAGAGATTTCTCATGCCCGGGATTTCGGCACGTGTAGCCAAAGCGTTACCTATTCGAAAATGGCGCGAGATATGCCATCTATCTGCGGAAATCGCCTTTTTGACGGCCACAATGGGACCGTTAGAAATTGGTGAGGAAAAATTAAGCTATTGCTGGCAATAGGACTGCGTCGCTGATAACAGGGCCTGCCGGTAGAGGTCGTCGAGCTGCCGACCTTGGGCGACGCCGCCCCTCGCGGCGTCGAGCTGCGCGCCACAGTCCGGCGAGTGCAGCAGGCCCCAATTGCTGAAAATCTGAGTCAGCATCGTCTGGTTCAGGGTGTCGATCGTTGATCGCGACGCCGACAGCTCCGGCGAATCACCCGGAGCGCCCGCCGGATTCAGCTTCCAATTCGCGAACCGGCTGTATTCGATGGCCTCAGTGGCATTGATCTGGTCACCGAACACCCGGACGACGTAGTCGCGGTCGACCTGTCCGGCGACGGCTTCGTCGCCCAGCTTCGTCAGCTCCTGCTGCACTCGGGCCGGGTCGTCAACGGCGCCGTGCTTGGTCCATTTGTAGGCAGCGACCGGCTCCGCAACCTGCAGCCGCTGGGCGGCGGCGTCGACCAAAGCGGTTAGCGGACTAGTGGAGTCGGCCCGAGCCGGCGCCACGAGCACCGCCAGGCCGCCGACCACGACACAGGAGACCATGGCTAACGACGGGACCCAGCGGTGCATGACGACAATTCTGGCGCGTCCGTGGCCTCGCGCCGGCCAGAGCGCCCCGACGAGATGTCTCCACAGCCATCGTTGTCGCCGAACGATCGCCCCTGGACGCACTACTGCGCCTGACGGAGTCGTCAGGCGCAGTAGTGACCGAACGTGCGAGGCGCTGCTTATCCGCCGCCGCCCTGAGTGGCGCCGAGGGCGCCCTGCAGGTCGGGCTTCATCGCGTTGAGCTGCGCTCCCCAGTACTCCCAGCTGTGGGTGCCGTTGGCGTCGAAGTTGAACACCGCGTTGTGCCCGCCGGCGCCGTTGTAGGCGTCCCGGAACTTCAGGTTGCTGCTGCGCACGAAGTTCTCCAGGAATTCGGCCGGCATGTTCGCCCCACCGAGCTCGGACGGCGTGCCATTGCCGCAGTACACCCAGAGCCGGGTGTTGTTGCCGACCAGCTTCGGGATCTGGATGCTCGGGTCGTTGCGCGCCCACGCCGGGTCGCTCGACGGCCCCCACATGTCGTTGGCCTTATAGCCACCCGCGTCGCCCATCGCCAGGCCGATCAGGCTCGGCCCCATTCCCTGCGACGGGTCCAGCAGGGCAGACAGCGAGCCGGCGTAGATGAACTGCGCGGGGTGGTAGGCGGCAAGGATCATCGCCGAGGAACCGGCCATCGAGATGCCGACCGCGGCGCTTCCGTTGGGCTTCACACTCTTGTTGGACTGCAGGTACTGCGGCAGCTCGCTGGTGAGGAAGGTCTCCCATTTGTACGTCTGGCAGCCGGCCTTACCGCAGGCCTGGTTGTACCAGTCGCTGTAGAAGCTGGATTGGCCACCGACCGGCATGACGACCGACAGGCCCGACTGGTAGTACCACTCGAACGCCGGGGTGTTGATGTCCCAGCCGTTGTAGTCATCTTGAGCCCGCAGACCGTCCAGCAAGTACACCGCGGGAGATCCGCTGCCGCCGCTCTGGAACTGGACCTTGATGTTGCGGCCCATGCCGGCGGACGGCACCTGCAGGTATTCGACGGGCAGACCCGGCCGCGAAAACGCATTCGCCGTCGGGGCACCGCCGGCAAGACCGATCAGGCCCGGCAGCGTGGCTGCCGCCGCTGTGCCGACCAAAAGCCGGCGCCTCCAGGCCCGGATCTTCTCGCTCAGAACTGTCATACCTGCCCCTTGTCGCTGTGGTCAGTGTGATCGTGATCTCACAGGAATTTACCGTGTGAGTCCGTCAAATGTCGATTAGGACGCGAACGCGTCTCCTTTTGGCATCGCTTTTCGCTTCATAATTTCGCCACCCGGCACGGCAGGGCGGCGACAGGCGAGGCATACCCACTCCGCGACAACCCAATCCGTGGGGTGCGAAAAGGCCAGGCAGGACCCCCCTTGGGCGCCACGAGGGCGCGGTGCCCATCCGATTCGCCACGTAAGGCAAACCCCCAGACTGGGCCCGCAATTATTTTCTCGCCCGATAAATCGCGATTATGGCTTGCGTGGTCGAGGGACCACCGCCGAAATCGGCGCCTGGGCTACGACGGCTCGGTCGCCGCTCCGACCGTCCGGGAGCGGCGGACCAGCCGTGGTGAGCGGCGCCGCCTCGTTCATCTGGCGATTCCCGGGCGGGGCCTGACCGGGGCGGCCGGACTTTCGCCGACCGCGTAGGCTCTCTCGAAGCAAGCCGATGAAGACCACGCTATCCCGGGTCTGTTCCGGCCCTCACGAATCACCGCACCTGCGGCTTCATGGTGCGCGTCGGTGTGGCTGAGGGCATCGGAGACGCGGGACCGATTGGGGCATAGATTTGGACACGGTTCTTGGCCTGTCAGTGACGCGATCCACCGTTGGCTGGGTCCTCGCTGAAGGACATGGCGCGGACGGCACCATCCTGGATCACCGGGAGCTGGCGGTGCACGCAGCTGCCGGCCTGCACGCCGCGGGTACCGCCGAGCAGGTAGTGGCAGAGGTGTCGCGGGTCGAATCGGCGGCGGCCGCGAGCGATCACCGCCTGCGGGTCATCGGAGTGACGTGGAACGACGAAGCATCCGCCCAGGCGGCGCTCGTGTTGGAGGCGTTGACCGACGCGGGATTCGACAACGTCGTGCCGATCCGGTTTCTGGAGGCCATCGAGACGTTGGCTCAGGCCATCGGGCCCGTCATCGGCTATGAGCAGACGGCGGTCTGCGTTCTCGACGATGGCTGGGCAACCGTCGTCATGGTCGACACGCACGACGGGGAAGCCCAGATTGCGACCAAGCAGGTGCGCGGCGGCTTCGACGGTCTGTCCCGCTGGCTGACCGGCATGTTCGACCGCAACGGCTGGCGGCCGGGGGGTGTTGTCGTGGTCGGCTCCGACGACGACATCGACGGGCTCTCCTGGCAACTCGAAAGAACTTTGCCGGTACCAGTTTTCGTGCAATCGATGGCACAGGTGACCATCGCGCGCGGAGCGGCGCTGTCCGCGGCGCGTAGCACCGAATTCACCGACGACCAGCTGGTGGAGCACCTCGGCGAACTCGTTCCAGCGCCCATTCAGAAACGCCAGTTGTCCTACGCCGGAGCCGTCACCGCGCTGGCGGCCGGTGCCATCACCTTCGTCGGGTCCGTATCGCTGGCGGTGGGGATCCACGTCGGCCCGGCCAGCGCGGCCGCACCGCCCACGCACCTGACGCATTCGCCCCCACCGCAAATCGTCGAGGCGGCGCCCGCCGTCGCGCCGCTTCCGGCGGCCCCACAGCCCAAGGTGGCTCCTGCGGCCAAGCCTCCTGCGGGGCAACCGGTGTCGGAGCCGGCTCCGGAAGATCAACCCGGGACCGATGGCGCACGACAGTTGGAAGGCGGGAGCAGGCAGCCCTACTTGACCAGGGTGCTGGAGCACATACCCGGCGACACCGGCGATGCGGCGGTTGATTCAGCCCCTCGCGCCGCGACCGACTCGCAGCCCTGATCCGCCGCGACTGCTCGGGCGGTTGTGCTCAATCGCCTTGGGCGCGAACCGCGCAGAAGGTCAACGACACCTCGTCCGCGACCTGGACGGAACCCATCAGCAGCGAGTAGGGCTTGATACCGTAGTCGGATTGGCGGATGGTGGATTCTGCCGACATTCGCCACGAGTCCTCGAGATCTTCTGTGCACAGCTCGATTACGTGGTCGCGCGACTTTCCCCCGATGTGCAGCGCGCCGGTGAGGCGGTAGCCGTCGTCGGTCTTCTCGATGGCGTCTGCGACATAGCGAATCTGCGGGAATCGGCTGGCCGACAACGACTTCAGGGCGTTGGACCGCGCCAGCGCCTTCTCGG
This sequence comes from Actinomycetota bacterium, assembly GCA_036338755.1. Lineage (GTDB taxonomy): Bacteria > Actinomycetota > Actinomycetes > Mycobacteriales > Mycobacteriaceae > Mycobacterium. The sequence goes on along the minus strand of JAYZBN010000036.1, from coordinate 369,639 downwards.
CCCCGGACAGGCCCTTGACACCGCCGTCTCCGCGCAGCACTTCGAGTGAATCGGTCTCGACCGTAAGCTCCGCGCTGACGGGTCGAGACTCGGCCCAGCGGACAGTGGCCCGCCAGGTTGTCATCGCGATGGTGAGACGATGGCCCATGCGAGCGGCCCTGCCGGCAACACCGGTGTGCAGCAACAATTCACCGTCAGCCGGGCCGATCGTCCACACGGCGTCTTTGTCTAAAGTCACGGGCCGTCACATAGTCAAAACGGTGCGATAGTGCGCCCGGCCCTCTTCGAGGGCCGCGTAGCCCTCCGCGGCTTGCTCCAACGGCAATTCCTCGATCCACGCCCGCACGCCGGACAGGACCGCGAATTGCATTGTGTCTTCGACTTCCTTCGCCGTCCCGGAGGGATGGCCGACGATGCTGACGCCCGGCGTGATCAGCTGAACCGGGCTGATCGGCAGCGGCTCCGGCGTGACGCCGATGGTGACCAGTTCACCCTGGGGGAGTATGCCGCCGACCGTGGCCGCCATCGCCTTCGAGTTGCCCGCGGTGGCCAGGACAACCGTCGCGCCGCCAAGATCCTTCAGCGCCTCGGCGGGGTCGTTGGCCGTGGAGTCGATGTAGTGATGGGCGCCCAATTTCCGGGCATCGTCAGCCTTACCGGTGCCGCGATTGATCGCGATCGTCTCGAATCCCATCGCCCGCGCGAACTGCACTCCGAGATGGCCCAGTCCGCCGACACCGAGAATCGCGACGCGATCGCCGGGCAGCGCCTTGGTGTGCCTCAAGGCGTTATAGGTAGTCACGCCCGCACAACCCATCGGGGCGGCTTCGGCGTCGGAGAGCTCGTCCGGGATTCGGGCCAGGGCGCTCACCGGCACGGTCGCCGACTCCGCGTAGCCGCCGGGATACTGCCAACTCGGCACCTTGCCGTTCTCGCAGTGGATGAACAGGCCCTTACGGCATTGGTCGCAGTGGTAGCAGCATCCGCCGAACCAGCCGACCGCGACGCGGTCACCGACCGCGAAACCCTGTACGCCGTCGCCGATTTCGGCGATTCTGCCGGCGATTTCATGTCCCGGAGTCAGCGGCCACGATATCCCGGGGAACCCGCCGTTGACGAAGTGCGCGTCGGTGCCGCAGATGCCGCAGGCGGTGACCGTCAGGCGTACCTCGTCGCGCCCCGGCGGTGTGGTTTCGGCGTCGACCAGCTCCAAAGCTGCACCTGCGGATGGGACATGAACGGCTCGATGAGTGGGCATGCCCCTAGCTTGTCACCCCTGGGCCTGATGCGCGACAGGGCATTTCCCGGCCCCGTTGGTGTGGTAGTCGACCTGCCAGTGCTTGATTCCGTTGAGCCAGCCCGATCGGAGGCGTTCGGGCTTGCCGACCGATTCCAGATCGGGCATGGCATCGGCGATCGCGTTGAACATCAGGTCGATGGTCATCCGCGCCAGGTTGGCCCCGATGCAGTAGTGCGCGCCGGTGCCGCCGAACCCCACGTGGGGGTTGGGATCACGCAGGATGTTGAAGGTGAACGGGTCGTCGAACACTTCCTCATCGAAATTGGCGGAGCGGTAGACCATTACGACGCGCTGACCCTTTTTGATCTGAACGCCGGACAGCTCGTAATCTTGCAGGGCGGTCCGCTGGAACGAAGTGACCGGGGTGGCCCAGCGGACGATCTCGTCGGCCGTCGTGACCGGACGCTCGCGCTTGTAGAGCTCCCACTGATCGGGGAAGTCGGTGAAGGCCATCATGCCCTGGGTGATCGAGTTGCGGGTGGTCTCGTTGCCGGCCACGGCCAGCAGGATGACGAAGAAACCGAACTCGTCGTCGGACAGCTTGTGCCCGTCGACGTCGGCCTCGACCAACTTGGTGACGATGTCTTCGCCGGGATTCTTCGCCCGGTCGGCGGCCATCTGCATGGCGTAGGTGATCAATTCGACCGAGGCGCCCATCGCGTCGTTGCGCGCGAACTCGGGATCCTGGTCGCCCACCATTTCATTCGACCAGTGAAAGAGCTTCATGCGGTCTTCCTGGGGCACTCCGAGCAAACCGGCGATGGCCTGCAACGGCAGCTCGCAGGAAACCTGCTCGACGAAGTCGCCCGCGCCCGCGGCAGCCGCATTTTCGACGATCTTCCGGGCGCGCTCGTTCAGGTCGTCGCGTAGCCGCTCGACGGCGCGCGGGGTGAAACCGCGGGAGATGATCTTGCGCAGGTGGGTGTGCTGCGGGGCGTCCATGTTGAGCAGCACGAACTTGCCGGTATCGCGCTGCTCTTGCACGGTGCCCTCTTTGTAGCGGGGCAGCGCGGTGTTCTCCAGGCTGGAGAACACGTCGCTGCGCCGCGAAATCTCTTTGACGTCCTTGTGCTTGGACACCACCCAGAAGCCGCCGTCATCGAAGCCGCCCACGCCGTTGGGCTGTTCGTTCCACCAGATCGGCGCGGTCCGGCGCAGCTCTGCCAGTTCTTCCACGGGCAGTCGCTCGGCGTGGATGTCCGGGTCGGTGAAGTCGAACCCGGGGGGCAGATTGGGGACCGGCTTGGCGGTTGGCTCGACGGTTGGCATTGCCCGCTCCTCGATGACGAAGTGGTCTAGTCGTCTTTGTGCAAGGAAACCACTGCCACACCTTGGTTGTGAAGCATTGACGCAAGATCGCCGGGTGCGAATTGGAACGTGTTCTTCACCGGCGGTTCGCCGCCTAGCGGTGGGTCCACGCCCGGCGATCGCGGTCGCACGCCGAATCGGTCTTGTGGCCGACTGTCGGACCGATATGCTTTGGTGCAGGTCACCGGCGACGACAGGCGGGGTAGGACATGATTCGGGAACTGCTGAGCGCCGCTTCGATAGCGGGCATCACCATCGGCTTGGCCCCGTGCGCGGCCGCCGGTTACGACGGCGACGTACCGGGGATGAACTACCAGGCTTCGCTGGGCGCGCCATGCGACAACTACGAGCGCTTCATCTTCGGGCGCGGCACCAGCGGCCAGGCCGAGGCCTGTCATTTCCCGCCTCCGAATCAGTTCCCCGCAGCGACCACCGGATACTGGGTGATTTCCTACCCCCTCTACGGAGTCCAGCAGACCGGCGCGAAATGCCCGGGCTCGCAGGCTGCGGCGCAGACGCCGGACGGACTCCCCATGCTGTGCCTGGGAGATCAGGGGTGGCAGCCCGGATGGTTCACCGGGGCAGGATTTTTCCCGCCCAGCGGATAACTTGGTGCAGCCATGAACCGTAGTGAGCCGGGCCAACTGGTCGTGCCGCGCTGGCTGCGTTTCGTGCTGGCCTCCGATCGCGCCGGGTCGGCGTGGTACATCGGCGCCGGGTTTTTCTTCGCCCCCGTGCTCGCCGTGCTCTCACCCTGGCCCGCAGTCACCGCCGTGCTGTGGGTCGTCATCGCAGTGACCGGGCTTTGGCTTGGGCTGCTGGGCATTGCGATGGCCGTCGGGCTGGCCCGAATAATGCGCTCCGGGGCCGAGATTCCCGAAGATTACTGGCGCACGCTGGTGCATTACTGAGACGCAATGCCGACGAGAAACGGCGCCCGGCCCCGTCTAGAGTCGTAGCAACCGTCCTGCGACAAAGGAGATTCCAGATGGCCTTCAATCCCAGAGATGCAGTCGACGCGGCGAGGGACATCGCGACCAACGCCGTCGAGAAAGCGTCCGACATCGTCGAACACGCCAGCGACATCCTCCGCGGCGACGTCGCCGGCGGCGCCAGCGGCATCGTCCGGAACTCGATCGACATCGGAACGTACGCGCTGGACCGCACAAAGGAAGCGTTCACCGGCCACGACGAAGTCGACGACGTCTAGGCGCGAGCCCTTCGCGTTAAACGGAGGCGGCCTCGTTGAGCTCGTCGAGCCGGTTGGTGGCTTCCAGGTACTCCTGCACCCAGCGTTCGATGACCGTTGAGGTCTTCTCCACCTTGGTGAACTGCCCGACCACTTGACCAACCGGGTTGAACGCCACGTCGACGGACTCGTTGGGGTAGCGGTTGGTTGCCCGCACGGCCATGCCGGACACCATGTACTGCAACGGCATTCCTAGCGGCTTCGGGTTTTCGGGCGCCTCCCATGCCTCGGTCCAGTCGTTGCGCAGCATGCGCGCGGGCTTACCGGTGAACGAGCGGCTTCGCACGGTGTCGCGGCTTCCCGCCTTGACGTAGGCCTCCTGCTGAACCGGGGTGTTCGAGGACTCCTCGACCATCAGCCATTGCGAGCCGGTCCAGGCACCTTGTGCGCCGAGCGCCAGCGCGGCCGCGATCTGCTCACCGCTGCCGATGCCGCCGGCGGCCAGCACCGGAACCGGCGCGACCTCCTTGACGACCTGGGGCCACAGCACGATCGAACCGACCTCGCCGCAGTGCCCACCGGCCTCGCCACCCTGGGCGATGATGATGTCGACACCCGCGTCGGCATGCTTGCGAGCCTGCGACGGCGAACCGCACAGCGCCGCCACCTTGAGTCCGGCCTCGTGAATGTGCTTGATCATTTCCGCCGGCGGGGTGCCGAGGGCGTTGGCGATCATCTTGACCTTGGGGTGCTTGAGCGCGACCTCGACCTGGGGCGTGGCCGTGGCCTCGGTCCAACCGAGCAGTTGTAGGGTGTCGCCGTCGCTGTCCTCGACCGGCACGCCGTGGTCGGCGAGGATCTTCTTGCCGAAGTCGAGGTGCTCTTGCGGCACCATCTTGCGCAGCGTGTCGGCCAGCTCCTCCGCGGACAGGTGGGAGTCCATGCCCTCGTATTTGTTCGGGATCACGATGTCGACGCCATAGGGGTGGTCGCCGATGTTCTCGTCGATCCACTTCAGCTCGATCTCCAGCTGCTCGGGCGTGAAGCCGACCGCTCCGAGCACGCCGAACCCCCCGGCCTTGCTGACCGCCACGACGACGTCGCGGCAGTGGGTGAAGGCGAAAATCGGGAACTCGATGCCGAGTTCGTCGCAGATAGGGGTGTGCATTACAACTCCTGGGAGCTCGCCGAATTGAAACGTGTTCTAGTTTAGTACGGAGCTCACTGACGTGGCCAGCGGGTCCTGATTTGGATGTGATTACTACGACCCGTCACTGCCGTCAGGCCGCGATGCTGTTCGCCACCCACAGGATGAGGAACACGAGCATGGAGGCGGCGCAGAGCAGATGGTCCCGGCAGACCGAGCGAGCCAGCCGCGTCTGCTCGGACGGACTGTCGGCGCGATGCCCGAGTCGCACCGCATCCGGGACCGTGTGCGTCAAGGCCAACATGATCGGGATGCCCGCTAGCGGGGCAGAGGTCACCAGCAGCCAGCCCGGATCGCATCCGCGGGCCGCCTGCACCACCAGCGTGCCCAACAGGGCGAGCATCACGAGCACGATCAAACGGTTCATCGGCCGAGACGTCGTGGCCGCGCGGTGGTAGTACGCCGCGAGGGAAGCCAGCACGGCCTCGGGGAGTTCGGCCGTGGCCTTCCGGTATCGAAGAACTTGAACGTCGAAAATCAAGTCCATCCACAAGACGGCGAGGAGGAACCCGCCGCAGGCCATGAGCAACGAGGCCATGGCGCTCACCCACCTCTTGATCCATCCCAGGGAACCGCGCCGCAGCGCGGTGGCCGCTTGGACCCATTGTTCTCGGCAGCGCAAGAGGCGGCAGGCCGACGAGGGCTGGCGCGGTGGCCGGGGCTGAAATCACTTGTGCCACTTATGTCCCGGTGTTCTCATCTGGGCGGATTCTGTCGGCGGGCGAACGTAGTATTCGAACATGCGTTCGATAAGTTGGAAAGTGATTCAGAGGCGGCGCGCGTGACTTTCGTGGACCGTGAGCAGATCCAGGGCGACGTTGATGCGTTGTGCACTGTGGCCTCCCGCTTGCGGGAGCATTGCTATGAGGCGCTGACCAACCCGGAACGCCTGGCTCTCTTGGGGAAATTCGAATGCGTGGTACGCAAACTGCAGACGCCGAGTCATCGGCTCATCAATCAGCTTGGTGAGCAAGGGGATTCAGCGGAGTTCGGCGGCAAGCTGTCCTGGGTGTTGGCCGACCGGCTGCACATCACTCGCGCCGAGGCCGGACGGCGCATCGCCGAGGCGGCGGATCTGGGTCCGCGCCGGGCGTTGACCGGGGAGCCGTTGGCTCCGGTGTTGCCCGCGACCGCGGCGGCCCAGCGCGACGGGGCAATCGGTGCCGACCACGTGTCGGTGATCCGGCGGTTCTTCCACCAGGTGCCCGAGTCCGTCGACCTCGAGACTTGTGTGCATGCCGAAAAGCAGCTGGCGGTCAAGGCCACCGAATTCCGCCCCGATCAGCTCGCCAAACTCGCCCGGCGCCTGATGGATTGCCTCAACCCCGACGGCAGCTACACCGATGAAGACCGGGCCCGGATGCGGGGTGTGGTGCTCGGCAATCAACAGGCCGACGGCATGTCGCGCCTGAGTGGATGGCTGACGCCGGGGGCACGCGCCAGTTGGGAGGCGGTGCTGGCCAAGCTGGCCGCGCCCGGCATGTGCAACCCCGGCGGCGACACACCCGTCGTCGACGGCACCCCCTCGGTAGATGCGATTCAGCGCGACACCCGCAGCACCGGGCAGCGCAACCACGACGGCCTCAACGCCGCCCTACGCGCCGTCCTCGCCAGCGGAAACCTCGGTCAGCACAACGGCTTACCGGCCAGCATCATCGTGACCACCACCCTCGCCGAGCTCGAAGCCGCGGCCGGAAAGGGTTTGACCGGCGGTGGCACCACCCTGCCGATGTCCGACGTCATCCGGCTGGCCCGCCACGCACATCACTATCTGGCGATCTTCGACAAGGGCAAGGCGTTAGCGCTGTATCACACCAAGCGCCTCGCGTCGCCGGGGCAACGAATTGTTCTGTACGCCAAGGACCGTGGCTGTACGCATCCCGGCTGCGACGTCTCCGGCTATAACTGCGAGATTCACCATGTCGAAGATTGGGCCAGGACGTACCGCACCGACATCGACCAACTCGCCATGGCCTGCGGGCCCCACCACCGGCTGCTCGAGAAGGGCTGGACCACCCGACAACGCGCGAACGGCGACACCGAATGGATCCCACCCGCACACCTCGACCGCGGTCAGCCCCGTGTGAACACCTTCCACCACCCCGAAAAGCTATTGGCGGACGAGGACGACGACGGCCCGTAGCGTCGGATCCCTTGATCCGCTGCCGCGCCAGCGGGTAGCGTAGTGCTGCCAATTACGAAACGATGCGTAGCGTAATTGGGTACAAGCCACCGAGAGGATCAGATGCGCAGCCGTTACGCCGGCGATCCCTTCACCACATCCACCGCCGAGATCGCCGCCGCGCTCGAGGATGTCAGCATCCCCACGCTGTTGCTCTCGCTTGTCCATATCACCGGCGACCCACGGTTCATCCGCGACTTCAAGCAAATGGGCATCTTCCTCAACGAGGTCCAGGGGTTCATGTCGGAGGAGGACAAGGCGCGGGCCCGCAGCGAGGCCCTATCGGCCATCGTCGAGTACCGGGACCGCGGTTGCCCCGAACCGCAGCCGCTGAGCCCCGAACTCATCAGGGAAATGATGGATTGGGCGGCGTGCGAGCACGTTCCGGACGACTATCTGTCGCTGGTCATCGAAGAGCTGGACCTGGGCGGCGTCGACCTGCGGCGCCCCGTCGCGTTGCCGCCCGAGCGCGCCGCTGAGCTTCCGGTCCTGGTCGTCGGGTGTGGCGAATCCGGCATCCTGGCCGGCGTCCGTCTCAAGCAGGCCAACATTCCCTTCACCATCGTGGAGAAGAACGCGGGCCCCGGCGGAACTTGGTGGGAGAACACGTATCCCGGCGCACGGGTGGATGTGGCCAACCACTTCTACTGCTACAGCTTCGAACCCAACAACGACTGGACGCACTTCTTCGCCGAGCAATACGAGCTGCAGGACTATTTCACCAAGGTCATCGACAAACACGGCCTGGCTGGGCACATGCGTTGGCGCACCGAGGTTCTCGCTGCCGAATGGAACGACGACGCCGGTACGTGGAGTGTTTCGCTGCGCTCTGCCGACGGCCAAACGACCGTCGTGCAGGCCCGCGCGCTCATCACCGCGGTGGGCCAACTGAACCGTCCCAACCTTCCCGGTTTTGACGGAGCCGACACCTTCCAGGGACCGGCTTTTCACTCGGCTGCCTGGGATCATTCGGTAGACCTGAAAGGCAAGCGGGTCGCACTTGTCGGCGCGGGCGCCAGTGGTTTCCAAATCGCTCCGGCGATCGCCGATGAGGTCGAGCACCTCACGGTGTTCCAGCGGACCGCGCAGTGGATGTTTCCCAACCCGATGTATCACGACGAGGTCGCCGACGGTGTGCGCTGGGCGATGCGCCACCTTCCGTTCTATGGCAGGTGGTACCGCTTCCTGGTGCTGTGGCCCGGCTCGGACAAAGGTCTGGACGCCGCCGAAGGGGACCCCGGCTACGCCGACCAGGATCACGCCGTCAGCGACATCAATGCCGCCGCGCACCTGATGTTTTCGCGATGGATCACCAGCCAGGTCACCGAAGATGCCGACCTGTTGGCCAAGGTGATGCCCGACTATCCCGCGTGCGGCAAACGAACGCTGCAGGACAACGGCAGCTGGCTACAAACGCTGCAGCGCGACAATGTCGATTTGGTGCGCACGGCCATCGAGAAGATCACGCCGCAGGGCATCGCCACCGTTGACGGCGTGACCCATGACGTCGACGTCATCGTGTATGCCACCGGGTTTCGGCACACCGACGTGCTGTGGCCGCTGAAAGTCACCGGACGAAACGGCACCGACCTGCACGAGATGTGGGGGAGCAGGCCGTATGCCTACCTCGGGATCACCGTCCCGGAATTCCCGAACTTCTTCATCGTCTACGGGCCGGGAACACACCTGGCCCACGGCGGCAGCCTCATCTTCCAGTCCGAACTGCAGATGCGCTATGTCGACCAGTGCCTGGCGCGACTGGCCGAAACCAACGTGCATTCCCTCGAACCCAAGCCGGAAGCCGCCACCGAGTGGCACCGGCGGACCCAGACGCAGATCAAGAAGATGGTGTGGTCACATCCGGCCGTCAAGCACTCGTATTTCAAGAATGCCGACGGGGAGATCCACACCGTGAGCCCATGGCGTCTCAACGAATACTGGTCCGCGGTGCGCGAGCCCGATTGGTCACAGTTCGTAGTGCGAACGAAAGATTCAGCGCGACAAGGGAAGTGAGCAAACCGAAATGCGGACTGTAGTCGTCGATGGGCCGCGCAACGTCCGGGTCGACACCCGCGCCGATCCGGCCCTGCCCGGACCCAATGGGGCGGTCGTCGCGGTGACCGCCGCCGGTATCTGCGGATCCGACCTGCACTTCTACGAGGCCGACTTTCCGATGCCCGACCCGATCGCGCTCGGCCACGAAGCCATCGGCACCGTCGTCGAAGCCGGGCCGGAAGTGCGCAACGTCAAAGTCGGCGACGAGGTCCTGGTGTCGTCGGTGACCGGCTGCGGCGCATGCGCCGGATGCGCGACCCGCGATCCGGTGATGTGCCACTCCGGCTTCCAGATCTTCGGCGGCGGTGTGCTCGGCGGCGCGCAGGCCGACCTGCTCGCGGTGCCCGCCGCGGATTTCCAGCTGCGCAAGATGCCCGAGGGAATCAGCACCGAGCAGGCGCTGCTGCTCACCGACAACCTGGCCACCGGCTGGGCCGCGGCGCAGCGGGCCGATATCCCATTCGGCGGCACAGTGGCCGTGATCGGCCTGGGCGCGGTTGGCCTGTGCTCACTGCGCAGCGCGCTGTTCCACGGCGCGGCAACGGTTTTCGCCGTCGACCAGGTCGATGGCCGGCTGGAGCGCGCCGCCAAATGGGGTGCGACACCCCTGAAAGCCCCGGCGCTCGAGGCCATTCTCGCCGCCACCGGTGGCCGTGGCGCGGACGCGGTCATCGACGCCGTCGCCACAAATGCCTCCCTGACCGAGGCGCTCAACGCGGTACGGCCCGGCGGCACCGTCTCGGTCGTCGGTGTGCACGACATGAATCCGTTCCCGCTCAACGCGCTGGGCTGCCTGATCCGCAGCACGACGATGCGATTCACCACTGCGCCGGTGCAGCGCACATGGCCGGAATTGATTCCGCTACTGCAGTCGGGCCGCCTCGACGTCGACGGCATCTTCACCACCGCAATGCCTTTGGACGAAGCGGCCAAGGGCTACGCCACCGCGGAGTCACGATCCGGCGACGATGTGAAGATTCTGCTGAAGCCCTAGCCCGTCAACTGGTCGCCGTGATGTATTGCGACCGCATGAAACTGTCGATCTTCACATCGACCTCCGGCGGCGTCATGCCGTACCCGGCTTGCAGATCGAGCGTGTTGCGCACGGGTTCGACGGCCCACGCATGGGCCGTGAGCCACTCCGCCGGATCCGACCGCGGTTCGTATGTCAGCGCCGAAAAGTCCACGTTGCCCGACATATTGACCCCTGGGTGATTCGTCTCCAAAGCGTTGAGCTGGTCGTGGTCGAGTCGCGATCCCAGCGCACCGATGGCGATCCGGCTGCCGGGTGCGCTGAGCCCGCTGATCCGGGTGAAGAGCGCGTGTTGTGCCTCGTCGGTCAGGTAGGGCAGCACCCCTTCCACCGACCAGGCGCTCGGACTCTCCACGTCGAACCCGGCCGCTTCCAAGGGCCGCGACCAGTCGGTGCGCAAATCGGCGCCGACCTCGATCCGGTGGGCCTTAGGGTTAGCGCCGTGTTCTGCGAGGACCCGACCCTTGAATTCCAGGACCTTCGGAAGATCGACCTCGAAGACCCTTGTGCCATCTGGCCACGCAAGCCGATACGCCCGCGAATCCAGCCCGGCGGCCACGATCACCGCCTGCCGGATGCCCGCCGCACCCGCGGTGTCGAAGAAGTCGTCGAAGAAGCGGGTCTGAACGCCGTACAGGCGGGGAAACGCCGTCTCGTCGTCGGTGGTACCCGGATTGGCAAGCACCCCCGCCAAATACGGGTCCCGCGACGCTTCGATGAACACTTTCGCGTATTCGTCCCGCACCAATGGCTGCGGGCTCACGGCATGCAGCGCACGCCATCCCGCCACCAGCAGCGCGGTATATCCGACGCTGCTGACGATGTCCCAGGTGTCGTCGTCGGAACGGAGCGACCCGAATTCGGGTGTCGTGTTCATGGTTGCCCCTCCCGGCGACTCGGAGCTGAAGCCGACCTTTCCACGGTACCCGCCGAGTTGATTTCAGAGCTCCAGCAGAACCGTGACCGGGCCGTCGTTCACCAATTCGACTTGCATGTTCGCGCCGAACACACCGGTCTGCACTTCGGCGCCGAGTTGCCGCAGCGCCTCGGCGAACTCCGCCACCAGAGGCTCGGCGACCCCGCCTGGCGCGGCCGCATTCCATGATGGGCGGCGGCCCTTGGCGGTGTCGGCGTACAACGTGAACTGACTGACGACCAGAACGGGAGCATTGACATCGGAAGCGGAGCGCTCATCGGCGAGAATTCTTAACTGCCAGAGCTTTTCGGCGATCCGTTGCGCCTTTTCGCGATCGTCGCTGTGGGTGACGCCGACAAATGCCACCAGCCCCTGGCCTTCGGGACGGATGGCGCCGACCACAGCGCCCGCGACCGAGACCGTTGCCGACGAGACCCGCTGCACCAATACCCGCATGGGCGTCGATGGTGCCAGATTGGCGCTGTCGAGGTTGGGTACGCTCGTTGGGTGTCCGTGCTCGTCGCGTTTTCCGTCACCCCGATGGGGGTGGGCGACGGCGTCGGCGAGATTGTCGCCGAAGCGGTCCGAGTGGTTCGCGATTCCGGGCTGCCCAACAAGACGGATGCGATGTTCACCGTGATCGAGGGCGAAACCTGGGCGGAGGTGATGGCCGTGGTGCAGCGCGCGGTCGAGGCGGTGGCCGCCCGCGCGCCCAGGGTCAGCACGGTGATCAAGGCGGATTGGCGCGCCGGAACCAGCGACGCGATGACGCAGAAGGTCGCCACCGTCGAGCGCTACCTCGCCGAGAGCTAGCTTCGCAGCGCCGATCGAAACGGCTGGGCGTCGCTGAAATCGCGGCTTCAACCGGCTGGGGAGGCGGCCCGGCAAGGGTGACACTGCCAGTAGGCTCGGGGCGGTGAGCGCACGCGCAGGCATCGTTGTCACCGGAACAGAGGTCCTCACCGGACGGGTCCAGGATGCGAACGGCCCCTGGATCGCCGACCGCCTCCTGGAGCTGGGCGTAGAGTTGGCTCACATCACGATCTGCGGCGACCGGCCCGCGGACATCGAAGCGCAGCTTCGGTTCCTCGCCGATCAGGGTGTGGACCTGATCGTCACCAGCGGCGGCTTGGGTCCGACAGCCGACGACATGACCGTCGAGGTGGTGGCCCGGTTCTGCGAACGCGAGTTGGTGTTGGACGCCGAGGTCGAGGAGAAGATCGCCAACATCCTCAAGAAGTTGATGGCGCGCAACCCCGCATTCCAATCCGCTTTGGACCCCGGCACTTTCGAGTCGCTGCGGGCCGCCAATCGCAAGCAGGCCATGGTGCCGGCCGGAGCGCAGGTGCTCGACCCGGTGGGGACCGCTCCCGGCGTCGTCGTGCCGGGCAATCCGGCGGTGATCGTGTTGCCCGGTCCGCCGCGCGAGTTGCAGCCGATGTGGCATACGGCCATCGAGACGCCCGCGGCGCAGGACGCGATCGCCGGCCGGACCGTTTACCGGCAGGAGATGCTGCGGATGTTCGGGTTGCCGGAGTCGGGGCTGGCCGAAACGCTTCGCGAGGCGGGACAGGCCGTGCCCGGCTTCGGGCAACTCGAGATCACCACCTGCCTGCGGCGCGGGGAGATCGAGATGGTCACCCGTTATGAGCCGGAGGCCGCCGACGCGTATGCGCGGCTGGTCAAGCTGCTTCGGGAGAGGCACGGGCATCAGTTGTATTCCGAGGACGGTTCGCGCGTCGACGATCTGGTCGCGCAGCTTCTGGCCGGCCACCGGATCGCGACGGCCGAGTCCTGCACCGCGGGCCTGCTCGCGGCGCGGCTGACCGACCGGCCCGGCTCGTCGGACTATGTGGCCGGGGGTGTCGTGTCCTACTCGAACGAGGCGAAGGCGGAGCTGCTCGGCGTTGACCCGGCGCTGATCGAAGAGCACGGCGCGGTGTCCGAACCGGTGGCCGAGGCGATGGCCGCGGGGGCGCTGCAGCGCTTCGGGGCCGACACTGCGGTCGCGATCACCGGGATCGCCGGCCCGGGCGGGGGGACGGAGGAAAAGCCGGTGGGCACAGTCTGTTTCAGCGTCACGGCCGACGGCCGCTCCGATACCCGCACGCTGCGGCTTCCCGGCAACCGCTCGGATATCCGGGAGCGCTCGACCACCGTGGCCATGCACCTGTTGCGCCGCCTACTAGGCAACACCGAATAGCGTCACGCTAGCTGTAATGCCCAGGCAGGTTGGTTGAGGGAGTGTGACGACACGCTGTAGCGGTCGTTGGTGGGTGAAGGCCTCCTGACGTGGAGTGGAGCTGCTACCACTTCACTGCATCGATCAGGAGGCCTTCGTGGTCCACGCTAATGCTGTTTTGACTCCCCGGGGCCGGTTGCTGTTGGCCCGTCGTGTCGTTGATGAAGGTTGGCCGATTGCGCGTGCGGCCGAGCACTTCCATGTCTCCTGGCCAACGGCCAAGCGGTGGGCATCGCGCTATGCCGCGATGGGTGCGGTCGGTATGACGGACCGATCAAGCCGGCCCCACCGCATTCCTCATCGCACGCATCCAGCCATGGTGCGCCGCATCGTGGTGTTGCGATGGCGGCATCGGCTGTCACCGTTGGCGATCGCCTCGCGCCTGTCGATACCGGCCTCCACGGTGCACGCTGTGCTGGTGCGGTGTCGATTGAATCGGTTGTCGCACATTGACATCCGCACCGGCGAACAAATTCGGCGGTACGAACATGACCGTCCCGGTGCGTTATTGCATGTGGACGTCAAAAAGTTAGGCAACATCCCCACAGGAGGTGGGTGGCGCTTCGTGGGCCGCGCTCAAGGCCGCAAGAATCGAATGGTCACTCCCGGCATCACACACCGTCGCCGCCAACCCCATCTTGGGCACGCATTCGTCCACACCGTCATCGATGACTACTCGCGGGTGGCCTACGCCGAAATTCACGACAACGAAACCGCCGACATCGCCATTGGGGTCCTGCAACGTGCGGTGAGCTGGTTTAACGCGCGAGGCATCGACGTCGAACGCGTGCTCTCAGACGACGGCGGCTGCTACAAATCTCGCGCCTGGCGCGAGGCATGCGCCCAACTGCAGATCAAGCACAAGCGGACCCGGCCATATCGTCCCCAGACCAACGGCAAGATCGAACGATTCCACCGCTCAATGGCAGCCGAATGGGCATTTGCACGCCATTACCCCAATGAACTCACTCGCCGATCAGCCCTACCCGCATGGCTCCACGCCTACAATCACCACCGGCAACACTCAGCAATAGGCAAGGTCCCACCCATCACACGGTTGACCAACCTGCCTGGGCATTACAGCTAGCGTGGCGGCGGCGGCCGGGAGCCACGCTGGCGTGACGCTCGGCAACGCAGGGGACCAGCTCACGTCACTTCGCTTGCCAGGAAGGCGCTTTCGGTCGTGCCGAAACGCACCCCGGTGGCGTCCTTGCCGATCAGCGTCAGCACCGCGACCGTGATGAGCACCGGTACGATCGTCGCCGCCAGCGCGAACGGGTAGCCGTGTGATTCGGCGAGGCGTTCCTGGATCGGCAAATTGAATGCCGCCAACAAGTTTCCGAGTTGATAGGTCACCCCGGGGTAGAGGCCGCGGATGGCATCCGGGGACATCTCGGTGAGGTGGGCGGGAATCACGCCCCACGCGCCCTGCACGAACAACTGCATCAAAAACGAGCCCAGGCACAGCATCGCCGCGCTGCGCGAATACGCGAAGAGCGGGATGATCGGCAGCGCCAGGACCGCGCAGAAGACGACGGTGTAGCGGCGGCTGAATCGCTGCGACAGCGTGCCGAAGACCAGGCCGCCGACGATGGCGCCGACGTTGTAGACCACCACGATCCACTTGACCGTCGTGCTGGCCAGGTTGGCGCCGTGGTTGGCGTGCGCGCCCAGGAAGGTGGGGTAGACGTCCTGCGTGCCATGGCTCATCCAGTTGAAGGCGGTCATCAGCAACGCCAGGTAGACGAACCGCCGGATGATCGCGCCGTTGCGCAGGACGTCGCGGATTCGGGTGCTGGTGAGCTTCATCTGATCCTGCGCGGCCTCCCACACCTCGGACTCCTGCACCCGGTAGCGGATGACCAGGCTGATCAGGGCGGGCACGATGCTCAGGCCGAACAGCCACCGCCACGACAACCCCAGCCAGTCGATCACCACCAGCGAGGCGACGCTCGCCAGCAGGTAGCCGAATGCGTAACCCTCCTGCAGCAGTCCGGAGAAGAACCCGCGTCGCTCCACCGGGACCTTTTCCATGGCGAGCGCGGCGCCCAGCCCCCACTCGCCGCCCATCCCGATGCCGTACAGCAGCCGCAGGATGACCAGCACGGTGAAGTTCGGTGCGAAGGCGCACAGGAAACCCACCACGGAATAGAACATGACATCAACCATCAGGGGCAGCCGCCTGCCGACGCGGTCGGCCCACAGCCCGAAAAGCAGCGCGCCGACGGGACGCATGATCAGGGTGGCCGTCGTGACGAACGCGACTTCGGCCTTGCTGTGGTGGAACGTCTTGGCGATGTCGGCGTAGACGAGCACCACGATGAAGTAGTCGAAGGCGTCCATCGTCCAGCCCAATAGTGCCGCGATGAAGGAGTTCCGCTGATCGGCGGTCAACTTCGTTCGGGGACGTTGTGTGGTCACGTCAGCATCGTGGCTTACGCGGTGCGATAACGCGACTTGTTCCACCATGTGGACTCCGGGAGTAAGTTCCGGATACATGCGGATCATCGACGCCGACGGACACGTAGCCGAGAATTCCTCGCTGGCAATCGAAGCGATCAAGCGATGGCCGCAGCACGTCAAGTTCAGCACGGACGGGCGGCCGGGATTGACGCTCGAAGGCCGCAACTACCCCGAGGACACCGGCCCGGGTGCGGGTTGCCCGCCCGAGCACGGGATCAGCAAGGCGCCCGATATCAATTGCCGTTCACCCGAGGGCGTGCTGGGCGACGCGGATCGCGATCACATCGACACGATGGTCCTCTATCCGAGCATGGGGCTGTGCGCGCCCAGT
The DNA here is from genome assembly GCA_036338755.1 of Actinomycetota bacterium. Taxonomy (GTDB): domain Bacteria; phylum Actinomycetota; class Actinomycetes; order Mycobacteriales; family Mycobacteriaceae; genus Mycobacterium. The sequence continues at coordinate 353,413 of JAYZBN010000036.1, read as the reverse complement.
CTCGAGGATCCGGAATTCGCCGCGGGATTCTCGCGCCTGTACAACCAGTGGATCGCGGACTACTGCGCCTCGGCGGGAGGGCGATTGCGCGGCGTCGCCGTGACACCGATCGAGCACGGCCAAGCGGCTATCGACGTGATGGCCGAAGCCAAAGAGCTTGGGCTGATTGCGACTTTGGTGCCGCCGGCCCTCAAGGACCGCAACCTCGACCATCCCGATCTCGACCCCTTCTACGCCGCCGCCGTCGAACTCGGCATGCCGTTGGGCGTGCACGGCGCCCCCGGCATCCATCTGCCCAAGATCGGTGTGGATCGCTTCACGAATTACATCCAGGTGCACTGCATCAGCTTTCCGTTCGACCAGATGACGGCGATGACCGCGATGGTCTCCGGCGGCGTCTTCGAGCGGCACCCGCAGTTGCGAGTCGCGTTCCTCGAGGCGGGCGCGGGTTGGGTGCCGTTCTTCATGGATCGGCTGCACGAGCATTACGAGAAGCGCGGCGACTGGGTCCAGGGCGGCTGGCGTCGCGATCCGCACGACTATCTGGCCGCGGGCAACATCTGGGTGACGTGCGAGCCGGAGGAACCGATCCTGCCGGGGGTGATCGACGTGCTGGGCGACGACTTCATCATGTTCGCCAGTGATTACCCGCACTGGGACGGTGAGTGGCCGGAGAGCACCAAGCACCTGCGTACGAGAAGCGATATCAGCGAGGCCTCCAGGGAGAAGATCGGCGGCTTGAACGCACAGCGCTTCTACAACCTGAACTGAGCGAGCTTCCGCTTACGCCTCGGACTGCCGGCTGGCAGGATCTGAGGACATGGGCCCTTTTCTGTTGCGCGCCGCATTGACCGGACTCGCGCTGTGGATCGTCACTCTGTTCGTGCACGGCCTGAGCTTCGTGGGCGGCGACACGAAGCTGGAGCGGGTCGGCATCATCTTCGTCGTCGCGGTGATCTTCGGTTTGGTCAACGCGTTCATCAAGCCGATCGTCCAGATCTTGTCGATCCCGCTCTACATTCTGACGCTCGGCCTGTTCCACGTCGTCGTCAACGCGCTGATGCTCTGGATCACCGCGCGGATCACCGAACACACCACGCATTGGGGACTGCACATCGATCACTTCTGGTGGACCGCGATCTGGGCCGCGATCGTGCTGTCGATCGTTAGTTGGTTGCTGTCCTTGGTGATTCGGCGTACCGGCGCCTGACGTCAGGCGCCGTCAACCAGGCGCACCACGTCGCGCGCGCAACCCCAGGACAACGTGACGCCGTTGCCGCCGTGGCCGTAATTGTGGATGCACCGCGATCGCCCCAGCGGTTCGGCTTCCACCCGTACCGACGGCCGGTCGGGGCGCAGTCCGGTGATGACCTCGATCACCTCGGCGTCATTGAGTCGCGGCTCGATGCGACGGCAGCGCTGCAGGATTCGCTCGGTGACCTCGGGTTCGGCGGTGGTGTCCCAGCGGCCGGGAATGCTGATGCCGCCGCAGACCACCCGCTGCGGATGGGGGAAGTAACAGGTCCATTGCGGCCCGGTGTTGAGTTCCAGAAACAGTTGCCGCAGACCGGGATTGGTGAGCACCACGTGTTGGCCGAACAGCGGCCGCACGGTGTCGTCACCGCTCAGCGCGCCCGCGGCGAGGCCGGCGCAATTGACGACGATTTCAGCGGCGTCGGCGGCCTCGGACAGCGATTGCACCGGACGCTCCTCGACTTCGCAGCCGGCCGCTGCGAGCCGCCGAGTCAGGTAGTCGAGGTAGCGCGGCATGTCGATCATCGGCACGGTCGCGCGAAACCCGGTATCAAAGCCGTCGGGAATGTCGGCCTGATCGGCCGGCCGCAGATCGGGGATCAGCGACGCCGCCGAAGACATCGCCTCGCTCGCGGTCAGCTCACCGACGGCCAGCGCGGGTGCCAGCTGCACTCCGGAGTCTGGGTCCGCGGCGAGATCGGTGAACACTCGCAGCGAGTGTTCGGTCCAGCCCAGCGTTTCGGCCGCGCGCTCGGCCGGCCGTGGGGGAGCCCAGACAGCGCCGGCCACCGCCGAGGTGGTCTGCTTCAGCGTCGCGGCCGCCCAGACCCGCACCGGCCGACCCGCCTCGGCCAGACAGATGGCCGACGTCAATCCGCTGACGCCGGCACCGACGACGACAATTGTCCGCGCATGTGCCACGGCGCCACGGTAGCGAAAACAGGCCCGCCGCGGGTCGTCGGCGTCGACCGTCAGCGAGGACGGTCAGGAATGTGCCGCTTGCGAGGTCGCAGGAGCGGTCGGCGCTTGCGGCGCCCGAGACCCAGCCGGCGCCTGCGGAGCCGGAGACACCGCCGGCGCCTGCGGAGCCGGAGAGGCCGATGGTGCCCGCTGGGCGCCCCCACCAAGCAAACTATTGAGGATTCCGAGCGTGCCCTGCACACCCGCGGGCGGTGAGGTCGCGGGCAGAGCGGCACCCGGCGTCAGCTGCCAGGGCTGGCAGCCGGAAGTCTTGAACGCTTTGTCACCCGGATCGATCTGGACGACCTGCGGTTTTTTGGACATGGCGTTGTCGATGATGCCGCCGTCCGGATTGGTCCGCTTCCAGTAGCAGGTGCCATCGCCGGCGGGGCCGCCAGAGCTGTAGATGCCGGGCGCGATGTCACTACCCACCGCGTAGATGCCGTCCTTGTCGATGGACGTTTTCGGCCCTGCCGGCGCAGGCGGCGGCGCCCCCGGGGACGGCGCAGCGGCCGGTGCCGGTGACCCCGGGCCCGGCCCGGGTGCCGGTCCCGGTGTGTCGTCCGGATCGGCGCTGGCAACCACCGTGGACGCGATCCAGCCCGCGACCATCAGGCTCGCAGCAACCAACCGTGCCGCGGTAGGTACTCCACCCATAGAGATCGAGGGTACCGGGATCATGCACCTAATTCACCGTTGCGACATCGCCGAGCCGCAAAGAAGGCCTAGGGGAGCCGCCGCACCCTGCCCGCATGACTGAGCGCGTGCTCGTAGGTCTCGAGATTGTCCCGGGAAATCTTCGCGTGCACGGGGCGTTCCAGGAAGAAGCGCAGCACCGGGTTGTAGGCGTGATAGGTCTCGTGGAACGTCAGCACCGTGGTGCCGTCGGGTTGCTCTTCGAGCTGGTGATAGCCCTCGGCGCGGGACCACAGCGGGGCACCGACCGCGGTGTACCGCGACAGCTTGTTGAGCTCGGCCTCGGTCACCGTCTCCCACGAGCGCGCCCTGCCGCCGGACAGCAGGTACTTAGGGACCGGAAAGACGCAGGTGCGGACCAGACCCTCGCCGGCTTCGTTGCCCTCGTTGAGGATTTTCATGCTGCCCGTCGGCCACTCGAGAACCCGCGGCCTGGGCGCGTCCGGCGGCACCGGCGGATGCAGCACCCGCCAGACCCGTTTCGGCGGCGCATCGACGTGGAATCGCACGGTGTAGGACTGCATCAGCTTTCTCCGTCAGCCGGTACCCAACTGTTCCAGAACGTGATGGTCTCCGCGGGCGGCCGCTTGGCCGGCCGGAAGTCGGTGCCGATGGTGTACGCGACCGGAAAGAGCGCGGCCTGCGTGACGGTCGGCGGAATGCCGAGCAGTTCGGCGACCTCTCGCTCCTTGAACAGATGCATCGTCGTCCACACCGATCCCAGGCCGCGGGAGCGCAACGCCAGCAGAAAGCTCCAGCCCGCCGGGATGATCGACGCCCAGGCCGCCGCGGCGATGCCGGGTTCGGCCGTGTCGATGCGCTGATTGAGGCAAGGGATGACGTGCACCGGCACGTCGGCCAGCGTCTCGGTCAGGCTCATCGCGCTCTGGTACACCCGCTTCGTCTGCGCGTCGGTCGCGTTGTCGGCCGCGTACGCCAGGTATTGCGCGCCGATGCTGCGGTAGATCTCGGCGATGGCGGCCCGCTTGTCCGCATCGGTGATCACCAGCCACCGCCAGTCCTGGGTATTGCTGGCCGTCGGGGCTTGCATCGCCAGCTGAATGCACTCCAGGATCACCTCGCGACCCACCGGGCGGGTCAGATCGAGGCGTTTGCGAACCGAGCGCGTCGTGCTCAACAGTTCGTCGACGGTGGCGATGTCCATGTGTTCCTTCCGGATGGATGATCAGAGGTCGATGGCGCACGACTGGTCGACGCCCAGCACGCTCAACGAGCGCCCGAGGCCAAGAAAGACCGCAACGCACAGCGTGAGATCCAGGATCTCCTCGTCCGTGAATTCCCGCCGAAGTCGTTGAAAGAACTCGTCGTTGAGGGAGGCGTGATCGGTGGCGAAGCGTTCGGCGTACTCGATGCAAAGGCGTTGGCGCGGACTGTATCCCGGGTAGGTGGCGTACGCGGCGACGTTGTCGTAGAGCTCTGGTGCCACCCCGGCATCGAGCACAGATCGGGCGCGGAAATCCGAGCACGCAACGCAATCGTTGATCTGAGCGATGCGCATCCTGGCCAGCTCACGCTCGTCGACGGGCAGGATGCTCTGCTGGTACGCGCCGCGGATCATGCGTTCGACCATGTCACCGAGTTGCGGCCGTAGCGTCCAGATCATGGCGGCTTCGCCGCCCGGGCCGTCCGGCACATTGAGACGGGCCATCAGCGAACTCCTGCCGGGTGAAGAGACGTACTGAGCTGAGCAAACCAGATCCGGCGCCACGCAGCTACATGTTCGAGGCGCGGAAGTTTCGCGATCAATGGGAAAGCCAGTTGTTGCGCACCGCGGAACGTTCCCTTCACCAACTCAGCGTCGCGCCCGATTCAGGATGTGCGCCGCTTCGCTGACCATGTCGGCGACGATGTCAGCGGCGGGATGGACTTCGCGTACGCGTCCTACCCCTTCGCCGACCAATATCGCAGCGGTGTCGAAATCCTCTGCGGCGACGGCCTTCTCGTAGGAAGCGATGGCTTCGGGCAGCCGCGCGGACAGCTCGGCCTCGTTGCCCTGCCACGTGTCCAGGAAGGCGTTTTCCAGCGCCCGCGCGTTGTATCCGGCGGGCCAATCGAGGCGGCGCACAAGGTCATAGACGCGGGTACGCACGGTGTCGTCTCCGCCTGCCGCCACTGCGCGATCCTGCGCCCGCGGTGACACCAGCGCTTCCGGCGTCGCCCAGAACCTGGTTCCCACGACCACGCCGTCGGCGCCCAGCGCCAGCGCAGCCGCCAACCCGCGACCGTCGCCGACGCCGCCTGCCGCTACCACCAACGTGTCGGGCGAACGTTCGGCGACGAAGTCGACGACCTCGGGCACCAAGGTGAAGGTCGACCGCACGCTCATTCCGTGGCCGCCTGCCTCGCCGCCCTGCGCGACGATGACCTCCGCCCCGGCAGCCAAGGCGCCGCGCGCCTGATCGAGGGTTTGCACCTGCGCGATAAGCGGAACGCCGGCAGCGTGGATGCGGTCGGCGAACGGCTGCAATTCGCCGAACGACAGCATCACCGCCGCCGGCCGCTGGGCCAGTGCGATGTCGAGGACCCCTGGATTTTGGGCGAGGCTCCAGGTAATGAAGCCGTATCCGACTCGGGCGCCCTGAGCCCGGTCGATCTGGGATCGCAGCCATTCGGCGTCGGGGTAGCCCCCGCCGATGAGGCCCAGGCCGCCCGCCTGCGTCACCGCCGCCGCGAGCCGGCCCCCGGAGATCAACGCCATCGGTGCGAGCAGAATCGGCTGCTCGATCCCGAACAGTTCGGTGAGGCGTGTCGTCAAACCCATCGCGGCGCTCACGTGAGCTCACCGGTCAGGAACTGCGCCCTACCGTGGGCGAAAGACCAGTCCTCGTCGTCGTTCTCGGTGACCGAAACGATCAGGTCGGCAGGGTCGAGCCGGCACCGGTCGGCGAGGCGGAAGGCCAGCAGTTCATAGAATTTCTGCTTGAGTTCGCGCGGACGTCGCCGGCTCACCATGTGCAAGACCACCTGGCGGGCTGAGCGCTCGATGCCGAGACCGGTATCCAGCGTGACGATCTCGTGGGCCGGGTGGGTGCGCACCACTTGATATCGGTCCCGCTCCGGAACGCCGAACGCTTCGACAACCGCCTCGTGGATCGCGTCCAGCAGAGCGCGAACCTCGACCGGTGTACGACCCTCGATGAGGTCGACATACAACAGCGGCATCTTTCCTCCTAGGTACAGCGCGGGTTGCGCCCCCATTGCAACCGACGCCAGGCCCGCGGGAATCCCGCGTGAAATGCCTTCTGTGAAGCATTTATGCTCATCAGGCATGGACGTGGTGCAGGCGGGCCGGGTCGAGTTGCGTCATCTGCGCGCATTCGAAGCGGTGGCACGCCTCGCATCATTCACGCAAGCCGCCAAGGAACTGAGCATCACCCAGCCCGCGCTGAGTCGCACCGTCCAGCAGCTCGAAGAGGCGCTCGAGGCGACGCTGCTGGACCGCAGCTCGCGGCACGTGGCGACCACACAGGCCGGCCGGGTTTTCCTCGGGTACGTCGAACGGGTGCTCGCCGAGTTGGGCAGCGGTGTCGACGCCGTCCGGCAACAGGCGAGCATCCGCCTGGGGTTCAGCTGGCTGTTGCCCGACCCATGGGCGCAGGACACCGTCGCGGCATTCGAACGTGCCGCCCAGACTACCGTCAACCTGATCCGCACCGACGACGCGCTCGGTGCGGTCCAGCAGGGGAGGGTCGACGTCGCCGTGGTGCGCGGGCACGTGACGTCGACCGCCGTCCGAATCGTGCACCTTTTCGACGAGCCACGAGTGGCGGTGTGTTCCGTTCATTCACCCCTTGCGAAGCGGGCAGAGCTCGACTGGTCCGAGGTGCCACGCTGGCCGCTCGTCGTCAACACCACCAGCGGCACTACCGGCCCCTGGTCGTGGCCCGCGGGCGCTGGCCCCGAAACCATCGTCGAGACAACCAATTTCGATGAATGGATCGAATCCGTCGCGGCCGACCGGGGTGTCGGAGTCATCCCAGACGTCGCCATCAGGCGCAGCATCCACCCGGGCGTGCGATTCGTCGCGCTGCGGGGCGCTCCCGACATCCCCGTTGTCCTGGTGTTTCTGAAGCGGGCCAACAGTCCCGCACTTCGCCGCTTCATCGGCGCGGCCGTCGACACCGCCACCGGCCTGTGATGTACTCGCGCGAGACGCGCACGCCGTCAGGCGAGCGGCGCCAGACCGGAGCGCACCAGATCCATACTCGCGGTCACGTCTGCGCCCAAGTCGCCCGAACAACCGCCACGGCCCCAATTCTCCACTGCGGCAACGAGAGCCGCGGCGACCACAGAACCTGCGACCTCGGCGGCTAGATCGATGTTCGCCATATCCGGATTCCGTCCTTTGACGAAATCGGTGAGCACGCGGGCGAACGAGGACTGCACCACCCGCAGGTGACCGGCGATCCGCTCGGCGCTGATCAGCTCGGCGCGAGCGGTCGCGGCTTGGCGCACCACTTCGAGGTCGTGCGGGAAGGCGGCAACGGCTGCCAGCACCGCATCGAACAGCGATTCCGAGGCCGGTCGGTGGGCAAGCGCCTCGGTGAGCCATTCCAATTGCGTCTCGTAGTCCTGAAAAAGCACGGCTTCCTTGGTCGGGAAATGCCGGAAGAACGTGCGCTCGGTGACACCGGCCTCCCGGGCCAGCTCCGTGACGGTGACGTTGGCAAACCCCTTGTGGGCGAAGCTCTTCAGCGCCGCTCGGCGAAGTGCCTCATGCGTCGATCGTCGTCGTTGTTCATGACGGTTGCCCGGGGCGCTCATCTCAGCGGTGATCGTATCCCAGGTGGGTGGGCACGGCTGACGTCTTCCAATTGCGTCAGTACTGACATATCCTTGGCTCGCGGGTACCCGATTGAGGCGAGGGTCAAGATCATGGGCGATACCGATTACGACGCCATCGTGGTGGGCGCCGGACACAACGGGCTGACCGCCGCGGCGATTCTGCAACGCGCGGGCCTGCGCACCGTGTGCCTGGAAGCCAACAGCTACGCGGGCGGCATGGCCGCGACGGTCGAATTGATCGACGGCTTCCGGTACGAGATCGCCGGTTCGGTGCAGTTTCCGATGGCGAGCCAACTCAGCAAGGACCTCGGACTGGACGCGCTACCGGCGGTGGAGCCCGACGTGATGTCAACCAACATCGGCGAGCATGGCGAAGAGCCGATGATCTTCTACCGCGACCCGATGCGGCTGATGACACACCTGAGCGAAAAGCACGGGCTGGAGGCCATCACCGGCATGGCCGAACTGATCGGCTGGAGTCAGGGACCGGCAAAAGCGCTGGGCCGCTTCGACGTCCGCCGGCCGCCCAAGACTCTCGACGAGATGTATGCCTGCGCGGCCAACGACGACGAACGCCGGGCGATCCACGAGATGCTGTTCGGCTCGGCCATGGACGTGATCGACCGCTACCTGCCCGACAAAGACAAGCACGCAGTGATGCGCGGGATGCTGGCTTTCCTGGCCGTGAACTCGACCTACCGCGGGCCGTACACGCCGGGCAGCGCAACCTGTTTGGCGTTTGCGTTGGCGGTACCCGACGACAGCACCGCGATGATGACCAAGCTCAAGGGGGGCATCGGCGCGCTCACCGAACATCTGCGTGAGCTCTTCATCGCCCACGGCGGCGAGATCCGGTTCCGGACCAAGGCGGAGGAGATCCTCGTCGTGCGCGACAAGGTGACCGGCGTGCGGCTGCGAGACGGGTCGACGATCTCGGCGCCGATCGTGGTGTCCAATCTGTCGCCCGATATCACGCTCGCCGAACTGATCGCACCCGAACACGTTTCAGCGCAGGTAATCTCGCGGATCTCCGGCCGCGACCACCGGGCATCGTTCGTCCAGATTCACTTCGCCCTCGACGAGCTGCCCGAATTCGCTCCGCCGTACGAGTTCCTCAACGACGAGGGCATGCAACAGTCGGTGGGAATCTTCGGGTCACCCGAATCCCAACAGGTGCACTGGGAGAACTGCCGGCGGGGCATCGTTCCGGACAACCCGTCGATGGGAATGCAGATCCCATCGGTGCACGATCCCGCCCTGGCGCCGCCCGGCAAGCACGCGGCGAGCGTCTTTGCCTACGCCTTCCCGGTCGAGGTCAACCGAGATCAGCACGGGCATCTCAAAAATGAAATGGCGCAACGGGTTATCGACAAGATCACTCGACTGGCGCCGAACTTCAAGGACATCGTGATACGCCACATCACGTTCGCGCCGTATCACATGAACACCATGTTCGGCGCGCCCTCGGGCGACTTCTGCCACGGGTTGCTGCACCCCGACCTGATGGGCCCCAACCGGCCCGGCCCGAAGGGCTTCCTCGATATGCCCATCGGGATCGACGGCCTTTATCTCGCCGGCGCCGGATGCCATGGCGGACCGGGCATCACCTTCACTCCCGGCTACAACGCCGCCTATCAGGCGCTCGACGACATGGCCTGAGTCAGGGTTTGCAGGCGGCTTCGAGGGGAAGCTCGGGGCCGCCGGATTGCAGGGACAGCAGGTACAGGTAGGTCGCGAGCGAATGTTCGCATGACACCGTGTATTTGACCAATGTCTTCGGCGGCCACGGAACCAAGCGGACGGGGATGAGCTCGACCGGATTGAGCACATGCTCGTAGTCCAGCGGCGGGGGCAGCGCAGGGACGATGTCCAGGCGGTTTGCGATGCGCCAGGAGTCTTTGACCACGTGGTCGAAGGTGGCCGCAAACAGGGAGTCGCCGGTGCGTGGGCTGCCGTAGGTGTAAACGACCGGGTCGGTAAACGTTGTGTTGGCGGCGACGTCAAGGGCGAGCAGTGTCGCGAGGGCCCCGCCGAGGCTGTGCCCGCAGATCGTCACGGAGCCGGGTTGCGGGGACGGAAGTTTCGCGAGCGCGTCGACCACCGTCGGTGCGCCCGGCGTGGCTCCGGTCCTCAGGGATTCGTACATGGCGGTGAAGCCGTCTTCGGTGTTGCCGGCGCCGGCCAGGAACGGGCACGGCACCTGGAGAAAGTCGGCGTCGTGAATCCATTCCAGCCATCCTTCCGTGCCGCGAATCGCGATCGCGACGTCGCCCGCTGTGTTCTCCCGGCAGATCAGCCCGATGGATACTTCGTCGTCGGCTCGACTCGGATCCATGTCGGTCGCCAGATCGTTGGCGTAGATCGTGGTGACCACGGTGTAGTCGACGCCGCCGGCGCTCAGCGCCTGACCCGCCTTGTTCGTCAGATCGCCGGGCGGCGTCGCGTACGTGGCATTGACGAGCTGGGCGAATTGTATTGCCTGCGTGACGTTTAACGTCGGTTGCGTTGACATGGCGGGTCCGCTCCGGTTCAGCCGCCGAACGTTCCGGTGAGCTGCGCTTGCGCGGTCGCGGCACCCCCGATGGTCTGCGCCGCCTGAACACCGGCCAGGCCGCCGGGCAGCTGATAGTCGTTGGGCAGCTGGTAGAGGGTGAACCGGTAATGATGCGTGCCGGTTCCCGCCGGGGGACAGGGGCCCTTGTACCCGGCCTGGCCGGCCGTATTCGGCAGGACGGTCGCCCCCGCCGGAGCCTGTCCGTCGGCCGTGCTGCCGCCGCCCGGTGCGATTCCGATGACGACCCAGTGCACGTACAGGCCGTTGACGGCATCGGGGTCGTCGACGACGAGGGCGCCACCCGACGGTGCCGACCACGCCAATGGCGGCGCGATGTCGGCGCCTCTGCAGGTGTATTGCACCGGAATCGGCGCACCGTCGGCGAAAGCCGGGCTGCTGATCGCCAACGGTCCGTCCGCAGGCGCGTTCGGCGCCGTTCTCCCGAGGGTCGTCACCTTCGGAGCCGACGAGGTCGTCGGGTGGCTATGCCCGTCGCCGCCGCAGCCGACCAGGGCCCCCAGCAGCGCCAGCGCACCCAGCACCGCCGCGCCCCCGTGATATGTGCCCGCCCAAGTCGAATTCATAAGAACAGTCTGACTCGCGCGCCCGCGGTCGGGAAGGTCCCGATTTCACCGCGATTCGGGGCGCGCTACCTGCCGCGCTTTTCGACCTCGAGCACCCGCTTGCGCAGTCCCTCGGTGGCGGTGTCCATCAGGCTTTTGGCGCCCTTCTTGACCAGGAATCCCGGAACCGGCACCACTAGATCGACGGTCAGTTCAAAGTGGACCTTCGTGGAGTCCCCCTCGGGGGTCAGCGTGTAGCGACCCTCTTGCGCGCGTTGCTGTTTGGAGCTGACCAGGGTCCAGCCGACGCCGTCGTCGTAGACGGTGTATGCCAGTTCCTGTTCATCGCTGACGCCGACGAGCTTGACGACCTGCCTGGATCGGGTCGGGTGGTTCTGATCGTCGCGTTCGAGCACTTCGACCTCCTTGTGCGCCGACGACCACTCGGGCAACGTCTCGATGTCGAACAGCACGTCCATGATTTGGTCGGGCGTCGCCTCGATGACGACTTCGCGGGAATCGGTGATAGCCATCCCGGGGAGATAGCCGGTGCGATGCGCGCCGAAACCCGGCGCGCCGCGCATCAGGGAGTCGGTCGAGCACCAAGCACCGCGAGGCGGGGGAGGACGACGTCGCGCCATCCCGGCCCCGTGCGCTCGAACGCCCGCGCCATGCGATTGGCGTCGAGGTCAAACCCGCTGTGTTCCAAGAACACTCGCGTGCCATTTGACTCGGCTTCCAGCCGCCAGGTCAGCGTCCAGGCGGCGGTGAACGTGTAGGCGAACAGGTGCGGCGGGTCGACCTCGAGCACCGTGCACGGCTGCTTGCCAAAGCCCGGCATGTCGAGGGTGAACCGGTGGCCCACCACCGCGGCCACTTCACCCTCGGCCCACCACTGCCTCAGCAGCGCGGGTTCGGTCAGTGATCGCCACACCGCAGCCGGTGGCGCAGCCACGAATTGGTCCACCCGGATCGTCGCGAACCGTTCGGTCATTTGAGCTCCTCGGCTACATCGGCGAGCGCGGCCAGTCGGGCGCGCCAGAACTTTTCGAAGGGATGCAACCAGTCGCCGAGTTCCGCCAACGGCTCCGCGGTCAAGCGATAGATGCGATGACGCCCCTTCGGCTGGTCGGCCACCAGCCCGGCGTCGCGTAGCACTTTGAGGTGCTCGGCGACCGCGGGCCGGCTGAGCTCGAACCGTTCACTGAGTTCCCCCGCCGAGAGCGGTTGGTCGAACAGGATCTCCAGCAGTTCGCGCCGCACCGGGTTGGCCAAGGCGAGAAAGACGCGATCGACGCTACCCACATCCGGCAAGATATGTCGGATCTTCCCGACATGTCAACCATTTCCGACGTATCATGGCGGAGAAATGCGCGCCGAGCGGAAGCCCGGGTGGCTACGTTCCTGGTGTGCATCTCGCCTGGGAACGGCTCACCGGCACCGTGCACCGCTGCCGGCTCCCGTTCTGCGACGTGACCATCGGGCTGGTGGGGGGCCGTACCGGCGCGTTGCTCGTCGACACGGGGAGCACCTTGCGCGAGGCCGCCGCGATCGACGCCGACGCCCGGCTGCTTGCCAGGCGCTCGGTGAGCCATATCGTCTTGACGCACAAGCACTTCGACCATGTGCTGGGTTCGTCGGCGTTCACCGAGGTGCAAATACACTGCGCCCCCGAGGTGGCCGAACACCTGTCCTGTGCCACCGATCAACTCCGCGAGGACGCGTTGCGTCACGGCGCCGACCCCGCCGAGGTGGACGCGGCGATCGCGGCACTGCGGCCTCCGCGCCGCGGCGCTTACGACGCCGTCGTCGACCTGGGAAACCGGGCGGTCCAGATCGCCTACTTCGGGAGTGGCCATACCGCCTCCGACCTGGTCGTGGTCGTACCCGGGACCGATCAAGGCGAGCGGACCGTGGTGTTCACCGGCGACTTGGTGGAAGAGTCCGCCGATCCCGCGATCGACGCCGACTCCGATGTCGCGGCCTGGCCCGCGACTTTGGATCGGCTGCTGGCGGCCGGGGGCCCCGACGCGATCTACGTCCCCGGCCATGGTAAGGCCGTCGATGCGGGGTTCGTCCGTCGCCAGCGGGACTGGCTGGCCCGTCGTGCTACCGCCCCGTGATCGATGCCGTATCGAAAAGCCTTGTGCCCCAAGGTGTTGACGCCACATGCGGCCCCGCACCCCGGCAACCGGATGCGCCAACAGTTTTGGCTCGAGTGCTTCGACCCCTGATTGAACTGCCGTTGCCGGGGATAGACTCACATTCATTGGAATCGTGTGCGAAGAGGAGCGTAAGGCATGGCGATCATTGACAAGGACACACAGGTCCGGCCATCGTTCGACGACGAGGTCGCTGCCACGCAGCAATACTTCGACGACCCGCGCTTTTCCCGCATCACGCGCCTCTTCACCGCCCGCCAGGTAGCGGAACAGCGCGGCACGATCCCCACCGACTACACCGTCGCCCGCAACGCGGCGGCCGCGTTCTACGAACGGCTGCGCGAGCTGTTCGCCGAGAAGAAAAGCATCACCACGTTCGGCCCGTATTCGCCCGGCCAGGCCGTCGCGATGAAGCGCATGGGTATCGAGGGGATCTACCTGGGCGGCTGGGCGACGTCGGCCAAGGGCTCCACCACCGAGGACCCGGGACCCGACCTCGCCAGCTACCCGCTGAGTCAGGTGCCCGACGACGCCGCCGTGCTGGTGCGCGCCCTGCTGACTGCCGACCGCAACCAGCAATACCAGCGCCTGAACATGAGCGAGCAGCAGCGGGCGACCGCCACGCAGTACGACTACCGGCCGTTCATCATCGCCGACGCGGACACCGGCCACGGTGGCGATCCCCACGTGCGCAACCTGATCCGTCGGTTCGTCGAGGTCGGCGTGCCGGGGTACCACATCGAGGACCAGCGCCCCGGCACCAAGAAGTGTGGCCACCAGGGTGGCAAGGTGCTGGTGCCGTCGGATGAGCAGATCAAACGGCTCAACGCCGCTCGCTTCCAGCTTGACATCATGAAGGTGCCCGGCATCATCGTCGCCCGTACCGATGCCGAGGCGGCCAACCTGCTCGACAGCCGGGCCGACGAGCGCGACCAGCCGTTCCTGCTCGGCGCCACCAACCTCAACATCCCGTCGTACAAGTCATGCTTCCTGGCGATGGTGCGCCGCTTCTACGAACTGGGCGTCAAAGACCTCAACGGCCACCTTCTCTATGCGCTGCCCGAGGGGGAGTACGCCGAGGCCGGGGCCTGGCTCGAGCGGCAGGGCATCCACGGCGTCATCTCCGACGCGGTCGATGCCTGGCGCAAAAACGGGCAACACTCGATCGATGACCTGTTCGACCAGGTCGAGTCCCGGTTCGTCGCGGCCTGGGAGGACGACGCGGGGCTGATGACCTACGGCGAGGCCGTCGCCGAGGTGCTCGAGTTCGATGCCAGCGAGGGCGAGCCGGCCGACATGAGCGTCGACGAATGGCGAGCCTTCGCGGCGCGTGCGTCCCTGTACTCCGCCAAGACCAAGGCGAAAGAATTGGGTGTGGACCCGGGCTGGGACTGCGAGCTGTCCAAGACGCCCGAGGGCTACTACCAGATCCGCGGCGGCATCCCGTACGCGATCGCGAAATCACTGGCGGCCGCGCCGTTCGCCGACATCCTGTGGATGGAGACCAAGACTGCCGACCTGGCCGACGCCAAGCAGTTCGCCGACGCCATCCACGCCGAGTTCCCCGACCAGATGCTGGCCTACAACCTGTCGCCGTCGTTCAACTGGGACACCACCGGCATGACCGACGAGCAGATGAAACAGTTCCCTGAGGAACTGGGCAAGATGGGCTTCGTCTTCAACTTCATCACCTACGGCGGGCACCAGATCGACGGCGTCGCGGCCGAGGAGTTCGCGACCTCGCTGCAACAGGACGGCATGCTCGCGCTGGCCCGCCTGCAGCGCAAGATGCGCCTGGTCGAATCGCCTTACCGCACACCACAAACGCTGGTCGGCGGCCCGCGCAGCGATGCGGCGTTGACTGCCTCCTCGGGCCGCACCGCGACCACCAAGGCGATGGGCGAGGGCTCGACTCAGCACCAGCACCTGGTGCAGACCGAGGTGCCGAAAAAGCTGCTCGAGGAGTGGCTGGCGATGTGGAGCGAGAACTACAAGCTCGACGAGAAACTCCGCGTCCAACTGCGGCCGCGCCGGGCCGGCTCGGACGTGCTCGAACTCGGCATCTACGGCAACGACGACGAGCAGCTGGCGAACGTCATCGTCGACCCGATCAAGGACCGGCACGGTCGCAGCATCCTCCAGGTGCGCGACCAGAACACCTTCGCCGAGAAGTTACGACAGAAGCGGCTGATGACGCTGATCCACCTGTGGCTGGTGCACCGCTTCAAGGCCGACGCGGTGATCTATGTGACGCCGACCGAGGACAACCAGTATCAGACCGCGAAGATGAAATCGCACGGCATCTTCAGCGAGGTCTATCAGGAGGTCGGTGAGATCATCGTCGCCGAGGTGAACCGGCCCCGCATTGCCGAACTGCTGCAGTCCGACCGGGTCGCGCTGCGCAAGCTGATCAACAAAGAAGATTAGCCAGCGGCTCGGTCGCGCCGGCCCCGTCGACCGGCGTGGCCGCCACTGATCGGTCCTAGAACCCGGCGTCGCCGTGCATCGGCACGTCGCCATGCCCCTGATTCGACCATGCCTGTGGCTGGGTGCTCGCCCTGCTTCGGTTCGCTTCCACACGCGATGCCAAAAATTTACCTAGCGGATAGTTGCTTAAGTGTAGGATTTAGCTTGTAACAAACTTGCGTTTAGATTTAACAAACGCCCCGAACAGAGAAGAGCGCCTGATGAAGACCACAATCAGGAACGCGTTAGCCGTGTTCGGCGGGGCGGCGGCGGTTGGTTTGACGGTCGGATTCGGTGTCACCGGCGTTAGCCCGACGGGCGGCGCCTCGACGCCGGCGACGCATTCATCCTCCGGCGTCGCGACGATGCAGACTGGCGCGCCAGCGCCGGGCGTGCACGCCGCCACGCTCACCGGCTGCATTCCCGGAGCGAATTGCTAGCCAAGGCCGTTCGCAATGGCCCATCGCATCTGCGCAATGGCCATCTTGGATGCCGCGGTCTTGGCTCCTCAATCTGTTTGCGCGGTCCCGCTGTGGGGTAAGAAAAGGTGGGCGGCGCGAAGTGGCGCATGTGGAGATTGGGGGATCCGATGAGATCAGGACCGAGGACGACGGTCGCGCTATTCGGCGGTGCGGCGATGCTCGTGTTGTCGGTTGCCTGCGGCGGCGGCAATAAAGGTGGCCCGAGCACCACGACCACTCCGACCACCACCCCGTCGTCCAGCGTCGCGCCCTCCACCGCGCCCGGCGGCGGTGGTCAACCGGGCGGCCCGAACGGCGGCGGTGGTCAACCCGGCGGCGCGAACGGCGGTGGGGGACCCAACGGCGGCGGCGGCAGCATTCCGGGCGGCCCGACCGGTGGCGGTGGCCCCGGCGGTGGCGGTGGCAGCATTCCCGGCGGCCCGACCGGTGGCGGTGGCCCCGGCGGTGGCGGCGGCAGCATTCCCGGCGTCGGCGGCGGTGGCGGCGGACCGGGTGGCGGCGGCGGATGCATCGGCAACGTCTGCGGCGGTTACTGATCGGGCGAACCGCGTCTCGCGTCACTAGAAGACCTCAAGACTTGTTCGAATAGCCGGTGGGGCCGGGATCACCTGGCCCCATCGGCTGAACCCTTGTCTGGGCCTAGGGCCCAACCCGTTATCCGAGTTATGGTTCTCCGCAACTCGGATGCAAGGGGACGTCAATGTCGAAGCTCAGATTCGGATACTTCATCGCCCCGTTCCACCGCGCGGGCACCAACCCGACGCTGGCCTTGCAGCGGGATCTGCAGTTCATCGAGCACCTCGACGCCCTGGGTTTCGACGAAGTCTGGTTGGGTGAACACCATTCGGCCGGTAGCGAAATCATCAGTTCCCCAGAGGTTTTCATAGCTGCCGCCGCGGAACGGGCAAAACGCATCCGGTTCGGCACCGGGGTCATTTCGCTGTCGTATCACAATCCGCTCTGGGTCGCCGACCGGCTGATGTTGCTGGATCACCTGACGCACGGCCGCATTATCGGCGGCGTGGGGCCAGGCTCGCTGCCCAGCGACTCGTCCATGATCGGCCTTACCCCGACCGACACCCGCGAGCTCCTGGAAACCAACCTCGACATCGTCGTGCGGTTGCTGGCCGGCGAGACGGTCAGCGCCAAAACCGCCACCCATCAGCTCTTCGACGCCAAGCTGCAGCTTGCCCCATACTCCGACGGCGGGATCCCGCTGTCGGTCGCCGCGGTCGCGTCACCGACGGGTGCGCGGCTGGCCGGCAAGCACGGCATCGGCCTGCTGTCCATCGGGGCGACCCTGACCGTCGAAGGATTCAATGCGCTGTCCTACCACTGGGGCATCGTCGAGGAGCGCGCCGCGGCCTTCGGCACGCAGGTCGACCGCAACAATTGGAGCCTGGTCGGTTTGTTCCACCTCGCGGAGACCGAGAAGCAGGCGCGCGAAGAGGTCAAGTTCGGCATCGAGCCGTGGTTTCGCTACTTCCAGAAGGTGGCGGCCTTCCCGCAGATGACGATGCCCGGAGACCAGCTCGACGAAATGATCGACGTCATCAATGAGAACGGGGCGGGCGTCATCGGTACGCCGGAGCGAGCGCGCGAACAGGTGCAGCGGTTGTGGGATCAGTCCGGCGGCTTCGGCTGCATGCTGCAGATGGGCCACGAGTGGGCTAACCCCGCCGCGACCCGACGGTCGGCCGAACTGTTCGCCGCCGAAGTCATGCCACATTTCCAGGGCCAGGCGCAGCCGACGCTGGATGCCGCCGCCCGTGCCGGTCAGGCTCGGGATGCCTTGGCCCAGTCGCAGTTAGACGCCGTGGCGCACATGACCGAGAAGTATGAAAGCGAAAAAGCGTCCCAGTAACGAAGTCCGGCCCGTTCAACCTGTGTGTTATATGTCGCCCGGTTCAGGGAACCCCTAGTCGAAGGTGGGGCCTACACCGGGCACCGTTACGACAGGAGTTCCAGCAATGATCGGGTCAATAGTTCTCGCCATCGTTGTGGGTGCGCTCATCGGCTTGATTGCGCGTCTCCTCATGCCGGGCAAGCAAGACATCGGCATGATCATGACCATCGCGCTCGGCGCCCTCGGTGGCCTGATCGGTTCATGGGTGGCCAGCCAGTTCGGCTACCACAACGCCAACGGCGGAATCGCTTGGGTTCCATTTCTGATCGGGATCGGCGCTGCCATCGTCCTCATCGCGCTCTGGGAAACCGTGCGAGGCCGCCGCGCCCGCCGTGCCGGGTTGCTTCGCCGGTAACCGGCTGAGGGTCAAGGGGACCGGCTCGAGACGCCACGCTTGACCATGTGGTCGGCGCGTAAAAGGATCGCTGCGGCGATTCCGGTGCTCCGTGCGCTTAAGAACCATTCCAGCTGGGTAAACCCGAGAAAGCGTGGCGACCATCGCTCTGGAGGGACCGGCCTCATGTTAAGGCAACACGCGATGCGTGACATCGACAAGGATCTGCAGGCGGTGGCGGCCATCCGCCTGGCGGCTCTTCGCCGCGCGGCTCGAGCTCAAGAGCGGCAGCGGTGCGATCCGTTGCCACCCGCCGGCGTTGCAAATGTCGCGCGGGGTGAACATCTGTCGGCGCACTCCGGTTGGGAATTTCTCCTTCAGGTGCCCGCCTGAATCGACGTCGCCGGCGGCTTCATATCGAGGCGACAGCCAGGGCCCAGCGGGTAGCTAAGGACGTGGCGCATACCTGAAGGGTGACCACCGACCTCCCTCATTCCACGATCGGCGGCGCGCGCCGTCGGCTGTTACCGTGCCTCATTCTCGCGGCTGCCGCGACCGTGGCCCTGCCGGCTTGGTACGTGGCGCAGCCCCTGGCCGCCGAGACCTCGGTGGCATCGGGATCGGTGCGGCTGACGGACATGGCCCTTTCACCCCAGCCGGATCGCACCGGGGGCTTCGCGGCCGATGGCGACGACAATCAAGCCCAGCTGCAGCAGCAGCTCAATCAGCAGCAGTTGCAGCAGTCCATGCAGCAAGCCCAAGAACAAAACGACGAGGCCGAGCAGCAGTTCAATCGGGACATGCAGCAGCAACAAACCTACGAGAACCAGTTCAACAACCCGTAAGCGTGATCGAAGCGTGGCGGCCGCTCGGCGCGGCCGTCATGCGCCCTGCCGGAAAGCTATCGCCCGCCTTGGGATTCGCGCTCGGCCGCCTTCACCAGCCGGCTCGCGAAGAACCGAACCGCTCCGCCCATGGCGGCGCGCATCAGCGGGCCCGTCCCGCGAGCGCCTTCGGTGAACGCGCCGGTCCAGCGGATGTCGGTTCCGCCCGTCGCGTTAGGCGTAAGGACCACCTCGCCGGTGTAGTCCTTGACCGGAGCTGAGGGCCCCACCAGCTTGTAGGCGTGGCGACGGTCCGGCTCGTACTCGAGCGTCTCCTCCCGCACGTAGACCGGCCACATGCCCACCTTGCGGATCGCCCCGACGCCGCCCGGCGCGGGATCGCCCTGGCGGGCCCAACTCGAGTGCATGACGATCGGCTTGGCCCACTGCGACCAGTTGGCGCCGTCGGCCACCAACCGGAACACCGTCGCGGGTGGCGCGCTGCTGGTGCGGTTGACTTCAAAGGAATAGTTGCGGCCCGGCATGACAACTCCTGGTAGTAGCGGACGGACGGCCCTGGACGCCGCTCGCCGGTAGGGTACCGCCCGGGCTGGGCGTCGGCGGGGCCGGGTGAAGCGCCGCCATCCCGGGCTGATCGAACGTCTGACGGAATCGTCGAATGCGCCCGCCGCTCTTGACATTTGCCGATTCGCCGCAGCGAGACGGTCCCATCGGCCTGCCTAGACTGCAGTTATGGATCGCGATTCCCGGCACGACGGCCCGGATGGCCTACTTCGGATCGAGGACTGCCTGGACGCGGCGGGCCGGATCGTGCTGCCGCCCGGGGTCAACCTGATATCGCTGATCGACCGCAACATCGCGAACGTCGGTGACACCGTGGCGTATCGCTATCTCGACTACAGCCGTTCGGCCGGCGGAGATGCCGAAGAGGTGACGTGGAGCCGGTTCGGTGTCCGGCTGGAAGCCATTGGTGCGCGCATCCAGCAAGCCGCCAGTCGTGGTGAGCGCGTTGCGGTCCTCGCGCCGCAGGGCATCGACTACGTCGCCGGCTTCTACGCGGCGATCAAGGCCGGAACCATCGCGGTCCCGTTATTCGCTCCTGAGCTGCCCGGGCACGCCGAACGGCTCGATACCGCGCTGCGCGATTCCGCGCCCACCCTCGTACTCACGACGACAACCGCGCGAGAGGCGGTGCAGAAGTTTCTGGACGGCCACCCGCACCTGCGCCGGCCGCGCGTGATCGAGATCGACGCGATACCCGACTCGGCCGGGCAGTCGTTCGTGCCTGCCGAGCTCGGCATGGACGACGTCTCGCATCTGCAGTACACGTCAGGCTCGACCCGGCCGCCGGTCGGTGTTGAAATCACCCACCGCGCGGTGGGCACCAATCTGGTGCAGATGATCCTGTCCATCGACCTGCTGGACCGAAACACCCACGGCGTCAGCTGGCTTCCGCTCTACCACGACATGGGTCTGTCGATGATCGGCTTCCCGGCCGTCTACGGCGGCCACTCCACGCTGATGTCGCCGACCGCGTTCGTTCGCCGGCCGCAGCGATGGATCCAGGCCCTGTCCGATGGGTCGCGGCAGGGCAACGTCGTCACCGCCGCGCCGAACTTCGCTTACGAGTGGGCCGCGCAGCGCGGCCTGCCCAGCCGCGGTGACGACATCGATCTGCGCAACGTGGTGATGATCATCGGCTCCGAACCCGTCAGCATCGACGCGATCAGGACCTTCAACAAGGCATTTGAACCGTACGGGTTGCCCAAGACCGCGTTCAAACCCTCATACGGGATCGCCGAGGCAACGTTGTTCGTCGCGACCATCGCCCCCACCGCCGAGGCGACGGCCGTGTACTTCGACTCGGAACGGCTGGGCGCTGGGCACGCGGTGCCCGTCGACGCGGATTCCCCCAACGCCGTGGCACAGGTGTCGTGCGGCCAGGTCGCGCGCAGCGAATGGGCCGTCATCGTCGACGCCGCCAGCGGATCGGAATTGCCGGACGGCGAGGTCGGCGAAATCTGGTTGCAGGGCAACAACGTCGGCCGCGGCTACTGGGGTCTGCCGGACGAAACGCGGCGGGCATTCGGCGCCGTGCTGCGATCGCGGCTCGCCGACGGCAGCCATGCGGAAGCCGCCGGACCCGACCGCGCCTGGCTGCGCACCGGCGACTTGGGCGTGTATCTCGACGGTGAGCTGTACGTGACCGGCCGGCTCGCGGACCTGGTGACGATCGACGGCCGCAACCACTACCCGCAACACATCGAGGCCACCGTCGCCGAAGCGTCCGAGATCGTGCGGCGCGGATACGTCACGGCGTTCGCCGTGCCGGACGGCGATGCGCCGGATGCCGCCCGGCTCGTCGTCGTCGCCGAACGCGCCGCGGGCACCAGCCGTCAGGATCCACAGCCGGCGATCGACTCAATCCGCGCGGCGGTCGCACAGCGGCACGGTCTGACCGTGTCAGACGTGCGCCTCCTGCCCGCCGGTGCCATCCCACGGACCACCAGCGGCAAGCTCGCCCGCCGGGCCTGCCGAGCGGAATACCTCGGCGGCGCCCTGGGCGTCCGCTGATCGGCAAGCCGAACGATGAACCGGCTCGGCTTTCGCCTCTGGAGCGATCCGCGCGAACAGGCCTTGCGGCAGGCTTTGTTTCGCGATGGGCTCGGGGGACGCCCGCAGAGTTGACCGAACGCCCGCGATGCTTGGTGGCATCCTGGCCGTGTGGGCTTGCTATTCCGGTTGGCGGAGCTGTTGATCGTGCTCCTACCGCTGACGGGCGCGATCGTCGCCGCCGTGCGCGCATTCGGCCGACGGCGCACCGACGGGCAACCGCAGGAGGTCAGCCGACCACGACCACCCAACCCGCCCGCCCCCGACGGTGCCGGTGTCAGTCAGGCGTCCCAGTGGCGCTCGGTCCGACGAGTGCTCGACGAGCACGGCCGCACCGATGCACGCTGGCTCGAATACGAGCTCGACGTCGCCAAGCTGCTGGACTTTCCGTTGATGACCGACATGCGCGACGCAAACACCATCGCGCTCCACAAAGCCAAGCTGCGGGCCGATTTCCTGCGCCCCGTCAAGGCCGAGGATCTGCTCGACGACCGCGACGGTGCTGCGCAATACATGGCCGCTGTCGAGGACTACGTCACGGCATTCAACGCCGCCGAGGCCGAAGCGATCCGCAGGCGCCGCAACGATTTCTCCCGGGCGGATCAGCAGCGAATCGCGCGGGCGCAGAGCCTGTTACGAGTCGCGGCCGACCCCGCCGCGGCGGCGCACGAACGCCAGCGCGCATACGATGTGGCCCGCAACGAACTCGACGGCCTGCTGGTGCTGCCGTCCGCGACGCAGGCGAACCTCGAGCGCGGGATCTCCGGCGAGCTGGAGCGATAGGCGACGCAGGGCGTGCGCTACGGGCAGGTGTATCCGCCGTCGATCACGACGTCAGAACCCGTCATATAGCTGGACGCCTCGCTGGCCAGATAGACGTACAAGCCGATGAGCTCTCCGGGTCGGCCGATGCGGCCCAGCGGTATCTTCGGCTCCCATTGGCGGTGATACTCCGTCAACGGCTCGACGAGCTCGGTCAGGATGTAGCCGGGGCTGACGCTGTTGACCCGAATGTTGTGCGGCGCCAACTCGACTGCCATCGCCTTGGTCATGTGGATGACGGCCGCCTTGGACGTGCAGTAGTGGCCGACCTGTTGTGGCACGTTGATGATGCTGCCCGACATCGAGGCGGTGTTGATGATGACACCGCCGCGGCCCTGGGCCACCATCGCCCGGCCCGCCGCCTGCGCGGTCAGGAACACGCCGGTCACGTTGGTGTCTTGGATGCGCTGGAATTCCCCGGGCGACATCTCCAGCATCGGCGCGACCGTGATGATGCCGGCGTTGCATACCGCGACGTCGATGCCGCCCAGCTCAGCGACCACCCGATCCACCATGCTGCTCACCTGTTCGGGCCGGGTCACGTCGCATTGGATCGGCACCACCTTGCCGGCACCGTCCGCCGCCAGCCCGTCGGCGACGTCGTGCAGGGCGCCGACATTGCGGGCCGCGATGGCCACATCGGCGCCGGCTTGGGCGTAGGCCTGGGCCACCGTCCTGCCGATACCGCTGGACGCCCCGGTGACCAACGCCCGCTTACCGCGCAGGCTGAACAAGTCCATGACGTTCATCCGAGATCCCCATTCATACGAGCGACCCAAACCGAAACACGTTCTAGTGTGTCCGCTATGGGCAAATTCAGCAGGGCAGAAATCGATAACGCCGTCGATAACTACACCAAAGTCGTCGAAGGGTGCAGCGCCTCGGGCGACTGGCGACCGTTTGCGGATCTGTTCACCGAGGACGTCGTCTACACCGAGCACCACTACGGCGTCTTTCACGGGCGCGAAGCGGTCCGCGACTGGATCGTCGCGGTGATGGCGCCGTTCCCGCACATGCGTTTTCCCAATGACTGGGTCGCCCATGACGACGACAACGACGCCGTCGTCGTCATGATCAAGAACCTCCTGGACCATCCGACCGACCCGAAGGGTCAACCGTTCTGGTTCCCGAATTGGACCCGGCTGGTTTACGCGGGCGACGGGCTGTTCTCCAGCGAGGAAGACATCTACAACCCCGACCGCGACGCTCCCGGCGTCGTTGCGGCCTGGATGCAGGCCGGCGGGCAGCTCGCCACGACGGAGATCCTGCAGCCCGGCGCTTGACGCCTCTGGCGGCGATAGCGCTCTGCTGACTACCTACGGTGTGCGGGCAGCGACACGCGCGCGCGTCCGCCGCGATCGGACCTTGCCCAGCGCCTGCTCCCAGGCGAGCAGGGTCGTGGCTTTCACGTTGGCGGGTTTCACACTGTCGCGGGAGAGTAGCGCCGTCGCGGCGGCCTTCGTGGTCGCCGAGGCCTTCGACGTGTGACCCGAGTCGAACGGCGGCTGCGGGTCGTATTCGAGCGCGAGTTGAATCGCCTTCGCGCGGGATTCGCCGCCGATCCGTGCGGCCAGCCACAGCGCGAGGTCGAGCCCGGCGGACACGCCCGCACAGGTGACGATGTCGTCCTGATGCACGATCCGCTCGTCGGCCACGGGAACCGCGCCGAATGCCTTCAGCGCGGGAACGGTCAGCCAGTGCGACGTCGCACGGCGGCCCTCGAGCAGGCCGGCCGCCGCCAGGATCACCGACCCCGAGCACACGGACGTCGTCCAGCTCGCGCCGTGGTGGGCCCGCCGCAACCAGTCGAGCAGCGCCCCGTCGCGGGCGTGAACCGGCGTCGATGGACCCCCTGGGACGAGAATCACGTCGGGGGAAGGGGTTTCGGCCAGTGAGTGCGTCGCGCCGATGACCAGCACGCCGGAATCGGCGGTGATCGGCCCGGCTTCGTGCCACACGAAGCGCACGTCGGCACCGGGCAAATTGCGCAGCACCTCGTACGGACCGATCATGTCCAGCGCGGTGAATCCCGGATAGGCCACGATGGCGATTTGGGTCATTGAGAGTCCTTTCGGTGTCAGGCGAAGGCCTTGCGGTATTGGTCGGGCGAGATGCCTACGCGGCGAAGAAAATTGCGTCGCATGGTTTCCGCCGTGCCGAAGCCACACCGGGCCGCGATCGCGACGACGGTGTCGTCGGTCTCCTCGAGTTGCCGGCGGGCGGCTTCGGTGCGGATGCGTTCGACGTATTGGCCGGGCGCCTCGCCGATTTCGGCGGTGAACACCCGGGTGAAGTGGCGCGGGCTCATCGCGGCACGGCGAGCCAGATCCTCGATGCTGTGCGGGCCGCCCGGCTCGGCCTCGATGGTCTCCTGCACGTCGCGGATCGAGTTCCTCCTGGCCCGCGGCATCCAGACCGGCGCCGCGAACTGCGTCTGCCCGCCCGGCCGGCGCAGATACAGCACGAGCCAGCGCGCGACCGTCTGCGCGAGCTCGGTGCCATGATCGTCCTCGATCAGCGCGAGCGTGAGGTCGATGCCCGCGGTGACGCCCGCGGCGGTCCATACGGTCTCCGAACTCCGCACGAAGATCGGATCGGCATCGACGTCGATGGCGGGGAATTCATCGGCCAACCGGTCGGCGAAGGCCCAGTGGGTGGTCACCCGTTGCCCGTCCAACAGGCCCGCCTCGGCCGCGAGAAACGCGCCGGTGCATACCGTCACGATGCGCCGGGCGTGTGTGGCGACGGTCTTGATCCAGGCGACCAGCTCGGCGTCGGCACGGGCGGCGTCGACACCGGCGCCCCCGGGCAGCACGACCGTGTCGATCCGGTCGTCCGGCTCCGGTAACGGGGAGGCCACGAAGGACAGGCCGGTGGCCGTCCGCACCGGCTGCCCGGCGACCGACGCCATCACGACCTCGTAGCCGCCGCCCGTCAGCAGCGATGCGCCCGTGAAGACGTCATAAGGTCCCACCACGTCGAGCGCCTGCACGCCGGGAAAGCCGACGATCACCACTTTGCGCGCCATGGATTCAGTGTTGGGCACGCCGGGGTGCGTCGTCTACGCCATGTATCCCACCAATTAGGACATGGGACCTGCCCCACCGCGGTCGCGGCGGCCTTGGCAGACTGTTGCCCATGGCACAGATAACGTTGCGTGGAAACCCGATCAACACTGTCGGCGAGCTGCCTGCCGTCGGATCCAAAGCCCCGGCCTTCAGTCTGGTCGGCGGCGATCTGGCCCCGGTGAGCAGCGAGCAATTCGGCGGTAAGCCCTTGGTGCTCAACATCTTTCCGTCTATCGACACACCGGTGTGCGCCACCAGCGTGCGCACCTTCAACGAGCGCGCCGCGGGTGGCGGGGCGACCGTGGTGAACGTCTCGAAGGACCTGCCGTTCGCGCAGGCGCGCTTCTGTGGCGCCGAGGGCATCGAGAACGTCAAGAGCGGTTCGGCATTCCGCGACAGCTTCGGCGAGGACTACGGGGTCACCATCACGGACGGTCCGATGGCGGGCTTGCTCGCCCGGGCCATCGTGGTGATCGGCGCCGACGGCAATGTCTCCTACACCGAACTGGTGCCCGAGATCGCGCAGGAGCCCAACTACGACGCGGCGCTGGCGGCGGCGAGCTGATCGCCCTCTGGGCGGCCTGAGCTAGGGCTGGCCCACTCGCGTTGAGGTGGCCGCCAGCACCTCGCGGCAGCCGGTCCACGTCTCCTTGATGATGTCGGCGGCCGGCGGCAGATCTCGAATGCGGCCGGCCACCTGACCGGTGTTGGCGACACTGGCGTCCAGGTCGCCGTCGAAGTAGAGCCGCTGCACGCGTTGTAGTGCCGCGGCGCCCTCTGCGGCAGACGTCGCGGCGTCAAGCCGCTCGGCGGCCGGCGTACGGATGACACGCATCATCCGGGTGCCGTCGAGGGGGAGCATCACCGTGCCGGTCTCGTCGGCGTCGACGACCGCCTGCTTGAGGTTGCCGTGCACCGGCGAGTCCGCCGACGCGAGGAGCCGGGTGCCCATCTGCACCGCTTCGGCGCCGAGAACAAAAGCGGCCGCCATGGACCGCGCGTCGCAGATCCCTCCGGCGGCCACGATCGGGATGTCGACGTGGGCCGCCACCAACGGCAGCAGCACCATGGTGGACGCCCCGAACCGGTTCTTGAACCCGCCTCCTTCGACGCCCTCGACCACCAGCCCGTCCACGCCGGCGTCGACGGCCTTCTTGGCCGCGGCCAGGGTGCCCACCACGTGAAACACCGTGATGCCCGCGTCGTGGAGCCGCTCGGTGAACACCGACGGGCTGCCCGCCGACGTGGTCACGAACCGAATGCCGTTGGCGACAAGCAATTCCAGCATCGCCGGATCACGGTTGAACAGCAAGGCAATGTTCGCGCCGACCGCCCCGTCGGTCAGCTCGCGCACCCGCCGCAGGTCGGCTCGCCCCTGGTCCGAGGTGGTCTCGATGACGCCCAACGCACCGGCGTTCGACACCGCAGCGGCCAGCCGGGCCCCGGCGATATACGTCATCGGCGCCTGGATGATCGGGATGTCGATCTGTGCAAGCGCGCAGACCCGGTTGGGTGCGCCACTCAGGTTGCCGGCGGTCATCGGTGCCGCGGATCGATGAGGTCGCGGAAGCTTTCCGACGGGTGGACGGATGCGCCGAAACTTCGCACCCGTTCGGTCAACGCTCTGTCGGATGTCACGACCCGAATGTCGTGCGGCGCAGCGTCGGCCGCCACGAGGCGGACGATCTCGTCGTCGGCCGAATTCGCGGCCGCCCGGGGTGCGTGCGCGACCTCGACCACCGATGATGTGATGGCCGTCGACGGGGTCGCTCAAAAACCACTGTCACGGTTTCTCCTTGGCCCGACGCCCATCGATCCAGTCTTTCCACCAATGCGACCATGGCACCGTTGCGGTCCTTCCACCAGCCATCGGGACGACTTCCGATCACATTCATGCCGTCGACAATCCACCGCACCACCACACCGTAAACGACGCGCGCGGCAGGTGATTTCCATTCTTAAAGCCGTCGGTGGTTGATACGGTCACCCTCATGACCTCGATCGCCGACACCGCAGACCGGGTTGTCGCACTGGCCCGCGGTATGCGAGAGCTGGTGCGCGCCGAAGCCGCCCAATCCGAGCGGATGCGCACCCTCACGCCGGCGATCGTCGATGCGATGTGGTCCAGCGGGCTGATGTCGGCGTTCAACCCGGTCTTGGCCGGCGGTGTCGAGCCGTCGTTCACCGAAATGATCGAGACCTGGATCGAAATGGCTTGGCAGGACGGGTCGTTCGGCTGGATAGGGATCGCCAATCTGCCGTCGTCCTTCGCCGCGGCGGCGTATCTGCCCGACGAGGGCTTCGCCGAAGTGTTCACCGCGCACGACAACCGGGTCACGATGGGCGGCCAGTTCTTCCCCAACGGACAAGGCGCCGCCGTCGACGGCGGCTACCTGGTGACCGGCGCGTGGAACTTCGGTTCGGGCATCGGTCACTCCGAATACATTGCGGCCGGCTTCATGCCGATGGACGACGGCCAGATGCGCTGGATCAGCGAGGGTTTCCCCGAGATGCGGGTGGCCGTGATTCCGCGGGCGGAGATCAGTTTCAACGACGGCTGGTTCGTGCAGGGGCTGAAGGGAACCGGTTCCTATGACTACAGCGCGCAGGAGGTGTTCGTTCCCGAGAGCCGCACGTTCGAACTGTTCGTGCGTCAGCCCTACCGGGGGACGTCGCCGGCCACCCGGATGGGGCTGATGCCGGTGACCGCCGCCGGGCACGCGTCGTGGGCGCTGGGCGTGGCCAAGAGCATGCTCGACGACGTCCAAGAGTTGGCCGCGACGAAGTTCCGCATGAGCGACATGGCGTCGCTGGCCAGCCGCCCCACCTTCCAGAAGGCCTTGGCGCATCACCGCGCCGCCTGGCGCGCGGCTCGGCTCCTGGTCCTCGACGCGTTCACCACCGCCGAGGCCGCGGTGGAGTCGGGGGAGGACCTGACACCGGCGCTGCGTGCGGACATGCGGGTGGCCGCCGTCTACGCCACCGACACGGCCCGTGGCTGCGCCGAGTGGGCGCATCTGGCCGCCGGGACCAGTTCGATCCGCGAAGGCAGCCGGCTGGAACGCGCCTTCCGGGACATCTACACCGGAACCCAGCACGCCTTCATCAGCGAGAAAGTCGCCATCGACGTCGCGCAGATCTGGCTGGGCATCATCGAAGACCAGCCCGGGCTGTAGGTACTGGCTACCATTGCGCGCATGCGTGGCTCAAAAATCCTGATCACCGGCCCGACCGGTCAAATCGCCACCCCCATCGCCCGGGCGCTCGCCGCCGACAACGAGGTCTGGGGAATCGCCCGTTTCACCGACCCCGCCGCGCGGGAAGGCCTCGAAAAGGCCGGGATTCGCTGCGAGAAGGTGAATCTCGCGGCCGGCGACTTCACGGCCCTGCCAACGGATTTCGACTATGTCCTCAACTTGGCGGTGGCCAAGAGCGGAAGCTGGGACAAGGACCTGGCGGCCAACGCCGAGTCGGTCGGCCTGCTGATGGCCCACTGCCGCAACGCAAAAGCCTTCCTGCATTGCTCGTCGGCCGCCGTGTACGACCCGCCGGGCGACGACCCCCGCAGCGAGCGGTCCGCCCTCGGCGACAACCACAAGCCGCTGTTTCCCACCTACTCGATCTCCAAGATCGCCGGCGAGGTGGTCGCGCGATCGGTGGCGCGCATCGTCGGCGTGCCCACCACGATTGCCCGGCTCAACGTCCCCTACGGCGACAACGGCGGATGGCCGTTCTATCACATGGAGATGATGCTGGGCGACATCCCGATTCCCGTCCCACCCGGTGAGCCCGCCCGCTACAACCCGATTCACGAGGACGACATCATCGCGACCATTCCCAAGCTGCTCGAGGTCGCGTCCGTTCCAGCGACCACGGTCAATTGGTGCGGCGACCAGACGGTCAGCCTGCAGGAGTGGTGCGACTACCTCGGCTCACTCGTCGGCAAGGAGCCGATCTTCGAGGCGAGCGAACAAGCGCTGCGCGGCAACCCCACCACGATCGACCGCATGCACGAACTCATCGGCGGCACCTCGGTCGACTGGCGCGACGGAATCCGCCGCATGGCGGCGAAATTTCACCCGGAGCTCGTCGCATAGACGCGCCGACCATCGACTTGTGGTGCCGATTTCTTGAAGTAGTCCCCGACGACTCGACGTTCGGCGGCCGAGCCGATCGTGCTTGACCAGCCGTGTGCACAATGCTAAGCAAGTGCTCAGCACTGAGCGCATGGGGCGCCGGGGCGCCACGACTGGCAATACGAAAGGGATCAGATGACGGTGCAGGCGGTACTGGACGACATTCGCAAGCGCCCCGGAACGGGTGACGTCATCTCGGTCATCGATCCCGCCACCGAGGAGACCATCACCGAATTCACCGACTGCGGGCAAGAGGCGGTCGACGAGGCCGCCGCGCGGGCGAAGGCGACGTTCGAGTCGGGGATCTGGTCAGAGCTTCCGGGCCG
This sequence comes from Actinomycetota bacterium, assembly GCA_036338755.1. GTDB lineage: Bacteria > Actinomycetota > Actinomycetes > Mycobacteriales > Mycobacteriaceae > Mycobacterium. Next base: position 323,420 of record JAYZBN010000036.1, on the reverse strand, counting down.
CGAGCGAGCCAAGATCCTGTGGCGGATCGGGGAGTTGATCGACGAACACGCCGAGGAGTTCGCCCAGCTCGACTCGCTCAACACCGGCATGCCGCTGCTGCAGGCACAGTTGCAGATGTCGACCTGTTCGGAGTTCTTCCGCTACTACGCCGGCTGGTGTTCGAAGATCAACGGTGTCGCGTACGACGTCAAGACCGACGGCATCGCGACCGACAACTACGTCAACATGCACGCCTACACGCTCAAAGAGCCGTACAGCGTGGTCGGCCTGATCTTCCCGTGGAACGGCCCGATCTTCAACGCCAGCGCGAAGCTTGCCCCGGCCCTGGCCGCGGGCGGCAGCCTGCTCGTCAAACCGGCCGAGGAGACGCCGCTGTCGGCGCTGCTGTTGGACCGACTCGTCCACGAGGCCGGCGTGCCCGAGGGGGTGGTCAACCTGTTGACCGGCTACGGCCACACCGCGGGCGCCGCGATCACCGCACACCCCGATGTGCAGAAGGTCGCCTTCACCGGCTCGACCGAGGTCGGCAAGGAGATCGTGCGGGCTTCGGCGGACAACCTGAAGAAGGTCACGCTCGAACTCGGCGGGAAATCGCCGGTGCTGATCTTCGACGACGCGAACCTGGACAACGCCATCATGATGGCGTCGCTGGGCATCTTCGTGCACTCCGGCCAGGGCTGCGTGTGCGGGTCGCGCATCTTCGCCCAGCGCGGTGTCTACGACCGGGTCGTGGAAGGCATTGCGATGATGGCGAATTCGTTCAAGCTGGGCGCCCCCAGCGAGGAGGGCTGCGTCAGCGGGCCGCTGATCAGTCAGAAGCAGCTGACCCGGGTCATGGGCTTCATCGACGAGGGCAAGAAAGACGGCGTGGAGGTGGTCACCGGCGGCCACCGGCTGGACCGCAAGGGCTACTTCGTCCACCCGACGGTGCTTACCAACGTCGACACCAGCATGCGGCTGTACCAACAGGAGATCTTCGGTCCGGTGGTCACCATCCTGCCGTTCGACGACGAGGACGAGGCCGTGGCGCTGGCCAACGACACCACCTACGGCCTGGCCGCCACCGCATGGACGGAGAACCTCGGCCGGGCCCACCGCATCATGCGGCGACTGCAGGCCGGCAGCGTCCAGGTCAACTGCCAGCTGGTCTTCGACCACGATGTGCCGTTCGGCGGGTACAAGCAGTCCGGCTGGGGTCACGAGTTCGGTAAAGAGGGCCTCGAGATCTACCTGAAGACGAAGTCGGTGTGGGCCCAGCTCTAAACCTGTTGTCGCACAAGGAAAGTCCCGGACCGACCAGGTCCGGGACTGCTCCGATGCCCGTCGGACGTGTCAAGATCCCTTGCGGTAGCGAGTGAGGAACCCGACGGAGGCCACCGCGGCGACGGTGCCGATCACGGCCCACAGCACCAGCTGGAAGGCCATCGCGCCGAAAAACCAGCCGAAAGTCATTCCGATATAAAGCATCCAGATCACCCGGTAAAAGCTCCAGACCGCCAGTAGGCCGGTGCTGATCCCGATGTACAGGCTCCGTTGGCGATCGACGCGGTTGATCTGTTCTTGGATGCTGGTCGGCACGATGTTCATTGCTGTCTTCCTTTCCTGGGGCGCCGCCTTGAGTGGCGGCGTCGTTGCGGTAAGTACAGAGCCGCAAGGCGGCTACCGATCCCAATCGGCTGCCGCCGACCGCACCGCCGATTCCGCGCCGCAACCCTCGCGTGCGCTCTACGCTGCACAGGGGGCCTGGAGAAGGGTTGCCTCGATGAACATGCCCCGCGTGGCCCTAATCTGGGTCGCCCTGCTGACTGCGCTGATCGCAACCTCGTCGGGCGGCCCCGCGGGCGCCGACCCGCCGTCCACCGAGGTGATCACCGTGATGGCCGTCGGGCCTGGCGGCGAAGCGATGAACGGCTACAAGGTCGCATCCGGACCGGGCAACGTCGGGCGGGCCGACAACTGCTCGCAACCGTCGCCGTCGGCGGTTGAAGACAACGTCTACTACTGTTCGCCGAGCGCGGCCGGAGCCGGCACCTGCTGGCCCTCAACCCCGGGATCTCTTCTGTGCGTTGACGATCCGTGGGACATGCGGATGCACCGGGTGATGTTCGACGGCCAGCTTCCGCCCGTGCATCCGACGGCCAATCCGGACCCGTTCGCGCTCGCCCTCGACGACGGGACGCACTGCCTGCTGCGCAACGGCGGCGCGTGGGGTGGGCGTGCCGACGGATACGTCGGCGTCTACGGTTGCGGCGGCAGCGGCGGGAGCGACCCTGCCGTGTTGTGGCTGCCCAGCCAGGGCGCAGGAACCTGCATCGACCGCTCATCGCCGGTGTGGACCGTCAAAGTCGGTCGCCTGGGCGCGCCCGACGCCGTCCTTGCACCGCCTGCAACCCGCGCGGTAACGGCCGCCTGGTTCGCCGGCGGCAGGGCCGGGCAGTAGGGCGGCGCCGGTACTGCTATAACGCAACGTATGTCTGGTCCATCGCACACCATTACCCATGTTTCCGATACGGCCCGGTGGACGGCGTTACACAGGGCAACCGAATCGGCCCGCCCCGATGCGCTGTTCCGTGACCCGCTCGCGGAACGCCTCGCCGGTGAACACGGCCGCGCGATCGTCGACAACTTTCCCCGATCCGATCGCAACGGCTGGTGGCTGGTCGCACGCACCAAGCTGATCGACGACGCCATCGCCGACGCTCTCGCGCACGGCTGCGATCGCGTGCTGAATCTGGCCGCCGGCCTGGACACCAGGCCCTACCGCCTAGAGCTCCCGTCCGAGCTCACCTGGATCGAGGCCGATCTGCCCAAGCTGCTCGCGGAGAAGACGCAAGCGCTCACCGACCAAACCCCCCACTGCCGACTGACCCGGACTGCCGTCGACCTCGCCGACCCGCAGGCCCGAGACGCGTTTCTCAACGACGCGCTGGACGGCGCGACGAAGGCCTTCGTGCTGACCGAGGGATTGTCGATGTACCTGGAGACCTCCGACATCGCGGCGCTTTCGGGTGCGATCCAGCGACCCGAGGTCACCTGGTGGATGCTCGATTTCGCCTTTCCCGGGCTGAAAAGGAGAATCAACAAGAACGTCGCGGGAATTTCGCAGAACGCGCCGTTCAAATTCGCTCCCGAGAACGGGCTGGCCTTCTTCGAAGACCTGGGCTGGCGGACCGTCGAAGCCGAATCGGTGCTCGAGACCGCCAACAAGCTCCACCGCTTACCCGTCTTGATGCGGCCACTCACGTGGCGACGATCGGATTTGCGCCGGCCAGGCCGCAAACCCACGTCTGCGGTCGCCCTGCTGACCCACTAGAGGCTTACGCGCTTACCCCGCAGCGATACCTACCAGACGCGGATCCAGTCAACGAGCATGTCGGCGGGGTAGCTGCCCGACCCGGGATCGCCGCCGCCGGAACCGGCCACCGCCAAGTTGAACACCGGGTACACCGTGTAACCCGCTCCGTTGAAGGGCCAATCCGGCAGCGAGCTCGCCGGCACGTCGAAGTAGGGCGCGGCGCCGTCGACATAGTCCTTCCAGAAGCGGATGCCGGCCTGATCCCATTGGCAGCGCCAGGTGTGCCAGGCACTGTCCACCGCGATGTTGTGGGTCTTCCACTCGCCGCCGTTGGCTTTGGCGTGCACGGTGGTTGCCGACGGCCAACTGCCGTTGCCGTACCACTCCATGACGTCGATCTCGCCCTGATCGTCATTGCCCAGCCAGTAGGCCGGCCACGCGCCGGCGGTGAGGCAGTTCAGCTTGATCCGGGTTTCCCAGGTGTGGCCGACGCCGCCGCGCCACAGGCTCTGCACCTTGCCGCTGAAGTAGGTGGGGCCATCCTTGGCCGCGCGCAGGACGAGGTTGGAATTGCCGTCCAGGAACACGTTGCGGCGATCGTCGCGGTACTGCCCGATGTGCTCTGGCAGCTCCCAGTAGGTGGGATCTTTGATCGTCTCGCGGGCTTTGGCCACCGCCCACTTGGAAGCGTCGGGCGCCGAGCCGGCCGGACCGTCGAACTCGTCGGAAAAGATGTAGGACCCGGCCTGGCCGCTGGGGGCGGCGGGGGGCGGTATCCGCCCGGCAGGCTCATCCTGTCGGGACGGGTAGGCCCAGGCCTTCGGCCCTGGCAGCGCGGCCGCCAGCACTCCGATCCCGGTTGTCAGGATCATGCGGCGGCGATCGATCTCCGGCATAAGCAAGGGACCCTAGCAGCCAACCCTGCCTGAGGTTAAAACGGGAATTCTGTCGGTGCCCGTCGCTATGGTTCTGATTGCGGTCGGACCAGCAGGGACGACAGCACGGCAGTGGCAACGGATTACGCTCGCAAATTCACGGCCAATTCTCATCTTGACAGATGGTTTGGTCTCAGGATACGGCGGGCATTCTGGAATCACGATCCGATAACCACACTGTTGTAGCTTTTGCGGGTGGTACTGAGAGGAGTGACGATCGTGGCAAATGCACCAGAAGGCACGGTTATATTCCTTCACTCCCATCCGGCCTGGATCGCCGCGCAGCGGCGGGAACGCGAACGTAATGACGCAGTGCGGCGTCATCCTTCATTTCGCGCCCGTCAGCGCGCCGCAGCCTCTGGTAACCCGGTCGTTCCGATGGTCCGCAATTTGAAGCTTTACTCCAGCGGCAATACGCCCGCCTGAATTCGCCACAAAATTGCGGCGGTCCACAATCCCGCCGCACTTACCTCCGCTCGCGAGCAATCAACAAAACGCCGGCCGGATAGGCCTCGAATATCTAGCGGGCTCGATGTCGAGCTGTGTCAGCTCCGCACGGCGGCCGACCCGCCCATGTCAGTCACTTCCGGATGTCGCGGCGCCGATGTCAAGGACACCGCCGCCATTCGGGTCGTCGATTTCGACGACCGGGTCGTCGAAATCGACGAATTCCAGCCGCAATGCGCGGGACATGATGGCGTGCATTACGTACATGGTGGTGGTGTAAGTGAATTCGAGTATCTCGGTGTCGGTGAAGACCTCACGTAACTGAGCGAACAACTGCTCGGGTACCCGACCATGTTGGCCCGCAAGGCAATCCGCGTACGCCAGCAATAACCTCTCGGTGTGATCGAAACAGTCGGCGGTCTCCCACGACGGTATTGCCGCAATTTTCTCCTCGGACAATCCCGCCGACCGGCACGCTTTGCAGTGCTGCGAGAACACGAATTGACTGCCGACCACCCAGCCCGCCCGGATCTGGCCCAATTCCCGGTGATCGGCCCGGATGGAGACCTCTTCGCGATAGAGGCGGAAGCCGCGGACGGCATGGCGCAGGGCGGCGGGTGACTGCGCCATCACCGTCCACCAATTGCCGGGGGTGCCACCGATGGTGCCCGGCTCGGCCACCGGATCACGATCGCCGAACATGAAGTCATACATCTTCAGCGTGAATTCGTCGCCGACGTCACTCCGCGGGATCGGCTTCAGACGCGGCATTGCGTCTCCTCTCGGGTGGCGGCGAGATCGTGCAAGCGTTGCCCAACTCGCTCAGAGCTTGCTGGCGACGAAGTCCGCCGCCTGGTTGGCCATGCCCGCGTCGATGTAGGCGCCCGCGAGGTGCTGTGGCCAGTTTTCCTTCCAGGTGTTCGGGTCGGCCGGGTTGCAGACGGGATCCGCGCCGTGGCACAACTCGATGGTCCGGTCGTTGTAGGTCGGGTTGAAGTTGGTGATCGGACCGACCCACTGGCTTCCGTTGCCGAACAGCGCGACGGCGGCGATGTGCTGATCGGCGCCGGGCGGCAACGGGCTGTCGAACCCGAACGCGCCGATGGGCGCCGCCAGCACGACGTCGGTGACGGCCGCGCCCAGCGAGTATCCGCCCAGCACCAGTCGGGTGTCGGGGCAACTGTTGATCACGTCCTGGACGTGGTGGCTCATGTTGTTGGCACCCTGGGCGACCTCGGTGTCGGCCGGATACTGCACGGCGTACACGCCAACGGTCCGGTTCACCTTGTTGCGCACATCGCTGATGAACGCGTTCCCCAGCACGCCTGGGCCGGGTGATTCGTTACGGCCGCGGGCGAACACGATCTGGACCGGCGGGCAGTTGGCGGCCGCGGCCGATGGGACCGGCCCCGGCGCCCCGGGGGGAAGCACCGCGGCGGGCAGCATCAGGGCGGCCGCGGCCGTGACCGCGGCGAGGCCAACACCAGCAAAGTTGCGGAGAAGCAAGGCGCGCACGCAGATGATGGTAGAGCGAACCCGCTCCGCGCGCTGGGGAGCCCGTGCACAGACCGCAGGTGATCGCTCACCGCGAACACCGACCACGGCGCCGGCGGTGTCCAGCGAGACGATAGGTTCAGCTGATGAGTCACGTCGACGCGAATGCGCCCGAGCGCTTGTTCGCGCTGGCCGAACAGGTCCAAGGTTTCATGCCGGCCGACGAGGGGCGGGCGCTGTACGACGCGGCGCTGCGGTACCTCGGGGGCGGAATCGGCGTCGAGATCGGCACGTACTGCGGCAAATCCACCCTTTTGCTGGGCGCAGCGGCGCAACAAACCGGCAGCGTGCTCTACACGGTCGACCACCATCACGGCTCCGAGGAGCACCAGGCCGGGTGGGAATATCACGACGCGTCGATGGTGGACGACGTGACGGGATTGTTCGACACGTTGCCGACGTTTCGTCGTGCGCTCGACACCGCCCGACTGGACGACCACGTCGTCGCGATCGTCGGCAAGTCACCGCTGGTGGCGCGGGCGTGGCGCGCACCGCTGCAGTTTTTGTTCATCGACGGCGGCCACAGCGAAGCGGCCGCGAACCAGGACTTCGACGGCTGGGCCAAGTGGGTCGACACCGGTGGGGCACTGGTCATCCACGACGTGTTTCCCGACCCGAAGGACGGCGGGCGGCCACCGTATTACATCTACTGTCGCGCACTCGATTCCGGTCAGTTCCGAGAGGTATCAGCGACGGGATCGCTGAGGTTGCTCGAACGTGTCAGCGGCCTCCCGGGGGGACAGGTCTAGCGAGTCACCGGGCTGGGCCGGTGCCGACGCATTCGCAATCGAAGTCGGTCTGCAGGCCCAACGGCAGCTCGTCGCCGCGAAAGATTCCCGCGCCGCCAGTCGTGTTCGACAGGGCGTCCGCCGCCAGGATCATCGCCGCGCCAGTCCAGGTGGTGCGCTCCTCGGGCCAGCGCTTGCCGTCGGCGAAAACCAGTCCCGTCCAATACGATCCGTCGTCTTCGCGAAGATGCTGCATCGCGGCGAACTGCCGGTGCGCATCTGCGTGGTGTCCGATCGCGTCCAGCGCCATCACCAGCTCGCAGGTTTCGGCACCGGTCACCCACGGACGATCACCGACACACCGGATGCCCAGGCCGTCGACCACGAACGCTTCCCACCGCTGCCTGATGCGCGCGGCCGCCGCCGGCCCGCGCAGTGCGCTACCGAGGATGGGGTAGTACCAGTCCATCGAGTAGCGGTCCTTTTCGGTGAACGCCTCGGGGTGCGCGGAGATGGCATGACCCAGGCGGCCCAGCGCCAACTCCCACTCCGGCTGCGGATCTCCGACCAGAGCTGCCAAGGCAAGCGCGCATCGGATGCTGTGGAAAATGCTGGAGCATCCGGTCAGCAACGCTTCCGGCAGCACACCGGATTCGCTGCGCGCCCAACCGATCTCGCCATAGCCGACTTGCATGTCGATGACGAAGTCGATCGCTTTGTGCACCACCGGCCACATCTCGATGCCGAACGACTCATCACCGGTAACCAGCACGTGATGCCACACACCGGCGCCGATGTACGCGCAGAAGTTGCTGTCGCTGTTGGCGTCTTCGACGGCGCCGGCGCGAAACTGGATGGGCCACGAGCCATCGGGACGCTGCGTGTGGCGGCTCCACTCGAAGGCCGCGCGCGCCGGCTCCAGCAGTCCGGCGGTAGTGAGCGCCATGGCGCACTCGATGTGGTCCCATGGATCGGTGTGCCCGCCCTCGAACCAGGGAATGGCGCCCGATGGTTCTTGTGCGGCGGCGATAGAACGCGCGGTCTGTCGGCATTGTTCGGGAGTCAGGACACCCGGAACTGCGGGCGGGTTAGACCGATGCAACTGAATACTCTTCAGTCACTTGGCTTTTCGCCTCCTGCGGTTTGACGAAGTACATGGCTACGCTCTTGCCCACCAGCGGGTTGAGCAGCGACTCCGCCAGCTGGGTGATCTTTGGCCGCTGCATCAGGTCCCACACCAGCAGCTTGTGGTAGGCGGTGACCGCACGGTGGTCGGCGTTCTGCACACCGACAGCGCATTTGAGCCACCAGAAGGGGGAGTGCAGCGCGTGGGCGTGGTGGGTGTGCGTCAATTCCATTCCGCCGTCGGAGATCTTGCCGCGCAATTCACTGGCCCGGTAGATGCGTACGTGGCCGCCCTCGTTGCTGTGGTACTCGTCGGACAGCATCCAGCACACCTGCTCGGGCAGCCACCGCGGTACGCTGACGGCCAGCGTGCCACCGACTTTGAGCACCCTGATGAGCTCGGCGATCGCCACGTCGTCCTGAGGAATGTGCTCCAGGATCTCCGACGCGATGACGCAGTCGAACGTCTGGTCGGCGTAGGGCAACTTCAGCGCGTCACCGACGACCACCGTCGCAGACGCCCCAGCGGGTGCCTCGCCGGTTTCGGCCATCGCGCGCAGGATGGTGTCCACCGAACGCAATTCGGCCTCGTCATGATCGAAGGCGACGACGTCGGCGCCGCGCCGATACGCCTCGAAGGCATGCCGGCCGGCTCCGCATCCGACGTCGATGACCTTGGTCGACGGTCCGATCCCGAGCCGGTCGAAATCGACGGTCAGCATGACGCTCCGCTCTGCGCGCTGCGTGCGATCGCCCGCTCGTACACCCGCACGGTCTGAGCGGCCACGGCTTCCCAGCTGAAGACGTTGACGGCACGAGCGCGGCCCGCCTTGCCGAGGCTGCGGCGCTTTTCCGGGGAGTCGAGCAGTTCACCGAGCGCGCTGGTCAGCGCATCCACGTCGGCGGGCGGAACCAGTTCGGCGCAGGCACCGTCCGTCCCAAGGACTTCCGGCAGCGCTCCGACCCGGCTGGCGACGATCGGGGTGCCACTGGCCATGGCTTCCACCGCGGGCAGCGAAAACCCTTCGTAAAGCGAGGGAATGCAGGCCACTTCCGCGGACGCGAACAAGGCGGCCAACTCGGCGTCGGACAGCCCGCTGGTGATGTGCACGATGTCGGAGATCCCGAGTTCGGCGATGAGTTTGTGGGTCGGGCCATTCGGCTCCACCTTGGCGACCAACCGCAACTCGAGGTCCCGGAAAGTGCGCAACCGGGCGACCGCCTGCAGCAGGGTGCGGACGCCCTTCAGCGGGGTATCCGCGCTGGCGATCGCGATGATGCGCCCGGGCTCGCGGGGACCGGAACCCGGTTTGAACAGCTCGGTGTTGACCCCAAGCGGGACGACATGGAGTTGCTCCGGTTCGACGCCGAAGTCGGCGATGATGTCCGCGGCCGACGATGACGAGACGGTCAACAGGTCGGGGATGTGCCGGGCGACCTCCTGCTGCATGTCCAAGAACCCATACCAGCGGCGCACCAACGGCTTTCGCCACCATCGTGCGGCGGCCAGGTCCAGCACCCGATCCCGGGTGATCGGGTGGTGCACGGTGGCGACGACGGGAAGCCCCGCCTCGGCGATGCTGAGCAGTCCGGTGCCCAGGCTCTGATTGTCGTGTACGACGTCGAAATCCGTTGTCCGCTGGGCAAGTAACCGCGCGGCCCGCATCGTGAACGTCCGCGGTTCGGGAAATCCCGCGGTCCAGGTGGTGAGCAATTCCAGGAGGTCGATGGAGTCTCTAATCTCGCTGGGCCGCGGCACCCGGAAAGGGTCCGGTTCCCGGTACAGATCAAGGCTCGGCACCTCGGTGAGCCGGACCCGCGGATCGAGCAGGTCAGGATACGGCTGCCCGGAAAACACCTCGACGTCGTGACCGAGTTCGACCAGGCCGTGGCTGAGATGGCGCACGTAGACGCCCTGTCCGCCGCAATGGGTCTTACTACGGTAGGACAGCAGGGCAATTCGCATACTCAACTCTTCTTTGCTGGAAAATGACCGCGGATTGGCGCCGAATACATCGCGGTCAACGGGCTCCCGAACTCCGTGACAGCAAATTGGACATGTGTCCAGACTATAGTTCGATCACCTAATCGAGCGCAACGAGGCCGAGATCCGCCGTCCCGCGCGCAGGCGACCTCCGGGATGTCCGACACGCAAAGATCATGCCACTGGTCAGCGGCCGCTATCCTCTCGGCCGGTCGCCCTCGAACGCGCGGTGCCAGAGGGTTGACCGGCGAAGATCGGCCGAAAGACGCTGCAGGCTTTTGTTACCATCGCGCGGTGCGGGATTCGGCCGGACGGGTAGGGGGCGATCAGCGATCGCCTTCGCGTCGCGACGTCCTCAGATACGCCGCGTTGACCCCGGCCCTGCTGACCCTGGGCGCGCTGGTCCCGGGCCCCGGCGCCCCCAAGGCGTCAGCCGCGGCCATGCAGCTGATCGATTTCGCCGAGCGCAGGATAGCCCCGGACGAGATCAAGTCGGCAGGCTACGACGGCGTGGTGAATTACGTGTCGCTGTCGCGCCCGGGCGCCGACTTCGAGGCCAAACCGCTGACAAAGGACTACGCCGACGCGCTGCGCGCGGCGGGGCTGCATATCGTCAGCAACTTCCAGTACGGCAAGCCCGGCTGGCCGGACCCGTCGGATCTCACGCGCGGGTACGACGGCGGCGTGGCCGATGCTCATAGCGCCATGCAGTTGCACTCCGCGGCGGGAGGCCCGAACTCGGCCCCCATCTTTTTCAGCGTCGACGACGCCATCGACGCCAACACATGGAATACGCTTGCGGTGCAATGGTTTCGGGGAATCAACTCGGTGTTGGGCGTGGGCCGCACCGGCATCTACGGGGATGCCCAGGTGTGCGGGTGGGCGATCAGAGACGGCGTCATCGGCCCGTCCACGAGCGCCGGACACCAATGGGCGTGGCAGACGAGGGCCTGGTCGCACGGCGATCGCGAACCCGCGGCGGTGCTCTACCAAACGGTCGTCAACAGCCCGGGGAATCCGGGCCCGCTGCTGGGTGGCATCAATGTCGATGTCGACGACGTCCTCGCCGCCGACTTCGGCCAGTGGGATCTCGCCCGCTGACCCGACGTCCCTCTTCTACACGAGAAATAAACCACTGCGACCGATTGCGGCGTGTCGTGTGCGTGGTTTAAGTGTCGCGAGATCACCGAACGAAGCATCACCAAAGAAGCGACGCCCCGCGGGGCCGATGACCCGCGGGGCGTCGTTCGGTATCCGGGAAATTACTTGAGGTCGAACCGGTCGTTGTTCATGACCTTCACCCACGCGGCGACGAAGTCCTCGACGAACTTGCCGTGCGCGTCGTCCTGGGCATAGACCTCGGCCAATGCGCGCAACACCGAGTTCGAGCCGAAGACAAGATCAGTCGGGGTCGCGGTCCACTTGAGCGCCCCGGAGGCCCGGTCGTGCCCTTCGTAGACGTTCTCCGCGGTCTCCGACGCCTTCCACTCGGTGTTCATGTCGAGCAGGTTGACGAAGAAGTCGTTCGTCAACGCGCCCGGCCGGTCGGTGAACACACCGTGCTTGCTGCCGCCGTGGTTGGCGCCCAGGGCACGCAGCCCGCCGACCAGCACCGTCAACTCGGGGCCGGTCACACCCAACAGGTACGCCCGGTCCAGCAACAGCTGCTCGAGCGGGGCCTTTTCACCCGGCCGCGCGTAGTTGCGGAAGCCGTCGGCCCGTGGTTCGAGCACCGCGGCGGCTTCCACGTCGGTGGCCTCCTGAGACGCGTCGGTTCGCCCGGGGGCGAAGTGCACCGCGATCTCGTAGCCCGCGTCCTTGGCGGCCTTCTCGACCGCCGCGGAACCCGCCAGCACGATCAGGTCGGCGATCGAGATCTTCTTGCCGTCGGAGGCCGAGGCGTTGAAGTCCTGCTGGATCTGCTCCAGGACGGGCAGCACCTTGTCCAGTTCGGACGGCTCGTTGACCTCCCAGCTCCGCTGCGGCTCGAGACGAAGCCGCCCGCCGTTGGGACCGCCGCGCTTGTCGGTGTTGCGGTAGCTGATCGCCGCGGACCAGGACGTCTTGACCAGCTGTGGGATGGAGAGACCGGACGCGAGCACCTTGCTCTTCAGGTCGGCGATGTCCTTCTCGTCCACGAGCTTGTGCTCGACGGCCGGCACCGGGTCCTGCCACAGCTGCGGCTCGGGAATCCAGGGCCCCAGGAAGCGGGAGACCGGCCCCATGTCGCGATGCAGCAGCTTGTACCACGCCTTGGCGAAGGCGTCGGCCAGCTCCTCGGGGTGGTCGAGCCAGCGCCGCGTGATGTCGCGGTAAATCGGGCTCTCCCGCAACGAGATGTCCGTGACCAGCATCGTCGGGGCGCGCCCCGGCCCACCGAATGGGTCGGGGATGGTCCCCGCGCCGGCGCCGTCCTTGGCGGTGAACTGCCAGGCCCCGGCGGGGCTCTTGGTCAGCTCCCACTCGTAGCCGTACAGCGTCTCCAAGAAGGAGTTGTCCCACTTGGTAGGCGTCGGCGTCCAGACCACCTCGAGGCCGCTGGTGATGGCGTCCTTGCCCTTGCCGCTTCCGAACGAGCTCTTCCAGCCCAGCCCCTGCTGTTCGATCGGGGCGGCTTCCGGCTCGGGGCCGACCAGGTCGGCGTCACCGGCGCCGTGGGTCTTGCCGAAGCTGTGGCCGCCGACGATCAGAGCGGCGGTCTCCTCGTCGTTCATCGCCATCCGGCCAAAGGTCTCGCGGATGTCGATCGCGGCCGCGATCGGGTCCGGCTTGCCTTCGGGGCCTTCGGGATTCACGTAGATCAGACCCATGGTGGTGGCACCGTAGGGCTGCGCGAGGTCACGTTCGCCCGAGTAACGCTTGTCGGTGCCCAACCATTCTTCCTCTTCACCGAAGAGGATCTCTTCGGGCTCCCACACGTCTTCGCGGCCGAAGGCGAAGCCAAACGTCTTGAATCCCATCGATTCCAGCGCCGTGTTTCCGGCGAAGAGCAGCAGATCCGCCCAGGAGATCTTGTTGCCGTACTTCTTCTTCAACGGCCACAGGAGCCTGCGCGCCTTATCCAGGCTCGCGTTGTCGGGCCAGCTGTTGAGCGGGGCGAAGCGCTGCATGCCCTGGCCGCCACCACCGCGACCGTCATAGATGCGGTAGGTGCCGGCGGCGTGCCAGCTCATCCGGATGAACAGGCCCCCGTAGTGGCCGTAGTCGGCGGGCCACCAATCCTGCGAGGTCGTCAGCAGCTTGATCATGTCGGCCTTGAGCGCCTCGACATCGAGCTTGGCGAACTCCTCGGCATAGTCGAAGTCCTCACCGAGCGGGTTGGACTGCGCGACATGCGGATGCAGGCGTGACACGTCGACCTGGTTGGGCCACCAGTCCTGGTTCGTCCGTGGAGCGTTCGACTTCGGTTGCGGCGAAGGGATTGCTGGGTTTTCGCTTTCGCTTGTGCTTGCCGACCCGGCGTCGGGGTTTGGTGGGCGGCTTGCGGATGTATCAGATGACACAGCATTCCTTTCGAGGGTGGGTGAATCGGGCTGCGATCACGGGCTGTGATCTAAGAACCTGTGGCCGAGCAGTCGGCACACAGGCCCCAGTAGATGACTTCGGCCTCGTCGAGTACGAAGCCATCAAGAACGTTGTCGTCGTCCGAGGGCGTCAGACACGGAGCGTCGCCGACGGCGCAGTCGATGTCGGCGATGATCCCGCAGGAGCGGCAGACGACGTGGTGGTGGTTGTCGCCGACGCGCGATTCGTAGCGCGCCACCATGCCCAGGGGCTGGATGCGCCGAACCAGGCCCACGGTGGTCAGCGCGTTGAGAACGTCATAGACGGCTTGGCGCGAGACCTCGGGGAGGCCGACTCTGACGGCCGAAAAGATCGTTTCGGTGTCGGCGTGCGGATTGGCGTCGACGACTTCCAGCACGGCAACCCTGGGCCGCGTCACCCGCAAATCGGCCATCCGCAACCTATCCGCGTAATCGGCCGTCGACGACACGCCACCAATATGACGCACTTATCTGGAACGAGTCAAGACTTTATTGTGAAGTGGGGCACAACTTCGGGTTACGAATGAGCTAGCTCACGCGACGATCAGGTGGGCTTCAGCGCGCTGCCTTTGCGCCACTGGTCCCAGCTGAGGGTCCAGTCGCCGTTCTGCGCCAACGTCAGGGGAGGTCCGCCGCTGTTGCGAACCTCGACGACGTCCCCGGGTACCGAAAAGTCGAAGAACCATTTCGCGTTGTCGGCATTGAGGTTCAGGCAGCCGTGCGACGTGTCGCGGTGTCCCTGAGCCCATACCGTCGCGTCGAGCTCGTGCAGATATATGCCGTCGCTGCTGATCTTGGTGGCCCAGTTGATGGTCTCGCGGTATCCGAGTCTGGAATTCTTGGGCAGGCCGAAGGTCGAGGAGTCCATGATGACGGGATTGCCCTTGTCCAGGACCGTGTAGATCCCGGAGGGCGTCCACAGCGAGATCGCCTTGCCGCCGACGTTTTCGGTGCCGCCCATTCCCATGGACGTAGGCATCGTGCGCTGCAGGTTCCCGTTGCTGAAGACGCTGACCTGATGGGTCGCGTCGTCGGCGATCGAGACGTGCGCATCGCCGATACGGAACGACACCTTGGTGTCGTCTTGCCCGAATAGGCCATCGCCCAGGGCTATTCCGTAGATCTTCGCCTCGGCGGTGACGTTTGTGCCCGGCGGGTAGTAATGCTCGGGCCGCCAGTGCGCGTTCTGATCGTCGACCCAATACCAGGAACCCTCTACTTTGGGGTCGGTGGTCACCGACAGCTGCCGCTCGGCGGCGGCACGATCGGCGATCTTCTCATCGAAGTGCGCCACGATCACCGTTCCGACACCGTAGGTGCCGCCGTCGCGCAACGCGGCTTCCGACGTGGTGGTGAACGACACCTTGGTCTGGTTGGACGGTTTCAGCGTGGAGAACGACGAAACCTGTTTGGCCGCAACACCGCCGACACCGCTGCTGGTGATCGTCAGCGTGTAGGTGCGCCCGTAGCCCAGTGGGACGGTGGGCTTCCACACCGCGTTGTCCGGCGTCATGACGCCCTCGATCGGTTTGCCGCTCTCGTTGACCATGTCGACGCTTGTCAGCGTCCCGTTGTCGGCTTTGACCGTGACCGGGGCGACCGGGTCGACGTCATGCGCGTCGGCGCTAGGAGTGATCGTTATTTGGGCTGGCCCAGCGGTTTTCGCGGGCGCGCCGCCCTGCCCGCAGTGACCGCCCAGGCAATGTGAGGTCGCAACGTATATCGCGGCCACCGCAGCGACGATCACGCAGACCGCAAGCAAGAGTCGGCGAGGCCGACTGACCCGCAGGATTCGGCCGGCGAGCTGATCGCTGTTCTTGGACATCATGAAGCTGCCGAATCCCTGCTTTCTGGTTCTCGCAGGCCTGAGAATCCTGCCCCGGCGAAGTCGATGTTGTAGATGAGGTATCCCGCGACATGCGGTTTTCAAACCGCCCGGGATGACGCGGGCCTGCAACCGGCTTCCGCGAGAGATCATGGCTGCATGGTCGATGAGGAACTCGACGGCCTCTATGACGTGCCGCCGAAGGAGTTCACCGCGGAACGCGCCCGGTTGGCCGCCGCGGCGAAGGAACGCGGCGACGACGCGGCCGCCAAACGGATTTCCGGCATTAACAAGCCGACGACGGCGGCGTGGGTCATCAACCGGCTGGCTCTGCGGCACGCCGACACTCGGCAGCGGCTGGCCGATCTCGGTAAGCGATTGCGCGCCGCGCACTCGGCGATGGACGGCGGCCGCATCCGGGACTTGTCAGCCGAGCAACACAAGCTCATCGACGAACTCACCCGCAAGGCGCTGCAGGCGGCCGACCTGACGCAACCGTCGGCGACCGTGCGCGAAGGCCTGACCGGCACGCTGCAAGCCGCCATCGCCGACCCGCGGATCGGCGAACGGCTCGGGAGGCTGACCCGGCCCGAGCAGTGGTCGGGCTTCGGCGCCTTCGGCGACGCGGCGCCGGAAGCGGGGGACTCATCCAGCGAACCGGCGAAGCGGCGGATCACGCCGGGGCAGCGACGGCGCGAAAAACTGAGCGCGGCCCTTGCCACCGCGGAGCGCGCCAAAGCAGAGGCCGACGACCTGGTGGCCGAGCGACAAGCCGAGCGGGATGCCGCCCAACAGCGCCGCGACGCCGCGGCAAGGGCACTGCGGGCGGCCGAGCAGGACCTCAAGGGCGCCGAAAGGGACTATGCCAAGGCCCAGCAAGCCCGTCGGGCCGCTACGAAAGCTGTGACCGAGGCAACGAACCGGTTGAAACGGGCCTGAATCCGGCTAAGCGTTTCCCCGCGCCCGGCCGGGGTATCAGCAAAGCCGTGACTTCTTTATGGATGACTGAACGAACCGAACAGCCTTGGGCCTCAAGCCAGCTTGACCAAGAGTCCGGGTCCGCCGATGTCATCGTCGTGGGCGCCGGCATCACCGGCCTGATGACAGCGGTCCTGCTGGCCCGCGCGGGCAAGGACGTGCTGGTGCTGGAGGCGCGCACGGTGGGGGCGTGCGCGACCGGCAACACCACCGCCAAGATCAGCCTGCTGCAGGGCAGCCAGCTCTCCAAGGTGCTGCCGCGGCACGGCAAGGACGTGGCACGCGCATACGTCGACGGCAATCGTGAGGGCCAGGAGTGGGTGCTGGACCACTGCGAGGCGAACGGCGTGGCCGTGCAGCGCGAGGATGCCTACACCTACGCCCAGTCGGTGCGGGGAGTCCCGAGGGCGCGAGCCGAACTCGCGGCGTGTCAGGCGGTCGGTCTGCCAGCGGTGTGGGACGACGATGCCGACGTGCCGTTCGCCTATCACGGCGGTGTGCGGCTGGCCGACCAGGCGCAGTTCGACCCGATGTCATTCCTCGACTCGTTGGTCGTCGAGCTGCTCGGTCGCGGTGGGCGGCTAATCGAGCACACGCGGGTGCGGCGGGTCTCTTGGCGCGGCAAGAAGGTGCGCGTGCACGTCAACGACGCCGCCCAGCGAGACGTCGAACTTCAGGCCGGCCAGCTGGTGCTCGCGACGGGCATCCCGATCCTGGATCGCGGCGGCTATTTCGCGCGGGTGAAGCCGAGCCGGTCCTACTGCTTGGCGTTCAAGGTTCCGGGCAACATCACCCGGCCGATGATGATCTCCACCGACTCGCCGACGCGTTCGGTGCGCTACGCGCCGGTCGCGGACGGGGAGCGGCTGATCGTGGGCGGCGCCGGCCACACCGTGGGCCGGGAGAAGAGTCCGTCCGAGGCGCTAAACGAGCTGTCGACGTGGACCCGCAAGCATTACCCGGGTGCGGTGCAGACCCATTTCTGGTCGGCGCAGGACTACACGCCCATCGACCATCTGCCCTATGTGGGCCCCATCCTGCCGAACAACGAAAGCATCTTCATCGCAACGGGTTTCAACAAGTGGGGGATGACCAACGGCCCCGCTGCGGCGTTGGCGCTGTCGAGTCGCATCCTGGGTGGGCGGATGGATTGGGCCCGCGCGTTCGCCAGCTGGAGTCCGCACGAGCTGACGGGCCTGACGACGGCCCTGCAGGCCAACCTCGAGGTCGGCTTCAACCTGACGAAAGGGTGGATCACCCCGGCGATCCGCACTCACCGCCGCAGCCCGGTCGACGGCGAAGGCGGGTTGGTGAGTGGCCCGCCGTGGCGTCTGGAGGCCCGCTGCCGCGTCGACGGGACCGAGCACCGCGTCTCACCTGTCTGCCCGCACCTGGGCGGGATCGTGAACTGGAACGACGCCGACAACGCGTGGGAGTGTCCGCTGCACGGGTCACGGTTCGCGCCCGACGGCACCCTGCTGGAAGGGCCGGCCACCCGCGACCTCACCGCCTAGACCTGCGGGTCAGCCGGCTTTTTGAAACACGAGCCAGCGCAGCTCTATTGGGGAATCGTCGCGCTCGAGGTCGAACACATCGAGGCCGCCGGCCCAACCTTCGAACCAACCCGTCGGCGGCCAGGCCTCCGCCGGGACCCGCGCCTTCTCGTACTCGTAGGCGGGGTCGTCGGCGATTTGCTCGAGAGGCAGGCCGGCGGCGGCGGCCGTCACCTCGTCGCGGGTGAAGATCATGCTGTTGCACTGCTGGCTCAGTTGCACCGCGACGTCGTCGGGAACATAGCCGTCGCGCGCCAGGAAGGTGTTGAACACCAAACGCCCACCGGGCGCCAGGCAATCGGTGGCGAGGTCGAACATGCCGCGCAACTCGTGCGTCGTGCGGAAGTCAGACACCACTTCCGAAAGCACCATCAGCTGGTACTGCTCGCGTACGTCCTCCATCGCGGTGAAGACGTCGTCTTGAATGACGTTCACGCGCAACGATTCCCCGGTGGCTTCCGAAACCATCACCTCGGCGAACTTCGCGGTCAGCTCGACCGCATCGACCGGATGTCCGCGGCGCGCCAGCGCCAGCGCATTACGCCCTGTTCCCGCGCCGACGTCCAGCACCCGATAGGTCGAAGGGTCGTCCGCCTCGGCGGCCAGCGCCAGCACCCGTGCGTCCGGCTCGGTGCCGAACAGCGGCGGCGGGCGGATGTCCATCCACTGCTGGTAGTCGGCCTCAACCGTGCGCCAGTCGGCCTGGACGCGGAAATTCACGCCCTCCCCGAAAGGAGCGTGATACGAGATGAGGACGTCGGAACGATGGGATGCCCGGAAAGCCTTCGCCAGCTCCACTTCCAGCGCGGCCCGCAGGTGTGCGGACTGTTCGGGGGTGTACCAGACACCCAGGGTGGCGCAGATGTTGCCGCACAACAGGACGTACTCGTCGATCAGGGCCGGCACCGCCGGCACCCTGATCTGACCCTCGGCCGACAATCGGCGGTACAACCGCCTGATCATCGCTTCGCGCAGCATCGACGGATCGAACGATCTATTCGGCGGATCCTGCACCAGAACCTTCTACACGACCGGCGGAGTTTGCACCACCGCCGCGGCGGACGGGCGGTTCGCGCCGCCCGATCAAACCGAGCGTGCCGTGCGGGCAGCCTCTTCGAGGAGATCGGCGGCGTAGGCAACGCTGTCGGCGGGTTTACTCATCTGCGCGGCGACCTCGTGGGCGCGAGCGGCGCATTGCGGAGTGAGGATGGTGCGTAGATCGGCGACCAGCGAGTCCAAAGTGCTTTCCGAAAAGGCGCGTCCCGAACCAACTTTCATTTGTTCGACGGCGGCCGCCCACATCGGCTGGTCCCATACCGTCCACAGGATGAGGGTGGGGACTCCGGCGCGCAGGCCCGCGGCGGTGGTGCCCGATCCACCGTGGTGGACCACGGCCCGGCAGGCCGGGAAGACGGCCGCATAATTCATCGACCTCACCACTTTGACGTGGTCGAACGGCGGGACATCGGTGAAGTCATTGGCACCGCTGCAAATCAACGCCCGCTCACCCAACCGCCCGCAGGCCGCGCTGATCACCGCGACAGTCTCGGCGGGAGAGCTGACGGGCGTGCTGCCGAACCCGAAGTAGATGGGGGGCGTCCCACCCGCTATCCAGGACAAGACCTCGTCGTCGCTGTCAGTCGGCAACTCCAGCGTCAGCGAACCGACAAAAGGACGCCGGCCACCCGGTTCCAGCCATTCGGCGGCGGGCCCGGGCAGGCAGAGCTCGTCGTAAGTCTGGATTTCCAACACCTCACTCGCCGGACGCGCCGTCGAATCGGTTTCGGGCAAGCCAAGCGCGCGACGTTGGACGGCTTCGGCATCCTTCGTCATGCCCGAATACAGGGCGCTCGACGGCATGATCCGTGCCGGGAAAACGTGTAACGCGGCGAGCGGGATGCCTTGCTGTTCGGCGACATTGCCGGCCAGCGCCTGATCGTTCATGTGCGCCACCAGCAGATCGGCGCCCGTTGCCAAGGACGACAACGTCGCGCTTTTATCCATCCAGATCCGCGTCACGCGCTCGACAACGTGCGACAGTCCGCTGACGCCGGACTGGAGCGATCCAAGCAATTCCTGAGCCGCAGTCATCCCACGTTGCGTATCCGGCCCGTACCCGACGGCGGCGAGCCCCGTCGACTCGACGAAGGCGGTCAGGTTGGGGGGGACCGCCAGGCTCACCTGGTGCCCTCGGTTCATCAGCGCGCGGCCGACCGCGGCGCAAGGCTCGACGTCGCCGCGGCCCCCGTAGGCGACCAGCACGATTTTCATCAGCAGACCTCATTCGCAGGGATCCCACAAATCCAAGCAGAAAGGACGTCGCGCGACCCGCTGGGAAGCCATCTCATCGAGCTGACCTGGCCTTTGCCGGTGCCAGGCGACTGGAAATCGGACCGGGGAAGTCGAGCTATGCGCGTTGCGCCCCGTTGAGAGCGGGCTGAGGGTGATTTGCGCAATACGCGCCTAACCCTTGCGAGTTTCCCTCGTCATGTGCAGGTAACCTATCGTTAACCCTCGGCAACAATTTCGCTGTATTGGTTGACGTGGGAGCACCTGCAAACGTGGAGACCGGTCCGCTAGCACTGGGGACGGCCCTATTCGGCTGTCTACTTCCGCGGCACTGGCGGCACCGGAGGGAATGCGATTTGTTTGCTGCTCGGTTGGCTACCCCCACACCACGCGCATCGGGGCCGTCGATGCCCTCGCGGCCCTGAAACGCGATCGGAGGAGAACGACATGGACTTCGCACTGCCGCCGGAGATCAACTCCGCGCGGATGTACGCCGGTCCTGGGTCGGGACCGATGCTGGCCGCCGCGATGGCCTGGGACGAGTTGGCCGCCGCGTTGCAATCGACGGCGACCTCGTACCAGGGCGAGATCACGGCCTTGACTTCCGGTCCCTGGGTTGGGCCGTCGTCGGCGTCCATGGTCGCAGCGATCACCCCTTACTTGGAATGGATGAGGACGACCGGCGCCCAGGCTGAAGAAACGGCCAACAAGGCCAGGGCCGCCGCGTTCGCCTACGAGACGGCGTTCGCCGAGACGGTGCCGCCGCCGGTGGTCACGGCCAACCGCACCCTGCTGGCGACGCTTGTCGCGACCAACATCCTCGGGCAGAACACGCCGGCGATCGCCACCACCGAGGCGGAGTACGCCGAGATGTGGGCGCGAGACACCGCGGCCATGATCGGCTACGCCGGTGCGACGGCCTCGGCCACCCGGGTGACACCGTTCACCCAGCCCGACCCGACCACCACCTCCGACGCCGGTCAATCCGAATCGGTGACCAAGGCCGCCGCTACCGCCGCCGGAAGCACGCGCAACACCGTGGCCCAGCAACCGTTATCGGCGGTACCCAACCTGCTGACCAATGCGGCGGTGAACCCGGCCGCGGCCGCCGATCCGACGTCGTTGACGGACCTTCTGGGCCTGGAGAGCGACCTCATCGCCATCTTCCTCGACGCGCCGGCCAGCATCGCCGGCCTCACCGTCGACTCGCCTTCGGCCTCGATCGCCCTTCCCTTCGACATCGCCGGCGCGCTGACCGGTTTCCACACCGACGACATCGTCAGCGGTTGGGCCGGGGTGCAGTCCTGGCCGGGCACCGGCGCGGTGCCGCCCTCGCCATTCCCGGTGATCATCAACCCGGCGGGGGGATTCGGACCCCTGCTGTCGGCGGGGCTGGGTCAAGCGAACACCGTGGGTGGCTTATCGGTGCCGCCGGGATGGGCGGCGGCCGCTCCGGCGATCCGCCCGGCCGCCTTGGTGCTGCCGGCCACCAGCGCGGGGGCGGGCGCCGAAGTCGCCGCGGCCGCGGCCGCCGCCGCTCCCAGCGGCTCCGGGAGTCTGTTCGGCGAGATGGCCGTGGCGAGCATGGCGGGGCGCGCGATGGCCGGCACCGGTGGCGCCTTGGGGCGCGAGCGCGCCCGGGCCGGCGAGATCGAGAAGGCGACGCGCGAGGCGCCAAAGGAGCCGACGAAAGAGCCGGCGACACCGCCGCAGGTCGCCGCGGGTGGGCCGATCACGAGCATCGCCGCCGAGCTGCGCGAACTGGCGTCGCTGCGCGACGCCGGAATTCTGACGCAGCAGGAATTCGAAGAGCAGAAGAAGCGCCTGCTGCCAAGCTGATCCGTGTGGGCTCGACAGGGCACACTTATTGACGAACTCTGCAGTGAAGGCGCCGCATGGACAACTCGACCGCCCATACTCCCGCGCCCGTGCCGATGCGGGTGCAGGCGCTGCTTCGCTATCCGGTGAAGTCGATGCTCGGCGAAACCCTCGATCGCCTGCCGGTCGACGAGCGCGGCGCCGAGGGCGACCGGCGGCTCGCGCTCCTCGACGCTGAAACCGGGCACGTGGCCAGCGCCAAGAATCCCCGGCTGTGGCGCTACCTGTTGACCTGCACCGCCCACGCCGATGCCCAGGGGGTGCGGATCAGCATGCCCGACGGAGCCGACGTGGCCGCCGATGATCCCGGCGTCGACGAGCTGATGTCGCGGCTGACCGGTCGACGGGTCAGGTTGGTCACTCAACGCCCCGAGGGGGCGACACTGGTGCGTCCCGATCCGGAGAAGCTGCTGGAATTGGGTCTGGACACCGAGGTGGACGGTCGCATTCTGCGGATCGCTGCGGCCACCCCCGGCGACTCGTTCACCGACGAAGCTCCATTGCACGCGATCACGACGGCCACCCTGGAGCACATCGGCGTGGAGGCGCTGCGGTACCGGCCGAATCTGGTGATCACGACACCACCCGGCCACCCCCCGTATGCCGAAAACGATTGGGTGGGCGGCGAACTCGTCATCGGTGAGACGCGGCTGCGCGTCCTCACGGCGACGTCACGCTGCGTGGTTCCCACCCTCGAACATGGCCCGCTGCCGCGGGCTCCGCAGGCCCTTCGCATACCGGCGGCCGAAAACCGCTTGAACACAGGCGGTCACGGTGCGCAACCCTGCGCCGGCGTCTACCTCGCGGTGGTCACCAAGGGCGTCATCCGGGTCGGTGACCAGGTCACCGTCGGACCGTAACCGCTTCCGCGGCAACGCATCGAAGCAGCGTCACCCACCCAGATTGCGCACCGCCGTGTCGAGGTCTTCCGCTTGCTCGGCCAACTCGCGGTCGGACAACTCCGCATGTCCAACCCGCTGCACCAATTCCTGGCGCGTCGCAAGCTGCAGGGCGCCTCGGTATTCGTCTGAGTTTAGATCCGCCGGCGTGACGACCGCGGCGCGCCCCTGAATCACCACCAGCGCGGCGTCCGGCTCCGGGCTGGCCAGCAACTGTCGCACGTCCTCGGCGCCGATGGTCACGAGCCACCCCGCCCGGTTCGTTGTTGCAACTCATCGATTAGCCGGGAGGCCTGGGCCTTCGTCAGATTCTCCGGGATCTCCTGGCCCGCTTCCTGCGCCAGCGTGTTCAGGTAGCTACGCTGCGGGCCGGTCATGGGCTCGTCGCCCGTCACCCACTGCGACGTGTCCTTCTCCGGATTCTCCTGTGGCGCCTGCGCGGCATCGTCGACCATGCATGTGGCTATGCCCACAACCGAGCCAACATAATCAGCAAGTGATGGTTCCGGCATGTCAGCCACCCACCCCGACGATCTTCATCACCAATAGGACTGCCACCGCGATGAACGCGACGGCGAAAATGCACACCGCGAGGACCGTGAGGGCGGAACTGGGAGTGAACCGCCGAGTATTCGGCGGTTGTGGCTCAGACACACCGGAGGTTTGGGGCGCGGCCGGGGGAGTGGTGCCCGGTGCGGCACCTCCTCCGGGCTCCAGCCCGGGAGTTTGTATCGGATCAGGATCGGGAGGTTGCGCGGTCATAATCGACACCGGCCTGTTCGTCGCGGGCGACGGTGGAAGCATTCGGTCGCATCGCCACCCGGATGCAGTCGTCCTTCTTGTTCTTGAATAGGTCGTAGGCCCGCACTCCCTCCTCGAGGGACACATCGTGGGTGATCAACTTGGCGGGATCGAGATCGCCCTGCTGGACGTAGTCGAAGAGCCGTGTTATGTAGCGTTGTCCGTGTTGCTGAGCCGTTTTCAGGGTCAAACCCTTGTTGGTCAATACGCCAGTCGGGAACTTGTCGGTCAAGCCGTACACCCCGAGTACCGACACCACTCCGCCCTTGCGGCAAGCCAGAATCGCCTGTCGTAGCGCGGTGGCGCGATCTGTCTCCATTCGCAGCAGTTGCTTGGCCCGGTCGTAGAGTTGCTGCACTCCGGTGCCGTGGCCCTCCATGCCGACCGCGTCGATGCAGGCGTCGGGCCCCCGCCCGCCGGTCATCTCCCGGAGCGACTCGTGCACGCTGTCGACGGCCTTGTAGTCGATCGTTTCCAGTCCGAACTCATTGCGCGCCAACGCTAACCGCTCCGGTATGCGGTCGACGACAACGGCCCGCTCGGCGCCCAGCAGCAGGGCGCTGCGCGCAGCCATCAACCCGACACCGCCGGCCCCCCAGACCGCGACCGTGTCGCCGCCGGCGATGTCGCAGAAATCGGCACCCATGAAGCCGGTGGGCACCGCGTCGGATAAGAACAGTGCCTGCTCATCGGTGATATCACCCGGAATCACAAAGCAATTCGTGTCGGCGAAGGGCACCCGAACGTATTGGGCGTGCGAACCCGCGTAGCCGCCGAACGGATGCGTATAACCGTAGATACCGCCGGACGGATATCCTAACAACGGTTGTTGCAATTCGGCGTTGGGATTCGTTGTGTCGCAGCATGAGTACAACTCATGGTCGCAATACCAGCACCGGTCGCAGGCGATGAAGGACGGCACCACGACTCGGTCGCCGGCGTGGATCTCCCGCACCTGCGGACCCGTCTCCGCCACCACACCCATGAATTCGTGGCCGAACACATCACCGGCCCGCATGCCGGGCAAATACCCGTCGATGAAGTGCAAGTCCGAGCCGCAGGTGGTGGTGAGCCGGACTTCGACGATGACGTCGTGCGGATTGAGGATCTTGGGGTCGTCGACGGTTTCCACGGAGAGGTCGTTGACGCCGTTCCAGCACAGTGCGCGCATGCTCGGCCTTTCGCTTACCGCGCGCAATTCCGCGCGCTCGGGTTGGACTGGATGGTCGGAACCTCGCCGGTTTGCAGCAGGGCGCGTGACCGGTAAAGGATCTTGAAGGCCGCCGCGCCGGACAACAGCGCGGGCGCGGGCGATTTCAGGCACAGGGTGACCTCGGTGCCGAGGTCGTGCGGAGCGGGCCGATAGCGGACGACGATTTCGTTGCCGTCGCCGACGAAGCGAACCCCGTCGGCCTCTGCGACCAACGTCGAGTCCCAGGCCACATCGGGTTCCGCCGATAGCCGCCAGCGATAGCGGCCGCGTCCGTCGGCGTCGATTTTCGCGATGTCACCGAGGACCACGGATAGCTGGCCGGGATCGCGCCAGAACTGCTCGATCCGCTCCAAAGGACAAGCGATGGTCACCGTTTGTGCCCCGACGTTGCGGGGCGGCATGTCGATGATCTTGTTCACCACGCCCAGCACTTGGTTCTTCGCGGTCTTCACATAGCTCACCGCACGCTCCCTCCGTTGGAGCATTGCGGTACCCGCCTACATGCCACCCAAACGGCAGCTGGGCAAGGAGGTTGACGTCGCCATTCGCGGAATCAGCGGTGTCAGCAACCGGTTCGCCGGGGTCTGTTCGGGGCGACGGATGCGCTGGCCATCGAAAGCGTTGTGCGTCAACGACTTCCGGCTCGGCGCCTACGGCGGCGCCGCTAGTTCTCCGAGTTCGGCGTAGGGCTTTGCGCAGATTCCCACTTCGCCTCGAGTGATCGTTTCACCGGGGTACCGGCCGCCAGCTCGAGCTGAAAGGTCTCGCCGCCGTCGGTCTCGAACGTGATGAGATACCCCGCGTCGCTGGGATCCTTGAAGACGACTTTGTAGGGCCGTTCACCGAAGCCGCGGTCCACGGAAATGATGTCGCCGGGGGCGACGTCGTCGATCGGGTCATTGCCGGAGGCTTTGGACATACGGTCGACGTTAGCCGAAGGGGAGAGCGGCAACGGCGAGAGGAGCGAGCGCTGTCAGGCGCGCGGCGCACCCTGGTTGACCTTGTCGGCCGCAAATGTCGCGGCCTGCGCGGTCATCCCGGTGTCGATGTAAGTCACATGCGCGATGATGTTGCCGCCGCCCGAGCAGATCGGATCGTCGGGGGCGCACACGCTGGTGACCTTGGCGCCATAGGCCGGGTTGATCGTCGGCAGCGGCTGGCCGCCCCAGAGCATGCTGGAGAACTGGCTGGTCGGCTCTCCGAAGAGGGCGACGGCGGCGACATGATCGGCCACCGAGGGCGGCATCGCGTTGGTGGCCAGGTCGATCACCGTCGAGCCCTGCGAGTAGCCGCCGAGCACGATTCGCGAATTCGGGCAGGTGGCCACGACGTTCTGGATGTGCGCGCTCGCGTCGGCGGACCCGGCGTTGGCGCTGTTGTGGTAGTCGTCGTTGGCGGGGTAGTTGACCGCGTACACATCGACGGACTTACCGGGGAGCTGCGACGTCAGCGAGTCGACGAACGCCTGTCCGATGTTGCCGAGGCCGGGCTCCTGATGGGTGCCGCGGGCGAAAACCACCGACACATCCGAGCACCCATCGGCGACGGCGGTGGGGATCGCGAAGGGTGCACTCAGCAGCGCCCACGTCGTCGCAACCGACATACCAACCCAGCGAGCAAATCTGCGTGCACTCATGCCGAGATCCTGTCATATCGTCGGCGGCGGCGGTCCCGGCGGTTGGCGCAACCAGTCATAGTCAAGGCCCGGCGCGCCGGATGCGAATGGCGCCAGTCCATTCGCCGTCGGGGTCGACGACGTTGCCGCGTTGCGTGATCTCCACGTCGCCCGATCGGGCGAGCCGGCGGGCGGCCTGCCGCGCGTCGTCCATCAGTTCGCGCCAATTGTCGCCGCCTACCGCACGGGCGGCGTCCGACGGGCAGATGCTGCTCTTCGGGCCACGATGCTCGACCAGCGCGCGGATCGACGACTCGAGCCGCTGTCTCATCGGCCCGTCGCCGAGGGCGATCTCGGCATGCTCGGCGCCTCGGCCGCCACCGCTTGACACCCGCCCCAACTCGGCACGCAATCGTTCGCCCACCCCACCAGTGAAGGCCACGGCGCCGCCGGTTCGCCACTTGGAACCGCGCCCGGCGCGCAGTCGTTGAATGAGCATGCCGCCCACTCTTGCAAATGACGCGCATCCGGCGCACCGAGTGCCGGCCGATCTCGCCGATCGGCTCCTCGACATCAAGCGGATCTACCACGAGCCCGACATCGACCGGTTTGCCCGCGCGCGTCAGGTGCTGGACCGATTCCCCGACGCCGAACGCATCCAGGTCGCCTCGCACCAGGCGATACCTGGCCTGTACGGCAACGAGGGAAACGTGGAGGACTGGGTTCGCATCAAACGGGAAGTGCTCGTCCTGGGTGAGAAGAAGAGTCTCTCGGCGCGACGCAACGAGCGGTCCAGCGATTGGATCGCGCCGTCGACGGCCAACGGCTGCGCGATGGCGTGCTCTTACTGCTATGTGCCGCGCCGTAAGGGCTACGCCAACCCGATCACCGTGTTCGCGAACATCGAGAAGATCACCGGATACCTCGAACGGCACGCCGCCCGACAGGGGGTCAAAACCGAACCCAATCAGTGCGACCCGGTCGACTGGGTCTACGACATCGGCGAGAACAGCGATTGCTCGGTCGATGCGATGGTGTCCGACAACGTGCGCGACCTCGTCGAGCTGTTCGCACGCATCCCCAATGCCAAGGCCAGCTTCGCGACCAAGCTGGTCAACCGCGACCTGCTGAACTACGACCCGCAGGGCGGCACTCGCGTGCGCTTCAGCCTGATGCCGGCGGAGGCGTCGCGGCTGGTCGACATCCGCACCTCCAAGGTCGCCGACCGCATCGCCGCCATCGACGACTTCGTCGAGGCCGGCTACGAAGTGCATCTGAACCTCAGCCCGGTCATCGTCTACGACGGCTGGCGCGACGACTGGGCCGAGCTGCTGCAGCAGGTGGCCGACAACACCAGCGAGCGCACCAAGCGGCAACTCGCGGCCGAGGTCATCTTCCTGACGCACAACCAGGGCCTGCACGACGTGAACCTCGGCTGGCACCCGAAGGGGGAGGAGTTGCTCTGGCGGCCGGATCTGCAACAGCTCAAGCGAAGCCAGAGCGGACAGTGGAACGTGCGCTACAAGAGCCCGTGGAAGGGCCGCTGGGTGCAGGACCTGACCGACCTGCTCGCGGTCACGCTGCCGGGCTGCCGGCTGCGCTACGCGTTCTGACACTCCGATCGGCCGTCACCGGCCGCGCCATTGCGGTTTGCGCTTCTCGGCCCAGGCCCGAAGCCCCTCGGCGACGTCTTCGGTCGCGCCGGCGACCTTGCGCATGGTCTCGCCGAAGCGCACGGATTCGATCCAGCCCATGTCGGCGGTTCGCCACGCCACTTCTTTGGTCGCCCGCTGCGCCAGCGGTGCGGCCTCGGTGAGGGTGCGGGCCCACGCTTGGGCTTCGCCCTGCAGTTGGTCGGGCTCGACCAGCTTCCACACCAGACCGATTTCCTTGGCCCGTTCGGCGCTCATGGGCTTTCCGGTCAGCAGCAACTCCATGGCGTTGGCCCAGCCCACCCGACGCGGCAGACGGATGGCTCCGACGATGGTGGGCACCCCGATCGATACCTCGGGGAAGCAGAACGTGGCCTCGGTGCTGGCGATGACGAAGTCGCAGAACAGCACCCCGGTCACTCCGTAGCCGATGCACGGACCGTGCACGGCGGCGATGGTCGGCTTGAACAGCTCCATGCCGGATTCGAAGGAGTTGATGGTCGGCTTCTCCCAAAAGGTGCCGCCGAACGTGCCAACCGATCCTTCGCCGTCCTTGAGGTCACCGCCGGCACAGAAGACGCCGCCGTTGGCCGTCAGGATCCCCACCCACGCGTCCAGGTCGTCGCGGAAGCGATCCCAGGCGGCGTTCAGGTCTTGGCGAAGCGCGCCGTTGATGGCGTTGCGCGCCTCGGGGCGGTTCAGGGTGATGGTGGCAACGTGGTCTTGCAGCTCATAGGTGACCAGACTCATCACTGCAGACTATTGCGCCGTGCCCACGGCCTACTCCGTAAGCCGGTGAAAAACCCGTTCTCAGGGTGTGCGGGGGCGGTGAGAGTCGTGGAATGCCTCAAGGCGCTCAACGGTTTTCGCGGGCACCCGCCTGATATCGTCGAACCGCACGCTGACCCGCTCGAAGGCTTTGACGCGCTCGGCTTTGACCTTTTTGGTGTAGGTCCGCCGATCCGCCGTCGTCAGATCCGCGTCGTCGCTGAACGCCCCGAGCAGCGCGCGCGGGTAGAGCCGCTCCACCAAGACGACATTGACCTCGGCGCACATCACCAGCGCCACCGACGCGAGGAACAGGAACGCCAACGCCCCCAACACCAGTGCGAACACACTGTTGGTGGCGCTGGCCCTTTTCACGGTGTGCGCCACATAGCCGGCCCCGAACCACTGCAGCATCTGCCAAATGAGCGCTGCGGCAACCGCTCCCGGCAGCACTTGCCGGTACGTCAGGGCGCGCGCGGTCGTCACGCGGAAGGCAACGAGGCAGATCACTGCGTTGATCGCCACCGCGGCCAATACCAGGCCGATCTTGCTGAAGACTCCCAGCGCTGTGGTGGCGTGGCCCGCCGCAGCCAACACGGTCGCCGCGATCGCGGCCGAGCCCAGCACCAGCAGCAACAGCAGGCTGCGCAACCGGGATCGAATAGGGTTGGGGCGCTTGTGCTTCGGCACCGCCCACACCGTGTCCATCGCGTTTTGCACCGCCTGTCCGACGCCCAGACCGCCGTAGAGCGCGCCGAGTAGGCCCACGGCCACGCCCACCACTCCGCCGCTGAGGCCCTGGGGGTGGTGCAGCTGGTCGCCGATTACCGGGAACTGACTCAGGGTGCTGCGCAGCACCTGTGCCTGCAGATCCGGCCGGCCGGCCAGCACCACCCCCAAACCGGTGGTCAACAGCAGCAACAGCGGAAACAGCGACACCAGCCCGTAGTAGGTGATCAGGGCGGCGAGGTAACCGCCCTGATCGTCGTTGTATTTGTAGACGACACCGACGATCACGCCGACGACTCGATTCCGTCGCTGCAGCCTGTCCAGCCAACCGACCATCGCCGATCACTTCCCCCGCAAGCCGGCATCCAATTCGATGCACTCGCCACCTGATACCCGTATTCGGCTGCCATCAACCCGGCCCGTGAGGCGACGCGTTGCGGTATACGGCCGAGTGGATGCCTATTCTGTGCGGAGTGGCCGAACCGTCTGCGGCGCAGTTGCGCACACAGCTCGACGGAGTGACGCTGCGCGATGCCGCCCGATTCGGCCGGCGCCTGAAGAACCTGCGAGGCGCCTCACCCGAGAAACTGCGGCTGCTGGCCGACCAGATCGCCGCGGCGCAGGACGTGGTCGCCGCCCGTCAAGCCGCCGTGCCGACCATCAGCTATCCCGACCTGCCGGTCAGCGAACGGCGGCAGGAAATCGCCGAGGCGATACGGGCGCATCAGGTGGTGGTGATCGCCGGGGAAACCGGTTCGGGAAAGACCACCCAGCTGCCCAAGATCTGTCTCGAGGCCGGCCGCGGGATCCGCGGAACCATCGGGCATACCCAGCCCCGGCGGCTGGCCGCCCGCACGGTGGCCCAGCGCATCGCCGACGAGCTGGGCGCCCCGCTGGGCGACATAGTCGGCTATGCCGTGCGGTTCACCGATCAGGTCAGCGACCGCACGCTGATCAAGCTGATGACCGACGGCATCCTGCTCGCCGAGATCCAGCGCGACCGCCGCCTGCTGCGCTACGACACGCTGATCCTCGACGAGGCCCACGAGCGCAGTCTCAACATCGACTTCCTGCTCGGCTACCTGCGGGAGTTGCTGCCTCGACGCCCCGATTTGAAGGTGATCATCACCTCGGCGACGATCGAGCCGCAGCGCTTCGCGGCGCACTTCTGCAACGCTCCGATCATCGAGGTGTCCGGGCGGACGTATCCGGTCGAGGTGCGCTATCGGCCGCTGGAGGTTGTCGTGCTTTCGGCCGCCGATGACGACCCCGACGACCCGGACCACGAGATCGTGCGGACCGAGACCCGCGACGAGGTCGAGGCGATCGTCGACGCCATCGCCGAACTCGAGGCCGAGCCGCCGGGCGACGTCCTCGTCTTCCTGTCGGGGGAACGCGAAATCCGCGATACCGCAGAGGCTTTGGGTGGGCTCGAGCACACCGAGGTGCTCCCGCTGTACGCGCGGCTACCCACCGCGAAGCAGCAGAAGGTGTTCGCGCCTCATGCCGGGCGCCGCGTCGTGCTGGCGACCAACGTCGCCGAAACGTCGCTGACGGTGCCCGGGATCCGCTACGTCATCGACCCTGGCAACGCCCGCATATCCCGCTACAGCCGGCGCCTGAAGGTGCAGCGGCTGCCGATCGAGCCCATCTCGCAGGCGTCGGCCGCGCAGCGCGCCGGCCGGTGCGGCCGAGTCGCGCCCGGCGTGTGCATCCGGCTCTACTCCGAACAGGATTTCGCGGCGCGTCCGCGCTACACCGAGCCCGAGATCCTGCGGACGAACCTGGCCGCCGTCCTGTTGCAGATGGCGGCCCTGCAGCTGGGTGACATCGAGGAGTTCCCGTTCCTCGACCCGCCGGACCGCCGCAACGTCCGCGACGGCGTCCAGCTGCTGGTCGAACTCGGCGCGTTCGACCGGCATGGCGCCATCACCGACCTGGGCCGTCGCCTGGCGCGGCTGCCCGTCGACCCGAGGCTGGGCCGGATGATTCTGCAGGCCCAGGCCGAAGGGTGCGTGCGCGAGATGCTGGTGTTGGCCGCGGCGCTGACGATTCCAGACCCGAGGGAACGGCCCAGCGACCGCGAGGAGGCGGCGCGCGCCAAGCACGCCCGGTTCGCCGACGAGCACTCCGATTTCATGTCCTACCTCAATCTATGGCGTTATCTGCGCGAGCAGCGCAAGTCGCTGTCCGGCAATGCCTTTCGCAGGATGTGCCGTTCTGAATTCCTGCACTATCTGCGGATCCGCGAATGGCAGGATCTGGTGGGGCAGCTGCGCAGCGTCGCGCGTGACTTGGGCATCGTCGAAGACGCCGCGTCGAAGGAGCCGGCGGATCCCGGTCGGGTGCACGCGGCAGTACTCGCCGGGCTCTTGTCGCATGTCGGCATGCGCCGCGAAGACACCCGCGAGTATCTCGGCGCGCGCAACTCGCATTTCGTGCTGGCGCCCGGCTCGGTTCTCACCAAACGGCCGCCCCGCTGGGTAGTTGTGGCGGAGCTGGTCGAGACCAGCCGGCTGTACGGGCGAACCGCCGCCCGCATTCAGCCCGAGGTCGTCGAGCGGGTCGCCGGCGAGTTGGTGCAGCGCACCTACAGCGAACCGCACTGGGACGCCAAACGCGGCGAGGTGCTGGCCTACGAGCGGGTGACGCTGTACGGGCTGCCGCTGGTCGCGCGTCGCCGGGTGGGATACGCCCGAGTCGAACCGGCGGTGGCGCGCGACCTGTTCATCAGGCACGCGCTCGTCGAGGGCGACTGGCAGACCCGCCACCATTTCTTTCGCGACAACGCGAGGCTGCGGGCCGAACTCGAGGAGTTGGAGGAGCGAGCCCGCCGCCGCGACCTGCTGATCGGCGACGACGAGGTTTACGCGCTCTATGACGCCCGCATTCCCGCCGATGTCGTTTCCACCCGGCACTTCGACGCGTGGTGGAAAAAGCAGCGACACAAGACACCAGACCTGCTGACCTTCACCCGTGCCGACTTGCTGCGTACCGACGACACCGCAGGCAGGGATCGACCGAACACGTGGCGAACGGGCGATGTCGCGCTGCCCCTGACCTACCGGTTTGAGCCCGGTGCCGCCGACGACGGGGTCACGGTCCACGTGCCGATCGACGTGCTGGCGCGGTTGGGCGGCGACGAGTTCGCCTGGCAGGTGCCGGCGCTGCGCGAGGAGCTGGTCACCGCGCTCATCCGGTCACTGCCGAAAGACTTGCGCCGCAACTTCGTTCCCGCACCCGACACTGCCCGTGCGGTGCTGGCGGCAATCGACCCGACCGGTGAGCCGGTGCTGCCGGCACTGCAACGCGAATTGCGCCGTCGCAGTGGAATTCTGGTGCCGACCGACGCCTTCGAACTGGACAAGCTGCCGCCGCACCTGCGGGTGACGTTCGCGATCGAGGCCGGGGACGGCACCGAGGTGGCCCGCGGCAAGGATCTGCGGGCGCTGCAGGAACGGCTCACCGCCCCGACCCGCCGAGCCGTCGCGCACGCGGTCGCGGGCGAGCTGGAGCGGGCGGGCGTGCGCGGCTGGCCCGACGACGTCGACGAACTTCCCCGCGTCGTCGAACGCTCGATTGACGGACGCACCGTGCGGGGCTATCCCGCATTCGTCGACGTGGGCGGCGCCGTCGACCTTCGCGTGTTCGCCACGCCGGCCGAGCAGGACGAGGCGATGGGACCCGGCATCCGGCGGCTGATGCGGCTCAGCGTCGCCTCACCGGTGAAAGCCATTGCGCGGCAGCTTGATCCACGTACCCGGCTGGCTCTCGGCGGCAATCCGGATGGTGACCTGTCCGCGCTGTTGGACGACTGCGCCGACGCGGCGACCGACGCTATCGTCTCGGCGCCGGTGTGGACGCGCGCGGAGTTCGTCGCGCTGCAGCAGCGGGCCGGAAAGTCCCTGCTGCCCACCACCCTCGAGATCGTGGGCCGCGTCGAAAAGGTGCTCGCCGCCGCTCAGGAGGTGCAACTGTTGATGCCCGCGAATCCTTCGCCCGCCCAGATCGACGCGGTCGCCGACATCCGTGCGCAGCTGGATCGGCTGTTGCCGGCCGGTTTCGTCACCGCCACGGGGCCCGCGCACCTCGCCGACCTCCACCGCTACCTACTTGGGATCCGTCGCCGCCTCGAGGGGCTGCCCCACGCCCTCGGGGCCGATCGGGAGCGCATGCAACGGGTGCACGCCGTGCAGGTCGCCTACGACGAACTGGTGCGGGAGTTGCCGCAGCCGGCGAAGGCTGCCGCAGATGTTCGCGATATCGCCCGGCAGATCGAGGAACTCCGGGTGAGCCTGTGGGCCCAGCAACTGGGCACGCCGCGTCCGGTCAGCGAGCAGCGGATTCACCGCGCAATCGACGCGGTGCGCGACCGTTGGTGATTGTTTTCCCCGCCACTTTCAACCGGACAGCTACCACGCCGAACGGCACCCGGTTGCCCAGCGCGTGCTGCGCAATGCGTTGGCGCAGATGACGCTTCTTCGCCCCGACGAACGCACCAAGGCACTGCGCGACACCGTGTCCGACCTTCTCGGCATGGACGAACCGCGCGCATGCTTCGCCGCGATGATGTCCGGCCTGGATATCGCTTACGACCTGGGTGGGGGACACCCACTGGTGGGCCGCAGGATGCCCGACCTGGACCTGGTCACCGCCGACGGGCCGCTGCGCGTATTCGAGCTGCTGCGAGACGCCCGCGCGCTGCTGCTGGACTTCGGGAACACCGACGGCATCGACATCGAGCCCTGGGGCGACCGGATCCGGGTCGTATCCGCGAAAAGCATTGCCCCATACGTGCTTCCGGTGCTTGGCGCGGTCAGCGAGCCGCCCGCCGTGTTGATCCGGCCGGACGGCCACGTCGCCTGGGTCGGCGCCGACACCGACCCGCCGCTGCGCGACGCGCTTGCCACCTGGGTCGGGGCAGGCGCCCCGACGCATGGCCAACTTTCACAGCGGAAACGGTGACTTGTATCGGCCGACGCAGCGTGTAACGTGCGTGTTCGCTGTTCGAGATCAGGAAGCAGCTGAACATGGCAACCGACCAACCGCCGACCCCGCCCATGGATTGGGCCGAGGCCGGTCCCTTGCTGCGGCCGGTACTGCGTCCGCAAAGCTACGTCAACCATTTGGTCAACACCGGGGCGCTGCCCTGGGTCCGGCCTGTGTTCCCCTTCATCAACGAGATGGTCGTGGTCGACCTGCCTACGGTGCGGGCCATGGTGACCCCGGCGGAGACGGACGCGTGGGGCATCAGCGGCGATCAGGCCTTCGCGGCGGCCAGGGAGAACCTTTCCGCGCATCGGCAGGCCTTGCAGCCGGGCGAGAAGTTCCTGTTGAAAGACGCCGACGGCGGCACCTATGTCGATTCGATGATCCTGGCGACCGGTTGGCTCGCCTCACTCGCGGTGGCGGACGGCCCCCGTCCACTGGTCTTTTTCCCGGGCGACGGCGTGTTGATACTGGGCACCGACGCGCCCGACAATGCCGCGGACCTCTTCGAGGTCGCCGAGCAGATGTACCTCGACGCCGAGCAGCCCATCTCGCCGCAGGGCTACACGATCGAGGGCAGCGTCATCGCGCCATTCGACCAGGCCGGCCCGCACCCGTTGCGCGATCTGGCGTTGAGAGCTCGAACCCTCTTGGCCGCAAAGGAATACAACCACCAGACCGAGTTCTTGCGGGAGCACTATGAGCGCGAGTTGTTCCCGCAGTACGTCGGCGACGCGCAGATCATCGAGACGGCGTGGGGCCGGCGCACCACGGCGGTGTGGGGCCAGGGCATTCCGTGGGAGCTGCCGCAAACCGATTACGTGACGTTTTTGGTCGGTGACCCGTCGAATGTGTCCGACAAGTTCACCGTGCCGTTCCCGACCGTGGTCGATGCTGTGGGCATTCTTCCCGTCGCGGGAATCAACCCGGTCCGCTACCGGGCCGACGAATGGCCGAAGGCCGAGATGCTGGCGACGCTGAAGGCCCACGCCGTCGACCTACCGAGCGAATGACGATGTGCACGGGAGCCGGGCCTGCGACCCGCTAGTCCGGCGGCTCGCTGGTGGTCCCGTGGGTAGCCGCTTGTTCCCGGTCGCTGCGGTTGCCGGGAACACCTTCGGCTTCGCTTTCCTCGGTAACCTTCTCCTCGAGCTCATCGACGATGTTTTCCAGCTCCTGAGCGCGGCTCAGCGGGTCTTTGTCGGGTTTGGTCATGTCGCTTTCCATTGGCCTGGGTGGGGGATGGGCTCCGGCGACGGGCGCCCCCGCTATTCCATACCCGATCACGCGTTCGCTAACCAGATACGGGAGCAGTCAGAACATACGAGACACAGCGCCGCCGCGGTGGAATCATCGCAAGAGTGGCTACCGAGAAACCTCAGACCATCGCTTATCCCGCTGCCGACGCCCGCAAACGTCGTCACCAGCCCGATCGGCTCGACCCGCACGTCATCGTCCTTTTCGGTGCGACGGGCGATCTGGCGAAGCGAAAGCTGATTCCCGGGCTGGCCTACCTGAATCAATCCGAGTTGGCGCCCGACATCCAAATCATCGCGACGTCGCTGGAAGACATCAGCAGCGACGAATTCCGCGAGCTCGCCAAGAACGCGATTGACGAGTTCGGCACGCACAAGCTCACGTCTGAGCAGTGGGCCAGCTTCGCAAAGATCATCTGTTACGTGCCGCAGGGCGCGGGACCGGAAGCCCTCGCCGAGGCGGTCGCCGAAGCCGAAGACAATCTGGGCCACGATGTGCGGCGGCTGCACTACTTGTCGGTCCCCCCCAAAGCGGCGCGCGACGTGATCACCATGCTGCGCGACGCGAAGCTCGTCGAGCGCTCCCGGGTGGTGATGGAGAAGCCCTTCGGCACCGACCTGGCCAGCGCGGTGGCGCTGAACGACTTCGTCCACGAGACATTCGAAGAATCCCAGATCTTCCGTATCGACCACTTCTTGGGCAAGGAAGCCGCGCAGAACATTCTGGCGTTCCGCTTCGCCAACGGCCTGTTCGAGCCGATCTGGAACCGCAACTTCATCGACCACATTCAAATCGACATTCCCGAGGCCCTGGGTTTGGATCAGCGGGCGAACTTTTACGAAGAGACCGGCGCCTATAAGGACATGGTGGTGACCCACCTGTTCCAGGTGATGGCGTTCACCGTGATGGAGCCGCCGACGGCGCTCGAACCGTTCGCCATCAGCGAGGAGAAGAACAAGGTCTTTCGGTCGATGCTGCCGGTCAAGCCCTCCAACGTGGTGCGCGGTCAGTACAGCGGTTACCGCGACGAGGACGGCGTGGCAAAGGATTCCGACACCGAGACGTTCATCGCGCTCAAGGTGGGGATCGACAACTGGCGATGGGCCGGAGTGCCCATCTACTTGCGCACCGGCAAGAAGATGGCAGAGGGCATTCGCGTCGTTTCGATCGCGTTCAAGGAGGCCCCGCGAACGATGTTCCCGCCTGGATCCGGCGTGGGCACTCAGGGCCCCGATCACCTCACGTTCGACCTTGCCGACAACTCGAAGGTTTCGCTGTCCTTCTATGGCAAGCGGCCCGGGCCGGGCATGAAACTGGACAAGCTGTCCATGCAGTTTTCGTCGCAGGAGATCGACACGGTCGCGGATGTGCTGGAGGCCTACGAGCGTTTGATTCTCGATGCGATGCGGGGCGACCACACGCTGTTCAACACCGCGGAAGGCATCGAATCATTGTGGGAGCGTTCGGAAGATCTGCTCACCGATCCGCCGCCGGCCAAGCTGTATCAGCCGGGTACCTGGGGTCCGAACGCCATTCACCAATTGATCGCACCCAACGCGTGGCGGCTGCCGTTCGAGCGCGAGTGGCGCGAAGCCAAGTCGTAGCGAAAGCGCTCGACGACCCGCGGCCTCAGGCTGATTCGGCGCTGAGGTAACTGATCGCGTGACGGAATTGCTTCAGGATTTCGTTGTCGGGCAACACGAATCCGTAGTCGGCGTACACCTGTTCGGTCGGTCGGCGCGTGACGTTCCAGCCGGTGGCGGCCAGGTGCTCAGCGGCCGGGCGGCGCTCCCCGAGCCAGACGAGCTCGGCGACGTCGATGTCCAGTCCGTGCTGCCGCCAGGCGCTGCGCATCGCCCGTGCTCGTTCGTCGGTGAAGACGCTCATGTCGGTGATGTTCTCGGTGGCCAGCCGGCTGCCCGGGGCACTGAGCGCGGTGATGTTGTCCAGCAAGCGGTCCTGGGCTTCGGGCGGCAAATAGGGCAGCAAGCCCTCGGCGATCCAGGCGGTAGGGGTGTTGGCGTCAAAGCCGCTGTCGCGCAGCGCCGTTGGCCAGTCATCGCGAAGATCGACAGCGACGGTCCGGCGCTCGGCGGTCGGTTCGGCACCGATCTGGGCAAGTGTGTCGGACTTGAAGGCGATGACCTCGGGCTGGTCGACCTCGAACACCACGGTGCCGGAAGGCCATGGCAACCGATAGGCCCGCGCGTCCAGCCCGGCGGCCAAAATGACGGCCTGCCGGATTCCGGCGGCGGTGGAGGCGCCGAAGAAGTCATCGAAGAATCTGGTCCGCACCGTAATCTGCTCGCGTCGCTGCTGCAGCGTCATCGGCATGTCGTCGGTGTCGAGCGGGATCTGGCCATCCAGCATGCGGGTGAAGAACGGATGCCCGACCGCCCGCACCAACGGCTCGGCGAACCGGTCGTCAAGCAGGGCGTCCGGCTCTCGGGACGCCAGCGCCCGGGAGGCCGCCACCATCGTCGCGGTCGCCCCCACGCTGGAGGCCAGGTCCCAGCTGTCGCCCTCGCTGCGCGCCGAGCCAAATGATGACATCCGCTTCCCCTTCCGCAATTCACCCGCCGCGTCGACCAATTCGCCCTCGACGCCGCTCACCACCGGCAACTACACCACCGGTACCGAAGGGTACTTTCTGGCTATGCCACGCGCACCAATGACACCTACCCTGCGCCCGCGTCGATCCGCCCTGTACCTGCCCGGCAACAAGCCCCGCGCGCTGGAGAAGGGCAGATCGCTGCCGGCGGACGTGCTGATCTTCGACCTCGAGGACGCGGTGGGACCAGACGCGAAAGCCGAGTCGCGGACAACGGTGTGCGAGGCGATCTCGTCGGAGAGCTACCGGCCCCGCGAGGTCCTCGTGCGTATCAACGCCTTGGACACCGATTGGCATGACGACGACCTGGCCGCCGTGGCCGCGTCGACGGCCGACGGCGTGCTGGTGCCGAAAGTCGAGACAGGTCAACAGGTTCAAGCGCTGGCCGATGCGCTCGATGCCCTGGGGGCGCGGAAGTCGTTGCAGCTGTGGGTGATGATCGAAACACCCCGGGCCTTTCTGCGGGCCGAGGAAGTCGCGTCGGCCAGCGATCGCCTGGCCGGATTGGTCGTGGGCACCAACGACCTGGTCAACGAGCTGCACGGCCTGCACGTCCCCGGGCGCGCACCCGCCGTGCCCGCCCTCGGCCTCGCCATATTGGGAGCCAGGGCGGCCGGAAAGGTGATCCTGGACGGGGTGTTCAACGACATCACCGACGAGGCCGCATTCCGGGCCGAGGCCCGGCAGGGGCGCGCGATGGGATTCGACGGCAAGACCCTGATCCACCCGTCGCAGATCGGCCCCGCCAACGAGCTCTTCGGTCCGTCCGCTGCGGAGGTGGACGACGCCCGCAAGATCGTGTCGGCCTACGAGCAGGCGCAGGCCGCCGGAACGAGCGTGATCACGGTGGATGGCCGCATGATCGAGAGCCTGCACGTGCGCGACGCCCAGCGAATCCTCACCCTCGCGGATCTGATCTCCGAGCTGGAAGCCGCCTCCTAAGGCGATGCACATGTCGGATGCGTCACTACGGGTGGGTGACGGCAGCCCGCGACGGGCATTCGGGGCCGGCCACACGGTAGGTTGAACGCGTCCCGACGACTCGAGAGGAGATGACGTGGGCCAGTCCGTGGCCATGGCCGAGGCCGACCGCGCGTGGATGATCGACACGCTGCTCGCGCTACTGCAGACCCCGAGTCCAGCGGGCCGCACGGACGCGGTGATGCAGGTGATCGGCGACATCTTCGATGACTTCGGGGTGCCGTTCACGCTGACCCGGCGCGGCGCACTGACCGCCGAACTGCCGGGCGAGTCGGCGACGATCGACCGGGCACTCGTGGTGCACTCCGACACCATCGGCTGCATGGTCAGCGAGCTCAAGGACAACGGCCGCCTCGAATTGGTCCCGGTCGGCACCTTTTCGGCGCGCTTCGCCGCCGGCGCCCGGGTGCGCATCTTCATCGACGACCCCGACGAGTTCATCACCGGCACGGTCCTGCCGCTCAAGGCGAGTGGGCATGCGTTCGGCGACGAGATCGACACGCAACCCACGAACTGGGAGCACGTCGAGGTCCGTATCGACCGCAAGGTGTCCACGCGCGAAGATCTGGTTCGGCTCGGCCTGCAAATCGGTGACTTCGTGGCGCTGATCACCAGCCCCGAGCTCACCGCCGACGGCTTCATCGTCTCTCGCCACCTCGACGGGAAGGCGGGCGTCGCGATCGCGCTCGCCTTGGCCAAGAATTTCTCCGAGAACAAAGTGGTGCTGCCGCACCGCACCACGATCATGGTCACCATCACCGAGGAGGTCGGTCACGGAGCCAGCCACGGCCTGCCCGCGGATGTCGCCGAGCTCGTCTCGGTGGACAACGCGGTGTGCGCGCCCGGCCAGCACTCGCTTGAGGACGGCGTGACGATCCCGATGGCCGACATGCACGGCCCGTTCGACTATCACCTGACCCGAAAACTCTGCCGGCTCGCACATGAGCGGGGAATTCCGTTCGCCCGCGACGTTTTTCGCTACTACCGGTCCGACGCCGCGGCGGCTATCGAGGCCGGGGCCAATACCCGGGCCGCGCTGGTGGGCTTCGGCGTCGACGGCAGCCATGGTTGGGAACGGACCCACATCGATTCGCTGGAGGCGGCCTACCACCTGCTGCATGCGTGGCTGCAGACCCCGTTGACGTTCGCCAAGTGGGACGCCAAGCCCAGCGGCAGCCTGCGCGACTTCCCCTCGTCAGAACAGCCCGCACCCAGCGAGCGGTGGGTGCCGCTGTCCCGCGGCGATTTCGAGAGCCCCGGCGACGCTTCGCCCGGGACACACTGGCCGCCGGAGGGACCGCAAGCCTGAGGCGGCACATCTGCGCCCAGACGATCTTCGTCGGCAAGTACGTCGAGTTGCCGGCGTTGCCGTCGACCATGATCGCAACTTTGGATCACATCTCACCTATGCCGTGGTGACTCGTCATCGAGCGCTAGGAGATTGCAGCTTCGCCAAACTTAGTCAGCCTCAAGAAGACCTGCGTCGTTGGGACGGTCGGGATCCAGGGATTTCGAAACCTCAAAGATCCACGGCCGCAATGCGCTCCGCATGCTCTCCTCGCTCCAGCGATCCTCAAGATCGACGACATGAGTGTGATGGCCGTCGACCGCATGGTCGAATACACCTGTGCTAACACCAGGTTCGCGTAGCAGCAGGAGCGGCAATCCCTTGCCGTAGGCCATTCCCGCTTCAACGTGTGTCCATGGGGTGGTGCCCGCTGATGCCCCAGCAGGATCGGCGCCACTGTGCCGCAGTCCAAGCACCACCATGCCGGCGCACCCGTCCAAACGGCGGGCGATCTCGGCTAGGGCTGACGACGGTGGGTAGTCGTGACGTGGCAGGGCCTCGAGGAGCAGACCCTCGCGGGCGAATAGCTCGGCGAGGCGCTCGCACACCGAAACTTGCGCCGGGTTTCGCTCCGATGGCGCGCTAAGAAAAACATGCGGACGCTTGGCTGCGGGTTTTGCAGGCGCTGGTGCCGGGTCCTTCGAGTCGAATTTCGTTTCTTCGTTTGCGAGGTAAGGCATCAGCTCTTCGGGGATGTTGCGGGCACCGGCAAAAGATGCACCGTGCAGTAAAGCACCCTTGAAATTCGCGCCAAAAAGGTCCGCTTCGAAAAAGGTCGCGCCTTGAAGCTCCGCGTCCCGAAGCACGGTTCCCTGAAGCCGCGCCTGATAAAACTTGGCGCCTTGGGCCTTAACGCCCCTCAGCGATGCTTCGCTGAGATCAGCACGGTAAAAGTCTGCCCCCTTGAGTGAGCCGCCGTGTCCCTTTGGCTTAAGAGGGCCGCCCTCTCCCAGGTATGCATCTTGCAGGTTCGTCCGCTGTAAGTCCTCCTCATCGAGCGTTTTGGCGTGGGCCAGCCCATCGGCTAGGAGCTTCTGCAGATTGCCTCGTGGGACACCGCGAAGGACCGCCGCCATGACGTTCTGGGCCTCCCTGGCGTACGGTGCGCGGCGCCGGAACAGGCCGTCCCGGATACCGAATTCGCTCGACGGGTCCAGGAACCGGCGTAGGAAAATGGCACCGGCAAGTCGGCGCTCTGCATCCTGGGCAGCGAGAAGACCGATGACGTGAGTGAACGCAGAACGGATGGCCGACAGCTTCGCCCTACGGTTCTGGTAACCGACCACGCCGAGCACGGCCACCGCTGCGGCGACAACGACCGAAGCCGTCGAGACTGCACCTCCAACATCGACCGCCACGACACATCCACCTCCCACGCGCTCTTGGCCTCGGTGCATCATCGCACTACTTGACAGCGTGCAGGACCAGAAGAGGTGTTGGAGCGCTATGACTCGCCTCAGAGGAACTCGCCTGTCATCCCGAAGTGGAGCTTGATCGGGTTTACGGCGGAAGAAGAATCGCTCTGTGAGACATCAGAAGTCGCCGTGCGTCACCAGAGCGCACTGTGATTGACCAGCGCATCGGCGATGAGCCCGGTTCCGAACACCAGGAACAACAGCCGCACCGACATCGGGCCATAGCGGGTGAGGCCGCGCACGATCGCGCGCTGAATACGCT
Source organism: Actinomycetota bacterium (assembly GCA_036338755.1). GTDB lineage: Bacteria > Actinomycetota > Actinomycetes > Mycobacteriales > Mycobacteriaceae > Mycobacterium. The sequence continues at coordinate 280,743 of JAYZBN010000036.1, read as the reverse complement.
TGGCTCGCATGGATTTTCTCATCGACAGGATGAGGATCAGCAGCGGCGGCGATAGGGCGATCGCCCAATAGGCGATGACGACCAGTGGCCAGAGCGGCGGTCTCGGGTGCAGCGCGGCGATCATTGCCAGCCCGGTGAGGTAGGGCACCGCGGTCGGTGCTTGGCCGCTACCCACCGCCAACCCCAAAAATCCCAGGAGCCACGGCCGTTGCCGCATTGCGGCCAGCGCCCACCCCGGTGCCGAGGATTGGGCGGTCAGCGGGAAATAGGCCAATCCGATCAACACGATCCCCAGCAGCAGTTCGCCACGGAAGCGAATCGCCGGTGTCAGGTGAAAGTCAAGCATCTCGGTGATGAAGCCGATGCCCAGCACGGTGCACACGCCGAACGCGGTCGTCACCGCGAACACGCCCGCGATGTAACTCAGGGCGCCGGGAATTGGTGACCGACGACCCAGTCGGCTGTCGAAGATTACGGCCGAGACCACTCCCAGGTTGAGCACGTTCAGCGAGTCGAGAAGCGCCAATCCGGCAAGTGCCAATGCCAGAGCCGCCACGCGTCTGTACCGGCCCTAGCCTGCGGATTCCCCGGCGGCCGGCAACCGGCCGCGCGCTGACCACGAGATCGAAGCGGCGATCATGGTGCAGACTCTAGTTCGAGTGAGGAGTCGCCCGCTGAGGCTGCCCGTTCGCAGTCAAGCGGTGACATCACAAGATGGCGGGGCGCGGGCGCGCGAAGCCGGCCAAATAGCCTGGCGGGTAAGTAAAGTAAGCAGGCTTCGGATGACCGAACGCCGCCCGTCGCGCCGAGCTCAGGAGAACTGAATGGGATTGCTCGACCACAAGACCGCGGTCATCACCGGTGCCAACTCGGGCATCGGCCTGGCCACCGCTCGGCGGTTTCTCGCCGAAGGCGCCGATCGGGTTTTCATCACGGGCCGACGCGAGCCCGAACTCAATGATGCGGCAAAGCAATTGGGGCCGCGCGCCACCGCAGTGACCGGTGATGTCGGATCGCCGGAAGATCTCGATCGGCTGTACGCCGAGGTTGCGGCCGCCGGTAAGGGCCTCGACATCGTGATGGCCAACGCCGGTTCGACGAGGGTGGCGCGGCTGGGGGAGATCACCGACGACGACCTCGACGCGCTGTTGACCACCAACGTCAAGGGAGTCGTCTACACCGTCCAGAAGGCGCTGCCACTGCTCAACGACGGCGCCTCCGTCATCCTGACCGGCTCTACCACCGCCGATCGCGGCCGCGCCGGACTGAGTATCTACGCCGCCACGAAGGCGGCCGTGCGGTCACTGGCGCGTGCCTGGGCCAACGAACTCGCCGACCGCAGCATCCGGGTCAACGTCATCGTGGCCGGTCCACCGCCACCCCCGGAAGCGACGCACTGGCAGCGCAGACCGATCCCGAGGCGTCGGTCGAAGAATTCCGCGCCGGGCGCATCGCCACGATTCCGCTGGGCCGCTTCGCCGATCCGACCGAGATCGCCAATGCCGCAGTGTTTTTGGCCAGCGATCTGTCCAGCTTCAGCACTGGATCAACCGTGACCGCCGACGGCGGGTTCAATCAAGTTTGATGCGTCCGCTGGGCTCGCGCATCGACGTGCGTCAGCGCTGATGGTCCACGATGGCGCCGGCCAATTCATCGAAGAGCGCCTGGTTCAGGCCGAAGGCGAACTTCACCTCGGCGACGATGCGATCGATTTCGGCGGCGTCGGTGCTGAGTGCGTCGAGGCGAGCCCGGTAAGCGTCCTTATACGGTTTGGGCCGCACCGGAAATTCGTAGAACGCCAGGCCGGCGCCGCGCAGCCCGAACGTCCGGTCCAGGATTTTGCCGATACCCCGGCCTCCGGAGAGGTCCCCGAGATAGCGCGTGTAGTGGTGTGCGACCAGCGCACCGCCCCACGTGAGAGCACCGAGCCGCTCGGCGTAGGCCACCGCAGCGGGCGAGTCGACTTCCTGTTCGGCACCTTGGGGCAGCCAGTGTTCGAGGTCGGCATCGAGAGCCGTCAGGCGCTCCAAGGCCGGGTCGTACACGGCGGCCACCATGGAATCCTCGCGGCGGGCCCGCACGGCTTCCTCCAGGGCCGCGTACACCACGCGCAATCGCAGCAAGTAGTCGGAATATCCCGCCGCGGCGATCCGGCCGGCGAGTAGTTCGGAAATGAACGGGCTCTGCTCGGCGGCGTCGTGTTCGGCCGCCGAGCCCTCCTTCATCGCGACCGACAGGCGGCGGCTTGTTGGGACGGCGATCGAGCGCATGACCTGCCCAGATTACATTGGTGATCGCGGCGGCGGCGGTTACAGCGGCGGATGCGAATCAGCGCGCGCCACAATCGCGACACACACTGATAGCGTGGAGGTCTGGCTGCCACCCCTCGCAAATCCGATCACGCCGCTCGCGTGACCAGCGACGAGCGGCTCGTCCGGCCATCGGTGCCCGCGAATCAGCCGATCGAGGGTCTCGTGCCGGTCGGCACCCCGATCGACCTGGACAACTGTGCGCGTGAGCCGATCCACATCCCCGGCAGCATCCAGCCGCGCGGTGTGCTCGCGGTGGTGCACGAGCCGGCGTTCGAGGTGCGTCAGGTCAGCGCCAACGTCGTCGACCTGCTCGGCCGTCCCGTCGAGACCGTGCTGGGCCGGCACCTGTCCGAACTGATCGGTTCCGAGCAAGCGGCCCGCGTCGAGCAGGCCGCGGCGACCTTCGGCAGTCTGCGCCGGCACAACCCGCACGAGTTGACGATCGAGGTCGCCGGGGAGTCGCGGGCCTTCGACGCGATCCTGCACCGTGAGCCGGGCGGCGTGCTGTTGGTGGAACTCGAGATCGCTTACGGGGAGCGGCCGTTCTCGTTCCCGAACACGTATCAGGCGGTCCGCGGTGCGGTGGAGGAGTTGAATCGGGCCGCCACGCTGACCGAGCTGTACGCCACCGCCGCGCGCGCCGTCCGCGACCTGACCGGCTTCGACCGGGTGATGGTCTACCGCTATGACGAGGAGTACAACGGCGAGGTCGTGGCCGAGTCCAAGCGCGACGACCTCAACTCCTTCCTCGGCCTGCACTACCCGTCGACCGATATTCCGGCGCAGGCGCGCGCACTGTACGAGAAGAACTGGATACGGCTGATTTCCGACGTCGGCTACACGCCGGCACCGCTGGTGCCGAGCGTCGACCCGGTGACCAACGCGCCGCTGGACCTGACGTATGCCACGTTGCGCAGCGTTTCGCCTATTCACATCGAGTATCTGCAGAACATGGGTGTGCACGCATCGATGTCGATCTCGTTGCTGCGGCAGGGGCGGCTGTGGGGGCTGATCGCCTGTCACCATTACGCAGGTCCGCACCTGCCGCCGTTCGGCACGCGGGTGGCGGCCGAGTTCCTCGGCTCGACCCTGTCGCTGCGACTCGTCGACCGATTCGAGGACGAACAACTACACAAGCGGCTGGCCGCGCAGGCCGTCGTCGCCAAGCTCCTCGCCGCCACGCTGGACGATGGCGAACCGCTGTCGGAGGCGCTGCTCGGCGCGCCCGACCTGCTCGACCTCGTGCCCGCCGACGGCGTGGTCATCGACATCGGGGGCGATCTGCGGATGCGTGGCTCGGTTCCACCACCGGACATCGTGGCGGCCGTCGCCGCCTGGGCGCGTGACGTGGACGACGACATCGCGAGCAGCGAGTGCCTGTCGGGCGCGCTGCCCGAACTCGATCTCGATCCCCAGGTGGCCGCCGGGGCGCTGGTGCTCAACCTGCCTGACGGGCAATACGCCATCTGGTTCCGGCGGGAAGTGCTGCGCTCGGTCGATTGGGGCGGCGACCCATACAACAAGGCGATCGCGGGCAGCGAGGATGACCAACTTCGGCTCAGCCCGCGCAAATCGTTCGACCGCTGGCGCGAGATCGTCCACCAGCGCAGCGAGCCGTGGTCGCAGAGCGAGACCGAATCCGCGGTGTCATTGCGGCGCCACCTGGTCGAGTCGCTGTACCGCCGCACGCGGGGAGCGCTGCGCGTGGCCGAGACGCTGCAGCGCAGCCTGCTGCCCGAGTCCATCCCGGCACTCGAAAATTGGGAACTGTCCGCCCATTACGAGCCCGCCTCAGGGGACAACGTCGGGGGCGACTGGTACGACGCGTTCGAGCTGCGCGACGGCCGGCTGATCGTGTTGATCGGCGACGTGGCAGGGCATGGCATCGCCGCGGCCGGCACCATGGCGGCGCTGCGCAACGCCCTACGCGCCCAGTTGTTCGCCGGCGCCACACCGGCCGAGGCGCTACAACAGCTCAACGACTTCTGCGTGCACATGCTGCGCGGAGCCTTCGCCACCGTCATTGCCGCGCGGGTCGATCTCGGCTCGGGTCGGGTGGAGGCGGCGTCCGCCGGTCACCTGATGCCTTACCTGACGAACTCCCGCGCGCCGGCGGTCCCGGCACCGATCAAGCTCTCGCCGCCCATCGGCGTCAAAGGTGTCAGCTACGCCCCCAGCGCTTTCACCATCGAACCCGGACACGGCTTGGTCCTGTTCTCCGACGGACTCGTGGAACGCCGGGGCGAATCGATCGACGACGGGCTCGATCTTCTGGCCGAAATCCTCGGCCGCGCGCATGATTCGGCGGCGACCCAGATCTGGACGGCGATGGCATCGGGCCATACCGACGACGACGTCACCATCATCACGCTGCGCCGCCCCTGAGCTCTCGTTAAGCGCTTCGTGTATCGGTGCCCAAACCGGTCGCGGTCATCTACAGTTCGAAACCTAGCGAACCGCAACCACCAAGGACGTGAGATGGCGAAAAGTGTTGCGCCCAAAAACGACAACGAGAAGATTGTCGTCGATTTCATACATGCCGCTTACGGCCAGAGCATGGACATCGACGCCATGACCGCACTCATGGCCGACGACTTCGTCTGGCGACTTCACGTGCCACTATCACCGGTAGTTCGTGGACGCGACGCGGCGCGAGCCGAACTCGAGAAGCACAACACCCTGTCGACGGGCATGATCGAGGGGAGTGAGATCCGCACGATCGTGTCCGATGACGACACCGTCATCGTCGAGCATGGACGTGAACGCCATGAACGGCGTCGCGGTCACATTCCACGTCACAGCGCTGTTCGAGCTTCGCGACGGCGCGATCACGCACTGGCGCGAGTATTGGGACACCACTCACGTCGCGCAACAACTCGGGATAGATCCCGCGCTCATGTTCGCGCCGTTGAGCGAATGAGCTACGGCACAACGGGTTTGACGGCGGCGTTATCCCGCGGCGTTGAGGATCTTGATGGCAAACACAAGCGAGTCGCCGGGCTGGATCCCGGCGCTGGGCTGACCTTCGGGGTAGCCATCGGCGGGGACCATCGCGACGGCGACCGTGGACCCGACTTTTTGCCCCGCGATGGCCTTCTGGAAGCCCGGCACGACTCCGGTGAGCGGGAAGTCGACCGGTGCGCCGCGCTGATAGCTGCTGTCGAAGACGGACCCGTCACGTCCGTTGACGCCCATGTAGCAGACGGAGACCCGCGCGGTGCTGGAGACCACCGGCCCATCTCCGGCATGCAGTGTGTGCACCTGGGTTTGGCTCACGCTGAACGGTGCGGTGACGTTCACCAGCGGAGCGGTCGTATCCGTGGACCCGGTGACCGCAACGCTGCCCGTGGTGCCGCTCAGCGTCCAGTCGGGCGTTCCGCCGTTCTGCGGTGCCGTGGTAGGGCAGGAGCCGGCCGCGGTGGCCGGTCCCGCGGCAGCGAGCGTCATGGCGGTTGCTGCGACAGAAGCCGCAAGCGCGACGGAGAAATACATCCGGAAGGACTTCACGGCCGACACGCTACAGCCAGTTCTGGCATTGCCCACCGATAGGTCCTGCCCTGGCTTCTCAGGTGCACAGGCTGGGGGCGTCGCACACATTGCCGGGGCAATAAACCGAGTGAGCGGCGTTGACCAGGCTTCCGACGTCGAGCAACGACACGCCCTTCGTGTCCAAGCGGGCGTGCAGGTCGTCGGCGATCTGTTGCGGCGTCCAGCCCCAAGTGAGGTCGTAGCAGACGTCGTGCGCCTCCGCGATCAAAGCCTCTTCCGTCTTCGGCGGCCACGTGAGGCCGACGGCGCGCAACTGCGCGAGGTACGCGTCGTCTTGGGGGGTCGCGGCCGCATTGCCTGGGCTGCCCACAACTGCCGCGGCAACGATGACCGGGGCCGCGATTGTCGCCAGCCTGCGAGGTGAAGGCATCTGATTCCCTTCCCATCCCTGCGGCGCGAGAGAGCCGTCAAAACTGTGCCGCTGCAAAGCAAGACAGACAGCAGAATAGCCCAAGGTTGAAAAGCGGTTCGCCGAATTCTCCGCATGCGCCGGCACACTGGCCCGTGATTCACGCCAAGTCGCGTGCCACCGCATCGAATGCGAGCAACGTGTCGAACATGTGCTGCTCATGAGAGGCCATGTGGGTGGACAACTTGGCGGCGACCAGCTCCGCGCGGCGATTGACGTAGATCATCTGACCGCACATGCCCTGGCACAGCACGACGTCCTTGCCGGGATAGGGAATCCACATCTGGTTGCGGTACATCCCGCCGGGCGTTTCGTTGTCGTCGGGGCTGGCGGCGAACGCCTGACGCGAGTCGGGACCGCCGTCCAGAGTGTCCGCGATCCACGTCGTCGGCACGACTTGTTGGCCGGTCATCGAGACACCGTCGCGCAGGAACAGCGAACCGAACCGGATCATGTCGGTGAGACACGCGCTGATACCACCATCGAAAAACCCTGTGCCGCAAGGATCTACACCGATCGTCGCGTCTCGTTGGGCCCCGATGCGGCTCCACAGCAATTCCGACATCAGCTGGGGCATTCGCCGGCCGCCGGCGACTTCGCAGATCCAGCCCAGTACATCGGTTTCACACGAACGGTATTCGAACGGGCCGCCATGAGCGGACTTCTGGCGCAGAGTCAACAGGAACTCTTGCAGCGTGGCGGGAGCATCCGCACTGCGCTTGGGTGCCCAGCCCATCGCCTGGTCGAGCAGATGTATCTCCGCGGCCCGGTCGTCGTAGCTCTCCGAAAAGGCGACGCCCGACCTCATGTCCAGCAGATGACGCACCGTCGCGCCCGCATAGCCGCACTTCGCCAGTGCGGGAACGTAATCCGTCACCGGCGCATCGAGTGCGATCGCGCCGGCCCCGTGCAGCGCGCCGACCACCGCTCCCACCAGCGACTTGCTCACCGAGAACAGCAGGTGCCGGGTCTGCGGTCCCATGCCACCGGAATACTCCTCAGCCACCATCTGACCGCGGTGGGCGACGGCCCATCCGTCGGTGGCGGTGCCGGCCATCACCGCCCCCACCGTGGTCGCCGCGCCACCGGTGCCAGTCACGGGGATGGCGGACACCGGAGATGTGGCTGCCGGCAACGCCGCGACCGGTCCGGTCCCGCGCGAGATCACCTCGGTGGGCACGAAGTCCTCGACGTGCTGGAAGGACCAATGCGCGTAGGGCGCCGAGAGCCAGTTGTCCAAGGCGAGACCGGCCGGGGCGCCTTTCACGCTCGTGCGACGAGCCGGGAAACGATCGGCGCGGCCGGTGTCAGGGGAGTCGAGACGAACTTCGCCTTCATACCCTTGACCCAGCGCTGGCAGCGCTCGCTGAGCCGGTAGTCGTCCGTCTGCAGGTGTGAGCGAGTGACGAGCACGCCGAGTTGGGCGCCCTGCGAACGCAAGTCGCCGGGCGCCGCGACCCGCATGTAAAAGGCCTCAGAGCCGTCGAGCAGCGTGGCCCAGTCGTTGGCGGTCCGCGAAAAGGAGACCCGACCGTCGTCGTCGATGCGCCACACGCCGGTGCGTGGCGTCGCGGTGAACAGCTCGATGTCCGGCGAAGTCTCCGTGATGATCACCTGACCCCAGACCTCGTCTTCGCCGTAACCCCGCTCCCAGCGGGAGTTGATCTCATCGATATCGAGCTCGTAGTCCACGTCCATGTACTCGAGCAGATGAAAGAGGAACAACGGCATGTCCGCGTACGCCTCGGTGGTCAAGTTCGTCATCGGGCTGGCCCCGCTCAGGCGCGGGTTCACCTCGCCGAGGTAGAGCTGGTCGGAGTCGAGGTCGTGCAGAAGGTCCACCTCGAAGTAGCCGCGGTAACCCTCGCGGCGCATCACGTCACCCAGCTTTGCCACCATCTCTCGGGCGGCGTGAGTCTGGGCGGGCGGCAACACCTCACGCCAGATGTCGTTTCCACACCAGCTACCCCGGCTCGGGGTCAGTTCCGAATAACCGACGAGGCTCGTCATGGCGGGACCGACGACCGTACCGTGGCGGGTCACGGCGCCCTCGAGGCACACTTCGACGTTGCGTATGCGCTTCATGACCTTGATTTCCTGCTGCGAGGTCAGGTCACCGGCGTGCTGATCCCAGTCGCGCTGACCGTGCACAAAGAAGGTCCCGCTGCCGGCGTTGCCGTAGGCCACCGAGATGACCAGGTCATCGCCTAATCCGGCGCTCTGCGCGAGCTGCAGAAGCACGTCGTAGGAGCCGGCCCGTCCGATCGTGTGTGGCACGCTCGGTATACCCGCCTCGTTGGCCAGGCGCGTCATGACGATCTTGGAGCCCAAGCGCTGACGCACCTCGATCGGCGGATGCATCACCTCGAGGCCCGCCGACCGCGCCAGAGCCTGGATTTCCTCGTTGAGCATCACAAAGCAGCACTTGCCGCCCGGTCCTTTACCGGCGATGAACTCGACCGTTTCGGGATCGGACAGCAGGTGGCTGCACACCTCGTCCATCGACTCGAAGTCACGACGGTCGCGCCGCCGCGGCACGAACACCCGCGAGTGGGTGCCCTCGAAAGAGTCAAAGTAGGTCAGGTAGAAGAAGTTTCGTATCCAGCGGTCAACGCCGAGCAGGTTGAACGGGGTGGGCGAGATGAAGTAGAGCGGCACCTTGTTCGTGTGAAAGAACGCGCGGATGTCCGAGAGGCCGTTCAACGTCCGGCGCGTTTCGGGCGCCGTCACGTCTGCCCCCTACACGTCGATTCCTGGACACTTTCATCCATTGCACCAGTCTGTACCCCGGCACCGCCCGACGGAACCACGAAATGCCTATTGCATTGCTCGCCAGTAGATTAGGTCGGCTTCGCCGCTGGACAACGATAGCCGTGGCGCGGTGGTGAGCGAGTTCTACATCCACAGGCCTGAGGAGTTCACCCTAGTTCGCAAGCCGCGACCGCGCCTGAAGCCATTCGGGAGTGCGGCCGAGATGGTGCAGAATGCGGTCGAGATTCGTCGAGCTGGGCGCATCAACGGCATGCGCAAACGGTGCGTCGGTTGTCTCGCGGTAGTCGCCCTCAGGTACGGCAAGGGCCAGGGGCAACGCGGCCTCGACCACGTCATCGGGGAGGCTGTAGGCCACGCCCAGCGCTTCGGCGACGTCCCAGCCATGTACTACGTAGTCGACGAAGTGGAAACCGATGGCGAGGGCTCCGGGGAACGTCGCGTTCGGCCCGAATTCGGGAAGCGCAAACGACGCCTCGAGTATCCCGTCGTCGGCGAAGGCGGCCAGGACGTCGCGGGCCGCCTCCGCGTACGTGCCGCCGGGGTCGACAGTGATCGCACCCGCCACGGCGTCGGCTCGCCACACGTCGGATCGCGCTCCGAATCCCCTTGCAGCGGCGGCGAAGCCACGATGCTGGGCGGTCATGTGAGCGAGCAGTTCGGCCAGGTTCCAGCCCACGCAAGGCGTGGGTGCGTGGAGATCGGCAACCTGGACGGCGTTGACGAGGGCGATGGAGTTCAGCACGGCGATCCGATGGAAGGGCCGCACGTCGGGAAAATTCGTATACATACGCTTATCATATGTACGCGTTTATGTTATTGCAACGCTTACCATGACGAGATGCCACCGAAGCCCCGGCGGGACGACCTTGCGGCGATGTTGCATCCGCTACTCAGAGACCTCGTAACGGCCGAACTGCCGATCCTTGCCGCTCACGACGTGAGCATGTGGGGATACGTCGTCCTCAACGCGTTGGACAAATCGCCGATGCGGACGCAAGCCGCTCTCGCCGAAGCCATTGGCGCCGATAAGACAAGAATCATCGGCACACTCGACGAGCTTCAACACCGGGGATTCATCGAGCGTCGTCCCGACCCCGAAGACCGCCGGGTCCGACTACTCGAGATCACGCCGGCCGGACGCAAAGTCAAGAACCTGGTGCAGGTCGAGATTCAACGCGGCGAGGAACGTTGGCTGTCCCAATTGACGGCCGACGAACGCAATGTCTTCCTTCGCGCGCTCCAACGCCTCAGCGGTGCCGACGCCGAATGACGTGTTCAGCTCGCGATCGAGCGCTCCAGCTCGGTCAGCGACGCGACGAGGTAGTCCTCGCCGAAGATGGGCATCTCGCCGACGCGATCACGAAACGCCTGCGGCGTGCCGCTCCAGTCGTACGTGAGGGTGACGTCGGTCCGATCACCTTTCGGGGCGAGGTCGTAACGCCAGAACCAGCCGCCCGCAGAGTGGTTGCCCGTGTCATCGAGCACCCCCGGCATCCAGCCGATGGCGCGGTCCGGCTCGAACACATTGACCAGGTTGTGCGTGATGTAATCGCCGCCCGCTCGGGTCAGGTACATGTTCATCGCGAACATCTGTCCCGCGGCGGTGATCGGTACGGTGTCCACCGCGTCGCGGACCCAATCGGTGGGCTCGGTGTTCCTGTGGCGGGACGGGTCGGCGAGGACGGCGAAAATCTCGCCGGGGGCGGCGGCGATGGTGCGGGTGATGACGTAGCGTTCGGGGTTGGCGCTCATGGGTTGTCCTCGTTCCCGGTGGGTCCGTAAGCCGCGGCAATAGCGGGGGAGTCGAGCCACCCCGAGTAGGTTGGCCGCGAGGGCCAGCCTTCTGGCGAATCGAGCCACTCTTCTTGACGACCCCACGGCAAAGTGTCGATCAACCCGAACGAGTGACTGAGTTGCTCGGTGCCCCGCCCGTTCGTATGCCATGTGCGGTACACCGTCTGGCCGGCGCGCAGGAACACGTTGACACCGAAACTACCGCCCGGCGGCGCGTCCATGTCGGCGCCAAACGTGCTCTGCGATGACGAATACCAGTCCATCCGATTGCCGACTTTGTCCTTGTAGGCGAGCGCTTCCTCGATCGGTCCGTTGGTGACGATGACGAACCGGGCATCGTAATTGTCGAGGAACTCCAGTCGGGTGAATTGCGAGGTAAAGCCTGTGCAACCGCCGCACTGCCACTCCGCGCCGTCGGACCACATGTGGTGATAGACGATCAGCTGCGATCGGCCGCCGAAAACGTCGGCCAGGCGGATTGGACCGTCGGCGCCGACCAGGGTGTAATCAGCCACTTCGACCATCGGTAACCGCCGCCGCTGGGCGGCGATCGCATCCAGTTCGCGGGTGGCGGCCTTCTCGCGCTTGCGTAATTCGTCGAGCGCTGCCCGCCAGGTTTGGTGATCTACCACCGGCGGCAGGGCCGTGATTCGGGGCGACATGGCACCACCTTCGCTCTCGATTTGCCCGTTTGACAGTCTGACTCGTGGACCGCCCGAAAATCATCGGCAGCTGGCCGAACCGGTGCGCTCGAGCGCGCAAGTGCTCGTCTCCCGCGCATTGAGGACCCGAACGACTGTCTGCGTCAGGTCACGGGGTTCCTGAACACATGAAAGGAAAACCGCACCACGGCTTCTGCAACGCCTCCGGCGGAGGCGGACCACCCTCCCAAATCCCGGGGGCGGCGTTTCCATGGCCCCAATAGACGCCGTACCAGGTGTGGCACTGACTCGCGTCCCAGTTGACTTCCGTCCCCGGACATCCGCGGCCGGTCTGTGGATGAAGCCCGGTCTTCTGGTCTTCCGGGCAACAGGTGTATGGCCCGCTCGCGCCGGGTGGTACCGGCCCGTCTTCTGAAACTAAGCCGTGGGTTTGCGCCACCGGGCCGGGCTGCGCCTCGGCACTACCCACGGCGAGCCACATTCCGGGTACAGCGAGGCCGCCCGACAATGCGGTCGCGGCCACTACTTTCTTCAGGGTTCTGGTCGTGCCCATGGCATTGTCCTCTCGCTCTGCTATTCAACGCCGAAAGCTTGCGAAAGTTTTGCGTTTTGGCCCGGCTACCGATCCCAAGATGCGTTCGCGGCGGGTAGCCTCACACCCCGGCCGGGACCAGTGCGGCAGAGGTCCGCATCTCGTGGCGCAGCGCGGTGAAATCCGTGATCGTCTTGGTGCTCACCGTCGCCACCGGGCGGGCGTTGCGGCCGGTGGCTTCGCGCTTGGACACCATCACCACACTGTCGATGTAGGGCTGGATGGTGGTGGCGTTCTGCACGGTGGCCACGATGACGAGCTGGAAGCCGAATTTTCGGAACGCCTGCAAAGCCTGCTGAGCGAACTGCGGGTCGGACTTGGAGAACGCTTCATCCAACATCAACTGGGCGAAAACCGGTCTGTTGTCAGCACTTTCGGGGTTCGCAAGGTTGAAGCTCAACGCGCCGGCCAGACAGAAGGCCATCAGCTTCTCCTGCTCACCACCGGAGTTGTCGCCGGCGTTGCTGTGTGTGCGAATCAGCTCATCGCCGCCGACATCCCACTCGGCGCAGTCGAACGTGAACCGGTTGCGGACATCGAGGGCGTCCCGGGTCCAGGCCTTGTCTTCGGGTGCCGTCGACGCAAGTCGATTGCGCAGGCGCAGGATGTCGGCGTACTGGTCCAAAATTGCCTGCTTGTCGCCGAGTCCGACTTCGGCGATGCGCCGTGAGATGGCCCGGACGATCTCGGTGAGTTCGGCAACCGCGGTCAGGCTGCGCGGGGTGGCACGCAGTGTCAGCCGGGTACCGCGGTTGAACTCGACCGCGCCCAGGCCGGTGTTGACCCGTTCGATCTGCTCGCTGATCCGCCGCGCCTCCTGCTCGGCGACCCGGTGCAGGGTGAGGATGGCGTCGGGCGCCTGCTCGGTGACCAGTCGCATCATGCGCTCGTAGGCCTCGGGCAGTTCCCGCTCGTCGATATGGCGGCACAACGCGACGTAATCGTGCACGCGTTCGTCGAACACGTCGCTGTCGTTGGGGATCGCGTCGGGGAACGCGGTGTCGAATGTGTTCAGGATGCGCGCGAGTTCATCGTAAGAGCGCCTGCGGCTTTCGCGCAGTTGTTCGCGTTCGCGCCGGATCGCGGTGAACACCGCGTCGCGGTGGGGTTCGGGGTTGAGCATGTCCAGCGGAACCGGCACGTCGGCGGCGTACCGGTTCAACAGGTCGGTCAGCGGTTCGGACACGAATGCCGGGGCGAGCCGTTCCTGCAGCTCGAGCAGCCGAGTGCGACGGCCGTCGAGGTCGTCGCGGCGGGTCTGGATGGCGCCGCGACGGGTCATCAGGGTTTGGATCTGTTCCCAGCACTCCTCGGCGCGGGCGGTGAGCGCCTCGACATCGGGGTTGTCGGCCAGCAGCATCTCGAACTGCTCGCGCAGCCGGTCGGCGTGCCCGTCGGCGGTGTCGGTGTCGACGTGCGTCCACTGCTCGAACTGATCGCAGATCGCCTTGAACGCCGCGGCCCGGTCCCGCCACTGCTGGCGTTCGGCGGCGATATCGTCGGCGACGCTGCGGGCCCGGCGAAACGCTTCTTCGGCGTTGGCCAAATCAACGGTCAGCGCGTCGACTTTGGCGGCGACGTCGCCCTGGTAGATGTAGTCGGCCTGCTTGAGCGGCCGGCGATCGTCCTTGACGGCCAGCCGCTCGGAATCCTTGTACAGGCCGGTGTCGGTGACGGCGCGGCGGAAGCGAGGAAACACGTCGGGGGTGTCGACGCAGATGTGATCACCGGCGGCGGCGACGACGTCCGCGGCCTCGGCAGCGCAGTCATGGGTCGGGTCGACGACGAACAGCTTGCCGGCCAACGTGTTCGGGTCCGCCTCGGTGACCTCAGCGCCGACGAACCTGGCGCGGACGTGATGCAGCTGCAGCCGGCCACCCATGTTGGTCTCGTTGACGAACCGCAGCACCGCCGCGTACTGACTGTCCGGCACGAGCAGGCGCAGACCCACACCGCGCAGCACCTTTTCAACTGCGACGCGCCACCGGCTCTGGTCTGGCCGCAAATCCATCAGCTCGGCTATGTATGGCAGCTGACGGGGGTCGATACCCACAGCGGCGCAGATGCGTTCGCGCATGGTGAGCGCGAACTCCGGAAGCGCCGAGCCGACGCGCTCGACCCGTTTGAGTTCCCTGGCGGCATCGTCGCGGGCGATGCGGGCGACTTTTTGGGCGTACTCGGCATCGGTCGACGCTTCTCGCCCGCGGTCCAGTTTGGCCAACAGCTGGGTGGCCCGCGTGCTGAGTTCCTCGCGCAGATTCCAGAATTCCTCGGCGGTGTCCGGGATTTCGAGGCCGTGCGTGTTGAGCATCGCTTCGTAGGCGGTGCGCCGGCGCGATACCTGCTCGGCGTGCGCCTCGGCGCCGGCTACCTGTGATTGCAGCGGGCCCAAGCTGGTGCTGGATCCGCTGATCTGCGCGTTGAGCGAATCGCCCTCGGCCTTGGCGAGATTGAGCTGGCGGGTGACGTCTTCGTATTCGTTGCCCAGCTGATCGATGGTGGCGTCGAGCGATTCGATCTGCGCCGGGCATTGTGCGAGCCGAACGTGATCGGTGTAGGCGCGCACCATCGGTTGGTCGACGAGATCGATGATGCCCAAGTCGGAGGACTCCGAGGTGTAGCGCTGCTGGAGCTTCTCGATGTCGCCCAGGATCTTGCGTTTGCGTTGCGCGACGGCCAGCAGTTCGCGAGCGTCGACCAGCGGGTCGATCTGCTTGAGCGCCTCGGGCAGCCGGGTGAGGCTGCTGGGCTCATCGAGCATGAACTCCCGGACGAATTGCTCAAGCCCACCAACGCTTTTCAGCGATTTTGCCTTGCCGAGCAGCTGCTGCGCGGCGTCGGACGCACGGATGCCGATGGTCGCGTACAGCTGGGCGAGGTACTGCGATTCCACCTTGGTGGAGAATCGCCAGTCGTCTTTGAACACGGCCGCGTCGAAGCGGCCGGCGGCCCAGCGGTTGCAGACGCTCTCGATGTCGCGGTCACCATCGGCGAGCACGAACCGGCTCGAGGAATCCGACCGCGATTCGCCGGTGAGCCATTTGAGTACCAGGCCGGTGACGGTGCGGCCCGCGTTGCTGCGGTAGGTGACCGCGATCGCCGACCAGGCGGTGCCGTCACCGCGCAGGTACATGACCTTGCTGGTGCCGCCATCGCTGCGCTGTCCCCAAGCGCCGCGAACGTATTTGTCGACGGTCCGCCGGCCCGCGCTCGACCCGGCGGCGGTGGTGTCACCGGAGGCGTTGAAGTTACGCCGGTTGAACGGCAGGAAGCCCAGCGAAATAGCATCCAGCAGTGAGGATTTGCCGCTGCCAGAGGCGCCGGCTATAAGTGCGCCACCCTCGCTGAATCCGATGGAGTGATACCCGTCGAAGACACCCCAGTTGATGACCTGCAGGCGCGACAAGTGGAACTGTTCAGTCATCCCGGCGGTCCTCCTCGTCGGCTGCGACTTGTTCTTGGGCAGCGCCGCCGCGCAGGAGGATTTCGAATTGCTGCTGCAGCTCGGTGATTACCGAGGCTGTCATGACGGCGTTGATGACCGGGCTGACGGTGTAGCTGTCCTCGTCGTCGCGGGTCTTGCGCAGGATCTCCAACGACGCCAACCGGGCGACCGCGCCGTCGATGCGTGCGGTGAACGTGACGGCGTCGCGGTCGACATCGTTGAGGACACCGGAGAACAGCCCGTGCATCTCGTCGCGGCTGATCACGACGGCCTGATCGCCCGAGGCGCGCATCATCTGAGCCAGGTGTAGCGCCAGGATCGAGTCGTAGGTGCCGAGTGGTTCACGGCGCAAAAGCTTTACGCCCCGGGCGGATTCGTAGCGGGCCTGTTCGACGAACGCGACCCCGTCAGTCTCGAAGGCGCCCTCGACGACCCGCAGCAACAGGTCCAGTTCGGACAGTCTGACCGACAGCTGGGCGCGGTATTCGAGCACCCAGGTGTAGATGTCGCGGTCGGTCTCGGCGCTGATGTAGCGGCGGGTCAGCAGCTGTTGCAGCGCCCAGCAGGCCCGATCGGGCAGCTCGGACACGTCGCCGTCGAATCGGGGCCGGCGTTGGTGCGGCGGCCGGGCGGTCTGGTCGACCTGGGGGAGTGCGGAGAACCCGCTGTAGCCCGCGATGTCTTGAAAGGCCTCTTCGACGGTCACGCGGTTGCTTCCATCAGGCTGGAGACCGGTTCGGTGAAACTCAAGTACGGAACCTCCATTTCGCGGTCTCGTCCGTCCAAGGACTGAAAGCGGACCGTGACCGACTCGGAGACCTGTCCGGACTCCGGTTGTTTGAGCGCCCAGGACCACAGCACGATGACGTGCCCGAGGTAGGCGGAATCGAGCATCGCGACCGCGTCGGGCAAGGATAGTCTCGTCCCGGAGCTGATCGCGGCGTTGATCATCTCGGACATCGCCGGGGCGTCGACTTGGGTGGTCAACGCGGCGAAACTGCTCAGGTCGACGTCGCCCTCGGCGATGTGGGCAGGTTTGGGGTTGGACAGGTCGCCGATTCGAAAGCTCAGTGCGCCAACCGAACTGAACGCGTGGCGAGCCAGCGGGAGTTCGATGTCCAGCCGGGAATCGGTCAGCGATGTCTTGAGCAGGTTGCGGGCGGCGCCGATGGCTTCGTTGAGCTGACGGGCCACGCCGCGGCTCTGTTCGAGGGTGCCGAACGCGGTGAACCGTTTGACGCGCTGCGCGCAGCGCTGTTGAATGCGTTCCACTTCGTCGATCTGGTGACCGACAAGTTCGAAGAAGCCGGCCATCACCTTGCGCAGCGCCGGGTCGAGGGCGGGGAGAGCCGCGGCGACCGCGGCGACGTCGGCCTCGAACTCCGCACGCTGATCGGGATCGTTGATCATGCGCAGGAAGGCGCGGTGCGAGTCACGGCCCTGGGAGTCCCAGGCGGCCTCGTAGTCGGCGTACATGCGGCGCTGCCGGTCGCGGTACTCGGCGTTGCTGTCGATCGGCTCGTCGAGGGCCGCGGTGGCGCGTTCGATCATCGTCCCGTACTGGCCGATGTCGGTGATCAGACGTTCCATCTGCAACGCGATGGCGTGGGCTTCGTCATAGGCGTCGGTGAGGTCGACATCATGGTCGTCCGTCGGGCCGGCGTCGTCGAGCGCGTCGAGTTCGGTTTGTAGCGCGGCGATTTCGGCCTCGACGCCGGCGCGGATGCGGTCGCGGTCATTTCCGACCCGCAATGCGACCTGCTTGAGGCGGGCGGCGATGCCGTTGATCGAGCCGCCGGTCGCGATGGTGTCCTGCCGGCGCATGCCCCGGAGGAAGTCGAGTGCCCGGCGCGCCTCCTGAGTCAGGTAACACAGGTTGCGTTCGACGCCGGAGCGCTGGTCGGCGACCCGGTGCAGCCAGCCCTGGCTGGCCCAGGACTTGATCAGGGCCAGGCCGGACTGCTCGCCGGCCGGATCGATCTCGGCGAGGTCGCGTTCGAGGCGGACGACGAGGTCGGTCTCGGCGACCACGCCGCCGCTGAGCTGGCGCTCCATCAGGGTGGCGTAGAGGTTGAGGTTCAGCGCGGCCAGCAGGCGGACCGTCGGCGAGCCCTGAAGGCCACGATTGAGTTCGAGCAGGTCGGCAGGCGACAGCGTGGTGTCGTCGTCCAGCACATGCCCTCCGTCTCGATCGATCGCGTCTCGCGACGATCCAAGATATGGCACGGGGGAGACAACCGGCGTTCAGTGGGCGGGGTGTCGCGGGATGGTTTGGGTTAGTCGGTCACAGTGGTCTCAGGCATCTCTCGAGCCTCAGTGGTCGCTGCACATTGCCTCACTGATGCGTCGCGGCGGCAGACCGCGTGCGCCCGCCGAAGGCTAGGATTCGCTCCATGACTGCGCTGCTGGTCGCCAAGGCGTTACTGCTCGGCTTTCTCATCGTGGCCTGCGTCGCACTGACGGTGACTTACGTGCGAAGACGTCGAGCCGGCGTGCAGCCATGGAAAAACCCTTACGCCGCACCGTATCTCGATATATATCAGGGCGGACTGCCACCGGTTCCGCCGCCGCCGTCAACCGCCCACGAGCGGCCTGCTGACGGCGAGCAGCCCGATAGCGTTGCCGGCTAACCCCAGTAGGCGAAGCTACAGGTGGGCCGCGGCTCACTCTTCAGGGACACGAGCTTGCCGCCATCCATGATTATCGTGCAGGTCAGGGCGGCGTCACCGCCGTCGGCGCTAACCTGTGACTCGACCTCGTTGTAGACGGGGTACTGCTTTTCCCACGGCAGTGGCACATTGGACTCGGTCTGCTCTGGACCTCCGTTGATCCGGTAACGAATGGTCACCGGCGCGCTGCCGCCGCTGACCTTCATGACCGCCGTGCCGACCGGCTGGCCGGTAGGCGCCGTGGACGTTGACCCCGGTGGTGACGACGTCGCGATCGGTGGGGTGGTACCCCCGCCGCTAGTGGTATGTACCGCTTGTCCGGTAGTGCTCTTGGTGCACGCCGTCGGGGCGACGCCGACCAGAACGATGCTGACGATCAACCCGGCGGCGCGACGATACGAACGCATTGCCAAAGCCTACGATGACCGGCGCCCGACTCGGGTGGGAAACGACGCGCGCTACAGACGTTGCGCAGCGAAATCCGCGCCCTGATCAACCATGCCGTTCGCCGCGTAGAGGGTGTGCGCCAGTCCCGGCGGCCCCGGAGGTGCGCCATCACAGATGTTGTCATCGGCGGCGCACAGCTTGATCGTCTTGCTGGCGTACAGGGGGCCGATCGTGATGGGCGGTGCGCCGCCGCCGCGCAGGAACTCGTTGGAAGGTGTCCCGAAAAGGACGACCGCGGCCACATGATCAGCCACCGAGGGAGGCAGCGGTTGCGGTACATAGGACGCGAACTCCTGCGGCACTTCCTTGGGCACTGCGGCCGAAGTGACGAAGCCCGCCACGGCAGCGCCCTGCGAATACCCGCCAAGCACCACTTTGGTGTTCGGGCAGCTCGACGCCGTGGACTCGATATGAGTGCCGGCGTCCCTGATCCCGTCCACAACGGTTCTGGCGAAAGCTAGGCCGCCGTTGAAGTCGCTACTGGCCTGGTAATTGACCGGATAGACCCCGACCGATTTGCCGCCCACTCGCGACCCGAGCGCATCGACGAACGCCTGCCCGATCCCGCCAACCCCAGGCGGCTCGCCGGTACCGCGGGCAAACACCACTTCGACGTTGGGACATGGCTCGGCGGAGGCCGCGGGGGCGGGTGCGCAGATCATCCCCGCCCAGGCCGTTACGACGGCGGCAGCGAGAGACCAGATGGATCGTAGCGAGCTCATGCCTGCGAATGCCCGCACATGATTCCGCCGAAACCAGGGCCTGCCTTGCAGCAGGGACCGCGACCAGCTGGACGCGATTAGTTTCGCCATGGCTTTCAGTCTGTATCGCCAAACGCCATCGATCGCACTCGAGGAGACCAGCAATGACTGCCACCTATACCTTCGACGTCTTTTCCAGCCTCGACGGCTTCGGCGGCATGAACGGCGGCGACTGGGGCGGTTATTGGGGCAAGCAGGGCCCCGAATTACTCGACCGCCGCCTCGCGCTGTATGGCGGTAAGCAGCGAATGGTCTTCGGCGCCAACACATATCGGCTGTTCACGCAAATGCTGGCCGATAGCTCCGAGGATTCCGACGTGCGTGACCCGTGGGTCACGCGGATGAGGCAGCTGCCGGCGACGGTGGTGTCAACCACCCTGGATGGGCCTCTGGACTGGCCTGACGCGGCCGTTGTGAGCGGCGACGCCGTCGATGTCGTCGCCCGACTCAAAAAGGAGTCCGAGGTCCCGCTGCGCTCGCACGGCAGCCTGTCGATGAACCGGGCGCTGATGGCCGCCGGCCTGGTCGACCGGGTCCAGGTGACGCTCTTTCCCGTGATCACCGGTCAGACCGGTGATGACCCGATATTCCGGGGCGCGGCCGACTTCGACCTCGAGCTGATCGAAAGCCGAACGCTCGACGGCAATATCCAAGAGCTCGTCTACCGGCCCACCCTGCATGTCTGAGCCCGTCCACGCACACCAGCCGGCATGAATCGGCTGCGGCGTGGGGAGGCCAATGGCGTCGAGCCTGACGTCACATATCGACAACACACTCCGTCTAGCGACTAAGAGAACAAGACCTCTGTCGGAAGGGCGGCATGATGAATCGCTGGAATACGCTAGCGCGGCTGTACCTGGTCGCGATGACATCGGGTGTGGGAGGGGCCACCGCCGGGATCGGAATCTGGTGCCTGATTGACCCGTCTTCATTCGCCGCTGCCGTCGGATTTGGCGCACACCGGCACTTCCTGCATGACGTCGGAGCGTTCCAGCTCGGCCTCGGCGTCATCCTGCTGCTCGCACTGGTTTGGGGTGATGCGCTGGCCACCGCGCTCGCCGGCTTCATCGTGGCCAACACCGTGCACACGGTGAACCACATTGTGGACCTCGACGAGGGGGGCTCGGCCGCGCAAGCGTGGGTTCTCGGAGCGGTGTCGGTTGCGCTGTCACTGGCGTTCATGCTGCGCTTGCGCCAACTCGGCTATGTTGTGGGCGCCGTTGGCACGGCGACCAATTCGGCGCTGGCGCCGTTCGTGCGGCAAAAAACCATCAGCCTCACCACCTTTCGTAAGGATGGCAGGCCAGGTTCTAGCCCGGTGAGCATCGTTGTGGACGGAGACCGCGCATACTTTCGGAGTTTCGAGCAGGCGGTCAAAGTGCGCCGAATGCGGCGTAATCCCATGGTCGAATTCGGCCCCGCCACGGCATCGGGCAAACCAACGGGATATACCCAATCCGGCCGCGTGCGCCTGTTAGAGGGCCCTGAAAATCTGAAAGCCGCACGCCTGCTGCGGCAGAAATATCCGTTTCTGCATGGCGTATTGGTGCCGTCGGCGCACCGGCTCATGCGCACGAAATTCGGTCGCACGGTCCACGCCGAGCTGAATCCGTTATCGTGACGAGCCGCAGCACATCCGAATCAGATCGGTGATCTGGCCGCCCGTTGCGATCGGTTAGACCCCGTGGGTAGCGCACGAACGGCGCGCCAGCGACGAAAAGGCGAGAGCTGCTAGCCTTTCCAGACGACCTTGTCCGTGCCGCCGGCGTCCCGGTAGACGACGCTGTCGGGGTTCGTCCCGTTGCGAACGTCGAAGTAAATGCGCCCTGTCACAGGGCTTCCCAAGGGGAGTGGCCCCTCGGGAAGGCCGTCGGTCTGGTTGCCCTTCATCACCGCGAACGTGGAGCTGTTGACGGCCCTAGCGTTGAAGTCGGCAATGTTCGGGGTTGCGTTCCCGCTCACGCCTTTTGCCGTGACGTCGGAGTACCACACGCCGTCGTTGTGGCCGCTGGGCTGCAAATTGCTCACCGTGTAGTCGATGGTGCCGCCCATACTGGAAATCTCGGCCATCTGGCCGAACTGCAGCACTTGCGGATCGGCGAACGCCGGTGTCGCCGCGAAGAGTCCGGCCGCCGCCAGTGCAGCGGTTGCTGCCGTCGTTTTCGATGCGATGTGTGAGAACGCCATTTCGGGCTCCCTTCGTCATGTGCCGACCGTTCAGGCGCGGCAGTTAGCTCGAAGGTGTATCCACGGCTGGGAGTTTCAAACCTCATGTTTGCTGAATAAGACTGGCCGATTCTGAGCGGGCGCTCAATCGGGCACCGGTGATCCTCAAGGGAGGTACCGGGCTCGCCGGCTACGACCGCGTTGTAAGTTCACTCGGGCTACGAAGACCGCGATCGCCTGCGCACTCAATGGTTCGGTTATCGTCCCGGGCCAGGCGCTGAGTCGGCTGCGGCTTGACGCACACCACAGGAAGGCGCGAGAGAAGCCCATGAGAACGATCGCATACCGCCGCGCGGCAGCCGTCGGCCTGGCCGCCGTCGCGCTGATAACCGCCGGCTGCAGCAATGGCAAGCGTGTGGATGCGTCCGCACCGCCTCAGGCCGGGATGAACACCACGTCTACAACCCCAGCGCAGCCCACCGAGGTGAAGCTCATTGGGGAACGCGACGTGGAGGTGACCCTGACCGGCCCGATCGCCGTCAAATATTCCTCGGCAACCGAAGAACAGAAGAAGGCGCTCGCCAAGCCCCTGACGGGTGACCGCAACGCGGGAAAGCGGGAGAGCGGCGTGGTATTCCAGCAGTTCCAGGGCGGCGCGATCGTCGCCAAGAACGACGCGGCTGGCACGCCCGCATATATCGTCCTGGGCAAGATCCGGGAGGCCTGGAACGTCCCACGCGACCCGGCCGGCGCGCCTGCAGTCACCGGCTCTAACGGCTCGGCTGGGCCGTTGGGCTTACCGGTCACCGACCAGAACGCCGTCGGCGATCTGCTGGTGTCGAACTTCGAGCACGGCAAGATCGAATACAACCCGAAGACCGGCCAAGTCGAGGTGACCGTGAACGGCAAGGCCGTGCCGTCCGGGCTGTAGCCCGAACGGGGCGCTTGAATCGGCGGCGCGGCAGATGAGGCGAGTCGAGGATTCGAGGAGTGGCACGACGGGTATGCGCAGGGGAGTGGCATCTGCCGCGGTAACCCGTAGATCGGAGCGACCGTGATTGTCCTCGGCATCATCCTTCTCGTTATCGGCTATTTCACCGGGCTCAGCATCCTGTACACGATTGGCGGGATTCTCGTCGTCGTCGGCATTATCTTGTGGATCCTGGGCGCGGTGGGGCGCCCCGTCGCTGGCCGCAAAGTGTGGTTTTGACGCGCGTCGTGTCGCGTGGCTTTCAGTGAGCTAAGCGCTGGCGTCATCGGTCGTGGCGGTCGATCTCCTCGGCGGTTTTGCGGATGAAGGTGATTGTGTCGCCGGTGAGAATGTCATCGACCCCAGCTGCTTTGATGCTTGTTTCCAGCCCGTCGGCAATGTCGTTGAACAGTTGAGCCAGATCAGTCGGCGGTGGACCGGCGAGCTTGCCTCGTTGGGCGGCGATCCGGTCCGCCAGGTCGTCGCGTCCATTCTCGCGGGCTGTTCGCTCGTCTTCTTCGAGATATTGCAGAACTGCTGCTAGCTCATCTTTTTCGTCGCTCATTGTGAGAATGCTAGGCCAATGCCCTCTTTCCACGATCTGTAAAGCCCTGACCACCACGGGGCCATTGCGAATGTCAATTTGGATGGAGTCCAGGGAGGCGGCTCGAGTCGAGATCGCGTGCAGGGATTGATCCTGACGCCAGGTGAGGTTCTAACGTTTTGATTTGTGGATGATTTCGAACGCGCGGGACCGGGCGATCAGGTGTGGAAAGTCGGTGCTGTTGCGGAGTTGACCGGGCTGACGGTGCGGGCGTTGCATCATTACGATCACATCGGCCTGCTGGTGCCGTCGCGGCGGTCGAGGTCGGGTCACCGGCTCTATGACGGCACCGATGTCGCGAGGCTGTACCGGATCTGTGTGCTGCGGCGACTGGGGTTCTCGCTGGAGCAGGTCGCTGATGTTCTCGACGACCCGCAATGGCAGATCAAGCAAACGATGCAGCGGCATCTGGAGGACACCCGCCGGAGGGCGGCGTCAGCGGCCGAGCTGGCTACCCGGTTGTCGACGACCTGCCAACCGCCAATGAATTGTTCGCAACAATTGAGGAGATGACGAAGTTGGAGCCCACCGTTCGCGGCACTACGGCCCTGCTCGTCTACGACGATTTGCCGACCGCGCATGGCTACTTGGTGCGCGTGTTCGGGCTTACCCCCGGGCCACTGCATCACGACGAGCAGAACCGGTACTTTCACGGGGAGGTCAGTGCAGGTAGCCATGTGATCTGGTTGCACCCCCCGGGGTCGGATCACCTGTCGCCCAAGACCGTGGGGGCTGCGACCGGGATGACCGTCATCAACGTCGATGATGCTGATGCCCACTACCGCCGATGCCAAGCGGCGGGCGCCGACGTTATCGAGGAGCCGATAAATCAGCCCTACGGAGTCCGGGAATGGGGTGCCCGAGACTTGGAAGGCCAGCTCTGGTACTTCCACTCACCGCTGCAGTAGTGAGCGGACGACCCCGAAGCGGCGCGCGAAACATCGCGCAGTCCACCGGCGGGATCGGACGCAGCGCAGGAGCGACTGATTCACTACCGCACATCGCGACTTGGCTGGCCGACATGGAGATTCCACTGGCCGCAATCGGAAGCCAGGACGTCGTTGACGTCGACTTCGAGTCCACCGACCTTCGGCCCGGGATTGGACGAGGTGCTCACGACGCGCTGGTAGAGAACAGCGGCGGGGTGGACCTGATTGCCGGACCAGGCTCGAGTTTGCCAGACCCAGCGACGGCCAGGCGTGCTCGAAGACCCGACAACGCCGTCGGCCGCGGCCCATTGGCACACCCTGAGGCCTCCATAGACCCCCGTGCGTTGCACCCCAAGAATCGAGTTGATTCCGCGAAACCACTGCAGCGCAGTGTGATTCCAGGTGTCGCGATTGATGTCCTCGTCGATGGTGAAGAAGATCGGCGCACCCTGGCCGCCGCCCGCGGCGGTGTGCAGCTGCCAGGCGGTGCGTGCGTCCGCGATACCGCCGGCGTAACCCCGCGTGAAGTCCGACGGGACTGACCCACCCGGCTTGCCGTATTGGTAGTTACTGACGATCACCAGGCCCGCGGCTTTCAATGAGTCGGCGTAAGGCCGAGTGATCGGCTTGGCGCCAAACGATGACCCAGGACGCGACTCCGAAACGTAATTGACCACCCCGCTATAGCCGGCGGCTCGGATCTGCTGCGCAGGAATCTGGCGCGCGGCGAAGTCGATCAGTTGGGGAGGAGCGACGGCGGCCGCCGTGGGCATGCCGCAGGCCACTGATGCGGCGCCCAGACCGGCCAGCGCAGCAGCGTAGCGCAGCGCGTTGCGGCGGGAGACCGCTGGCAGCCGCGCATCGCCGGCCAGGGGAAGCGCACAGTGCATCGCGCGATGTTAACGATGTGACTGTTGTTCCCGATAGGCCTGCGCTAGCCGAAACGCGGTTGCATCCCCAAATGGATACCGAACGGTTACCGTTCGGCTATGACTACGAAAGGACATGCGAGGGAACGGCTTACCCCACGATCGCCTGCGCCGCGCGCTCGGCGATGAGCATGGTCGGCGCGTTGGTGTTGCCGGAAATGATGGTGGGTATGGCCGACGCATCGACGACTCGCAGGCCGGCGACGCGATAGACGCGGCAATCGGTGTCGAGCACCGTGGTGGACGCTCGCGGCCGACCGTGGGCGTCGAAGGCGCCCATCGCGCAGGTACCCACCGGGTGGAAAATCGTCGTACCCAGTTCGCCGGCCGCCTTCTGCAGTTCGCTGTCGCTCACCAGTTGCGGGCCGGGAAGCAACTCCTGCGGACGGTAGCGGGCGAGTGCCGGCGCCGCCATGATCTGCCGGGTCATCCGGAGGCCTCGCACGGCGATTTGACGATCGGCGTCAGTCGACAGGTAATTGCAAGAGATCTTTGGGTAGGTCAGTGGATCCGCACTGGCCATGCGCACATGGCCACGCGAGGTGGGTCGCAGATTGCACACCGAGGGAGTGATCGCTCCGAACGGGTGCAGGGGTTCGCCGAACTTGGGCAACGACAGAGGCTGCACATGCCACTCCAAATCCGAACTGGCCAGCGCGGGGTCACTTTTGGCGAAAGCCCCGAGCGTGGACGGCGGCATGGTCATGGGCCCCGATCGAAACAGCAGGTACTGCAGTCCCATGCCCGCACGGCTGATCCAATTCCGGTACAGCGTATTGACGGTTGGGGCGCCGCGGATCCGGTAGATCGTTCGGATCTGCAAGTGGTCTTGCAGATTTTCACCCACTCCCGGCAGATCGACGGCCACCGGCACCTGATGCTGGTTCAGCAGGCCCGCGGGGCCCAGACCAGAGACCTGCATCAGGTGCGGCGACCCGATAGCTCCGGCGCTCAGGATCACCTCCTGGCGTGCCCGGACGTCAACGATGTGGCCGCCTTTGAGCAGGCGCACACCGGCGACGCGGAGCTGCGCCGTGGTCCAGGCGCCGCGACGCTGATCCTCGTAGACCTCGTCGTCCATCAGAAGCCGCAAGGCCTGAGTTTGCGTGTAGACGGTGAGATTCGGCCGACGAGCGATGGGATGTAAGAAGGCATCGGCCATCGACCAGCGGCGGCCGCGCCGTTGGTTGACGTGGAAATATGCACAGCCCGCGTTGTCGCCCTGGTTGAATTCCTCGATCGTGGAGATGCCCACCTGGGCGGCGGCGGCCTGCCAGGCGTCCAGGATCTTCCAGCGCACCCGCGGTAGCTCGACGCGGATCTCACCACCGGCGCCGTGCCAGTCGTCGGCTCCGCCGAAGTAGTTTTCCAACTTCCTATAGATCGCCAGTGTCTCGCCGGGACTGTCCGGGCCACCCCAGAGCCAGCGCTCGTCACCGGTGGCCTGCGCCCAGAGCTCGTAATCGCTTGCTTGCCCGCGCATGTGGATCATGGCGTTGATCGACGAGCAGCCGCCGATCACCCGGCCCCGCGCGTAGTGAATGCTGCGGCCGGCGAGGCCGGGGTCGGGCTCGGTTGTGAAGCACCAGTCGGTGCGGGGGTTGGCGATCGTGTACAGATAGCCGACCGGCACCTTGATCCAGAACCAATCATCATTGCCGCCGGCCTCAATCAAGAGCACGCGACGATCAGGGTCCGCAGTGAGCCGGTTGGCGAGCAGGCAGCCTGCGCTGCCTGCTCCGACGATGATGAAGTCGAATTCGGCAATCGGACTCATTCCGGCGTTAGTCCTTCCATGGCATCGGATGCGTTCCTAGTGTGCGCGATGTGAACGGCGTCGGCGATCTGTTCGTGTCCACCTTCGAGCACGGCAAGATCCAAAACAACAAGGCCGGGGAGATGCAGGCGACGGTCGAAGGCAAGGTTGTACCGTCCGAGTTGTGGCGGCACGATCGGTAGAGTCGCGGCCGTGGGTGAAGTGCTTGACGAGGGCCCGTTCTTTCATGGCACCAAGGCAGCGTTGCGTCCCGGCGACCTACTGACAGCCGGATTCAACTCGAACTACCGGCCCGAGATCGTCATGAATCACATCTATTTCACTGCTCTGCGCGACGGGGCTGGACTCGCGGCCGAGATCGCAGCGTTGGACGGCTCCACACCACACGTCTACGAAGTCGTGCCCACCGGACCCTTCGAGAACGATCCGAACGTCACGGATAAGAAGTTTCCGGGCAACCCCACACGGTCGTTCCGGAGCGAAGCTCCGCTTCGTGTGGTGCGCGAAGTGACCGACTGGACGCGGCTGACGCCGCAGGCATTACAAATGTGGACCGACCGGCTTGCCTCGATCCGCGCCGACGAACGAGGCGAGATCATCAACTGACGAGCCGTGGCGATAGGCGAGAACCCGTTGGGCTGCAGCGCGGTTATTGATCAGCTCAATGAGAGATGTTGCGCCGCATAGCTTCTTGGACAGCGTTAGCGTTGGGGGCCGGTGCGAGAGTGTGGTGGTGGGTGGTGTCGCAGGCGGCGATCAGATAGCTGACCAGCCGCGCCGAGGCCACGGGGGCGAGCTCGTAGGTGCTGGAGACGACTCCTGCATTGGCCATCAGGAAGACCACGAGGTCCTGATGTCGGAAGTCATTGCGCAGGCGTCCGGTCGATTTGGCTTTGGAGATGAGGGTTTTGAACCCTCGATAGGCGGCTGACCGTGTGGCCTCGAACGCGCATGCGTTGGGGAACGTCATTGTCAGCACGTGGTTGAATCCACGGTCCTGGCATTGCATTGCACACACCTGCTCGACGAAACCGCAGAATCCGTGCCATGGGTCGGGGTCGCGCAATGCCGTCTTCACTGCATCGAGGTACGCCGCCATCTTCTCGTCGAACACGGCGGTAATCAGGTCATCGCGGGTCGGGAAGTGGCGAAAGAGGGTGGCGATACCGACTCCGGCTTGCCGGGCGATCTCGGCCATCGCGACATCAAGACCTTGTTCGGCGAAAACCCGCCGAGCGGCAAGCAGGACGGCGCCACGGTTGCGGGCGGCGTCGCGTCGCAGGTTCGGCGACTCGGTCGGGCCGGGCAAGGTTGTCACGGCCTCACCTTAAGGCAGTACTCTGCGGTGGCTGGCGTCGTCGAGGGCGATACGCGAATCGGCGCCGAGATCTCAGTAGTCATTCCTAGTCCTGTCTCGAATACTGTCGTCGCCGGCGGTAGCAGCGCTGGCATATCACGGTACTTTCCTGTTCGCGAATGTGTTGCGTTGTTGCACAGCGTGTTTAGTTGCTGATGGCCGGAAGGGCTCGCACATAGCGTCTGTCGGCGATCTGGGCGACCATGAATGCCGCGATGTCTGCCCGGGTCATCGTCCAGCCCACCTGGTCGACGCCGAGGAAACCCGAGCGGGCCGTCCCTTTGACCGCTTTGTCGGTCGGGCGGATGATACGCGCGACAGTCCAATCCAGATCCGAACCGGTGATGGCCTGGGTCATCGAAACGATCTCGGCGAACCCGTTCGGAAACAACACACGGGCGATTGCCGGGATGATCCGGCCCCGAAATGTCGGACGGTCGCGCGGATCGGTCACCGAGGGGGTGGCCAGCGCGATCAGTCGGCGCGCCTCGGCGGCGCGCATGGCCGCGACGATGGCCCGGGTGCCCTCAGACAATTCTGATCCGCCGACACGGCGATCCAGGGAAGGGCCGAGGGCGCTGATCACGACGTCGGCGCCGGCAATCGCCTTGGTAACCGCCGCGTGGTCAGACAATTCACCGCCCAACACGGTCAACCTTTCGTGGGTGATTCCCAGCTTCTGCGGGGCCCGAGCATAGGCCGTCACGTCATGCCCTGCCGCCAACAACTGGTCGACGACCAGGCGACCGATACCTCCGGTCGCGCCGAACACCGTGCATCTCATCGACCTGACTCCTTCATCCGTGCATCACCAGGTTAACTGGAAAGGCCTTTCCACTTACTGTACGCTAAGTGGAAAGCGGGCTCCAGTTGTGGAAGTGAGGAATCAGATGTCGACCCCGGAGGAGAACAAGCAAATCGTGGTGGAGTACTTCGAGCTGCTGTTCAACCAACGACGCATCGACGAGGCGGTGAACCGTTACCAGGCCAGCGATTACGTGCAGCACAACGCCGCGGTCGCGAATGGTCCCGAGGCGCTCAAAGCCACTATCGCAACGTTGTTCGCCCAGTTCCCGGACATGCGCCTCGATATCAAACGTGCCTTCGCCGAGGGCGATTACGTTATCGTCCATTCCGAACTGAGCGGGGTCAGTCTCACCCTGGACGGCACCGAGAACATTGCAGCGAACTCAGCCCATCATGGACACTCGCGATACGCGCTCGTGGACATCGTTCGCCTGGAGCATGGCCGCATCGTGGAGCACTGGGACGTAGCGCAGAAGATCCCGGCGGCAACGATGGACGGAACTTCGATGGTCTAGCGGACATCACATGATGACGCCGCGTAGCCCAGGGGAGGACGCGCCCAATCACAGCAAACCGATTCGGTAGGCGCCAACAGTGGCCTACGCATGGAGATGGAGACGAAACTATGAATGAACTCGCCGGCAAGACGGCGTTGGTGATCGGGGCGACTTCAGGCATCGGGCGGCAGACGGCGGAGCGGTTCGTCGCCGAAGGGGCCCATGTTTTTGTCACTGGTCGCCGACAGGCTGAATTGGACGCGCTCGCTGCGAAATACGGCGATGCGGTTACCGCGATTCGCAATGATGTCACCAACGTCGAAGAGCTCGATGGAGTATTCGACGCGATCCGCGCGCGGCAGGCCGGGCTGGACGTCGTGGTGACCACCGCGGTCGGCGGCTCGTTGGCACCGTTGCAAGATCTGACGCTGGAACATTTTGAGGAAACGTTCGTCGGCTACCTACGTGGCATCGTTTTTGCCGTCCAGAAGTCACTGCCGCTCATGAACAAGGGCGCCTCGATTATTGTGACCGGTTCGACCGCGACGACCCGGGGAACGGCATCCTTCGGCGCGTATTCGGCGTCCAAAGCCGCGCTGCGGCAGTTCGTCCGGGTGTGGGCCGTGGAACTGGGGCCACGCGGGATTCGCGTCAACACAGTCAATCCCGGTCCGATCGAGACCGCAGCGCTCAAGAAGCAGGCAGCCGGCCCTGAAGACGTTCAACGCGTGCTCGAGGCTGAGGCCGCTCGTGTGCCGCTCGGGCGCATTGGGCAACCGAACGAGGTTGCCGAAGCAATGGTGTTCCTTGCCTCCGACCGGGCTAGCTTCGTCTCCGGCGGTGAACTATTCGTTGACGGCGCGCAAGGTCAGGCATAACCGGCCACCAGGCACAAAAGTGCTCGGCCATGCCGAGACTCCATTGAACTTTGAACTAACACTCTTAGGAGGCTTCACATGCTGAACACCAAAACCATCGTTCATCCCCGTCTTCAGCACATCGCACTCACATCCTCTCGGCCTGACGAGATGGTCGCGTGGTACCGCACCGTGTTGGGAATGCGCCTGATGCACCGCAACGAGAATCCCACTGGGGCCGACCACGCCCACAACCCCGGTGTCGTTGCCATCTGGCTCACCAATGACGAAATCCACCACCGGATGGCCATCCTGAGCCTGCCCGGACTCAGCGACGACCCGCAACGGTCCGCACACCCGCGCGTGCAACACTTCGCATTCGAATACCAGACCCTCGACGAACTACTCGGCTCATGGGTACGACTGTCCGACGCTGGAATCACCCCGGTCCTTGCCGCCGACGAAGGCCTTCAAACAGCGTTTTACTACCTCGACCCCGACGGAAACAGTGTCGAACTCAACGTCAACAACTACGGCAGTAACCTCACGGCCAGCGAACACTTACAGCACTCACCCGAATTCGCTGATCGTCCACTGGGCCAGTTCGTCGACCCGGCACTTTTGGTGCAAGCACGCGAGGCGGGGGCAACCCCTTGGGACATTCACGAGCGAGCGTGGCGAGGCGAATTCGCACCGGCGCAACCGCCCAACCCACTGGCCTTGTACTAGCAATCGCGTTGACCACGGCATGGCCGAAATCGATTCCACGATAGGTGATCTCATGACAGCGTTGAGCGGAAAAGTAGCGATCGTGACGGGCGCGGGCCGCGGAATTGGCCGCGGTATTGCTGTGCGGCTTGCCAAGGAGGGAGCGCATGTCATGGTCGCGTCGAGAACCGAAAGTACCGTGCGCGACGTCGTTGCCGAGATCACGGGGCAGGGTGGCACGGCGATCGGCGCCACCCTCGATGTCGCCGAGGAAGAACAGGTTAACGCTGCGGTGGAGCAGACCGTAGAGACGTTTGGGACGGTCGACATCCTCGTCAACGCCGCCCAGTCCTGGGGCAGGCCGGACATCAAATCCATCTCGCCGCCCAAGACGCCCTTCGAGGATGTCACCGCCGCGGAATGGGACCTGACCTTCCGGTCAGGGTTCTACGGAACCCTGTATGCCATGAAAGCGGCGCTGCCGCACATGAAACGGCAACGAAGCGGACGGATCATCAACTTCGGATCGCCTGTCGCCTTATCGGCGCAGCCGTTGTTGGCTCCTTACAACGTGACCAAAGAAGCGATCCGGAGCCTCACCTTGACCGCAGCTCATGAACTGGCTCCCCACCAGATCACCGTGAACTGCATCTTGCCGGCCATCCTCACCGAAGCGTTGGCCCACCACGAGAAAGACCATCTGGAAACACTGGTGCAAAGCCTGCCGATGGGCCGGCTCGGCGACCCCGAACGCGACGCAGGCGGCCTGGTGGTCTACCTCGCGGGCAACGACGGGGGCTACCTCACGGGAGCGACGCTGATTCTCGATGGCGGCGCGGCACACTGACCACCCCGCCGATTGGAAGCACTTCACGCCATCCGACTGCGCGGTTTGAGTTGACCGCACCCGTAGGTGGGAGAGCAGCGAATCAACTCCAGATCAGGACGAGTCGTCGTCATGGTCAGAGCATGTCAGCGGGACCGACATTAGTTGACATAATGTCGCTTATCGGTAAAAGGTCATAGCTGAGAGTTCAGGAAAGCATGGCCTCGGCTCGCTGACGCCGCGCGGCTCGGCGCGCCGTACACCCTCGGCTGCAAAGCCCAAGCTGGTTACAAACTAGCGATGCGCGCCCGAGCGGACTCGCCATTCCACCGCCGCGCACGTGCAAGCAAGAGGCCGTTTACCCCTTCCGCCTTCCCGGCGCCGCAACGACCTCAATATGTCACAGTGACGAATTACATTGGCCCGTGCGTCCTTTCGGCACGCTTGTCATCAAGTACGCCGAGCTTCACGATCCGCTGACGACATACGAGGCGATGACGCGGGCCGGCGGGCGATGAAGACCCCTCCGAGCCCTGCTGCCCCCTCCCTGCCCATCGCCGCCCATACGTCACTGTGACGAATAGCCCTGCAGGGCACGGAGATTGGAACACGAGGCCGCCGGGTGTTGGTCCGGCGTGTGCCCCTACCGCTTGGAGCGCGCGCGGCGATGCGTGTCGGTTGACCAGAGGTAGCCGCAATCCGCGCACTGCAGGTGCACCAGCGTGCCCCGGTTGCTCAGCAGATACTGCCAGTGCGTGTCGCAGTTTCGGCTGCTTCGGCATTCAACACATTTGGTGCCGTGATCGCAGCACGGGCACGGCAGCCATGCGCGGCGGCTGCGGTCGGCAGTCGGATCAATCGGAAACACGAGCAGTCGTCCGTTCTGGAAGCACACCCGCGCGGACCAACTCGTCATAGACCCGCTGCTGCTCGTCGTCCAGATCGGAGTAAAGCATGTCGTAGGCCTTCTGCTCCTCGGCGAGCACTGCGATGGGGTCCCAGTCATCGCCGATTGCTTCGAGCACGGCGCTGCGCCTACGCGCCTCGTCGAGGGTCAGGTCATAGGCAAACTCGAGGTCGGCCATCTCGCTCCCAGCCGTTAGATAGATATGCAAACGAACGGTTAGGATTCCCTAACCGACGCCTGTCACGCTATGACTTGCGTCACTTGTCTTAGTTGAGGTTCGTCACAGTCCGCGCGGGCACCAGCGCCACCGACGGCCGGTTCACCGCACGTCGAGATGACGGCGACGGCGCGATCGCGGGATGCCGCACGCCGCCACACCGGCCCGAGGCCCCTCCCCTTTCCCCTTCTCGCCCGTCGCCCGCAATCCGTCACTGTGACGAATATCCTTGCACCGCAGGCGTTTAACGTCGACACGGCGGACCCGGCCTCAAACCGGGCGCGGCGGGAAGTACATCTCTTGCTTTACCGTGCACACCAGTTCGCCGTTGCGATCGAACATCGTCCCACTCGCCAGCGCCAGCGAACCGGCGCCGCTCGGTGACGACCTGTCGTAAAGAAGCCAATCCGACAAGTCCGCCGGTGCGTGGAACCACACCGAATGGTCACGCTGCGCTGATGCCCCGGCACCACCGCGTGCGACATATGCCGGTTCGGTCAACGTCACCGCCGACAGGTAGGCCACCAGGCTCGCGGTCAGCACTGGATCGTCGGGAACCTCGCCGTCGGGTCGCCACCACATCAGCGCCCGGGCTGGTGGAGCGTCCTGGGTGTCGATTGTTCGGCGCTCGAACCAGCGCAGGCTCGACCACTGCCCGCGGGTGCTCTCGTCGGACTCCGCCAGGTGCGGCGCGACCCATGGCAGGGACGCCGGGCTCGCAGCCTCGGGCATGGGTGGTTGGTAGACGACCTGAGCGGATGCGGGATCGGCGACTTTGAACGAGGACATCGCCTCCATCAAAATCTTGCCGTCTTGGCGCGCCGTGACCCGTCGCGCGGAAAACGTCCGGCCTTCTTGGAGGTCGACCACTTCGAAATCGACCGGCCGACGCGAATCGCCAGGCCGAAGAAAGTACGTATGGACGCTGTGCGGTGACCGACCCGGCGCGGTGTGGCTGGCCGCCAACAAAGCCTGCGCCGAGATATGTCCGCCCAGAATATGGTTGGCGGGCGCAGGCAGTTGCTGCCCGACGAAGAGCCACGGGTCGACCCTCTCGAGCTCCAGGGTGGCGAGCACGTCGCCAAGCGAAGATGACATCACCGACGTATCTTGCCGGATCGCGTCTCACGCGCTGCTGCGCCGGTATACCTGTAGCCGCCGCAGCGCGTGCGCCGACGCCGGCCCCGATGCCGGCTGCAGCGCGTGGTCGAGCCTTGCACGGACGGTGCGGGTGTCCAGATGCATGCCGATCGCCACCAGGCAGTTGGCGGTGGCCCCGGGCGGCGCCTTCCGGATGTGGATTGCGCCGCCGACCAGGTTGACGACATAGTCGTGCGCGATCCTGCGATGCCGCACTGCCACAACGCCTTTCAGCCGGAACACCTGCGGCGGTGGGTCTTCGAGAAGATCGAGCAGGGCATCGGGGTCGATGCAACCAGAGCTACCTACGGTGACGGCATCGGCGTGGACGTGGTCGTGGTCGTGCTCGGGCGCCAAGTCCAGAAACGAGAGTTGCCCCACCCGTCCGGAGGTGGCGGACGCGTCGAAGAGCAGCTTTGGGTCTATCCGGCCGGCCGTCGTGCCCACGACGTGTATCCGCGGGTTGCGTTGGGCCGCACGCTCTGTGACGCGTTGCACCACAGCCGACCGTTCCGCCTCGGGCACCTGGTCCAGCTTGTTGACCACAATCAGTGACGCCGCACCATAGCGCACCGGCGGCACACTGCCGCGGTCGATGGTATCGAAGTGGTTCACCGCATCGACGACGTCGACAAGCCCACCCGCCCGGACGCCGCGGATGTCACTGAAGCCGATGATCCGCGCGATCGCCACCGGGTCGGCCAGGCCGCTCGCCTCGACGACGATGGCATCGAGGCGGCGAGCCGGGTCGGCGAGCTTGACCAGTGCCTCCTCAAGGCCGCCGCCGTCGGGCAGGCAGCAGATGCAGCCCCCGGCGATCGAGGCCGGCTCGTCGACCTGGCCCGCCACCAAGCCGGCGTCGATGTTGACGTCGCCGAAGTCGTTGACTATCACACCGATTCGTGTACCGGGATGGCGCAATAGATGGTTGAGGAGCGTCGTCTTGCCGGCTCCGAGATGGCCCGTGAGTGCGATGACGGGTATTGCAGCCAAGCTTTGCCTTCCACGTCGACGTCCGGACATCCGATCCTAGCCGCCGCGGCGTTGACCTCTGCGTCTGGTTGACAGGGCCGTATTCGATCGAGGCCGCGTCTTAGTCGCGTCAGTCCCCCGGCGCCGACCAGTGCACCACCTTCGGTCCGCGCTCGCCAAACCGGCCGGACACCAGCCCAGCGGCCGGAACTATAACAGAGCACTCGCTCCGTTATAGTTGCCTGGTGCCTCGTCCACGCATGCATGATCCCGACGCCGTACTCGATGCCGTCGAGCACCTGGTGGCGCAATCCGGCCCGACCGCGGTGACCATCCGAGCCATCAGGGCCGCGGTCGGCGTGTCCAACGGCGCTGTGTACCACACGTTTACATCGCGGGGCGGCCTGATGGGCCAAGCCTGGCTGCGGGCGGGTCAGCGATTCTTGGCCGTGCAGACTTCGCTGGTCGACGAAGCACTGGCCAGCGACGGCCCGACCGAGGCCGTGGTGGCCGCCGCCAACGCGGCGGTGGCGTTCACTGAGCAGTATCCCGGGTCGTCAGCGCTCGTGCTGCGCGTGCGTCGCGAGGAAGTACTCGCCGACGACGTTCCCGACGTTGTTGCCAATGACTTACGACAACTCGACAAGCTGCTCGTCGCCTTGATGGTGCGGCTTGCCATCGCGGTCTGGGACCGCAAGGACGCGGCGGCGGTCGACGCGATAACCAGCTGCGTCGTTGACCTGCCCACCGCTCTCCTGCTGCGCCGTGGCCGGCTTGGAAGTGCCACGGCACGCGCGCAGTTGCACGCGGCCGTACGCGCCGTGCTGGCCGTAGGACCCGCGACCGCGAAACTTCGCAACTACAAGCCCAACTCACGAGGAGACACATGACAGTCACATTGGACTACGCCGACAAAATCGCCATCGTCCGCCTGGGCGAGGACGAGAACCGTTTCTCCCCTGCGTTTCTGGATGACATCGATGATGCGCTCAGCCAAGCCGTCTCAGCTGGCGCCCAAGGGCTGATCACAACGGCCGCCGGAAAGTTCTACTCCAACGGCCTGGATCTGGAATGGTTGGGCGCCCACACCGATCAGGGGCAGTGGTACATCGGCCGGGTGCACCAGCTGCTGGCACGCGTGCTGACCCTGCCCGTCCCCACCGCCGCCGCGGTGGTGGGCCACGCATTCGGCGCCGGAGCGATGCTGGCCATCGCGCATGACTTTCGCGTGATGCGCGCCGACCGCGGGTACTTCTGCTTTCCCGAGGTAGACATCCGCATCCCGTTCAATCCCGGTATGGCGGCGCTCATCCAGTCCAAACTCACGCCGCGCGCCGCCATCGCCTCGATGACCACCGGCCGACGCTTCAGCGGTCCCGAGGCAGAACAGTTCGGCATCGTGGACGCCACCTGCGCCGAGGGTGCGGTCACCGACACCGCGATCGACATGCTGCGCCCGCTGCAGGGCAAAGATTCGGGCACGCTCGGCGCGATCAAACAGACCATGTTCGAAAACGCTGTCCGCGCGCTAGTCGATCAGCAGGGCGGGTCGCAATAACTGCTCATGGACACTGAGTCGGTTCCTGTATGGTCAGCGATGTCTGCCGGCGTAAGAACAGAGGGCATCGGATGGCGAACAGGCTCCCCGACAACGCCTTCACTTCTCCCCAGATATTGGATCCCGGCCTTCGCAAGGCAGCGCGATTCGTGCCTCGCGGCTACGCCTTGCACCGGGGCCTGAAGTTTCAGCGCGCCGTCATGAATCTGATGGGCAATGCGGGACGTATCCGCACCGTGCCAGTCGCCGCCGTCAACGAATACGTCAGTGTCCGTCTGCATCGGCCGGCCGGCCTTCCCGACCGCGCACCCGCGCTGCTGTGGATCCACGGCGGCGGAACCATCATGGGGCACGCCGCCCAGGACGATAAGTTCTTGCGCAAGTTGTCCGACCGCACCGGGTTCGCAATCGCCGCGGTAGAGCACCGCTTGGCTCCCGAACATCCCTATCCGATACCTGTCGAGGATTGTTACGCGGCCCTGCTCTGGCTGGCCCGGCAGCCGTGGGTGGACCCGCGTCGAGTCGCCATCGGCGGGGCCAGTGCCGGAGGGCATTTCGCGGCCGCGGTCGCCCAGCGGGCACACGACCGCAACGACGTCCACATCACCTTCCAAATGCTGGTCTATCCGATGCTCGACGATCGCACCGGCGCCAAGCGCGACGGCCCCAGGCGCATCATGTGGACCGAATCCGACAATCAGCTCGCCTGGCAGTGGTATCTCAACGGGGCCGATCCCCAAGAAGCCGCACCGGCCCGCCGAGCGGATTTGTCGGGCCTGCCGCCCGCCTGGATCGGGGTCGGAACGCTGGACCTCTTCTATGAGGAGAGCCTCGAATACGCGCGGCGCCTGCGTGCGGCGGGCGTGCCGGTGCACGAGGAAATCGTCCCGGGCGCGTTCCATGCGTTCGATCAGATCGCCGACAAGGCGGCGATATCGAGCAAGTTCTTCGAAAGCCAATGTGACTATTTGCGGTGTGCGCTGGCGGCCAGCGGATGACCGCCACCAACCGGCGCGTCATTCGTCACGGATGATCGAATCACGTTGTGAAGGAATGTCGTATCCCCGCGACGTTCGCAATCTGCACAGCGCCATGCTTACTTCAGCTTGATCGGACACATTTGCTGAGGAACACGACGCATATCGCCCCTCGACCTCGAACGCGGCACTTTTGACTGCAAAGTGTGCACAACGTGCAACTATATGGGTATGGCCAATCCGGTAGGGCTACGAGAGCGCCGTCGCCGCCAGACGAGCGCCGACATCCGCGACGCCGCGGTGCGCCTCACGCTGGAACGCGGATTCGACAAGGTCACGGTCGACGAGATCTGCGCCGAGGCCGGAATCGCCACGCGTACGTTCTTCAACTACTTCCCCAACAAGGAATCCGCCCTCGCCTACGGCCCCTCGGACATACCACCCGAGCTGGTGGCCGATTTCGTCGCCGCTGGGCCGGCCCCCTACTCGGTGGTGCTGGCGGAGCTGATCACCCTGGCCGCCCACCACCTCCGCGACGTGCCGCCGCAGCGCGAACACGCGGCCCACATGCTGGAACTCGCCAAGACCTCGCCCGCCGTGCTGGCGGCGTTCCTCGCCGACTTGGAGCGGTTTCAAAAGCAGTTGACCGACATCATCGTGCGTC
Organism: Actinomycetota bacterium; assembly: GCA_036338755.1. Classification (GTDB taxonomy): domain Bacteria; phylum Actinomycetota; class Actinomycetes; order Mycobacteriales; family Mycobacteriaceae; genus Mycobacterium. Next base: position 242,469 of record JAYZBN010000036.1, on the reverse strand, counting down.
GACAGGCGATGCAGCCCGACGACGAGATGGCGGCGCTGATCTCCGCGCTGGCGCTGACGGCGGTGCGGTCCGGCATCGAGAAGTGGGCCGGCGGCGCGGCGAGTGACACCGCCGACACGCCGATGCCCTATGTTGAGCGTGCCGCGGCGCTGGTGAACAGCATTTTCACAAAGTGACCTGAAACACCAGCAGCAAATGTTGCATGCACTGCAAGATATGCACATCATGTACTATGCGCTGGTGGCGGTACCCGGTAAGGCTTCAGCAACAAGGCGAGCCGGGTGCCGATGCCGGGGACGTCAGCCGGTGTGGGTGGGCAGCATTCACCGCGCTTGATGGCCCAGCGCGGGCGAACCGTAGCAATCGACGTACTTCGCTGTTGAGCAATGCGACTTTGTGGGCGCTCACCCGTCCACGCCCTCCGGTCGCGCAAACGCTGATCCGCGTCGCGACCGCGTGATGGGGAAGGGACCACCTAGGTGCAGATATCGAGACTTGTGCGCAACGCCTGGCTGCCGCTGTTGATCGCGGCGGTCGTGGTGGTCGGCGGCTTCGCGGTCGTTCGGGTCAAATCGTTTTTCGGCGCCCACGACACCGGAATCATGAGCAGCCCGCGGCTCGATGATTCGAAGCCGTTCAAGCCCAAGGTCGTCAAGTACGAGGTCTTTGGCTCGGCCAGCCAGGCCAACGTGAATTATCTGGACTTGTCGGCCGATCCGAGACGTATCGACGGAGCGCCGCTGCCGTGGACGTTGGTTCTCAGCACCACCGCCCCGTCGGTCTTCCCGAATCTTTCGGCGCAGAGCGACGGCAATTCCCTCGGCTGCCGCATCACCATCGACGACGAAGTCAAGGCCGAGAACATGACCCAAGGCGTGCACGCCCTGACCTTCTGCTTGGTGAAATCCGCATGAGCACAACGATCGACGACACCCGCACCGACGCCATCCCCGTCGTCAAAGAACCCGTGCACGACAAGATCCCGCGCATCATCCGCACGCTCGCCGTACCGATCATCCTGGGCTGGATCGCCATCATCGCGGTGCTCAACGTCGTCGTCCCCCAGCTGGACGAGGTCGGCAAGATGCGTTCGGTGTCGATGGCGCCCGACGACGCGCAATCGGTGGTCGCTACCAAGCGCATGGGTGCGATTTTCAACGAGTACAAGTCCAACAGCTCGGTGATGATCGTCCTCGAGGGTCAGAATCCCCTCGGCGCCGACTCGCACGCCTACTACGACCAGATGGTCAAGAAGCTCGACGCCGACACCAAACACGTTGAGCACGTTCAGGATATGTGGAGCGATCCACTGACCGGGGCCGGCGCGCAGAGCAACGACGGCAAGGCCGCCTACGTCCAGGTCTACCTCGCCGGCAACCAGGGCGAGGCGCTGGCCAACGAGTCGGTGGAATCCGTCCAGAACATTGTCAAGAGCGTGCAGCCACCCAAGGGCGTCAAGGCCTACGTCACCGGCCCCGCGGCGTTGTCGGCGGACCAGAACGAGGCCGGCGACCGCAGCTTGCAGCTCATCACATTGGCCACCTTCACCGTGATCATCGGCATGCTGCTGTTGGTGTATCGCTCGGTCATCACCGTGCTGCTGACGCTGGTGATGGTGGTGCTCGAGCTATCGGCCGCGCGCGGCATGGTGGCTTTCCTCGGTTACTTCAAGCTCATTGGGCTTTCGACCTTCGCCACGAACCTGTTGGTCACGTTGGGAATCGCGGCCGCCACCGACTACGCGATCTTCTTGATCGGCCGGTATCAGGAAGCCCGCGCTCTCGGCGAGACCCGCGAAGAGGCGTATTACACCATGTACAAGGGCACCGCCCACGTGGTGCTCGGGTCCGGCATGACCATCGCCGGCGCGACCTTCTGCCTGCACTTCACCAACCTGCCGTATTTTCAGACGTTGGGTATTCCGCTGGCCATCGGCATGGTGGTCGTGGTCGCAGCGGCGTTGACGCTCGGTGCCGCCGTCATCGCGGTGGCCACGCGGTTCGGCAAGACCCTCGAACCCAAACGCACCCAACGGATTCGCGGGTGGCGCAAGATCGGCGCCCTGGTCGTCCGCTGGCCCGGTCCGATCCTGGTTATGACGATCGGGATCGCGCTGGTGGGCTTGCTGACCCTGCCGGGCTACCGCACCAACTACAACGACCGCAATTACCTGCCCGCCGATCTGCCCGCGAACGAGGGTTACGCGGCCGCCGACCGGCACTTCTCGCAAGCGCGAATGAATCCGGAAGTGTTGATGATCGAAAGCGATCACGACCTGCGGAACTCCGCGGACTTCCTGGTCATCGACAAAATCGCCAAGACCGTCTTCCGGGTGCCTGGAATCGGTCGCGTGCAAGCCATCACCCGCCCGCAGGGCACCCCGATCGAGCACACCTCGATCCCGTTCCAGATCAGCATGCAGGGCGTCACCCAGCAGATGAATCAGAAGTACCAAGAAGACCAGATGGCCGACATGCTGCACCAGGCCGACATGATGCAGACGACCATCGACAGCATGCAGAAGATGCAGAGCATCACGGCGCAAATGACCAATGACATGCATCAGATGGTCAAGAAGATGCACGACATGACGATCGACATCAACGAATTGCGCGACCACATGGCCGATTTCGAGGACTTCTTCCGCCCGATCCGCAGCTACCTGTACTGGGAGAAGCACTGCTACGACATTCCGGTGTGCTGGTCGCTGCGCTCGGTCTTCGACGGCCTGGACGGCATCGACACGATGACCGACGACATCGAGAGCCTGTTGCCGATCATGGATCACCTAGACACGCTGATGCCCCAGATGGTGGCGCTGATGCCGTCCATGATCGAAAACATGAAGGCGATGAAAACCACGATGCTGACCATGTATTCGACCCAGAAGGGTCTGCAGGACCAGCAGAACGAGGCGCAGAAGAACTCCAACGCCATGGGCAAGGCGTTCGACGCCTCAAAGAACGACGACTCGTTCTACCTGCCGCCGGAGACGTTCAACAATGCCGAGTTCAAGAAGGGCATGAAGAACTTCATCTCCCCCGACGGGCACGCCGTGCGGTTCATCATCAGCCATGACGGCGATCCGATGTCGCAGGAAGGCATTTCGCACATTCCGCTGATCAAGAAGGCCGCCTACGAAGCGTTGAAGGGCACGCCGCTGGAGGGCTCGAAGATCTATCTGGCCGGTACCGCGTCGATCTACAAAGACCTCAGCGACGGCAACACCTATGACCTGCTGATCGCCGGGATCTCTTCGCTGTGCCTGATTTTCATCATCATGCTGATCATCACGCGAGGCGTGGTGGCATCGGCGGTGATCGTGGGGACGGTTTTGCTTTCGCTGGGCGCGTCCTTCGGGCTCTCGGTGCTGATCTGGCAGCACCTGATCGGCATCGAGCTGCACTGGATGGTGCTGGCGATGTCGGTCATCATCCTGCTGGCCGTGGGCGCCGACTACAACCTGTTGCTGGTGGCGCGGTTCAAAGAAGAGATCCACGCCGGCCTGAACACCGGCATCATCCGTTCGATGGGCGGCACCGGTTCGGTGGTGACGTCGGCGGGGCTGGTATTCGCCTTCACGATGATGACGATGGCGGTCAGCGAGCTGACGGTCATCGGTCAGGTCGGCACCACGATCGGATTGGGTCTGCTGTTCGACACCTTGATCGTGCGGTCGCTGATGACACCGTCCATCGCCGCGCTGCTGGGCAAGTGGTTCTGGTGGCCGCAACGGGTTCGCCAGCGCCCGGTTCCGTCGCCCTGGCCCCAGCCGGACAAGCAACCCGAATCGGTAAGCGCCGCTACGTAACCCAGTCCGGCTGCGCGTCGGTCTCGACGTTGGAGAAGTCCTTGTGTCCTAGGCCGGCCGTGGTGCCGCCGTCGACGACGAACTCCGAGCCGGTGGAGTAGCTGGACTCGTCGCTGGCCAGGTAGACCACGAGGTTGGATACCTCGACCGGTTGGGCCACGCGGCCCAGCGCGGTCTGGAAGATGTCCTCGGGAACCCAGTCGGTCATCGGCGTCTTGATCAGGCCGGGATGGATTGAGTTGACCCGGATTCCGCTCGGGCCCAGTTCGAGCGCGGCCGACTTGGTCAGTCCGCGCACGGCGAATTTGGTTGCGGTGTAGCCGTGGCAGGCGATCGTGCCGGCCATGCCCTCGATCGACGAAATGTTGATGATCGACCCCCGGCCCGCTTCCTTCATCGGTTTGACCACGGCGCGGATACCGAGAAATACACCGGTCAAATTGATGTCGAGGATTCGCTGCCACTCCGACAGCGCGTAATCCTCCAAAGTACCGATGTTGATGATGCCCGCGTTGTTGACCAGCACGTCGATGCGGCCGAACTCCGCCAGCGCGGTCGCCACTGCCGCATCCCAATCCTCGGGCTTGGTCACGTCCAGGTGTAGGTACCGGACCGAGTCACCGACCTCCGCCGCCACCGCCTTGCCCTCGTCGTCGAGAATGTCACCGAAGACCACCTTTGCTCCCTCGGCGACCAGCGACCGCACGTGCGATGCACCCATCCCCCTTGCGCCCCCGCTGATGAGGGCGACCTTCCCCGCCAACCGTTCTGCCACTGCGCTTCTCCTCCTCGGGTGGGTTCGTCTATGCACCATACGTACCGTTGGCTATGTATGGCCATAGCCAAATGACCGGGCGCGATGTGGTCAGGAGTCGTACGCGCGCAGCAGCGCCCTCGTGCGTGCCCGGCCCTCCGGCGACGGGTCGAATGCCGCGGCGACGTACTCGTCGACGCCCGCGGCGCGCAGTTCGTCGAGCCGACCGCGGACAGTGTCCTCGTCGCCGATGATGGCGGCATCCTGCGGCCCCGCGTAGCCCTCGCGGTCGAGCATCGCGCGGTACGACGGCAGCTGGCCGTAGATGGCGAACTGTTCGGCCGCTTGCTTGCGGGCGGCGTCGACGTCATCGGTGACGCTGACGGGCAGCGACGCGGCGACGCGCACCCCGTCCTCGCGGCCGGCGTCGGCGGCGGCCTGGCGCAGCGTCGGCCCGACGTGGTCGGCCAGCGTTTTGGGTCCGGTCATCCAGGTGCAGGTGCCCGACGTGCGCCGCCCGGCGAGCTTGAGCATCTGCGGACCCAGCGCCGCGATGTAGACGTCGGGCCGCGGCGCGCCCGAGATCATCAGCGCGCCGCGAGTGGTCACCGTCTGCCCGGTCGCGTCGGCACGTTCACCGGCCAGCAGGGGCAAAAGCCCGTCGAGGTATTCGTTCAGCCTGCGCACCGGCTTGTCCCACGGGATGCCCCACATCCCCTCGGTGACGGCCTGGTGGGTCATACCGAGCCCGAGCGTGAACCGGCCACCGGAGGCGAGGCTCAGCGTGAGGGCACGTTGCGCCATCTGCATCGGATGCTGATTTTGGATGGGCACAACACCGCTGGCCACCTCGACCGTGTCGACCTCGTGCAAAGCGATGGCCAGGATCATGAGAAGGTCTGGCTCGTAAGGCAATTGGCTCATCCACACTCGCGTGAAGCCTTCATCGCGAAGCGTCGTGAGGTTGGCGATCGTCGCGTCGATCGGCGATTGGCTGCCCGATCCGCTGAGTTGCCCGAACATAGAAACCTGCATGACCGTCACGCTCCTTCGCATCGCCCCCGCGGTGGAAACGTTATCGCCAACCGCCCGGCCGTTGGCAACTATGCCCGCAGGCGGGTTGGGAACCGTGCTCAGCCGACGATGTCGAAGACGGCCGCGGCGGAGGTGACCGCCTTGTCGGCGTTGCCCTCGTCGTGCAGCAGCATGCGCACGCCGACGCGTCCGGTGCTGCCCGGATGCGCGGAGCCCTCGACCCGGAACGGCCCCACCTTGCCCCGCGACATGAACATGACATGCCAGCTGACGACCTGCAGCTTTTTTGTCCCGGCGACTTCGGCGGCGAGGTCGATCGCCGCGGTCTCGAGGACGACGTGCTGGGGTCCGATGTGTAGCGCGGCATCCGGCGACGCGAGTTCGGTGCTCAACTCGGGCAGTATCCAGTGACCGTCGCCCCGGCGGCTGGCGCCGAACGCCTGCCACAGCGGGGGCAGATCGGGAGAGTCCTCGATCACCAGCTCGGTGCCCGAAACATCCATGCGGTCCAGGCCTTCCGGCGGGATGCCGATGATCGCGCCCTGACCTTCGTTGAAGGCGATGACCCGGCTCGGGTGGTCGGCGTCGACGATGGTGCACCGCCCGTAGCCCATGGTGCGGCCCTGGTGCACGATGCCCGAACCGACGATCTCGATCCTGTTGACGTCGTAGCCCGGATCGACGATCTGCACCGAAGCGATGACCGGATTGGGCACGGCGACCATGTCGGTCTGACAGCCCTCCGGTGAGGAAATCGCCAACGGCGCCACCATGATCCCGCCCGCTTCGTTGCGCATGTCACGGCGGATGGTGACGGTGTCGTCGGTCTCCCCCAGGTTCATCGCCGAGTGTTTGCGGCCGATGTAGCGGTAGCTCAGCAGGCCCGTCCAACGCCGGTACAGTTCGTCCCGGTAGGCGTCGGAGTCTCCCATCAACTCTCGGATGTCACGAAGCTGACCGCTCAATTCCGCTCGCCTCCTTAACTTTTGCCGCGTCGCACCTGGTTGAACGGCACGCCCCGGTCGTCGGCGCGCTCGCGCGGGAAGTTCAGCACCCGTTCGCCGATCACGTTGCGCGCCATCTCGGTGGTGCCGCCACCGATGCTGGCGGTCTGACGGCCCAGATAGCGCGTCCCGATGTCGACCAACCCGCCGCCGTCGTCCACCACGGCCGCCGAACCCGCAACCGCCAGCGCGGTATCGGTCTCGACGTCGTGCACCTCGGCCATATCGAGGCGGATGATGGATCCCGCGGCGGGCGGGAGGGACCCGCCGGCCACGGCGTGGAAGACGTGCTCGCTGAGTTGGCCATGCACCGCCCGGTGCACCAGCGCCCGGCCTACCATCTGCTGAAGCCGTTGGTTCCCAGCCTGGTTCGTCTTTTCGAGCAGCGACATCAGATCCACCGAAACATCATGGGCCTCAGCGATTCCCGGGCCGCTGGTATATTCCGAGCCGTCGCCCATCGTGCGCCGCTCGTGGTACAGCTGCCGGGATGCGACGTCCCATCCTTTGCCCGGTTCACCGATCACGGCGTCGTCGCCCACATCGACGTCGTCGAAGAATTCTTCGCAGAATTCGATGGAGCCGTTGACCTGCTTGATCCGGTTGATGGTGACGCCGGGATGGTGCAGCGGCACCAGAAACATGGTCAGCCCGTCGTGTTTGGGGACTTCCCAGTTGGTGCGGGCCAGGCACAGACCGTAGTCGGCGGCGAACGCCCACGTGCTCCAGGTCTTGGCGCCGTTGATGATCCACCGTCCGCCCCTGCGCTCGGCGCGCGTGATGACGCCCGCCAGGTCCGATCCCCCGTTGGGCTCCGACAGCAGCTGCACCAGCACCTCGTCGCCGCGCAGCGCGGCCGCAATGTGCGCGCGCTTCTGCTGTTCGCTGCCCATGTCGAGAATGGTTGCGCAGCAGATGGCGAACGATGGGACGTTGAGCAGCAGCGGAGTCTCATACGCCTGCGACTCGATGTCGAACGCCTTCTTGTATTCGTAGCTCAGGCCGAGGCCGCCATACTCGCGCGGAAAACAGATCCCGGCGAATCCGCCTTGCCACAGCAGCTTTTGCAATTCTCGAGCCCGGTGCCACGACGGCAGCTCATCGCGCTCCAGCAGCGCCGCCTTGGCCGGGTCGAGTCGCGGCATGGTCGCGGCCAGCCAGGCCCTGGCCCGGCTCCGAAATTCCTCGATCGACTCGGCAGTCACCGGCTGGCCTCTCATTCGAGCGTCGACCTTGTGCTGGGCGACTGTACAGCACCGCCTTGCGGGTGTATAGGTCGGCGCCTTTAGAGCCGCCCAACTTCACCGCCGCGCGAATGAGCGCCGTCAGAGTGAATCAACCGATGGAGGTCGCTGCGGACCACATGTCACGACCCCGTGTTCGGCAGTGAGGCCGCCCGCCAGTAATCTGCGGTCGATCACTATGACCGGCGCACATCCCTTCGACGAAGCCCTCGAGCTCGACGCGATCGGCGCGGGCGTCTGCCGCGGCCGCACCCACCCGGAGTGGGCCAACATGGTCGGCCCGTTCGGTGGGATCACCGCCGCCGTCATGCTGCGGGCCGTCGAGGGACACCCCGACCGCATCGGGGACCCGCTGGCCCTGACCGTCAACTACGCGGCCCCCATCGCCGAGGGTGATTTCGACGTCACCGTGCGGGCGGCGCGGACCAACCGCACCAATCAGCACTGGATCGTCGAGCTCAGCCAGGACGATGTGGTCAAGACGACGGCGACCGCGATCTTCGCGCTCGGGCGCGAGAGTTGGGCCGACACCGAGGGCCACCCGCCCAGCGCGCCGGGCCCCGAACAGGTGCCTGCGGTCGATCCGGGCCTCGTCCGATGGACCAGCCTCTACGACATGCGCTACGTCGAAGGTGCGATGCCGCCGAAAGGCGCGGAGCCCAGCGCGTCGTCGACCTCCACGCTGTGGGTCCGTGACGGCGCGGGGCGCCCGGTCGACTATCCGGCCCTCGCGGCGCTGTGTGACATCTTCTATCCGCGGGTGTTCCTGCGTCGCGGCGGCTTCCTCCCGTCCGGCACCATCTCGTTGACCACGTATTTTCATGCCGATCAGTCCCAACTCGACGCGGTCGCGAGCGACTTCGTGCTGGCCACCGCCCACGCCAACCGCTTCTCCCGCGGCTATTTCGACCAGAGCGCCAAAGTGTGGGCGCGCGACGGCGGGCTGCTGGCCACCACACATCAGATCGTCTACTTCAAAGGGTGACGGGTTTACACTTCGCCAGTGAAACGTCACGCGAGGACGCGTACCGAAAGAATCGAGCCGCAATGACGCCGGAAGGCCTGATCGACGACACGCTGCCGGCGATCGAATCGATCAAGCAACTCAAGGCCCGCTACTGCCGCTACCTGGACACCAAGGACTGGGCGGCCTGGCGGACCCTCTTCACCGACGACTTCGTCAGCGACACGTCCGAAGCCGGTGGCAAGGTGATCTCCGGCGCCGACGACTTCGTGGCCTTCACCCGTCGCGCCCTTGGCCGCCCGACGCAACCCACCGCCCACCAGGTCCACACCCCCGAAATCGAGATCACCTCGTCGACGACCGCGCGCGGGATATGGGCTCTGCAAGACGTTGTCCGATTCGGGCCCGGCGTCACCCTGGTCGGCTATGGCCACTACCACGAGACCTACCAGAGCGTCGCCGGCCAGTGGTTTATCAAGAGCTCCAAACTAACTCGGCTCCGCGAGGACATCGTGACGCCGTTCTTCTCGATCTATGTCTCTGCCCGAGTCCGCACCGCGATCGGCAAGATCGCCGGCCGGCTGATGGAGCAGTGAGGCGGCCATGACCGTCGACACCGTATTGGTCACCGGCGCATTTGGACAGGTCGGTAAGCGCTGCACGCAGATACTGCTGGAACGGGGACGAACCGTCGTCGCGATGGATCTGCGCAACGACAACACCGTCGCCGTCGAAAGGCAACTCTCCGGCGGTGGGCACCCGGGGACGTTGATTCCGGCGTACACCGATCTGTTGGATGCCGAGGCGGTGAGCGAGCTCATCGCCGCCCATCAGCCCGGGGCCATCGTCCACCTGGCCGCCATCGTGTCCCCGCCGTCATACCGCAACCCCGGACTGGCCCGGCGCGTCAACGTCGGTGGCACCGAGAACCTCTTGACGGCCTGCTCGGCGCTCCCCCACCCGCCGCTATTTCTTATCGCCTCCAGCGCGGCGGTGTACGGATCGCGCAACCCCTACCGTCAGCCCGAGCGGATCACGCCGGACACCCCGGTGAACCCCATCGATCAATACGGTCAGGACAAGGTGCTCGCCGAGGCGGCGATCCGGGGTAGTGGCTTGCCCTATGCGCTTTTTCGCCTCGCGGGGGTCATCTCGCCGGACACGCAGGCCAGTATCAACGGCGACTACCTCGTCCTGATGCGTTCGATGCCCAGCGACAATCGCATACACGCGGTGGACGCGCGCGACGTGGCGCTGGCGTTCGCCAACGGCGTCGATCGCGCGGCATCGATTTCCGGCAAGGTCGTGCTCATCGGCGGCAACGAAACGTACGTGCTGCTGCAGCACAACCTGCAGGACGACCTGATGAGCGCCGCCGGGCTGGGCCGGCTCGGCCCGTCGGCTGGCCTGCCCGGCGACCCGGCCGACGACCGCGGCTGGAGTTTCACCGGCTGGTACGACACGACCGAAGCGCAGGCGCTGCTGGACTTTCAAGAGCACGACTGGAATCAGACGCTGGAGTGGATCGCCGAATCGCAGGGCCGCGTGCGCATCGTGGTGCGGCTGCTTGCGCCACTGTTACGGCCGGCGCTGCGCGCCATTTTTTTCGTTCAGCGCCGGCTCGAGGGGCGCGGTCCCTACGCCGACCCGTGGTCGCTGATCGAAAAGAAATATGGCACAGCGGCTTTGGCCAGCGTCGACTAGCGCGTACCCGCACCAGCCGCTAGCGGTCGATCCAGGCCATTTGCGCCTCGGCGTGATGCCCTCCCACGGGAGGGGTGAGGCTGTCGAGCCTGGCGAGCTGGTCGGCCGTCAGTTCTACCGCGTCCGCACCGACGTTTTCTTCCAGGCGGGTGACGCGTTTGGTTCCCGGAATGGGCACGATGTCAGGACCTTTCGCCAGCAGCCAGGCCAAGGCGACCTGAGCCGGCGTGGCACCGACGTCCGAGCTGATGTCGCGGACCTCGTCCGCGCACCGCAGGTTGTGCTCGAAGTTGCCCTCGAAGAACCGCGGGTTCGTCTTGCGGTAGTCGGTGTCGGGCAACTCCTGTGCGGAGCGGATGGCCCCGGTGAGGAAGCCACGGCCCAAGGGCGAGTAGGCGACGAATCCGATGCCCAATTCGCGTAGCAGCGGCAGGATTTCGTCTTCCTGATCGCGCGTCCACAGCGAGTACTCGGATTGGACCGCCGTGATGGGGTGTACGGCGTGGGCGCGACGAATGGTGTCCACGCCGACTTCGGACAGACCGACGTGCCGGATTTTCCCGGCGGCGACCAGCTCGGCCAGCGCGCCGATCGTGTCTTCGATCGGGGTCTGGCGGTCGAGTCGGTGTTGGTAGTACAGGTCGATGTGATCGGTCGCCAACCGTTGCAGCGAACCGTCCACGGCGATCCGAATGTTGGCGGGGCTGCTGTCGAGACCCTCGCGGCCAGTGTGCGAGATCAGGCCGAATTTTGTTGCCAGGACCACTTGATCGCGTCGGCCCTGCAACGCACGGGCCAGAAGTTCCTCGTTGACGTACGGGCCGTACACCTCGGCGGTGTCGATCAGCGTGACACCCACGTCGATGGCGCGATGAACGGTGCGGATCGATTCCGCATCGTCACTGCCAGCACCGGCATAGGCCACCGACATCCCCATCGCACCCAGCCCGAGGCGACCGACCTGTAGCTCGCCGAGTTGTGCCTGTTTCATGGGGATGTCTCCTGTCCTACGGTTGAGCGAGACCCCGCTGAGTGCTGAACGGTAGCGTGGCGCTGTGTACCGCGTCGAGCTTCCCCCGAACTGATGGACCGCGCAAACAACCCGCAACGCAATCTGGCGGTCGACTACTACCGGGTATCGGGTGTGGTGCTGATCGTGCTGGGCCACTGGCTGGCCGGATCGGTGACCTATCGCGACGGACAGTTCGGCCGGCAGAACCCGCTCGTCGACCTGCCCTGGACCCAATGGCTGACCTGGCCCTTCCAGGCCGTCCCGGCGTTCTTCCTGGTTGCCGGCTACGCCGCGGCCGTGTCCTGGACCCATCACCACGACACCGGCGGAGTTTCGCGTCGAACCTGGGTGCAGCGTCGGGTGGCCCGGGTACTTGGGCCAACGGCGGTCTACGCCGGGCTGGTGTCGGTGGCCGTGGTGGTCCTGGCTGCCTGCGGTGTGGCCGGCTCGATCCTCGAGTACGCAGGCTGGGCGGTCGCGATGCACCTCTGGTTCCTGGCGGTGTATCTGGTGGTCGTGTCGATGACGCCGATTGCTGTTGCCGCACAACGCCGTTGGGGGCTGCTGGTGCCGCTTGTCCTGGCGCTGGCGGTCGCGGTGGTAGATGCCGCCCGGCTCGCCGGGCACGTGCCCTACCTCAACTGGGTGAATTATCTGTTGGGTTGGGGCACTCTGTATCAGCTCGGAATCGCTTGGCACGGGCGGTCATTGGGCGGCCACAGGCCTTGGCTGCTGGCCGGCGTTTCTGCGGTAGCGCTGGCGGTGCTGGTTTGGCTGAACATTTATCCGGTCAGCATGATCGGAGTTCCCGGACAGACCATCGACAACACGACGCCACCGACCGTGGCCCTGTTGGCGTTCGGCTGTGCGCAAGCCGGAATCGCCATAGCAGTGGCCCCCGCGCTCAACCGTGCGCTGCGCGCCGTGCGCGTCGAGCGCGCACTGTCCATCGCCAACAACAACATCATGGCTCTTTACTTGTGGCACATGATTCCCGTCGTGATCGTGGCGATCGTCGGCTACCCGGCCGGGCTCTTGCCGCAGCCGCCCGAAGGGAGCGCGGAGTGGTGGCTGGCCCGGCTGGAATGGGTGGCCGTCCTCGGCGTCGTGACCGCGGTGGAAATAGCGCTGCTGTTCTGGGCGCGAAGACTTTTCGCTGCCCCCCTGCCCCTGCTCGGCGTCCCGCTCACGGAGCGCTGGGCGGAAACCGCGATGCTCGCCGGCGCCGCGATGGCGGCTTATGCTCTGTCGCTGATCGCCGCCGAGGGCTTCGCCCCCGACGGGCGATTTCCGTGGCTGACCGCAGCGATCTTCGCCGCCGGAGCGCTGCTGGCCGCGTTTCGCCCCGCTCGGCAGCACGCGGAAAGGGTGTAACGCTGCCCCGCCTAGTCAAAGGCGCTGTCGGGCAACGGACGGCGGCATATCGCGCCCGCCTCGGCGGCGCTGAGCCCAAACAACCGCAGAACGCTCTCGGTGACCGTGTCGGCGGCATGCGCGTCGTCGCGGTCCGGGTGATCCCGCAATAGGTTGCCCAGCCCCAGCAGCGCGCCCCCGGCCATGGCGAGGGCAAGTTCAGGGTCTTCCACCGTGAACCTGCCGGCCTCGACACCGGCCTTGATGTCGCGCAATGCGCGCGGTGCCAGACCGTTGGGCGACGACAACAGCGCCAGCCCGTTCGCAAGCAGAATCTGGCTCTCCCGCGGGCGGCGCCGGAACAGCCGGCCGGTCAGCCGGAAGCTGGTGGCGAACGTCTCCGCCGGGTCCTCGATCGATTCGGTGAGCCTGTCCAGCATCGCCCCATACGCGTCGAGTACGTCGGCGACGGCCGCATCGAACAGTTGCTCCTTGCTGTCGAAGTGGTTGTAGAAAGAACCCATCCCGACGTCGGCCGCTTGGGTGATCTCCAGGACGGGCACGTTGACCTTGCCCTCGGCGATCAGCCGCTGTGCGGCGCCAATCAGAGCAGCTCGGGTGCGCCGTTTGCGCCGCTCCAAGCGGTTGGGCGTCTGACTATCGGGCATCGCGCTCATCTTCAGCAGTATGCATCAGTTATGAGGATTCCGTCAGAAAGCTTGACTGAACGTTGACTCGCATGTGACGATTTCGTCAGTTAGTGACGGAGATGGCCATGGACATGACTAAGGGCGCCCAGCGGGACGGACACAGTCCGCACGGCGCGCTACCCGGCGAGCACACCGGCCGATCACGCAATCCGGTGATCAAGGTCGTCGATCTCGCCTGGCTGGAGTTTGAGCGACCGGACCTGACGCGCGCCGAGGCGTTCGCGCGGGCCTTCGGATTTCAGACGGCCCGCAAAGGTCCGGATGAAGTGCGGTTGCGCGGCACCCTGCCCGGCGGACCGTGCGTTATCCTGCGCCGCGGGCCGAGGCGACGATTCGCCGGTGCGGCGTTCCGGGCGTGCGACGAGGCGGACGTGCTGAGGTTGGCCGGTGCGCAAGGCGCGCCGACGCGCCCGCTGCCCGATGGCCTCGGCGGCCTCTCGGTCGAGCTGGTCGACCCCAGTCGCATGCCGGTACGCGTGGTCGCCGGTATGACCGAATTACCGGAACTTCCGGCGCAGCAACCGCTTCCGCTCAATTTCGGAGCCGACCCGCGGCGCATCAACGAAACCCAGCGTCCTCGGCGCGCGCCCGCGCGTGTGCAGCGGCTGGGACATCTGGTCATGCAGTCGACGAAGTACGTCGAAACGCTGAACTGGTACCTGGACAACCTGGGGATGATCGTCAGCGATTTCTTGTACTTTCCCGGCCAGCGCGACCGAGGACCGGCGATGAGTTTCATCCGCTGCGATCGCGGCCTGACCCCGACCGACCACCACACGCTAGCGCTCGCACTGGGTCCGGCCAACCGCTACGTCCACTCGGCGTATCAGGTCAGTGACCTCGACGCCCTGGCCGCCGGCGGCGAATACCTGCGCGAGCGTGGCTATTTCCGCTCCTGGGGAATCGGCAGACACATTCAGGGCAGCCAGATTTTCGACTACTGGCGCGATCCCGACGGGTACTTGTTCGAGCACTTCGCCGACGGCGACCTGTTCGACAACACGCTCGAACCGGGATGGGCGCCGTTCACCGCATCCGGATTGGCCCAATGGGGACCACCGGCGAGCAGGGACTTCCTCGGCACCGACCTCAAATCCGCCCGCCATGAACTGTTTTCGATCACTACCGCCCTGCGCAGACATAACGAATTCGATATCGGCCGCCTAGCCGGACTACTGAAAGTGCCTACCTCATGACTGTTTCCGTCCTGCACACCGCCGACGCCTGGTGGCTCAAAACCGCGCGGGGCGCCGCGAAGATCGACACCGCCGCCACCAGCACCGCGGAACTGCTGGCCGACCGGGCCGCCATTGAAGCGGCCGCCGACAATACCGACACCGTGGAACTGGACGGTTTGCGATTCGTCTCGCCGGTGACCAGGCCTTGCCGGGTGATAGCCCAGATGACCAACTTCGAATCGCACGTCAAAGACGCCGGTATGGACCCGTCGTCGGTGCCACTGACGTTCTTCCGCAAGGCGTCGGCATCGATCAACGGCCCGTTCGACGACATCGTCAAACCGCCACACGTCAAACTCCTCGACTACGAGGTGGAGATCGGTCTGGTCATCGGGAGCACGATCCCGGTCGGCACCAGTATTTCCGAAGCGAACCTCGGCGACCTCATCGCCGGGCTGGTCGTCACCAACGACGTCTCGGCGCGCGACGTCCAGCTTCCCCAAACCCAGTTCTACGAGGCCAAGTCCTATCCGACGTTCACCCCGGTCGGCCCGGAGCTGGTGCTGCTCAACGCGGACGAACTCAAGCGGTTCGGCGATCTGCGGCTGCGGTTGAGCGTCAACGGCGACGAGCGCCAGAACGCGCTCGTCGATCGCGACATGCTCTATCGTCCGCTGCAGGCGCTGCAGTCACTCACCCAATTCCAGGAACTCGCGCCCGGCGATTTGGTGCTCACCGGAACCCCGGCCGGCACCGCCTTGAGCGCTCCGCCGAAGCCGCTGCAGGTCATCGGAAACCTGTTGCCCCCCACCCTGAAATGGAAGGTCTTCTTCTCGCGCCAGGCCGACAACACGAACTACCTGCAAGACGGCGACATCGTCGAGGCGTCGATCGGCACCGACGACGGCGCCATCGATCTCGGAACACAGCGCGCCACAGTGCGATTCTCGTGAATAGCGAGGGCATTCCACGTCGTTCGGTTGTCGTAGTCGGCGCCGGACCGACCGGCATCACCGCCGCCACCCTGCTGGCGCAATACGACGTGGATTGCCTGGTGCTCGACCGCTGGTCCGCCGTGTACCGCCAGCCACGCGCCGTGCACCTCGACGACGAGATCTACCGCATCATCGCCCGCATGGGCATCGCCGACGAGTTCGCGTCGATCTCCAGGCCCACGCTGGGTTTGCGATTGCTGGGCGCCGATTTCGGGGTCCTCGCCCAGTTCGACCGAGGCCAGACGCGCGACGCGAACGGCTTTCCGCAGGCCAACATGTTTGACCAGCCGGAGCTGGAGACGCTGCTGCGCTCCAACCTCAAGCGCTACCCCACCGCACAATTGCGCGGGAACGCCGAGGTCACCGAAATCACCAACGGCGCCGAGAGCGCCCGCGTCACGTTCACCGACCGCTCCGACGGCCACGCCCACCACGTAGACGCTGATTATGTCCTGGGATGCGACGGCGCCAACAGCATAGTGCGCGCCCACATCGGTTCCGCGATGCGGGACTTGAACTTTCAGCAACGCTGGCTGGTCGTCGACGTCGCCACCGATGCCGCCCTGAGCCAGTGGGACGGCGTCCACCAGGTATGCCACCCGGTGCGTGCCGGAACCTACATGCGCATCGGAGAAGCCCGCTACCGATGGGAATTCCAGCTGTTGGCCGGCGAAACCACCGAGGACTTCGGCACGTTGGCCGCACTGCGACCGTTGATCGGGCCCTGGGTGGGAACGGTCGCCGACAGCGAGCTGACCCTGCTGCGCGTCGCCGAGTACACCTTCCGCGCTCAGATCGCCGACCGATGGCGACGCGGCAGCGTGTTTATTCTCGGCGACGCGGCACACCTGACTCCCCCGTTCATCGGCCAGGGCATGGGGGCAGGGATTCGGGACGCAGCCAACTTGGCGTGGAAGATCGCCGCGGTCCATCGCGGGGCCATGGCGAAGGGTGTACTGGACAGCTACGAACAGGAACGCGCGCCGCATACCCGGCAGATGATCCGGCTGGCGCTGGGTGTCGGACGGGCCATGACCGGCGGCGGCCGCGCGGGCGATGCCGCACGTAGGTTGGTGCTGCCGCGGCTGCGCTTCCTCCCCGGTCTGCGCCGCAGGATCGTCGACTCCACCACGCCGGCACTGCATTCGTCTGCGCTCGTGCGCAATTCGCGACTGCCGCGCCGGCTCGGCGGGAGGCTCTGCCCGAATCCCACGCTGCGTGATGGTCAACGCCTCGATAATGTGCTCGGCACTGGCTTCGCACTGATCACGACGGTTCGCCCGACGGCCACCGACGAAGCAGCCCTGCGGCGCCGCGGTGTCGTCGTCCTGATCCCCCAACCCGACGATGCCCTGGCGACGTGGTTGCGTCGGGGACGCGCCAACGCCGCTGTCGTGCGCCCCGACCGGACCGTCGGCCGGGCCGGACGCGACGTCGCGGCGCTGTGCGCCTGGACGACCGGAATACTGCGTGAGCCCCCCGCCTAGACCTTGCGCCGCTGCAGTTGCGCGATGATCCAGAACGGCAACGCCACGAATACCGTGCCACCGACAAGGTTTCCCACGGAGGTGATGCCGATGTTGGTGAGCAGCCCGTGCTGGCCGAAGCCCCAGCCGATCGCGCCGCGCGGCGCCACCGGGTGGAAGAGGTTGAGCAGCAAGGGAAGCCCCAGAAATCCGACATTGGCGATCACGTGCTGGGTGCCCCCGATGACGAACGCGAACGGTCCGTAGAACGCGAACGCCATCCGTGCTACGTCGCTGCGGGCCTTGAAGAACATGCACATCGAGGTCTGCAGGAACCACGTGCACACCACGGCCAGCAGCAGTGCCGTCCAGAAGGGCTGGCCGGCCTTCAGCGTGCCGACGGCGGCCGCTCGCTCGGCGAACGCGCCGAGGTAAGGCCCGCCCGCCGCAGCGCACACCGTGACGAACACCAGCGCGCCGACGATGTTGCCGATGAGTCCGACGGTCACCAACGCGACATAGCCGCGCAGGCTCAGCGTGCGCTTGAGCACGGCGAGAAAGCCCGCGGCCATGTCCGCGGTGATCAAAGACATGCCCGACACCAGGATCAAGACGAAGGACATGCCGAAGGCCAAGCCCATCAAAAGGCTTGCCACACCGGGTGTTTTGACCCCGGTGCTCACCACCAGGGCCAGTAGCGCGCCGAAGGCCACCATCACACCGCCTACCAGGGATCGCATCAGGAATGCCCACGGATGCGCGGCCTTTTCCACTGCCATGGCCGCTACCCGATCCACCATGGCGCCCACCGACAGTGGTTCGAACGGATCCTCGGGCACGGCGCCGGCCCTGACGCAAGAGGGCAACACGGTCACGTTGTCCGCAACCACAGCATCGCTTCGAAGCTGCGGCGCTTCAGCGTTGATCGTCATCGTGGTTCGTCCTTCCTCATGGTGTTGATCGCGTTGATGACACCCGCAACGTCGTCCTCGCTGAGCTGCTGACCGTCGAAGACGTGGCTGAGCAGGAGCTTGAGGTCGAGCATCTGTTGCAGATAGACCAGACACGGCGGGCATTCGTCGAGGTGCTTGGCCACGATCGGTCCCCACTGCTGCGGGTCGGAGTCGACGAGATCGTCGACGAGGCGGACGAAGTCGACGCAATCGATGGCGGGGACTGCGTTGTCATGAACGGTCATCGTTGATACCGCTTTTCCAATTCTGTTCTGAGGTTTCCCCTGGCGCGGTAGAGCAGTGCCCGCTGCGCCTCGGCGGACAGTTCGAGAAGCTCGGCCGCCTCGTCGGCCGATGTTCCGACGATGTCGCGCAGGATGACCAGTTGCCGTTGGCGTTCGGGCAACGCGTCCAGCGCCGACCGCACGTAGCCGAGCAGTTCGCTTTCGACCGTCTGGTCTTCGGGGAGAAATCGACGCGACGGCGGGAGGCTCCAGTGGCCTGCGTCGGGGTGACCGACGGGGTGCATGCGACCCGACAGCGGGCCGTCGCCTTCGGCGTCGGCGGCCAGCACCTCGTGGTGGCGGATCCGCGATTCCCGGCGCCGGTGCCGGGAGGCGGTGTGTTTGACGATGCCGAACAGCCAGGTGCTCACCGACGAGCGCCCCTGAAACGAATCCGAGGACTGCAGCACCTGTACCCACGCCTCTTGCACGGCTTCTTCGGCGACCGTCGCCGAATCCACCATGGTGCGAGCGAATTTCACCATCGGCGCGTGAAAGTCACGCACCAAGCTGGCCAGCGGAACCCCGCCGACCAGGTATTCGGATTCGGTGCCCTCCGGCGGCACCGCCACCGGCGTCACCATCGATCCGCGCTCAGACGCATCTGGCCAGTTCCCAGCGCAGCTGCCCTTCGGACGGCGACTGGACGGGGATGAACGCCGCCTCTCGATAGCGCCGGCTTGCCGGTGTTCGGCTCGCATACCCTTTTCCGCCTGCGGTCCGCACCTCCAAGTCGGCGCTGGCGCTTGACAACTCGGCGGCGGTGAGGCGCAGCGACAGCAACGCCTCCTTGGTCGGCGGCTCGGCTCCTCCGACGGCCGCGGCCAGGTTCACCAGTGTGGCCTCGGCGGCAACCAGCCGGTCCGCGACCCGGTCGACGTCGTCGGCGAACACGGCGTTGACGCCGCCGAGCCCCTCGCGAGCCTGGTCCAGGGCCGTCCGGGCCAGTCCCAGGCACATCGCCGACTGCAGGACAAGGAATGTCGGGCGCACCGACTGCAGGAAGCCCTCGAAGTCGCGCGACAGCACCTGCCCGGCAGGAACGTGCGCGTCATCCAGGTTCAGGTAGGACGAGGCGGTGCTTGCCATGGCCAGCAGATCGAAATGCTCACCCACGTTCACCCCGGGCGTGTTCAGCGGCAGCGCGACGATCAGCTTCTCGCCGGTATCGGTGCGCACAGCGGTCACCATCGTGGAGTCGGGATACAGGTTGCTGGCCCACCTGATCGGACCGGACACCCGGTAACCGCCGGGCACGGATGTGGCCGTCAACTCCACGCTGCCGCAGCCCGCCGCCTCCTTGAACGCCGCGGCCATGCCGGTGACGCCCGGCACCGCTCCCGCTAGGAGCGGCTCGACCGCTGCGCTGCTGAATCCGGTTGCGGCGGTGAGCAGATACTCGACCGTCATGCGATGCGCCCACAACGAGAACCCCGTGCTCATGCAGGCTCCGGAAATCGATCGGATCACCTCGGCCATCACTGGGAGCCGGCCGTCGACGTTGCCCGGGGCGCCAATGCCCAGTAGGCCCGCCTTTCCCAGGGCGGCGAAGCTGCGACGGGAGTGGCCCTCGCCGCGGTCCAACGCCGCGGCGTGACCCCGAATGTCCTCCAGCAGTTCGACCTCCACCTGGCCGGCCACTGCGTCCGTGGTCGTCGTCATCTCGCCGCCTTCGTGTTGGTCGGTCTTCGTGCTCCGGTTCGGTTTTGCGCTACGGTGCTCATTCGGTGACCAGAGTGGAGTCGACGGTCACCGGGTTGCGAAACGTGTTCACCACCGGCGACCAGGCGATGGCGTTGTCGTGGATCTCCTTGAGCGTGGCTTCGTCGGCGTCGCCGGCCAGGCTCACCGTGCAGCGAACGGCGCTGAACCCCAGGTACTTGCCCTCCGGGGTGTCCCCGACGCCCCACACCGCGGAAATGTCGATGTCGCCCTGCATCTCGACCTCGATCTTGGTCAGCGTCACGCCGCGATGCGTCGCGTTGGCCAGCAGACCCACCGAGACGCACGAACCCAGCGCAGCCAACGCGGTCTCTGAGGGATTGGGCGCCGAGTCGTCGCCCAGCAGCGCGGGCGGCTCGCCCACCAGCATCGGCGCCAGATCCCGGACGTAGGTCAGGTTGCGGAAGCCCGTGTGGCACACGGTCTTCGCTTTGAGCGTCTTCCTGCCCGTTTCGGGCTGGCTCTTGGCGTTACACGACAGCCGGTCCAGGCCTTCGGCGTCGATGACGAGCGCGTCGGTCATGTGACTTCTCCGTTTCTCGCTGATTGTGCGGGTTCACGGAGTTAGTGCGCGCCGGGCGGCGATGCGTGACGGCGGGTGCGCTTGATTCACCGGTCCGACA
This sequence comes from Actinomycetota bacterium, assembly GCA_036338755.1. GTDB lineage: Bacteria > Actinomycetota > Actinomycetes > Mycobacteriales > Mycobacteriaceae > Mycobacterium. Next base: position 221,657 of record JAYZBN010000036.1, on the reverse strand, counting down.
CAAGACTTCACGGGCGCGAAACGCGGCGCCCCAGCCGGACCGCTGCCCGGCGACGAGATTTGCTCAGCTGAACAGGCTCTGAGCGATGTAGTGGCCTTCAGCGGGCGCCGGCGGCACCGCGAAGATAGCTGATCCGATGTGCCGGATGTATTCGTTGAGCAGGTCGTGGGCGCCCAGGCGGTTCTGCAGACGAATAAAATCTTGGGGATCTTTTTGATACGAGACGAAAAGCAGACCGGCGTTGAGTTGGCCGTTGGCGTCCAGGCCGTCGGTGTAGTTATACGACCGTCGGCGGATCATGATGCCGTCATTGTTTTCCCGGGCGGCAAGGCCGACGTGCGACTTCGGATCGATGAGCGGGTCGCCGTCGGCGCCTTTGGCCGCGAAGTCCGGCGTATCGAATTCGTGCTTGCCGCTCAGCGGCGCCCCTTCCTCTTTGGTACGCCCGAAGATCTTTTGCTGATTGCCGATCCGGTCGACATCCCACGTCTCCATCAACATCCGGATCTTGCGGACGACTTGGTAAGTCCCCCCGTTCATCCAGGGCTGGTCGCCGTTGGTGACCCAGACATACTTTTCGTACTCCGCATCGGTGGCGATATTGCGGGTTCCGTCCTTGAATCCCAACAGGTTTCGTGGCGTGTGCTGGCCCGGGCCGGCGGAGGCCCGGCCGAACCCGAGCACCGCCCAGAACGGCGAGACGATGTTGCGGCCGAGGCGGGCCAGGTTGCGCACCGCGTGGTAGCACACCTGGGGATCGTCGGCGCACGCCTGCACGGACAGGTCGCCACCATGCAAACGCGGATCCAAATTGTCCCCATTCAGCGGCGGCAGGTCGGTGAATACGGCCGGTCGCCGGGCCGCCAGCCCGAAGCGATCGCCGAACAGCGACGGGCCCAGCCCGATCGTGACGGTGAGGCTGGCGGGGCTCAACCCGTACGCCTCCCCGGTGTCGGCGGGAGGCTGCACCTCGACCTGGGGTTGCACCGTCCCGACCGGCTTACCCTGCTGCAGGATCGCGGCGGCGGCCGACCAGCGCGCCAAGAGCGTCTGCAGCTCGGTCCGGCCCGCTCCGCCGGCCAGCGAGAACGACATGAACATGGCGTAACGCTGTGGGGGCGTTTCGATTCCGCCCTGGTGGGGCTGCCCGTAGAAGGGGTAACTGCGGCGCAGATCGACGGTGTCGTCGTCGTCGCCACGTTGTTCCGCGGCCATGGCGTGACCGGCGAACCCGCCGCCGATGGCACCGATGGCGGCGCCGCCGAGGCCGGCCAGCATGGCACCGCCCAGCGCGCGCCGGCGCGACACCGCTGTGGAGTCCGCCGGTGCCCCAGCGTCTTTCGGGTCGCCGTCGGAGGGTTTGGTGATGTCGTCGGTCATGATCAGCCTGCCGTGACGACTTTTTGGGCGACGGTGGACAGGCTCTGGTGCAGCGGCTGGATCACCGCGGTCAACTTGGGAGCGTCGCTGGCCTTCAGCGCCGGGGTATAGGTCTTGTAGCCGCCGAGCGCGGCTGGGTCGCGATACCCGTCCAAGGTGGCGAGCACGGTCTGGAACTGCTGATCGATCTGGTGAACCAGGTTGGCGTCGATCTTCTCCAGGCCCGGCCGTAACGAGGCGTACGCCTGCTGGGCGCCTTCGACGTTGCCCGAGAAGTCCACCAAGTCAATGTGACTGAAGGCCTCTTCCTCTCCGGTGATCTTGGTGTTCTGGATCTCTTCGATCAGGTCGCTGGCACCGTTGGCCAGGTCTTCGGGTTTGTACTGCAGGCTCGCCACAATGCCGTTCAATTTGCCGACGTTGCCGACCAATTCGGTGCTGAGCGCCTTCGTTCCGGGCGTGATAGCGCCGCCCTGCCACAGATCGCGCTCGACGGCGTGAAAGCCTTTCCAGCCAACCTTGGCGTCGACCGGCGTCGACTCACGCATGTCGATCAGATAATCCAGGTTGCCGGCGTTGTCGCCGACCGCGAAGCCCGGCAGCACGAAACCCTCCACCGTGGATTCCGAACGCTCCCAGAACAACCGGGCCTTGGCGTAGGCCGCCTTCGCCGCGTCGACGTTGCCCGACTGCACGGCGGCATCGAGCGCCTTCACGCCGTCGTTGAGCTGGCCGATCTGGTTGACGATGTAGGCCGCGTAATCCTTGGTGCCCTGCCCGAGGACGCTGGCCACGGTGCCCGTCGGCGTCGCCGGCGCTTTGCCCGACACCGTCAGGGTCTGGTATTCGGTGCTCGCCCCCGGGCAGTACAGCTGGTAGGCGCCGCCGTCCAGCGAGACCGTGAACGACACCGGGTCCAGGCCGGGTGCAAGGTTCTCCTTCTCGCCCACAATGCGCTGGTCCCTGAGCAATTCGACCTCGTTGATTCCGGGTGCGTTCGTGTTGGCGACGGTGAAGGTCACCGGCCCGGCGGGCACGCTGGTAGTGTCCAGCGTGCAGCCGTCCTGACCACCGTTGTTCGCCATCGTGACCTTGACCGCGTTGGTAGCCCCCGGCTTCGCCGGCTGGGCATGACTCGAGTTGTCGCCCAAGTGGCTGCATGCGGTCACCGGCAACACCGCCACCGCAACAAGAGCCGTTGCAGTCAACCAGTATTCACGAGACCGGGACGCTGCCCAGGCGATGCGACTCACCATCAACCGATTTCCTCTCATAATCTTGCCGGCGGTCCGCGCGCAGCGAGGCTACCGCCGCCAGTGCGCAAGCCAACGCAAAACCCGCCAATACCAGTGGAAGCCACACATTCCAGAGCTGCCGCTCGCCGTGACGACGCTCGCTGGCCACGATCTCGGCGAGTGTCGAGTGGTCTTCGGCAGCGGACGTGGACCAGTCGGTCGCCAGCCCGCCAAGGCTGACGGTTTTGGCGCCCGTCAACCCTCCGCCGGTCAACAGCGCCGTGCGGTTGCTCGTCGCGTGCGCACTGACCACGGAATCGCCTCGCGCGAACACGGTATAGACCGTGGTCGTCGACCACTGACCCTGAAACGGCCCCGGGGTGCGTCCCGCCGCGAGGCCGACCGGCAGCCGGCCCCCCGTCATGGTCAGCAACTGATCCAGCGTGACTTCCGGCGCACCGTCGGCCCCGGCGGCCTCGGAAACCTGCCATACCTGTACCGGCACGCCGTCCACCGTCTGGTCGTCTGCCGGGACGAGCACGATGTTGTGGACGGTCGAGGTGCCCTGGGGGACGACGCTCAGCTCGCGGCCGTGCGGTCCCGTGACTATCGACACCGCGGCGGCGTGGCCGGAGCGGTCGGTGACGGTGCGCGCCCCCGGCGTCGGCGGCGAGGCGGCGGCCGGCGTCATGATCACCAGCACCGCCCCGACCACGAGTAGCACCGCCGACGTCGCCGCCAACAGCCGGGCGCGGGCTCGCGGCGCGGCCGCGAGCCGGGTGGGCCAGAGGAAAACGACCAGAACGGGCACGGCATACAGCAGCCAGCCCAGCACCTCGATGAGCCGTGGGTCGGCGGGGATGCCGAACACCCCGGTCGTCGCCGCACCCAGCACCGAATTGCTGGGTATCAAGCCGGACAGGTCGAGCACCTGTTGCTGGCCGATGCTCACCCAACCGGCCTCGTGCGCGGTGCGCAGCGCGCCGAGCACCAGCCCGGCGGCGATCAGCACCAGAAACACCCCGGTGACCCGGAAGAACCGGCCGAGGTTGATCCGCAAGCCGCCGTAATACAGGCCCACGCCGAGCCCGACCGAGGTCAGGATGCCCACGGCGCCGCCCAGCACGGCGAACCACCGATTGCCATGCGACGTCTCGGCGGCGGCCAGCAAGAACACCGACGTCTCGAAGCCCTCCTTGAGGACGGCAAGGAACGCCATCGCAGCCAGGGCGAACGCGCCACCGCGGTTGACCGCCTGACGGGCCTCGCGCTCGAGTTCCCCCTTGAGCTGCGCGGCGTTGCCGTTCATCCAGATGATCATCGACGTCACGAACACCACCGCGATGGCGTTGATGACGGTTTCCATCATCTCTTGCTGGGGCTGCGGCAGGCTGGCGGCGAACAGGTCGAGGCCGACGCCCACGCCGACGCTCAGCAGCACCGCCACGGCGACACCGGCAAACATCGGCCGGACCGTCGAGCCGTTCCGCTTGAGGAAGGCAGCGACGATGCTCACGATGAGCGACGCCTCTAGGCCTTCACGAAGACCGATGAGGAATGTGCCGATGAATACGCCGAAAATGCCCTGCATACGCCCTGTTTCCGTCCCGCCGGTCGGGACATCGGCCAGCGTAGCCTAACTAGCCCGACGGGCTTCAGCCGTGGTCCGCCGGCCGCGGTATCAGGCGACCGGCGCCGTGACGAAGTCGATGAGTTCTTCGACCCGGCTGATCAGTGCCGGCTCGAGATCGTTCCAGTCGCGCACCCGCGAACGGATGTGCCGCCAGGCCCTGGCGATGTCCGCCTGACCGTTGTGCGGCAGACCGAGCGCCTGGCACACGCCGTGCTTCCACTCCACCTGCCGCGGCACAGTGGGCCAGGCGTCCAGACCCAGCCGCTGCGGTTTCACGGCCTGCCAGATATCGACGTAGGGATGACCGACGACCAGGGTGTCGGTGCCGCCCGGGCCCCGCCGCACCGCATCGGCGATGCGCGCCTCCTTGGAACCCGCGACAAGGTGATCGACGAGTACCCCCAGCCGGCGCCCCGGCCCCGGGGCGAACTCGGCGACGATCTCCTCCAGGTCGTCGACGCCACCGAGTTGCTCGACGACGACGCCTTCGATTCGCAAGTCCTCACCCCACACCTGCGCGATGAGCTCGGCGTCGTGGCGACCTTCAACGTAGATGCGGCTGGCCCGGGCGACGCGCGCGCGGACACCGGACACGGCGACCGAACCCGAAGCGGTCCTGCCCGCGGCGGTCGGTCCCGGCCGGCGCGGCTCGGTGAGGATGACGGGCCGCCCCTCAAGCAAATACCCAGGGCCCAAAGGGAACCCACGCACGTGACCACGCCGGTCTTCGAGGTCCACTCGCCCGTATTCGACCCGCACCACCGCGCCGACGTATCCCGTCGCCACGTCCTCGACCACCAGGCCCGGTTCGGCAGGATGCTCGGTCGAGCGAGGCTTACGTCGTCCCGCGGCGAGGACATCGGTTCCATAGCGATCCACCACGCGGCAATACTAGAAAGCCTTGCGGCCAAAGACCGTTACGGCGCGCCACGTTCGGCGAATCGTCACCGAAGTCACTCTCGATGCGCCAATTTCCCCGGCCATAAAAAATGCGTTTAACTGTGTGGCGTTACTCAGCTGATGACATTGCCGATGGTACGTTGCTACAAGCAAGCACTGCCGCTCACGCGCAACTTGCGGCGGTTAGCGAGGTGGACACATGGACCTGTCCCATTGGGTGACGAGCATCGTGGCTTTCGTGCGGGCCGGCTATCCCTCGGGCATGCCGGCCGCCCGGCATGTGCCATTGGTGGCGTTGACGCGCCGACGGGTCTGCGGTGACGACATCACCACCATCGCAAGGGATCTCATCGCGCGCCGGCTCTGGCCCATAAGCTCCATCGACATCGGCGTGGAGATCACCCGCATCACCAACCAGCTGCCCTCCCCCGACGACGTCGCGCGCGTCCAGCGTCGCGTTCATGCACTCCGCTGCTCCCGCGGGTAGGTACCTCGACCCAACCCAGTGGATCAACGGATTCGGCGGCCATCCACACCGAAGAAGTGCAGGTGCCCGGGCTCCGGGTGCAGACGCACCCTGCTGCCCTTCTGTGGTGGGTTGCGTCCGTCGACCCGCGCGACGATAGGCGCATCGATTACCTTGCCGGACCCGGTGATTCGCCCATACAGGTAGGCATCCGCCCCCAGTTCCTCCACCACGTCGACCTCCATCTCGACGCCGAGACCACCCAGCTCGAAATGTTCGGGACGAACCCCGACCACGACCTCGCCTGCGGCGCTGGCGATGTCCCGGGGCAGGGTTATGGGCCAATCGCCCAACGCCACAGTGGAATCCACGATGGGAAGGGTGAACAGGTTCATTGCCGGCGATCCGATGAAACCCGCCACGAAGACGTTGTCCGGGTTTCGGTAGAGCTCGCGGGGTGGTGCGAACTGCTGCAGCACGCCGTCGCGCAGGACGGCTACACGATCGCCCATGGTCATGGCCTCGACCTGGTCGTGGGTGACGTAGACGGTGGTAGTGCCCAACCGCCGTTGCAATGCGGCGATCTGGTTACGGGTCTGCACCCGGAGTTTGGCGTCGAGGTTGGACAGCGGTTCGTCCATCAGGAACACCCGGGGCCGGCGGACGATCGCGCGGCCCATCGCCACTCGCTGGCGTTGGCCGCCGGACAGGTCCTTCGGCTTGCGATCCAGATAGGGTTGCAGGTCAAGCAATTTCGCCGCGTCCAGCACCCGCTGACGAATCTCGCCCTTCGGCGTCTTAGCGATCTTCATGGCAAAGCCCATGTTCTGGGCCACCGTCATGTGTGGGTAGAGGGCATAGTTCTGAAAAACCATCGCAACGTCGCGATCCTTGGGATCGACGTTGGTGACGTCTCGCCCGCCGATCCGGATATGCCCGGAGTCCACGGCTTCCAGCCCGGCCACCATTCGCAGCGACGTCGTCTTGCCGCACCCGGACGGCCCTACCAGGACGACGAATTCGCCGTCGTCGACGACGAGGTCGAGGTTGTCCAGGGCGGGCCGGTCCGCTCCCGGGTAGCGCCGGGTCGCTTGCTCGAATGTCACCGAGGCCATGGCTAGCCGCCCATCCCGGTGACGGCGATTCCCCGGACGAAGGAGCGTTGCGCCACCGCGTAGATGGCGACCAGGGGCAGCATGATGAGCATCGAGGTTGCCATCAGGACCGGCCACCGGGCAACATACTCGCCCTTCATCCGGACCAGGCCCAGGGTCAGGGTGGCCAGGCTGTCGCGCTGAATCATCAGCAGCGGCCACAGGAAGTCGTTCCAGACGTTGACCCACGTGAGCACGGCGAGCACCATCACCGCCGGGCGCGCGTGGGGCAGCAGGACCCGCCAGTAGACCTGCCATGGCGAACAACCGTCGAGTATCGCCGCCTCCTCCAGATCGGTGGGCAGGGTGCGAAAGAACTGCCGCATCAGGTACGTGCCGAATGCGCTGCCGAAGAAACCCGGCACGATCATGGCCCACGGCGTATCGACCCAGCCCAGGGTTCGCATCACCAGAAACTGCGGGATCACGGTGACCGTCAGGGGCACCATCAACGTGCCGAGATACACGACGAACAGCGCGTCGCGGCCACGGAAATCCAGCCGCGCGAAGGCATATCCGGCCAGCGAGCAAAAGAAGACGTGTCCCGCGGTGACGCAGCCCGCGTACAGCACGGTGTTGAAAAACATTCGTCCGAACGGCATCAGCGTGAACACCTCGGTGTAGTTGGACCACCGCGGGTGAGCCGGCAACAGCGTGGGCTCGCTGACCTCGCCTTCGGTTTTCAGCGAGCCCGACACCGCCCACGCGATCGGGAACAGCGCGCACCAGGCGACGGCGAGCAACGCGCCATACACGATGCCGCCGCGCACCACGGTGCGCCTGATGACACCCTCACTTAAGCCCACGCGAAGTCTCCAAAGATCGTCGATGGCTGACGCGCAGCTGCACCACGGTCAGCACCAGCAAGACGGCGAACATCACCCACGCCAGCGCGGAGGCGTATCCGAATTCGAGGAAGGAGAACGCGTGCTGGAACAGCATGATGCCCAGGACGTAGGTCGCCGATTCCGGCCCGCCGCTGGGTCCGTTGAGGACATAGACCATGTCAAACGCCTGGAAGGCGTGGATCACCGAGATGATGATCACGAACGAGATCGACCCCCGGATCAACGGGACGGTAATGGAGACGAATTGCCTTATCTCGCCGGCGCCGTCGATCTTGGCCGCCTCGTAGACCGTTCCCGGAACGCCTTGCATCGCCGCCAGCAAGACGACGGTGGCGAAGGGCACGCTGCGCCAGACGCTGACGATGCACAGTGAGGCCATGGCCCAATGGGGATCCACCAACCACGGGACCGGACCAAGCCCGACCCAGCCGAGCATGATGTTGAGCAAGCCGTTGTCGGTATTGAAAACGAACTGCCACACCACCGCCATCACGACCGATGAAATAGCCAGCGGCAGGAAGACGATCGTGCGGAAGACGCCGATGCCCCTGACCTTCTGGTTGAGCACCCCGGCGACGGCCAGGCTGATGAGGACCGTCGGCCCGACCGTTCCGAGGGTGAAGATCACCGTGTTGCGGATCGCGATCACGAAGAGAGGATCGGAGGTGAACAGCTCTCCGAAGTTCTTCAGGCCCACGAATTTCGGTGGGGTGAACACATCCCACTGCTGCAAGCTCATGTACAGCGAGAAACCCAGCGGAAAGAGCATGAACACGGCGACCGCCGCCATGTTGGGTGCCACCAACAACCGGCCCGCCCACGCGTGCCGGCGCCACGGGCTCGGGTCCTTATGCGTCGTTTTCGCCCGGCCGGCCGGAGCTGTCGCGCCAGGTGCGCCCGTCGAGGTCATGGGCTGCGCAGCACTTCGTCTACGGAGCGGGACAATCCGCTCAACGACGTGGCCGGCCGGTTGCCGCGCAGGACGGGCCCGAAGTTGCGGTCCATCAAGGCATTGACCTTCTCCCACGCCGGTGTGATCGGCAGGCCCTGTGAAAACGCCGGCCCTTCGGTGAGCACACCGAGATTGCCGAGCCGTCGATGAGCCTCGGCGAATCCGTCCGACTGCAGCGCTGAGCGCAGCACGGGAACAAACAAAAGGGATTCACCGATCAACGCTTGCCCGACGGGACCGGTCGCGAACTTCACGAATTCCCACGCCTGCTCTTTGCGGGGGCTGCTCGCCGAGATGGCCAGTCCGGTGGCGCCGATATCGGAACACGCGGCGTGACCCTTTCCCAGCGCCGGGCCTACCGGCAACGGCGCGACATCGAAATCCAGATCCTCGGCCCGGATGTAGGTCTGGTAGCGCCAATGCCCGCCGAGCGCGATCGCCGCCCGTCCGACCGCGAAAAGATTGGGTGTCGACATCGACTGCGTCTCAGACGCGTTGGGCGCAACCCGGTATGTGTTAGCCAGATCGGCGTAGAACTGCACCGCTTCTTGAAACGCCGCGTCGTCGAAGTTGAGGTGGGGCGGATTGAGCCGCGGGCTGGACCAGGCGACGCCGTTGTTCATCGCGAAAAGGCCGGCTGAATAGTAAGAACCCCAGGTGTTGACGAAACCGTATTGCGACGCCCGCCCGGCGGCGTCACGCTTGGTCAGGGCGCGCGCCGTGTCCAGGAATTCGGTGAAATCCCAAGGCTGCTCCCACGTCTTGGGCGGCGCCGGCACCCCGGCCTCGGCGAAGAGCCGCTTGTTGTAGAACATGTAGTTGCCCGACCACTGTTCGGGCAGCGCGTACTGCTTTTCGTTGAATGTGAAGGTTTCGTACAGCGCCGGGATGCTGTCCGCCTTGAGCTGGTCGGCGAACGCCTTGTCCCGCGCCAACAGCGTGTTCATGTCCAGCAGCACACCGCGGTCGGCGAGTTCGGCGTAGGTCAGTTCCCACGCCATGAGCACGTCGGGGCATCTGCCGCCGACGCAAAACGTTGAAAGCTGTTGCATGACGCCGGGACCGGATTGCACCGCCCGAACCTTGATATCGGGATGACGGCGCGTGAATTCGTCGACGATGCGCATCCTGGCGTCGCGCTCGTCCGGGTTGGCCGCGAAGAAGAAGGTGAGGGCGTCGTCTTCGGGGGCGCACCCGGCCGGCCACGGTGCCAGCGCGGCGGCAGAAAGCGCGCCGGCGCCCCGCAGCAGGTTGCGCCGTCCGAACGGCCTATCGAGCATGACTCTCCCGGTCTTGCCCCGCGCCCGGCTTCCCGGCCGGCTGTGTCTGACGTCCTTATTACCCGATCAGATCGTGACGTTCGTGGATCGGCCACCGGGGCAGCGTCAGCGCGGTCCGACGGATCCGCTCGGCATTGCCGGTGATGTCGATCGTGTGGATGCGACCGTCGGCGCCGATGCCGATCACCAGCAGGACCTGCGCGTGCCCGTGGGCCGCGAGCACGATGCCCGGTGCCCCGTCGATGAGCATGACAGCACCAGCGCGCGCCCGCTGCGCGAACCGGCGAGTCTCGTTGGCGACCTCGGGGGCACCGCGCAACGTCGTTGGCACGTCGGCCGGGACGAGGGCCGGATCAACCGTGCGCACCACCTCGGGAGCCAGCAGTTCGAGCAGGCCGGCGATATCACCGCCGCGGGAGGCCGCCAGGAACGCCTCCACCACCTCGAGGTGGTGGGCCGTGCGGCGCGCAGGGGCGGCCGGCCGCGCGTGCACCCGGCCGCGCGCCCTGCTGGCCAGCTTCTTGGCTGCGTCCGGTGACCGATGCATCACCGCGGCGATCTGTTCGAACGGCATCGCGAAAACGTCGTGCAGCACGAAGGCGACACGCTGCGCCGGGGACAGCCGGTCGAGCACGACGAGCAGCGCGCTGCTCACCGACTCCGTCAGCAGCGCGTCCTCGTCGGCCGGCGCCGACGCCGTCTGGGCCAGCCGGTCCAGTTCGTCGGGCCCGGCGAGGGGTTGTTCGGCGCGACGCTTGCGCACCCGAAGGTGGTCGAACGCCTCGCGCGCGGTGATCGTCGTGAACCAGCCCGTGAGATTCTCCACGGCGTCGAAGTCGGCACGACTAGCCTTGAGCCACGCCGACTGCACGGCGTCCTCGGCGTCGGCCACCGAGCCCAGCAGCTGGAACGCGACCGACCTCAGATGTCGTCGGTCGGCGTCGAAACGCGCCGCCAGATCCGCCAAATCCCTTGTTGCGCTCATGGGTCACCTTTTCCGCGCGAAAGCCGTCAAGAAGGTGACCGCGTCCAACGGACTTCCTGTGGCAAAGGAGACAAGCACCATGACCTTACCGATTGTGCGCCGTGGCGCGCAGCGTGCGCACCCGACCCGCCGGTGCGGAATTTGCTGCGCGACAAAGGATTGGCCCAGATGAACACCGCACTTGTCGTGATCACGCTGATCACCGCCGCGATCACCGCCGCGATCGCCATCGCCGACTTCGTTCCGGCGCGATTCGTGCTCGCGAACTCTGCCGAGGTCGGGGTGCCGCGGTCGTGGTTACCGGCGCTTGGCGCGGCGAAGTTGGCCGGAGCCGCCGGCATCGTTGTCGGCCTCGTGGGTCCGTGGCAGTTGGGCGTGGCGGCCGCCGCGGGCCTCGTTGCATTTTTCGTCGGGGCGGTGGCGACCCACCTGAGGGCGCACGTCCTGTACAACATCGCGTTTCCGGGCGCGTACCTGTGCCTGTCCGCGGCATCGCTGGCGTTGATGGTGGTCGTGCGACAAGCCTGAAACCGGTGGATCAGGCGGGAAAATACCTGATCCGGTTGATGGCGTTGCCGCGCCAAGCCATGTCGGCGAACACGATGGCGCGCCCGTGACCCGAGTTGAGTGAGACGGCCACGGTGGGGCCGGCGCTGTTCATCTTGGTTGCGCCGACCCCGTCCAGTTGCTCCATCAGTTCGGCCAGCTCGAGCGGGTCACGATCGCCCAAAGTTATTGCGGCATCCGAGGACAGCACTCGCGCCGCGGAGAAGCTGTCTTTCCGCGCGACTGCGTCGAGGAACGTCGTCAGCAGCCGCTGGTGGCGCGCTCCCACCCGCCGGAATCCGGCCGCGAAACCCGCGGTGCCACGCCAGCCTTGATTGCTCAACAGCCCCTTGGACAGGTTCAGGGCGGGCCGCAGGGCACCCGAACCCGTGCGCAGGAACTGCAACATCATGGCGGGAAGCTCCCAGTAGGCGCGCAATTCGCCAATCTTCCACTCGCCGTTGGCTTCTCGGAGGTCGTAGCGCAGGAAGGCGGGAATGTACATCGTCACGGCCGAACCCATCGCCACCTCGAGCTCGAGGTCGCGCAGCACCGTCGTGCCCACGACGATGTCGAGATCGCGATGGAACTTGATGTCACGCGGACCGATGAAGGTGTCGTAGAAGCGCCCGATCTGCTCGTGCCCCACATGCGGTCGCGAGCCCACCGGGTCCTCGATCCGGCCGTCACCGGTGAACAGTCCCACCCACCCGGCGCGATCGTGCGCGGCGGCCGCCTGCGGCGAACGCTCCACGGCGGCGAGCAGACCTTGCCGATCCAGCGGCACCACCATTAGGGTCCCCCAACCAGCTCGATGCCGGCGGAGCGCATTTCTGCCAGCGCCTCGGCAGCCGAGTCCGCGGCGGCGGCCGCGGTCAGGTCCAGCAGCACCCTGGTGGTCAGGCCTGCCGCCGCCGCGTCCTCGGCGGTCCGTCGCACGCAGAAGTCGGTGGCGATGCCGACGACGTCGACCTCGTCGACCCCCCGCCGCCGCAACCACCTCAGCAGTGTCGTCCCGTGCTCGTCGACGCCCTCGAAACCGCTGTAGGCAGCGGCGTGAGCGCCCTTGCGAAAGACTGCGTCGAGGTGGCGGATGTCGAGGTCCGGGCGAAGATCCGCGCCCGCGCTTCCGGCGACGCAGTGCACGGGCCAGGAGGATGAATAGTCCGGGTGTTCGGAGAAATGATCACCCGGGTCGATGTGGAAGTCCTGGGTCGCCACGACGTAGTGGTAGCCCGGGTCACCGGAAAGATAGGTGTTGATCGCCGGCGCCAACTCGGCGCCGCGGGCCGTCGGCACCGAGCCGCCCTCGCAGAAATCGTTTTGCACGTCGACGATGATCAACGCTCGCACGCGCTCCACCCTATCGGTGTGCACCGTGATGTCGATGCGGGTCTAGCTGGGGATATTGCCGCCGCGGTTTGCTCGACAGACAGCCGGGTAATACACGGGCCATGGTGCTCAGGAGAATCGCGCGACCCCTGTTATCAGTGGCATTCATCGGGCAAGGAGTCAATTCGCTGCTCAATCCCAAATCGGCGGCGGAGGCCGCCGCGCCGGCAGTGGACGGCCTTCAGGCGCTGCCGGATTCGGTGAGCAGCAGCATCCCCAGCGACCCGGAGACGGTCGCGCAGATCACCGCGGCCGTTCAGATCGGCGGCGGCCTGCTGCTTGCCACCGGCAAACTCCCCCGCATCGCGTCGGCGGCGCTCGCGGTGACGGTGTTGCCCGCCAACCTCGGGACGCATTCGTTCTGGAACGAAAGTGACCCGGTGGCCAAAGCCCAGAAACGCCAGCAGTTCCTCACCGACCTCAGCCTGGTGGGGGGACTGTTGATCGCCTCCGCCGACACCGCTGGCAAGCCCTCGCTCGGCTGGCGTGGCCGGCGAGCGGCCGAACGGCTCTCGGAGCGGGTGTCGTCGGCGTGGCCCGGTTCCGACGACGCCGATTTCTCCGAGCTGGGTGATCGGATCGCCCACGGCTTGCAGGTCGGCGCCGAACGGGGCCGCGAACTGGCCAGCACCGCCGCAGAGCGCGGCGCGCCCTACGCCGAAGCCGCACTCGAACGCGGCCGTGAACTGGCCAGCACCGCGGCGGAACGCGGCGCGCCCTACGCCGAAGCCGCACTCGAACGCGGCCGAGAACTGGCCAGCACCGCGGCGGAACGCGGCAGGCCGTTGGCGAAGAAGGCCCGCAAGCGCGGGGAGCAATGGGCCGACGAGGCCGCCGACCGCGCCGCATATCTGGCGGAGAAGGCGCGTAAGCGCGGCGAAGACCTCGCCGATGACGCCGCCGACCGCGCCGCGCCGCTGGCCAAGAAGGCCCGCAAACGCAGCGAGAAACTGGCCAAGAAGGCCCGCAAGCGCAGCGAGAAGCTGGCCGGCACGGCGCGAGCGCGCGGCGAGGAGTTAGCCGAAACCGCCCGTCAGCGCGGCACCGACCTGGCCGACAGCGCTCGCGAGCGGGTCGGCAGTCAGGTAGACACCGGCCGCCGCAAGCTGTCCTGGTAGCCACCGGAGCGGGCAGGCCGGTTAGTCGGGCCAGCGCGCCCGCAGATTCTCCGGCGCCCACGTGGGCCATTGGGGCGCGCCGGCAGTAAGGCCGCCGTTGAGTCGCGCCACGATACGCGGGCCGCGAAGTCTGCTGTTGTCGTAGACCGTGGCGAGGTCGGACAGGGCGATAGCCTCGGCGACCGGTATCCACAGCCGGCGATGGCGCTGCCGAATCTTGGCTTCCGGCACGTCGTGTCCGCCCGCCGCCACGCGGTGCCGGACGCGTTCCACTGCAAGGCCTTCCGGGATGAGCAGCACATGCAGCGCGACGGTGAAGCCCGCGCCGCGGGCTTCGTGGATGAGGTCCAGCTTGGACGGATGGGAAAACACCGTTTCGGCGATGAAGGACCGGCCCAGTTCGATCAGCTTTGTCCGGGTGTCCGCGGCGATGCGCGCGGCCTCGTAGGCGTGCGACGCCGGATCGTTCGGCCAGCGTTGCCTCGCGATCTCGTCGGCGTTGACCACGAGGCTTCCGGGCAACAGTGGGGCCAGGGTGAACGCGATGAACGTGGACTTACCGGCGCCGTTCGGCCCGACCACCAGATCAAGTCGATCCATCGGACCGCCGGACCGCCGACGAACGCCGGGTCAGCGCCCGGCCACGAGCACCACCGCGGCGCCGTCCGGGCGGTGCTCGACGATCTCGCCGTCGTCGTTGAGGGCCACGGTGGTCACCCCCTGCCCGGCAAGCGTCGCCCCGTAGTCGGCGCGCCCCAGGCTTTCTTCGATGGCCGCGGAGACCTCGGCGTTGAACACCACGCCCTCCTCGACCGTGAGTTCGCTGGTCGCCAGGTGGCCGGCGAGTGCGGCTTCGACCCGTCGCCGCGACGCGGTGTGCTGGCTGGACACCGCTCGCCCGACCCGCGCCCAGTGGTCGAGTTGCTGCTTTGCCGAGCGGCTTTGGCGGGCACCCTCGGCCGCCGCGCTGTCCATCAGGTCGGACGCAACCCGCGTCACACGATCGACGGCCCCGGCCATGACGTCCTCCAATGCAACATTTTGCGACAAGCTGTAGCATAATGCTACACGGACGGCTCCGCCCCAGCTAGTCGCGACGCTTCACCACGATATCCACGATCGCGTCGACGTCGGGGCCGATGTCGAGGATCATGCCGGCCTCGTCGGGACCGAGGGGTTCCAGGGTGTCCAGTTGGGAGCGCAGTAGCGCGGCCGGCATGAAGTGGGCGGTGCGGGCGGCCAGCCGGCCGCCGATCAGTTCCGCCGAACCGGAAAGGTGCAGGAACGTTACCCCTGGGCAGTGCGCGCGCAGCTGGTCGCGATATGCCCTTTTCAGCGCTGAACAACTGGCCACGCCGCCGTCGCGGTGGGCGGCCAACCAGTCGCCGACCCGCTCCAACCAGGGATAGCGGTCGTCGTCGTCGAGCGGTTCGCCGGCCGTCATCTTGGCGATGTTGGCCGGCGGATGCAGGGTGTCCGCGTCGACGAACGGGACCCGCAGGCGCCGCGCGAGCGCCGCGCCCACCGTCGATTTGCCCGATCCGGAAACGCCCATCACCACAACGGGAGCCGGTTCGCTCACTTAAGTCTGCTCGCCGAGGTTGCGGTTCCACTCCAGCCAGCCGACACCGCTACGCCCGTCGGCGGTGCTGATCGTCGCCCAGACGCGCGGAAACTGGCTGGCCCGCCCGTCCGTCGCGACGAGCCGGACCGGGGCCTGACCGCGCACGTCCACGGTCGCGGTGATCTGCCCCGGCTCCAGCGCCAGTGTCGCGTCCAGCGGTAATCCGTTGTCGGCGAACGACTCCCGTGAGTCGACGGTCTGCAATTCGGTGACCTTGCCGTCGGCACCCTGGGTGTAGCCGATGCTGAACGCGGGCGCCCCGGGGATCCGGATATTCACGCCGTGCAGGTGGGTGCCGTCGTCCAGGTGCAGCGCGCTCCACAGCCAATCCATGCCCCACCAATCGCGCACCCCCCACGAGTGATCACGTTGGCCCGCAACGGATTCCACGCGGTAGTGGCGGTCGTCGATCGTGACGCCACCCGAGACGGTGCACGGGATTTCGTAACGCGTGGTCAGGCCGTACTTGTACGGCGTGCCGTCGGTGGCCCAGACCAGGCTCATGGTCAGCTCGGCCGGGGTTCCGGGCTCGCCCCGCAACAACGCCGACGGATCCGCATAGGACTGGGCCCGCGCCCGCACGTCGACGCGGTAGCTCTGCAGGGGCACGTCGGCGGAGTGGCCGAGCTCGAGGTCGTCGGTGCGCAGGGTCCATGGGTCCGACGGCAGCGGCACTTGCGCGTCGACGGCGACGGTGGGCATGTCGGGTCCGCACAACAGCACGTGCACCCACGCGGTGTGCTCGTTGGCCACCCTGCCGAGCCGGAACCAGCCGCCCAATCCCTGTGCCGCATCGGCGAAATCGGCGTACCAGCTCTCACTCCACAGCGGTTCGGCGGTGGGATCGTGGGCGAGTTCGTCCGCGGCCGACGGCCGCAACGGCTCGGGCGCTACCGCTTCGGGCAGCGTCGACAGCGCATCGATGTCGAGGACGTGGTCGCAGTGCCGGCGCAGCATCGTCATGAACATCTGGTCGCCGCGGTCGGTGCGCTCGACCAGCATCGACGAGACGATCGCCATCATCACCCCGAAGAAGCTCTGCCGCCGTACACCGTCGGCGACGTCGGCCAGGCTGAGTGGCGCCCGCGGACCGAGCGCCTCGTGGTAGGCCCGCAGCAGCGTGTCGTAGTGCTGTCGGCGGTCCTCGGTGGGCAGCGCGCAACCGAGGAAGTAGGCGAGGTCGGTCAGGGCCGGGCCCCAGGACACGGTCTGCCAGTCGACCACCGTCAGTGCGCGGTCGGCGCCGTCGGTGCCGAACAGCATGTTGTCCAGGCGGTAGTCGCCGTGCACCAGGCCCTGGACGCGCCCGCGCCCGGACGCCTCCGCCGCGCCCTCCTTTTCCAAGGCCAGGTAGCCGTCGAACGCGGCAATCAGGCGCTCGCACACCACGCGGTGCTCCGGCGCGATCTGGTCGCCGTAGCGGTCGACGAAACCCGCATACAACGGGGTGATCATGGCCTGGTTCAGCGGAGCCGCGCGGTTGAGCCACGGCGCGTCGGCCAGCGAGACGTCGCCGAGCAGCGGCCCGTGCAGCCGACCCAGTTCGACGGCCCCGAGGTGGGCCTGTTCCACTGTGGCGCCGGCGATTTCGTCGCCCACGACCGCCGGGCCGGCGTCCGCCAGCAACAGATCGAACACGCCTGTCGAGGTGTCGACCGCGGCGTGATAGCAGGGCGCGACGGGTCCGCCCAGACGAGGCGCGATCTCGCCGTAGAAGCGCACCTCCCGCTCGTAGAGCCCAAGCGCCAGGCCGGTCTGCCGGCTGACCGGATCGGTGGCCGCGACCTTCAGCACCACCGACTCGGGCCCCTCCGCGGATCTTTCGGCATAACTGAGCCGGACGCGATAGCACTCGCTCATCTGGCCGGTACCGATGCGCTCCACCGAGAAATCGGCGATCGGTCCGGTGCCGATGACCGCGGCCAGCCAGGAGGCGGTGAGATCACTGGGTCGTTCGATGACTTGCTCGGTCTCGGCGTGCATGGGGTCAGGGTGCCAGTTCACCGGGCCAATGAGAAGCCGTCCCATGCCATTCGGCGATGTGGGTGTGGATCGAACTCGACGCGGGACTTGCGGTCGAACACCATCACGGCGCGGTCTTCGGCGGTGTAGAGGGGCCAGCCCTCCCCCGGCACCCCGGTGCGGCTGAACGCGCGCCACCGGCGCTGCACCTGGTTGCTGACCCGCAACGCGGCCCGCTGGTCCGCCGCCGCGGTCAACAACGCGCCGAACCTGGTCCGGTAGACGTCGAAGACCGCGAGCAACTCCGTGGCGTGGGTGGCACCGAAACCGGACCAGCGCAGCGTGCGCGGGGCGTAGTCATACCGGTAGAGGTACGTCGGGGCATGGCCGCTGTGGGCCTCGGCGATCTGCCATGCCGCCGAGGCGAAGGCGAAGTCACCGCCGAGCTGGATGCAGGCATTCCGGCCGGGATAGTCGGGATATGCAGCGGTAATGCGTTCGCGGATAGCGGGTTCCGCCTCGGCCAGCAGCTCTTCGACCATCGTTTCGTTGGTCGGCAGCATCGTCAGGAACCGGGTGAACAATCGGCCCTCTTCGGCATTCGTGCCCACAATCAAAGGAACCTTGTGGGCCGCGCCCCGCCGCATCGCCTCGACCGGGTCCATCGGCAGGATGTCGTCACCGAAGACGGGGCCGATCGGAAAGGCGCCCAGCCTGTCTTGCATGCCTTCGTCGATCAATCGGTGCTGGGTTTCCACCAGCTGGGCCGCGGATACTTGCATCAGTGCGTCGGCGGCATCCTGTCTGCGCACCCCGAGCAGGTTGGCGAAGCGATTCGCGAACTCTGCCGCAACCTCTTTCGACCGCACCAGGCCCGAGGCCGGGCTTTCCGAGATCGCCCGCGCGAACAATCCCTCGGCGGCGGGCACCGCCAGCAGTGAGGCGGTGATGCACGCGCCCGCGCTCTCGCCGAAGATGGTGACGTTGTCCGGGTCGCCGCCGAAGCCCGCGATGTTGTCGCGAATCCACTGCAGCGCCAGCACCAGGTCGCGCAGATACAGGTTGCTGTCGATGGTGATCTCCGGCGTCGACAGCGACGAAAAGTCCACGCACCCCAGCGCGCCCAGCCGGTAGTTCACGGATACGTACACGCATCCCCGGCGTGCCAGGGCCGCCCCGTCGTACAACGGTGTCGCCGAGCTGCCCATGAAATAGCCGCCACCGTGGATGAACACCATGACGGGCAGCGGTCCCTCGGCAGCGCGCTCGGGGGCCACGACGTTGAGGGTGAGGCAGTCCTCGCTCATCGGCTGATAGCGCCCGCCCAACCGCGACATGCCGAGCAGGGTGTAGCGGCGCTGTTGGGGCGCGCAATTGCCGAAGCCGTGGCAGTGCCGGACACCCGACCACGGCTGGGCCGGCTGCGGCGCCCGAAACCGCAGGCTTCCCACGGGTGGACGGGCATAAGGGATCGACCGCCACCGAGTGACCCCGTCGCGGGTGAAGCCCTCGACCGTGCCGATGGCCGTGCGTGCGCGGACAGTGCGGTGATGCATAACCCGACGGTAACCGACATGACGGCCGTAACGCGCGCACAGCGCCTTATTTGCCCGGCGCGGCGGTTAGCCTGACTGAATGCGGATAGCTGCGATGATCGCCGCGGCATTACTGGTCGCCGGATGCACACACGGCACGGGCGGCCATTCGGGGCCCACCGGAAGCACCGACAAGTCATCCACCGGGGCGCCGGGGAACACCTCACCGGGCCCATCCGCCGCGCCGGCCGCGGGTGCGGCGATCTCCGACGTCATCGCCTGGGTCGAGGCCGGTCACGCCGCCGATCCGAGCCGTTTCCACGCGGCCACCCGCGACGGGGTCACCACGCCGCTGGGCAACGACATCGCACTGACGGCGATGGCGGGCAAGGTCTCCTGCATGACCGATGCGAAACACACCGGTGGTGCGCTGGCCTGCCTGGTGAGTCTGACCAATCCGCCACCGGCTCCCGCGACGGCGTATGGCCAATGGCAGGGCGGTTGGATCGGCTTCGACGGGATGAACCTGCAAGTCGGATCCGCGCGAGCCGATCCCGGTCCATTCATCAACGGCAACGGACCGGAACTGGCGAACGGAGATTCGCTGTCCTTCGGTGATTACCGGTGCCGCGCCGACCAAGCGGGCCTGTACTGCGTCAACTACGCGCACCAGTCGGCGGTCAAATTCAGCCCCGCCGGCATCGAGCCGTTCGGCTGTCTGAAGTCGGCGCCACCACCGGATGGTGTCGGCACCGCGTTCAGCTGCTGAAGCCGGCCGTCAAGGTCGCGAAGAGCTCGCTCATCTCGTCGGCGGCTCCGCCCGGCACGGTGTAGCCGGCTTCGTCGCGGATCTCGTCGAGATGGTCGCGCACGTCCTCGATGGACAATCCGGGGCGGTAGAAACCCTTGGTCCTGCCGATGAAGAACCGTGAAACTTGGCCTGCCCCAACGGTATAGATCTCTCCCGACACCGCACAATCCCGGTGGGTCAGGTAGGCCGCCACGGGAGCCACCGACGCGGGATCCAGTCGCCGTAGGTATGGACCCACCAGGTCATCCAGTACCGCTTGCGCGGCGGGACCGTCGGGCTGCGCGGCACCGTCCAGGGAGTGCACCAGCATCCGCGTGTGGGCGATCGGGGCGATGGCGTTGACCTTGATGTCGCGACCGGCGGCTTCGGCGGCCAGTACTCGGGTCAGGCCGATCAATCCGGCCTTCGCCGAGCCGTAGTTGCTCATACCGGCGGCCCCCAAGATTCCGGCAGCCGAACAGGTGTTGAGAATGCGGCCATAACCTTGCTCGCACATCGCTTTCCACGCTGGCCTCGTCACGTAGCAGGCGCCCTTCAGATGCACATCCAATAGCGGTTCGAAGCGGTCGGCGGTCATGTCCTCGAAGGGCGCGTCCCGCACGATTCCGGCGTTGTTGATCACGATGTCGATTCGTCCCCATGCGCTCAGGGCGGTGTCGACGATCGCCTGACCGCCTTCGGGATTGGTGACGCTGTGGTTGTCGGCGACGGCCGCGCCGCCCCGGTTGCGGATCTCGTCGACCACGGCGCCCGCCGCCGCGGCGTCGGATCCCTGCCCGGTCACCGAGCCGCCGATATCGTTGACGACGACGCGCGCGCCCCGCGAGGCAAGCAGCAGGGCGTATTGCCTGCCCAGACCGCCACCTGCGCCGGTGATGACGGCGACCTGGTCGTCAAACCGCAGTTCGCCGCTCACCAGCGCACCGGAAGTTCTTTCATGCCATAGATGTTGGCGTCTTTGAAGCTCAACCGCTCCGGCGCCACCGCCAGTTCGAGGCCGGGCAGTCGGCGTGCCAGCGTCGCGAACGCGACCTGCATTTCGACGCGGGCGAGATTCGCTCCGATGCACTGATGGACGCCGTAGCCGAAGCCCAAGTGCCCGCGGGTGTTTCGGTCGGCGTCGAAGGATTCGGGATTGGCGACGAACTCCGCGTCCCAGTTCCCGGCGAGCAAGCTCATCATCACATACTCCCCGGCGCGAATCAGCTGACCGCCGATCATCAGGTCTTCGGTCGCCACCCGATCGACCTGGCTGTGCACGATGGACAGGTAGCGCATGAGCTCTTCGACGACGTTCGCGATGACGGCAGGGTCCTCGGTGTGGCCCAGGCGCTCGAAGACATCGGGATGTTCCAGCAGCGCAACCGTTCCCAGCGAGATCATGTTGGCGGTGGTCTCGTGGCCGGCCTGCATCATGATCACGCCGGTCATGGCCGTGGTGGCGCGGTTGAGCTGACCCGTCGCCACGTATTCGGTGACCAGGCGGCTGATCAGGTCGTCGCCGGGTTCGCGGGCCTTACGTTCCACCAACTCCTCGATGTAGGCGTACATGGCGCCGAAGGCCTGTCCCTTTTCCGCATCGGTGGACCTCTGGTCGAGCCCCTTCGTGGTGTTGAACTGGAAGAGTTCAAGATCTTCCGGTGGTACTCCCAGCAGCAGCGCGATCACCATCGACGGGACCGGTAAGGCGAATTCGCGCACCAGGTCGGCCGGGGCGCCATGCTCAATCATCTGGCCGAGGTAGTGGTCGACCCATTCCTGGATCTGCGGCCGCATCGACTCGCAACGCCGGAAGGTGAAGTTGCTGGTCATCATGCGCCGCAGTCGGTGATGCTCGGGATCGTCGGTCCGCGCGAACATCACCGGGACCTTGTTGTCGTCGTCCTTCGGCATGATCGAGTCCGGAATGGTCTTCGCGGACAGGCGAGGATCGACAAGCGCCGCCCTGATGTCCCGGTAGCGGCTGACCACCCACACCGGGTTTCCCTGGAACATCGCCCGTCGTAGCCCGGGACCGTCTCGCCATTCCTGGAACTCGGGCGGGGGCGCGAGCGGGCAGGTCGCTGGCCGCGGGATGGGCAGTGCGGGTAGGCCGGCGTCGGGGCACACTTCCGAAGTTGTTGACATGAACCGCATTTCCTCTTAAGTGTCACCTGACTGCCAGTTATCGAGCGTAAAGCCAGCCTAGTTGGCAGTCAACCGTCAGTTACGCTGGGCACCATGACCGCGGTTGAGGATCGGCCGTTGCGGGCCGACGCGGCGCGCAACGTCGAGCGCATCCTGCGTGCGGCACGCGAGGTGTACGCAGAGTTGGGACCCGACGCGCCGGTCGAGGCCGTCGCGCGTCGCGCCGGCGTAGGTGAGCGGACCCTCTACCGCAGATTTCCGGCAAAGGCCGACCTGGTCCGCGCCGCCCTGGATCAGAGCATCGCCGAGGACCTCACCCCGGTGATCGACAGCGCCCGCCTCGCCAAGGACCCGCTGCTGGGTCTGACCCGACTGATCGAAGCGGCGATCTCGCTGGGGGCGCGCGAACACCACCTGCTGACCGCCGCGCGCCGGGCCGGGTCACTCACGTCCGACATCTCGGTGTCGCTCAACGCCGCTCTCGGCGAGCTCGCCCGAGCGGGCCAGCGAGCCGGCAGCGTCCGCGGCGACCTCGTCACCGACGATCTGCCCCGCCTGGTCGCGATGCTCTTCAGCGTGCTGTCGACCATGGATGCGGACAGCGACGGTTGGCGACGGTATGTCGCGCTCGTCATCGACGCGATATCGGTCAACGATCGGCGGCCGCTGCCTCCCGCCGCCGCCCTGCGTTATGAGGTGCGGCCGGACAGTTGGCCCCTGTAACCGGTCGGGAGCTCAGCCGGCCGGCAAGCCCGCTTTGACCGCGGCCTCTTGCTTGCGCGCGAGATCGAGCATGACATCGGCCGGTGTGGGATTGCCGATGACGCAGTCGGACTCCAGGTCGACCATGGCCCGGCCCACGACGAAGACCGCCTCGGAGATCTCCATCGGGTTGGCCGGGTCGGTCCCCTGGCCGATCACCAAAAACCCCTTGGTGCCGACGTCGATCGGCTGCTGCTCCCCGTTGACCTTCTTGCCGACGACATCGCGCATGTTCGCCGCCGTCTGGTTGGCCGTGCCCGCGTCGGGAAAAACCGCGATGGTGTCGATGATGGTGCGCTTGCCGTCGGGGTTTTTGAAAACCTGTCCCACGCCGGTGATGCCGCTGGGATTCTGGCTCGGCGGCCCGTCGGCCGTGGCGTTGGGGCCGATGTCGCTGGGCTTGATCAGCAGGTGGCTGTAGTCCGCCGGCGCTCCCGGCGATGCCGGCGCGCTCGCCGAGGAGCTGAACGAGGTGGCCGGCGACGAGGCCGAACCCGATGGTGCCGTGGTGTTCTTGTCCCCGCCGCAGCCCACCACCGTCGCGCTGATCAACACCGCGGTAGCCGTCATGCCAAGGGCGGACGCCCGCACCGTATTCATAAGGCTCTCCTTTGAGAAGTCAGCTATTTGTATCCCTTACCGGACGCGTAATCAGCGCGACACACGAAATTCCTTCGACGAACGAATGTCATCTGCAGCCCAGCCTATGGGCATGACGCGAGCTGGGGTAAGCGCACGCGTTTGCCAGCGGCGTGACTTCGTTGTTCGGAGTCCTAGCTGATGGTCACGCCCGCGTCGATTTTGAACTGCAGGCCCGTTACGTACCTGGACTCATCCGACAGCAGGAACAGCACCGCGTGGCTGACGTCCACCGGTTCGATGGCCGGTGTGGGCATCGCGTTGACAAAGGTGGGAATCAGGTCGGGTCGTTCCTCGGAGAAGACGGCTCCGATCGACGGGGGGATCATGCCGGTCGGGCACCCGGTGGGGTGCACGGAATTGACGCGCACGCTCTTCGCGGCCAACTCGTTGGCCAACGCCAACGTCAGGCCCACGACACCGTGCTTGGCAGCGGTGTAAGGATGCTGCAGTGGAAAGCCTTTGATGGCGCCCGCGGAGCTGATATTCACCAGGCTGCCGCCACCTTGGTCGAGCACATGCGGGATCGCCGCCGCACACGTGTTCCAGGTTCCGATCAGGTTGACATCGACGACCGTGCGCCAGTCGTCGAGAGTTGTGGTGTTCCAAGGCCCGACGGTCAACACACCGGCGTTGGCCACCGCGCCGTCCAGGCCGCCCAATTCGCTGACGCCATCATCGACGGCCTTGCGCAACGCGACATCGTCGCGGACGTCGACGATATGACTTACGCACCGCCGGCCCAATCCCCTCACCAGCTGTACCGTTTCGGCGAGATCTTCCTTTGTGGCCAGCGGATATTCGATCTGCGGCAGGGATCGGCAGATGTCGACCAAGATCAGATCGGCGCCCTCTTGCGCAAGCCGCAGTGCGTGGCTGCGCCCCATGCCGCGGGCGGCGCCGGTGATCAGAATGCGTTTTCCTACAACGCGTCCCGAGGGCGATGTCGACATACCAGGGATCCGGCTACCGTTCGGTCCACATCAGCCCGCGCATCGTCGCGGACAGCGGGATGTCCTCGACACCGATGAGCCCCTGGGGCGCACGGCACACCCAGTCGATCGCGTTGACGACGCGGCCGGCCGTCGAAATGCAGCCGGCATCAGTGGAATCGAACATAGGATGGGAAACGTGGGTGTTGATTTCGACCCGGGGTTCGCCTTCCACGACGACGCGATGCACACCGGTATGACCCTGGGACGGAAATTCCCAGTCGGGCGCGGCGGCCTGGGTGAGCCTGGTGACGTGCTCGAGGGTGATGACCGGCTCACCGTCGCGGACGCCTTCCGTGGCGAACCGGACGGCGGCCATCTGCCCCGGCTGCACCGTCATCATGGAGCACTCGATGCGCTCCCGGGTGTACCAAGGTTCGACGCGCTGGCGCACGTCGTCGAGCTTGATGTCGAGGTTGTCCGCCAGACTGCGGACCTGACCGCCCCACATCGACACGATCACCCCGGGCAAGAACATCATCGGCGAGTCGTCATCCGGGGTGGTGCCGAATCCCATTGCGGCGCCGGTGAATTCGGCATCGTCGTAGTTGCCGTAGTCGAAGATCTCCTGCACGGTGATCGATGACACCCGGGTGGTCAGGCTGACCGCGGAGTGCACCAGCGTATCGCCGGAGAATCCGGGGTCGATGCCGTTGACATACAGCGAGGCGTTGCCGGCCGCGCAGGCACGCTCCAGGGGCTCGCGTAACCAATCGTCGCAGTGGCGGGGCGTGACCAGCCAGACCATCGATGTACCGACCACATTCGTGCCCGCCGCGAGGAACTTGGCCATCTGCTCGATGGCTTCCATCGGGCGCGTTTCGCCCTGCGAGGTGTAAACCACGCAGTCGGCGCCCAGGCCTACCAACGCGTCGATGTCGTCGGTGGCGACGATGCCGGTCGGTTCGTCCAGGCCGCACAACTGCGCCGCGTCCTGACCGACCTTCGCCGCGCTGGAGGCGTGCACTCCGACCAGTTCGAGGTCTGGTCTGCCGATGACGGCTCGCAACGAATGCCGGCCGACGTTTCCGGTGGAGAATTGAATGACTCTGCGCATTACCCTCGTCCTTCCGGCGGTGGGTGACGACCCATCATGGCGCGTTCACTGAAAAGCGCAGATCAGTAGTCGGGTATCGGCAGCGGAGAATTGTTCGAGTCGATGCCGCCGTCGACGTGAAAAGTCGCGTTGGTCGCGTAGCAGTCGCGGGTGCACAGATATACCGCGAGCCGTCCGAGGTCCTCGACGTCGCCCAGCCGATGCAACGGTGTGGCCTCTTGCATCTTCTCCAGCGACCCCGGCATCAGGTCCAGGCTGCCCTTCAGACCGTCGGTGGCGAAAGAACCCAAAGCAATGGCGTTGACGCGGATCTTGGGCGCGAGTTCTTGCGCCATGGCGCGGGTGAGCGCCTCGAGGCCGCCCTTCGCGACGCAATATGCGGCCAATGCCCGGATGCCGAACCGCGCCGATCCCGACGAGATGTTGATGATGGAGCCGTGCCCCGCACTGAGCATGTGCGGGGCCGCGAGCTGACTCATGATGAAGGCCGACGTCACGCACCAGTCGAACGTATGGCGGAAATCTTCGTCGGTGATATCCAGGAATCGCGCGTAGGTGGCACCACCGACATTGTTGACCAGGATGTCGATGCGGCCGAACCGATCCATGGCGCTGTTCACCACGCGCTCCGAATCCGGACGGCTCATCGCATCCGCTACGAGCGCCAGACCCTTGCCGCCCGCGGTCTCGATACCCTCAATCGTGCCAACGATATCCGCCTCGGTACGCGCGGTCCCGACGATGGTGGCGCCCGCCTCCGCCAACACGCGCGCGATGCCCGCTCCGACACCCTTGCCGGCGCCCGTGACGATCGCGACTTGCCCGTCGAGCCGGAATTGCTCCAATGCCATGCCGGGCTCCCTCGATCAGATGTGTGCGCCGTTCAATTTATGAAGCTTGCTGACTAAAGTCAATGATCAGCCGTTGCCAGACATCTGTTACCGTCACGACGGTCCGAGAATGCTCAAGTTGTGCAAGCCTTTCTGGCCGAGACACGGCATACTGGTCGAGTTAGCCTCAAAGCTCTTACATGAGCCAGGTCAACCGTGAGGAAAGAAATGGCTGTGACGGATCGGCTGTCGGCGCGGGAAGCTAAGCGCCTGCAGACCCGGGAGCGTTTGATGGGCGCCGCGATCGCGGAGTTCGCGCGCGCCGGCATGGCCGAAGCCGACGTGGCCGCGATCGTGGCCGCGGCGGGCGTCGCCCACGGAACCTTTTTCTTTCACTTCCCCACCAAGGAACATGTGCTGCTCGCGCTGGAGCGTCGCGAAGAGGACCGCATTGCCAAGCAGTTCGCACAATCCTTGAAGTCCAAGCACGATCTGGCTTCCGCGTTGAATGAGGCGGTCCGCCTGGTGGTCGGGTTGGAACGCAGACTGGGCGATCGGCTCTTCAATGACTTTCTCGCGCTGCATTTCTCCCAGACCCGACCGCAGACCGAAGACGGCCGGGATCACCCGCTGATCGTGCTGGTCGCGCAGGAGATCGCGCAGGCCCAGGAGCGCGGCGAGACGTATCCGGATGTGAACCCCATGAACAGTGCGGTGTTCTTTTTGTTGGGTCTCTACGCCCTGTTGATCACCACCAACCACTGGCCGACGGGCCACGCCCTGCTGGAAGACTACGTGGCGAGGACATTGCGCAGCTTGAAGCCCTGACCCGCAACGCCTTTCGTGTTTAGCGCACCACGCCGAGCAACGGCACGAGGCCGAGTTCCTTGTGGGTGAGAAAGCCCGGCGCGGCATCGCAGACGGCGGGAACCGTGTTCGCCGGACCCATCGCGGTCCACGTGTAGCCCGGCTTGGGGTAGTTGCCCTGTGGGTCGGCCGGCGCCTGCAGGATCAGCTCGGTGGGTTCGTCGCCCTCGATCACGATGCGGTAGTGGTAGTGCCCGCCCCAATCCGGCCGCGGTTCGATGGCGTCGTAAGAGTCCATGGTGTACATCTCGTGGAAGGTGATGAGGGGCTTGTTGTCGACCCACGTCGTCCACTGGTGATGTTGCGAGGCGACGGTGCCTTTCTTGATCGTGCCCTTGAAGCCCGGCATGTCGCTGGACGGCCCGCCCTCATACGGGATGTCGCGAATCGCCGTTCCCAGTTCGACGTCCGTCGTGTATTTGTCGACCGTCTTCCCTAGGCCGCAAACCACCATGGCCATCGATTGCGCGAAGAGCGGCCACGCGTTGCCCAACAGATTCGGTCCCGCCCTGAACTCTTCGGGGGTACTCCCCATCCCCATCTCGTGCAGATACTTCAGCGTGTCCTTGCCGAAGTTCACCACCTCGTAGATGTGGATGGAGTCGATTCGGCTCACGATGCGAGCCAGCGTCAGAACCAGTAGGTCACCGGCAAAACCCGGGTTGACTCCCCCTGCGTGGAAAGACGTCCCGCCCTCGTGGCACGCCGCATCGATCTTGTCGATGTCGGCCTGGCTGTGCTCGGTGCGAAACCACCAGGCGCCCCCGGACGCGACGACGTTTTTGCCCGAGCGCAGCAGGCGGCAGACCTCGTCGGGATCCGACCACAAGGGCGCGTAGAACACGCAATCGGCGTCGAGCGCTTCGATTTCCGCCTTGTCGGTGGTGGCGAGCACCCCGATGGGCGCGACACCGACCAGCTCGCCGGCGTCCTTGCCCACCTTCTCCGGGCGGTTGCAGAGGACCCCGACCACCTCGTAGGCGGGGTTGTGCGCAAAATGGCGCAGTGCGATCGTCCCGACATTGCCTACGCCCCACTGGATCACGCGATACTTCTTGTCAGCCGGCGATTCGAGCTTCATTGCTACTCCTTCGGGGACCGGAAGGGCTCAGCGCTCGCTGAGCGTAGGCATCGCCGGAACTCCATGTCAACGATCCAGAGCTGACTTTTGTCAGCAGAAGGCGCCCACAGCAGCGACCTTTGCTGCGGGGTTGGACAGTGCTGCCAATGTCGCATCAAGCAGTGGGCGCGGGCTTGCCCGCAATCTTCTGCTGACTACAGTCAGCCTGTTATAGTGCACACGCCGATCCAATCACCGGAGGGTTCGTGAATCTGCCGAAGCTCGAGTCAACCCGCGCCGCGCAGACGGCCCCGACCATCGACGAGCACATGGAGCGCTCGCAACTCGCGCAGCGCCGGGCCGACAGATGGCTGATCTCCGGCAGTCTGCTGATCGGCACCGCGGCCCTCGGCATCTTCGGCCTACCGCTGTTCCTCTGGGGAGTGCGGTTGCTGCGCCGCGCCCAACGCGAAGGCCTCTCGGTGCGGCCCATGCTGGTCACGTTGCTCGGCTACCTCGTGATCATCGACGCAGCGATCAACACCGTCGGATGGGCGCTCGACCTGGTGGCGAATCACACCATCCTGGCCCGCGTGCTGCTCAACGGCTGGGGCAACATGTTCGATGCCGGCTACTTCTGGCACTACAACGAGCTGTGGGTCGGCGGTGCGGCCGGCCCGGGTGAGAAGGCCTTGGAAGTCGGCCTGATCCTGACCGTCTTCACGATGCGCATCGCCGCGGCCATCGGTTTCCTGCAGATGAAGCGCTGGGGGCACCAGTGGATGGTCATCACCTGCTGGATGGGCGTGGTCATCTGGATCACCTACGTCTTCAACATGACCATGTTCGCCGACGTGCGCTTCGCCGGCGTCGTGCTGCCGGTCGTCGGCTGGTGGCTCTACGACATCTTCTACATCACCCCCTTCCTCGCCATCCCCTACCTGCACACCGTCAACCGCGAGCTCTTCTCCGACTGAAATGCGCGAGCCGAAATCCACTACGTTACAGAGGAAGTCACATCATGGGTTATCTGTGGGAGATCCTTCGCTACGTCGCCGCGTGGGGTGGCACCGGCCTGATCATCTGGTTCTGGTACTGGCTGTTCTCCAACATCGGCACGTTCTGAGCGGGGGGCCGGCTAGGCGGGACGCACGGGATTCTTGCAATGGCTGACCAATCCGATGCGCACGCGATGGCGCTGGAACGTAGTTGCGCCGTAACGGCGGTCGCGCTGAGCGAGCAGCGTCGCGAAGGCGCCCGGCTCGTCACGGGCCAGCGGCGCAGCTTCGGTTTGAACGCGGCGCTCACCTTCGTCCACGTCCCCTATTCCGTGCCGCCCGACTGGACACGCCGGGTGCTGACCTGCGGTGTGGCCCTGCAATGTTCACCATCGAAGGAACGCGTCACCGGCTACCGCCTCAACGAGCTGGCCGCCCGCGAGCTGTGTGCCCTCACGCTGATCGAGGCCGGCGTGGCGCTGGGCTGGATAGCGTCGCGATGGCCCGGCCTGCTCCCCGATATTCAACGGCTCCTCCCCGACCTGCACGCCGAGGCCGGCGACCTCGACGGCGCCGAGATGCTCAATCGGGCAATAGCATTGGCGGCCAGCGGCCAGCCATTGCCGATTCATCCGCTGCTGGGCTCGTTGCCCGTGGCATACACCGCCCCGCACGGGCTGGCAGACAAGCTGCGGCGCAGCTTCGGCAGGATGCCCTGGACCACAACACAGAAGCGAATTCCGCGGCCGTACTCGGTTCCCGTCGGCGGCGACGGCGGCGTCCGCAACCCGAACCTGCCGCCACCGAACCGCCCGCAGGACAACGATCTCGACATCACGCCGGAACACCGGCCCGGGATTCCCTATCCCGAATGGAACATGTGGACGCAGCGATTCATGCGCGACCACGTCGCCCTGATTGAGCGCGCCGAGCACGCTGACGGCCCGCGGACCCGCCGGGCCGTTCCGGTGGCCGTCGACGTACGCAAGTGGTTCGAAGAGCACACCCACCGCGCGATGACCAACCGCCTCGAGGACGGCTCCGACCTGGACGTCGACCAATACGTCAACCACTACATCGACCTGTCCGCCGGTGCGGCCAAGGAGCCGAGGGTATTCCGCGACCTGCTGCCCAGCAGCCGCGATGTGACCACCGCGCTGCTGCTCGACGGCAGCTCGTCGCTGGGGGTGCATGGCGGCCGCGTGTTCCAGCTCGAATTGGCCTGCGCTGACGCGCTTTCGCGTGCCATGACGCTGGCGCGCGAACGTCACGGCGTTTTTGTCTTCACCGGCAACACCCGTCATCGCGTCGAAGTGCGATGCCTGAAGGACTTCGAAGACCGCCGGTTCGTCCCGCCCAGCCGGCTGGGGCTCTCAACCCGGGGATACACCAGACTCGGTGCGCCACTACGTCATTTGACGAGCCGGCTGCTGGCCCAGGCCTCCGAGCGGCGGCTGCTGATCGTCATCGGCGACGGCCTGATCTCCGACGAAGGTTACGAGGGTCGTTACGCCTGGGCCGACGCCGCGCACGCCGTCGAGGAGGCCAACGATGCCGGGGTGTCGATCTACTACGTGGGGGTGGGTCCCACCCGCGTCGATCCCCTGCCGGAGGTGTTCGGTCCGCGTCGGTCGCAACGCATCCGGCGTATCGAGGAGCTGCCCCGGGTACTGGCCCATGTCCACCGTGAACTGGTCGCCGCGTGAGCGCCGGCCTGGTGAGGAAGAGATGACCACCGAGACGTATTTCGCAAACGGCAACGAAGTCCAGTTGTTCGAACAGGCCTTCCGTCAACGGATTCCGGTGATGCTCACGGGCCCGACCGGGTGTGGAAAAACGCGCTTCGTCGAACACATGGGCTCACTGCTGCAACGACCCGTGGTCACCATCAGCTGCCACGACGACCTCACCAGCTCCGATCTGGTCGGCCGTTTCATGGTGACCGGCGGCGACGTGGTGTGGACCGACGGCCCGCTGACCCGGGCTGTCAAGGCCGGCGCGATCTGCTACCTGGACGAGGTCGTCGAAGCCCGGCACGACTCACTGGCGATCCTGCATTCGCTCACCGATCACCGGCGCTCGCTCTACCTCGACCGAGCCGGCGAGGTGGTGAAGGCGCCGGGGGAATTCATGCTGGTGTGCTCGTACAACCCGGCATACCGCAGCTCACTCAAAGAGCTCAAACCCTCGTTCCGCCAGCGGTTCGCCACGCTGGCGATGAACTATCTGCCGCCTGACCGCGAGGCCGAGGTGATCGTCGCCGAATCCGGAATCCCCCTGACGGCCGCGACGCGGCTGGTCGGATGCGCGGTCGCAATCCGCACCGCCGACGAGGCCTTTCACTTCGAACCGCCGTCGACCAGGGTGCTGGTCACGGCCGCACAGTTGATCGCCGCCGGCGCAACCGAATTGGACGCGGTCAACGCGTGCATACTCGCGCCGCTGAGTACCGACGGCGCGATCACCGACGGTCTACGTGAAGTCGCGGCGGCCAGCCTGGCCCCCTCGAATGCCTCCAGCAGTCGTTAGAAAGGAGCAACCGGCATGGACCGACAGGAGCAGAAGCGCAAGAGGGCGCTCATCGTCTTTCAGATCTTCATCTACGGCTACCTGCTGGCGATGTTCGGCGTCCAGCTGTACATGTCGTTCGCCCGCGGGTGGTGGGATCTGTGACTCTTGATGCCGCGCAGGCGAGTTCGGTCGGCCTCGACGATCACCACGACGAATCCCGCCGCGCCCAGCGGCACGCCGACAAGTGGATGATCGTCGGCGCCGCGCTGATGGGCATGTGGGCGCCCGGCTTGATCGGATTCCCCATTTTCATGCGCGGAGTGTGGCTGCAGCGCCAGGCGTTGCGCGCGGGCCTGTCGGTCCGGCCCATGATCGTCACGCTGATCGGTTACCTGGTACTCATCGACGGCATGCTCAACAGCCTCGGCTGGGCCCTGGACCTGGTGGCCAACCACACGCTGATCAACCGCGTGCTGATGGTCGGGTGGGGCAACATGTTCGACGCCGGCTATTTCTGGCATTACAACGAATTGTGGGTCGGGGGCGCCGCGGGGCCGGGCGAGAAGGCCTATGTCGCCGGTCTGATCCTGACGGTCTTCTCGATGCGGGTAGCCGCGGCGATCGGCTTCTTACAGATGAAGCGCTGGGGTCACCAGTGGATGGTCGTCACGTGCTGGATGGGCGTGGTGATCTGGTCGGCCTACGTGTTCAACATGACCATGTTCGCCGACGTGCGATATGCCGGTGTCGTCTTCCCCGTCATCGGCTGGTGGCTCTACGACATCTTCTACATCACCCCCTTCCTCGCCATCCCCTACCTGCACACCGTCAATCGCGAAATCTTCTCCGACTAGCAAGGAGCCGTGCCATGACCGCACCGTCTACCACCGACGACAAAGACCCGGCCGCCGGTCTCGAGCCCGGCACCACGCCGTACTACGCCCGCATGCACAAATGGATCAAGCGCGCCGTATTGGTGTGCCTGGTGGCCCTGGTGATCGAGGGCGCCTTCACGTTGCCGTTCATGGCCGTCTATTACGGATACCCAACGCTGAGCCTCACCCAGATTTGCAGCGAGCTGCTCAAGATCCGGTACTCCAACGACACGCTGGAGTGCAAGTACCCCTACCCGCCGTTCGGTCCGCCCGAGGGAGCCGAGGGCAAGGCGACCGCGCAGGATGTGTGGGGCATCCAGCCGATACCGAAGTATCACCGGCTGGGATTCCGCGAACTCGTCAAGATTCACAACGAGCGACTGGCCCGCCAGCACGCGGCGTCGCACCCATGATCGGTTTGGCGCCTTGACGTATCGGGTCGTCCAGTGGACGACGGGTAACGTCGGCAAAAGCTCGGTGAAAG
Source organism: Actinomycetota bacterium (assembly GCA_036338755.1). GTDB lineage: Bacteria > Actinomycetota > Actinomycetes > Mycobacteriales > Mycobacteriaceae > Mycobacterium. Next base: position 188,634 of record JAYZBN010000036.1, on the reverse strand, counting down.
CGATCGTTGCGAACCCGACGCTGGAGCTGGTCGGATGCTATGCCTGGTCGCCGGAGAAGGCCGGGCGCGATTTCGGCGAGCTGTGCGGGATCGAACCGCTGGATATCAAGGCCAGCAACGACGTTGACATGCTGCTCGCGCTGAAGCCGGGAGGTCATCGAGATCCGCGGACGCTGGCGCAAGGGTCAGTCGCTGGATCCGGACTGGCCGTTGGACATGGGTTACACCATCGAGGTGCAGGGGCAGCCGACGATCAAAACCACGCTGAGTTTCCTTCCGCCGCCGAACTTTGCGGGCCAGACGCTGGACGACTACATCATGCTGGGGCTCACCATCACCGCGATGCCGGCGATCACCGCGATACCCGCCGTCGTCGCTGCCCCTCCCGGCATCGTCACCTACAACGACCTGCCGCTGCTGCTGCCGCGCGGCGTGCTACGCGCCGATTCACGATAGGAAGACCCCGATGCCCGAAGAACCCTCGCTCCACCACGTAGTGTTCGCCGTCGCGCCGGAACGACATGCCGCCGCGGCGCAGATGTTCGGCGATCTCGGATTCGTCTTCGAGCCCTTGCAGCTGGCCGAGCTCGGCCTCGACATCCACCTGGACTGGACCCGGGGCATCGAGCTGATCAGCCCGATTCCGGGATCCACCGGCGAAGTCGCCGCTTCGGTGACCGAGTTCCTAGAGCGGCACGGCGACGGCGTGTTCACCGTGGTCATCGGAGTCCCGGACGCCGCCGCCGGCGACGCCGTCGCCGAACGTTACGGCGCGACAACACGATTCCGCCAACACATGGAGGGTGAGGGCACCTACCTCGACGAAAACGACGTGTCGATCCTGGGCCTGCCGCTGACATTACTCGCGACCAACATTCCGTGACCGGAGACGACATGACCGTAAACGTGGCGATGCCAAGCGTTTTCGACGCCGACCTCCCGACGCTGGACTACGACATCACCGACACCGTGCACGACGTCGCCCCACGGATTCACGAGGTGCGCAAGCGGTCGCCGATCGCCATCGGGCCACTGGGACCCGAGGTACTCGGCTACGAACTCGCCCGCGGGATACTTTGCGACCCCCGGTTTCGTTTTCCCGCCCGGCATGCACATGACGGCCCGCGGGATAACGTCCGGCCCGCTGTATGACCGGGTGCTCGGCACCATCCTGGGCATGGAAGGCGAGGAACATCGAAGGCTGCGCGGTCTGGTGTCCAAGGCGTTCACGCCGCGGGCGTCCGCGCGCATGGAAGACACCATCGACGCGGTGATCAACGAGCTGATCGACCGGGTCGTCGGCGCCGGACGATGCGATTTCGTCGCCGACATCGCCCGGCCCTACCCGATCCCGATCATCTGCGCGCTGCTGGGCGCGCCTTCCCAGGACTGGGAGCAGTTCTCCCTCTGGGCCGAGGACATTTTCAAGATCGTGCGGCTCGACTCCGACCTGGCGAACGAGCAGCACATCGTGATGCGGGCGTGGGACGAGTTCGACGCCTACATCGACGACATGATCGCCGAGCGGCGAACCCGGTTGACCGACGACTTGATCTCCGAACTGATCCGCGCCCAGGACGACGGTGACCGGCTGAGCAACGCGGAGATGCGCATGCTGGCGTTCAGCATCCTGTCCGCCGGCACCGACACCACCCGCAATCAACTGGCCGCGTGCATGCACGCCCTGTGTGATCACCCCGCTCAACTGACGATGCTCCGCGACAATCCCGGCCTCGCGATGTCGGCCGTCGAGGAATGCATGCGCCATTCGCCGGCGGTCTGCACCACCCTGCGCACCGTCCTCGACGACGTCACCTTCGCCGGCTACGGCTTTCCGGCGGGAACCTTCATCTCGGTGAATACCTTTGCCGCAAACTGTGATCCAGAGGTCTATGCGCACCCGGACCGGTTCGACATCACCCGCGAGGACCCGCCGCCCATCTTGACGTTCGGCGGTGGCGCGCACTATTGCCTGGCGCGAACCTCGCCCGAACGGAGCTCGCCGGAGCCCTCAAGGTCCTCGCCCGGCGCATGACCAACCCGCGTCGCGTTGCGACGGCGCGGTGGAAGCCGATGCTGGGCTTGAGCGGGCCGGCCGCGCTGGAGATGGAGTTCGGCTAACTCAGCGCGTCGTCCGCGGCGAGCTCGAGCACCCGGATCTCGCCGGTGGCACCGTCGACCTCCACCATCGCTCCCTGCTTCAGCGCCTTGGTCGCGCCCTGAACGTCGACGACACAAGGAAACCCGAATTCGCGGGCCACCACCGCGGCGTGCGACATCGGACCGCCGAGTTCGGTCACGACGGCGGCGGCGTAGCAGAACGCCGCTGTGTACCCGACGTCGGTGACCTCCGCGACAAGGATCTCGCCGGGTTGCAGGTCGTCGATCGTCTCGGGCCGCACGATCCGTACCCGGCCGCGCACCCGCCCCCCGCACACGCCGACACCACGCAGGGTGTCCCCGCTGGCCAGCGCGTCCGACGAGCTGGCGGTGGGCTGCCAGCTTCCGCTGAAGACCGTCGGCGGCGCCACCGCGACCAGCCGGCGTTGTTCGGCCCGGCGCCGGGCCACCAGCGCGCCCACATCCGCAGGGAGCGCGTCGAGTTCATCGACAAGCAGATAGAAGACATCATCGGCGGCGGCAAAGATCCCCGCCTCGACCGACCTGCGCCCATACTCGCGAAGTAGCGTGCGTAGCAACCAGTTAGCCCGCACCACCTTGTCGCGGCGGACCTCGCGGTCACGAAGTTGCTGGGTAGCCATGGCCGCGATGGGCTTGGCGTGCAACGGAATCCGGGGCCGCCGGGCCTGCGGCGCCGGTGGCGCGCTCATCGCTTTGGTCACCATCCGGACCAGCAGCTCGGGATCGTCGGCATAGCTGGTGGAGCGCATCTCGAGCTCGGCCGGACCGCGGTGCCCGATGAGCGCCAGCTCGTCGCGCAGCGCGGCATGGAATTCCGGTGCCTCGACGGCGAGCTTGTCCAGCCGGTCCCCCGGTTCGGCCAGCAGCGCCATCACCTTCGGATCGCGCTGGGCGGCAACCACCAACCGCTGCATCGCCTCGACCGAACGCGCGCTGACCAATTCCGGCCCACCGGGCGCGGCGATGTCTCGCCCGCACAACCCACGCAGCAGCACGTTGAACGCCGCGCACAGCAGGAACGAGCCCGCCGCCAGCACCCACCCGTGCACCACCTGGTCGCGGGCCAGCGAGATCAGACTCAACAACCGACGATCGTCGAGCGCGGCGAGGTCGCCGTCGGTCAAGCGTTCCAGGCGATCCACGTCGGCGACGAACTCGCGGGTGTCCAACGGCGCGCCGGCCGACAGGCCGATCAGGTTGACGCCGAAGACCCCGATGTTGCGGACGGTCCGCAGCTGCTTGCGAATCCGGCCGGTGTCCGAATGCGGATGATCCTCACCGAAGATCGGCAGGGCGGCCATGCTGGGGCCGAAGAAACCGCTGTTGCTCACCACCGTTGTGGGTTTCACGAACGGCACCGTCTCGGCCATGAAGTGCGCGGTCGTGATCGCGCCGTACAGCCGGTGGGCGAACACCGCGACCATGCGCATCGCGATCTCGCGCTGGATCGTGCCGCCGGGCCGCAGCCGCTCGGCGACGCACACGGCGCTGGCCCGCAGCCCGCGAACCGTCGCCGATGCCGACGCCGGCGAAAAGGGACCGGGCAGCGCCTCGGACAGATTCGTGGCCAGGAAGGTGGGAAAACGCGGATCGAGCGGCGTGTCGAATTCCCCGTTATCCCCCGCCGCGCCTGCCCAAACGGGCTTGACGCCATCGTCGCTCGGCGCGTCGACCGAAGGTAGATCTTGGATGTTGGCCAGCCGCCACGGCAGCGATACCACCCGTTTGCCCACGGTCACCCGGCCACGCACCGCCAGCGCGAAATCCTGGACACATTCGCCGGATTCCCACGCCGGCCGGAAAGCCCATTCTTCTTGCAGCCGCGAGGTGTCCATCAGCGCAGCCCCCCGCACCAGGCGCAGCTCCGCCGGCTCGGGGCCCAGGCGCACGAGTGGGCGGCGCAGCGCAGCGGCGATTTGCCGGAAGGTCAGTTCGCCCGGCGCGGCGAGATTCACCGGGCCGCCGGCGATTTCGGCCTCCACGATGGCGCGGTTGAACAGCCCAAGCGCGTCGTCGAGGTGGACGACTTGGATGTGGCCATCTCCCGACCCGCCGGGGAACACCGGCAATGCCAGTGCGCGGCGCACCCAATTATCGACGCTTCGTCCCAAAATCAGCGCCGAACGGATCGCTACCCATTCCGCACCCGATTCCGCAAGCAGCTGTTCGGCCCTGGCTTTGAACCGGCCTTCGGCACTGGCCGGAGTCGGTACCTCGTGTTCGGCCCTCGGCGCGTCCATCCCACCGTACACATGGGCCGACGACGCGAAAACGATTCTCCTGGAGCCGGTCTCGGCCATCGCGTCGAGCACGTTGCGGGTGCCGCCGATATTGACCTGGTCGTCGTACCCGGAACCATTCGCCCACGCGCAGTGCGCGACCACATCCGCGCCGGCCACGGCGCGTCGGACAGCGCCGGCGTCACGGATGTCGGCCGCGACGAAATTCGCTGCGCTCGGCCAGCTTTCGGGACGATGTCGGGCGATCCCCGCGACATCGTGGCCCTGGCTGAGCAGCCGCGTGGCGAGGCCGCGGCCGAGTACTCCGCTGGCCCCGGTGACCGCGATTCTCACAAAACGCCCTCACTCAATTGCGCCGCTCCTCCTCATCGCTGCGCTCTGCATCGTCGACGGCGCGGCTCATGGCTATTCGTCGTCGTCCAGCAGCGCGGCGTTGACCAGGTCGTCGAGGTCCATGTCGGCGATGTCCTTCTCCGTGGATACCGCGGACGGCGCGTTCTCGCTGGACGATTCGTTGGCCAAGGCCAGCAGCAACTCCAGCACGCCGGCCTGGCGAAGGCGCTTGACGGGGATGGATCCGACGACGCGTTGTATCTCGGCTTCGCCCGGTGCGGCTGCCGCCGCGGGCTGGTCCGACGATCCGACCAATTCGCGATACATGTAGCCGGCCAGCGCGGCGGAGTTCGGGTAGTCGAAGATCAGCGTCGGCGAAAGGGCCAGCCCAGTCGCGGCTTTGAGCCGGTTGCGCATCTCGACGGCCGTCAGCGAGTCGAACCCGAGCTCCTGGAACGCCCGATCCGGATGGATCGCCTCCGGGCTGGAGCTGCCCAGCACGGTGGCGATGTTCGCTCGCACCAAGTCCAGCAAGACCGCCTGCTGCTCGTCCTCGGGCAGCCCTTCGAGGCGTTGCAGCAGAGCAGATTTCGACTTAGCAGCGGCCAGTGAGTCATCGACCTGACGCCGCGTCGGCGCATTGATCAGATCGACGAACATCGGCGGCAACGTGCCCGCGTCGAACTTCACCCGCAATGCGGCGAGGTCGATGTGGGCGGGCAGCATGAACGGCTCGTCGACGATCAGCGCGGTGTCCATCAGTTCCAGCGCCTGGTCCGAGGACATTGCGACGATCCCGTCCCGGCCGAACCGGGCACGGTCGGCGGCGCCCAATCCACCGGTCATGGCGCTAGCCTGATCCCACAGTCCCCAGCCCAGCGAAATCGCCGGCAGCCCATGCGCCCGTCGGTGCGCGGCCAAACCATCCAGGAACGAGTTGCCGGCCGCGTAGTTGGCCTGACCCGACGCACCCGCGAGCCCGGCGATCGACGAGAACATCACGAACGCCGACACGTCCAGATCGCGGGTCAATTCGTGCAGGTTCCACGCCGCGTCGACCTTGGACCGCAACACGGATTCGATCCGGTCGGGGGTCAAGGACGTCACCACCGCGTCGTGCAAGACCCCGGCGGCGTGAATCACCCCGGTCAGCGGGCGCTGCATCGGGATTTCGGCGATCACCTTGGCCAGGGCCTCGCGATCGGCGGCATCGCAGGCCACCGCCTCCACGGTTGCACCGGCCGCGCTCAGCTCGGCGACCAGCTCGGCCGCGCCCGGTGCGTCCAGGCCGCGGCGGCTGACCAGCACCAGGTTGCGTGCGCCGTGGCGGGTCACCACGTGTCGGGCGACCGCCGAGCCCGCCATGCCGGTGGCACCGGTGATCAGCACCGTGCCGGCCGTCCACGCGCCGGGCATGGTCATCACGATCTTGCCGACGTGGCGGGCCTGGCTCAGGTAGCGCAGCGCGGCGGGTGCGCGTCGCACGTCGAACCTGGTGACCGGCAACGGCCGCAACACGTCTTCGCCGAACATGCCGGCCAGCTCGTCGAGCATCTGCGCGATGCGGTCCGGACCGGCTTCGAAGAGATCGAAGGCGCGGTAGCGCACACCCGAGTGGTCCCGTGCGACCACCTCGGGGTCGCGGATGTCGGTCTTGCCCATCTCCAGGAAGACTCCCCCGGGTGTCATGAGGCGCAATGAAGCGTCGACGAAATCGCCGGACAGCGAGTCCAGGACGATGTCCACGCCGCGCCCGCCGGTGACCGCCCGAAACTTCTCCTCGAAGTCGAGGCTGCGCGAGTCGGCGATGTGATCGTCGTCAAAGCCCATGTCCCGCAGGGTGTCCCACTTGCCGCGGCTGGCGGTCGCGAACACTTCCAGGCCGATGTGGCGGGCCAACTGGACCGCGGCCATCCCGACCCCACCGGCCGCCGCGTGCACCAGCACGCGCTGACCCGGCTTGGCGCCGGCCAGGTCCACCAGCGCGTAGTTTGCCGTCGCGAACACGACCGACGCCGTCGCGGCTGCGGTATGTGACCAGCCGGCCGGCACCTTGACGAGCAGGCGCTCGTCGGTCTTGGCGACGGTTCCGGTGCCGTCCGGGAACAGCCCCATCACTCGGTCGCCGACCTCGAAACGCCCATCGCGCGAGGCGGTTTCGGGGCCAGTTTCGACGACCACGCCTGCGGCCTCGATGCCCATGATCGCCTCGGGGTCGGGATAGAGGCCCAACGCGATCATGACGTCCCGGAAATTGGCCGCGATGGCCGACAGCTCGACCCGCACCTGGCCGGGACCCAACGGCGCGTCGGCGTCGGGAATCCGCTCTACGCGCAGATTCTCGATCGTCCCGTAGCTGCTCATGCCGAGTCGCCATGGTCCCTCGTCGGGTGGCAGCAACAGAGAACCGACGGCGCGGCTACCGAGGACTCGCGCGGTGTAGACCGTTCCCTTGCGCACTATCGCCTGCGGCTCGCTGAGCGCCAGAACCGCAGCCACCGCCTCGGATTCCAGGGGCTCATCCGCGTCGACGAGCACGATTCGTCCGGGATGCTCGGTCTGCGCCGACCGCACCAGCCCCCAGACCGCCGCACCGGCCAAATCGGTGACGTCCTCGCCCGGCAGCGTCATCGCGCCCCGGGTCGCCACCACCAGGGTCCCGGCGCCGTCGCGGGACAACCACGACTGCAGCACGGGCAGCACCGCCCGCGTCGCCGCATACACCTCGGTGATCACGTCGCCGGCCACCGGCTGCGATTCGAACAGCACCGCCGGCCGGTCGGCCTCGGCGTCGTTCAATTCCGGTGCGCCCCAGGCGGATAGCGAGACGGGCTGCACCGCCGCCGGCGGCTGCGCCGACCAGACGACCTCGAAGAGCCGGTCCGGTCCCGAATTCGACACCGCGGCCAGCAGCTGCTTGTCGGTCACCGGGCGCGCCACCATCGATGCCACCGAGAGCACCGGCAACCCCAGCCCGTCGGCCAATTCGATGGACACCGCGGACGAGCCGACCGGCACGATCCGCGCGCGCACCGCGACCGCCCCCGCGGCGTGCAACGACACCTGCTGCCAGGAGAACGGCACCAGCATCGAGCCTTCGGGCAGTTCCTCGCGGTCGGAGGACAGCATGACCGCGTGCAGTGCCGCGTCGAGCATCGCCGGGTGGACGCCGAACCCGGCCGGCGATACCCCGGCGTCGGTGGGCAACGACACCTCGGCGAAAACTTCGTCGCCGCGGCGCCACATCGACGTCAGGCCGCGGAACGCGGGGCCGTAGCCGTAACCGCGCTGCGCCAAATGCTCGTAACCGTCGCCCACGTCCACCGGGACCGCACCCACCGGCGGCCATGCCGACAGATCCGCGCTCGGCTGCACCGATCCCGCCCGCAGCACACCTTCGGCATGCAGCGACCAGCCCGAGCCCGCTTCGGCCCGCGAAAACACCGACACCGCACGGCCACCCGAATCGTCGGGACCGCCGACCACAACCTGGATGGCGACCGACCCACCGGCCGACAACACCAGCGGCGCCGCCAGATTCAGTTCGTCGACGACTCCGCAGCCCACCTCGTCGCCCGCGCGAATCGCCAACTCGACGAATCCCGCGCCGGGGAACAGCACCACACCCCCGACGGCGTGGTCCGTCAACCAGCCCTGGCTGGCGGGCGACAACCGGCCGGTCAGCACCACTCCGCCGGTGGCCGGCAATTCCACCACCGCGCCTAACAGGGCGTGTTCACCGGCGGCCAGGCCTAGTCCCGCGGCGTCCGCCGGGGCGCCGTCGGCGGCGAGCCAAAAGCGCCGCCGGTCAAAGGCATACGTCGGCAACTCGACCAGGCCCGCGTCGCCGAGGGCACCGCGCCAGTCCACTTCCATCCCGGCGACGTATCCCTGCGCGACGGCGCTGAGCAAGGCGAGCGGCTCGGGGCGGTCCTTGCGCAGCGCGGACATGGTGGTCACCGGGGCCGCCGTCGGATCGGAAGCCAGTGTTTCTTCGATCGATGCGGTCAGGCCGCTGCCCGGGCCGACTTCGAGGAAGCGGTTGCCGCCGGCCGAGTGCACGAAACGCACGCTGTCGGCGAATCGCACCGCCTCTCGTACGTGGCGCTTCCAGTACGCCGCCGAGGCGAAGTCAGCTCCGGCCAGCTGTCCGGTCACGTTGGACACGATCGGAATGCTGGGCTTGCCGACGGCCAGTCCGGCGGCGACGGTGCCGAATTCGTCGATCATCGGATCCATCAACGGGGAGTGGAAGGCGTGCGACACGGAAAGCTGATGCACGCGGTGGCCGTCGGCGCGGAGCTGATCGGCCACCGCGGCCACTGCTTCTCGTGCACCCGAAATCACCACCGACGTCGGCGCATTGACCGCGGCGATGTCCACGCCGGCCTGCTCGGAGGGCGCCAGCAACGGCCGCACCTGTTCTTCGGTGGCCTGGACCGCGACCATCGCGCCGCCCTCGGGCAGCGCCTGCATGAATCGACCGCGGGCCGCCACCAGCACCGCGGCGTTCTCCAGGGACAGCACACCGGCGACGTGGGCGGCCGCCAACTCCCCGATCGAGTGGCCCATGACGAAGTCGGGCCGCACGCCCCAGGATTCGAGCAGCCGGAACAGCGCGACTTCCACCGCGAACAGCGTCGGTTGGGCGAATTCGGTGTTGTTCAACAGGTTTTCGTCGTGCCCCCACATCACCTCGCGCAGCGGACGAAGCAGGTGCCGGTCCAGTTCGGCGACGACGGTGTTGAACGCCTCGGCGAACACCGGGTAGCCGGCGTGCAATCCCATTCCCATGCCCAATATCTGGGAGCCCTGGCCCGGGAACACGAAGACCGTCTTGCCGGCGGTCACCGCGCCGCGAATGACCGAGCCGCCCAGGTCGTCACCGGCTAGCTCGTCCAACCCGGCCAACAGCCGGTCGCGGTCGCTGCCGACGACGACGGCCCGCTGTTCGAAGGCCGACCGGCCCGCCAGCGACCATCCCACGTCGGCGATGTCCAGGTCCGGGTGGGCGCGCAGGTGGGCCGCCAGCCGCGCGGCCTGAGAGTTCAACGCCGACAGCGATTTCGCCGAGACCGGCCACGGCACCACGGGGGCCTTCGGACCATCCACGATGCGCGGCGCCTCGGCCGGCAGCGCCTCGACGATGACGTGTGCGTTGGTGCCGCTGATGCCGAACGACGACACGCCCGCCCGACGCGGACGGTCGCCGGGCCAGGCCCGCGCCTCGGTGAGCAACGACACCGAGCCCGCCGACCAGTCGACGTGCGGACTGGGCTCGTCGACATGCAGTGTCGCGGGCAACATCTCGTGGCGCATCGCCAGGACCATCTTGATCACGCCGGCCACCCCGGCGGCGGCCTGCGTGTGACCCATGTTCGACTTGATCGACCCCAACCACAGCGGCTCGCTGCGATCCTGCCCGTAGGTGGCCAGCAGGGCCTGCGCCTCGATCGGGTCGCCCAATGTGGTTCCGGTGCCGTGGCCCTCGACGACGTCCACCTCCGACGCCGTCAATCCGGCGCTGGCCAATGCGGCCCGCACCACCCGCTGCTGGGAGGGACCGTTGGGCGCGGTCAGCCCGTTGGAGGCGCCGTCCTGATTGACCGCCGAGCCGCGCACCACGGCCAACACCGGATGCCCCAGCCGCTGCGCGTCCGACAGGCGCTCCACCACCAGCATGCCGCCGCCCTCGGAGAATCCGGTGCCATCGGCCGCGCCGGCGTACGCCTTGCACCGGCCGTCCTCGGACAGCCCGCGCATGCGGCTGAACTCCACGAAGATGTCTGGCGTGGCGTTCACGGTGACGCCGCCGGCGAGGGCCAGGTCGCACTCCCCCGACCGCAGCGACTGCACGGCCATGTGCAACGCCACCAGCGACGACGAACACGCCGTGTCCACCGACACCGCCGGGCCCTCCAGCCCCAGCACGTAGGACACCCGGCCCGAGGCCACACTCGACGACTGTCCGGTCAGCCGGAAGCCCTCCGCGGTCGGCGCCGCGCCCATGCCGTAGCCCTGCGTGTACACCCCGGCGAACATGCCGGTGGCGCTGCCGCGCAACTTGCCGGGCTCAATTCCCGCCCGCTCCAACGCTTCCCAGGACAGCTCGAGGAACATGCGCTGCTGGGGGTCCATGGACAGCGCCTCGCTGGGCGCGATGCCGAAGAAGGCCGGGTCGAAATCTGCCACACCGTCCACGAAGCCGCCGGTGCGGGTGTAGCAGGTGCCAGGCACATCGGGGTCCGGGTTGTAGACACCGGCCAGGTCCCAGCCGCGATCGGTCGGGAACTCGGAGAGCACGTCGCGGCCCTCGGTCAGCATCTCCCACAGGTCGTCGGGGGAATTCACCCCGCCCGGATAGCGGCACGCCATGCCGACGATCACGATCGGATCGTCGTCGGTGGCGCGAGCGACCGGAGCGTGCTTGATCTCTTGCGGCACTCCGGCGAGCTGGGTGCGAATGTAGCCGGCCAGGCCGTTGGGCGTCGGGTAGTCGAAGATCAGGGTGGGCGAAAGCGCCAGTCCGGTAGCGGTTTTGAGCCGGTTGCGCATCTCGACCGCGGTCAGCGAGTCGAAGCCCAACTCCTGGAACGCCTTGTCCGGGTCGATGGCCTCGGCGGTCGCGTTCCCCAGCACCGTGGCGATGTGCGAACGCACCAGATCCAGGAGCACGGCGTGCTGCTCGGGTTCCGACAGCCCCTCCAGGCGATGCGCGAGCGCCGATTTCGATTTCGCCGCCGCCAGCGAATCGTCGACCCGGCGGCGTGTCGGGGCGTTGACCAGGTCGGTGAACATCGGTGGCACCGCGACCGCGTGCGCGCGCAGGGCGCCGAGATCGATGCGGGCGGGCGCCAGGAATGGTTGGTCGATGATCAGCGCGGTGTCGAAGAGTTCCATCGCCTCGTCGGAGGACAGCGCCAAGATCCCGTCGCGGCCCAGCCGGGCCAGGTCGGCGGCGTCCAGCCCGCCGGTCATGGCGCTGGCCTGGTCCCACAGCCCCCAGGCCAGTGAGATCGCCGGCAAGCAGTGCGATCGTCGGTGCGCGGCCAGCCCGTCCAGGAACGAGTTCGCCGCCCCGTAGTTGCCCTGGCCCGACGAGCCGACCAGCCCGGCCATCGACGAAAACATCACGAAGGCGGACAGATTCATCTCGCGGGTCAACTCGTGCAGGTTCCACGCGGCGTCCACCTTGGCCCGCAACACGGCGTCGACACGCTCGGGCGTCAGCGAGGTGACCATCGCGTCGTCCAGCACGCCCGTCGCGTGGATCACGCCCGACAGCGGCCGCTGCGCCGCAATGTCGTCGATCACCTGCGCCAGTGCTGCCCGGTCGGCCGCGTCGCACGCCACCACGCGCGCCCGGGCACCCGCGGTTTGCAACTCGGCCATCAACTCGGCGGACCCGGGTGCGTCCGGACCGCGCCGGCTCAGCAACATCAAGTCCTCGACACCGTGGTGCGCCACCAGGTGACGGGCCAGCGTGGACCCCGCCATGCCCGTCCCACCGGTGATCAGCACCGTGCCCGAGGCCAGGGCGGAAGGCAAAGTCATGACGACCTTGCCGATGTGCTTCGCCTGGCTCAGATACCGCAGCGCGGTGCGCGCGCGTCGCACGTCAAAGGTGGTGACGGGCAACGGTTCCAGTACGCCGGCGTCGAACAGCCCGGCGAGCTCCTGCATCCACTGATGCATCCGCGGACGGCCCGGCTCGAACAGGTCGAAGGCGCGGTAGCGGACACCCGGGTACTCCTGGGCCACCACGCCCGGGTCGCGGATGTCGGTCTTACCCATCTCCAGGAACACGCCGCCGGGGGCGACGAGCCGCAGTGAGGCGTCGACGAATTCGCCGGCCAGCGAGTCCAGCACCACATCCATGCCCCGGCCGCCGGTGGCCGAGCGGAACTTCTCCTCGAACTCCAGGCTGCGCGAGTCCGAGATGTGATCGTCGTCGAAGCCCATGGCCCGCAACGTGTCCCACTTGCCGCGGCTCGCGGTCGCGAACACCTCGAGGCCCAGGTGCCTGCCCAGCTGCACCGCGGCCATGCCCACGCCACCCGCGGCGGCGTGCACCAGCACCCGCTGCCCGGGCTTGACGTCGGCCAGGTGGATGAATGCCATGTAGGCGGTGGTGAAAACCGCTGAAATGCCGGCCGCTTCGGCATAAGACCAGTCGGCGGGCTTGCGCTGCAGCAGGCGGACGTCGCCGGGCACCAGCGTGCCGCTGCCGTCGGGGAAGAAGCCGTACACCGAATCGCCGACCGCGAACTCGGTGACCCCCGGCCCGACTTCGACCACCACGCCCGCGCCTTCACCACCGAGCAGGGCGTCGTGGGTGAACATGCCCAGGGTGATCATGACGTCGCGGAAGTTGGTGGCGATGGCGCGCAGCGCCACCCGAACCTGCCCCGGTTCCAGGGCGGCACCGGCGTTGGGAACCGGCTCCAGTTGCAGGTTTTCGAAGGTGCCCGCACTGCTGATGCCGAGCCGCCATGGACCCTCCGCCGGAGGCGTCATGATGCCGTCGACGGCGCGGCTGCCGTGCACCCGCGCGATGTAGGCCGTGCCGCCGCGCAGCAACACCGCGGGCTCGCCGACCGCCAGAACGGTCGCGATCGCGCTATCGTCAAGCGCCGCATCGGAATCCACCAGGACTATGCGGCCGGGGTGCTCGGTCTGCGCCGACCGCACCAGCCCCCATACCGCCGCGCCGGCCAGATCGGGGACGTCCTCCCCCGCCAACCCCATCGCGCCGCGGGTCGCGACGATCAGCACCCCGGAGTCGTGTTCGGTGAGCCACGACTGCACGACCGCCAGCGCACGATGCGTCCGCTCGTAGGTTCCAGACACCGGATCTTCGCCGGCCGCAATGGATTCGAAGACCTCGTGTACCGGCGGCTCGGCATCACCGGCCGTCGCCGTGGCGGGTGACCAGACCACCTCGAACAGCCGGTCGGGACCCGAAGCCGACATCGCCGCGCGCAGCTGCCGCTCGCTCACCGGGCGCGCCACCATCGCGCGCACCGACAGCACCGGCAACCCGAGTCCGTCGGCCAGCTCGATCGACACCGCCCTGGACGCCGCGGCGCCCGCCGACGTCGATGCCGGCGCGATGCGCACACGTACCGCCGACGCGCCCGCCGCGTGCAACGACACGCCCTGCCACGAGAACGGCAACACGACCTCGTCGGGCTGGCCGGCGACGTGCTGGCTGACGATCAGTGCGTGCATCGCCGCATCCAGCAAGGCCGGGTGCACCCCGAAACCGTTGACGCCGCCGGCGGCGTCGGGCAGCCGCACCTCGGCGAACACCTCGTCGTCGCGCACCCACGCCGCGGTCAGGCCCTGGAACGCCGGGCCGTAGCCGTAGCCTCGTGCCGCCAACTGCTCGTAGCCGTCGGCCGCGTCGACCTTGACGGCTCCCGCCGGCGGCCAGGCGGACAGATCCGCTCCCGGCTCGACCGGGCCGGGACTCAACGTTCCTTCGGCGTGGCACACCCAGCCGGAACCGGTGTTGGGGCGCGAGAATATCGACACCGGGCGTTGGCCGGAGTCTTCGGCGGAGCCGACCACCACTTGCACGGCGACCCACGCCGACCCGGAATCCTTGGCCGGCAACATGAACGGCGCCTGCAGCGTCAGTTCGTCGACCGTCGAGCAACCGACCTCGTCGCCGGCACGGATCGCCAGCTCCACGAAGCCGGATCCGGGGAACACGGCCGTGCCGGACACGGCGTGATCGGTCAGCCAGCCCTGCAGGCTCGGCGACAGGCGGCCGGTCAGCACCACCCCGCCCGAAGCCGGGAGCTCGACGACCGCGCTCAGCAGCGGGTGCTCGCTGGTGCCCAGGCCCAGTCCCGAGGCGTCCGCCGCGATGCCCTCCCCGGACAGCCAAAACCGGCGCCGGTCAAAGGCATACGTCGGCAACTCGACGAAGCCGGCGCCGTCCAGCGCACCGCGCCAGCGCACGCTCACTCCGGCGACGAACGCGGTCGCGGCCGACGTCAGGAATCTGTCGAGTCCGCCGTCGTCGCGGCCCAGGGTGGGGATGACTGTGACGTCAGCGGCCTCGGTGTCGCCCGGCAGGCTGTCGTTGGCGGTGTCCTCGATGCCGGCGACCAGCGCCGGGTGCGGACTGGATTCGATGAAGGTCCGGTACCCGTGCTCGCAGGCGCTGCGCACCGCCTGGTCGAACTGCACGGTCTGCCGGATGTTGCGATACCAGTAGTCGGCGTCCAATCCGGCTGTGTCCAAACGGGTTCCGGTCACCGTGGAGAAGAACGCAATGCGCGAGGAGCGCGGCTCGATGCCGGAGAGCACCTCCGCGAGATCCGCGCGGATCGCCTCGACCTCGACCGAGTGCGAGGCGTAGTCCACGTCGATCCGCCGGGTCCGCAGCTCGAGGTCGGCGCAGAAGCCGACGAGCTCGTCGAGCGCGGCCACCTCGCCCGACACCACGACAGCCGAGCGGCCGTTGACCGCGGCGATGCCGGCTCGATTGCCGTAGGGCGCCAACAACTCCCGGGCCCGTTCGGTGCTGCAGGCGATGGACAGCATTCCGCCGGGGCCGGCCAGCGCCGTCAGCAGCTTGCTGCGCAGTGTGACCACCCGGGCCGCGTCGTGTAACGACAGCGCGCCGGCGACGTAAGCGGCGGCGATTTCACCCTGCGAATGGCCGATCACCGCATCCGGGTTCACCCCGACCGACTTCCACAGTTCGGCCAGTGACACCATCACGGCGAAGAGCACCGGCTGCACGACATCGACCCGGTCCAGTCCCGGCGCATCGGGTGCGCCGCGCAACACATCGATCAGCGACCACTCGACGAACTCGGCGAAGGCGTCTTCGCAGTCGCGGATCTGTTGCGCGAATACCGGCGCGGTGTCCAGCAATTCGATGGCCATGCCCAGCCATTGGGAGCCCTGGCCCGGGAAGACGAACACGGTTTTGCCCGTTGGCGTCGCGATGCCCCGGATGACCGATCCGGTGGGATCGTCGTTGGCCAACTCGTCCAACCCGGCCAGCAGCCGGTCGCGGTCACCGCCGACGACGACCGCCCGGTGCTCAAACGTCGCGCGGCCCGCCAACGACCACCCGACATCGGCGATGTCGAGATCACTGTGCGCGCGAACGTATT
Organism: Actinomycetota bacterium; assembly: GCA_036338755.1. GTDB lineage: Bacteria > Actinomycetota > Actinomycetes > Mycobacteriales > Mycobacteriaceae > Mycobacterium. Next base: position 172,781 of record JAYZBN010000036.1, on the reverse strand, counting down.
CGGCCAACCGCGCCGCCTGCGCCGCCAACGCCGACGGCGATTTCGCCGACACCGCCCACGGAACCACCGCCCGCACCGGTCCGGCCGCACGCGCAGGCTCGGCGGGAGCGGCTTCGACGATGACGTGCGCGTTGGTGCCGCTGATGCCGAAGGACGACACGCCCGCCCGACGCGGACGGTCGCCGGGCCAGGCCTGCGCGTCGGTGAGCAACGACACCGAGCCCGCCGACCAGTCGACGTGCGGACTCGGAGCGTCCACGTGCAGCGTCGCCGGCAACGTCTCGTGGCGCATCGCCTGCACCATCTTGATGACGCCGGCCGCCCCGGCGGCGGCCTGCGTGTGACCCATGTTCGACTTGATCGAGCCCAGCCACAGCGGCTCGCTGCGATCCTGCCCGTAGGTGGCCAGCAGGGCCTGCGCCTCGATGGGGTCGCCCAATGTGGTTCCGGTGCCGTGGCCCTCGACGACGTCCACGTCGGCAGGGGACAGCCCGGCGTTGGCCAGCGCCGCACGCACCACCCGCTGTTGCGAGGGACCGTTGGGCGCGGTCAGCCCGTTGGAGGCGCCGTCCTGATTGACCGCCGAGCCGCGCACCACGGCCAACACCGGATGCCCTAGCCGCTGCGCGTCCGACAAGCGCTCCACCACCAGCATGGCGCCGCCCTCGGACCAGCCGACGCCGTCGGCCGCGCCCGCGTAGGCCTTGCATCGTCCGTCCGGCGCCAATCCGCGGTGCCGGCTGAACTCGACGAAGACCGTCGGCGTGGCGTTCACCGTCGCGCCGCCGGCCAGGGCAAGGTCGCACTCCCCCGAGCGCAGCGACTGCACGGCCATGTGCAAGGCCACCAGCGACGACGAACAGGCCGTGTCCACCGACACCGCCGGGCCCTCCAGCCCCAGCACGTAGGACACCCGCCCCGAGGCGACGCTGGAGGTCATCCCCGTCAGCCGGTAGCCCTCGATCTCCTCGGCGAGCATGCCGTAACCCTGAACGATGAGCCCGGCGAACACTCCGGTGGCGCTGCCGCGCAACCCGCTGGGGTCAATCCCGGCCCGCTCCAACGCTTCCCACGACAGCTCGAGCAGCATTCGATGCTGCGGATCCATCGCCAGCGCCTCGCTCGGCGCGATGCCGAAGAAGGCCGGGTCGAAGTCCGCCACGCCGTCGACGAAGCCCCCGGTGTTCACGTAGCACTTGTGCCGCGCGTCGGGGTCGGGGTCGTACAGGCTGGCGACGTCCCAGCCACGGTCGGTGGGAAACTCCGAGATCACATCGCGGCCGTCGGCCACCATCTGCCACAGCGCCTCCGGGCTGTCCACGCCACCCGGGAAGCGGCACGACATACCGACGATCGCGATCGGCTCGTTGGACCGCTCCAGCAGCGCACGGTTGGTGCGCTTCAGGCGCTCAACCTGGACCAGCGCTTTACGGAGCGCTTCGGTCGCGTGCTGGAGTTGATCAACCATCACAAACCTCGCCTAACCCTCACCTAACGACATGCGGCCGTCTTCCACCGCCGGATGCGGTTTTCGCCGAGTGACGGAAATTTGCTGCACGAGGCGACGCCGTTTCCCGTTCGACCAGCGCCGTGCTGCTCTCCGACCCAAGAATATTGCTGGTGAGTATGTCCAACTCCGACCGAATTTCAAAACGTCCGCTGCTCCCGGCTACTACGGGAGGACCGGCCTGGACAGGTGCGCCGCGCCGCGCAAAGAAAGTGTCACTCCGGGTGCCCGGTGTGTCCGCTGGACCGCGGTGCGCTGTAGACATGGCCCGACGTCCATGGCGCGACTGTACCCGGCTGACCGTAGCCGGTGGTCAGGCGCATGTCGCGCAGCCTCGGGGCCGCCGGCGAGAAGCGAACGACGCGGTCAAACACCCGCTCGGCGCCATCCGTCGGCGGCCCGGGCGGCTTGGATCAGCGCATCGCATAACTGGCGTAGCTCGGTGGCCCCGGCGCCTTCCTCGACCGCCGTGGCGACGTCCTCGGCCGCGCACCGCACCTGGTAGACGCGATCCGACAGGTCTGCGGCATCCTCGGCCGACAGCACCACCGCGTCGTCGGCCACCGCTGTCGCGCCGTGGCGGTTCAGCGAGGCCCGCTGTTCGTAAGCGCGTTGCCGGCACGACTGCCGGCAGTACTGGCGGCGGCGCCCCATCCCCGCATCGGTGACGTCTCGGCCGCACCAGCGACAGGGCTGCGGGTGGGTACGGCGGCTCACGCTTGCCGACTTTAGTCGGGTTTTCTCGGTGATCCCGGTATCATTGATGGTCGCGTCGCGTACGCCGGCTCCGGCCGGGGAACTGCGCAGACGGCCGCAGCGTTTGCTCAGTGAAGACTTATTCTCAAAGACTTAGGAGCCGCGGAGCTCCGAGAAGACCTGAAGGAGTAGCAGCCATGGCTGATCGTGTACTGAGAGGCAGTCGCCTCGGAGCCGTGAGCTACGAGACGGACCGCAACCACGACCTTGCGCCGCGTCAGCTCGCGAAGTACCGGACGGAGAACGGCGAGGAGTTCGAGGTCCCCTTCGCCGACGACGCCGAGATTCCTGGCACCTGGCTGTGCCGCAACGGCCTGGAAGGCACCCTGATCGAGGGCGACCTGCCCGAGCCGAAGAAGGTGAAGCCGCCGCGCACGCACTGGGACATGTTGCTGGAGCGCCGCTCGGTCGAGGAGCTCGAGGAGCTGCTCAAGGAGCGCCTCGAGATCATCAAGACCCGCCGGCGGGGCTGACCCGCGGACCGAGCCGGGGCGGCCGCACCTAGGTGCGGTTGTCGGCCCTGGTGGCCCTGGCACCCGACCGCCGGCCCTGGATACCCCAGCGGGTGACCTTGACCAGGGCTTCGCGAATGTTGGATCCGCTCATCTTGGACACGCCGAGTTCGCGCTCTGTGAAGGTGATGGGCACCTCGGCGATGGTGAACCCGTTGCAGATCGTGCGCCAGGTCAGATCGATTTGGAAGCAGTAGCCCTTGGAGTCCACCCCGGCGAGGTCGATCGCTTCGAGCACTTCGCGGCGATACGCGCGGTAGCCGGCGGTGATGTCGTGCACACCGATGCCCAGCGCCAGCCGGGCGTAGGTGTTGGCCGTCCAGGACAGGGCCCAGCGCCGCTTCGGCCAGTTGCGAACCGCGCCGCCCTCGACGTAGCGCGACCCGATGGCCAGATCGGCCCCGGCGTCCACGGCGTCCAGGAGGCGGTTCAGCTGTTCGGGCGCGTGGCTGCCGTCGGCGTCCATTTCGACCAGCACCGAGTAGTCACGGCTCAGCCCCCACGCGAAACCGGCCAGGTACGCCGCGCCCAGGCCGTCCTTGGCGGTGCGGTGCATGACGTGCGTGCGGCCGGCGTCGGCCGCCGCCAGCTCGTCGGCGAGCCGGCCGGTGCCGTCGGGGCTGCTGTCGTCCACGACGAGCAGGTGCACGTGCGGGCAAGCGTCCTTGAGCCGCCGGTGGATGACCGGGAGGTTCTCCAGCTCGTTGTAGGTAGGGATGATCACCAAGACGCGCTGGCTGGGACGATTGCCGGGGGTTTGGGGCGCCGGCTGGCCGGTGGTCATGTAGCTCCTCTGTGTCGCCCGAAATCGATGCGGTGCCACCCCGTCCTGGTCGGACGGGGCGTGGTCAGTCGCCGTCGTCTGCCGGCGTGCGGTCCCGGGGGTCGGGCGCGGTGTCTTCAGTCGTGCTCGTCGGACGGGGCTTGCCGGGTGTTGCACCGGCCCCTTTCGATTGGCGTGTGGACGGCAGACGTATCGAACGCGGGAACCATCCATTGTGCCGTATCCCGGCCAGGATCACCGCTCCGGCCGCCAGGACCATGACCCATTGCAGCAGCGGCCCCCATCGCGTCGCAGGGGTCAGCCTGGTCTTGAGGCGCACCTGCATATCCAGATAGGCGGGCTGGAAGAACTCGGTGCGGGCCAGCTCGCCGCCGTCGGGGGCCACCACCGCGCTGATCCCCGTGGTGCCGGCCACCACCACGTACCGGTCGTGCTCGACCGCCCGGACCTTGGCGAAGGCAAGCTGCTGCTCGCTCATCCTCTTGTTGAACGTCGCGTTGTTGGCCGGCACGGCCAGTAGCTGGGCGCCGCCGAGCACCGCTTTCCTCGGCACCCGGTCGAAGATCACTTCCCAGCAGGTGGCGACGCCGACGGGCACCCCCGCGATATGCACCACGTCGGAGCCCGGTCGGGGCACGAAGCTTCCGGCGCGGTCGGCGTACCCGGACAGGTGCTTGAACAGCCACGGCATCGGCAGGTATTCGCCGAAGGGCTGCACGATCTCCTTGTCGTGGCGATCGGCGGGGCCGGTCGCCGGATTCCACACGATCATGGTGTTGGTGTAGTTCGGATCCTGCGGCGGGCGCCCCGGCACGTCGAGCACGCTGCCGATCAGGATCGGAGCGCCGATGGCCGCCGCGGCCTGCGAGATCTCCAGCGCCGCGTCATTGTTGACCAGCGGGTCGATGTCCGACGAGTCTTCCGGCCAGATCACGAATTGCGGTTGCGGGGCGGCGCCCGAACGCACGTCCTCCGCCAGCCGCAGGGTTTCCTGGACGTGATTGTCCAGCACCGCGCGCCGCTGTTCGTTGAACTCGAAGCCCAGCCTCGGCACATTGCCCTGGATGGCCGCCACGGTGACCGACGGTTCGCCACCCGATCCGGTGCCGGCGTGGCGCACCTGCGGCCAGACGATGAGCGACGCGAACAGCACCAGGCAGATGCACACGCCGGGCAGCACCACCGCGGGCGGCGCCTGATCGGGGTCGTCGGCGCGTCCGTCGTCGGCCGCCCGGGTCGCCGGATGACCCGAGTGCCACCACTTCACGATCTCGAGCGCGATGGCCGTCGCGCTGAAGCCCACCAGCATGATCGCCATCGACAGCAGCGCGACACCGCCGAGCTGGACCAGGGGCAGGAACGGGCCCTCCGTCTGGCCGAATGCTGCCGATCCCCAGGGAAAGCCGCCGAACGGACCGATCGACTTGAGCCACTCCTGGGCCGCCCACAGCAACGCGAACCAGAGGGGCCAGCCGGGCAGCCGGCGCACGATGACGGCGCAGAGGCCGAACAGGGCGGGAAACAGCGCCGACACGGTGGCGAGCGCGATCCACGGGATGGGGCCGACCAGGAGCCCGACCCACGGCAGTAGTGGCAGGTAGAACGCCAGCCCGAAAAGGAAGCCGTAACCCAGGCCGCCCGCCGGCGTAGTCGCCGGGTGCGTCAACACCCACGCCAGCAGCGCGGCGGCCACAACGGCGCCCCACCACCAGTTGAGGGACGGGAAACTGGCGCAGAACAGCAGACCGCCCACCACGGCGCAACTCAGCCGGGTCAGGCGGGGCAGCATCGCGGCCTGGGCGGCGGGCAGCCGCGCGGTCACCGCGGCGAGCAACCCCGTTACCGCGCCCCGCGCCGCGGTCCCCCGCCGACCGGCCGCCGGCGCGCGTTCCTCGGCCGGTGCGGCGTCCTCGTCCCGGTCGTGCGGGTCGGGCTCGGCGTGGACGTCGACGGGCTGATCGTCGCGGTCCGACTCGGCCTCATCGCTGATCGGGTCGGAATCCGGCGGCTGCGGCAGGTTCGTGTCCACCGCATCGGTTCGGTCCGCGGGTTGGTCGCCGCCCGACCGATCCCTAGCCATGGATCACAGCGCCCCGATGCACCGTTCGGCGGCACCGCGGTAGGGCGTCGCCCGGGCCTAATCGTGGCAGCGCGGGCACGCGGGAACGCGGGTCGGTCGACCAGCGCTGGACGGCGTCATGCGGGGCGTGCACCGCCAGGTCTCCGGCATCCCAGATGGCGTATGAGGCCGGCGCCCCCGGCACCAGGGTGCCCGCGTTGCCGTCGCGGACGCCGGCCGCCCGCCAGCCGCCGCGGGTGGCGGCCGCGAACGCCGCCCGCGCCGAGATCCCGCTGCCGGGGGTGCGGTGGTTGACAGCTGCGCGCACGCTCACCCACGGGTCGAAATCGGTGACCGGAGCGTCGGAACCTAGCGCGAGGGGCACGCCTTGGGATGCTAACAGCGCAAAAGGGTTGAGCCGACTGGCTCGCTGGGGGCCGAGCCGCCGCGCGTACATGCCGTCGGCGCCGCCCCACAGCGCATCGAAATTGGGCTGCACGCTGGCGATGACACCCCACTGGCCCAGCTTGGCGGCCTGATCGGCGCTGACCATCTCGACATGCTCGAGGCGGTGTCCGCAGCGTGCGACCGCGACCGGCCCGAGGTCGGCGACGACGCACTCGAGCGCACTCACCACCGTCTCGACCGCGGCGTCCCCGATGACGTGGAAACCCGCGGTGACTTCGGCCTGGGTGCATGCCCGCAGATGTTTCTCGACGGCATCGCAATCGAGATAGCAGGTTCCGGTGCGATGCGACGCATCCGCGTACGGCTCGCGCAGCCAGGCGGTGCGCGACCCCAATGCCCCGTCGACGAACAGGTCGCCGGCCAGCCCGCGGGCTCCGGTCGCCGCCATCAGCTCGAGCGCCTGGGCGGGGCTGCTCGTCGGCTCACCCCAATAACCGATCACCTCAACGCCATGGTCCAGGGCCCGCAATTGCAGCCAGTCGTCCATCCCGCCGATCTCGGGCCCGGCGCATTCGTGCACCGCGACGATGCCCGCCGCGGCGGCGGCGCGCAGGGCCGCGACACGGGCTTCGGCGAGTTGGTCGGCGGTCAGCCGGTCCCGCGCAGCGGCCCGCACCAGGTGGTGCGCGTCGCCGACCAGCGGCCCCTCGGCGCTGAAACCCGCCGCCGCCGGAAGGTCGCCGACCAGCCGCCGCAGGCCCGTCGACGCGAGCGCGGAGTGCACGTCCACGCGCGCCAGGTAGGCGGGCCGGTCACCGACAACGGCGTCCAGGTCGCCGGTGCCCGGCGGGGCGTTCTCCGGCCACGACGTTTCATCCCAGCCATGCCCCCACACCGGCTGGCCGGGGTGCGCGGCGGCGTAGTCGGCGACCATCTGCAGGCACTGGGCGAACGAGGCTGCCGACCGCAGGTCCAGCCCGCTGAGCGTGAGCCCGGTCGCGGTGAGGTGGATGTGGCTGTCCACGAATCCCGGCGCCACGAAACCGCCCTGAAGGTCTTCGACATCGGCGTCGGGAAACATGCGGCGCGCGACCGCGTCGGCGCCCAGCCATGCCACGAGGCCGTCGCGAACCGCCATCGCGGTCGCGTCGGGCTGGGCCGGGCTGTGCACGCGACCGTTGACCAGCAGGGTTACCGGTGCGGATCTAGCGGTCACAGCCCAAAACTACGTGCACCGGTCCGAATGGCGATAACGATGCTCAGACGGTCACAGCGCCGCGTCAGCGGCCGTCGAATCGTTGCGGCCGCGCCGGCGCCTCGACGTCGCGGACATCGATGACCTCGCCGTCGATGTAGTCGCCGTGGCCGCCAGCGTCCGGGTAGGCCCCACGGGCGTACGAGGCCGGGTACGGATCGCCGCCGAACGCGCCCGCGTAACTGAGTCCCCGCGTCCGCCGCTGCAACTTGCGCATCGCTACCGCGGTCAGCCCGGGGCCGACGCCCGATCGTACCGGCGGGATGAGCAGCAACAAGCCCACCGCCGTGCTCGCCAGGCCGGGCACGAGAACGAGCAGCACCGCCAGGCTGACCAGCGCGCCGTCACCGGCCGCGGCGCGTCGTGCGGCCAGACCCGAGCGCAGCTGCCCGATTCGGCGGATCAGGTGCGAACCCGCCAGCGGGGCCACGATCCCCCAGCCGAGCAGGAAGGTGGCCAACAGCGCCAGCAGGGTCCAGCCCCATCCGATCGTCGACACAAACGCGAAGATCACCGCGAGTTCGACGACGGCGTAGATCAGCAACAGCCGCGACACCATGCCAGACCAACGCCCGCGGACCACACCTGAGTTCCCGTGGTGCTCGCCGGCGTGGTTGCAGTTAGATGACGCTATGACGACGATTCACATCGATACCCCCGACGGACCGATCGATGCGTTACTGAGCACCCCGCCCGGACAAGGTCCGTGGCCGGGTGTGGTGGTGATCCACGATGCATTCGGTTACGGCCGGGACAAGCAGTCGATCAATGACCGCATCGCGGCGGCGGGCTATCTGGCGATAACCCCGAACATGTATGCCCGCGGCGGCCGCATCCGCTGCATCACCCGCGTCATGAAGGAGTTGCAAACGCAGCGTGGCCGCGCCCTCGACGACATCCTGGCCGCGCGCGATCACCTGAAGGCCATGCCGGAATGCAACGGCCAGGTCGGCATCGCGGGCTTCTGCATGGGCGGTCAGTTCGCTCTTGTCATGTCGCCCAAAGGCTTTGGCGCCTCCGCGCCTTTCTATGGCGCTCCCCTGCCCCGCAACCTCGACAAAACGCTCGACGGCGCGTGCCCGGTGGTGGCCAGCTTCGGCGCCCGCGACCCGCTGGGCCGTGGCGCGCCCGAGAAGCTGAACAAGACCATCGCGGCCAAGAACATCACCGCCGATGTGAAGACCTATCCGGGCGTCGGGCACAGCTTCGCCAACGAGCTGCCGGCCCAGCCGCTGCTTCGCATAGCGGGTTTCGGCTACGACGCGAACGCCACCGAGGATGCGTGGCGGCGGGTGTTCGCGTTCTTCGGCGAGCATCTGGGAACGGGCTCCGCGACGTAGCGGGCTAGTGCGCGGCGTTCAGCTTCTGCGACAACACCGTTGCGAAAGTGTGGGTGTCGCCGGGCCAGCGCGCCGACACGTAGCCGCCGTCGTCGACGACGAAGGCGGGCCTCGAGTCGGTCGGCGTATCGCGCGCCATTCCCGAGGTTTTCAGCCGCCAGTGCGGCGATCCGCGGGCGACGTCGCAAAAATCCGCTGGATCTTCAAGCGCGCGGGTGACTTCCGACTGCACCGACATGTACCCGCCGGGTTGGCCGGGTTCCTCGGTATAGGTCCGGTAGTAGTCGCGATCCCAGAACCGGGTGAATCGGGTGAGGCGCCAGGCCAACCGCTCCATGGCCCACGTCAACGCCGTGGTCTTGCGGCCGTAGAGGATGGACCGGCCGGTCGTGGGATCGGTGCTGCGCGCGGCGAGCAGCACCCCGTGACAAATGGCGGCCACCACCAGATCCCGGGCGAAGGCCTCCACGACCAGCCGGTGCAGGATGTCGCTGTCGATGTAGCCGCGCATTCCCCGGGCGCGGTGCCCACCCGGCAACATCAGCCCGTCCACGCCGTCGAGGGTGGCGTTCTCCCAGCTGACCGGATGCTGAAATTCGTTGGAGCGCACCATGTCCCGATACGCACGACGCCCGGTCTTGTTCGCGCGCAGCGTCAGTCCGATCAGCGGGATGGCGCCGAGCAGCGGCAGCGCGGACCAGGCGTCCAGTCCGCGGCCCGTCAGCATGATGTCGTCGGCCGCCCCGGGCGTGCCGCTTTCGGTCGCGAAGACCACCCGGTGGCCGTTTCGCGTCAACACCGACCAGCTGACGGCGACCTCGGTCGGGTCGAAGTCGCGGTCCGGGATCGGGATGAGAACGGTGCCCACGGCGCCTCGGCGGTCAGGCCACTTTCAGTTCGAGGCCGACGTTGTTGTTCATGCCGCCGCGCAGCTTGCTGAAGAAGTTGAACACCTTGCCCATCACCCCGTAGCGCTCTCCGATGGCGTCGTAAACGGAGGCCGTCGCCGACTTGTCGAGAATGGCCGCCGTTCCCTCGACGGCCTCGCTGGTCGGGCGGCCGTTCATGGTGCAGGTGGCCAGCGTGACGCGCGGGGTATTGCGGATCCGCTTGACCTTCCACGACTTCTCCTGGGTGATGACCAGGAGCCGGTCCCCACGCTGTTTGTCCAGGGCGGCCCAGATGGGCGTCGGCTTGGGCTTGCCGTCCTTGGTGAACGTGGTCAGCAGGATGTATTGCGCCCTGGCGAGATCGGCGAAGGTCGGTGTCACCAGGACAACGTACCGCCGCGCGGTGGGGGCGTTGACATTCTCGGCGCCCGGCTGCGATAGTCATGACAGCTTAACTGAAAACGTTATTTTCAATTAAGGCCGCAGAGCACCGATCGAAACGGGCAATCATGAGCGATCCGAAGAAGCCGCTGGCGTGGTTGCCGTTCACGATCGCCGAGGCGGCCTTGGCATCCTCTGGCGAGACGAGCGATCCCGACCTGTTTGCGGCGTGGTCACAGCTCTTGAGCCGGCTCGACGAAGCCGCGCGTACGGTCGAATCCGAGCCGGCGAGCCGCAGTCGGACCGACGCCGCCGCCGGAATCCGGCACCTGCTGGTGCTGCTCGCCGCGGGTATCGACGAGGCGCTGCGGTTCGATCCGGATCCGGCATTGCGTGTCCAACGCACCAGCACCGATGACATCGTGACCTGGGGAATGGAGTGCCCGGACTGCCTCTACACCCGCGCCGCGCTGCGCGGCGGACAGAGCTATCGGCTGTACGGCAACCGCGGCACCGCCCGCTACGTCGGGCTGCAGACGATGAATGGCATCACCGCCACCGCCAACGAGCTGGTCGACGAGCTCGAAGCGGATCCCGACGGCAACTTCGAGGTGGTGCTGTCGTCCTCGAAACAGCCTGGGCAAGAGGGCAATTGGATGCGAATCGAAGGTGAGCATCCCACGTTGACGGTGCGGCACTTCTTCTACGACTGGGATGCCGAGGTGGCATCGTCGCTGCGCATCGAGCGGCTCGGCGACCCGGCCCGGGCTACCCCCGGTGCGGTCCACCCCCACTCGGCGGTGACCAGGCAATTGGCGGCGCTCGGCGACTTCGTCGCGGACAACCTGGCGTTCTTTTTGCAGTTCGGGTCCGCCGCACCACCCAACGGCTTCCTGCCCCCGATCGATCGCACCGACATAGGGGCCGCCGCGGAGAACCGGCCGGTGATCGGCCGGTGGGAACTGCGCCCGGGCGAGGCCCTCATCGTCGAAGTGGAGCCACCACAGGGCATTTATTGGAGCTTTTCGATCGGCAACCCCTGGTGGGAGACGATCCATTACGGCCGCCACCAGTCCAGCCTGAATGCCCATCAGGCCGCGAAGGATTCCGATGGATTGGTCCGCGTGGTGTTGTGCGATCGCGACCCCGGCATCGCCAACTGGCTCGACACCGCGGGCCACAGCAACGGGCCGATCATCCTGCGCTGCGTGCGCACCGAAACGGCGCCCACGCCGACGACACGGGTGGTGCCGTTCGACGATGTCCACACCGAGTTGCCTCCGGGTACAGCGCAAGTCACCCCCGAAGAGCGCGCAGGAATCCTCGCGGCCCGGCGCCGCGCGGTGCACGAAAGGTTCGGACGGTGACCTTCGATGCTGACGAGTTAGAGGATGGTGCCCGAACCGCAACCGGCCTCGACGATTTCGGATCGCCCTACTACCGCGAGGGACTCGAACGCATCGTCGACGCGCTGAACCACGAGGCGGACCTCAATGACATCGGGCGGGTCATCCAGCACGCCACCATCAGCAACGCCCTCATCCAACGCCTGAAGGTCGAGGACGCCTACCGGCAGCATCCCGAGATCGACGACCAGGCGGTCGGGGGCCCCGTCTTCGTCATCGGCCTGCCCCGCACCGGAACCACCGCGCTGAGCCAGCTGGTGGCCGCCGATCCCCAATTCCGATCGCTGCGCATGTGGGAATCGCAAGCGCCCACCCCGCCGCCGGAGGCCGCCACCGAACACAACGACCCGCGGATCGCGCAGGCCGAGGCCGGCCTGAAGATGCTCGACGAGATGTTCCCGCTGATGAAAACCTTGTACAACTCCGAGGCCACGGCGCCGACCGAATGCCAGGACCTGATGGGAATGAGCTTCCGCACCTTCCACTTTGACGGCGCCGTGCGCGCGCCCGGGTATCTCGCGTGGCTGATGGGTTGCGACATGCGCGAGACCTACGTCTTTCATCGGCGAGTTCTCCGGTTGTTGCAATGGCACTGCCCCCCGGTGCTGTGGCACCTCAAGACACCCGTGCACATGTTCGCCCTCGACGCGCTCGTCGAGGCATATCCCGGCGCCAAATTCCTGTGGAGTCACCGCGATCCGGCCAAAGTGATGGGTTCGGTCTGCAGCCTGATCCGGTATGTGCGCAGCTGGAGCAGCGATCGGGACGACGCCAGGGAACTCGGCGCCGAGCAGGTCGACAGCTGGGTCGAAGGCATCCGGCGGGCAATGGATTTCCGCGGCCGGATGGGCGACGACCGATTCGCCGACGTCTCGTTCGCGGACCTTCAGACGGATCCGGTCGGCACGCTGCAAGCCAGCTACGCCGCCTTGGGCTTGACCTTCACCGATGCCACCCTCGGCGCGGTCACGCGTTGGGCCGCGGATCACCGGCCCGGCTCCCGCGGCGCGCATGACTATGACCTGGCCGACTACGGCCTGACTCCCGAAGGCGTTCGCGAGCGGTTTGCGGACTATCTCGCCGCCTACGATGCGACGGCCTGAATCCGTGAGCACCCCCCGCACGCGGCGACGCGAAAAACTCGGCCCGGACGCGGCGGTGCGCCGCGAGATCCTCGCCGCCGCGTCAACCGTGTTGCGCGAGCAGGGCGTTGGCGGACTCAGCATCGCGGCGGTGCTGGAGCGGGCCGGACTGAGCACCCGCGCGTTCTATCGCCATTTCGGCTCCAAGGAAGAACTCGTCGCCGCGGTCTTTCTGGAGAGCGCGCGGGGAGACACGCGACGGCTACGCCGCCGGATGGCCGCTGCCACAACGGACATCGAGTCGGTGATCGCGTGGATCGACGGCCGACTGGACCTGGCATTCGACGACGGCATTGGATCCGATCTGCGCCGCCTGTCGCTGGAAGCCCAATCGCAGTCCCCCGGCCTGGTGCAGCCCGCCTACGCCGAGATGCTCAAGCCGCTGCGCGATGCGCTCGCGCGTGGACAGCAGGCCGGGGTGTTCCGCGACATCGACCCAGTCAACGACGCCCAGTTCGTCCACGGCGTGGTGTGGGCGGGCATCAACGAGCAGTGGGCGACGGGTGACTGCGACCGCAACGTGTTGCGCGAACGCATATTGCGTTTTTGTCTGCGCGGGCTGAAAGGAGACTAGCGATGGATCTCGGTTTCGGTGGATCGACGGCCGTGGTCACGGGCGGCAGCAAGGGAATGGGGTTGGCCGTCGCCCAAGCCCTTGCCGCCGAAGGCGCCAGCGTGGCGGTGATGGCCCGTGGCCGTGCAGCCCTCGACGCCGCCGTGACGGCGTTGCGCGAGTCCGGCGCCCCGGACGCCGTCGGGATCAGCGTCGACATGACCGACGCACAGTCGATCGCCGACGGATTCGCCGCGGTGGCCGAGCGTTGGGGGCGGCTCAACGCGCTGGTCCACACGATCGGGCCGGGCGACGGCTATTTCGAGCAGCTCGACGACGCGGGGTGGGACGACACGTTCGCGCTCGGCACCATGTCAGGGGTGCGGGTGATCCGCGGGGCGTTACCGCTGCTGCGCGCGGCGGAATGGGCCCGCATCGTCACCTTTGCGGCACACTCGATCCAGCGGCAAAACCCGCGGATCGTCGCGTACACGGCGTCCAAGGCGGCGTTGGCCAGCGTCACCAAGAATTTATCGAAAAGCCTTGCCACCGATGGCATTCTGGTCAACTGCGTGTGCCCGGGAACCATCGTCACCGCCAGCTTCACCGAGAACCTCAAGGACATTCTCGCCGCCGACGGCCTGGACGCGACCAATCCCGTCGACGTCATGACCTGGATCGATAACAACTTTCACCAACCCTGCGACCTCGGCCGCGCCGGGCTGCCCGAAGAGGTCGCCTCCCTGACCGCCTACCTGGCGTCGCGGCGCAACGGCTATGTCACCGGGGCCACCGTCAACGTGGACGGCGGCTCCGATTTTGTGTAGCTGTGGTTCGGCAGAAAAAATTAGCCCTCGAGATCGCCTTCGGTTTCCAGCAGCGCCTGCCGCAGCCCGTCGAGCGTTTCCGGTTGCGGCTGCGCCCACATGCCACGCCCCGCGGCCTCCAGCAGCCGTTCGGCCATGCCGTGCAGCGCCCAGGGATTCGATTCCGACATGAACTTGCGGTTCTCCGGGTCCAGCACGTAGCGCTCGGTGAGCTGTTCGTACATCCAGTCGGCCATCACCCCGGCCGTCGCGTCGTAGCCGAACAGGTAGTCCACGGTCGCCGCCATCTCGAACGCGCCCTTGTATCCATGCCGCCGCATCGCCGACATCCAGCGCGGATTGACGACGCGCGCGCGGAACACCCGGGTGGTCTCCTCCGACAGCGTGCGGGTGCGGATCGCGTCGGGGCGGGTGTTGTCGCCGATGTAGGCGGCCGGGGCCTGCCCGGTGAGCGCGCGGACCGTGGCCACCATGCCGCCGTGGTACTGGAAATAGTCGTCGGAGTCGGCGATGTCGTGTTCGCGGGTGTCGGTGTTCTTGGCGGCCACCGCGATGCGCCGGTACTGCCGGTTCATGTCGTCGACGGCCTCGCGGCCGTCCAGGTCGCGGCCGTAGGCGAAGCCGCCCCAGGCGGTGTACACGGCGGCGAGGTCGGCGTCGTCACGCCAGTTGCGGCTGTCGATCAGCTGCAACAGGCCGGCGCCATAGGTGCCCGGCTTGGATCCGAAAATCCTTGTGGTGGAGCGGCGTTGATCGCCGTGCTGAGCCAGGTCGGCCTGGGCGTGCGCACGGACGTAGTTCTCCTCGGCGGGCTCGTCGAGGTCGGCGACCAGCCGCACCGCGTCGTCGAGCATCGTCACGACGTGCGGGAAGGCATCCCGGAAGAAACCGGAGATGCGGACCGTCACGTCGATGCGCGGACGGCCAAGCTCAGCGAGCGGGATCGGCGCCAGGTCGACGACCCGCCGCGAGGCGTCGTCCCACACCGGCCGGACACCGAGCAGCGCAAGGACTTCGGCGATGTCGTCACCGGCGGTGCGCATGGCCGAGGTGCCCCACACCGACAGCCCGACGGATTGCGGCCATCGCCCGTGGTCGTCGCGGTACCGGGTCAACAGTGAATCGGCAAGCGCGACACCGGCTTCCCAGGCCAGGCGAGATGGCACGGCCTTGGGGTCGACGGAGTAGAAGTTGCGACCGGTGGGCAGCACGTTGACCAGGCCGCGCAGCGGCGAGCCGGACGGGCCGGCCGGGATGAATCGGCCATCGAGGGCGCGCAGCACCTGCTCGATTTCGGCGGCGGTTCCGGCGAGCCGTGGCACCACTTCGGTGGCCGCGAATCGCAGTACGGCCGCGACGTCGGCGTTGTCGGTGATCCGTTCGGCCGCATCGGCATCCCAGCCCGTCGCCTGCAACGCCCCGACGAGCTCGCGGGCCGCCGCCTCGGTTCGATCGACCGTGGTCCGGTCGTCGGTGCCGTCCTCGGCCAGGCCCAGCGCCTGACGCAATCCGGGCAGGGTGTGCTCGCCGCCGAACAGTTGGCGTGCCCGCAGGATCGCCAGCACCAGGTCCAGTTCGGCGTCGCCCGTTGGCTTTTGCCCCAGGATGTGCAAGCCGTCGCGAATCTGGACATCCTTGATCTCGCACAGCCACCCGTCGACGTGCAGCAGCATGTCGTCGAATGAGTCTTCTTCGGGCCGCTCGGTCAGACCCAGGTCGTGGTCCATCTTCGCGGCCCGCATCAGGGTCCAGATCTGCTGGCGGATAGCGGGCAGCTTGCCCGGATCCAGGGCGGCGACGTTGGCGTGTTCGTCGAGCAACTGCTCCAAACGGGCGATGTCACCGTAGGTTTCGGCGCGCGCCATCGGCGGGATGAGGTGGTCGACCAGAACGGCGTGCGCGCGCCTTTTGGCCTGTGTGCCCTCGCCGGGGTCGTTGACCAGGAACGGGTAGATCATCGGCAGATCGCCCAGCGCGGCATCCGGGCCGCAGGCCGCCGACATGCCCAGCGTCTTGCCGGGCAACCATTCCAGGTTGCCGTGCTTGCCCAGATGCACCACCGCGTGCGACCCGAAGCCGGCGTCCAGCCAGTGATAGGCGGCCAGGTAGTGGTGGCTGGGCGGCAGATCCGGGTCGTGGTAGATCGCGACCGGGTTTTCGCCGAACCCGCGGGGCGGCTGCACCATCAGCACCAGGTTCTCGGATTGCATTGCGGCGATGACGATTTCGCCGTCGGGATCGCGGCTGCGGTCCACGAAGAGATTTCCGGGCGCCGGGCCCCAGTGCTCCGTCACCGCGTCGGTGAATTCGGGGGGCAGGGTGGCGAACCATTCGCGGTAATCCTTGGCGGACACCCGGATCGGGTTGCCGGCGAGCTGGCCTTCGGTGAGCCAGTCGGGGTCCTGGCCGCCCCGTTCGATCAGAGCGTGGATCAGGGCGTCACCGTCGTCGGCCTCGACGCCCGGCAGTTCACCCACCCGGTAGCCGTGAGCGCGCATCGCCTGCAGCAGCGCGATGGCGCTTGCCGGCGTGTCCAATCCGACCGCGTTGCCGATGCGGGCGTGCTTGGTGGGATAGGCCGAGAACACCAGGGCCACCCGCTTATCCGCCGGCGCGACGTGGCGCAGCCGCGCGTGGCGCACCGCCAGTCCGGCGACCCGGGCGCAGCGTTCCGGGTCGGCGACATAGGAGATCAGCCCGTCGGAGTCGATCTCTTTGAAGGAGAACGGGACCGTGATGATGCGGCCGTCGAACTCGGGCACCGCCACCTGGCTGGCCACGTCGAGCGGACTCAGGCCGTCGTCGTTCGCGCGCCATTGGGCCCGCGGGCTGGTCAGGCACAGCCCTTGCAGGATCGGGATATCCAGGGCGGCAAGATGTTCGACGTTCCAGCTGTCGTCGTCGCCGCCGGCGGAGACCCTGGCCGGCTTCAGTCCCCCGGCCGCCAGCACGGTCACCACCATGGCGTCGGCATCGCCCAGTCGTCGCAGCAGCTCGGGTTCGGCGGTGCGCAGCGACGCGCAGTAGACCGGCATCGGCCGCGCGCCGGCGTCCTCGATGGCCCGGCACAACGCCTCGACGTAGCCGGTGTTGCCGGCCAGGTGCTGCGCGCGGTAGTACAGCACCGCAATCGTCGGGCCGTCCTCATCGGCGACGTTCGGCGTCGGCAGCTCTCCCCACGTCGGCGTCACGACCGGCGGGGTGAACCCGAACCCGGTCATCAGCACGGTGTCCGAGAGGAAGGCGTGCAGCTGACGCAGGTTGTCCACGCCGCCGTGGGCCAGATAGATGTGCGCCTGCACCGCGATCCCGGCGGCCAGCGTGGACAGACCGGTCAGTTCGGCGTCGGCGGCCTGCTCGCCGCTGACCAAGACCGCCGGCACCCCGCTGGCAATCACCGTGTCGATGCCGCTTTGCCAGGCCCGATAGCCGCCGAGGATCCGCACCACCACGATGGCGGCGCCGGCCAGCAGGTCGGGCAATTCGTCTTCCGAGAGCCGCGACGGGTTGGCCCACCGAAAGTTCTTCCCGCTGGATCGGGCGCTGATCAGGTCCGTGTCGGATGTCGACAGCAGCAGGATGGTCGGCTCAGCCACCCATCATTCGTACCGCAGTGTCGCCGCGATCCGAGCGGCGACCTCCTCGGCGACCCGCAGCGCCTCCTTGCTCGTGCCCGGTTCGTAGCAGTCGGCGAGGGCGTCGTAGTCGGCGCCGGCGATCGAGCCGTGATCGGCGGCCAGTTCGACCACCTCCACCGGCCAGCCGACGCGTTCCAGGCGGGCGGCGAAGTCTCTGCTCGCGTGCACGGGGACGACGTCGTCGTCGAGGCCGTGCAGCAACGTGAACGGCGAACCGATATCGGCACCGCTGAGCCCGTCGGTCAGCGCCGCACCGAAGATGGGATCGGGCACCATGAAAGCTCCGGCCAGGCAGACCGTGTGTGCGGGAGCGAAGTCGAGCCGCCCCGTATGCAACGTCACGCCCGCCGCCGCGGCACCGCCCATCGACCATCCGACCAGCAGGATGCGCTCGGCGTCGGTGGCGAGGTTGCGGGCGAACGTCAGCGACGCCAGCAGATCCGCCCGCCCGCCGTCTTGGGCATGGGAGTTCCAGTCCGGGGCGACCACCGCGGCGCCACGCTCGGCCAGCATCCCGGCCAGTGGGCCGACGGCGGCGCGGGCATCGGTTTGCGCGCCATGCCACAGCAAGATCGTGAACGGCGCAGGCTCGCCGAAGACGTCGGCCATGCGGCCCGGGGCATATTCGACCGTTCTCACGGCCACGAGAATGCCCGCACCGGGGCCTTTTCAACCCCACCCGTTGATCAGCTGGCGAGGCCGGGCCGCAGCGCCTCATTGAATCGGCGGTCGACCCAGTTGGCGAACCTGGGTGACGATGCGAGCTGGCCGGCGGCCGCGAACAAGTCGGCCAGTTTCTGCTCGGACGCGACCACGTCTTCACCGAGTTCGGTCGGCAGCCGCAGGCTGCGCGTCGCCGCGACCGTCGCCACCTTTGGATCCAAACCCACTGCCGCGGAATAGCTTTGAGCCCATTCCTGCGGATGAGCCCTGGCCCACTGCACGGCCTTCTCGAAACGTACCAGCAGGTCGGACAGCGCGGTGTTGCGTCTGGGGTCGTCCAGCGCCTGGTCGGACGCGACACCGACCCAGTCGCCATTGGTGACGCCCTGCGCCTCGGCGATGCTGCGCACCGGGATCTGCTGCTCGGCCTGGGCCGTGTACGGATCCCAGATGGCCCACGCGTCGGCCTGGTGCTGACTGAACGCGGACAGCGCATCGGCGGGCTGCAGGAATACGAATTTCACCTCGGCGGGTGTGAGCCCGGCCTTGTCCAGCTGGGCCAGCAGGTTGGCGTGCGACGAGCTGCCCTTGGCGACGGCGACTGCCTTACCGCGCAACTCGGAGACCGACGTGATCGACGAATCCGCGTGCACCAGAACACGATTGCCCGCACCACCGCCACCGTATGCGGAGACCGCCTTGATCTTCGCGTTGCTGGCGGCCCCGAAGATCGGCGGCGTGTTACCGGTGATCGCGAAGTCGATCTTGCCCGCGGTGGCGGCCTCGACTTGTGGCGGCCCGGAGGTGAACGTCGAGAACGCGACCCGATAGGGCAGGTTTTCCAACTGCCCGGCGGCGCGCAGCAGCGCTTCGGTACCGCCCTTCTGATCCCCCACCTGCAGCGTGAGACCCGACAACTCCGAGGCGGGCACCGCGGCCGGCGGCGGCTTGGGCCCCAGACTGGCGCTGCGCGAAACGCATCCGGTCAACAGCAGTGCGAGCGCAAGCACCAGCGCGATGAATCCGCGCATCAAAGCCGCACGCCAAGACGATCCAGCAGCTCGACGCGATGCTGGTCGGTGTGGGCACCCGGGTCGCCGGGTGCGCGGCGAGGCTCGTCGATGGACAGCGTGTGGATGACGCGGCCTTCCTCGAGCACCAGCACGCGGTCGGCCAGCGCCACGGCTTCGTCGACATCATGGGTGATCAGCAACACCCCGAAGCGATGCCGGCGCCACAGATCCAGCAGCAGCGTGTGCATGGTCAGCCGGGTCAGCGCGTCCAGCGCGCCGAACGGCTCGTCGAGCAACAGCAGTTGCGGTTCGGCGACCAGCGCCCGGGCCAGCGAAACCCGTTGCGCCTGACCGCCGGACAGGGTCAGCGGCCACGCGCCGGCGTGGTCGGACAGCCCGACGTCGGCCAGCGCCCGGTCGGCGCGAGCCCGGACTTGCGCCCGCGGCAGGCGGCTGCGGGCCAGGCCGTATCCGACGTTCGTCCGCACGTCGCGCCATGGAAACAGGCGCGGCTCCTGGAATGCGAGGGCCGGGGCGCCGGTCACCACGCGATGCCCGCTGTGGTCATCGGACAGACCGGCGAGCACCCGCAGCACAGTCGATTTGCCCGAGCCGCTGCGCCCGATCAGCGCGACGATCTCACCGCGACGTACCCGCACCGAAACGTCGTTCAGCACTTGCCGATTGCCGTACCACTTGCCGACGTGGCACAGTTCCCCGGCGATGCCGGTCGCCCCGCGGGTGGCGGCGTCCGATTCCGCGATGAGTGTCAAAGCCCGGACCTTTCAGTGTCGGTAGCGCAGGGTGCGACGCTCGATGAGCCGGACGACCGCATCGGTGACGATGCCCAGCAGCGCATAGATGGTCAGCCCGAAGATGATGATGTCGATGCGCAAGAAATCTCGGGCGTTGTTGATCAGGAAGCCGATTCCCTTGTCGGCGTTGATCTGCTCGGCGACGATCAGCGTCAGCCACGCGATGGCCAGCGACTGCCGGAAACCCACCAGCACCTGCGGCGCCGTGCTGGGCACGATGATCCGGGTGAACCGCTGAAAAAACGAAAAACCCAGCACCTGAGCGGTTTCCAGCATCTTCGGGTCGACCTGCCGGATCGCCGAAAACGTGTTCAGGTACAGCGGGAAGACCACACCAAGGGCAACGAGCAACACCTTGGGCAGCTCGCCGATGCCGAACCAGAGGATGAACAGCGGGATCAGCCCGAGGTGGGGCAGCGCCCGGATCATCTGCATCGGTGGGTCCAAGGTCGATTCGACCCAGCGCGACAACCCGACCGCCGCGCCCGCCACAAGCCCGATGATCCCGCCCAGCAGGAGCCCCTCGACAACCCGGACGGTGGAGATGTGCAGCGCGGCGGCGAGCTGACCATTACGGGTCAACTCCACGCCGGCCTCGACGATCAAGGACGGGGCCGGAAGGACATCTGCGGGAATCACACCGAGCGCGCTGCCCAGCTGCCACAGCGCCAACAGCATCAGCGGCGACACGACGCGCACGACTTCCCATTTGCGACGCGCCCATACTCCGCTCGGCCCACCGGCTGGTGCGCTGCCCGGGTTGCTCGACCTCGACGCAGCGTCGAGTGCGGTGGCAATGCTCACCGTGCGGACGCTATGGCGCGACCAGGGGCTTGAGTAAGGGTTTACGTCTGGCTGAAGGCAATCCCGGCCGTCGCCCTCGGCGCGGGCCGTACCGTGGACGGGTGGCCAGGACGCGCGACACGGACGCATGCCCGGGTGCGCTGCAGGTGCACCAGGCGGCCGACGGCGCCCTGGCCCGGATCCGGCTGCCCGGCGGCATGATCACGGCCGCCCAGCTGGCCGCGTTGGCAACCGTAAGCAGCCAGTTGGGTTCGGGCACGCTCGAGCTGACCGCCCGGGGCAACGTGCAGTTGCGCGGGCTGACCGACGTGACCGCGGTCGCCGAGGCGCTGGCGGCCGCGGGCCTGTTGCCGTCGATGACGCATGAACGGGTCCGCAACATCGTGGCGTCACCGTTGTCGGGGCGCTGCGGCGGCGACCTCGACGTGCGGCCGTGGGTCAAAGAGCTGGACGCCGCGATCTGCGGCGAGCCCAGGCTCGCCGGGCTGGGTGGCCGGTTCTGGTTCGGCCTGGACGACGGGCGTGCCGACGTATCGGGGCTGCGCGCCGACATCGGCATCCACGCATTCGCCGACGAGTGTGCGTTGTTGCTTGCCGGACGCGACACCGGCGTCCGGCTGGCGGCCGGCGAAGTGGTCGAAACGTTGGCGACCCTGGCCCTACGGTTCGTCGACATCCGCGGAACGGCTTGGCGCGTCCAGGAATTGGATGACGTTCGGCAACTGCTACCCGACGCCGACCCGCGCGCCACGTCCTTTCTGGCCGTCACCACGGCGCCGGTGGGCTGGATCGGCCAGGACTGCCCCGGTCAGCAAGGTCGGGTGACGCTGGGCGCCGCGGTGCCGCTGGGGGTGCTGCCGGCACGCGTTGCGGAGTACCTGGCCGCGATCGAGGCGCCGTTGGTGATCACGCCGTGGCGCTCGGTGCTGGTGTGTGATCTGAGCGAAGAGGTGGCCGATACCGCCCTGCGGGTGCTGGCGCCCCTGGGCTTGGTGTTCGACGAGAACTCGCCCTGGTTGACCGTCAGCGCCTGCACCGGCAGCCCCGGCTGCGCGCGCTCGGCCGCCGACGTGCGGGCCGACGCCGCGCAATCCCTGGATGCCGCCTCGACGGTGCACCGGCACTTCGTCGGCTGCGACCGGGCCTGCGGCAGTCCGCTCGCCGGTGAGGTGCTGATGGCCACGCCAGACGGATACCGCAGGCTGTCACCGGGCGCAGCGGGTCGTCACTCCACCAAGCTTTAGGGTGGGCGAGTGCTCGACTACATTCGCGACGCGGCGGAGATCTATCGCCAGTCGTTCGCGACGATCCGCGCCGAAGCCGACCTGGCCCGCTTCCCCGCCGACGTGGCACAAGTGGTGGTCCGGTTGATCCACACCTGCGGCCAGGTCGACGTCGCCGAGCACGTCGCCTTCACGGACGACGTCGTCGAACGGGTCCGCACAGCCCTGCTCAGCGGCGCTCCGGTGCTGTGCGATTCGTCGATGGTGGCCGCCGGGATCACCGCCGCGCGACTGCCGGCCGGCAACCAGGTGGTGTCCCTGGTGGCCGATCCGCGGGCTGCCGAGCTGGCCGCACGCCGGCAGACCACTCGCTCGGCGGCCGGCGTGGAGCTGTGGGCGGACCGGCTGCCCGGAGCGGTGCTGGCGATCGGCAACGCCCCGACCGCGCTGTTTCGGCTGCTCGAGTTGATCGACGACGGAATCGCCCCGCCGGCCGGGGTGCTCGGCGGGCCGGTGGGTTTCGTGGGATCGGCGCAGTCCAAACAGGAGCTCATCGACAACCCGCGCGGAACGTCGTATCTGGTGGTGCGGGGACGTCGCGGGGGCAGCGCGATGGCCGCCGCCGCCGTCAACGCGA
Source organism: Actinomycetota bacterium (assembly GCA_036338755.1). Lineage (GTDB taxonomy): Bacteria > Actinomycetota > Actinomycetes > Mycobacteriales > Mycobacteriaceae > Mycobacterium. The sequence goes on along the minus strand of JAYZBN010000036.1, from coordinate 150,168 downwards.
TTGCCAGCGAGCGCGAATGAGCACCCACAGGGGCACGTTGTGGGGCGTCGGGCTGGGGCCCGGGGACCCGGAATTGGTGACGGTCAAGGCCGCGCGGGTGATCGGCGAGGCCGACGTGGTGGCTTATCACAGCGCCCGGCACGGCCGCAGCATCGCCCGCGGGATCGCCGAACCGTATCTGCGGCCGGGGCAGATCGAAGAGCACCTGGTGTACCCCGTCACTACCGAGACCACCGACCATCCCGGCGGCTATGCCGGTGCCATCGAGGACTTCTACATCGAGGCCACCGAGCGCATCGCGGCGCACCTCGACGCCGGTCGCAATGTGGCCCTGCTGGCCGAGGGCGATCCGCTGTTCTACAGCTCCTACATGCATCTGCACACCCGGCTGACCGCACGGTTCGACGCGGTCATCGTGCCCGGCGTGACCTCGGTGAGCGCGGCCTCGGCGGCCATCGCGACACCGTTGGTGGCCGGCGACGAGGTGCTGTCGGTGCTGCCGGGCACGCTGCCGGTCGAGGAGCTGACCCGTCGCCTCGCCGACGCCGACGCCGCCGTCGTGCTCAAACTCGGACGCTCGTATCACGCTGTGCGCGAAGCGCTTTCGGCATCCGGACAGCTCGAGGAGGCGTTCTACGTGGAGCGGGCCAGCACCGCCACGCAACGCATACTGCCCGCCGCCGAGGTCGACGAGGCCGGCGTTCCGTATTTTTCGCTGGCGATATTGCCGGGCGGGCAGCGTGGACGGCGCACGCCCGCCGCCGGCAGCGTCACGGTGGTGGGGCTGGGCCCCGGCGACATGGACTGGATGACGCCGCAGACCCGGCGAGAGCTTGCCGCGGCGACGGATTTGATCGGCTACGGCGGCTACTTGAACCGCGTGCCGGTCCGCGACGGCCAGCGGCGCCACCCCAGCGACAACCGCGACGAGCCCGAACGGGCCCGGTTGGCGTGCGCGCTGGCCGAGCGGGGCCGTGCCGTGGCGGTGGTGTCGTCGGGCGACCCGGGGGTGTTCGCCATGGCGACCGCGGTGCTCGAAGAGGCCAAAGAATGGCCGGGTGTGCAGGTCCGCGTCATCCCGGCGATGACCGCCGCCCAGGCGGTGGCCAGCCGGGTCGGCGCCCCGCTGGGGCACGATTACGCGGTGATCTCGCTGTCCGATCGCCTCAAGCCGTGGGAAGTGATCTGCGCGCGACTGCAGGCCGCCGCGGCCGCCGACCTGGTGCTGGCGATCTACAACCCGGCCTCCAAGACCCGAACGTGGCAGGTCGGCGCGATGCGTGACATCTTGCTGGCCCACCGCGAACCCGGCACTCCCGTGGTGATCGGCCGCAACGTGTCCGGCCCCGACGAGGACGTCCGCGTGGTCAGGCTGGCTGACCTGGACGCCGCCGAGATCGACATGCGCTGCCTGCTGATCGTCGGGTCGTCGCAAACCCAGTGGTACTCACACGATTCCACCGACCGCGTCTTCACCCCGCGGCGGTACCGGGCATGAGTCAGTCGCGGTCCCAGGTGCTCGGCATCATCGGCACGGTGGGTCCATCACTCAATCCGTCCCGCGTCAGCGTCGCCAAGCCGGCGGCTTGCGCGGCACCGAATTTGGTTGCGGCACCGGCGAATCCGAGCGGCCCGGCACCCGCCTCGGACGCCAGAAGGGATTCGTCAGAGTCGAGGTCCATGTACTCGTAGCGGTAGGCGTGATCTTTGGCTTCGGCCCCGCGACGTCGACGACTGCGCAACCGGGCCGGGGCCGACGCCGCGGCGGCGGCCGGTTCGTCGGCCTCGTCGAACCCGGGCTCCTGGGACTTCCTGCGCGCGCGACTGCTGGCGCTGCTGCTCGACGACAACCCCGCGAGGCCGACCGCGTACTGGATGTCGGTCATGCCGGTGCCGATGCCATCCGTGAGGCCCGGACCGAAGCCGACGCCCGGACCGCCGCCGACCGGTCCGCCGCCGGACGCCGTGGCCACACTCGGCGCCGGGCTGGAAGCCGTTGCGCTGCCGGCGTGTGCCGGGGTGCCGGCGGTCATGGTCGGCGCGGGAGCCGGCGTGGTAGCCATCGGCGCCGGCGGTGCCGTTGCCACCGGCACGCTCACCGCCGGGGCGGCAGCGGCGGCGGTGGCACCCACAGCGCCGGCGACTGCCGCGGCCACGCCTGCGGCGGCGGCGGCGGAAACAGCCGCGATCATGAATGGGGCAACCATGACCCCCAGCTGAGCCGCTTGCACCAGGGGCCAGACGAGCATCAACGAGTGAAAGATGAACCAACCCAATGCTGTGGCCAGCGCGGGGCTCATGCCGGGAATTTGCATGAAGAAGGAGGACACCGCGTTGGCGAACGGAACCGCGTCAATGGGCCAACCGTCGGGGTATATCTCCTTCCCGAGCGGCCAGAGGACGTTTTGGGTGAAGTCCGAGAGCGCCTTCGCTAGCTGGTCCTGCCATGAGGTGGCGGTAGGAGTCTCGGAAGCGGTATTCGTTGCCGCCGCCTGGACTTCGCCGCCCGGCGCGACTATCTGCGGAGCGGGCGTCGTCGCCGGAACCGCCGCCAGCGCTGATCCGCTGACCGCCTGGTAGGTGGTCATCGTCGTGGCCGCCTGCACCCACATGCGGGCGTAATCGGCCTCATTGACGGCGATGGGGATGGTGTTGATTCCGAAGAAGTTCGTCGCGACCAGCACCGCGTGTGTCGCGTGATTGGCGACGAGCTCGGGGATCGTCGGCATCGCGGCCAGCGCCGCCGTGTACGCGCCCGCTGCCGTCTCATGCAGCGCCGCGGCGGCCGTGCTCTTGGTGGAGCTCTCCAGTAACCAGCTCAGATAGGGGGCATGCGCCGCCACGTACTGCTCGGCGCTCGGCCCGTCCCACGCGCCACCCTGCGTGGCGCCCAACAGAGCGCTGAGCTCCTCCGCCGCCTCGGCGTACTGGGTGCCCAGCGAAGACCACGTCGCGGCGGCGGCGAGCAGCGGCCCAGGCCCCGGACCGCTGCTGAGCAACGCCGAGTGCACTTCGGGGGGAAACGCGATCCAGATCGGCGCGGTCATCGTCGGGGGCCTTCAGGCAAGGACACGAATACCTCTTCGGTGAATCATGCGGATGGGCTGGCGATGCTTACGAGCAGAGGTCGGTTGCCGGCGCCGGTTAGTTCCCCACGATTTCGTACTGACGCTAAATCTGTTGAGTCTTTGCGCGCGGCCGTGCCATGCGCAACGATGCAGGGATGCGGTGTGAGATTGCGCGCGAAGCGCTGTCGGCTCGATTGGACGGCGAGCGTCCCCAGGTGCTCGCGCAGCAAATCGACGCCCACCTCGAATCCTGCCGCGGCTGCCGCTCCTGGCTGATCGGTGCGGCGGTGCAGACGCGCCGGCTGGCCAAGGTGACCCCCGGCGACGGGCCGGACCTGGTCGACAAAATCATGGCCAGCATCGGCGACCAACCGACCGGCCACCAGGCGCGGATGCGGTGGCTTCGAACGCACTACCGGCGGTGGGGCCTGATCGCCGTCGGCCTTTTCCAGGTGGCGATCGCCGCCGCCCAGATCAGCGGCATCGATTTCGGCATGGTGTCCGGTCACATGCACGGCGCGATGTCCGGCGAGCACCTGATGCACGAGTCGACGGCATGGTTGCTGGCGTTGGGTCTGGCCATGGTCGCCGCCGGCGTCTGGCCCGCCTCCGCGTCGGGCGTCGCGGCGATCACCGGTGTCTATTCCCTTGCGCTGCTGAGTTACGTGATCGTCGACGCGTTCGACGGCGAGGTCACCGCCACTCGCATCGCCAGCCACATGCCCCTGCTGCTGGGCCTGGCGTTCGCATTGCTGGTGGCGCGGGAACGGGTGGGCTCGCACCGACGGCACGGCAACGACGCTTCAGACGACGCCGACGTCCCGGCGTGGGCGGCGGACGCACCCGGCGCTCGGCGGCGCGGGCACCTGAGGCCCATCAATCGCGCGGCCATGGCCCCGACGGCATCCTCTACGACAAGCCGTCGTAGAATCGGACAACCCGCACAACGAAGGTGGTTGGGCATGACCGCGCCGAGTGACGACGAGGCCGTAACCGAACTTGCGTTGTCAGCCGCACGCGGAAACTCGCGAGCGCTCGAGTCCTTCATCAAAGCCACCCAGCAAGACGTGTGGCGGTTCGTCGCCTATCTGTCAGATACCGGCAACGCCGACGATCTGACTCAAGAGACTTTTCTGCGCGCGATCGGCGCCATCGAGCGGTTCTCCGGACGATCCAGTGCGCGCACCTGGCTGCTCTCGATCGCACGCCGGGTGGTGGCCGACCACATTCGCCACCTTCAGTCGCGGCCGCGCGCCGCCCTGGGTGCCGATCCTGAACACGTGGCGCGCGCAAACCATCACGCCCGCGGATTCGAGGATCTGGTCGAGGTGACCGCGATGATCGCCACCCTCAACGCCGAACAGCGCGAAGCGCTTCTACTCACCCAGCTGCTCGGCCTGCCCTACGCTGACGCGGCCGCCGTCTGCGGCTGCCCGGTGGGCACCATCCGCTCCCGCGTCGCCCGCGCCCGCGATGCGCTGCTGGCCGACAGTGAGAGCAGCCACCTAACCGGCTAGCGCCCCAACCCATTCGGCGGCCTCATGCACGGTGCCGGCGGTCAACACCGCGGCGGGCAGCGGTGGCCGCGCCACCATCACCACCGGAACATTCAGCGCCGCAGCGGCATCCAGCTTGGCGCGGGTCATGTCACCGCCGCTGTTCTTGGTGACCAGTGCGTCGATGCGGTGGGCGCGCAACAGCGCCAACTCTTCGTCGTAGCGATACGGTCCGCGGGAGAGCACCACCCGGTGATGACGGGGCAGTGTAGTCGCGTCCGGGTCGGTGACCGCTCGGATGAGAAACCATGCGTCGCTGCCGACGAAGGCCTGCACGGCCGAGCGCCCGGTGGTGAGGAAGATCCGCGAATAGCCTTGCCGGGCAACGGTTTGCGCGGCGGCAGTGTCCGACTCGACGACGATGGCGCCGCCGGGATCCCAGGCCGGGCGGGCCAGGATCAGATGCGGGATCCGCAGTTCGCGGCATGCGGCGGCGGCATGCGCCGTCATGGTCGCCGCGAACGGGTGGGTGGCGTCCACGACGGCGCCGATGTGTTCGTCGCGCAGCCAGCGTCGTAACCCGTCGACGCCACCGAAGCCGCCGATGCGCACGGGGCCGACCGGCAGCGCGGGATCCAGAACGCGTCCGGCCAGGGAGCTGATGATCTCGATGTGCGGGTGCAAAGCCTTCGCCAGGGCGCGCGCTTCGCCGGTGCCGCCGAGCAGCAGGATGCGCATCAATGCCTGCTCCCCCGGGCGCGTCCGGTCGAGTACAGGTAGCTGTCGGTGAATCCGCCGGCGGTCAACGCGTCGCCGACGATGATGACGGCGGTCTTGGTGATGTCGGCCCGATGCATCTGCCCGGCGATGTCGGCGAGCGTGCCGCGCAACACCGCTTCTTGCGGCCAGCTCGCGAAAGCCACGACGGCGGCCGGTGTTTCGGGTCGATAGCCGCCGTCGAGAAGCTGCGGGACGATGGCGTCGATCTGGGCGGCGGCCAGGTGCAGGACCAGGGTCGCGCCGGACTGGGCCAGGGTCGTCAGGTCTTCCCCGGGCGGCATGGCCGTCGACAGGGTCGCCACCCGGGTCAGCGTCACCGTCTGCGCCACCCCCGGGACGGTGAGCTCGCGCTTCAGCGCGGCCGCCGCGGCGGCGAATGCCGGCACCCCGGGCACGATTTCGTAGTCGATGCCCAGGGCGTCGAGCCGCCGACACTGCTCGGCCAGCGCGCTGTACAGCGACGGATCACCGGAATGCAGCCGCGCCACATCCAGGCCGGCGGCGTGCGCCTCGCTGATCTCGGTGACGATCTGCTCCAACGTCAGGGGGCCGGTGTCAACGACTTTCGCGCCCGGCGGGCACAACGCCAACAGATCGTCGGGCATGATCGATCCGGCATACAGGCAAACCCGGCACGCTTGCAGGAGTCGCTGGCCGCGCACCGTGATGAGGTCGGCGGCGCCCGGGCCGGCCCCGATGAAATACACCGTCACTTGGTCACCGCCCATTGGGTGACCGGATACTGCGGGCGCCAGCCGGTGAATGCGCCCAGCGGTTCGCCGTGGTAGTGCTGGAAGCGGTGCAGCTGGCCACCCAGGCGCTGATGAGCTTGCGTCAGAACGGCTTCCGACTCGGTCGTGACCACGTTGACGACCAGTCGGCCGCCGGAGGGCAGGTTATCCCAGCAGGCGTCGAGCAGGCCGGGCTGGGTCAGTCCGCCGCCGATGAAGATCGCCGACGGTGGCTCGGCGCCGTCGAACGCCTCGGGGGCGTCGCCACGCACCTCGATGCCGACGCCGAAAGCCGCGGCGTTGGCTTCCAGGTTGCCCCGCCGCTCTTGGTTGCGTTCGAATACCACTGCGCTGCAACCGGGCCCGCTGAGGCACCATTGGACACTGATGCTGCCCGAGCCGGCGCCGACGTCCCACAACCGCTCCCCCGGCCGTGGCGCCAGGGCCGCCAGTGTCACCGCGCGGATGCCCTGCTTGGTGATCTGCCCGTCGTGGGTGAACGCGTCGTCGGGCAGGGGTGACACGCGGTCGTCGGGCAGGTAGCGCACGGCGATCACGTTGAGGTCGTCGAGGTCTCGGTCGCCGGCCCAGTCGCGGGCGGTGCCGTCGCTGCGGCGCTCGTCTGGGGCGCCGAGTCGTTCGAGAACGGTGAACTCGGAATCACCGCGGCCGTGCGTGGTGAGAAGCGTGGCGAGTTCGTGTGGGGTCGAACTGTTCTGCGACAGTACGATCGCTTGGCCGCCGCGGCGGACCGCCGCGTGCGGCCGCGCGGTGACCAGACTGATCACCTCGGTGTCGTGGACGTTCCAGCCCATCCGCGCGCACGCCAGCGTCACCGACGAGACGTGCGGGAGAACTCTGACGTTGTCACGGCCGTGCAGGCGGATCAGCGTGCCACCGATGCCGTGCAGCAGAGGATCGCCGCTGGCCACGACGTGCACGTCGCCCGTGTTCTCGTCGAGCAACGTCTCCAGCGCCGGCAACATCGGTGACGGCCACTGCCGCCGGGGCGCGCGCACCGTGTCGTCGAGCAGGTCGAGTTGTCGCTTGGAACCGTAAATGACGGCGGCCCTTCGGAGTTCGGCGCACGATACCTCACCGAGCCCGGCCATGCCGTCGGCGCCGATGCCGATCACGATGATCATGAGCGCCGCTCCTCCGCATCGCTTCGTCCCCCGCAAGCGGGAGGTGCCCCCACTGCAACGCTCGCGGTGCGGATCATCGCGGCATCCTGCGCCAGACGAACTGCGGCAGCAATCGCATCACCGCCGCCGCCGGGCCCAGCGCCCACGGAATCCACACGGTGCGGCGGCCCTTCGCGAGCGCCCGCGCGGTCGCGGCGGCCACCTGCTCGGGCGTGCTCGGCAGCGGCGCGGCCGTCATGCCCTCGGTCATACGACCGATGACGAATCCCGGCCGGGCGATCAGCAGCCGGATCCCGGTGCCGTGCAGCGCGTCGGCCAGGCCGCTGGCGAAGCCGTCCAGGCCGGCCTTGGCCGAGCCGTAGACGTAGTTCGCGCGGCGCACGCGTGCTCCGGCGATCGAGGAGAACACCACCAGCCGGCCTCGACCTGCCTCGCGCATGGCGGTGGCCAGATGGGTGAGCAGGCTGACCTGGGCGACGTAATCGGTGTGCACGACGGCGACCGCATGCGCAGCGTCGGTTTCGGCGCGGGCCTGGTCGCCCAGGATGCCGAATGCCAGTACCGCGGTGCCGATGGAACCGTGGTCGGCGACGATCGAGGCGACCAGCGGCCCGTGCGAGGTTAGGTCGTCGGCATCGAATTCCCGAGTGTCGACCGCCGCGGCACCCGCGGCTTTGAGCGCGTTGACCTGCTCGGCGAGTTGATCGGCCTGGCGGGCGGCCAGCACGACCGTCGCACCCGGCGCGAGGAGTCGCGCCAGCTCGATCCCGATCTCGCTGCGGCCGCCCAGGATCAGTACTGGACCAGCGCCCGTGTCATCCACGGCTGCGATTATCACCTGCGCTAGCGTGGGCGGTGATGGCGAATACCACTACCCGGCTCACCGACGACGCGCTGGCGTTTCTGTCGGAGCGCCACCTGGCCATGCTGACCACGCTGCGAGCCGACAATTCACCGCACGTGGTGGCGGTCGGTTTCACCTTCGACCCGAAGACGCATATTGCGCGGGTCATCACCACCGGGGGTTCGCAGAAGGCGGTCAATGCCGATCGCGGCGGGCTGGCCGTGCTCAGCCAGGTCGACGGCGCGCGATGGTTGTCACTGGAGGGCCGGTCCAAGGTCAACAACGACGTCGACGCGGTGCGCGACGCCGAGCTGCGGTACGCCCAGCGCTACCGCACGCCACGCCCCAATCCGCGACGCGTCGTGATCGAGGTTCAGATCGAGCGGGTGCTGGGGTCGTCTGATCTTCTGGACCGCGGCGAGTAAATACCGCCCCGTGATCGCTTCGCCAACCTAGGCCCGATCACCTAGCGCGACAACTCATTCACCGCCCCGCCCGCGGTCAACGTGATCCGGTGTCGCCCGGGCGACACCGTGACCGCCGGCCCGGCCGGTTCCCCATCGAGCCGCACGTCAACCGCGGCGGGCAAGCCACCGAGCGTGATCTGGGCGGGGCCATCGGTGGCTACCGTGATGGTCGACGCCGGCAATGCGGCCAGCCCCGCACGTTCGACATCGACCCGCAGACTGGCAACGCCGTTGAGGCGCAACGTCAGATACGGCAGTGGGCCGACGGGCCGTCCCGCTTGCCAGTCCAGCTCGCTGTACAGCCCGGGCGTCGGCTCGAAATGTGGGATGAATCCGCGGTGGTGCCGGACGGTATGGGTGGGGTCCGGCCGCGCGTAGGAGCGCGCGTCGACCTCCGCCACGGCCCCGCGCCGCGCGGTCACCTCGGGAGCCGCGGCCAGCTCCGACAGCCACCACGCCTGGTGCGGCCCGATGCCCAGATCGGCGCGCACCAATTGCGGATACCAGGCGAACGTGATGTGTCCCGGATCCGCTTGGCGCAGCGCGGTTCCCATGTGGGAAATCGGATCCTCGAACTTGTCCTGCAACACCCAGGCGAGGTGATCTTCGAGCGGGTAGACATCGAACCGGTGGCGGTAACCCAGCCGGTCGAGCTCCAGCACCTGCTCGGCGGCCGAGGCGAACGGCACCAGTTCGTCGAGCAGCCCATGGGCGATGACGTACGGCAGCCATCGGGCGTTCACCAGCAGCTTCCAGGTGTCGCCCTCACGGGCACAGGGCGAGTCCAGGTCGAGGTCCGCGGGAATGTCGACGTGGGGCAGCAGCCGCACCCCGCACGTCGGCGGCCCCGCCAGCACCACCGCTTGCGAGAACACCTGCGGATAACTCAGCCCCAGCTTGTAGGTCGCATACCCACCCATCGAATAGCCCGAGATCACAGTGCGATTGGGATCGGTGCCCAATTGTTCGGCAACTCGCGCCCACACCTCCCAGACATCGAGTTCGCCGCTGTCGAAGTACCAGGTGGACGGGCCCCGGGCCAGCGGCGTGACCACCACGGAGTCGCGGCCCTCGCACACGTGGTGCAGCAGTCGCGGGTCGATCGCGGCGAACTGGCTCTGTCCGAGTGAAAGGGAGTGCAGCAGCAGGGTCAGCGGCAACGCGCGACCTGGTGCGTAGCTCGATGGCAAACAGATCGAATACGGCTGCACCCGGCCGAGGAATTGCGGCTTGGTGCTCAAGATGTCGTTGGCGGCCCAACCTTGTTCCAGGCCTTGGCCGAGTTCGATCGACGACACGTACCAGCGGGTGGACGGGCCGGTGATCACCGGCTCGGGAGCGGTTTCGCGGGCCGCAAGCTGAGCCCACGGCACAGTCAGCGCGAACTCGGAGACGTCGCCATGCGTCAAGGCGGCGGCCTGCGCGGCATCCGACCAGAAATTCAGGTGCGGCGGCTCCTGCTCGTTGGTGCGGAATGCCACGTTGTAGACGTTGGCCTGGCCGGGCAGCGCACCGTGCAGGGCGGGCACGTCGGCGAACCCGTCCCCGGCCGCGTTGGCCAACCCGGCGGCCAGGCGGACCGTCCAGCTCCGCGTGGGTTCGGCCAGCGACCGCGGGATCTTTGCCACGAACGACCGCGACTGCATGTCGACGCTGTGCTCGACCGGCATCCTGCCCTGGGTCGTCAGGTCGATCAGCGCGGCGCCGCTCTTCGAGATCAGCAGCGCCGTGTCGATGCCCTTCGAACGGACGCCGGCTCCGGCGGGCCACTGCTCGTCGGCCGTTCGGGCGGGGTCGGTGTCGAAGGTGAACAGCGCGATGGGCACCGAGGCGTCCAGCAGGGTATTCCAGTCGACCCGCCACCAGGTGTGGGTGTCGGTGAGCCCGATGGCGACGCGGAAGATGTCGGCGCCGTTGCCGGCCGCCGGGCCGTCGGGATAGACGTAGGTTCCGCGCGGCGGTGCCTGAATCTTCAGGTCACCGATCGGGATGCCCGTCGCGCCATGGTCGTCGTAGAGAAAGTCGGTCCAGAACAGGGCACCGTCGGCCACTCGACCGGCGCCGCATGTGCGTGGAAACTGTTCGCCGAACGGCCATCCCGCAGGCGCGGGTAGCTGGGGCTCGGCTCGCCGCGCCGCCGGCGGCACCCCCTCGGGCATGCCGTCGACCACGATGAGCTCAGCAGGCGGCGCCGGTGCCGATGCCGGTGCTGACGCCGGTGCCGGTGCGTCGGAGCGCAACACCGCGTCGAGGACGTGGCGGGCGATGCGAATCGGAAGCAGCGGGAGATCCAGGATTGACATCACGCCCCAACCTACGCGGACCCGGTGACACGTCGGTCAGGCCACCGGAACCACGATCAGTTCGTGCGGCCGGTTGTTGACGGCCAGGGCCCCATCGGGCGTGACGACGACGATGTCCTCGATGCGCGCACCCCACCGGCCTGGGAAGTAGATGCCCGGCTCGATCGAAAAGGCCATGCCCTCGGCCAGCGGCAGATCGTTTCCGGCGACGATGTAGGGCTCTTCGTGCACCGACAGCCCGATGCCGTGTCCTGTGCGGTGCACAAAATTCTCGGCGAGCCCTTCGGCGGCCAGCACGTCGCGGGCGGCGGCGTCGACCTGTTCGGCCGTCACCCCCGGGCGTACCGCGTCATACGCCGCGCGCTGGGCGCGTTGTAGCACCGAATACTGTTCAGCCACTTCCGGATTCGGATCACCGATGCTGTAGGTGCGGGTGGAGTCGGAATTGTAGCCGGGTTCATAACAGCCGCCGATGTCGACGACGACGATGTCTCCGACCTGCAGTTCGCGATCCGAATATCCGTGATGCGGGTCGGCGCCATGTGGCCCGGATCCGACGATGATGAACGCCACCTCCGAATGCCCTTCGGCCACAATGGCATCCGCGATGTCGGCGGCGACGTCGGCCTCGGTGCGGCCCGGGACCAGGAACTGCGGCACCCGGGCGTGCACCCGATCGATGGCCGCCCCTGCTTTGCGCAGCGCGTCAACCTCGCATTCCTCCTTGACCATCCGCAGCGTGCGCAACACCTCGGTGGCCAGCACCGGCAACACCCCGAGCACTTCGGCCAGCGGCAGCAGGTGCAACGCCGGCATGGCATCGGTGACGGCGGTCGCGGCGGGGACGCCGCCCAGCGCGGAACCCACCAGATCGTAGGGATGGTCGCCGTCGACCCAATCCCGTACCGCCAGGCCCAGTTCGGCGATGGCCGACCCCTTCAGCGAGGCCAGCTCGAGGCGCGGCACCACCACCGTCGGCTCGCCCGAGGCGGGCAACACCAGCGCGGTGAACCGCTCCAGGGTCTGTGCGCGCGACCCGACGAGGTAGCGCAGGTCATATCCCGGGGTGATGACCAGCCCGGCCAGGCCTGCGTCACCGGCCGCCGCGGCGGCGGCTGCCAGCCGGCGTTCGTACACGGCTGCGTCGAAGCGGTGAGACTGCATGGCAGCCAGGCTAGTGCTCGATTGCGCATCGCCTCGCGGCGGCGTGAGACGATAACCGGCATGCGACCACTGGTCCTGCTCGACGGCGCCAGCATGTGGTTCCGCTCGTATTTCGGGGTGCCGTCCTCGATCACCGCTCCCGACGGCCGGCCCGTCAACGCCGTTCGGGGATTCATCGACGCCATGGCAGTGGTGATCACCCGGCAGCGGCCCAGCCGGCTGGCCGTCTGCCTGGACCTCGACTGGCGTCCCCAGTTCCGGGTGGACCTCGTCCCGTCCTACAAGGCCCACCGGGTGGCCGTGCTGGATCCGCAGGACGAGCCGGACGTCGAGGAAGTCCCGGACGACCTGACACCCCAGATCGACATGATCGCCGAACTCCTTGACGCATACGGGATTCCGACGGCCGGCGCCGTGGGCTACGAGGCCGACGACGTGCTGGGCACCCTGGCGGCCCGGGAACGCAAGGATCCGGTGGTGGTGGTCAGCGGCGACCGCGACCTGTTGCAGGTGGTGTCGGACGACCCCGTGCCGGTTCGGGTGCTCTACCTGGGCCGCGGGCTGAGCAAGGCCACGTTGTTCGGGCCCGCCGAGGTGGCCGAGCACTATGGCGTGCCGGTGGATAGGGCCGGCCCCGCCTATGCCGAACTCGCGCTGCTGCGTGGCGATCCGTCCGACGGCCTGCCCGGCGTCCCAGGCGTCGGCGAGAAGACCGCGGCGACGCTGCTGGCCCAGCACGGCTCGCTGCAGCGGATCCTGGCCGCCGCCCACGACCCGAAGTCCAAAATGGCCAAGGGTATCCGCACGAAGCTGCTGGGAGCGCTGGACTACATCGAGGCGGCCGGCAAGGTGGTACGGGTGGCCACCGACGCGCCCGTCACCTTGTCGACGGCCACCGACGAAATACCGTTGGTCGCCGCCCATCCGCGCCGCACCGCCGAACTGGCGACCGAGCTGGGTGTGGGCTCGTCGGTCGCCCGCCTGCAAAAGGCGCTGGACGGCCTGCCGAACTGACCGGGCCGCTGGCTACTGCGGCCGGCCGACCTCGTAGGTGCCCTTGTTGTCCTGGAACGTCACGGTCACGTGCTTGGGCGCGCCGTCGATGCTGACGTCGCAGTCGAATGTGGCGCCCTTCTTGACCGTTGGGTTCTGGCCGTGGTTGCACTTGACGTTCTGGACGTTCTTGGCGCCGTAGCCGTTGGTTTCGTCGCTGAGGACCTGCTGGACCCCGGCCTGCGCCTTATTGACGTCCAGCTTGGTGGTGACGAAGAATCCGGGCTGCCAGAAGCCCAGCACCAGCACGACCGCGATGAGCAGAAACGCGATCGCGCCGCCCACGCCTGCGATGAGCCCGACCGGCCGCTTCTTGCCCGGTTGCTCGTAACCCGGGTATTGCGGGTACTGGCCCGGCTGGCCGTACTGGCCGGGCTGGGGGTATTGCCCGGGCTGCGGGTACTGCCCCGGCTGGCCGTACTGCCCCGGCTGGGCGTACTGCCCCGGCTGGCCGTATTGGCCTGGCTGGCCGTACTGGCCGGGCTGCGCGTAGCCCGGCTGCTGCTGGGGGTACTGCTGCGGGTAGGCCTGCTCGGTCGGCTGTTGGTACTGCGGGTAGTCGGCGGGCGGCGTGTACGCCGGGGCCTGCCACGACGTCTCCTGATTCGATTGCTCCTGCCAGGTCGGTCCCACCTGGGTCGGGTCTGACGAGTGGTCGCTGCCTTGACCTTGGCCGGGCGGCTGCCACTGCTGGTCCGATCCCTGCGGTCCGCTCATCTCTCTCCCTCAGCCTGTGTTTTCTTGGCATGCTATCGGCGCTTAACGGTAGCTCCGGCCTAGCCTACCCGGCGTCAACTGCGACGACGCCGCGCCGAATGTCATTGATGGCGCGCTTGGCGGTGGCCCGTAATTCGGAATCAGGAGCGGCGTTGCGGACCTGGTCCAGCAGGTCGAGAACTTGGCGGCACCAGCGCACGAAATCTCCCGCGAGCAGGGGTGATCCGGTGCCGGCCGGGTCGGCGGCCGCCAGGGCCGCGGCCAAGTCTCCGTTCCTGGCCCAGCGGTAGATGACGTTGACGAAGCCGTCGTCGGGCTCGCGGCTCGGGGCGATCCGGTGCGTTTGCTCGTCGGCGCGCAACGCCGTCGACAGCCGCGACGTCTGCTGCAGCGCCTGCCGCACTTGCTGGGTGGGCGCGTCGGCCGCAAAGGCCGCGCCCGGCCCGTCGCCACCCCGGGTTTCGTACAGCACCGCCGAGACCACCGCGGCCAGCTCGGCCGGCTTCAACCCCGACCACGCGCCGGTGCGAAGACATTCAGCGACCAGCAGATCGCTTTCGCTGTAGATGCGCGCCAGCAACCGGCCGTCGTCGGTCACGCGGGGATCGCCGTCGCGTCCTTCGATGAAGCCGCGCTCGGTGAGCAGGCCGACGATTCGGTCGAAGGTCCGTGCCAGCGAATTGGTGGCGGCCGCAACCTTTTTCTCCAACTGCGCGTTGTCGCGCTCGATCCGCAAGTACCGCTCGGCCTGCCGGACCTGCTCTTCCAGGCCGGGCGTGTGGTGCGACGGGTGCCGGCGCAGCTGTTCGCGCAGCGACGCCAGCTCCGGGTCATGGAAAGCTTCGTAGGCGCCGTCGGAGTCACCGCGGCCGCCGCGATGCCGGGCCGGGACGGTCAGCCCGGCGGCAGCCGATCGCAGCGCCGACGCCAGATCGCGCCGGACCCGCGGCTGACGGTGTTCGACCCGTTTGGGCAGTGACATCGAACCGACGCGTGCGGAGGAACCCGAATAGTCGGCCGACGAAATCCTGCCCGCCCAACGGTTTTCGGTGAGCACCAGCGGTCGCGGGTCGGAGCTATCGCGCGCGGATTCCAGCACCACGGCCAGACCACCGCGCCGGCCGTGGGTGATGTTGATGATGTCGCCCCGGCGCAGCGCGGCCAGCGCGTCGCTGGCGGCCTGGCGTCGCTGCAGTCGGGACGCGCGGGACTGCGCGCGCTCCATCTCGGTGATGCGGGCGCGCATCCGGGCGTATTCGAGGATCCGGGCCTTGCGTCCGCCTATCTCGCCGGCGATCTCGTCGAGCAACCCGGCGCCCCGCTCGATGCCGCGGACCAGCCCGACCACGGAACGGTCGGCCTGATATTGCGCGAATGACTGCTCGAGCAACCGATGCGCCTGCTCGGGCCCCATCTGCTGGACCAGGTTGATCGTCATGTTGTACGACGGGGCGAACGAGCTGCGCAGCGGGAAGGTGCGGGTGGAGGCCAGCCCGGCCACCGCCGACGGCTCGGTGGTTTCCTCGGTGGGATTCCACAGCACCACCGCGTGGCCCTCGACGTCGATGCCGCGCCGCCCGGCGCGCCCGGTGAGCTGCGTGTACTCCCCCGGCGTCAGCGCGACGTGCTGCTCGCCGTTGAACTTGACCAGCCGCTCGAGAACCACCGTGCGTGCGGGCATGTTGATCCCGAGCGCCAGGGTCTCGGTGGCGAACACCGCTCGGACGAGTCCGGCGGTGAACAGCTCTTCGACCGTGTGGCGGAAGACGGGCAGCATGCCGGCGTGGTGGGCCGCCAAGCCGCGCAGCAATCCCTCGCGCCATTCGTAGTAGCCGAGCACGCTCAGGTCGGCGTCGGCGAGATCGCCGCACCGGTGCTCGATCACCTCGGCAATCTGTGCGCGCTCCTCCTGGGTGGTCAACTGCAGGGATGAGCGCAGGCATTGCTGGACGGCGGCGTCGCAGCCGGCCCGGGAGAACACGAACGTGATCGCGGGCAGCAGTCCCTCGGCGTCCAAACTGGCGATCACGTCCGGCCGCGACGGCGTCCGGTAGAAGCGGGGACGCGACGACCGCCCCGCGTTGCCCCGGCGCCGGGGCTGCCAGTCGGTCATGCGGTCCGCCTCGCGGCGGTGCGCGATGTGGCGCAGCAGTTCGGGATTGACGCGCGGCTGACGATCGGCGGCCGGCTGGTGGTTGTCGTAATCGAACAGGTCCAGCAGGCGCTTGCCCACCAACACGTGTTGCCACAGCGGAACCGGCCGGTGCTCGTCGACGACTACCGTCGTATCGCCGCGCACGGTCTGGATCCAGCCGCCGAATTCCTCGGCGTTGCTCACCGTCGCCGAGAGGCTGACCACCCGGACCTCGTCGGGCAGGTGCAGGATCACCTCCTCCCACACCGGACCCCGCATCCGGTCGGCGAGGAAATGCACCTCATCCATCACCACATACGAAAGTCCATGCAGCGCAGGTGAATCCGCGTAGAGCATGTTGCGCAGCACCTCGGTGGTCATGACCACCACGGGCGCGTCGGCGTTGACGGACATGTCGCCCGTGAGCAGGCCGATGCGGTCGCGGCCGTAACGCGCCGTGAGGTCGGTGTGCTTCTGGTTGCTCAGCGCTTTGAGCGGCGTGGTGTAGAAACACTTGCCGCCCGACGCCAGCGCCAGGTGCACCGCGAATTCGCCGACCACCGTCTTGCCCGCGCCGGTCGGCGCACACACCAGCACGCCGTGGCCCCGTTCGAGCGCCGCGCATGCCCGACGCTGGAAGCCGTCGAGCGCGAAGGGGAGTTCGGTGGTGAACCTGGTGAGCTCAACAAGCTCGGCGACGTCCTGAGGCGGCGACGGATCAGGTGACATCGTCGTGTTGCCCGGCGGTGAACGACGGCTCCGGTATCGCGGTAGGCGGTTCGATGACGGACGCTTCGTCGTCGGGAATCACGGCCTGGGCTTCATGCTTGGCCTTCCGTCGGTCGTGCAGCCGGGAGATCTGGATGGCGAACTCCAAGAGGACCGACAACGCCAACCCGAGCGCGGTCATCGAAAACGGGTCGGATCCGGGGGTGAAGATCGCCGCGAACGCGAACATCGCGAAGATCAGTCCGCGCCGCCACGCCTTGAGCCGCTCGTAGGGCAAGATGCCGATGGCGTTCAACATGACGATGAGCAGCGGAAATTCGAAGCTGACGCCGAAAACTATGAGCAGGTTGATCAGGAAGCCGAAATACCGGTCGCCGGACAGCGCAGTCACCTGTACGTCGCTGCCGACGGTCAGCAGGAAGCCCAGCGCCTTGGCCAGCACGAAGTAGGCCAGCACCGCGCCGACGACGAACAGCACCACGGCGGGGATCACGAACGCGACCGCGAAGCGGCGTTCCTTCCGATACAACCCGGGGGTGATGAACGCCCACAGCTGGTAGAACCACACCGGGCAGGCGAGCACCACTCCCGCCGTCAGCCCGACCTTGAGTCGCAGCATGAACTGGTCGAACGGCGCGGTGGCCAGCAGCCGGCACTGGCCGTTAGGGCTGATCTCGGCGCGCGCCGACCGGGGCAGCGAACAGTAGGGATGGCGCAGCCACTCGCCGAGGCTTTCCAGCCCGAAGATCGAATGCGAGTACCAGACGAACCCGAAGATCGTGGTCAGCAGGATGGCGGCCAGGGAGATCAGCAGCCGCGTGCGCAGCTCGGTCAGATGGTCGACCAGCGACATGGTCGCATCCGGGTTGGTTCGGCTGCGCCGGTTACGAGGGTTGAGGCGCCTCAGCAGGCCGGAAGTGCGCGCTGAAACCTTGAAGACTTTCACGATGCTCGGTCAGTGGCGCTCGGGCAGCGCGACGGTGATGGCGGCTACGCCGGACGTGCTTCGCTGTGCCCCTGCTCGCTGGGCGCCGGTGCGTCGACCCGCTGCGACTGCACGGGCGTGGGGTTCGCCGCGGGGGCCTCGCTTTGGGTTGCGGTGTTCGTTCCCAGGGCCGACGTTTCCGCTTTGTTCTCCGTCTGCATTTCGCGGATCTCGGACTTGAAGATCCGCATCGACTTGCCCAACGAACGCGCCGCATCGGGGAGCTTCTTGGCACCGAACAGCAAGATCACCACGACCGCGAGGATCGCCCAGTGCCACGGACTAAGACTGCCCACTTTGATTACCTCCAGACGTTCCCCCGATGCTACCGCAGTGGCGCCGTGCAGTGCCGGGCGCGCGCCGCCCCACGGCCCATTTCGCCTGGACTTTTATCAGCTCAGGGCTTCATACGCCGTCACGGCGGCCGTCGCGGCATCCCGTATCCGCTGCGCCAGGGACGCAGGTTGTAGCACCTGAACATCGAGCCCGAAGCCCAGCACCAGGCGCGTCATCCAATCTTCGGAGGCGTACGTCATCACCGCCTCGCAGGATCCGTCGGGCAATTCGCGCACGTCGCGCATCGGGTAGTACTCGAACATCCAGGACGCCGCGGGCGCCACCCGCAGCCTGGCCGACGGCAGCGACGGATCGCCGTCGAACAGCGACGTGTCCGGCGGCGCATGCAGCGCGGGCTCCGGCGGGGCGGCCGGCTCGTCGAGCTCGGTGGCGTCCACGATCCGGTCGAAGCGGAACAACCGCACGCCCTCGGCCTCGCGCGACCAGCCCTCCAGGTAGCTGTGGCCGCCGATCAGCAGGACCCGGATGGGGTCGACGACCCGGCTGGTCAGGATGTCGTGCGAGGCGGAGTAGTAGTCGATGGCCAGCGCGTGCCTGGACTGGACGGCCGCGCGCACCGCGGCAGCGGCCCGGTTCTCCACCGGTGCGGGCTCGTCGACGGCCGACGCCGCCGTTGAGGCGTCCTGCCCGACGGCCCCCGCGGCATCCTCGACCTTGGCGATGGCGCTGCGCGCGGCTTCCGGGTCGACGACCCCGGGGATGTCGGCCAGCGCCCGCAACGCCACCAGCAGGCCGGTGGCCTCGGGCGAGGTGAGCTTGAGCGGGCGGTCGATCCCCGCGGAGAACGTCACCTCGATGGTGTCTCCGGAGAACTCGAAATCGATGAGGTCGCCCGGAAAGTAACCGGGCAGACCGCACATCCACAGCTGGTTGAGGTCTTCTTCCAGCTGCTTGGCCGATACCCCGAGGTCGGCAGCGGCCTTGACCCGGGTCACCCGGGGATTGGCCTGGAAATACGGCACCATGTTCAGCAGCCGGATCAGGCGGGTGGAGATCGCTGTCATTGGCGCCACTCCTCTCCCCCGCAAGCGGGAGGTGCCCCCACATCCCTGCGCTCTGCATCGTCGCTGGCGCGCGTCATGCGGACACTCCGCCGCGGCCGGGCGGTTGCGCCGCAGCGACCGCGCCCGCGCCGGCATGCGCGCGCAGCCGGGCGAGCACGTCGTCGCGCAACGACTGTGGCTCGAGCACCAGAGCGTCGGCGCCGTACCCGGCGATGTCACGTGCCAGCTGGTCGGCGAAGGAGATGTCGAGTTCGATCACCTCGCCGTCGCGACCCCCGAGTTGGCGCGCGTCCACGCGCCTGCCGGCGCGCCGCAGTGCCGTGGCCCGACCGTCGGCCACCCATACTCTCGCCTGCCCGACGGTCGGCGTCGCCGAAACCTCGGTGACGGTCTGGGCCACGATCTTGCGCAGGTCAACGTCTTTCGGCACGGCGACGGCACCCGGCGGACCGATCGGCGTGACCTCCGAACCGATCCGGGAGAGCCGGAAGGTGCGGGTGGCGTCGCGATCGCGGTCGTGGCCCACTAAATACCAGCGGCCCTTCTCGGTGACCACGCCCCAGGGCTCGACGGTGCGGATGGCGTACGGCTCGGCTCGCGACGGCCGGTGCGGAAACTGCACCGCCTGCCGGGAGTCGATGGCGGACAACAGGATTCCGAGGACGTCTTCCGAGCCGCGCAGGCCCGGAACTCCGGCCGGCGACGCGATGGCGACCGGAGCGTCCGGATCGACGTCGACCCCGGCCGCGCGCAGTTTGAGCAACGCGCCCTGGGTCGCGGTGATGAGTTCGGGCGACTCCCACAGCTGTGTCGCCACGGCTACCGCGGCGGCCTCGTCGGCGGTCAGGTCGACCGGTGCGAGCGAGTAGGCGTCGCGGTTGATCCGGTAGCCCTCGGTGGGGTCCCAGGCCGACGCGCGGCCGACCTCGAGCGGGATGCCGAGGTCGCGCAGCTCGTTCTTGTCCCGCTCGAACATGCGGGAGAAGGCCTCGGCGCTGGGGCTGTCCGAATAACCCGCCACGCTCGACCTGATCTTCTCCGCCGAGATGTAGCCGCGGGTGGACAGCAGGGCGATGACCAGATTTACCAGCCGCTCGACTTTTGACGTCGCCATCGGCTCCAGATTATTCGATGCACCTCGCCTGGCGCTTCCACCGGCCCTCCGCGTCGCGCTAGTTGCTGCCGGCGCTTGGGCGTCGAGTCGAAGAAGACGAGCCGACGTGCGGCTACATGCTCGCGATCAGGCGTTTGACCCGCTCGTCGACGGCCCGGAAGGGGTCCTTGCACAACACGGTGCGCTGAGCCTGGTCGTTGAGCTTGAGGTGCACCCAGTCGACGGTGAAGTCGCGGCCCGCGGCCTGGGCCGCGCTGATGAACTCCCCACGCAGCCGCGCCCGGGTGGTCTGCGGCGGGTTGTCGACCGCCTCGGCGATGTCCTCGTCGGTGGTGACCCGCGCGGCCAAGCCTTTGCGCTGCAGCAGGTCGAAGACACCGCGCCCGCGCTTGATGTCGTGGTAGGCCAGGTCCAGCTGGGCGATCTTCGGGTCGGACAGCTCCATGCTGTAGCGGTCCTGGTAGCGCTGGAAGAGCTTGCGCTTGATCACCCAGTCGATCTCGGTGTCGACTTTGGCGAAGTCCTGGCTCTCGACCGCATCGAGCTGGCGGCCCCACAGGTCGACGATCTGCTCGATCTGGGCGTTGGGTTCCCGGGTCTGCAGGTGCTCGACGGCGCGGCTGTAGTACTCGCGCTGGATGTCGAGCGCGCTGGCCTGACGTCCGCCCGCCAGCCGCACCGGCCGGCGGCCGGTGGTGTCGTGGCTGACCTCGCGAATGGCGCGGATGGGGTTGTCCAGCGAGAAGTCCCGGAATGGAACGCCGGCCTCGATCATCTCCAACACCAGCGCGGCGGTGCCGACCTTGAGCATGGTGGTGGTCTCGCACATGTTGGAGTCACCGACGATCACGTGCAGGCGCCGGTACTTCTCGGCGTCGGCGTGCGGCTCGTCGCGGGTGTTGATGATCGGCCGGCTGCGAGTCGTGGCCGAGGAGACGCCCTCCCAAATGTGCTCGGCGCGTTGGGAAAGGCAGAACGTCGCGGCCTTCGGGGTCTGCAGCACCTTGCCTGCGCCGCAGATCAACTGGCGGGTGACCAGGAAGGGGAGCAATACGTCCGAGATCCGGGAGAACTCGCCGGCGCGCACGATCAGGTAGTTCTCGTGGCAGCCGTAGGAGTTGCCCGCCGAGTCGGTGTTGTTCTTGAACAGGTAGATATCGCCGCCGATGCCCTCGTCGGCCAGGCGCTGTTCGGCGTCGACCAACAGGTCTTCCAGCACCCATTCCCCGGCGCGGTCGTGGGTGACCAGCTGCACCAGGCTGTCGCATTCGGCGGTGGCGTACTCCGGGTGGCTTCCGACGTCGAGGTACAGCCGGGCGCCGTTGCGCAGGAAGACGTTGGAGCTTCGGCCCCAAGACACGACGCGGCGGAACAGGTAGCGGGCCACCTCGTCCGGGCTGAGCCGACGATGGCCGTGGAATGTGCAGGTGACCCCGAACTCGGTCTCGATGCCCATGATTCGCCTCTGCACGTAATCGAGGGTACTGGTTGTCCGACCTGGACGGTGAGCATGCCGCGCGGATCGCTTCGACGAACTGTTTGATCGACCTGCCGGGTGGCCACGCGGGGCGGCCGTACCGGTGGATCGACTCGTCCCGGCGCGGCGCGTCCTCGCTGGCTCACCAGCACCTTTCGGACCATAAGCCCTTAGGGAAAGCCGCGCCGCCGTCCGGGCTTAGTCGGAGGGCGCGCCGTTGGAATCGGACGGCTCACCGTCGCCGCCCGAGCCGTTGGAGTCGAGCTCGCGCAGCAAATTCTCCAACGTGGCGCGATTGATCCGCCGGAAGGCCCGTCGCGGCCGGTTGACATCCAGGATGGCAACCTCCAGGCTGCCCACCTCGAGCGTGGACTGGTCGCCATTCGAGGCCTCGCTACCGGCCCGCAGCGCTTTCACGGCGATGCGCGTGGCCTCACGCAGATCGGCGTTCTCGGCGTAGGACTCCTTGAGCGCCGTGGTGATCGGTTCGGTGGTACCACCCATCACGACGAAATGCGGCTCGTCGGCGATCGATCCGTCATAGGTGATCCGGTACAGCTCAGGCGGTTTGGTCTCGCCGTAGTGCGCGACCTCGGCAACACACAATTCCACCTCGTAGGGCTTGGCCTGCTCGGTGAAGATGGTGCCCAGCGTCTGGGCATAAACGTTGGCCAGCTGGCGGCCCGTGACGTCGCGACGGTCATAGGCGTAGCCCCGGGTGTCGGCGAATTGAATTCCGCCCCGGCGCAGGTTGTCGAATTCGTTGAACTTACCGGCAGCCGCGAAGCCGACACGATCGTAGAGTTCGCTGATCTTCTGCAACGACCGTGACGGATTCTCCGCGACGAAGAGCACACCACCGGCGTAGACCAGGGCGACCACACTCTTGCCACGCGCGATGCCCTTACGCGCGAGCTCGCTGCGTTCGCGCATCGCCTGCTCGGGCGAGATGAAATACGGGAAGCTCACTTCTCACCACCATCGGGGCCGAAAGTGTCAGCGCGCGAACGGCTTTGGATTACCTCGCGGGCCAATTCGGCGATGCGGCTCTCCGGCACTTCGAGCGCTCCGTCGGCACCGATGGTGACCGCGGTGGGGTAAATGCCTCGCACCAGATCCGGTCCGCCGGTGGCGGAGTCGTCATCGGCCGCGTCGTAGAGCGCCTCGATCGCGACACGCACCGCTGAATCGGCGTCGGTGACCTGCGAGTACAACTTCTTCATCGACGACTTGGCGAAGATCGAGCCCGACCCCACCGACTGGTAGCCCTCCTCTTCCAGGTTCCAGCCGCCGGCGGCATCGAACGACACGATGCGGCCGGCGCCCTCCGGGTCGGGCGCATCGATGTCGTAGCCCACCAACAGCGGCAAGGCGATCAGACCCTGCATCGCGGCCGCCAGATTGCCGCGGACCATGATCGCCAGCCGGTTCACCTTGCCGGCGAACGTGAGCGGCACGCCTTCGAGTTTCTCGTAGTGCTCGAGTTCCACCGCGTACAGACGGGCGAACTCCACGGCGATGGCGGCGGTACCGGCGATACCGGTGGCGGTGTAGTCGTCGGTGATGTACACCTTCTTGACATCGCGCCCGGCGATCATGTTGCCCTGCGTTGAGCGCCGATCGCCGGCCAGCACCACGCCGCCGGGGTACTTCAGCGCGACGATCGTGGTGCCGTGCGGCAACTGGCCCGTGGCGGCATCCGATTGCGAGCCGGACAGGCTTGCCGGCAGCAACTCCGGCGCGTGTCGTCGCAACAGGTCAGCAAACGACGAGAGATCGATCGCGGTATTGCCCGGCAGTGCGGGGCCCGGAAGCGCGGAGTTGGTGGACAGGCGATTTGAGAAAGGCCAGGTCACTGTCCGCCCTTTTGGACATACGCGCGAACGAAGTCCTCGGCGTTTTCCTCGAGGACGTCGTCGATCTCGTCGAGCAGATCGTCGGTGTCCTCGGCTAGCTTCTCCCGGCGCTCTTGGCCCGCGGCCGTGCTGCTGGCGATGTCGTCTTCGTCGCCGCCACCACCGCCACGCTTGGTCTGCTCCTGAGCCATCGCCGCCTCCTGCGTTGTGTGGGCCCTTTGAATGGCTTACTCACCGATCAAGCCACACTGCCCGTTCGTCCTGCCTAGCCTACCGGTCGACCCCGACGATCCTGCGGTTAACCGGCATCTAGCTGGTGAGTTGTTCGACCAGCTCGGCGGCGCTGTCCACGGAGTCCAGCAGCGCCCCGACGTGCGCCTTGCTACCGCGCAGCGGCTCCAGCGTCGGGATGCGGACCAGAGAATCGCCGCCCAGGTCGAAAATCACCGAGTCCCAGCTGGCCGCGGCGATGTCGGCGCCGAACCTGCGCAGGCATTCGCCGCGGAAGTACGCCCGGGTGTCCGTCGGAGGTTTGTCCACCGCCTCGAGCACCTGGTGCTCGGTCACCAAACGCTTCATTGAACCGCGCGCGACGAGCCGGTTGTACAGGCCCTTGTCCAGCCGGACGTCGGAATATTGCAGGTCCACCAGATGCAGCCGCGGCGCCGACCAGCTCAGGTTTTCGCGCTGCCGGAATCCTTCGAGCAGGCGCAGTTTGGCCGGCCAGTCGAGTATTTCGGCGCATTCCATCGGGTCGCGCTCGAGTTGGTCGAGCACGTGCGCCCAGGTCTCGACGACATCGGACGCGCGCGGGTCGGGGTCGCGGCTGTCGACCAGCTTGGCCACCCGATCGAGGTAAACCCGTTGCAGCGCAAGCCCGGTCAGCTCGCGGCCGTCGGCCAGCGCCACCGCGGCGCGCAGCGAAGGGTCGCGGCTGATCGCGTGGACCGCGTGCACCGGCCGCGCCAGCGCCAGGTCGCTCAGATCGATCCCGTGCGCCGGGCCATCTTCGATCAGGTCCAGCACCAGCGCCGTGGTGCCCAGCTTCAGATACGTCGACGTCTCGGCCAGGTTGGCGTCGCCGATGATCACGTGCAGCCGCCGGTACCGGTCGGCGTCGGCGTGTGGTTCGTCGCGCGTATTGATGATGCCGCGTTTGAGCGTGGTCTCCAGCCCGACCTCGACCTCGATGTAGTCCGAGCGCTGAGACAACTGAAAGCCGGGCTCGTCGCCGGAGGGCCCGATCCCGACCCGGCCGGAGCCGGTGACCACCTGCCGGGAGACCAGGAACGGGGTCAGCCCGGCGATGATCGCCGAGAACGGCGTCTGCCGCGACATCAGGTAGTTCTCGTGCGAGCCGTAGGACGCGCCCTTGCCGTCGACGTTGTTCTTGTAGAGCTGCAACTTTGCGGCGCCGGGCACGCTGGCGACGTGGCGTGCGGCGGCCTCCATCACCCGCTCACCGGCCTTGTCCCAGATCACCGCGTCGAGCGGGTCGGTGCACTCGGGTGCGGAGTATTCGGGGTGCGCGTGGTCGACGTAGAGCCGTGCGCCGTTGGTCAAAATCATGTTGGCGGCGCCGACCTCGTCGGCGTCGACCACCGGGGGCGGGCCGGCCGAGCGGCTCAGGTCGAAGCCGCGGGCATCCCGCAACGGCGATTCCACCTCGTAGTCCCATCGGGTGCGCTTGGCGCGCTGAATGCCCGCTGCGGCCGCGTACGCCAGAACCGCCTGCGTCGATGTGAGGATCGGATTGGCTGTCGGGTCCGATGGCGATGAGATGCCGTATTCGACCTCCGTCCCGATAATCCGTTGCATGGACTAAGCGTAGGCCGCGCGACGAAGCGGCCCGCGCGGCGGGGCGCGGGCGGGCCGGCCCAGCGCGTTCGCGGCCACGCGGAATACCGTCCACGTTCCGCGACCCGTTGATCGAGAAGCTGGACACGACTTTGCTGGCGTTCATCGCTGTCACTGCGCTGCCGGGTAGCCGTCCGCCGTGTTGACGGCACCGATGCCAGTGATTAATTTCACCCTGTGCCCGCCCCCGAATCCGGCCGCGCCGTCGATAAGCACGCACTCGACCTGTTCGGAAAGCGATACGGCGAGGTGCTGCTCGTAACACCCGGCGAGGCGGGTCCGCAAGCGACGGTGTACAACAGCTTCCCGCTCAACGACTGTCCCCAGGAGCTGTGGTCGGCGCTGGACGCGCACGCCATCGCCACCGAACACGGGGCGGCCGCGGCCCTGCTCAACGGTCCCCGGTATTGGCTGATGAACGCCATCGAAAAAACCGCCCAGGGCCCGCAGATCACCAAATCCTTCGGCGGGATCGAAATGATCCAGCAGGCCACCGTCCTGTTGTCGTCGATGAACCCCGCGCCCTACATCCCCAACACGGTCAACCGCCGCACGGTATTCGTCTTCAACGCCGGCCAAGAGGTGTATGAACTCATCGATCCGCAGGGTCAGCACTGGATCATGCAAACCTGGAGCCAGGTCGCCGATGGCACCTTGTCGCGGGCCGACCTACCGGGCCTTGCCGATCGGCTCGACCTGCCGGCCGGATGGGCCTACCAACCCCGCGTGCTCAGAGAAGAACTGCGGGTGGATACGACGCAGCGCCCCGCCCAGGTGTTACAGGACAACCTGACCAACAGCTATTCGCTGGTGGCCGACTGACTTTCGGGCCAACTTGCGCGCCAAGCCGCCGCGAGACTTAAACCGTTGCGCCGCCACCCGGCGTGTCGTGTGCGTGGTTTAAGTGTCGCGGCGGCGCCTCAAAGCACCACGGCGCCTCACGGCACCAAAGCACCAGGGCGCCTAGGCACCTACAGGTACTGACCCAGGTTGGATTCGGTGTCGATGGCCCGCGAGGCGCTCGAGCTCTTCCCGGTGACCAGGGTGCGGATGTAAACGATCCGCTCACCCTTCTTGCCCGAAATCCGCGCCCAGTCGTCGGGGTTGGTGGTGTTGGGCAGGTCCTCGTTCTCGGCGAACTCGTCGACGATCGAATCGAGCAGGTGCTGGATACGCAGACCGGGCTGCCCGGTCTCCAGCACGGACTTGATCGCGTTCTTCTTCGCGCGGTCGACGACGTTCTGAATCATCGCCCCGGAGTTGAAGTCTTTGAAGTACATGACTTCCTTGTCACCGTTGGCGTAGGTGACCTCCAAGAACCGGTTGTCGTCGATCTCGGCGTACATCCGCTCGACGACCTTTTCGATCATCGCCTTGATGCATGCCGAGCGGTCGCCGTCGAACTCGGCGAGGTCGTCCGCATGCAGCGGCAGCGACTCGATCAAGTACTTCGAGAAGATGTCTTGCGCCGCTTCGGCGTCCGGCCGCTCGATCTTGATCTTCACGTCGAGGCGTCCCGGCCGCAGGATGGCGGGGTCGATCATGTCCTCGCGGTTGGAGGCGCCGATCACGATGACGTTCTCGAGCCCCTCCACGCCGTCGATCTCACTGAGCAGCTGCGGAACCACGGTCGTCTCGACGTCCGAGGACACCCCGGTACCACGGGTGCGGAAGATCGAGTCCATTTCGTCGAAGAACACGATCACCGGTGTGCCTTCCGACGCCTTCTCACGGGCGCGCTGAAAGATCAGCCGGATGTGCCGTTCGGTCTCGCCGACGAACTTGTTGAGCAGCTCCGGCCCCTTGATGTTCAAGAAGTAGGACTTGGCCTCGCGGGCGTCGTCGCCGCGCACCTCGGCCATCTTCTTGGCCAGCGAGTTGGCAACGGCCTTGGCGATCAGCGTCTTACCGCAGCCGGGCGGACCGTAGAGCAGCACACCTTTGGGTGGGCGCAGCGCGTACTCGCGGTACAGCTCCTTGTGCAGGAACGGCAGCTCCACCGCGTCGCGAATCTGCTCGATCTGGCGAGTGAGTCCACCGATGTCCAGGTAGCTGACATCGGGCACCTCTTCCAGCACCAGGTCCTCGACCTCGGCCTTGGGAATGCGCTCGAAGGCGTACCCGGCCTTGGTGTCCACCAGCAACGAGTCGCCGGGGCGCAGCTTGCGCGGCCGGGTGTCGTCGTTGAGGGCGTCGGGATGGCCATCCGGCAGGTTTTCGGCAACCAGCGGCTCGGCGAGCCACACGATGCGTTCCTCGTCGGCGTGCCCGACGACCAGGGCCCGGTGCCCGTCGCCCAAGAGCTCACGCAGCGTGGAGATCTCGCCGACGGATTCGAACGTGCCGGCTTCCACGACCGTCAGGGCCTCGTTGAGGCGCACCGTCTGACCCTTGCGCAGCAACGGGACTTCAATGTTCGGCGAGCAGGTCAGCCGCATCTTGCGGCCGGAGGTGAACACGTCGACGGTGTCGTCCTCGTGGGTGGCGAGCAAAACGCCGTAGCCGCTGGGCGGCTGCCCCAGCCGATCGACTTCCTCACGCAGCGCCAGCAGTTGCTGGCGGGCCTCTTTGAGGGTCTCCATCAACTTCGAGTTCCGCGACGCAAGGGAGTCAATGCGCGCTTCCAGCTGATGGACATCGCGCGCGGAGCGGGCGCCGCCGTGCGAGCCGACCGTCTGCTCGAGCTGCTCGCGCAACATCGCGGCCTCGCGACGTAGCTGCTCCAACTCGGCCTCGTCGCCGCTGGACCCGTCTGATCCGTGGGGGGATCCAAAAGCTTCAGAACGCTCTGAGCTACCCATCTTGCGCTCCTTTCCCACACCGAAATGGCGCGGCGGATACTTCAAAGCTACCGGCCATTGCCGACTCATGTACGTAGTCAAATACCCACGAAAAGTTAAGATTTTCGTCACGCTGGTAATCTCGGCCACTAATCGTGATGATCGAAAGGGCCCGCGTGACCGGAAAAAGCCTTGCCACCGGCTCGGCCCGCGTCGCCGCCGTAGCCCCCGCCGCCGGTGTGACTTCAGTTTTGCCCATCGGACCGACCTTAGCGATCTTCGTCCTCCACGAAGCGGCCAGAGCCGCCTAGCCGGCCGACCGAGTGGATGAACCGGCAACTGTGCGTAGCGCTGAGCGCCGCCACCGCCCTGGCGGCGGCCGGCATCGCGGCATGTTCGTCGCCTCACCCGAAGACTGAATCGCCGGCCACCTCGTCGTTGCCACCTGCCTCGTCGAGCCAGGTGGCCGCGCCGGTCACGGCTCCCCTGCCGCCGCCCGAAGCCCTGACCGACGTGCTCACCCGGCTCGCCGACCCGAACGTTCCGGGCGCGAGCAAGGTGAACCTGGTGGAAGGTGCGACGCCCGAAAGCGCGGCCACCCTGGACAAGTTCACCGGCGCGCTGCGCGACAACGGATATCTACCAATGACCTTCAACGCAAACGACATCGCGTGGTCGGACAAGAATCCGTCGAACGTGAAGGCCACCGTCGCCGTTCACACCGCTCAGGCCAACAACCCGAACTTCACCTTCCCAATGGAGTTCGCTCCGTTCCAGGGCGGTTGGCAGCTATCGCGGCACACCGCCGAAATGCTGTTGGCCTTGGGGAAGTCGGCGACGGCTCCGACTACGGCCACTCCCGCGCCCGCGCCTCCCCCCGGCCCGCCCCCCGCGCCGCCACCACCCGAGCCCGCGCCGGCACCGGCCCCGCCGGCACCACCGCCACCGCCACCCGCTCCGCCGCCGCCGCCACCCGCTCCGCCGTCCGCACCACCGGTCCCGCCCCCCGCGCCGGCCCCGGCTCCCGAGCCCGCCCCCGCTCCGGAGCCCGCGCCCGATCAGCAAAACCCGCCGGGTTGACCCGCGGCATGTGGATCGGCTGGCTCGAGTTCGATGTCCTGCTCGGCGACGTTCGATCACTCAAACAAAAGCGGTCGGTCATTCGCCCCGTCGTCGCGGAGTTGCAGCGCAAGTTCAGCGTCTCGGCGGCCGAGACGGGTTCGCACGAGCTGTACCGGCGAGCGGGCATTGGCGTCGCCACGGTCTCCGGCGACCGAGGCCATGCCGTCGACGTTCTGGACGCGGCCGAACGATTGGTGGCCGCGCATCCCGAGTTCGAGCTGCTGTCGGTGCGTCGCTCCCTGGTGCGCAGCGAGGATCTCGCCTAGCCGACGGTCGCGACCCGCCGCTAGCTCCGATGGCGACGACCCGCTGCGCCCGGCCACGCCGCGCTTGCGATCGCCGCTAGCCGTCGCGGCCCTCCCGCTTGCGGCCCAACGGCACGGGAGCGACGACGCCGGGCGCGAGCCGTCGCGTGAAGATCAGGAAAGCCGTGTGTCCCCGCATCGAATGCTGGGGCCGGACCGCGAGACCCACGACGTTCCAACCGCGTTGCAGCGTCTCCCAGGACCGGGGCTCCGTCCAGCACTGCTGCGCCCGCAGCGCCTCGACCGCGCGCGACAGCTGGGTGACGGTGGCTACGTAAATGATCAGTACGCCGCCGGAGATCAACAGGCGGCCGACCGACTCCAGCACTTCCCACGGCGCGAGCATGTCGAGCACGGCCCGGTCGAAGGAGCCGTCCGGCAGTTCGGAGTCGGAGACGTCGCTGATGATCAGTTCCCAATTGGCGGGCGCCCGGCCGCCATGAAACACCGCCACGTTGCGCTCGGCGTGCTCGGCGTGATCGGCGCGCTGTTCATAGGAGGTCACCCGGCCTTCCGGCCCGACCGCGCGCAGCAGCGAACAAGTCAGCGCGCCGGAGCCGGCGCCGGCCTCCAACACCCGCGCGCCCGGGAAGATGTCGCCCTCGTGCACGATCTGTGCGGCGTCCTTGGGGTAGATCACCTGGGGTCCGCGCGGCATCGACATGACGTAGTCGATCAGCAGGGGCCGCATCACCAGGTACACGGCGTTGTTGCTGGACTTGATCACGCTGCCCTGCTCCAGCCCGATCAGCGCGTCGTGCGGAATCGACCCGCGATGCGTATGAAACTCCGCGCCCGCGGTGAGCACCACCGTGTAATGCCGACCCTTGGCGTCGGTGAGCTGGACACGCTCGCCCTCGGTGAACGGGCCGGTTACGGACACGCGGTCCAGCGTGCCAGCCGACTCGCCGCCGCAGGTGCTTGGGGGTTGTCGGCGCCCGGTCCTAGGCTTCCGACATGATGGTCCAGCCGGAGGCGCCCCAGCCGGAGATGCGCCCGGCGGGGCAGGTGTACCGCCCGGCCCTGTCGCCGTCGCGTGCGGCCGACTTCAAGCAGTGCCCGCTGCTGTACCGGTTCCGGGCCATCGACCGGTTGCCCGAGGCGCCGTCGACCGCGCAGCTGCGCGGGTCCCTGGTCCACGCCGCCCTGCAGCAGCTTTACGGCCTGCCGGCCGAGCACCGTGGCCCCGGCACCGCGATGTCACTGGTGGAGCCGGCTTGGGAGCAGATCGTCGCCGCTACACCCGGGGTGACCGCCGAGCTGGATCCGGCGCAGCGCACCCAGCTGTTGGCCGAGGCGCAGGCGCTGCTCGCCGGGTATTACCGGCTCGAGGACCCCACCCGCTTCAACCCGGAGTGCTGCGAACAGCGAGTGGAGGTAGAGCTCGCGGACGGCACGCTGTTGCGTGGCTTCATCGACCGGATCGACGTCGCCGCCACCGGCGAGCTTCGTGTGGTCGACTACAAGACCGGAAAGGCGCCGCCGGAAGCACGAGCCCTCGCCGAGTTCAAGGCCATGTTCCAGATGAAGTTCTATGCGGTGGCGCTGTTGCGGTCGCGAGGTGTGCAGCCCACCCGGCTGCGGCTCATCTATCTGGCCGACGGCCAGGTGCTGGACTACACGCCGGACCACGACGAGCTGCTGCGGTTCGAGAAGACGCTGATGGCGATCTGGCGGGCGATCCAATCGGCCGGACAGACGGGCGATTTCCGTCCCACCCAGTCGCGGTTGTGCGACTGGTGTCCCCATCAGCAGCACTGCCCGCTATTCGGCGGAACCCCACCGCCGTACCCGGGTTGGCCCGAATCTATTGCCGTGCAGACGAATTCGCACGCTAGCGAGCCGGCGGCCTAAACGACCGGCTAGGCCGCAGTCCCGATCGCCCCTAATCGAGCGGCGAGAGGTCTTGCAGCATCGTGGGAATCAGCTCGCTGACCGTCGGATGGATGTGCATCGTGCGCGACAGCGTGGTGTAGGGCGCTTTGGCCGACATCACGTCCAAAATGCCGTGGATGGCCTCGTCCCCGCCGACCCCGAGGATCGCGGCCCCCAGAATCTCGTGGGTGTCTGCGTCCACCACGACTTTCATGAAGCCTTGTGTCTCACCCTTTTCCACCGCCCGGCCGACTTTGGTCATCGGCCGCTTGCCGACCAGCGCCTTACGTCCGGATGAACGCACCTGATCGGCGGTCATGCCGGCGCGCCCCAGCGGCGGATCGATGTAGAGCGCGTAGGTGGTGATGCGGTCGCTAACCAGGCGGGGGTCGTCGTCCAGCAGATTGGCGGCGACGATCTCGAAGTCGTTGTAGGAGGTGTGGGTGAACGCGCCCTTCCCATTGCAGTCACCCATCGCCCAGATGTGATCGACGCTCGTCTTGAGGCGGTCGTCGACCACGATGAAGCCGCGGGCGTCGGTCTGCACGCCGGCGGCTTCCAGGCCCAGGTCGTCGGTGTTCGGTCGCCGGCCCACCGCGAGCAGCAGGTGGCTTCCTTCGACGGGGGCTGCACCCGCGCGAGGAGTCAGCTCGAACCCGTTGCCGGTCTTGGTTATTCGCACGTCGTCGGCACCGACGATGATATCGATGCCTTCGGCACGCAGGATGTCTGCGACGGAGGCCGAGACATCCTCGTCCTCGCGCGACGCCAATCGCGGCCCCCGTTCGACGACGGTCACCCGGGCCCCGAACCGCCGGTACATCTGCGCAAACTCCAGCGCGATGTAACTACCGCCGAGTATGACGAGATGTGTTGGCACCGTGTCGAGTTCGAGGACCGATACGTTGGTCAGGAAGTCGACGTCGGACAAGCCCGGGATGTCGGGCACCACGGCACGCCCGCCGACATTGAGAAAGATGCGGTCGGCGCGCAGCACATCGTCACCGACCCGCATCGTATGCGGATCCTGGAAAACGGCGTGACCGCGAAACACGGTGCAGCCGTTCATTCCCTCGAGCCAATCCTCGACGCCCTTGCGGTCGCCGAGCATGATCTCGTCCTTGCGGGCCTTGACCTTCGCCATGTCGACGCTGACCGGTCCGGTCCCTACGCCGTATTCGGCACCGCGGCGCGCCAGATGCGCGGCATGCGCGGAGGCGACCAGCGTTTTGGTGGGGATGCACCCGGTGTTGACGCAGGTGCCGCCGATCAGCTTGCGCTCCACCACCGCCACGCGCTGCCCGGCTGCGGTCAGCCGGCCTGCCAACGGCGGGCCGGCCTGGCCGGCGCCAACGATGATCGCATCGAAATGTTCCGTCACTTAACCGCCGTCAGCAGGTACTCGGTCAGCAGGTGACCCGTCGCCGCGAGGATGGCGAACCCGCCCACGATCGCGACGGCGTCCTCCAGCAGCGCGATCGGCAGGTCCCTGCCGCCCGTCGCGGCGACCAGCCGTTTGCGCGCGTGGTAGCCGCCGAGGGTGCCCAGCACCGCACCGATGACGCCGGCGCCGAGCGCGGTAAATGTCCAGTGCGGCCAGGCGCCAAGGGCCGCGCCCGCGAGTCCGCCCGTGACGATCCGCGCCGCGAAGATCGGCGGCGCGGTGCGCGCCGGCGTCTTGGGCAGCTTGTCGTTGATCAGTTCGCCCACGGCGAGAACGGTGAAGATGATCACCGTGATGAGGCTGGCCATCCAGCCAGCCCACGTGCCGTGCAAATCGACCCAGCCGATGAAGGCGGCCCAGGCGACGACGGCGGGGGCAGTCAGCGAGCGCAGCCCGGCCACGACGCCAATCAGCAAAGCCAGCAAGACAAGAAGTGCGTGTGTCACGGAAGACCTTCCTGGGAGACGAACACCGGCGACGAATGCGGGGACGGCCCACACGCCAACCCGGGCTGTCCCCCGAGGCGGACGCTAACACAACCGCGGCTTGTGCACCGCGCGCGCAATCAGAACCTGCAAAACCTGATGTCGGACGCCAGGATCGCCTTGGCGCCGATGGCGGCCAACTCGTCCATGATCTCGTTGATGCCCCGACGGGGCACCAGCGCGCGGATGGCGACCCAGTCCGGGTCGGCCAGGGGTGCGATGGTGGGCGACTCCAGCCCCGGCGTGATCGCGGTGGCCTTGTCCTGCACCGAGCGGGGACAGTCGTAGTCGAGCATCAAATATTGCTGACCGAACACCACGCCCTGGATCCGCGCCACCAATTGATCGCGCGCAGCCTGCGTCCCCTGCTTGCTGGCCTGCTCGCTCTCGATCAGCACCGCTTCGGAATCGCAGAGCGGGTCGCCGAAGGCCACGAGGTTGTGCAGGCTCAGCGTGCGCCCGGAACCCACCACGTCGGCGATCGCATCGGCGACCCCGAGTTGTATCGAAATCTCTACCGCACCGTCGAGCCTGATGACGGTTGCC
Organism: Actinomycetota bacterium; assembly: GCA_036338755.1. GTDB lineage: Bacteria > Actinomycetota > Actinomycetes > Mycobacteriales > Mycobacteriaceae > Mycobacterium. The sequence continues at coordinate 116,330 of JAYZBN010000036.1, read as the reverse complement.
TCAATACCACGGCCCACCAAGTCTTTTCGGACCAGATTCGGGTACGCGGTAGCGATCCGCCTGCCGGCCAGATCGGCGATTTTCCAGTCGCGCCCCGCCGGTCCGGCGTAGCGAAAGCTCGATGATCCGAACCCCAGCGCCAAGCGTTCGCGCACCGGTGCGTCGGAATCGCCTACCAGATCCCGGCCGGTGATGCCGAAATCCAGTTCCCCCGAACCCACATAGATGGCAATGTCTTTGGGCCGCAGGAAGAAGAATTCAACCTGGTTGGCCGGATCGATGACGGTGAGGTCTTTGGAGTCGGTGCGGCGCCGGTAGCCCGCCTCCGCGAGGATCTCGCTGGCCGGTTCGCTCAGCGTGCCCTTGTTGGGCACCGCAACCCGCAACATGGTCACAGCTTCCGATACACGTCGTCGAGGGTCAGGCCGCGGGCGACCATCAACACCTGCGTCCAGTAGAGCAACTGGCTGATCTCTCCGGCCAGCGCGTCGTCGGATTCGTGTTCGGCGGCCAGCCACACTTCACCGGCCTCCTCGAGGATTTTCTTGCCCAGCCCGTGGACGCCACCGTCAAGTGCGGCGACCGTCGCGCTGCCGGCCGGCCGACTACGGGCACGCTCACCCAGTTCGGCGAACAGATCCTCGAACGTCTTCACGGCCAGCGATTGTTTCACGCGGTGGCTGGCGAAGTCACGGCGGTTTAGCCCTGGCCGGCTTTCGAGCTGCTTTGTCCGTCGAATCCGGCGAGCGTGATTCGCAGCGCTTCCTCCAACTGCTCGTGAAAAGGCGGGTTCTCGGCGATGTCGGAAGTCAACCATCCGTCGAGGACGAATTGCACGGTGGCCAAACTGGTGTGGACCATCAGCGCGGGCCGAATATCGACCGCCGCATCGACGTTCATCCGCGCAGCGACCTGCTCGATCAGGGTGCCGTGATCGGTTTCGCTGACCAACATGGATTTGGTCAACAAATGGGGCGCCGTCGCGACAGCAAGGCGCCAGGTCTCGAGGTTGTCAACGCCGCTGACATCCATCGCCCGCGTGACGAACAGTTGGATCAGCGCTTCAACCGGAGACTCGTGGGGCGGCCGCGCGCTGTAAGCGCCCACGATCTCAGAGGCCGCCTCCCGAACCGGATCGACCAACAAGCCTTCCTTGGTGGGCGCGTACCGGAAATACGTGCTGATCGAGATCCCGGCGGCCGAGGCGATGTCCTCGGTCGTCACCGCCTCGAATCCGCGCTCGGCGAACAGTTGGTGCGCGGTCTGTTGGATGTGGGAAAGCAGCTCAGCGCGGCGCCGGTCTCGCAACGATACGTTTGCTGAGGGCATGTCACCACCTTCCTCAATTCCACAGTCGAACAACAAGGCGTCGTCCAGCGACCAACTGAGGTGAGTGACTCTACACTATTGAAAGTCCCTATCAAGTAAGCTAGTGTGATGCGGCACACACTTATGAGCTGCGGAGTTCCGGCGCTTATTGACATTATTTTAATAAGGATAGCGCCGACGGTGAGCCTCGGCCTCCGTTCGGCACTCACGGCATAGGGGTTGGGGAAGAGCGCCGATGAAGGCGGTAGCCGGTACGCGATGGCCTGCGCAATGGGTTTGCTAGACGCACCGCGGGTCGCGCCGCTATGACGACGACACAACTCGATGGCGTTACCGCCATCCGGGACTGGTCCGTCGGATACGTCAGACGTCACCCGGTCGCCTCGCTGACGACGGTAGGCGAACAGTTCGTTCTCGGTGTGCGAACGGTTCAATATTTCTTCTACGACCTGCTGACCGGGCGATTTCAGTGGCAGGAGTTCGTCCGGCAGGGCGCGTTCATGGCGGGCACCGCCGTGTTGCCGACGATCCTGGTGTCGCTGCCGATCAGCGTCACACTCTCGATCCAGTTCGCGTTGCTGGCCGGCCAGGTCGGTGCCACGTCGCTGGCCGGGGCGGCCAGCGGGCTCGCGGTTATCCGGCAGGGGGCATCGCTGGTGGCCGCGGTCCTCATGGCGTCGGCGGTCGGGTCGGCGATCACCGCCGACCTGGGTTCGCGGACGATGCGCGAAGAGACCGACGCAATGGAGGTGATGGGCGTCTCGGTGATCCGCCGCTTGGTTGTCCCCCGCTTCGCCGCGGCGGTGATGATCGGGGTGGCCCTCACCGGCGTCGTGTGCTTCGCCGGATTCTTCGCGAGCTACATGTTCAACGTGTACTTCCAGAACGGGGCGCCGGGCAGCTTCGTGTCGACGTTCGCGTCGTTCGCCACGACCGGCGACATGATCTTGGCGCTGATCAAAGCCATCGTGTTCGGCGCGATCGTAGCCATCGTGTCGAGCCAGAAAGGCCTGTCCACCAAGGGCGGGCCGACCGGTGTCGCGAACTCCGTGAATGCCGCTGTGGTCGAGGCGATCCTGTTGTTGATGATCGTCAACGTCGCCATCAGCCAGCTCTACATCATGTTGTCACCCAGGACGGGACTGTGACGTGACGGCCTCCGCTTATCAGCCCTTCGCACCGATCTCGATGCCGCTCGCCCGGCTCTACCGCCGGGGCAAGGTGCCGATCATCCGGCTCGGCCATCTGCTGGTCTTCTTCGTCCGGGCGCTGGTCGCCGTTCCCCTCGCTTTGCGCCAGTACAGCGCCGAATTCCTGCGGCTGCTGTCGAATATCACCTGGGGCAACGGCTCGATCGTGGTCGGCGGGGGCACCGCCGGTGTGGCCGTCGTGCTGGGCATGACCGTTGGCGCCCTCGTCGGCATCGAGGGCTACAACTTCCTGGACCTGCTCGGGCTCGGGCCCGCCACCGGGTTCGTCTCGTCGTTGGTCAACACCCGCGAGCTGGCTCCCCTGATGGCCTCGCTCGCGTTCGCCATGCAGGGTGGCTGCCGCTTCACCGCGCAGTTGGGATCCATGCGCATCGCCGAGGAGATCGACGCGATGGAATCGATCGCCATCCGCCCGATCCCCTACCTGGTCACCACCCGGCTGATCGCTTCGGTGGTGGCGATCGTCCCGCTGTACGCAGCATGCCTGGCGATCGGATACCTGAGCACACAGATCGTGGTGGAAATCGGCAGCGGCGGCTCGACCGGTTCCTACCTGCACTACTTCACGCTGATGTTGGCGGGCCAGGACATCGTCTATTCGTTGATCAAGGCCGTCGTCTTCGTGTGGATCGCGTCCACGATCCAGTGCTACTACGGGTACTACGCCAGCGGCGGGCCCGAGGGCGTCGGGGTTGCCGCGGGCCACGGTATGCGGGCCAGCATCACCGTGGTGATCATCGTGAACATGCTGCTCACCATGGCGCTGTGGGGCGTCGACTCCGGCGCAAGGTTCGGTGGCTAGGTCGGTGGAACATGCCCAATTCCTTTGAGCTGGACGGTCGCGGCCCCTCGGACCGGCAGCTGTTCGGCATCGGCATTGCGCTGATGGTGGTCAGCGCCCTGGTCACCACCGCGATGTTGGTCAAATCCACTGGCAGACTCAACGATTACGTCCGGGTGGTGGCCGACCTGGTCAACGTGGGCGATGGCCTCCCGCAGAAGTCCGACGTCAAGTACCACGGCGTGCTCGTCGGAATGGTCAACGGCGTCGTCCCAGCGGCGCACGGCAAGCCCAACTACGTCCACATCGACCTCAAAGAGGAGTACGCCAAGTCGATTCCGGCCAGCGTGACCGCACGCGTGGTGCCCAGCAACGTTTTCGCCGTATCGTCGGTCCAGTTGGTGGGGAACGGCCCCGGCGTGAAAATCCGCCCCGGCGAACACATCCCGGAGGACAAGCGGCTGCCGACCGTTCTGTTCCAGACGACCGTCAGCAAGCTGCGTGACCTGCTCGCCGCCGCGGGGCGCGGCCGCGACGACCGGTCGGTCGGGATCCTGGCCGCACTGGGTGCCGCCACCGACCACCGCCGTGTCACCCTGCTGAACGCCGGTGCGCAACTGAATCGCGCTCTCGACCAACTCAATTCGATTGTCAGCACCGACAACGGACCCTCGACGGTGTCGGCGCTGCTCGACGCGACCACCGGGCTCGCGCAGACCGCACCCGATCTCCTCGATGCGTTGCATCAGGCCGTCGAGCCGATGCGGACCTTCGCCGAAACCCGCGGGCAGTTGGCCTCGCTGCTGTCGGGCGCCGACTACACCGTCGGCACGACGCGCCAATCCTTCGACAACCACATCGATCAGCTGATCAAGATCACCGCCGATTTCACACCGGTGCTCGGCATCTTGGCGCAGAAGTCGAACAACTTCGTGCCCGCCGTCACCAAGCTGGACAATTTGGCCAACCAGTTCATGGAACAGGTGTGGAACCCGCGCACGAACCTGGGCAACATGCGCGCGATGCTGACCTTCACGCCCAGTTCCACCTACACGCGCGCCGACTGTCCCCACTATGGGGAGCTCAAGGGACCCAGCTGCTTTACCGCACCGCTGATTCCGGTGCGCCCCGATTTGCCCGAGGTGCTGCTGCCGCAGAACTATCACCCGCCCAAGGATCTGGCCCCGCCGCCCGGCACCGTGATCGGCCCGGACGGAAACCTGGTCGCGGTGGGACCGCCGTTGATCAACCCCACTCCCAACTTGACCGATCCCAATCCGCCGCTGGCCCCAGGGATTACGCCGTCGCCACCGGTGCCCGGCAGCGCGAATCCCGACAATCCCAAGCCCGGGGCGCCGGCGACACCACAAGAGCACCAGCCGTGGGTCGCGCCGGTGGCACCCAAGGCGCCCTGGATTCCGCAATCGTCTTTCAAGGCCTCCTTCGGGGGCAACGTGGGACCCGTTGGGAGTCAGTACGAACGAAACATGCTCGGGGTCATCACCGGCGCCCCCGCGACCGAAGCCACCGAGCTGCTGCTGGGTCCGGTCGCCCGCGGAACGACGGTGTCGCTGACGCGTCCGCCTGGGGAGGGCAAATGAAATTTCGGGGCCCGCTCATCGCGCTGACTCTGTTCATGATCGTCTCGTTGACGCTGACCTGGCTGGTGTATGTGAGCCTGCGGCGTGACGTGGCCGGAAACACCGCCAGCTATTCGGCGGTGTTCACCGACGTGTACGGGCTTCGCGAAGGCGACGACGTCCGCATGGCCGGCGTTCGGGTGGGCCGCGTCGAAAAGGTCGAGCTCGACGGAAAACTGGCGAAGGTCTCGTTCGTCGTCCAGTCCGAGCAGCGGCTGTTCGGAAACACGCTCGCGTCGGTGACCTATCAGAATATCGTCGGGCAGCGCTACCTCGGACTGTCCATCGGCAGGGAAGGCAGTCCGCAGCTGCTCCCCCCCGGCAGCACGATCCCGCTGGAACGCACCGAACCGTCTTTCGACGTGACCACCCTGCTCAACGGCTACGAACCGTTGTTCAGCCTGCTGAACCCGCATGACGCCGACAACCTCACCAAGGGCATCATCTCCTCGCTGCAGGGCGACACGTCATCGCTCACCACACTGGTCGGCCAGACCTCCACGCTCACAGAGACTTTCGCGGGCCGCGATCAGGCGCTCGGCAGCGTGATCACCAATCTCAATAAGGTGGTGGGCAACCTCGCTGAGCAGAACGACAATCTCGACGGGGTCATCACGCAGACCCGCAGCGTCGTCGGCGATCTCGACCGGCGGCGCCCGGACCTGGTCGCCTCGGTCGGTTCGCTGGCCCGGGTGACCGACCGGCTGTCGGCCTCGGCGACGGACGTCTATCCGGCGCTGCGTGAATTCATCGATCGTCAGCCCGGTGTCACCAAACACATCATGGACGTCGAGCCGCAGGTTGCGTTCTTCGGCGACAACATTCCGCTGCTGTTGAAAGGCCTTACCCGGGTGGGCAATCAGGGCGCCTACGGCAATGCATACGTGTGCGACGTGAACTTCATGGGGTTCTTCCCGGGACTCAACGATGTGGTGCCGATCATCATCAATGCCGCCACGCCGGGAAACCGGGCCTGGCACACCCCGAGGTGCAGGAGCACGGTCGATGGCTGACGCGTCGGTACGGCAACGGCTTTCCGGGATGAAGAAGCGTCCGCTGGAAAGCTACAACAAGACCTGGCTCGGGTTCATCGCCGTCGCGGTGGTCGCGGTGGTGATTGCGGTCATGCTGCTGGTGCATGCGATCGGCGCAGGCTATCGGCATTACACCGCGGAATTCCTGCAGGCGGCCTCGCTGCGGGTGGGTAATCCGATCGTGGTCGCCGGGATCCCGGTGGGCAACGTCACCAGCATGAAACTCGTCGGCGACCACGTCGAGGCGGGTCTGAAGGTCCGGGACGACATCAAGCTGGGCAAGGACTCCCGAGCGCAGATCAGGGTGACCACCATCCTGGGTTCGCGCTACCTCGCGCTGGACCCGAACGGCCCGGCACGCCTGCCCCACGACACCTTCGACCTGGCGCACACCGAGGTGCCCTACGACCTGCAGGCCGCGTTGCAGGACGCCACCACCACCTTCGAGCAGGTGGACTCCGACAGGTTCGCGCAGTCGCTGGCGGTGCTGGGCAAGCAGCTGGAGGGCTTGCCGGCCGTTGTGCCGCAAGCGATCACGAACATCAACACACTGTCATCGATCATCGCGGTACGACGCGACCAGCTGGGACAGCTGCTCCGCAGCACCGAGCAGGTGACCAACACGCTGCGGCGCCAGCAAGCCGGCATCGGCGCCCTGGTCGACCAGGGGCAAGACCTATTGGGCCAATTCGTCGCGCGGCGCGCCGTTTTCCACGCGATGATGCAGTCCTTGTCCAACCTGGTCGACACCATGAACGAGGTCGTGGTCAACGATCGCTCGGGGCTGGACGCGCTGATCAAGGACATGCGCGACTTCACCAACCTGATGTCCCAACACGACGACCTGCTGCACAGCATGCTGCAGACCAGCCCGATCTTCTTCCGCGAGGCCGCGAACCTCACCGGCGACGGCAACGCGATCAACTTCAACGCCCCCAACGTCCCGCTGATCGACTCCTGGATGTGCGCAATCAGCGGCCGCGCCAAGCAGTTCGGCATGATCCAGTACTTCAAGGACTGCAAGTGAGGGGGCTTGGCGCCAGGGCGCTGGCCATCGTCGCCGCGGTCGCTGTCATCGCCGCCGCGGTCGGCATCGGCTGGTGGGCCCTGAGTTCCGACGCGGACACGATCACCCTGACCGCCCAATTCGACAGCGCCTCGGGCCTTTACGAGGGCAACGAGGTCGCGGTGTTGGGGATGCCGGTGGGGAAGATCACCAAGATCAACGCCAAGGGCGGCTACGTCGAAGTCGAGTTCACCGTCGACCGGCACGTCAAAGTGCCCGCCACCGCGCAGGCCGTCACGGTGTCGACCTCCATCCTCACCGACCGGCAGATCGAGCTCACGCCGCCCTATCACGGCGGACCGGCGCTGGAGAACCACGACACCATCGGGCTGCCCCGGACCAAGACGCCGGTCGAATTCAGCAGTGTCCTCAACGTTTTGGACAAGGTGACCAAGTCGCTCGAGGGTGACGGCCACGGTGGCGGACCGATCGCCGACGTGCTGGGCGGCGGCGCCCAGGTGGTCAACGGCAACGGCGAGAAGATCAAGGCGGCCCTCGGTGAGCTGTCCAAGGCGCTGCGGCTGTCCAGCGACGGTGGCGCGGCGACCCGCGAACAGATCACCACGATCGTCAAAAACATCAGCACGCTGTTCGAGGCCGTCGCGGCCAATGACACGAAGTTGCGCGAATTCGCCTCCACCATCCACCAAGTCAGTCAGATCATGGCCGACGAGGACCTTGGCAGCGGCAGTACCGGACACAAACTCGACCAGCTGATCCAGCGGGCCGGCGACCTGCTCGACGAAAACCGGGACAGCGTCAAGCAGACCGTGCTGCACGGCAATGACGCGCTGCAGACGGTGACCGACCAGCGGCGCGGCCTGGCCGAGCTGCTGGATCTTGCTCCCCTGGTGGCGGACAACGCCTACAACATGATCGACCGGGCCAACGGCAGCGTGCGGGCCCGATTCCTCACGGATCGGTTGCTCTTCGACAGCCAGTACACCAAAGAGATCTGCAACCTGATGGGCCTTCGTCAACTGGGCTGCAGCACCGGGACCATCCAGGACTTCGGCCCCGATTTCGGGCTGACCTATGTGCTCGACGGCATGGCCGCCATGGGGCAGAAATGACGACGGGCGCGCGCGGCATATCGACTGCGGTGGCCGCGGCGATCGTCACAGCGGGTTGCGCCACGAACGGCCTTGCCAGCCTGCCCCTTCCGGCCCCGGGGCTGGGCTCGGGAGGCTATTCGCTGAACGCGGTCTTCTCCAACGCGCTGAACCTGCCGATGAACGCCAAGGTCAAGCTCGCCGGCGCAGACGTCGGGCAGCTCGAATCAATGGTCGCACGCAACTACACCGCGGTCACCCGGCTGCGCATCCGCGACGGCGTGCAACTGCCGCGGGGAAGCACCGCCGAATTACGCACCGCGACACCGCTTGGCGACGTGTTCGTCGCTCTCAAGCCACCGGCCGACGATCCCGCGGACACACCGCCGCTGCGCGACGGCGACACCATCGGCCTGGATTCGACCGCGGCCGCCGCGACCGTCGAGTCGGTGCTGAGCTCGGCCGCGATTCTGGTGAACGGCGGGGCGGTTCGCAATTTCACCAACATCATCAACGGTTTCGGCAAGGCGACCGGCGACCAGGGCCAGGCGTTCGGAGACATGATCCGCAAGTCCAACGAGCTACTCGGAACGTTGGATGCCCGGTCCGACCAGCTCTCGCACGCGCTGACCCAATTGTCAACGCTGGCAGACCAACTCGACAACAAGAATCGGGCCATCAGCGACCTGATGACGGCCGCTCAACCGGCTACTTCGGCCCTGGCCGACAACACCAGTCAGCTCTCGAATCTGGCCGTACAGGTCGGTGACACCTCCCGGTTGCTGGCCAGGTTCCCGTCGATCGGCGGCACCGACACCAGCGGCCGCAGCGTAATCCGCGACCTGAACACCATCGCCGGGGCCGCCAACGACGTCGCCATGAGCCCGGATACCAGCTGGCTGTCGATCAACCGGCTGATCCCCGCCTTGGTCAAATCGACTGCGGGGAACTCGATTTCGGTGAACGTCGGCGTGGACAAGATCATGCTCGGGTCGCTGCCCGATATCGGATTCCCCGGTGACATCGGGCTGCACGGACCGCACCACTACAACGTGAACCTGCTCGTCGGCACCCTCAAGTACACCCTGTGGCGCCTGCAGGAACGCGTGGTCGGCCGGGGGCCCAATTCGCCGCAGGTTCCGGTCATCCCCGACCCGAACATCCCGGGCCAGATCGACGTCGCCCCCGGGCCACCGCCGGCTCCGCCCTCAGCGCCTGTCGGACCGCAGCCAGGACCGCAGCCGTGATGCGCGCCGTCGCCAACTCCGCCAATGTCGTCGTCCGCGCGGTGCGCACGGGCCACCGGCAACAGGTTTGGCTCTCGGTGGCCGGCTTGGTGCTCATCCTGATCGTGGCGACCGCCTATCTGCTGATCGGCGCGCTGCGCGTGAAGCCCTTCGCCTCTTCCTACCGGGTCACCGTGCAATTGACGGAGTCGGGCGGCCTGTTGCCCAATCAGGACGTCGCGCTGCGCGGCGTGCGCATCGGCCGCATCGAGTCGCTGCAGATCACCGACGACGGGGTGAACGCGGTCGCCAGTATCACGTCGAACGTGCGGATACCGGCGAACAGCGTCGCGCGCGTATCGGCGCTCTCGCCGGCAGGTGAGCAGTTCATCAACTTCGAAGCCGCAAACGATGCCGGGCCGTATCTGCACGACGGCAGCCGCATCGCCCTGGACCACACGACCGTCCCGGTCAGCCTGGCGCAGTTGCTCGGTGACGCCGACGGGATGCTGGCCCAGGTCGACCCGCACAAGATCGAGCTGATCAAGAAGGAATTGAGCCTGAGCAAGGAGGGCCCGGCGAAGCTGACCGCCATCGTCGACGGCGGCACGTTCCTGCTTTCGACGCTGGATTCGGTGCTGCCCCAGACCACCAGCATCATCAAGACCAGCCGCGTCGTTCTCACCCTGGCCAGCGACAAGAACACCGGATTGGGCGCCACCGCAACCGAACTCAACCAAACGCTGACCGGCGTGGCCCGAATGCAGGCCGGCTACCGCCGGTTGACTCAGCAGACGCCGCGCGCCCTTTCGGCGGTCGACAATCTGTTCTCGGACAACTCCGACACCATGGTGCAGTTGCTGGGCAGCATGGCGACCATGTCGCACCTGTTCTATCTGCGGGTGCCGGCGCTCAACGCGCTGTTTCCCGACTACCGCGGGTCGGTATTGGACGCGGTGACAAGCGCCTTTCACGACGGCGGCGTCTGGGCGACGGCCGACCTCTATCCCCGCTACGTCTGCGACTACGGGACGCCGTCACACGCGCCGTCCGCCGCCGACTACTACGAGCCGTTCATGTACACCTACTGCCGCGATGATGACCCGGCGGTCTCGATCCGCGGCGCCAAAAACGCGCCACGCCCCGGGGGCGACGACACCGCCGGTCCCCCGCCGGGGGCGAACCTGGGCCAGCGAACCGATCCGACGCCGCGGGGCCGCTACACCATTCCCACCCCCTACGGCGGCCCACAGCTGCCGATCGAACCGCCGCACTGAGCATTGAACCCATCGACCTTTAGGAGATGATCGTGGTCGTGACCACCAAGAGGAATCCGAAAGCCGAAACCGAATCGGGCGCCGATGCGCCCGAAGTCGCAGAAGTCGAGCAGGCGCGCGCCGACGAATCCGCCGCGGCGCCCGAGGATTCGGCCGACGAGGCAACCACGGATGAGGCAACCACGGACGAGGCAACCACGGACGAGGCAACCACGGACGAGGCCGACGAGGAGGCCGAGGACGAGGAGGACGAAGAAGGCGGGCTCCTCAAGCGCAAGAGCCGCACCGCGGGGCGCGCCAAGCGCCCCTGGCGCCGGTATCTGCGGCGCAGCGTGGTGCCGGCGTTACTGGTTGCCTCCCTTGCCGTTTCGGGCTATCTCGGGTGGCAGCAATGGCAGGACCACCAGGTGAAGGCGGCGGGTGAACAGGCCCGACAGGCGGCCATCGCCTACGCGCAGGTGCTGACGAGCATCGACTCGAACAAGGTCGACGAGAACTTCAAGCAGGTGCTCGACGGCGCGACCGGCGAATTCAAGGACATGTACACCCAGTCCAGCGTCAAACTCCGGCAGCTGTTGATCGACAACAAGGCGACCGCCCACGGAGTGGTGGTGGACTCGGCGATTCAGTCCGAATCCACCGACAGGGTCGTCGTGCTGCTCTTCATCGACCAGACCGTCACCAACACGGCCGCACCAGACCCGCGCATCGACCGCAGCAGGATCAAGATGACCATGGAGAAGGTCGACGGTCGTTGGCGGGCAAGCAAAGTCCAACTTCTCTGAGCCGAGCGGAGCCCTCTCATGCTCAAGCGCCTGTCAGCGGCCGTCGTATTGGCCGCGGCCGCAACCATTCCCGGCACTGCCACCACGCACGCGTCCGCGCCGTCCTTCTGCGGCGAGCTCGGCGGCAGTTGGGACGGCCAGTACTGCCACACCGCGGTGACCTCGGAACGCAACGCCGTGCGCGACATCAAGGTCGCCGTGCCCGACGATCTGGTCGACAATCCGACCACCGGTCCGGTGATCCGGGACTATCTGCGCACGCTGGTCAACAACTGGAAGACCGCCAACGGCAGCATGGCCGCCGACAGCTACGGCGAGGAGAACTTCGAAGTCTTCCGGCACGGCAACCTGCTCAGCGCCGTGTTCCACGAGGACTACCACGCCGACGGACCCAAACCCAACAACGCCTATCGGACCTTCACCTTCGACATGGCGGCGGGCAGACGGGTGCAGCTCGCCGATCTGACGACGTCGAATCCGCTGACCGCCATCCCGCCGCTGGCTGCGCCATTCATCGACACCGCGCTCAATCAGGCTCCGCCACCGCACGATCCGGGCACCTACCCGTTCATCCTCGACCGTTGGACCCCCGACAAGGTGTACTCGGGCGCGTACAAGGCGTGGGCGCTGACGCCCGACGAGTTGATCATCTACATGCCCGACTATCCGGTCGGCCACGACGAGCCGATCAACTTCTCCCCCGGCCTGCCGCAGTGGTTCATGGACGGCGGCACCGTGCAGGCCCACATCCCGCTGTCGGCGCTGGGTTCGGTGATGCGCGTTTAGCACCGGGAAGGGGCCGGCGGACCTCGTAGCCGCCGAAACTCAGTCCTCCGGGTTGTAGCCGAGGTTGGGGGCGAGCCAGCGCTCGGCTTCGGCCAGAGTCCAGCCCTTGCGCTTGGCGTAGTCCGCGACCTGGTCCTGGGCCATCCGGCCGACCACGAAGTATTGCGACTGCGGGTGGGAGAAGTACCAGCCGCTGACGGCGGCGCCGGGCCACATCGCCATCGACTCGGTCAGCTCTATGCCGGTCCGCTCCGTGACGTCCAGCAACTTCCAGAGCGTCACCTTCTCGGTGTGCTCCGGGCAGGCCGGGTAGCCGGGGGCAGGGCGGATTCCCCGGTACTTCTCGTCGATGAGCGCCTCGTTGTCCAGCTGCTCGTCCGGCTGGAATCCCCAGAACTCCTTGCGAACCCGTTGGTGCAGCCGTTCCGCGAACGCCTCCGCCAGCCGGTCGGCGACCGACTCCAACAGGATCGCGCTGTAGTCGTCGAGGGCGGCCTTGAACTCCGCGATCTTCTCCTGGCTGCCGAGCCCGGCGGTGACGGCGAAGGCGCCCACGTAGTCGGCCAGACCGGTGTCCTTGGGCGCGACGTAGTCGCCAAGCGACCGGTTCGGGATGCCCTCCCGGTGCTCGCCCTGCTGGCGCAGGTTGTGCAGTGTGGTCAGCACTTCGGTGCGGGTGTCGTCGGTGTACACCTCGATGTCTTCGACACCGGAGCCGACCGCGTTCGCCGGGAAGAATCCGATCACCCCGTTGGCGGTCAGCCACTTCTCCTTGATCAGGGTGTCGAGCATCTGCTGGGCGTCGTCGTACAGCTTGCGGGCGGCCTCACCCGAGGACGGGTTGTTGAGGATGTCCGGGAACCGGCCCTTCATCTCCCAGGCGTTGAAGAACGGCTGCCAGTCGATGTACTCGCGCAACTCGGCGAGGTCGTAGTCCTGGAATTCCCGTACTCCCGCGCCGATAACGGGCACCGGCGGCGTGTACCCGTCCCACTCGATCGGCGTCCGGTTCGCGCGCGCCTTCTCCAGTGTCAGCATCGGCCGCTCGTTCTTTTGCGAGTGCCTCATCCGCAGGGATGCGTAGTCCTTCTCGGTGGCCTCCAGCAGGGCCGGCCGCTGCTTGTCGTCCAGCAGCGCGGCGGCGACCGGCACCGAGCGGGACGCGTCCTTGACCCAGACCACCGGACCGCTGCGCCGCGGCGAGATCTTCACGGCCGTGTGGGCGCGCGAGGTGGTCGCGCCCCCGATCAGCAGCGGGATCTCCAAGCCCTCGCGTTCCATCTCGACGGCGAAGTTGGCCATCTCGTCCAGGGACGGAGTGATCAGGCCCGACAGCCCGATGATGTCGGCGTCGTGCTCCTTCGCCGCGTCGAGGATCTTCTGGGCGGGCACCATCACGCCGAGGTCGATCACTTCGAAGTTGTTGCACTGCAACACGACTCCGACAATGTTCTTGCCGATGTCGTGGACGTCGCCCTTGACGGTCGCCATCACGATGGTGCCGTTGGTGTCCTTGGCGGCAGCGGTGCCGTTCTGCTCTTTCTCCGCCTCGATGAACGGCAGCAGGTACGCGACGGCTTTCTTCATCACCCGCGCCGACTTCACCACCTGGGGCAAGAACATCTTGCCGGAGCCGAACAGGTCGCCGACGACGTTCATGCCGTCCATCAGCGGGCCCTCGATCACCTCGATCGGGCGGCCACCCGCGGCGTCGATCTCGGCCCGCAACTCCTCGGTGTCGTCGTCGACGTGCGCGTCGATGCCCTTGACCAACGCGTGTGTGATCCGCTCCCGGACGGGCAGGCCGCGCCACTCGGCCGCCTTCGGGTCCTCACCCTTGTCCTTGCTGTTGAACCGCTCGGCGATCTCGAGCAGCCGCTCGGCCGCATCCTCGCGACGGTTCAGCACGACGTCCTCGATGCGGTCCCGCAATTCCGGATCGATCGAGTCGTAGGGCACCAGCGCGCCGGCGTTGACGATGCCCATGTCCAGGCCGGCCTTGATCGCATGGAACAGGAACACCGCGTGGATCGCCTCACGGACCGGGTTGTTGCCCCGGAACGAGAACGACACGTTCGAGATGCCGCCGGAGATGTGCACCCCCGGCAGGTTCTCCTTGATCCAGGCGCAGGCCTCGATGAAGTCGATCCCGTAGGTCGCGTGCTCCTCGATGCCGGTGGCCAGCGCGAAGCAGTTCGGGTCGAAGATGATGTCCTCGGGCGGGAAGCCCACCTCTTCGGTCAGGATCCGGTAGGCGCGCCCGCAGATCTGTTTGCGGCGCTCCAGGTTGTCGGCCTGCCCCTGCTCGTCGAAGGCCATCACGACGACGGCCGCGCCGTACTTGCGGCACAGCCGTGCCTCGCGGATGAACTTCTCCTCGCCCTCCTTCATGGAGATCGAGTTGACGATCGGCTTGCCCTGCACGTTCTTCAGGCCCGTCTCGATGACCTCCCACTTGGAGGAGTCGATCATCACCGGGACACGGCTGATGTCCGGCTCGGCCGCGATCAGCTTGGTGAACCGGTCCATCGCGGCGACGCCGTCGATCATGCCCTCGTCCATGTTGATGTCGATGACCTGCGCGCCGACCTCGACCTGCTGCAGGGCGACCGACAGCGCGGTGTCGTAGTCCTCGGCCTTGATCAGGTTGCGGAACCGGGCGGAGCCGGTGATGTTGGTGCGCTCACCGATGTTCACGAACAGGGAGTCGTCGTTGATGTTGAGCGGCTCCAGGCCCGAGAGCCGGGTGGCCACCTCGATCTCCGGCACCTCGCGCGGGGGTGTGCCCTCGACGACCTTGGCGATCTCGGCGATGTGCGGCGGCGCGGTTCCACAGCAACCGCCGACCAGGTTGACCAGGCCGGCCTCGGCGAAGTCGGCGATGTAGGAGGCCTGACGCTCCGGGGACTCGTCGTACTCGCCGAAGGCGTTGGGCAGGCCGGCGTTCGGGTAACAGGAGACGAAGGTGTCCGCGATCCGCGACACCTCGGCGATGTAGGGCCGCATCTCCGGCGCACCCAGGGCGCAGTTGAGGCCCACCGCGATCGGCTTGGCGTGCCTGATGGAGTTCCAGAACGCCTCGGTGACCTGACCGGACAACGTCCGCCCGGAGGCATCGGTGATGGTCCCCGAGATGATCAACGGCCAGCGGCGGCCGCGGTCCTCGAACAGCGTCTCGACGGCGAACACCGCCGCCTTGGCGTTCAGCGAGTCGAAAATCGTCTCGATGATGAGCAGGTCGGCGCCGCCGTCGACCAGGCCGTTGGCTGCTTCGAGGTAGGCGGCCACGAGCTGGTCATAGGAGACGTTGCGGGCCCCGGGGTCGTTGACGTCCGGCGAGATCGACGCGGTGCGCGTCGTCGGCCCGATGGCGCCCGCGACGTAGCGGGGCTTCTCCGGGGTGCTGAACTCGTCGGCGGCCTTGCGGGCCAGGGCGGCGCCGGCGTAGTTCAACTCGTAGGCCAGGTCGGCCATGTCGTAGTCGGAGAGCGAGATCGCGTTCGCGTTGAACGTGTTGGTCTCGAGGATGTCGGCGCCCGCGTCCAGGTACTCGCGGTGGATGCCCTCGATGATCTGCGGCTGCGTCAAGGTGAGCAGGTCGTTGTTGCCCTGCAGCGCCGTCGGCCACTCGGTGAACCGGTCGCCGCGGTAGCCGGCCTCGTCCGGCCGGTCCCGCTGGATCGCCGTGCCCATCGCGCCGTCGATCACCATGATCCGCTGGCGCAGAGCTGCCGTCAGCTCGTCGGTGCAGTCGGGGCGGATTTGTGGCTCGAAAATCTTCGACGCCGAGCTGTTCGACTCAGAGGCGTTCACGTACGTTCCTTCCGTAGCGGAAGGCGTCCTTCTCGTCAACGACGTCGACTCTGCCGAGCGTGGCGGCTACCGGCGGGAACCGGAACCGTTGCAACGCCTCTCGACCAGAGAAGTGTACGTCGTCACCCGATCGACGTCTGGACGCCCAACTCATCGCCGCGATCCACAGTTCGCGAATACCAGCGGCGAAGTACTTACCAAGGTTAACCAGTTCGCAGCCGAGCGTATTTCGCCCTGACCGCGCCGGCGCCCGTGGCGCAAGTCGTCGCGGGGCACGCCGGCAGTCACGCCATAAGAATAGTCGTCCTATGTAAAGTCCCCGGTTGACCGCGAATCGGCCGACAGTCCCACGGCCACCCCGCCCCGAACATCTGGCCGATTGCCCGACTGGCTTCCGCGACTGGGGGGGGACCCACCCAACCGCGCGCGGTCCGCATCGTCGCCGCCCGGAAGGCCGTACGCTAATTCTGTGACCCCGCCCGACGGCCCCCCCTTTGGCCTGCCTAGTGGCAAGGCCGCGTTGCCCGAACTGCACCAGACCGTCGTCGTGGCTGCGTTCGAGGGCTGGAACGACGCCGGCGACGCGGCCAGCGACGCCCTGGAACACCTCGAGGCCATCTGGGAAGCCGACCCGATCTTGGAGATCGACGACGAGGCGTACTACGACTACCAGGTGAATCGCCCGGTGATCCGGCAGGTGGACGGGGTGACCCGCGAGCTGGTGTGGCCGGCCATGCGGATCTCGCACTGCCGGCCCCCTGGCAGCGACCGCGATGTCGTGCTGATGCACGGGGTGGAACCCAACATGCGCTGGCGAACCTTCTGCTCGGAGCTGGTGGCCATCGCCGACAAGCTCAACGTGGACACCGTGGTGATCCTGGGCGCCCTGCTGGCCGACACCCCACACACCCGGCCGGTCCCGGTGTCGGGCGCCGCCTACTCCCCCGAGTCGGCGAAACGCTTCGGCCTCGAGGAAAGCCGCTACGAGGGCCCGACCGGCATCGCCGGGGTGTTTCAGGACTCCTGCGTGGCCGCCGGGATCCCTGCGGTGACGTTCTGGGCGGCGGTGCCGCACTACGTCTCGCAGCCGCCGAACCCCAAGGCGACCGTGGCCCTGCTGCGGCGCGTCGAGGACGTGCTCGACATCGAGGTGCCGCTCGCCGACCTGCCGACGGACGCCGAGGACTGGGAGCAGGCGGTCACGGAGATGACCGCCGAGGACGAGGACCTCGCCGAGTATGTGCTGTCGCTCGAGCAACGCGGCGACGCCGAGGTTGACATGAACGACGCCCTGGGCAAGATCGACGGCGACGCGCTGGCGGCCGAGTTCGAGCGCTACCTGCGCCGCCGTCGTCCCGGCTTCGGGCGCTAACCCGCCCACTCGTCGGCGAACTTGCCGTCGACCGATCGATTGCGGAAGCATCGCTTCGCGACCTACCGATTGGATGTCTCATGGCCGCGTTGCCTGGCGACGGCAACCCAAATCCTGTAGCCGGCGCAGATCCTGTGGCTGGCACGGGCGGCGAAGACGCCGGTTACCGCAAGGGACTCAAGGCCCGGCAAGTGCAGATGATCGGCATCGGCGGCGCGATCGGCTCCGGGCTGTTCCTGGGCGCGGGCGGTCGGCTGGCCAAGGGCGGACCCGGCATGTTTTTGGTCTACGCCGTGTGCGGCGTTTTCGTCTTCCTGATCCTGCGGGCGCTGGGCGAACTGGTCCTGCACCGCCCGTCGTCCGGCTCATTCGTGTCCTACTCCCGCGAATTCTTCGGCGAGAAGGCCGCCTACGCCATCGGCTGGATGTATTTCCTGGGCTGGTCGATGACGGCCATCGTCGACACCACCGCGATCGCCACCTATCTGCGTCGATGGACGACCTTCGAATCGATCCCCCAGTGGGTGCTGGCGCTGCTCGCCCTCGTCGTCGTGCTGTCGATGAACCTGATCTCGGTGGAGTGGTTCGGTGAGCTGGAATTCTGGGCGGCGCTGGTCAAGGTTCTCGCGCTCGTCGCCTTCCTGGTCGTCGGGATCGTCTTCCTCGCGGGGCGCTACCGGATCGACGGCCACAGCACCGGCCTGAGTCTGTGGACGGATCATGGCGGACTGTTCCCCTCCGGCGTGCTGGCGGTGCTGCTGACCACATCCGGCGTGGTGTTCGCTTATGCCGCAATCGAATTGGTGGGGACGGCCGCCGGGGAGACCGCCGAGCCGGAGAGGGTGATGCCGCGCGCCATCAATTCGGTGATCGCGCGCATCGCGATCTTCTATGTCGGGTCGGTGGGGCTGCTGGCGTTGCTGTTGCCGTACACGTCCTATAAGGCCACCGAAAGTCCTTTCGTCACCTTCTTTTCCAAGATCGGCTTCCACGGCGCCGGGGACTTGATGAACGTGGTGGTGCTCACCGCAGCCCTGTCCAGTCTGAATGCGGGACTGTATTCCACCGGACGGATCATGCATTCGATGGCGTTCAGCGGCAGCGGGCCCAGGTTCGCGGCCCGGATGTCCAAGAACGGGGTGCCCTACGTCGGCATCGCGATGGCAGCCGCCATCTGCCTGCTCGGCATCGCCCTGAACGCCGCCAACCCCGGCCAAGCATTCGAGATCGTCCTGAACATCGTCGCGCCAGGCATCATCGCGTGCTGGGCGACCATCGTGCTGTGTCAGCTGCGGTTCTACCGGCTGGCCAAGGCCGGGCTCATCCAACGGCCCCGATTCCGGATGCCGTGGGCCCCGTATTCGGGCTATCTCACCCTGGCGTTCCTGGCCGGCGTCCTGGTCATGATGGCCTTCGACAAGGAGACCGGCACGTGGACCATCGCGACGGTGGTCGTCGTGATCCCGGCGCTGAGCGCCGGATGGTTCCTGGTGCGCAACCGGGTGGCGGCCGTCGCGTCCGAGCGCGCGGCCCAGGCCCGCTAGGACGTGCCGAGGTCTCGGTTGTAGGCGCTGGTGGAGCGGCCCAGCGCGGCGACCTGGGCGTCCAATTGAGGCAGTAACTCGGCGGTGGATTTGTGCAGGGGCGCCTCTCCGACCGGACTGGACAGCACCGGCTTGAACCAACGGAACACTGCCACCCAGCGCGGGCAGTACACGCGGGTGCGACGGCGCGCGATGCCCTTGACGAAAGCGGCCGCGCACTTGTTGACCGTCGTGGTTTTGTTCAGCGGCCACGGGAAGCTGGCCAGCAACTGGTTGAACGCGGGAAGGTCGGACTGGGTGTCACGGACCAGGGCGGTGTCGATCCAGGACATGTGCGCCGAGCCGACCGTGACGCCCCGGTGGGCCACCTCCAGCCGCAGGGCGTTGGCCAGCAACTCGACGCCCGCCTTGGAGGCGTTGTACGGCGCCAGACCGGGGCAGGCGGTGTAGGCGGCCAGCGAAGACACGATGAGCACGTAGCCGCGGCGCTCGATCAGCGCCGGCAAGGTGGCGCGCACGGTGTGGAAGACGCCGAGCACGTTGATGTCGAGCACCCGTCTGAATGCGTCGGAGTCGACCTGCAGCACTGACCCATAGCTGGCGATGCCGGCGTTGGCCACCACCACGTCGATGCCGCCGAAACGCTCGACGGCGCGGGCGGCGGCGGCTTCCATCGCGGACAGGTCACGCACATCGGCGGCCGCCGTCAGGACCCGTTCTTCGCCGAGCTCGGCGGCGAGCGACTTCAGGTCCGTTTCGTTGAGATCGGTCAGCACGAGCTTGGCGCCCTTGGCGTGCAGCCGGCGAGCGGTCTCGGCCCCGATGCCCCGCGCGCCACCGGTGATGAAAACGACTTTGTCCTGCAGCGATTGCATGGTTGCCAACGTAGGCGTTGCGGGCGACTTCGGCTAGACGACCACTCCCAGTAGCGCATCGATGGCCGCTCTCACCAGGTTGGGCGCCTCGGCGTCGTGGCCGCCGTATTCCAGCGCGTCCGTGCTCCAACCATCAAGTGCGGCAAGCGCTTTGGGAGTGTTCAGGTCATCGGCCAGGTATCGGCGCACCCGCGCGATCACATCGCCGGCGTCCGGGCCGGCCGGCAGCGCGGTCGCGTCGCGCCAGCGCCTCAACCGGGCGATGGCCTCGTCGAGCACCTGATCGCTCCAGTACCGGTCCCCGCGGTAGTGGCCGGCCAGCAGCCCCAGCCGAATCGCCGCCGGCTCGACACCCCGGGCCCGCAGCTGTGACACCAGCACCAGGTTGCCGCGGCTCTTGGACATCTTGTGCCCGTCCCAGCCAATCATTCCGGCGTGCACGTAGTGGCGCGCGAATCTCCGCTCGCCGCGGACACATTCGGCGTGGGCTGCGGTGAATTCGTGATGCGGGAAGATCAGGTCGCTGCCCCCGCCTTGGATGTCCAGACCGCTGCCGATGCGGCTGAGCGCGATCGCCGCGCATTCGACATGCCAGCCCGGGCGACCAGGACCGAACGGCGAGGGCCAGCTGGGCTCGCCGGGCCGGGCGGCCCGCCACAGCAGGGCGTCGAGCTCATCTGTCTTGCCGGGCCGTTGCGGGTCGCCGCCGCGCTCGGCGAACAGGCGCAGCATGGTGTCGCGGTCATAGCCGGATTCGTACCCGAACTGCGGCGTGGCGTCGGCGCGGTAGTAGACGTCCGGGTATTCGCCGTCGACGACGTAGGCGGCTCCCGACGCCAGCATCTTCTCGACGAGCTCGACGACCTCGGCGATGGCCTCGGTCGCGCCGACGTATTCGCGCGGCGCCAGGATGCGCAGCGCCGCCATGTCCTCGCGGTACAGCGACACCTCACGCTCGGCCAGGTCGCGCCAGTCGATGCCGTCGCGCTCGGCGCGCTCCAACAGCGGATCGTCGACGTCGGTCACGTTCTGGACATAGTGGACGTCGTGGCCGAGATCGAGCCATTGCCGGTAGATCAGGTCGAACGCCAAGTAGGTCGCGGCATGCCCCAGGTGGGTCGCGTCATACGGGGTGATGCCGCAGACATAGATCGTGGCGGTCGAGCCGGCCGCCACGGGACGCACCTGCCGGTCAGACGTGTCATACAGCCGAAGCTCCGGACCGCGCCCCGTTAACACGGGAACCTGTGGGGACGACCACGACTGCATGGCAATCAGCCTATGCGCGACGACGATGCACGTCCGAGTCACCCGCCGCGGATGGCCCCCAGCAGGATCGGCGCCAGCTCGGCGCGACACATCACGAAGTCGGGCAGGTACGGGTCGAGTTGGTTGTAGCGCATCGGCGATCCGTCGAGCCGCGACGCGTGCATACCGGCGGCCATCACCACCCCGGCCGGGGCCGCCGAATCCCACTCCCACTGACCGCCCGCGTGCACATAGGCGTCGACATCCCCGTCGATGATGGCCATCGCCTTCGCGCCGGCCGAGCCGATCGCGACGGGCTGGATGGGCAGCGTCTGCCGCATCCGGTGCAGCACCGCGGGCGGACGGGTTGCGCTGACGGCGATGCGGATGGTGTCGGTGACGCCGGCTCGCGCGGCGTCGGCGGTCACGGTGTCGCTTCGGTAGACGATGTTTCCGCGGGCGGGCAACGACACCGCCGCGTCGGTGATTTCGCGCTGGCCGTTGCTGGAGCGCTGCCACAACGCGATGTGCACCGCCCAGTCGTCGCGGCCCGGGGTCGAGAACTCCCGGGTGCCGTCCAGCGGGTCGATGATCCACACGCGGTCGTGGTTCAGCCGGGACAGGTCGTCGTACGCCTCCTCGCTGAGCACGGCATCGTCGGGCCGCTCCTCGCGCAGACGCCGCAGGATCAGGGCGTTCGCCAGGCTGTCGCCCGCATCACCGAGTGCCCAGGGATACCCGAAGCCGAGTTCGTCGCGGACTTTCAGCAGCAACTCCCCCGCGTCTGCGGCGAGATCGGCGGCCAACGCGGCATCGGTTATCCCGTCGGCGGTCGTCTCGTCGTCGGCGGGGCTCACCGCTTCAGTATCGCCGACGCCGAAGGGCGGCCTGCAGCGATGGCCGCGACCCAACTGCGATCACCGCTAGAAAGCCGGCCACGGGATGGGGCGATGCCGATTCGGTCCGGGCATCACCGGATTGTCCAGCAGCGCGTGCGCGCGCTTGCGCAGAGCGGCGATCTCCGCGCGGGTGATCTGCTCGGCCAGTTCGTCGCCGAACTGGCCGTCGATCGCGTCGACGAGGCCGGCGACGGCCTTGCACGTGTGATCGTCGATCGGCTTTCCGGCCCATCCCCACAGCACCGTGCGCAGCTTGTCCTCGACATGCAGGCACACCCCGTGGTCGACCCCGAAGATGTGGCCGTCGAGGTCACGCAACACGTGGCCGCCCTTGCGGTCGGCGTTGTTGATCAGCACGTCGAATACCGCCATCCGCCATAGGCGAATGTCGTCGGCGTGCATCAGGACGACCTCGTCGCCGGCGTAGTCGAGGGCGCGCAACACCGGCAGGTAGCCCGGCTGCCTGGTGCCGGCCGGAAACAGGTCGACCAGATCCGGTCCCGGCCGCGGCTCGGTGTCCACCGCGTCGCCGGGTTGCTGCACCCACCGCTGCAACATGCCCGGCCCCGCCGGCCCGTGCCGAATGATCGTGTAGGGCACGATATTCCAGCCCAGCTTCGCGGAGACCAGATAGGCGGCCCGTTCGCGGCCGGCCAACGTCCCGTCCGGGAAATCCCACAGCGGCGCCTCCCCGGCCACCGGCTTGTAGACGCAGTGCACGCTGGACTCGCCAAGCGTCGATTCGCACAGGAAGGTGCCGTTGCTGGCGGAGCGGATCCGTCCGATGACCGTCAGCTCGCCGTCGCGTAACACCTCACGGTCGTCAGACCTCGGGGTCATCGTCAGGCCCGAGCAGCGCACTGCGCCGATATCCGTTGGCGCGCGCGCAGATATGGCCCTCCGGGTCCAACGGTTCGTCGCACAGGGGACACGGCGGACGTCCCGCGGAGATGACGCGATTGGAGCGGGTGGCGAATTGGCGCGCCGACTCCGGCGTCAAGAACACCCGCACCGCGTCGGGCCCCTCGTCCGTGTCGTCGAGCACCACCGACGCGTCGAACTCGGCGTCGGTGACCGCCAGCAACTCGACCACCACCGTCTGGGCCTCCGAATCCCAACCCAGGCCCATGGTTCCGACCCGGAACTCGGCGTCCACCGGGGTGACCAACGGATCGAGGTCCTCGATCTCGGCGGGCTCCGGCGGAACGGGCGTGCCGAACCGGCGATTCACTTCGAGCAGCAGCGCACCGATCCGTTCGGAGAGCACCGCCACCTGCTGCTTCTCCAATATCACCGACACCACCCGGGCGTCGTGCACAGCCTGGATGTAGAACGTTCGATTCCCGGGCTGGCCGACGGTCCCGGCCACGAAGCGGTCGGGTGTGCGGAAGACATGAATTGCGCGGGCCATGGCACTTCCCAAAATACCGGCTGTTGCCACCGCCGTGCGATCCGATGGAGGTAGCCGCCGAATTAATCCGTGGAACCGCCGACCACCGCGTCGCTCGTCGGTACCGCGGCGGCCGATTCCTGCGCCTCTCCGTTGGAGGTGGGGTCGGCCTCGCCCTTGGCCTCTACTTTCGCCTCTTCTTTCGCGGGGGGGCCGGCCCGCAGGGCGGCCGACAGGCGTGCACCGGTGTGGTTGACGTGCAACACAAACGGACGCAGCTCGGTGTACCGGATCACACTCACCGACGCCGGGTCCGCGGTGACGCGCTGGAAGCCGTCCAAGTGCATGCCGTACGCATCCGCGATGACCGCCTTGATGACATCACCGTGAGTGCAAGCGACCCACAGCACATCGCCGCCGTGCTCGGCGGCCAGTCGGCGATCGTGCTCGCGCACGGCGAACACCGCGCGCGCCTGGACCTGAGCCAGGCCCTCACCGCCGGGGAATATCGCCGCGCTGGGGTGAGCCTGAACGACCTTCCACAACGGCTCGCTGACCAAGTCGCCGATCTTGCGACCCGTCCATTCCCCGTAGTCCACCTCGGCGAGCTGATCGTCGACGAGCGGTGTCAGGCAGAGCGCGTCGGCCAACGGCTCGAGCGTGCGGCGGCAGCGCAGCAGCGGCGAACTGACCAACGCCCGAATCGGCAGATCACCGATCCGATCGATCAGGCCGTCGGCTTGTTCGCGGCCCTTGTCGTCGAGGTCGACGCCCTCGGAGCGACCGGCGAGAACGCCCGCCGTGTTCGAACTCGAGCGGCCGTGCCGTAACAGGATGACGGTCATATCGACCACGACGGTACCCGGTGGACGGGTCCGTGATGACTAGTGCGAAACCGGTACCGCGTGCGCCACGGAGTCCCGCACCGCGGCGCTGAGACTGCGCTCGTCGGTGAGGTCGAGCTCGATCACGCTGCGGACCGCCCTCGCAACGACCTCGTCGGCCTGTGGAACGGGCCCGGACAGGCGCGGCCGGTAAATCTCGACGACTAGGGAGCGGTTCTCGATGTGGAACGAAAAACTCCGCCCATCACCGACTTGTCCATATCCGCTTGCGGCAATCCCTGTCGACATGTCCTCGACAGCAAACTCACTATGCGTCATATGACGGTCAGCGGTGACGGCCATGAGCTGACCATACCTCGCCGGTAGGGTCGGATGAAGGCGGCAGGCCCCGGCCGACGCGAGAGGGTCTCCTAAAATTTGAGTTCCGCCGCCACACCCCGAGGGAAAAAGTTGCCGTCACGACAATCACGTCACAAGCTGGCAGCTTGCGGCGGTGCATTGGGTCTGGCGGCTTTGCTGGGAGCTGTCGTCGGATGTTCATCGAATCCGCTCGACACCGCGCCGCGCACCATCGAACCGGCGCGTGCGGCGGTGTCGCCGCCCTCCTCGCAGCGGCCGGCCGGGGCGGTGCGGCCGCTGGCCGGTCACGCCGCGGCGGCGGCCTTCGATAGCGGCACTCATCAGCTGGTGGCCCTGACGCCGGGCGCCGACCCGGCCGCCCCCGCCAGCGTCACGGTCTTCGGTAACCCGCAGGTCACGCCCCGCGTCGTCGAGCTCCCGGGACCGGCGACCGCCTTGGCCGATGACGGCCACGGAACCGCCTACCTGTCCGCCCGCGGCGGCTACTACACGGTCGACCTGGCCACCGGTCGCGCGGCGCAGGTGGCCGTCGCCGACGCTCCCCAGACCGAATTCACCGCGGTGGCCCAGCGGGCCGACGGCGGGCTGGTGCTGGGCAGCGCCGACGGCGCCGTCTACACCCTTACTTCTCCGACACCGGCCTCCCCGGCGCCCGGCGCCGTGACCAGCGCGGCCGTCGCCAACAAGACCAAGATCTTCGCGCGCGTCGATTGGCTTGCCACACAAGGGAATACGACGGTGGTGCTGGACCGTGGGCAGACTTCGGTGACGACGATCGACGCCGACGGCCACGCCCAGCAGGCGCTGCGCGCGGGCCGGGGCGCCACCACCATGGCCGCCGATCAGGCGGGTCGGGTGCTGGTCGCCGATACCCGCGGTGGCCAACTGCTGGTGTACGGCGTCGATCCCCTGATCCTGCGTCAGGCCTACCCGGTACCGCAGGCGCCATACGGCCTGGCCGGCTCGCGCGCGTTAGCCTGGGTTTCGCAGACCGTTTCCAATATCGTCATTGGTTACGATCTGTCCACCGGAATTCCCGTCGAAAAGGTGCGTTACCCGACCGTGCAGCAACCGAACTCGCTGGCCTTCGACGAGGCGTCAGACACCCTGTACGTGGTGTCGGGTTCGGGTGCGGGGGTACAGGTCATCGAGCACGCGGCGGGCAAGCGTTGACCGCGGCGCGGCGCAGCCGCTTGCCCGCGGGTTGGGACACCGAGATGTCCGATGAATACGAATGGGCGCCGCTGCGCCTGCCGCCGGACGTGACCCGGGTCAGCGCGTCCACCCGGTTGTCCATCGAGGCCGAATACCGCGGCTGGGAGTTGACCAGGGTGCGGCTCTACACCGACGGCAGCAGACGAGTTCTGTTGCGCCGCAAGAAGTCCCGTTTAGACAGCGCGGGCTCCGAGGGGCGACGGCCCGACCAGCCGGAACTGTGACGCCCGCCCGGCCGCGCAAGGGCGAACACCGGATGTACGGCCTGCTGCGACGGCTGCTTTTCGTCATCCCGCCCGAACGAATTCACACGCTGGTGTTCGCCCTGCTGCGCGCCGTCACCGCTGCCGGGTGGACGCGGCGGGTGCTGCACCGGCTACTAGCCCCGACCGATCCGGCGCTGGCCAGCACGGTGTTCGGAGTGTGCTTCCCCGCGCCGCTGGGGCTGGCGGCCGGCTTCGACAAGGACGGTTTGGGGTTGCTCACCTGGGGTGCGCTGGGTTTCGGACATGCCGAGGTTGGGACGGTCACCGCGAACCCGCAACCCGGGAATCCCGCCCCGCGGATGTTTCGGCTGCCGGCCGACCGGGCCCTGCTGAACCGGATGGGCTTCAACAATCTCGGTGCGGGCGCGCTGGCGATGCGGCTTTCGCGGCAGCGGCCCGAGGTGCCGATCGGGGTCAACATCGGCAAGACGAAGGCGACACCGGCCGAGCAGGCCGTCGACGATTACCGGGCGAGCGCCCGGCTGGTCGGCCCGTTGGCGTCCTATCTCGTGGTCAATGTCAGCTCGCCGAACACGCCCGGGCTGCGTGATCTGCAGGCGGTCGAGTCGCTGCGGCCAATCCTGTCGGCCGTGCTGGCCGAGACGTCCACGCCGGTGCTGGTGAAGATCGCGCCGGACCTTTCCGATTCCGACGTGGACGACATCGCGGACCTGGCAGTCGAACTCGGCCTGGCCGGCATCGTCGCCACCAACACCACGGTGTCGCGGCGCGGGTTGACCACACCGGGCGTGGACGAGCTGGGCCCGGGCGGCATCTCCGGGCCGCCGGTGGCACGCCGCGCCGTCGAGGTGCTGCGCCGACTGTACAGCCGTGTCGGCGACCGCCTGGTGCTGATCAGCGTCGGGGGCATCGAGACCGCGGACGATGCCTGGGAGCGGATCACCGCGGGAGCATCGCTGCTGCAGGGTTATACGGGCTTCATCTACGGAGGAGGCTTGTGGGCCAAGCGGATTCACCAGGGCATTGCGCTGCGACTGCACGACGGCGGCTTCGCCTCGCTCGGCGATGCCGTCGGCTCGGCGGCACGCACACCGGATTGAGTCAAGCCGAGCTTGACTCCTGGTTAGGCTGACAACAGTTCGGCATGAGGAGCGGCTGGTGATCACGTTGGACCGCCTGGTGAATGTGCTGGGTGGTTATGGAGTCCGGTTGCGTTGGTCGTCGGTGCCCAGGTCGGCTGAACTGCGCAGCGTGGTGATCCACGAAGCCGCGCCGGATCGTGTGGTGGTGGGCGATGTACTGCTGGCCGTCGGTGCCGGCTCGTTTCGCGAAGCGGTGCAGTGGGCAGCTTCAGCGCGTGCTGTCGTGGTGTTGGTACGCGACGGTGACGAGCCGATCGCGATCGACGGTGATGCCGACGCCGAGGTCGGCGCGGTGATGGTGGTCGACGAGACCGTCACCTGGAGCGAGGTGGCTACGGTCGTCTACGGACTGGTGCTGGAGGGTCGCGAGACTGAATCCGGTCGTGGCCCAACGGATCTCTTCGCACTGGCCGACAGCCTGGCGGACGCTATCGGCAGTTCAGTCGTCATCCACGATCGGCTGTTGCGCGTGCTGGCGTATTCGAAACTGCAGCAACATGCCGACCCGGCGCGGGTGCAGACGATCCTGGAGCGACAGACACCGGAGCAGCTGCGCGCATTGTTCGATGCGCGGGGCGTATTCGCACACCTGCGGGTCTCCGACGAGCCGCTGTTTGTCCCCGAGGACGCCGAGCACGGCTTGATCGGGCGCATGGTGGTGGCCGTGCGCTCCGGGGGCGAGTTGATCGGGTCGGTTTGGGTGGCGTGTTCGGCGCCGCTGGACGGGGCGGCGCGCACCGCCTTGGCCGATGGGGCGCACACGGTGGCACTGCATCTTCTCCGCTCGCGAGCCAGCGCGGATTTGGAGCGCCAAGTCGAATCGGAACTGGTGATTCGGTTGCTCGAGGGAACGGCCGATGCCGCCATGGTCGCGAGCAGGCTGGGTCTGCCGCACGAAGGGTTGAGGGTTATTGCGCTGCAGGCGTTTATCGGCGATGAACGCGATGCCGCTCTGTTGTTGGCGTTCGAGCGTGCCACGACGGGGTTTGGCTGGTCACGGCCGGGGCGCAGCGCCTTGGCGGGCAATATCGTCTACACGCTGCTTCCCGGCGCGCAGGCGGCGACGGCGCGGCGCTGGGTAACCGGCCTACGGGCGGCCCTCCCCGAACAGGTGACGGTGCTGGCCGGCATCAGTGGCGCCGCTGAGGTGACCGAGCTCGCCGCCGCACGCCGGGAAGCCGAGGAATGTCTTGCGCTGCAAGAGAATTCCCCAGGGGTCATGCCTCCGGTCTATGACGAGTCATGGGCTGACATCCTGTTGCAGCGGTTGCGCACGGCGGCGCGCTCAGGCCGGTCACCGTCGCGTGGGCCGGTGGCCGAGCTAGGCCGTCATGACCTCGCCAACGGGACCGATTACGTGGCCACGCTGCGCGCATGGCTGGAGGCCCAGGGCGATCCGGCCGAAGCCGGTGACCGGCTGGGAGTGCACGAGAACACCGTGCGTTACCGGCTGCGCAAGATGGCCGAGATCACCAATCTGCCGTTGGACGATGCCAGAAAGCGGCTGGCGATGATGATAGAACTCGCGGCTACTGACATCTGACCGCTGTCGCAATTCGACAAAGCGGAGCAGCGTCGTTGTCTGGCTGTGGCAAAGCCTGGGGCGGCTATCCGCACCATCATGAAGGTTGCCCGGCAGGTTCCAGTGACGGCTGGTATCCGCCAGGCCGCGCGTACCTGTGAGCCATGCCGACTTCCGATAGGAATTGTTCGTTGTCGACCTCAGACCCGGATCATCAGCCGATCGCCGACCGGCGACCTGATGATGACGCCGCGATGGAGACCTTCACCGTGCCGCTGCCGCGGAGGCTGTTCGCGCGTCTGTTCGGCCGTAACCCGCTGATACGCACCACCGACCGGGTGGAGGCGCTGATTGTGGTGTTAGCCGTCGCGGTGTCGCTGATCGCCGTGCCCTTCAGTGCCGCGGTGGGCACCGCGGTCCATGATTCTCGTAGCCGTCTCTACGCCGAGCAGGCCCGAACTCGCCACCCCGTGACCGCGATTGTCACCGGGGACAGCCACCCTCGCCGCAGCCTCGAGAGCCCAACAGTGACGGTCACTGCCCGATGGTTTACCGCCGGGACCGAACGCACCGGTGACGTCACCGCGCCGCTGAAGGCCAAAATCGGCGACGCTATTGAAATTTGGGTCGATGACGAGGGCCTGCCGGTGGCCCGACCGCTGAACACCGCCCGCGACGAGGCGGTCGCCTTTGCAGTGGCGACCTGGTGGGCGGTGAGCCTCTTGACAGTGGCCTTAGTCGTGCGTGCACGCATCACCCTTGACCGCCTCCGCTACGACCGATGGCAGCGAAGCTTCGACCGCCTCATCGAGCGGCGATAAGCGGCGCCCGCCCGTTGATTCCGGCAGCCTTCGACAGCGGCGTTGTCGAGGTGTGACAACGCATCGAACCGCCTTTGTCGGTTTCCGGCAAACACCGTCGAGTCGCCGCAGGCCACCATGGAATTAACCACCTGGAATCAACGACTCCAGCGGAAAAACACTCAACCGCAACGGATTTTCGCCCGGCGTGGGCGTCCGAGTCGTCAGCGGCGGCTGCCTCCTTTGGCCCGCCTCTGACGACGCTCCCCCGAGAAAAGGAAGGACACGACTCAAATTGACCGGTATCAAATCCATGGGCATGACCCGACAGCAGTACACCCGCCTGCGGAACACACTCAACGCGTTGCGGTCGGGGCTGATCGTTGAAGTCCCTGACGACATGATGGATTTCGACGCGAAACGCTCAGCGCTACAACGACGTATCCGCGAGATCGAGAACCTGTTGGCGCGGGCGGTCGTTAGCGATCCCACCGCGGGCCCCGTCGCCGAACCGGGCATGGTTTTGACCATCCGCTACGACGTCACCGGTGAGACCGAAAGGTTCCTGCTGGGCAGACGCGGCAGCGAGGGCGCCGACATCAAGGTGTACTCGATGGCGTCGCCGTTGGGCCGCGCAATAGCCGGCGCGCGGCCGGGCGACCAACGTATCTACTCGATTCCCGGTGAGTCGGGGCGACCGGTGACGCTGCTCGAGGCCGTGCCGTATGAAATGCATCTGGCGAAAGTCCCGCGGTCGCGGACAGCCCACTGCGTCACAACGGCGCAAGTACCTCAGCGAGTGTCCCGGAGACCAGCCACGATGGCTTGAGGAGAGCAATGAACA
The DNA here is from genome assembly GCA_036338755.1 of Actinomycetota bacterium. Classification (GTDB taxonomy): domain Bacteria; phylum Actinomycetota; class Actinomycetes; order Mycobacteriales; family Mycobacteriaceae; genus Mycobacterium. The sequence continues at coordinate 86,047 of JAYZBN010000036.1, read as the reverse complement.
TGCCCAGCACGCAACCGGTCTGGATTTCGCCGCGCGGCTACGAACGGCTACAGAGCGAATTGGCCATCGCCGTCCAACACGCATGGCAGGCCCGTAGCTTGCATACGCCGGTGGCCACTCGGCCATTGTCGACCGCCCCGCTCGGTCACGGGTGATTGCATGATCTTCGAAGTAATCGACCCGGTGACCATCATGTTTTTGTTGCTGGCGGGTTTGGGCCTAGTCATGGCCGTCGCGTATGGGCGCATGTGAGTCGGCGCCTTACGCTGCACCCATTGCATCGTCGGCTTCGCCGTCTTCCTCCTCGCGCAACAGATCCTCGGGATGATGGAAGGTGTTGGTTCGCGGTTGCCCGCGATCGAGATGCGGCGGCGGTATCCATTCGGTATCGCCATCAGCGCGTCGTCGGGTGGTCCAGCCCTTCTCGAGCAGCCGGTGGTGGGGCCCGCAGGCCATGGCGAGTTGGTCGATGTCGGTGCGGTACGTCCTGGCCCAATCTTCGACATGGTGAATCTCGCAGTTATAGCCGGACACGTCGCAGCCGGGATGCGTACAGCCACGGTCCTTGGCGTACAGAACAATTCGTTGCCCCGGCGACGCGAGGCGCTTGGTGTGATACAGCGCTAACGCTTGCCCTTGTCGAAGATCGCGAGGTAATGATGTGCGTGGCGGGCCAGCCGGATGACGTCCGACATCGGCAGGATGGTGCCACCGCCGGTCAAACCCTTTCCGGCCGCGGCTTCGAGGTCGGCGAGGGTGGTGGTCACGATGATGCTGGCCGGTAAGCCGTTGTGCTGACCGAGGTTTCCACTGGCGAGGACGGTGCGTAGGGCGGAGTTGAGGCCGTCGTGGTTGCGCTGCCCGGTGCTGCGGGTGTCGCGGTGAATCGCATCTACCGAGGGGGTGCCGTCGACGACGGGTGTGTCGTCGTCGGGGGTGCACATGCCGGGGGCGGCCAGCGTGGCCCGCACCGCCTCCCAGCTGGCGCGTGCCTCCGGCGTCAGCCATCCACTCAGGCGCGACATGCCGTCGGCCTGTTGATTGCCGAGCACCAGCCCCCGCATCCGGGCCCGGTCTTCGTCGGTGTAGCTGCCGTCGGGGTTGAGGCAATCCATCAGGCGCCGGGCGAGTTTGGCGAGCTGATCGGGGCGGAATTCTGTGGCCTTGGCCGCCAGCTGCTTTTCGGCGTGCACACAAGTCTCGAGGTCGACGGACTCGGGCACCTGGTGGAAGAACCGCCGGATCACCGACACGTGGTCGGCACCGATTGCCCCGTCGCGCTGGGCCGCCGAGGTCGCGGGCAACACCGGCGCCAACGGCTCCCCGGTCAACGCCCGGCGCGGACCCAGATCCGCCGCCTCGGCGATGCGCCGTCCGGCCTCGGCGCGAGTGATGTGCAGCCGGTCGGCCAGCGCCCAGGACAGCTTGCCGCCGAGCTCCGCTGAATCGCTTTGCTCACCAAGCTGATTGATGAGTTGATGGGTAGGCGCTTGAAGTTTGCGTGCCTAGCACTCGAGGGTCTCCAGCAGCTGCAACCGCTCCGGGTTGGTCAGCGCCTCATACGAATGCTCACGGAAGCGAGAGACGATGGCGCGCAAAGCGTCTACGTCGTCCTGGATGTCGTCACGGTCGGTCAAAGCCATCTGCGCCGCCCACTCGGCTGCGCGAACGGGCTCCACAACTCATAGGTGAGTGCATCCAGCCGGCCGACCAGAAACACGTACTTTTCCAGCGCGTCAACGAACTCGGCGGGACTCAGCGACTCCCAGGAAAGCGCCTGGAAGCGGGAGAGGGCAGCGCTCAAGGCGTCAACGTCAGCTCGAATCGCTGTCCAATTTCTCGAACGCATGTTCGAATGATACGTTCGCCCGCCGACAGAATCCGCTCAGCTGAGAACACCGGGACGAAAGTGGCGCAAGTGATTTCAGCGGAAGGCGGCCGGGGCGCCTCTTCGAGCAGGCACCCCCGCTTCGGGCGGGAGCGCCGGGAACCCCGGGCCGCGGACCGAAGCCCCTGCCCTACTTCTGTTCGTAGGTGCCGTGGATGACCGCACGAGCAATCGCGTGCTGGAACAAGTTGAAGCCGAGAAAGGCGGGGCTCGCGTCCTCTGGCAGATCCAGCTTGTCGGTGTCCACGGCGTGCACGGCGATGTAGTACCGGTGCGGGCCGTGGCCCGCCGGCGGCGCGGCCCCGATGTAGCGGCGCTGCCCGGCGTCGTTCACCAGCGTCAGCGCATCGCCGGGCAGGTTGCTGCCATCGCCGGCGCCCGCGGGCAACTCGGTGACGTCGGCCGGCAGGTTGGCCACCGCCCAGTGCCAGAACCCAGAGGCCGTCGGGGCGTCGGGGTCATAGACGGTGACGGCGAAACTGCGGGTCTCGTCCGGGAATCCCGACCAGCTCAGCTGGGGGCTGACGTCTTCGCCGCCCGCACCCATGATTCCGCTGACTTGCGCTTTAGCCAGCGGCTGGCCGTCGCCAACCGATTGCGAGGTCAACGTGAAGGTCGGCAGCTCCGGCAACGATGCGTACGGGTCGGGAGCAGTGCTCATGGTGGTCCTCTCGTGTGATCGGCTTGGTGATCTAGCAGTGGGTCAGGAAGTGGGCCAGCACGTCGGTGCCGAACCGCAGCGCATCGATGGGTACCCGCTCATCGACACCGTGGAACAGCGCGGTGAAATCGAGATCCGGCGGCAACCGCAGCGGGCTGAACCCGAAACAGCGAATACCTAAGCGCGCGAACGATTTCGCATCGGTACCGCCGGAAAGCATATACGGCACGGTACGGGCGCCCGGGTCATGCGCCAGCACAGCCTCGTTCATGGCGTCGACCAGGTCGCCGTCGAAGCTGGTCTCATACGACGAGAAATCCTTGATCCATTCGCGCGTCACGTCGGGGCCCAGCAGCTCGTCGATCTCGGCCTCGAACGCCTCCTTGCGGCCCGGCAGGATGCGGCAGTCAACCACCGCCTCAGCGATCGCCGGTACGACGTTGGCCTTATATCCGGCCTTGAGCATTGTCGGGTTCGCGGTGTCGTGCAGCACCGCCTTGAGCATGCGGGCCATCGGGCCCAGCTTTTCGATCATTCCGCGCAGGTCGCCCGATTCGGTGTCGAAGGTCAGCCCGGTCTCCTCGCTGACGGCGGCGAGGAACTGCGCGACGGTGTCGGTCACCACGAGCGGAAACTGGTGGCGGCCCAATCGGGCGACGGCCTCGGCGACGGCGGTCACCGCGTTCTGGTCGTGGACCATCGAGCCGTGTCCGGCCGGACCCCGGGCGGTGAGCTTCATCCAGGACAGCCCCTTTTCTGCTGTCTCGATCAGGTAGAGCCGGCGTTCTCCCCCGTCGCGGCGGGGCACGGTCAGCGAGAACCCACCCACCTCGCCGATCGCCTCGGTGACGCCGGTGAACAGATCCGGCCGGTGATCGACAAGCCACTGTGCCCCGTACGTGCCGCCGTGCTCTTCGTCGGCGATGAACGCGAAGACCAGATCGCGGGGCGGCACGATGCCCGCCCGCTTCAAGTGGCGGGCCACCACGATCATCATGCCGACCATGTCCTTCATGTCGACCGCGCCGCGACCCCAGACGAAGCCGTCTTTGATCGCGCCGGAGAACGGGTGCACGCTCCATTCGGTCGGCTCGGCCGGGACCACGTCGAGATGCCCGTGGATCAGCAACGCGCCGCGCGAGCTGTCGGCGCCGGGCAGGCGGACGAATACATTGCCGCGGCCCGGCGCGCCGGACTCGGCATACTGCGGCGCGTAACCGACCTCGGCGAGCTGCTCGGCGATCCATTGCGCGCAATCTGCCTCGCCCTTGGTCGTTTCCGGTTCGCCGGTGTTGGTGGTGTCGAAACGAATCAACTTGCTGACAACCTCGACCACGTCGTCGCTCGGGTTGGTTGGCGCCTCGGTCGCCCCGCTCTGGATGGTCACAACCACCTTTCCTACCATTGCCGCGACTCGGCGGCGTGCTGCCCGATCATCGCGCCGTCTCGGGGAGCTGGGTTGGGTTCGCGGCGCGCGATCCGATAGCCTTAGCTGCCAACCCATGCTGGTTTGGCCTTGTCCGAGTGGCGGAATGGCAGACGCGCTAGCTTGAGGTGCTAGTGCCCTACTAATGGGCGTGGGGGTTCAAGTCCCCCCTCGGACACACTGTGATGTCGCGAGACATCGAGGACAGATGTCTCGCGACATAGTGAACACCCTCAGTTGTTGGCTGGGGGTGTTTTCTGTTGTTGGGGTTGGTAGTCGCTGTTGGTGTCGAGGGTGAGTTGGCGGATGAGTTGGCCGCCGGGGGTGGCGATGATGCGGATGTTGAGGTCGGCGATGAGCATGAGCACGGGGGTGTTGGCCCAGCGGTGGCCGATGCCGATGTGGTGGAGGCGTCCGGCGTGGCGCAGGGTGAGCTTGCCGTAGCTGTCGACGCGGTCGGTGCGCACTCGCCAGTGGATGCCAGCGGGGGTGGTGGCGGGCCCGGCGGGGGGTCGGGCGCAGTAGGCGTCGTGTGGGGTGCGGCGACCGCAGGAGCGGTGGGGGCGCACGGTGTTGTAGTACTCGGTGAAGGTGTCTAGCTGTGCTTGTAGGTCGGTGATACTGGCCGCTGGGGAGCTGTCCTCTATGTCGGGAGACATCCGTCCTCTATGTCAATGAATCACAGACCCCCTCGGACACACGACTGAGGCGAGGGAAATGAACGCTCGCGTTCATTTCCGAGCCGATGGAGTGTGTTGAGCGGCAAAGCCGCGATCACACACGACTGAGGCGAACGGAATGAACGCTCGCGTTCATTTCCGAGCCGATGGAGCGTGTTGAGCGGCGAAGCCGCGATCACACCCGGTAACTCACTGCCGAAGACGCCGCTTCGGTGGCGGGTAGACGCCCCTGGCGATGGTCGCGGACAGCCATCCGATGGCCCAGCCGCCGCACACCAGCAGGAACGTATGCCGGCTGGCGGCGTCGCCCGCCGTGGAAACCACCGCCAAAATGACCGCCCAGACGATCGCGCACGCGATGCTGTAGGCCGTGTAGGTGCCGTAACGCCGTCTCATCTCGCGGATCCTCTCGGTCGTGCCTGAGCCTGCGGCCAACCCGAACTCTGCCACCGCGCTCGGCCCGACGCACGTAGCCTGGAAAGAGGCTTAGCAGCCGGGAGCGTAAACGAATGAACCCATCGAGTCGTTTTGTCCGGCGGACATCACCGAAGACGTTCGTCGACCGACGCGAGGCCGGCCGCGAACTGGCGCGGTGGTTGGCCGCGTATCGCGGCCGGGGCGATGTGCAGGTATTCGGGCTGGCCCGTGGCGGTGTGCCGGTTGCCTGGGAGATCGCGACCGCCCTGAAGGCGCCGCTCGACGTTTTCCTGGTCCGCAAGCTCGGGGTGCCGCAGTGGTCGGAACTGGCGATGGGCGCTTTGGCCAGCGGTGGTGGCGTGGTGATGAACCGGGACGTGGTGGCCAGCCTGCACGTCACCGACGAGCAGGTGCGCGAGGTGATCGACAGTGAGACGGCGGAGCTGCTCCGGCGCGAGCACGCCTACCGGGGTGGTCGCCCGATCGCCGACTTGCGCGACCGGATTGTCATCCTGGTCGACGACGGAATCGCAACGGGCGCAAGCATGCTCGCCGCCGTACGCGCCGTCCGAGCCGCCGGTCCGAAATCCATCGTGGTCGCCGTCCCGGTGGGACCGGAGTCGACCTGCCGCGAGCTCCTACGAGAGGCCGACGACGTGGTGTGCGCGACCACACCGCCGGGATTCGAAGCCGTCGGGCAGGTCTACGACGACTTTCATCAGATCAGCGACGACGAGGTCCGCCAACTGCTCGCCACGCCGACTTGCTGAGCGCCGAACCGCCAAAAAACAGGAGCTACTTGGCGGGCTCGTCGCCGCGGCCCTCGGCCGCGACAGTGGACTCCTCGGTCTGCGCGGTTTCCGCGGTGGTCGCCGGTTCGCCCACGGCCGGGGCTTCCTCGGGGTAGTCGACGTAGTCGTCCTCGTGGGCTTCGTCGGCAGCTGGGGTTTCGTCGCCTGCCACATCAGGCCGCTGGCGCTCGCGCAGGGCGTCGAGGATCAACAACACCACACCCACCACGCTCGCGGCGATGCACACCCACGCCACCAGCTCGTTGCTGGTGACGACCGCGAACACCAACGCGACGAGCCCGATAAGCGCCAATACCAGCGCAATGATGAGCATCAGTCATCCTCCAAGCGACGAGTGGGACCGCGGTTTCATGACCAAGTGTGCCAACCCCGAAGCTCGGCGAGTGACCGGCACGTCCGAAAGGCTAGTTGCTGCCCCGGTTGAACTGGTCGAAGCTGCCCGCATCCGCGCTGGAGTCCACGGGCGCGGCGGACCCACGCTGACCGAGCTCCTCCAGCTGAGACTCCAGGTAGGTCTTGAGCCGGGTGCGGTATTCGCGCTCGAAGGTACGGAGCTGCTCGAGGCGGCCTTCCAGCACGGTGCGCTGCTGGTTGATGGTGCCCATGATCTCGGAGTGCTTGCGTTCGGCGTCGGCCTGCAGGGCGTCGGCCTTCTCCTGGGCCTGGCGCAACTGGGTCTCGGAGCGGGTCTGCGCGTCGGCGAGCATGGCGTCGGCGCGCTGCCGGGCCTCGGCGACCGTGGTCTCGGCGGTGCTGCGCGCCTCGCTGAGGATCTGGTCGGCGTTGGCGCGGGCGTCGGACAGCATCTTCTCCGACTCGGTCCTGGCCGTGGTGGTCAAGCGGTCGGCGGTGTCCTGCGCCAGCGTCAACACCCGAGCGGCCTTCATGGCCTGCTCCTCGTTGTTGGCCGCGGCGGCCCCCGTGGCCGGCGTTGCGGCCGGCGTCGGCTTGACCGGCTCGGGCTCGGGCTCGCGGACGGGAATCGCCTGGGTGGGCGCGGCCGCGGCGGCCGGGGTGGCCGAGCCACCACCGGAGGACAGCTCGTGGTCCAGTTCTTCGATCCGCTGGCGCAGATCGCTGTTCTCTTCGATGAGCCGCGTCAGCTCGGCTTCCACCAGATCGAGGAAGGCGTCTACCTCGTCTTCGTTATAGCCCCGCTTGCCGATCGGTGGCTTACTGAACGCCACATTGTGGACGTCGGCTGGTGTAAGCGGCATTGTTTCGTCCCCTCAAGTTCCTTCTCGAACGTTCTGGAAAGTGTAGAACGCAGTGGTAGCCGTAGTGCAACTGCCGTCCATCCTGTCACACCAGGCGCGACCGTTGCCGATTAGCCCAATAAATAAGAACCAATTTCAAACTTTGAAGGCAATAAAATCCGAAACCTTAGAATTTTTAAATCGCGGGTACCAAACCGACGCTAAAGCGTGGCCGAACCGTCTCCGGGACGGAATGGGTCACACCATCGGGCCCCATGGGGAGCTAAGCCGCCGCGCCGAACGCCAGCTGCATCCCGATGAACGCGACGAGTAACAGCACCATGATCGAGAGGTCGAAGCGGACCGCTCCGATGGTGAGTTGCGGGATCAGCCTGCGGAGCAGTTTCACCGGCGGATCCGTGATCGACAAGATGATCTCCAGCACCACGACGGTGATCCCCGTCGGATGCCAGTCCCGGCTGAACGAGCGGATGAACTCAACCACGACCCGAGCGATGAGCAGCAGCCAGAAAATGAATAGCGCAAACCCAAGGATCTGAAAGAACAACACCAACTGAAGTGCCCCGACCTTACCCGTGAGAAGCCAAGCGCCGCCGACCAGCGCGGCGCCTGCCAGCGTACCGACTCCGGGCGAGAGACCTCATCTCACGTGGGCACTTCCGGCCGTCGAGGATCCGAGCTCCCGCTGTGCAGCGGGCGGCGGATGTGGCTATTGGTAAGCGTAGAAACCGGTTTCGGCGATTCGGCGGCGCTCCTCCGGGGACACGTCGACGTCGGCGGGCGACAACAGGAACACCTTGGTCGCGACCTTGTCGAAGGATCCGCGCAGCGCGAAGGCCAGGCCGGCCGCGAAGTCGACGAGGCGCTTTGCGTCGGCGTTGTCCATCGACACCAGGTCCATGATGACCGGGGTGCCGTCGCGGAAGCGCTCACCGATGGTGCGCGCCTCGCTGTAGTCCTTGGGCCGCAGCGTGGTGATCTTCGAGAGCGGATGGCCCTCTTCGAACATCATCGCCATCCGGCGGGGGTCCATCGCCAGCGCGCCGCGGGTGGAGTTGCGCAACCACGACCCGAAGCGCGGGCCGCCCCGCTCGCCCCGGTCGAACTCGCGGGGGTGGACGGCGCCATAGCGGGGCTCGTCCCCGTAGCCGCCGCGGTAACCGGCGGGCGGCGGGTAGTCGGCGGGCTCGCGGCGCGGATCGTCGTAGTCGTCTTGCTCGTAGCGACCGTATCCGTCGTCAAATCGCGGCCGGGGAAAACCACGGGACGGAGCGTGGTCGTCGTAATACTCGTCCTCGTAGTCGTCCATTGGGGCCATACCGAAATAGGCCTTGACTTTGTGCAGTGTGCTCATTGCGTTGACCCTTCTAGCCCCTGGGAGTACTGGTGTCAGTGATAAAGCTGTTACTACAGTGACTACTTACGGTGACGGTAACCGCCGCGGGCCCAATAGCGCGGTACCGACACGCACACACGTCGAACCGTGTTTCACGGCAATTTCGAAGTCGTTGGACATGCCCGCGGACAACCCGACCGCGTCGCGATGCGACTCGAGAACCCGGCGATGCTCCGATTGCAGCCGGTCAAAGGCCTCGTCGGGGTCCGAGTCCAGCGGCGGGATCCCCATCAGCCCGACCAGGTCCAGGTTCTTGGAGTCCTCGACCTGATCGCACACCTGATCGACGGCGCCCGGCCGCGATATGTCGACGCCGCCACGGGACTCGTCGCCGTCGAGGCTGACCTGGACGTAGATCCGCATCGGGGCGGTGCGGCGGCCCTCGGCCAGCGCCGCCGCCACGCCCTTGTCGAGCGCGGACACCAGGTGCGCGTTGTCGACCGAGTGCGCGGTGTGTGCCCAGCCCGCCACCGATTTGGCCTTATTCCGCTGGATATGACCGACCATGTGCCAGCGCGGATTTCCCACGTCCCCGTGCGCCGATGCCGCCAGCAATCGGGTGACTTCGGCCACTTTTGCCCTCGCTTCCTGGTCGCGAGATTCGCCGACGACTCGGCAACCCAAGCGCGACAAAGTCACAACATCGGTTGCTGGGAAGTATTTGGTAATCGGTAGAACTTCGATTTCACCGACATTGCGACCCGCCGCCTCGGCCGCCGCCGCCAGGCGCGAGCGCACCGATGCCAAAGCGTGGGTCAATTCCGAGTCGCGGTCGCTGCGACTGTCACCGGCGTGCATTCCTACCGCCATCGCAGTCACTCCATCCAGACCAGTGAGGCCAGCCGGCCGGTCGGGGCATCCCGCCGATGACTGAACAACGCCGGGTCGTCCACCGTGCACCGAGGATCGATATCGATCGCCGTCACGCCCAGATCCCTTAGCTGGCAGGCGATTCCGGCCCGCAGATCGAGGCCGGGAGTTCCCGCGGCGGTGGTGGTACGACTGCCCGGCAACGCCGCCTCGACCTCGTCGGCCATGGCCGCGGGCACTTCGTAATTGCGGCCGCTGACCGCCGGGCCCAGCAGCGCCGAGATGTCTTGCGGTTGCGCGCCGAGCTTCTGCATCGCCTCCACCGTTCGGGTCACCACCCCGCGCTGGGCGCCGACCCGGCCGGCGTGCACTGCCGCGGCAACGCCGGCGCGCGCATCGGCCATCAAAACCGGAACGCAGTCGGCGGTGACCACTGCCAGGGCGAGTCGCGCGGTGCGAGTCACCAACGCGTCGGTGTCGTCGACCGCGGTGTCACGCGCTCCGTCGACCACCTCGACCCGGTCACCGTGGACCTGGTTCATCCACACCACGCGCCCCGCACGCAGGCCGACGGTGGCGGCCAGCCGGGCCCGGTTCTCGGCCACCGCCGCCGGGTCGTCCCCGACGTGGTCGCCGAGGTTGAAGGTGTCGAAGGGCGGCTTCGAGACCCCACCGGCCCTGGTGGTGGTGACCCGCCTGATGCGAACGCTCACGTGACCAGTATCCGGAGCGGTGTGCTTGCCAGGGGGCAGCGCCGTCCGGCCCATATATTTCGAGGCCGGTTTGTCGCGCGCTGGCAAGCAAATTGAGACCCTCAGCGGCGCATGAACGGCGGCACGTCGACGTCATCGTCATCGCCGCCGATATTCAAAGTCGATCCGTTGGTGTGAACCGGCACGCTGACGGCGTCGACCGGTTCGAACAGCGTCGAGGTGAGCTTGCCCGCCTTCGCCGACTCGATCCGGTGCGCACCGCCCTTTTCTTCCTTGTCGGCACCGCCGCCGAGCACGGATTTGCGGCCGGTGCCTGCGGCGTCGAAGCCCGCGGCGATGACGGTGACGCGCACCTCGTCGCCCAGCGAATCGTCGATCACGGTGCCGAAGATGATGTTGGCGTCCTGATGCGCGGCGTCCTGCACCAGCGAGGCCGCCTCGTTGATCTCGAAAAGGCCCAGGTCGCTGCCGCCGGCGATCGACATCAGCACGCCGTGGGCGCCCTCCATCGAGGCTTCCAGCAGCGGGGAGTTGATGGCGATCTCGGCGGCCTTGAGCGAACGTCCCTCGCCGCGGGCGGAACCGATGCCCATCAGGGCGGTGCCCGCGCCGGACATGATGCCCTTGACGTCGGCGAAGTCCACGTTGATCAGGCCCGGGGTCGTGATCAGGTCCGTAATGCCCTGGACGCCGTTGAGCAGCACCTCGTCGGCGCTGCGGAAGGCGTCCATCAGCGATACCGCGGCGTCGCCCATCTGCAGCAGCCGGTCGTTGGGGATCACGATCAGGGTGTCGCAGCTCTCGCGCAGCGCCGAGATGCCGCTCTCGGCCTGGTTGCCGCGCCGCTTGCCCTCGAAGGAGAAGGGCCGGGTGACCACGCCGACGGTCAGCGCGCCCAACTTGCGGGCGATGCTGGCCACGACGGGCGCCCCGCCGGTGCCGGTGCCGCCGCCCTCGCCGGCGGTGACGAACACCATGTCGGCCCCGCGCAGCAGCTCTTCGATCTCGTCCTTGGCGTCCTCGGCGGCCTTGCGGCCGACTTCCGGGTCCGCCCCGGCGCCCAGGCCACGGGTGGACTCGCGGCCGACGTCGAGTTTGACGTCGGCATCACTCATCAGCAGCGCCTGCGCGTCGGTGTTGATCGCGATGAACTCCACGCCTTTGAGGCCTTGTTCGATCATCCGGTTGACGGCGTTGACGCCGCCGCCACCGATACCCACGACCTTGATGACGGCCAGGTAGTTATGCGGGGGGGTCATCATTCGTCTTCCTCCCTGATGGGCTTGGCTCAGCTCTCTCCCGGCGGTGGGCTCCTCCGGACGTTTCGCGGCTCTCGTGGCAAACCCTCAACCTCAACCATAGAGTTAGAGTTATGTCAAGTAGTTCCGCGCAACCAGAACGGTATGGGTATGGCGCGCCCTAACCACGCAGGCGCGCCGACACGCGCCCCGCAAATTTTGGGCAATTTCCGCCGCGCCCGGGCGCGTGCGCTGGTCCCCACGGCGTCGAGCGCGCCGGCGTGACGAAGGTCGCTACTTGACCGTCGGCAGGTCGGGGCTGGACACGTCGTAGACCTTGCCGGGCTGGGTCAGCAGCGCGGCCAGTTTCTCGGCCTTCTCGTCGGTGCGGTCGGTGGTCCCCCAGATCACCACCCGACCGTCGCCCAGCGTCAGCGTGATCGAGGCCACCGACTGCGCGGCGACGTGGCCGACCTGGCTCTCGATTTCGGGCCGCAACGCGGTCAACACCTGCAGCGCCGCCTTGGTGGCCGGGTCGTTCGGCCCCGGGTCGGCGACGTCGAGGTACGGCAGCGCCGGCGGCGGCGGCCCAGTCGCGAAGTCCACCCCGTCCCGATCGAAGAGATGCGGTCCGTCGGGAAAGTCCTTGACGGCCACCGGAACTCGCTCGACGATGGTGATCCGCAGCGCCGACGGATATTGGCGCTGCACCCGCGCGCTGGCCACTCGCCGGATCGCGGCCACCCGGTCGGCGACCTGGCTGGTGTTGATCTGCAGCAGCGGCGTTCCGATCCGCACCCGCGCCGCATCCAGGACCTCTTCCCGAGTCACCACCCCTGTGCCGACGACGACGATGTTGCGGGCCGCCATCGCGGGCGTGAAATACAGGATCAGCGCCAGCCCGACGCCGACGATCACCAGCGCAACGGTGGCCAGCAGCATCTTCAGGCCCCGAACAACGCCCCGCGCAACGGGTTTGGGCTCGTTGATCAGCCGCCCGCTGGCCCGGCGCTTCGCCTCGCGGCGCGCCTCTTCGATCGCGGTGGCGCGGGCCTGGGCGGCGCGGCGTTCGGCCCGCTCCCGGCGGGCGCGCCGGCGGGGCCCCTCGACCTCGTCGGCCTCGGGATCGTCACCGGCGTCGCTGTCGGGCCGGTCCGCGCCGGCGTTCGTGCCGAGCGGTTCGGTGACTGCGCCGTCGCCGGCGGCCTGGGTTTCGGCCTGTTCGCCGACCGCGTTGGCGGGGACGGGGTTGGCAGGGACGGGGTCGTCCGGCCCCGTCATCGCAACGCCCCGGGGGCGCTGCGGTTGGCCCGCACCCGCAGCGCCGTGACGATCTCGGGTCCCAGCAGCGTCACATCGCCGGCCCCCATCGTGACGATGACGTCGCCCGGGCCGGCGACGGCCGCCACCTGCTCGGCGGCCGCGGAGAAGTGCTGCAGATAGCGCACCGGCGCGCTGACGTGCTCGGCGACGCTGGCGCCGCTGACGCCGGTCAGCGGCTGTTCGCGGGCGCCGTACACGTCGAGGACGAATACCTCGTCCGCCGCGTCCAGGGCTCGCCCGAACTCCTCGGCGAAAGCCTTTGTCCGCGAATACAAATGGGGCTGGAACACCGCGATGCTGCGGCCGTCGCCACTCTGCTCGAGCAGGGTGCGGACCGCCGCCAGCGTGGCGACGATCTCCGTGGGGTGGTGGGCGTAGTCGTCGAACACCCGCACCGAGGCCGCGCTACCGACCAGTTCGAATCGGCGGCGCACGCCCTCGAAGCCGGCCAGGCCGTCCAGCACGGCGTCGATCGGGGCGCCGATCTCGAGCGCCGCCAGCAGCGCGCCCATCGCGTTGAGCGCCATGTGGCGGCCGGGCACCGACAACCGCATCACCCGCGGGTGCTGCTCCGGGTCCAGTTCCGGGGCTAGCCGGATCTGCGCGACGGCTTCGGTGCCCTGCTGCTGCCACGACATCAACGTCGCGGCCAGTTCGTCGTCGCCGGAGCCCGCGGATCCGTATCGCAGCACCCGGATCCCCAGCTCGGCCGTGCGCCGTGCCAGCTCGGCCGCCCCAGGGTCGTCGACGCACACCACCAGCGCCCCGCCGGGCGCCAGCCGCTCCACGAAGGCGTCGAACACCGCGACATAGGCGTCGGCGCTGCCGTAGAAGTCCAGGTGATCGGTCTCGATGTTGGTGACCACGGCGACGTTCGGCGTGTACTCCAGCAGCGAGCCATCGCTCTCGTCGGCCTCTGCCACAAAGCAACCGCCGCTGCCGTGGTGGGCGTTGGTGCCGGCCTCCCCCATCTCGCCCCCGACGGCGAAGGACGGGTCGCGCCCGCAGTGCTGCAGCGCCACGATCAGCATCGAGGTCGTCGTCGTCTTGCCATGGGTGCCGGTGACCATCAGCGTGGTGCGCCCGTTCATCAGCTTGGCCAGCACGGCGGGCCGCAGGATCACCGGGATGCCGCGCCGGCGGGCCTCGACCAGCTCGGGGTTGGTCTTCGGGATGGCGGCGTGCGTCGTGATGACCGCGGTGGCGCCACCGGGCAACAGGTCGAGCGAGGCCGCGTCGTGCCCGATGTTGATCAGCGCGCCCCGGGCGCGTAGCGCGTGAATGCCGCGCGACTCCTTGGCATCCGAGCCGGACACCAGGCCGCCGCGGTCGAGCAGGATGCGGGCGATGCCCGACATGCCGGCTCCCCCGATGCCGACCATGTGCACCCGCTGCAGCTCGGGCGGCAGCTGGTCGGTGCTCACGGGGTCCCCCCGGTCCACCGGCCGCTCGAGCGGCCCAGCTGGGCCTTGCGGGCGATGTCGAGTGCCGCCTGGGCGACCCGGCGCGCCGCGTCGGGATGCCCCACTCGCGCGGCGGCGGCCGTCATGGCCGCCAACCGCGGCGGGTCGCCAACCAGCCCCGCCACCTCGCGGGCCACCAGCTCGGGCGTCAGGTCGGCGTCGGCGACGATCCTGCCGCCGCCCGCGTTGACCACCGGCAGGGCGTTGAGCCGCTGCTCGCCGTTGCCGATCGGCAGCGGCACGTAGATGGCCGGCAGTCCCACCGCCGAGACCTCGGCGACCGTCATCGCACCGGAGCGGCAGATCACCAGATCGGCGGCCGAATAGGCGAGGTCCATCCGGTCGAGGTAGGGAACCGCCACGTACGGCGGGTCGCCCGGCTGGGGCTCGCGCAGGTCGAGCGTGTTCTTGGGGCCGTGCGCGTGCAACACGGCCACGCCGGCGGCGGCGAGCTCGGCGGCCGCTCCGGAGACCGCCCGGTTCAGCGAGACCGCGCCCTGCGAGCCACCGAACACCAGCAACACCCGGGCGTCGTCGGCGAAACCGAAGTGGCGGCGCGCCTCGTCGCGCAGCGCCGCGCGGTCCAGTGCGGTGATGGCCTCGCGCACCGGCACCCCGACCACCTCGGCACGCGGCAACCCGCAATCGGCCACCGCGGACAGCACCCGTGCGGCGGTGCGGGCGCCGACCCGGTTGGCCAGCCCGGCGCTGGCGTTGGCCTCGTGGATCACCACCGGCACCCGCGGCTTGCGCGACGAGACTCCCCGCGCGGCGAGATAGGCCGGCAGCGCCACGTACCCACCGAAGCCGATCACCACGTCGGCGTCGACCGCGCGCAGCACGGCACGGGTCTCGCGGACGGCCCGCCACACCCGCGAGGGCAGCCGGGCCAGGTCGCCGCTGGGTTTGCGCGGCAGCGGCACCGGCGTGATCAGCTCGAGGGCATAGCCGCGCTCGGGCACCAGCCGGGTCTCCAGACCCCGGGCGGTGCCCAACGCGGTGATCCTGACCTGCGGGTCGAGGGCGCTCAGCGCATCGGCGACGGCCATCGCCGGCTCGACATGGCCGGCGGTTCCACCACCGGCGAGCACGACCGACAGTGGCTTGAGAGGCCTAGAAGAGGACAACGCGGCACCGGCGGGCGAAGGGTTTCCCCCCAGCCCGCCGGTCGGCTTGTTGACCGTGTCGTTCACCCGTAACGCTGACCTTCCAGTGCGCGAGCGCGTCGTGGCTGACGCTGGCCTGCCGCCTGACTGACGCGGCGTTGGCCAGATCCATGATGCCTCGCCCGTGATCGAGAGTTACCCCCAGTCTGTCGAGCCGGCCGGCCGGCCGTCCGCGATGACGCCGGTCGCAGCGGCTCGTCGGCCGTGCGGGAGGCCTTGCGGGGAGCTTTGCGCCCGGGCGCGCCCGCGGCCTTGCGCGACGGCTCGGCCGACTTCGGGCGGGCGCGCTTGCGATCGCGGACCGACTCCAGGCGCGTCGGCGAGTAGGGCTCGGGCAGCGGCAGCCGCAGTATCCGGGTCACCTTGTCGTCGCGCCCGGCGCGCAGCGCGGCCACCGCCTCGGGTTCGTGACGCGCCGCGTTGGCCATGATGCCGATCATGAAAAGCGTTGCGGCGGTGGAGGTTCCACCTGCAGAGATGAGTGGCAGCTGAATACCGGTGACCGGGAGGATGCCGATCACGTAGCCGATGTTGATGAACGCCTGGCCCAGCACCCACATGGTCGTGGTCGCGGTCAGCAGGCGCAGGAACGGGTCGGCCGAGCGACGGGCGATCCGCATCCCCGTGTACGCGAACAGCCCGAACAGCACCAGCAGCGCGAACGCGCCGATGAAACCGAGCTCCTCGCCGATGATCGCGAAGATGAAGTCGTTGTGGGCGTTGGGCAGGTAGTGCCATTTGGCCACGCCCTGACCCAGGCCATCGCCGAAGATGCCGCCGTGCGCCAGCGCGAATTTGGCCTGTCGGGCCTGGTAGCCGGTGTCCTGCGGATCGTTCTCGGGGTTGATCCAGGACCGCACCCGTTCCGACCGGTACCCGGCCGACATGGCCAGCACCGCGCCGGCCACGAGAACGGCCATCAGCGAGGTGACGAAGACGCGCAGCGGCAGGCCCGCGTACCACAGCAGGGCCAGCAGGATGATGCCCAGCGACACCGTCTGCCCGAGGTCGGGCTGCGCCACGATCAGGGCCAGCGCGATCACGGCGGCCGGCACCAGCGGGATCAGCAGTTCGCGCAGGCTGGCCCGATCCAGGCGACGGGCGGCCAGCATGTGGGCACCCCAGATCGCGAAGGCGATCTTGGCCAGCTCGGACGGCTGCATCGAAAAGCCCGCGACCACGAACCACTTACGGGATCCGTTGGCCAGGTTGCCGATTCCGGGAACGAGCACCAGCACCAGCAGGATGACCGTGACGACGTATCCGGTGAACGCGACCCGGCGGATGAACCGCACCGACATCCGCAACGAGGCGTAGCAGGCGATGAGGCCGATCACGGTCCACAGCACCTGCTTGCCGAAAATCACCCAGGCGGACCCGTCGGCGTCGTAGGACCGCACGCCCGACGCCGACAGCACCATGATCAGCCCCAGCGTCGTCAGCAACGCTGCCACCGCGATGATCAGGTGAAACGACGTCATGGGCCGGCCCAGCCAGGCGCCGAACCGGCTGTGCGAGCCGCCCTCCTTGGCCGCGGCCTTGTCGGGCTTCTGCTCGGCCTTCTGCGGCTTGTCGGCCTTCGTCTCGGCCTTGGCTTCCGTGGCGCCGTCCGTGGCGCCGTCCGTGGCGTCAACGTCGGGCCCGAGCGCGGCCGTGCCGGTGCTGTTTTTACCCCGGCGCCGTAGCCGGGTCAGTGCGTTGCCCACGCCCGTCCTACCGCAGCGCCGCGCGCACGGCGGCCGCGAATGCGTCGCCACGGTGGGCGTAACCCGAGAATTGGTCGAACGACGCGCCCGCCGGTGCGAGCAGGACGGTGTCGCCGGGCTTCGCCAGGGTGCGCGCCGCGGCCACTGCCGCGTTCATCACCGCTGAGGCCCGATCGCCGCCTGATAGTTGCACTTCTGTCACATCTGCCCCAAGAACCACAGCAGTCGCATCCATACCAGCATCCTCGCCTGTCACAACCTGCAGGACGGGGACATCCGGCGCGTGTCGCGATAACGCCTCGGCAACCTCGCGCCGATCTCGGCCGATCAGCACCGCCCCGACCAGCCGGGACGCCATCCTGGCGACCTCGGCGTCGACCGATGCGCCCTTGAGCAGGCCGCCGGCGATCCAGACGACCCGGGGGTAGGCCAGCACGGACGCCTCGGCGGCATGAGGGTTGGTGGCCTTGGAGTCGTCGACGTAGGTGATGCCGTCCGCGGCGGCCACGACTTCGGCCCGGTGCCGGCCCACCCGGAAGGAGGCGATCGCGTCCGCAATCGCCTCGGGCGGCACGCCGACGCAGCGCGCCAGCGCCGCGGCGGCCAGCGCGTCGAGCACCCCGACCGGGCCCGGAACCGGGATGGACTCGACCGGCAGCAGGGCCAGGTCGTCGGCGAAGGCGCGGTCAACCAGGTGGCCGTCGCGCACGCCGAGCTCCCCCGCCGCCGGTTCGCCCAGCCGGAAGCCGACCCGCACCGGCGCCTGGGCGGTGTCCAGCAGCGCCGCCGCCCGGGCATCGTCCAGGCCCACCACCGCCACCCGGCCGTCGAGCACCCGCGCCTTCGCCGCGGCGTAGGCGGCCATGCCGCCGTGCCAGTCCAGGTGGTCTTCGGCGATGTTGAGCACCACACCGGCCTCGGGCTTCAGCGAAGGCGCCCAATGCAATTGGAAGCTGGATAGCTCGACGGCCAGCAGCTCGGCGGGTTGGTCCAGGACGTCGAGCACCGGGTCGCCGATGTTGCCGCACAGCAAGCTGCGCCGGCCGCCGGCGATCAGCATGGCGTGCAGCATCGACGTGGTGGTCGTCTTGCCGTTCGTTCCGGTCACCACCAGCCAGCGCCGCGGCGGTCCGTACTGGCCCGCGGCGTCGAGCCGCCAGGCCAGCTCCACGTCACCCCAGATCGGCACCCCGGCCGCCGCCGCGGCGACCAGCAGCGGCGTGGTCGGCGCGAAACCGGGACTGGTGACCACCAGGGCGTAGCGGGAGATCTGCTCGATGGCCGTCGACGTGGACGCGGTCGCCGCTCCCGCGTCGGCGTAGTCCCGCAACCTGGCCGGGTCGTCGTCGCACAGCGTCGGTGCCGCCCCGAATCGGCTCAGCGCCGCCAGCACCGCCTTGCCCGTTACGCCGCCGCCGGCCACCAGCACCGGCGCGCCGGGCGCCAGGGGTTCCAGCGGGGCCTCAAGACCGCTCATCAGGCACCGATCGCGCCCAGCCACTCACCGTAGAAAAGGGCGACGCCCAGGCCGCACGCGATCGCGGTGAGCAGCCAGAAGCGGATGATGACCGTGGTCTCGGCCCAGCCGGCCAATTCGAAATGATGGTGAAAGGGGGCCATCCGGAACACCCGGCGCCCGGTGGTGCGAAACGTCAGGATCTGCAACACGACCGAGCTGACCTCGGCCACGAACAGCGAGCCCAGCACGACGGCGAGGATCTCGGTGCGGCTGGTGACGGAGAGGCCAGCGATGATGCCGCCCAGCGCCAGGGATCCGGTGTCACCCATGAAGATTTTCGCGGGCGCCGCGTTCCACCACAGGAAGCCGATGCAGGCGCCGGCGGTGGCGGCAGCGACCAGCGCCAGGTCCAGCGGATCGCGCACGTTGTAGCAGCCCAGCCCGGGGGCGGTCACGCAGGCGTTGCGGTACTGCCAGAACGTGATCAGCACGTAGGCGGCGGTGACCATCGCCATGCTCCCGGCGGCCAGGCCGTCCAGGCCGTCGGTGAAGTTGACCGCGTTGGACCAGGCGCTCACGACGATCACGCAGAACAACACGAACAGGCCCGGGGCCAGTGTGACGGTGGCGATCTCGCGCACGTAGGACAGATCCGCGCTGGCCGGTGTCAGGCCGGTGCTGTTGTGGAACTGCAGCGCCAGCACCCCGAACAGGACTGCGGCGGCGACCTGTCCGATGGTCTTGGCCGTCTTGTTCAAGCCGAGGTTGCGCGACCTGCGGATCTTGATCAGGTCGTCGAGGAATCCGACGCCGCCGAGCACGGTGGCCAGGCCCAGCACCAACAGGCCCGACACGGTGACGCCTTCCCCGTCGAAGGCCATCCCGGCCAGGTGCGTGCCCAGGTAGCCCGCCCAGATGCCGGCCAGGATGGCCACGCCGCCCATCGACGGCGTGCCCCGTTTGGCGTGGTGGGTCGGCGGGCCGTCCTCGCGAGTGTGGTGGCCGAATCCCTGCCGGGTGAACAGCCGGATCAGCGCCGGGGTCAGCAGGATCGACACCGTCAGCGCGACGGCGACGGCGATGAGGATCTGCCTCATGCGCGCGTCCCGCCCTCTTCTGATGGTGACGGCCCGCTTCGCCCGGCTTCGCCGCCCTCGCGATCGTCACCGGCTGCCAGGGCGTCGGCCAGCGCACCGAGCCCCGCCGAGTTCGACGCCTTGACCAGGACGACGTCACCGGGTTGCACCTCGGCCCGTAGTAACGCCAGGGCGGCGTCGCTGTCAGCGACGTTGACGGCCCCTTGGTCACCCGCGCCCCAGGAACCCTCCATGACCGCTCCGTGGTGCATGGCGCTCATCGACCTCCCACTTCCCACGACAACGAGTCGAGACACATCTAAGCGCACGGCGAGCCGGCCGATGCGATCGTGCTCGACTATGGCGTCCTCACCGAGCTCGGCCATCTCGCCGAGCACCGCCCAGCTCCTGCGCTTTTCGGCGGGGTTCTGCCCGCCGCCTTCGCCGCCGCCGTGGGCGATCCAGGCCAGCGCCTGCAGCCCGGCCCGCATGGAATCGGGGTTCGCGTTGTAGGCATCGTCGATCACGGTGACCCCGTCGGCGCGGGTGGTGACCTGCATGCGGTGCCGCGACACCGGGCCAGTGCCGGCGAGCGCGGCGGCAACCTGCTGCAGGTCGGCGCCGCATTCCAGCGCCACCGCGGCCGCGCACAGCGCGTTGCCCACCTGGTGATCGCCGTAGACGCCGAGTTGCACCGGCACCTGCGTCACCCCGGACGCATCGCGCCGGTGCAGCGTGAACCGCGGCCGGGCCAGCTCGTCCAGGGAAACCGCACCGGCCCACAGGTCGCTGGGGCCCGCGCCGGTGCGCTCGTCGCGGCTGACCCGGACCACCCGGGCCGCGGTCACGTTCGCCATGGCCGCCACGGCCGGATCGTCGGCGTTCAGGATCACCACCCCGGAGGCCGGAACAGACTGCGGCAGTTCAGATTTCGTCCGGGCGATGGCTTCGCGCGAGCCGAACTCGCCGAGGTGCGCGGTGCCGACGTTGAGGACCACCCCGATGGACGGTGTGGCGATTTCGGCGAGCGCGGCGATGTTTCCGGGATGGCGGGCCGACATCTCCAGGACCAGGTAGTCGGTGTCGGCCGTCGCGCGCAGCACCGTCCACGGGTGCCCCAGCTCATTGTTGAACGACCCGGGCGGGGCCACCACCTCACCGAGCGGCGCCAGGACGGCGGCGACCAGGTCCTTGGTCGAGGTCTTTCCCGATGATCCGGTGATGCCGACGATCGTCAGCCCCCCGGCCACCAGTTCGGCGGCGACCACCCGGGCCAGCCTGGCCAGCGCGCCCAGCACCGCCGCGCCGGACCCGTCGGCGTCGTGCTCGAGCACCCCGGCCGGCCCGCGATCCGGGTGCGCCTCCGGCGGTTGCGGGGGCACCACGATGGCCGGAACCCCGACCGGCCGCGCCGCCAGGACGGCCACCGCGCCGGCGGCGACCGCCGCGTCGGCGAAGTCGTGCCCGTCGGACCGCGCTCCCGGCAGCGCCAGGAACAGCCCGCCCGGCTTGACGGCGCGCGAGTCGAATTCCACCGTCGCGGTGACGTGCCGCTGCGCGGCATCCTGCGGCGAGATACCGGACAAAGTGCCGCCGACGATGTCGGCGATCTGGGCGACGGTCAGGTCGATCACCGCTGCACCCCGTCGAGGTCACGCAACGCCTCGGCCAGTTCCACCCGGTCGTCGAAGGGGCGGCTGTGTCCGCCGGCGCTTTGCCCGGTCTCGTGACCCTTGCCGGCGATCAGCACCACGTCACCGGGACCCGCCCAGGCGACCGCGTGCCTGATCGCGTCGCGGCGGTCGGCGACCTCGACAACCTCTGCCGCACAACCACTTTCGCTCGCACCGGCCAGGATCTCGCGGCGGATCGAGGCCGGGTCTTCACCGCGCGGATTGTCATCGGTGACGACGACCAGGTCGGCCAGCTCGGCCGCCGTGGCGCCCATCGGCGCCCGTTTGCCCGGATCGCGTTCGCCGCCGGCGCCGAACACCACCGCCAGGCGGCGGCCCGGCCGCTTCAGCGTGGTCAGCACCGCACGCAAGGCGCCCGGCTTGTGGGCGTAGTCCACCAGCGCCAAAAAGTCCTGGCCGGCGTCGATCTGTTCCATCCGCCCCGGCACGCGGGTCTGCCGCAGCCCCGCGGCCGCCTCCTCCGGCGACACCCCAACCACGTCCAGAAGGGCCAGCGCCACAAGGCAATTGGCGACGTTGTAGTGGCCGGGTAGCGGGACTGCGACCCGATGCCGGGCGCCGGCGGGATCGACCACGGTGAACTGTTGTCCCCCGGCGCCCATCGGGGCCACGTCGAGGGCCCGCCAATGCGCGGCTTGCCCCTCGGCGCTGACGGTGATCGCGTCGCCGGCCCGGGCCGCCATGGCCCGCCCGGCCTCGTCGTCGACGCACACCACGACGCGGCGCGCCCGCAGCGGCGAATCCGGTTCGAACAGCAGGGCTTTGGTGTTGAAGTAGTCCTCCATGGTCGGATGGAAGTCGAGGTGATCGCGGGACAGGTTGGTGAAACCGCCCGCCGCGAAACCTGTTCCGTCCACGCGGCCCAACGCCAGCGCATGGCTGGAGACCTCCATGACGACGGTGTCCACACCCCGTTCGGCCATGGCGGCCAGCATGGCCTGCAGCGCGGGGGCCTCCGGAGTGGTCAGCGCGCTGGGGACGTCGGCGCCGTCGATGCGGATCCCGATGGTCCCGATCAGCCCGGCGGTACGGCCGGCGGCACGCAGACCGGACTCGACGAGATAAGTGGTGGTGGTCTTGCCCGACGTGCCGGTGATGCCGATGACGGCCACCCGGTCGGAAGGATTCCCGTACACCGTGGCCGCCAGGCCGCCGAGCACGCCGCGGGGATCGGGGTGCACCAGCGTCGGGACGGCCGGCGCGGTCATCTCTGCGACCCCGGCGGGATCGGTGAGCACGGCGACGGCGCCGCGTTCGACCGCGTCGGCGGCATAGCGGGCCCCGTGGGTCGCCCGACCGGGCAGCGCGGCGAACAGGTCGCCGGGCAGCACGTCCTGGGCGCGCAGCGTCACCCCGGTGATGGTCACGTCGGGCACGGCGGCGCCCTGACCTGGGTGATCGGCCAACACGGCGCCGACCTGGCCGGCGAGCGCGGGCAGCCCCACGCCTGCGGCGGCGCTGGGGCGTAACCCAGTGGGCATCGGCACCACTTGTGCTCACACCTCCCTCCGACGCCGCGTCGTCCTCATGATCGGCCATGACACCCTACCTAGCCGCAACCGGCCATGAGCCGATCCGCGCGCCGACGGAGCAGTCGGGGCGGCTGCGCGCCGGCGATCGCCGCGCGGCTGTCCGGCGCCGACCCGCTAGGTGGCCTGCAACGTCAGCGGCGGGCCTGGATCGGGCGACAGCGGCACGTTCTCGCGCTGCATGAGCCAGCCGGCGATGTTGTGGAACAGCGGGGCCGCCGAGTGGCCCGGCGTGCCGTCGGCGTTGCGCTCCGGGTTGTCCATCATGATGCCGATGACATACCTGGGGTTGTCGACGGTGGCCATTCCGGCGAACGTGATCCAGTAGACGTTGTCGAAGTAGCAGCCGCAGGCCGGGTTGATCTGTTGCGCGGTGCCCGTCTTGCCGGCCATCTGATAGCCCGTCACCGCTCCCGCGGCCCCGGTGCCCTGCTGGTAACCCATCGGGTCCTTTTGCACGACGGCACGCAGCATGTTGCGCACGGTCTGCGCCGTCTGCGGCGACACCACTCGCACGCCTTCCGGGCGCGGCTCTTCGGTGCGCGTGCCGTCGGGGGCGATGGTGGCCTTGATGATCCGCGGCGGTATCCGCAGGCCGTCGTTCGCGATCGTCTGGTACATCCCGGTCATCTGCAACAGCGTCATCGAAAGACCTTGCCCGATGGGCAGGTTCGAGAAGGTGCTACCCGACCACTGGTCGATCGGGGGCACCAGTCCGGCGCTTTCACCCGGCAGGCCGACGTTGGTGCGTTGCCCCAGACCGAACTTGCGGACCATGTCGTAGAAGCGCTCCGGCCCGACGCGCTGCGCGAGCATCAAAGTGCCGACGTTGGAGGACTTTCCGAACACGCCGGTGGTGGTGTACGGCATCACTCCGTGCTCCCACGCGTCGTGGATGGACACCCCGCCCATCTGGATGGTGCCGGGAACCTGCAACACCTCGTCGGGATTGGTCAGCCCGTACTCGATGACCGACGACGCGGTGATCACCTTGTTCACCGAGCCGGGCTCGAACGGCGAGGACACCGCCAGGTTGCCCAGCTGCTTATCGCCCTGACGCCCGATGTCCTGGGAGGGGTCAAAGGTGTTGTCGTTGGCCATGGCCAGCACTTCACCGGTCTTGGCGTCGAGCACGACGGCCGAAACATTATGCGCGCCAGACACATTCTTGGCCTGCTGCACCTGCTGCTGCACGTAGAACTGGATGTCGTCGTCGAGGGTCAGCTGGACCATCGAGCCGTTGACCGCCCGGTGCCGATTGCGGTAGCTGCCCGGGATGACCACACCGTCGGAGCCGCGGTCGTAGGTGACCGAGCCGTCGGTGCCGGACAACACCGAATCCATCGCCTCTTCCAGACCCAGCAGGCCGTGACCGTCCCAGTCGATGCCGCCGACGATGTTGGCCGCCAGCGATCCGCCCGGATACTGGCGCAGATCCTGGCGTTCGGAACCGACCTCGGGATACTTGTCCGAGATCGCGCTGGCGACAGCGGGATCGACGGCGCGCGCCAGATAGACGAAGTTGTCGTCGGTTTGCAGCTTCTTCAAGACGGTCGCCGAGTCCGGTTTGTTGCCCAGCCGGCTGGACACCTCTTTGGCGATATCGCGCAACCGCTGCTGCGGATCCGGGGCGGTCGAGTTCTTGGCCCTGGCTTCCTCTAGTTGCTTGCGGATCCGTTTCGGCTGAAACGTCAGCGCCCGCGACTCGATGGTGAAGGCAAGCTGGTCCTTTTGGCGGTCGATGATGCTGCCGCGCACCGCTTTTTCCACATCGGTGACCTTGAGCTGACCGGCGGCCTGGGCGCGCAGCGACGACGCGTTGGTCACCTGCAGGACGAACAATTGGGCGGCGGCCATCAGCATCAACACCAGGATGACCACGTTGCCCGCGCGATGCCGGAAGACGAACGACCCGCCGCGGCTGGTCAATTCCACGATCTGGCGGGTGCGGCGCTGCCGCGCCGAGTGCCCGGCCGCCGCCTCGGACCGTTGTGCCGCCCCGGCGGCTTTGGCTTGCTTGGCCTTCCGGAACCGCTTCGGCTCGCGAACGTCCGTTTTCTGCGGCTTCACGCGCCGCTTCGGTTGCCGTACGCCCTTGGCCTGCACGTCCTTACGGGGACCACGTGTCGGCCGTGCGGACTGCGACCGTCGTGCCCGCGGGGAGTCACCGCGGCTCACCTGGGCCCACCTGGCGGCGCGACGACCGCGGCACCGGGCAGGCCGTTAGCCGGCCCGGTCGGGGCCACCGGTTGGGCCGGCGCCGCCGGACGGCCCAGCTGCAACGGGACCGGGATCTCAGCGGGCAACGGCGCGGGCACCTGGCCCGGAGCCGGAATCGGCAGCCCGCCCAAGGGAATCGGTACCTCGGCCGGGGCTGGCGGAGTCGCGGGTCCGCCCGGCGTGGGCAACCCCGGAGTCGGCAATCCCGGAGTCGGCAACCCCGGCAGCGCGCCGGGAGCGCGTCCGGTGACCGGGCCGGTCGCCGGTGCAGCGGGCAGGCCGGGCAGTGCACCCGTCGCCGGTCCGCCTGGCATGCCGGGCAGCGTACCCGGCACCGGCAGCCCGGGGGCGGCAGGCGCGCCGGGCACTGGGGGCGCCACAGGCGGCAGGTGCTGCCCGCCCACCGTCGACGCGCCGTCGGGGGCGCGCAGCAGCGCTTCGGGCCCGGACCTGGCCGGGGCGGGGCCACCGGGGGCCGGCCCGACCAGAGTCGAGACCTCCGGGGGCGCGGCCGCCGGCTTGGGGGGTTGCGGCATTTCGTCGGGAAGCTTGCTGTTCAGCGGCGGCGGCGGAACGCCGTCGGCCGGCTTGGGTGTGCCGACCACCACCCAGTTCCCGGACGGGTCCTGGACCAGGTGTGCGGTGTCCCTGCTCGGGATCATGCCCTGCTTGCGGGCCGCCTCCGCCAGCGCCGGGGCGGCCTCCGCCTCGCGCACGTCGCGCTCGAGCGCTTCCTTCTGCTGCTGCAGCAACCGGGTCCGCTCCCGGGCGTGGCTCAACTTGTAGGAACGCTCGGCGGAGTCGGTGGACAGCCACAGCGTGAGCCCGAGGCCGATGCCCAGCGCACCGATGATCAGGACGACGAACGGAACCTTGCTGGCCAACGTCCGCGGCCGCAGGTCGATCGACGCCAGCCGGGCGGCCAACCGTTCGGTCAGGCGGGGACGAACCACCTTGGGCGCCTTGGCTTTCCGCGCCTTTGCCCGCGCCTTGGCCTGGCTGGTGCTCTTGGGGCGGGCCTGGCGGTCGACGGGCCTTGCCATCGGGCTGGTCTGCGGTCCGGACTTGGGCGCGCGCGTTTCGCGGGCGGGCGCCGAGCTCCGGCCGCTGCGGGTGCGCCGCGCCGATCCCGATTCGGCCGCGGGACGAGTGCTGCGCCGGGCAGAACCGTCGCGTGCGCCCCGACGGTCGCTGCCACCGCGCCGTTTCGACGTCTCGCGTTCCGCTCTCATGCCTCGCCTTTCCCGCTAACCTGCCCTGACTTCGTTCGGTGCAGAGCCCGCAACCGCACTGCGGCACTGCGTGGATTGCGTTCGACCTCGGCGGCGTCGGCGCGTTCGGCGCCGTGCGTCAAAGACCGGAAGCGCGGCTCATGGCCGGGAAGCTCGACCGGCAGGTCCACCGGGGTGCGCGACGCGACCGCCTGGGCGAAGAGCCGCTTGACGATCCGGTCCTCCAGCGACTGGTAGGCCAGCACCACGATGCGACCGCCGACGTCCAGCGCGTCCAGGGCGGCAGGGAGGGCGCGGCGCAGGGTGTCCAGTTCGTCGTTGACCGCGACCCGCAGCGCCTGGAAGGTGCGCTTGGCCGGATGTCCGCCGGTGCGCCGGGCGGCGGCCGGAATCGCTTCGTACAGCAGGGCCACCAGGTCCGACGTCGACGTGAACGGCTGACGGGAACGCCGGCGCACGATGTGCGCGGCGATGCGACGTGCGAACCGCTCTTCGCCGTAGCGGTGCAGAATGTTCGCCAGCTCCGCCTCGTCGTAGGTGTTGACGATGTCGGCCGCGGTCAGCGGCGACGAGGGGTCCATCCGCATGTCCAGCGGCGCGTCCTGGGCGTAGGCGAAGCCCCGCTCCGCGCGATCCAGCTGCATGGACGACACCCCGAGGTCGAATAGCATTCCATCCACCGATTCGGTTGCCGCATAACCGGATTCGTCCAGCGCCGTGGCGATCCCGTCGTAGCGCGCGTGCACCGGCGTGACCCGGTCGGCAAAGCGCGCCAGCCGGGCCCGGGCGATGCCCAGCGCGCTGGGGTCGCGGTCGAGTCCGATCAGCCGCAGCCCCGGCAGGTCGGTGAGGAATCGTTCCGCATGCCCTCCGGCGCCGAGGGTGGCGTCGAGCAGCGTCGCCCCAGACCCGTCGGGGCGGTGACGGGTCAGCGCGGGGGTGAGCAGTTCGACGCAGCGATCCAGCAGGACGGGGACATGCCCGTGGTCGTCGGAACTCGAATTCTCTGCCACCGCAACGCCTCCACGGATCTGCCGGCACGGGTGCTCGGGAAGGCGGGCGGCCCCTGCATCGAGGTCTCTGACCGAAGTCGCGAACCTGGCGTTGGGGAAGTACGCCAGGGTCGGTTCGGGCAGAGGCCACGTTGCACGGGCATGCGCCTCAGATGATGTCGCCGAGTGCTTCATCGCTGGCCGCGGAGAAGTTCTCTTCGTGGGTCTGCTGGTAGTCCTGCCAGGCCTGGGCATCCCAGATCTCGAGGTTGTCGATCGCGCCGATGACCACGCAGTCCTTCGAAAGGTTCGCGTAGCGCCGGTGATCGGCCGATAACGTGATCCGGCCCTGCGCGTCGGGATGCTGCTCGTCGGTGCCTGCCGCGAGGTTGCGGAGGAACGCCCGGGCCTCGGGGTTGCTCCGCGAGGCCTTGCTCGCGCGGCGGGCCAATTGCTCGAATTCCGCCCGCGGATAGACGGCGAGGCTGTGGTCCTGACTCTTGGTGACCATCAACCCCCCTGCCAGCGCGTCGCGAAACTTGGCGGGCAGCGTCAGCCGCCCCTTGTCGTCGAGTTTGGGCGTGTAGGTGCCGAGAAACACCAGCTCACCTCCCCTTTGGGGTCACCCAAACGCTGCAGCCACCATACCCCACAATCCCCCACTCTGCCCCATTCTTGAGGCGTCGTCGTGGCGTTTCCGGGGTTATTCGACGTCAGGACGCTGTCAATGCGCCGCATGAGGTGTGTCGAGGGCATGCACGGGCTTGCTCGAGGGCATCGGGTGAAGGGCGCTTACCAGGCAAAACACGCCAAGTGGGGCGTCGTGGGGGACTCTAGTGGGCCGCGGTGGGGCACGACTGCCACGACGCGCCTCGGTTAGGGCTCGATTGGGCTGCGAAACGGCATCGACGGTTGATGGTCAAGCGGGGAAGGGTCGACGCCACCGAATACTGGAGAAACAAAACGGGGCAGCCGATGGCTACCCCGAGTGCGTGGCTGCGCCTAGTTGTCGAAGCGGCGGCGGAACCGGTCCTCCATGCGGCTGGTGAACGAACCGCCGCCCTTGTTGCGGCGCTGACGCAGTGAGGTGGGCGCCGGCCCGGAATGATCGGTCCTGCCGGACAACCGTGGACCGGTGATCGCGAAGATCACTCCGCCGAACATGACGATGAACCCGAAGACGCTGAGAATCGGGAAGTTTCCGATCATCGTTGCCTTGAACGCCACCCCGGAGACCAGCATCGCCAAACCGATGACGAACAGTGCCACGCCCTGCAGCCGCCGACGGGCGGTAGGTGCACGAAACCCTCCACCGCGAACACTTGACGCGAATTTGGGGTCCTCGGCGTAGAGCGCGCTCTCGATCTGATCGAGCATCCGCTGCTCATGATCGGAGAGTGGCATTCGTCCCTCCTTGCCGACGGTGTGGCACGTGGCTATCGGTGTAACACGCGGATGCCCGTTGGGAGGGCATTAATTCAATGATACGAGGTCGATCTGCCCCATACCACTGGTTCGCCGCCGATTCTATCCCGCCCGCCTGACGGCGCTCGGCCAGACCGCAACGGCCGTGCGCTACAACCGGCTTCCCGAACCGGGACGGCGCACCGGTCCGGTGCCACGACCGCCCGCCCGGCCGTCGCAGCCGGGTCCGATAATGGGCAAAGAGACACCGGCCACAGCGACCACATGATGCCGACACCGCTTCCTAGGCCCGACGACGGATGAGGAGGACACCGCGAGTTGGCGATATTCCTCATCGATCTGCTTCCCAACGACATGGAGCGTCGCCTGGGTGATGCCCTGGCGGTGTACGTCGATGCGATGCGCTACCCGCGGGGCACCGAGAATCAGCGCGCCGCGATGTGGCTCGAGCACATCCGGCGGCGGGGCTGGCAGGGCGCCGGCGTCGTCGAAACCCGGGAAGCCGAAGACGCAGGCGCACAACCGCCCTCGGCGGAGGACTTGGCCAGCGCCCCGCTGCTCGGCGTGGCCTACGGCTACCCCGGTGCGCCCGGGCAATGGTGGCAGCAGCAGGTCGTGCTGGGCATGCAGCGCGGCGGCTCGCCGCCCCAGGAGATCTCCCGGCTGATGGACAGTTACTTCGAGTTGACCGAGCTGCACATCCATCCCCGCGCTCAGGGCCGCGGCCTGGGCGAGGCGTTGGCCCGACGGCTGCTGGCGGGTCGCGCCGAACAGAATGTGCTGCTCTCCACGCCGGAAACCAATGGTGAGCCCAACCGCGCCTGGCGGTTGTACCGGCGCCTGGGCTTCACCGATGTCATCCGCGGCTACCACTTCGCCGGCGACCCGCGGGCGTTCGCGATCCTGGGCCGCAAGCTCCCTCTGTAACACCCCAACTCGGCACACATCGGACGACTCCACTAACTGGCACATCGGATCTGGCACGATGACCTGGTGCGAGCCAGCTCTCCCCCGTCCAGCAGCCGAGGATCCCGAGCGTTTCGAGCTCGGCGGCGCCGCCTGACGGCCTTCGCGATGTTGCTGCTGCTGGTGCCGCTGGCCACCGGGTGCCTGCGGGTCAGGGCCTCGCTCACCATCTCCCCCGACGACCTGGTGTCCGGCGAGATCGTCGCCGCCGCCAAGCCCAAGACCTCCAAGGACACCGGTCCACAACTCGACAGCAACAACCTGCCGTTCAGCCAGAAGGTGGCGGTGTCGAACTACGACAGCGACGGCTACGTCGGCTCGCAGGCGGTGTTCTCCGATCTGACGTTCGCGGAGTTGCCGCAGCTGGCCAACATGAACTCCGACGCCTCCGGGGTGAACCTGACACTGCGTCGCAACGGCAACCTGGTGCTCCTGGAGGGCCGGGCGGACCTGACCTCGCTGACCGACCCCGAGGCCGACGTGGAGCTTACCGTGGCCTTCCCCGGCGTGGTGACCTCCACCAACGGCGATCGAGTCGAACCCGAGGTGGTGGCGTGGAAGCTCAAACCGGGCGTGGTGAGCACCATGACCGCCCAGGCCCGCTACACCGACCCCAACACCCGGTCCTTCACCGGAGCGGTGGTGTGGCTGTGCATCGCGTCGTTCGCGGCCGCGGGCGTGGTGGGGCTGTTGGCGTGGGTCAGCCGGGATCGCTCACCGCGGTTGACCGCGCCGCGCGACCAACCGCCGCCAAGCTAGCTGTACTGCCCGGCCGGTGACCAATAGGCGAGCATCTCAGCGAACGTCTGGAAGGCCGGCCCGGAATTCCCATAGGTCGCCTCGAGATGGATGCTCAGCGGGAAGCCGAGCCCGGCGACCCCGTCGATGACGCGTTTATAGAGGTCGACCATCTGCTGGCGCTTCTGCGCGGGTTCGCCCGCGGCCAGCTTCTTGACGAACTCCTGCTCGGCCGCCACCGCCGGATTGCCCGGGTCCTGAATGAGCCAATTGATCAGTCCGACCCGGCTCTCCATCTTCGGCACGAAGCCGAAAGACAGCAGGATCTCCGGCCGGTGGTCTGTCGTTTTCGCGAACTCGGTCAAAAAGCCCACGATCGCGTCGGAGTACAGCAGCTGGGTCATGCCGTAGGTGGCGCCCTGGTCGCACTTGAAGTTGAACCTGCCCTGTTCGCCGTCCCGGGTGGGGATCAGGATGACACCGCGGTTGGTCACCAGCTCGCGGTAGATCGACAGGGCGTCCGTGGGGGCCACGCCGGAGCCCTCGCCGTCGTTCATGGTGCGCGGAACGCCGACGAAGACAACGCCTTCCATGCCGGCAGACGTCAGCTCGGACAGCCGCGCCCGCAGCGACGGCTCGTCCATGAAGGCGGTGACCTGCGTGCACAGGCCCTTGATGCCGGGCAGTTCCGGTTTGACGACCGACCAGAAGTCCAGCACGTCCAACTTGGGTTTCATCTGAATGGGCCGGTCGTCGTCCTCGGCGATGATCCCCGGAATCATCACGTGCCGGATCCGGCCGTCGAGGCCGGACTCGGCGGAATTCCGCACCACTTTCTGCGCCTCTTCGAGTGCCCGCTCCCGACCTTCGTCGGCGTTCGGCGGCACCAGCTCGAGCGCAATGGTGTTGAGGGTCACGCGGCTTCTCTCCATCTGACGACTCCCGGGGGGCGCCCTGCGGGACGCGCGGATTCCGCGCGAGCCCCAGCGCACCCGCCAGCATAGGGGCGGGTTAGTGAGGCAGGCGAAGCAACTGGGTCCGGTGGCCCGGGTCATGTGCGGGGTGACACCGGTGGGGCGGCGAATACACTGGTCGGGCCTGGAACACCCAGTCAGCCGAGCAGAAAGGGGTGCCGCGCTGAGCCTAGGAGCTTCAGAAGCAGCGGCAACCGTCGAGTTGACCGGGGCCATCACCGACCAATTGCGGCGGTACATGCATGACCGGCGCACCGAGACCGCGTACATCGGTGAGGATTACAGCGGTCTGATTGCCGCGCTGGAAGATTTCGTGCTCAACGGGGGCAAGCGGCTACGGCCCTTGTTCGCCTATTGGGGGTGGCGCGCCGTGACCACCGAAGCCCCCGATGAGCAAGTGCTGCTGCTGTTTTCCGCTCTCGAGCTGCTGCACGCCTGCGCGCTGGTGCACGACGACGTGATCGACGACTCCTCTACCCGCCGCGGCCGGCCGACCACGCACGTGCAGTTCGCGAAGCTCCATCGCGACCGGCACTGGCAGGGCTCCCCGGAGCAGTTCGGCATATCGGCCGCCATCCTGCTCGGCGATCTCGCGCTGGCGTGGGCCGACGACATCGTCTTCGGTGTCGACTTGACGCCCCAGGCCCAAAAGCGGGTGCGGCGGGTGTGGGCCAACATCCGCACCGAGGTGCTCGGCGGGCAGTACCTCGACATCGTCGCCGAGGCCAGCGCGGCCGCCTCGATCGCCTCGGCAATGAACGTCGACACCTTCAAAACGGCCTGCTACACGGTGTCTCGGCCGCTTCAGCTCGGGGCGGCCGCCGCGGCCGACCGGCCCGACGTCCACGACGCCTTCAGCCAATTCGGGACGGACCTGGGGGTGGCGTTTCAGCTGCGCGACGACGTCCTGGGGGTTTTCGGCGACCCGGCCGTCACCGGCAAACCGTCCGGGGACGATCTGAGATCGGGCAAGCGCACCGTGCTGCTGGCCGAGGCGGTGGAGCTGGCGGAGAAGTCAGACCCGTTGGCGGCCAACCTGTTACGGACCTCGGTTGGGGCCCGATTGACCGACGCGCAGGTGGATCAGCTGCGCGACGTCATCGAGGCGGTGGGCGCCCTGGCCGCGGCCGAACAACGAATCGCCGCGCTGACCCAGCGGGCGCTGGCCACCCTGGCGGCCGCGCCCATCAACACCGCGGCCAAAGCGGGGCTGTCCGAATTGGCCAAGCTGGCCACGAACCGGTCGGCCTGAACCGGTGACGACGCCCACGGACACCCCTGCAGCGGATTCGCCGGCCGCCAAACCCGCTCGGGGAGAATGGTTTTCACAGCTGAAGGCATTCGTCGCCGCCGCCGACTCCGGACCGGCGAAGCTGGGCTTGCTGGGATCGGTGCTGATCACCCTGGGCGGATTGGGCGCCGGCAGCACCCGGCAGCACGATCCGCTGCTCGAGTCGATGCACATGTCCTGGTTGCGTTTTGGCCACGGCCTGGTGCTGTCGTCGATCGTGTTATGGACCGGCGTCGGCCTGATGCTGATCGCGTGGCTGAGCCTGGGCCGTCGGGTGCTGGGCGGCGAGGCGAGCGAGTTCGTCATGAAAGCCACCACCGGCTTCTGGCTGGCGCCGCTGCTGGTGTCGGTGCCCGTCTTCAGCCGGGACACCTACTCGTATCTGGCGCAGGGCGCACTGCTGCGCGACGGCCTGGATCCGTACGCGGTCGGTCCCGTCGCCAACCCGAACAGCTTGCTGGACAACGTCAGTCCCATCTGGTCGATCACGACCGCGCCCTACGGCCCGGTGTTCATCCTGGTGGCGAAGATCATCACCATCATCGTGGGCAACAACGTGGTGGCGGGCACCGCGTTGCTGCGGCTGTGCATGCTGCCCGGGCTGCTGCTGCTGGTCTGGGCGACGCCCCGCGTGGCGCGCCATCTGGGCGCCGACGGTCCGACGGCGCTGTGGATCTGTGTGCTCAACCCGCTGGTGCTCATCCATCTGATGGGCGGGGTGCACAACGAGATGTTGATGGTGGGCTTGATGGCCGCCGGTGTCGCGCTGACGTTCGGTGGCCGCCACGTTGCCGGCATCACGCTCATCACGGTCGCCATCGCGGTCAAAGCCACCGCGGGCATTGCGCTGCCGTTTTTGGTGTGGGTGTGGATGCGGCATCTGCGCGATCGGCGCGGATATCGGCCAATGCCAGCGTTTTTCGCCGCGACGGCGTTATCGCTGTTGATCTTCGCCGTCGTCTTCGCGATCGTGTCGGCAGTCGCCGGCGTCGGCCTGGGCTGGCTGACCGCGCTGGCCGGATCGGTGAAGATCATCAACTGGCTGACGGTGCCGACCGCGGCCGCCAACCTGATCCACGCGATCGGCAGCGGGTTCTTCCCGGTGAGCTTCTATCCGATCCTTCGGGTCACCCGGCTGGTCGGCATCGCGGTCATCGCTATTTCGCTGCCGCTGCTGTGGTGGCGCTTCCGCCGCGACGACCGGGCCGCGCTGACCGGCATCGCGTGGTCGATGCTGATCGTGGTGCTGTTCGTGCCGGCCGCCCTGCCCTGGTACTACTCGTGGCCGCTGGCGATCGTGGCCCCGCTCGCGCAGTCGCGACGGGCAGTCGCGATCATCGGCGGCTTGTCGACCTGGGTGATGGTGATCTTCAAACCCGATGGCTCGCACGGCATGTACTCGTGGCTGCACTTCTCGCTGGCCACCGCCTGCGCGCTGATCGCGTGGTACAGCCTGTACCGGGCTCGCGCACAACAGGACGAAGGAGCCGACGTCACGGTCGGATGAGCGATCGGGCTCAGTAGGCCATCGCCTGCGCCCGGCGCACGACCTCCCGCGCCTGGTGGGCGTGCAGGGCGTCGACGGGACGGGCGTTGTTGAGGGCATCCCGGCTGCCGTCGCGGGTGACCGTCAGCGAGGGGTCCCTGGTGAACAACCAGCGCACGATCTCCGTGTCGTGATAGCCGCCGTCGTGCAGGATCGTCAACAGACCCGGCAGGCTCTTGACCACCTCACCGGATTTGGTGAAGAACAGCTGCGGGACCACGAGGCCCTCGTCGCGCCGGACCGCAACCAGGTGCCCATCCCGAAGTTGCTGATGCACCTTGGTGACCGGCACCCCCATCAATTCGGCGACCCGCTTCAAATCGTAAATCGGCTCGTCGGGCTCCAGCACATCGTCGCCGGCAGGAATACTGCTCATCCGGGCAAGTGTATGCCTAGATGCCGACCTTGAGCTCGTGTTCTGCCGGGCAATCCCGGGGGCGCACATACGATGGCCCCGTGGCCAAAGCTGAACCGCCCGGCCCGTCCCCGCGAGCGGGTCAGACCCCCGCATCCGGCCGGGCCGGCCCGCACCGTCACCCGCGCGAAGGCGGGCCGGCCGACCCGTTGGACAACGCTTTGCTGGACGGCCGCTACCGGGTTCAGTCCCGGATCGCCAGCGGCGGCACGTCCACGGTGTATCGCGGCCTGGACACCCGGCTCGACCGGCCCGTCGCGGTGAAGGTGATGGATTCCCGCTACGCCGGCGACGCGCAATTCCTGACCCGGTTTCAGCGCGAGGCCCAAACCGTGGCCAGGCTCAAGGATCCCGGGCTGGTGGCGGTCTACGACCAGGGCCTGGACGGCCGACACCCGTTTCTGGTGATGGAGCTCATCGAGGGTGGCACGCTGCGCGAGTTGCTGGGCGAACGCGGGCCCATGCCGCCGTACGCCGTGGCGGCGGTGCTTCGTCCGGTGCTCGGCGGGCTGGCCGCCGCGCACCGGGCCGGCCTGGTGCATCGCGACGTCAAGCCCGAGAACGTGCTGATCTCCGACGACGGCGAGGTCAAGATCGCCGACTTCGGGTTGGTCCGGGCCGTCGCGGCGGCCGGAATCACCTCTAGCAGCGTGATTTTGGGCACCGCGGCCTACCTGTCGCCCGAGCAGGTGCGCGACGGCGACGCCAGTCCGCGCAGCGACGTCTACTCCGCGGGGATCATGACCTATGAGCTGCTGACCGGACGCACGCCGTTCACCGGCGATTCGGCCTTGTCGCTTGCCTACCAGCGGCTGGACAGCGACGTGCCGGCGCCCAGCGCGGCCATCGACGGTGTGCCCGCGCAGTTCGACGAGTTCGTGGGGCGTGCGACGGCCCGCGAACCAGCCGAGCGCTATGCCGACGCGATCGAGATGCGGGCTGACCTCGAGGCGATCGCCGAAGAGCTTGCGCTGCCCGACTTCTCCGTGCCGGCGCCCCAAAACTCCGCACAACACCGGTCGGCGGCGCTGCAGCGCAGCCGGGCCACCCAGCGCCCGGCCACTGCGCCGCAGCCCGGGCCGCAGCCGGTGCGTCAACCCACTCGCCAGATGACGCGGGGTCCCGAGGATTGGTCGGAGCCGGAACTGCAGACCGGCGATGAGCCCGACGAAGACTACGAATACGAGCCTGTCACAGGCGAATTCGCGGGAATCCCGATCAGCGAATTCGTGTGGGCGCGCCAGCACGGCCGGCGCATGGTGCTGGTCTGGGTGGCGCTGGTGCTGGCGATCACCGGGTTGGCCGCCGCTGCGGCGTGGACCATCGGGAGCAACCTCAACGGACTGGTGGCCGGGTAGGGCCCGGCCAACACCTCTGCAGGAAGTCAGTCGCGCAGCATCTCGGCGACGAGGAAGGCCAACTCCAGCGATTGCTGGGTGTTCAGCCTTGGGTCGCAAGCGGTTTCGTAACGTCCGACCAAGTCGTTGTCCGAAATGTCTTGCGCCCCACCAAGACACTCGGTGACGTTCTCGCCGGTGATCTCGACGTGGATGCCGCCCGGGTGGGTGCCCAGCGCGCGGTGCACCTCGAAGAAGCCCTGCACCTCGTCGACGATGCGGTCGAAGTGGCGGGTCTTGTAGCCGTTGGACGACTCGTGGGTGTTGCCGTGCATCGGGTCGCACTGCCAGATCACCTGGTGACCGGTGGCCTGGACCTTCTCCACGATCGGGGGCAGCAGGTCGCGAACCTTGTTGTTGCCCATCCGGCTCACCAAGGTCAGCCGGCCGGGCTTGTTGTGCGGGTCGAGCCGCTCGACGTATTCGACGGCCAGTTCCGGGGTGATCGTCGGGCCGATCTTGACGCCGATCGGGTTGGCGATCACCTCGGCGAAGGCGACGTGGGCTCCGTCGAGCTGGCGGGTGCGCTCGCCGATCCACACGGTGTGCGCCGACAGGTCGTACAGCTGCGCTTCGCCGCCGTCGCTCTCGGAAAGGCGCAGCATGGATCGCTCGTAGTCGAGCACCAAAGCCTCGTGGCTGGCGTAGATCTCGGCGGTCTGCAGGTTGCGGTCGGCCACCCCGCAGGCGCTCATGAAGCGCAGGCCGCGGTCGATCTCGGTGGCCAGCGCCTCGTACCGGGCGCCGGCCGGCGACGTCCGCACGAATTCCCGGTTCCAGTCGTGCACCGAATGCAACGAGGCCAATCCCGAGGACGTCAGCGCCCGAACCAGGTTCATCGCCGCACTCGCGTTGGCGTAGGCGCGCACCAGTCGCGACGGGTCGTGCTCGCGCACGGCGGCGTCCGGGGCGAAGCCGTTGATCATGTCGCCCCGGTAAGACTTCAGACCCAGCGCGTCGATGTCGGCCGATCGCGGCTTGGCGTACTGCCCCGCGATGCGGGCCACCTTGACCACCGGCATGCTCGAGCCGTAGGTCAGGACCACCGCCATCTGCAGCAGGGTGCGCACGTTGGCGCGAATGTGGGGTTCGGTGTTCTCGGTGAACGTCTCCGCGCAGTCGCCGCCCTGCAGCAGGAACGCCTCGCCACGCGCAACCTGGGCGAGCTGCTCCTGCAACCGGACGATCTCCGACGGCACCGTCACCGGCGGCACGCTTTCCAGGACAGTGCGCATCGCCGTCGCCTGCTCGGCAGGCCAGCTGGGCTGCTGGGCGGCCGGTTTGGCCAGCGCGGCGTCCAACCGGGCCCGCAGATCGGTCGGCAGCGGCGGCAAGGGCGGCAGCTGATCGATCGGTATGTCGACGGTCCAGTTCATCGGTCCATCTTAGCGGGGGTGCGGGCGCCCCCGGTCGGGGCTGATCTGCGCGAACGCGACTCGGCCCGCGGTCTTAGTCGCCGGCCGTGATGAGCCGGTACCTGCGCAGCTGATCCCGCGCGTCGACCAGCGCGTCGTGCGCATCGGATGACCGTGGCGGCATCCGCGGGCTGCCCCGGTCTTCCCATAGCTGCCGCAGTTCGCGGGTGAAGCGGGGGATGGACCGCGGCAACTCCGGCATGGTCCCCCACAACTGGCACAGGGCCACATGGTCGTAGGCCGCCACCCACGCCCACAGCTCGATCGGCTCGGGGGCGGTCCCCTCAGAATCGACGCCGAAGAAGGCCTCCAGGTCTTCCCGGATCTGCCGGCGGGAGCGCCACTGCTGCGAGGCCGGCGGCGGCAACTTGGGCAGCACGTTGGCACGCACCCACGGCCCGGCACGCTCGGGGTCGAATTCCGTGGACACCGCGTAGTACTCCCGGCCGTCTTCGGCGGCCACGCCGATCGAGATCAGCTCGATGGTGCGGCCGTCCTCGATGAACTCGGTGTCGTAGAAATACCGCACCCGGGGAAGCCTAGCTGGACGTTGCCGACGGCGAGCGCCGCAACGGCGCGTGCAAGAGCCGGTCCGTCGGCTCAGGCCGCGAGCTACCGACTGATCAGGATGGGCCCGGTGGGCGCCGGCGCGGGGTGGACCTCGTGGTCGAGCCTCGCGTCGACGGTGCGTTCGTCGGGCAACCGCGGTGTGCCGGCGATCGCGCACTGCAAGTACAGCTTGGCCCGCACTACGGGGCGGCGCAGCGTCCGCTCGCGTTGCAGCGCGCGGCGCATCTTGTCCGGCCGCGTGGAGTACCGCCAGCGAGCCCACGGGGCGTGTGGGCGCGACAGCCGGATGGCGCCGATGACCAGCAGGACGACCAGGAACATGCCCAGCAGACCGGTCCACACCTTGCCCTTGAGCACCACCACGACCGCCATCGGCAGCGTCAACGCCATCGCGCTGCCCACCACGGCCCGCAGCACGGTCGAGTCGGCGCCGTGCCAGATCGGCAGGAAGAACATCAGCGGGTGCAGTCCCATGATCAATAGCCCGGCGACCGCCACCGCGGCGAACACCGCGTCCACCGAGGTGCGGCCGTCCTCGGACCAGTAGACGTCGGACAGATGCAGGATCAGCGCGTACTCGTCCAGGACCAGAGCGGCCCCGATCCCGAAAAGCGTTGCGGCAAGGATGAACTCGGGCTCATGCCCATCGATGGACAAGGTGACCAGCATCAAGCCGGAGAGCAGGGTCAGCACGACCCCGAAGGTCACGTGGTGGATGTGCACTCCCCCGACGTGGACGTTGCGCGGGTGCCACCACCGGGTGGGGCGTCCGGTGGCGGCGCGGTGGCGGATGAAACGCACGAAGGTGCGGGTGACGAAAAAGGTCAGGATGAAGGCGACCAGGCAGCACAGCAGGGGCAGGTGGCCACTGTCGTGAACATCATGGGCGAACCATCGGGTCACCTCGGTCACGAACGAATGGAGCACTATTGAAACCTACGCCTGTCTGCGTCCGAGTCGTGGGACCCGCCCTGCACCAGGCGGGTCGGGCCCCGCGCACCCATTACGCTGTTGTGCGACATGAGTACACGGCAGGCGCCCGGCGTGGGCAATCGACCCGGGTGGGTGCTGTGGCCGCTGGCGTGGCTGGCGGCCGCCGCGGGGCTGGGTTACGCCGCGTGGCAGCTGTTCGGGCACACGCCCTATCGCATCGACATCGACGTCTATCAGATGGGCGCCCGGGCCTGGATGGACGGCCACCCGTTGTACCGCGGCGAGGTGCTGTTCCACACGCCGATCGTGGATCTGCCGTTCACCTATCCGCCGCTGGCGGCCATCGCGTTCTGCCCGTTCGCCTGGATGCACATGCCCACCGCCAGCGTCGCGATCACCGCTTTGACGCTGGTGCTGCTCATCGTGTCGACCGTGCTGGTGCTGGCCCGCCTGGGCGTGTGGAGCGCGTCGACGGCGCTGCCCGGCCCGGCCTGGCTGCGCAGGTTGTGGCTGGGCATCGTTGCCGCGGCGGCGTCTATCTGGCTGGAACCGATCAGCTCGAACTTCGCCTACGGCCAGATCAACGTCGTGTTGATGACGCTGGTGATCGCCGATTGTTTCCCGCGGCGCACGCCGTGGCCGCGCGGTCTGCTGCTGGGCCTGGGCATGGCGTTGAAGCTGACCCCGGCCGTGTTCCTGCTGTATTTCCTGCTGCGGCGGGACAACCGCGCGGCGCTGACCGCGCTGGCGTCGTTTGTGGGGGCGACGCTGCTCGGCTTCGTCCTGGCCTGGAACGACTCCTGGGAGTACTGGACGCATACCGTGCATCACACCGACCGGATCGGTTCCGCGTCGCTGAACACCGACCAGAACATCGCCGGTGCCCTGGCCCGGCTGGGGCTGGGAGACCAGGAACGGTCCCTGCTCTGGATGGCCGCGTCGCTGCTGGTGCTCGCGATAACGGTCTGGGCGATGCGGCGGGCGCTGCGCGCCGATGAGCCCACGCTTGCGGTGGTATGCGTCGCGCTGTTCGGGTTGGTGGTGTCGCCGGTGTCCTGGTCGCACCACTGGGTCTGGGTGCTGCCGGCGGTGCTGGTGACCGGCGTCGTGGGCTGGCGGCGCCGCAACGCGGCGCTGGTGGTGGTCAGCGCTGTCGGAGTGGCGCTGATGCGCTGGTCGCCGATCGACCTGATGCCCAAGCATCACGAGGCCAGCGCGGCGTGGTGGCGTCAGCTGGCCGGAATGTCGTACGTGTGGTGGGCGCTGGCCGTCATCGTCACGGTCGGAGTCACCGTCGCCGCCCGCGGGGGCGCGCGGGATGCGGCCCCGCAGGAGTTGACGCCGGTTACCGCGGCCGGCTAACCGGCGGCGGTCTCGGGAATCCGCACGGCCTCCCCGTCGGCCGCCTCGCCGCTACCGCCCTTTTTCAGGCTCGCCGCGTAGATGTCGACGTATTCCTGGCCGGACAAGCCCATCAGCTCGTAGATCACCTCGTCGGTCACGGCCCGCTCGATGAAGCGGTTGCCGGCCAGCCCGTCGAACCGGGAGAAGTCCATCGGCTTGCCGAAGCGGACGGTGACCCGGCCGAACCGCAGCATGTTCGTCCCCGGCGGGTTGACGACGTTGGTGCCGATCATCGCGACCGGGATCACCGGAACGCCGGTCTCCAGGGCCAGCCGCGCCAGCCCCGTCTTGCCCTTGTACAGCCGCCCGTCCGGCGAGCGCGTGCCCTCGGGATACATGCCCAGCAACTTGCCCTGGCTCAGCACCTGCTTGGCGGTGTTCAGCGCGGCCTGGGCGCTGTCGGCATCGGTGCGATCGATCGGCACCTGGCCGACGGCGGTGAAGAACCAACGCTGGAACCAGCCCTTCAGACCGGTGCCGGTGAAGTACTCCGACTTGGCCAGGAAGGTGATTCGGCGCCGCACCACCAGCGGAAGGTAAAAGCTGTCCATCACCGCCAAGTGGTTGCTGGCCAGTATCACCGGCCCCGAACTCGGAACGTGTTCTAACCCTTCAACTTTCGGCCGCCCCAGGAGTGACAGCAGCGGGCCGAGGAGCACGTACTTGAATAGCCAGTACCACATGGCGCTCCCTCTCGGCTGCAGGCGCTGATGTTCTGCGCCAACTGTACCCATCCCCATCGGGAGGGACCACCTGCGACGCAGCCCGCTCACTCCTCGAGCGTGACCGGGATGGGCTGATAACGGGTTCTCGGCATGGCGTCGTTGGCGTCCCCCGGCGGGGCGGGGCCGCCGCCGGGCGGACCGTTCGGCGGCTGCGGCGTCGGTTTGGCGGACCGGTCGATGTCGTTGACGATGTCGCGGACCACCTCGAGCAGGGCGACGCTGTGGTCGGCGATCGCGGTGAGCAGCGGGTGCTGCTCGCCGGTCGCCAACGCGGCCAGCGCGCACACCGGGCACCAGATCTGCTGACACTTGCCGGTGCCGACGCCCGCGCCGGCCGTCAGCGCCGCCGCCGCGCGCACCGCGGGGTCGATGCCGTCCAGGATTGTCTGGGCGAGCCTGCGCAGTTCCGGACCGATGTCGGAATGAGCCCCACTCACTTAGGCCACACCTCCGGATCTGGTCGAAAACGCACCGTCAACTCGCTACCCCGCAGATGTGCGTCCAAGACGGTGCATCGCCGAAGTACTGATGCCAACTTAACCCTGCGCCGCAATCCCCCGGCGCTGATGATCAGATCATCGTCGACGCGGCCCAACGTCAGGGCTGACGGATCGAGTTGCGGCAACGCCAGCCGCATTCGGTAGACGGACCCTAGCCCCGTGCCGGACTCGAGGTCGACAGTGGGCCGCAGC
Organism: Actinomycetota bacterium; assembly: GCA_036338755.1. Taxonomy (GTDB): domain Bacteria; phylum Actinomycetota; class Actinomycetes; order Mycobacteriales; family Mycobacteriaceae; genus Mycobacterium. The sequence goes on along the minus strand of JAYZBN010000036.1, from coordinate 44,438 downwards.
GGACCCGGCGGCGCCGTGCCGCCCCGGCGCCGCGCGGCGTCGAGCAGCCCGCTCAGCGCCTTGGCACCGATCGGTTCACCGGACAGGTGCGGGGTCATCACCAGCGCCACCTCACCGATGGTGGCGTCGAGCTCGTCGAGCACGCCCTGCTGCTCGACGATGCGCTCGGTATACCAGTAGAACGCCGGGTGTTCGGGCAGGTTGCGGTACTCGTACGAGTCGTCTTGCAACAGAACCTGGTTGACGATCAGCTCTTCGACGCGCACCCCCATCAGGGCCAGTGAGCCCAGGGTTCGGGCCGCTTCGGCCGCGACCACCCGCTCGGGGGTCAGCACCAGGTGCGCGCTGACCAGATCGCCATCGGTGAGCAACGTGCTGAGCGATTCCACATGAGAGCTGATCCGCTCCAGCAGTTCGACCACCGCAGCCGACCGGGCGTCGTCGGCGCCGACGGACAGCCGGCGATGTCGCGGCCACGCCCGCTCGACATACAGCCCGAAGGTGGCGGGCAGGGTCAACATCCGCAGGGCATCGGCGGTCGACGCGCAGTCGACCACCACGCGGTCCCATTCTCCCGAGCCGGCCAACTCGCCGACGGCATGCAGACCGAGCACTTCCTGAACACCCGGTAACGCCGAAAGCTCCTCGGGCGCAATGGTATCCAGCTCCGAATCGGGAAAGCGCCGGTCCAGCGCGGCGACCACCTCGTGCCATCGGGCCTCGAGCAGCGCCAGCGTGTCCAACGCCAGTGCGTCGAGGAACCCGCCGCCGGCCTCCGCGTCATCGGCGAGCACCCGAACCGCTTCGCCCTGGCTCGGCGGGACGGCGATGCCCAGGACGTCACCCAGCGAGTGCGCCTGGTCGGTGGAGACCACAAGCACTCGCTGTCCGGCGCTCGCCGCACCCACGGCGGTGGCGCAAGCCAGGGTGGATTTCCCTACCCCGCCTTTGCCGACGAAAAGGCTGATCCGGGCCGGGGCGGGCGCTCCGAATTCAGTGGACTCACTCAGCCTCGACTCGTTTCTTCAGATCCTTCAGCGCGGTGTCGGTCAACCGGCGCTCGGCCTTGCGCTTGAGCAGGCCGATCATCGGCATGGCCAGGTCAACGGACAGTTCATAGGTGACTTCGGTACCAGATCCTTTGGCCGCCAACCGATATGAGCCTTCGAGGGAACGCAGCAGCGAGCTTGACACCAGCGTCCAGCTCACGGATTGACGGTCTTTGGGCCACTTGTAGGACATCACCATCGTGTCCTTGATCACCGTGGCGTCCATGACGATCCGCGCGACTTTGGGGTAGCCGTCGGCGTCCTTCTCCTGAACCTCGGCTTCCTTGTACTCCGAGATCCACTGCGGATAGGAATCGATATCCGCGATCACCTGCATGACGGTGCCCGGGTCGGCTTCGATATAGATGGTTTGCGTCGTCTTCTCCGCCACCTGGTTGCTGCCCTCTCTCCCGCGAACGGATCGACCCCTCCGATGGTGGGGGACCCCTCGGGTCTCGGTCCGACACGGTACTCTCTGCGCGGACCCGACCCGGCTAAACTACCGGAGAAACTCCGACCGGACGTGACCGTTCCAGTGTCGCCTTGACCTCGAAGGCCATTTTCTTGCCCGCCACCCGACGGCGGTGCGTCATCTTCGCCAAGTTCATCTTGGCGAGCTGCCAGGCCGCCACCCCGGTGGGTTCGGCGTGCAAGAAGTAGTGCAGCACGACGCCGTCCAGCGACGGCTCCAGCCAGATCTCCATGGTCCCGGTCAGCGCGCCGGTGACCGCCCACCGGATGCCCTTTTCCCCGCGCTCCTCGACGACCTGCAGCCGCAGGTCCGGCCACCAGCGGCGCCAGTTCGACCGATGGGCGACCGCGGCCCCGACCCGCGCGCCGTCGGCGGCGACAAACGTCTCATCCGCGATCTGGATGCTGTTCATGACCACAGCTTCACACACCGGCCCGCGGTGCCCCGCCGAGGGCGCTCGGGACGTCATAGCGGGCAATGGCCGTGCTGGGTCAACGCGCGGATTAGGCTGGTCGGCAGCAACCCGGCTCCCGGGAATCTTCACGAGGTCAATCGAGGTCATAAGAGTGCGTGAGTACAGCGTCCCCGCCCGCTTTTCCGTCGGCGAACAGGACAACATCGCCGCGATGGTCTTCGAACACGAGCGCGACGACCCCAACTTCGTCATCTACCAGCGTCAAGTCGAGGGTGAGTGGACCGACGTCACCTGCGCCGAGGCGGCTGACCAGATCCGCTCCGCCGCACTTGGTTTGATCTCCCTGGGCGTGCAGGCCGGCGACCGGGTGTCCATCTTCTCGGCCACCCGCTACGAATGGGCGATCCTCGACCTGGCGATCCTGGCGGTGGGCGCGGTCACCGTGCCCATCTACGAGACGTCGTCGGCCGAGCAGGTCCGCTGGGTGCTGCAGGACTCCGAGGCGGTGCTGGCGTTCGCCGAGACCGACGAGCACGCCGCGATGGTCACGGAGCTGACCGCCGAACTGCCCGCGCTACGCCGGGTGCTGCACATCGACGGTTCGGGCCCCAGGGCGCTCGACCAGCTGGTGGAGGCCGGCGCATCGGTGGAACCGGCCGAGCTGACCGCGCGCCTCGAGGCACTGCGGGCCAAGGACCCGGCGACCCTCATCTACACGTCGGGCACCACCGGGCGGCCCAAGGGCTGCCAGCTGACGCACTCGAATCTGCTGTACGAAACCCGCGGCGCCAAGGAGAGCCTGCCGACCTTGCTCGACGAGGGGCAGCGGCTGCTGGTCTTTTTGCCTCTCGCGCACGTGCTGGCGCGCTCGCTGACGTTGTCCGCGTTCGCCAACAAGGTCACCGTCGGCTTCACCAGCGACATCAAGAACCTGGTGCCGCTGTTCGCGGTGTTCAAGCCGACGGTGGTGGTGTCGGTGCCGCGGGTGTTCGAGAAGGTCTACAACACCGCCGAGCAGAACGCCTCCAACGACGGCAAGGGCCGCATCTTCGCGACGGCCGTGCAGACCGCCGTCGACTGGAGCGAAGCGCAGGACCGCGGCCGCCGCGGGCTCGCGCTGCGCGCGAAGCACGCCGTGTTCGACCGGCTGGTGTACAACAAATTGCGCGCCGCGCTGGGCGGCGACTGCCACGCGGCCGTCTCCGGCGGCGCGCCGCTGGGCTCGCGGCTGGGGCACTTCTATCGCGGCGTGGGCCTGACCATCCACGAGGGTTACGGCCTGACCGAGACCAGCTCGGCGATCACCGTCAACCAGGTCGGCAATGTCAAGATCGGCACCGTCGGAACATTGGTGCCCGGCAACAGCATGCGCATCGCCGACGACGGCGAGCTCTTGGTGCGCGGCGGTGTGGTGTTCAGCGGCTACTGGCGCAACGAGCAGGCCACCGAAGACGCGTTCAGCGACGGCTGGTTCCGGACCGGCGATCTGGGCGTGCTCGACGAAGACGGCTTCTTGAAGATCACCGGGCGCAAGAAGGAGATCATCGTGACCGCCGGGGGCAAGAACGTCGCGCCGGCCGTTCTGGAGGACCGGCTGCGGGCGCATCCGTTGATCAGCCAGGCGATGGTCGTCGGGGACAACAAGCCGTTCGTCGGCGCGTTGATCACCATCGACCCGGAAGCGTTCGACGGCTGGAAGCAGCGCAACCAGAAGGGGGCCGGCGCGTCGGTGAGCGATCTGACCACCGATCCCGACCTGGTCGCCGAGGTGGACGCGGCGATCAAGGACGCCAATCAGGCGGTGTCGCACGCCGAGTCGATTCGCAAGTTCCGCATCCTGCCGGTCGACTTCACCGAGGACACCGGCGAACTCACGCCGACCATGAAGGTCAAGCGCAACGTGGTCGCCGAGAAGTTCGCCTCCGACATCGAGGCCATCTACGAGAAGGACTGAGGCCCTTTAGCGCTCGAGCTGGGGGCGCCTCCCGCTAGCCGCGAGCGTCACGCTGGCGTGACGCCGTCGTGCGATTCAGCCGAGCAGCGTGCCCAACCGCTCCGCCAGGGCGTCCCAGCGCCATTGGGCCGTCACCCAGTCGCGCCCGGCCGCGCCCATCGCGGCGGCCCGGTCGCGATCGGTCAGCAACCCGGTGACGGCGTCGGCGATCTCATCGACCCCGCGGCCGTCGACGACCAGCCCGGTCTTGTTGTGCTGCACCGTTTCTGGCGCTCCCCCGGATTTGCCGGCGATCACCGGCACCCCGGTTGCCGACGCCTCGAGGAATACGATGCCCAGTCCCTCGACGTCCAGCCCGGCGCCGCGCGTGCGGCACGGCATCGCGAACACGTCCGCCAACGCGTGGTGCATGGGCAACTCGGCTGCCGGTACACCGCCGGTGAAGGTCACGTCGTCAGCCACCCCGCACTCGCGTGCCAGCGCGCGCAGCGAATCCGCATAGGGGCCGCCGCCCACGATGACCAAGGCGACGCCCTCGACGCGGCGCCGGATCGACGGCAGGGCTCTGATGAGCATGTCCTGGCCTTTACGCGGCACCAGCCGGGACACGCACACCACGGTGGGCCGCTCCCCCAGCCCGTAGCGCTCACGCAAACGCGCGCGGCCCGCCGGATCGGGCCGAAACCGATCGATGTCCACTCCGGGCGGCAGGTGCTCCAGCGAAGCCTTGGGGCCGAACGCCGGCGCGAAGCGCGAACGGGTGTAGCGGCTGACGAAGGTGACGACGTCGGTGTCGTCGCCGATGCGGCGCAGCACCGAGCGCGCGACCGGGAGCATCGACCACCCGACCTCGTGGCCGTGCGTGCTGGCCAGCACCCGGCTCGCCCCGGCCCCCCTGGCGCGCTGGGCCAGCAGCGCCAGCGGTGCGGCCGCGCCGAACCAGACGGTGTCGATGTCCTCTTCGGCGATCAGCCGCCGCATCCGGGCATCGACCGCCGGGCCGGGCAGCATTAGCGTGCCCGGGTGGCGCACCACCCGATACTTGGCCGCCTCGTCGTAAGCCTCGGCGCCCTTCCAGTGCGGCGCGTACACCGTCACCGAGTGCGACCCGGTGGCGGCCAGCCGGCCGACGAACTCGCCGAGATACGACTGGATGCCGCCCGGTCGGGGCGGAAAGTCGTTGGTTACCAGCAGGACCCGACTCACCTGCGCCAGGCTAGCTTGGCGACCACGGGGGCCATGCAGACGGTCCGAGCTGGGCCGCGGCCGCGCGCCGGGCGGGCGGGCCTAGTGGGAAAGGCCTAGTGGGAAAGCCACTGCTGCCAGCGCGTGAGCAGGGCCGCCGGGCTGGTGCCCAGCACGTCTTGACCAGCGGAGGCCATATCGGCGTGCCGGATGCCGCAGGTGGCCAGGTAGAGGTCGCGCAACTTCGGCGGCCCATAGGCTTCGGCGACGAATCGGGCGAACAACCACGCGCGGTCATAGGCCAGCGAGCGCTGCGTCCCCGGCTCGTCCAGGTCGCTGTCGGCGGGCAGCGTCATGGGTAGCAAGCCGTCGGCGGGCATCGGCGTAGGCGGGCGGCCGACGAAATCGGCCACCCCCTCGGTGAGCCAGCGGGGTGCATCCGAGACGGTGTCGGTGCGGGCAGCGTAGTGAAACAGCTCGTGGGTCAACACGATTCGCAACGAGGCGGCGCTCATCCCGGCGGCGCCCGGCGCGAATACGATCCGCTGGCCGACGGCAACCCGGCGGACGGGGTCGACGCGGTCGGCGACCGTCACGGCCGCGATATCCGCCCACTGGGACGCGGGTCCCCCGCCGGCGGCGGCGCGGAATTCCTCGTCCGTTCCGGCCGCGACCACGGAGATCTCGCGGGGCCAGTCGCCGCCCCAGAACGACTCGACCGCGGTGATCGCCGCACCCATGTCCGCGGTCACCCGAGCCAGCAACCGGTCACTGGCGGGCCCGCCGAGGCCCAACAACCGCACGATGCGATCGCCGACGGTGATCGACTTGGTTGACGCACCGATCTGGCTGCGGGCGGGCATGACCAGCTGGGCGGGTCGGATCCGGCTCTCGCGCACGGCATCGAACGGCACGGCCGCGACCACAAAGAGCTCGAGGACGAACAGCCAAGCCAGCAGCAGCGGGAGCCGCCGACGCCGCGGTCGAGCGTCTCTAGTAACGGCGGGCGTCGTGGATCGGGCCTGCGGAGCCCATCGGCACCACCCGCACCGGCACGCCGTAGGTGGAGGAATGGATCACCATGCCGTCGCCGACGTAGATGCCGCTGTGCGACGCGTCGTTGTAGAAGGTCACCACGTCGCCGGGCTGCAGGTCCGACAGCGCCACCGGCTGACCGCCCTGGGCCTGCGCCTGGCTGGAGTGCGGCAGCGAGATGCCGGCCTGCTGGAACGCCCACATCACCAACCCAGAGCAGTCGAACGCCCCCGGTGAGGCGCCGCCCCACACGTAAGACGAACCGACCTGGGTCAGCGCGGCCTGCACGACGGTGGCGCGGTCGCCGCCGCCGACACCGCCGGGCGCCATGCCGGGCATGCCCGGCATCCCGCCGGCGGGCGGAGCCTCACCTGGCGCCTGCCCTGGGGGTGTGCCCGGGGGCGCCGCTTCCGGCGCCGGGGCACCCGGGCCGGGTGCGGCCGCCGGCGCAGCGGGTCCCGGATTGGCCAGCGCGGTGCGCTGGTCGGCGGTCAACGAAAGGTACTGCGACTTGACGACGGCGATCTGCACCTGCAGCTGGCTCTGCTTGGACTGCAGGCTGGCCCGCACCGCGGCGGCCTGCTCGGCCGCGCTCTTGGCGTCGGCGGCCGACTTGGCGGACTCGCGCTCGGCCTTGGCGGCCTGCTCCCCGGCGATCCGGTAGCTCTTCATCTGGCTGGCCATCTGCGCGGCCATCACCCGCTGCACGGCCAGCTTGTCGATCAGGCCCTGCGGCGAGCCGGCGGTCAGGATGGCCTCCATGCCGTCGACATGGCCGCCCATGTAGGTCGCGGCTGCCAGCTTGTTGACCGAATCCTGGTACGACGACAGATGCGCCTTGGCCGCGTCGACCGCGGCCTGGTCGTCGGTGTGCTTCTTGTCCGCGGCGCGCTGCGCGGCCAGCTTGTCGTTCAGGTCGAGCTGCGCGCTGTGCATCGCCTCGGTGGTCTGCTCGGCCTGGCGGGACAGTTCGTTGAGTTTTGCCGTGGCGTCTTCGGCCGGGTCGGCCCACGCGGGGCCGGTGATGACGCCGGAGAAGATCGCGAAGCCAGCTAGTGCCCCTATGGCCGAACGTGTGAGGACACGCGCAACCGGGTACCTAGAGTCAAGCCTCAAGATTTGCTTCCTTAAACGGCCATCGACGAATTCGGGTCGTCGAGCTGGTTTAGGTCTCAAACAGGTTACGAAACGATATCGGCGTTTGTCCAAAGCGAGCGGTTAAGAAATTAGAAAGAATTCTGTCATTTCTATGTGAATCGTTTCGCTGGCTCGAGGACCTTTGTGGGACAAGGCAATTAGGCTACACCAGATCCTCGATCCCGACGAATCGGGACCAGACGAAGTCGCGGCGCCAGGCCAACCTCGGCAAGAACCTCCAAAGCCGCCCGTTCATCCTGCAATAAAGTATCCGGGACCCCGAGTATCACACTGACGACGCAGTCGCGGCAGCCGGGGCCGCGCACCGCACACTCGTCGCAATCGATCACCACCGGCGTCCCCGGCTCCGGCGGCGTCATCCCGATGTCGTTAGGTCCAGGTCTTGGTGCCATCGGATCGGTCCTCTCGCTCTGACTTCGGCGCACACCGCGCCGCACTGACCGAACCGTAACCGCGGGCACCGACACGTATCCGCCCCGCATTCCGCCCGCGCCCGGCGTGGCAGGCGCGCTGGTGTCGGTCGGCGCCCTTAACGTCACCGCCGTGGCTTCCAGGGGTGCGACCCAGCTGAGCTTCGCCGACGTGGGGTCGCCGTTCACGCCCGACGAACTCTCGCTGCGCGAAACGACGTTCGTCGTGGTCGACCTGGAGACCACCGGCGGGCGCACCAAAAGCACCGGCGGAGCCGTTCCCGACGCGATCACCGAAATCGGGGCGGTCAAGGTGCGCGGCGGCGCGGTGCTCGGCGAGTTCGCCACCCTGGTGGACCCGCAGCGCAGCATTCCGCCGCAGATCGTGCAGCTCACCGGGATCACCACCGCAATGGTCACCGACGCGCCGACCATCGACGCGGTGCTGCCGATGTTCTTGGAGTTCGCCGGGTTCGATCGCGGAGCCGTGCTCGTCGCCCACAATGCCGGGTTCGACGCCGGCTTCCTGCGCGCCGCCGCGCAGCAGTGCGATATCGCGTGGCCGCGGCCGCCGGTGTTGTGTACGGTCCGGCTGGCCCGCCGGGTGCTCAGCCGGGAGGAAGCGCCCAGCGTGCGGCTCGCCTCCCTGGCGCGGCTGTTCGCGGTAACCACCCAACCCACGCACCGCGCCCTCGACGACGCGCGCGCCACCGTCGACGTGTTGCACGCCCTCATCGAGCGAGTGGGTAACCAGGGCGTGCACACCTATGCCGACCTGCGCGCCTACCTGCCGGACGTGACACCCACTCAGCGCCGCAAGCGGGTGCTCGCCGAGGGCCTGCCGCGCCGGCCCGGCGTGTATCTGTTCCGGGGGCCGGCGGGCGAAGTGCTGTACATCGGCACCGCGGTGGACCTGCGACGACGGGTCAATCAGTACTTCACCGGGGCCGACCCCCGGGGCCGGATGAAGGAGATGGTCGCGCTGGCCGGCGCGGTCGACCACGTCGAATGCGCCCACGCCCTGGAGGCCGGCGTGCGGGAACTGCGGCTGCTGGCCGCCCACGCCCCGCCGTACAACCGGCGGTCCCGATTCCCGCACCGATGGTGGTGGGTGGCGTTGACCGAGGAGGCCTTCCCCCGCCTGGCGGTGGTGCGGGCGCCCCGGCACGACCGCGCCGTCGGCCCGTTCCGGGCCCGCGCCGACGCCGCGGACGTGGCCGCCCTGCTGGCCCGGTTCACCGGGTTGCGCACCTGCACCAACCGGCTGGGGCGCTCGGCGCTGCACGGGCCGCTGTGCGCCGAGGCGGAGGTGTCGCCCTGTCCGGCCGCGCGTGACGCCACCGCCATTCAGTACGCCGCCGCCGTGGCGCGGGTCGCGGCGTTGATCGACGGCGCGGACAACGCCGCGCTGGCCGCGGCCGTGGACCAGGTCGGCGCGCTCGCCGAGCGGCATCACTTCGAGAGCGCCGCGCGGCTGCGCGACCGCGCCGTCACCGCGATCGAGACGCTATGGCGCGGCCAACGGCTGCGCGCCCTGGTTGCGTTGCCCGAGCTGGTCGCCGCCGCCCCCGATGGGCAGGGTGGCTATCACCTGGCCGTCATCCGCCATGGCCAACTCGCCGCGGCGGGCTGCGCCCGGCGTGGGGTGCCGCCGATGCCGGTCGTCGACGCGATCGTCGCTGGGGCACAAGCGATTTTGCTCACGCCCGGCCCTTTGGGCGGCGCACTGGTCGAGGAGACCGCGCTCATCATGCGCTGGCTGACGACGGCGGGGGCGCGCATCGTTCGGGTCGCCGAGGACGGCTGGGCGTCTCCCCTGCGATCGGCGGGCGCCTGGTCGGCGTGGGCCGCGTCGGCGCGCTCTGCGCGACTGGCCGCAGAACAGCTTTCGGCGCAGGAACTCCGGGGATCAGACCTGCTGTCCGAACCTCACCCATCGCGCGAGCAGTTGTTCGGCCGCACCCGAGTCGATGGCCTTACCGGCGCGGGCCAGCCCGTCCTCCCACGCCGGCAACCATTCAGCGCGGCTGGATAACCCCGCGTGCGCGACGATCGCGCCGGCGGCGTTGAGCACGACGGCGTCGCGCACCGGGCCCTTGCCGCCGGCCAGCACCGCTCGCACCTCGGCCGCGTTGGCCTGCGCGTCGCCACCCAGCAGGTCGTCGAGATCGGCTCGGGGAAAACCGAATCCGGCCGGATCGAAGGTCAGCTTGTCCACGGTGCCGGCCTGCACCCGCCAGATCGTGCTGGTCGTGGTGGTCGTCAGCTCGTCGAGCCCGTCGTCGCCGTGCACCACCAGCACACTGGACCGTCGGGCGGCGAACACACCGGCCATCACCTCGGAGAGACCCTCGAACGCGCAGCCGATCAATCCGGCCCGCGGTCTGGCCGGATTGGTAAGCGGCCCAAGGAGATTGAACACCGTCGGCACACCGATCTCGCGGCGCACCGCGGAGGTGTGCCGGTAGGACGGGTGGAACAGCGGCGCGAAGCAGAACCCGATGCCGACCTCGGCGAGGCTGCGTGCGACGTCTTCGGGCCCGAGGTCGATCCGGATGCCGAGCGCCTCGAGCGTGTCGGCGCCGCCGGACAGCGACGAGGCCGCCCGGTTGCCGTGTTTGACCACCGGCACGCCGGCGGCCGCGGCGACGATGGCCGCCATCGTGGACAGGTTCACGGTGTTGACGCCGTCGCCACCGGTACCGACGATGTCGACGGTGTCGTCGCGGATGGCCCCGGCCGGCATCGGCAGCGCGTGGTTGAGCATCACGTCGGCCAGCTCGATGACTTCGGCCGAGGTGGGGATCTTCACCTGCATCGCCACCGCGAAGGCCGCGATCTGGGCGGGGCTGGCATCGCCGGTCATGATCTGGTCCATGGCCCAGGCGGCCTGCCCGCGCGCCAGGTCCTGACCGCCGGTCAGCCGAGAAAGGACCCGCGGCCACGATGTCGCGGACGCGCCGGGCGCCTCAGATGACAAAGCCACGCGCCGATGGTCCCACGCGGACCACGCGTAGCCCCAACCTCCACCGCGAGCCTTCCGGCGCGCTCGCCGGCGCGACGCGTTGGACATCAATTGCCGCCCCGGGTGGAGTTCAACAACTACAAAGCGTCATACTTGCGGATGTGACCAGCGCTGCCGCTACTTCGGGTACTGCAATTACGTCGCGGGTGCATTCGCTGAACCGACCCAACATGGTCAGCGTCGGCACCATCGTTTGGCTTTCCAGCGAGCTGATGTTCTTTGCTGGTCTCTTCGCGATGTACTTCACCGCCCGCGCCCAATCGGGTGGAAAGTGGCCGCCGCCGCCGACCGAGCTGAACCTGTACCAGGCCGTCCCGGTCACATTGGTGCTGATCGCGTCGTCGTTCACCTGCCAGATGGGGGTGTTCGCGGCCGAGCGCGGCGACGTGTTCGGGCTGCGCCGCTGGTACGTGCTGACCTTCCTGATGGGCCTGTTCTTCGTTTGCGGCCAGGGCTACGAGTACTACCACCTGATGTCGCACGGGACCACCATCCCCGGGAGCGCCTACGGCAGCGTGTTCTACCTGGCCACCGGATTCCACGGCCTGCACGTCACCGGCGGGTTGATCGCCTTCATCTTCTTGCTGGCCCGCACCGCGATGAGCAAGTTCACACCGGCGCAGGCTACGGCCAGCATCGTCGTCTCGTACTACTGGCATTTCGTCGACATCGTGTGGATCGCGCTGTTCGCCGTGATCTATTTCATCCGATGAGCAGGCGCTGGACGAACAGGAGTGCTCGGTTGAAGAAACTGGGATCTACCCGATCCGGTGCGGCCAAGCCGCCACACGGGCAGCGTGACCGTTCGCGGCGGCGGCTGCGTCGGCGGCTGTCCGGCGGTCTGCTGCTGCTGATAGCGCTGACCATCGCCGGCGGTTTGGCCGCCATCCTGACTCCGCGACCGCAGGTGGCCGTCGCCGACGAGTCGAACTCGGCGCTGCTGCGCACCGGCAAGCAGTTGTTCGACACGTCGTGCGTGTCCTGCCACGGGGCCAACCTGCAGGGCGTCCCCGACCGCGGGCCCAGCCTGATCGGCGTCGGCGAGGAAGCCGTCTACTTCCAGGTGTCGACCGGCCGGATGCCGGCGATGACCGGTGAGGCTCAGGCGCCGCGCAAGGAACCGATCTTCGACGAGGGTCAGGTCGACGCTCTGGGCGCCTACGTCCAGGCCAACGGCGGCGGCCCGACCACGGTGCGTAACCCGGACGGCAGCCTGGCGATGCGCTCGCTGCGTGGCCAGGACCTGGGCCGCGGCGGCGACCTGTTCCGGCTGAACTGCTCGTCGTGCCACAACTTCACCGGCAAGGGCGGGGCGCTGTCGTCGGGCAAGTACGCGCCGGATCTGGAGCCCGCCAACGAGCAGCAGATCCTGGCGGCCATGCGGACCGGCCCGCAGAACATGCCGAAGTTCTCCGACCGTCAGCTGTCTTTCGAGGCTAAGAAGGACATCATCGGCTACATCAAGGCGGTGACCGAGGAGCGCCAGCCGGGCGGCTACGGCCTGGGTGGATTCGGGCCCGCACCCGAGGGTATGGCCGCCTGGATCATCGGGATGGTCGCCGCCATCGGGCTGGCACTGTGGATTGGGGCACGAGCATGAGCCGCGCCGAGACGATGCAGAGCGCAGCGATGAGGAGGAGCGGCGCAAAATGAGCGACGCCTTGGATCAGGGAGCCGGTCGCGGCTCTGACACCGGCGGGAGCCCGCACGGCGTCGGCCAGAGGGAGCCCGACGACGCGGCGCTGGCCGCCATGTCGCAGCAGGAACTGGTGGCGTTGGGCGGCAAGCTGGACGGCGTCGAAACGGTGTTCAAGGAACCCCGTTGGCCTATCGAGGGCACCAAGGCCGAAAAGCGCGCCGAGCGCGGCGTTGCCCTCTGGCTTTTGCTGGGTGGCTTCTTCGGGCTGGCACTGCTGCTGATCTTCTTGTTCTGGCCGTGGGAGTACAAGCCCAAGGAGGAGGCCGGGAGCTTCCTCTACGACCTGACCACCCCGCTGTACGGGCTGACGTTCGGGATGGCGATCCTGTCAATCGGGATCGGCGTCATCCTGTATCAGAAACGCTTTATCCCGGAAGAGATTTCGATCCAGGAGCGCCACGACGGCGCCTCGCGTGACGTCGACCGCAAAACGGTGGTGGCGAACCTGGCCGACGCGTACGGGGGTTCGACCGTCGGGCGGCGCAAGCTGATCGGCCTTTCGCTGGGGATGGGGCTGGGCGCGTTCGGGCTTTCCACCCTGGTGGCGTTTGCTGGGGGATTGATCAAGAACCCGTGGAAGCCGGTGGTGCAGACCGCAGACGGCAAGAAGGCCGTGCTGTTCACCTCCGGGTGGACCCCGCGCTACCACGGCGAGACCATCTATCTGGCGCGCGCCACCGGCTCCGCGTCGACGTCGCCGTTCGTCAAGATGCGGCCTGAGGATCTCGACGCCGGCGGTATGGAAACCGTCTTCCCCTGGCGGGAGTCCGACGGCGACGGCACCACCCCGGAATCGCAGGAGAGGCTGCGGGCCATCAACCAGGGTGTGCGAAACCCCGTGATGCTCATCCGAGTTCGGCCCACCGACATGGGCCGCGTGGTCAAGCGACAGGGCCAGGAAAGCTTCAACTTCGGCGAATTCTTCGCCTACACCAAGGTCTGCTCGCACCTGGGATGCCCCGCATCCCTGTACGAGGAGCAGTCCTACCGGATCTTGTGCCCATGCCACCAGTCGCAGTTCGACGCGCTGCACTTCGCGAAGCCGATTTTCGGGCCGGCCGCGCGTGCGTTGGCGCAACTGCCGATCACGATCGACACCAACGGGTATTTGGTCGCCAACGGTGACTTCGTCGAGCCCGTCGGACCGGCATTCTGGGAGAGGACGACAACATGAGTCCGAAATTCAGCCCCCCGAAGATCGGCGATGTCCTGGCCCGTCAGGGCGAGGACATCGACACGCGCTACCACCCGTCGGCGGCGGTTCGCAGACAGCTCAACAAGGTGTTTCCCACCCACTGGTCGTTCCTCTTGGGTGAGATCGCGATGTACAGCTTCATCGTGCTGCTGCTCACCGGTGTGTACCTGACGCTGTTCTTCGACCCGTCCATGGGTGAGATCACCTACAACGGCGCGTATCAGCCGCTGCGCGGCGTGGACATGTCGAAGGCCTTCGCATCGACGCTCGACATCTCCTTCGAGGTGCGCGGCGGTCTGTTCGTCCGGCAGGTCCACCACTGGGCCGCACTGATTTTCGCCGCGTCGATCATGGTGCACTTGGCCCGCATCTTCTTCACCGGCGCCTTCCGGCGGCCACGCGAGGCCAACTGGGTGATCGGCTCGCTGCTGCTGATCCTGGCCATGTTCGAGGGTTACTTCGGTTACTCGCTCCCCGACGACCTGTTGTCGGGCATCGGGTTGCGCGCCGCGCTGTCCTCGATCACGTTGGGTATGCCGGTGATCGGCACCTGGTTGCACTGGGCCCTGTTCGGCGGTGACTTCCCCTGCGGTGGCGTCGGAAACGAATGCGCCACAGCGGGTTACATCATCCCGCGGATGTATGCCCTGCACATCCTGCTGCTGCCGGGCATCATCCTGGCGCTGATCGGGCTGCACCTGGCCATGGTGTGGTTCCAGAAGCACACCCAGTTCCCCGGACCCGGACGCACCGAGCACAACGTGGTCGGCGTGCGAGTGATGCCGGTGTTCGCCGTCAAGTCCGGCGCATTCTTCGCCGCGATCGTCGGCGTGCTGGGCCTGCTGGGTGGCCTGCTGCAGATCAACCCGATCTGGAACCTTGGCCCCTACAAGCCTTCTCACGTCTCGGCCGGTTCGCAGCCCGACTTCTACATGATGTGGACCGAAGGCCTGGCGCGTATCTGGCCGCCATGGGAGTTCTACTTCTGGCACCACACCGTCCCCGCGGCCGTGTGGGTGGCGTTGATCATGGGCCTGATCTTCGTCCTGCTGATCATCTACCCGTTCCTGGAAAAGCGGTTCAGCGGTGACTACGCGCACCACAACCTGCTGCAGCGGCCGCGCGACGTGCCGGTGCGCACGTCGATCGGCGCGATGGCGATCGCGTTCTACATGTTGCTGACGCTGTGCGCGATGAACGACATCATCGCGTTCAAGTTCGACATCTCGCTGAACGCGACGACGTGGATCGGGCGCATCGGCATGGTGATCGTTCCGCCGGTTGTCTATTTCATCACCTACCGGTGGTGCATCGGACTGCAGCGCAGCGACCGCGCGGTGCTCGAGCACGGCATCGAGACCGGCATCATCAAGCGGCTGCCGCACGGCGCCTACATCGAGCTGCACCAGCCGCTCGGCCCGGTCGACGACCACGGCCACCCGCTGCCGCTGGCCTACCAGGGGGCGGCTCTGCCCAAGAAGATGAACAAGCTGGGCTCGGGCGGAACTCCGGGCAGCGGCAGCTTCCTGCGCGCCGACCCGTTGTCCGAGGATGCGGCGTTGCGAGAGGCGGCGCACGGCTCTGAGCGACGCGCCCTGACCGCACTGCGCAAACACCAGGACGGCCTGAACGGTTCGACGAACGGCTCGACGAACGGTTCGACGAACGGCGAAGGCGCCGAGCACTAGCCCATTTCCCTACCGAGCGACGCCGCCCGCGATTGCGTGGGCGGCGCACCGGCAGCTTGTGACCGCGAGACTTAAGCCATAGCGACGCCGCACGGCGTGTCGTCTGTGTGGTTTACGTGTCGACGCCGCCGCCGCGCGAACCCCCGACGCCAACCAGGCCGAGGCGCCCGCCCCGGTTCGGGTGGCTACTGCTCGGCGACGGCCTCGCGCAGCTGGCGGATGTGCAGCCACTCCACCGCCGGCATGGCCGCGGTGATGACGCCGGCGAACCCATATCCGACCCACGACGCGCCATCATGACCGACCGCCATCAAATAGGTCGCCGTGGCGACCGCGATCAGCGCGGAGCCCATGGTGCCGGTCAGTATCACGGTGCCGCGCAACCAGATTCGGTCCACCGCCTCGCCCGACCACTCGGCCCCCGAGGCGGGCGTCGCCGTTTGCGCCGTGGCGGTTCCGGTGCGCGGGGTACCGGTCCCCAGGCGCATCGACGGCCTTGCCGGTCCGCGCGCGGGCGCGGTCATCGCCTGAGCCGCCGGCTCGGACTGCGACATCCGCCGGGCGCGCAACAGGATGGGGATCGCGGCCGCGATGATCAGCGCCGAAACGACGATGACGGCGTACAGCACCCAGGTGGTGTGCGGGCTGCTGGCCGCCTTGTGAAAGCCCCTGCCCAGGTCCGCCAGTGCGACGGCGGCCGCCACACTGACGCCCAGCAGCACGAGGTAGATGGCGGCGCACGCGCCCATCAGGATGCGGTCCACGACCTCGGGCGCGACGGTGTCGTCACCGACGTCGCGCCGGTAAACCGAATATCTGCTGACCATCAGCAGCTCGTCTGCGGGGAGTCGTTGCTGTTCGACGAGAGCACCGTTCCATCGCTGGTGGTGATCGAGCAATTGAGCCTGCTGACCCGGAACAGGCTGGACGCCTCGACCGAGCCCACGTCCGATTGCGAGATCGGGGTGACCGTCATCGACCACGGGATGTACACGTTGTGCTGGGTGCGCCGCCGGCCGGACGCGTCGACGTAGGTCACCGAAATGATGTCTCCTGGGGCTTTGGTGCCGGTCACCGAGTAGGTGACCTGACGCGGTCCCGCCGGCGTGGTGGGCGGCGGTGGCGCGGCCGCTGTGGACGTCGCCGGCGGTGGCGCCGGCGCGGGGGCGGGCGGGGGCGGCGGTGCCGGAGAAGGCGTCACCGTCACAGTCTGGGTCTCCGTTGCCGGCGGGGGCGGCGGTTCGGTCGTGGACGGCGGCGGGGGTGGCGGCGGCGGTGGCGGTTTGGTGGTCGTGATCTCGTCCTGCAGGGGCGGCGTGGACGGGGCGGTGGTGGTTCCGGGGTTGGCGAGTTTGGTGGTATCGGTGCGCGCGAACAGCAGCGAAACCGACACGACGAGCGCGATCGCGGCCACGATGGCGGCGACCCCCACCACCCACGGCCAGCGCGCGGTACTGCGCCCGTCGTCGGCGTCGGAGGACTCGTCGAAGTCGTCGTAGTCGTAGAGCCGCAGATCGGCCGGCACGTAGGGGCCGGTGCTGAAATGCTCGGACTCCGGAGCCGAGTAGGCCCTCGAGTACACGTCCGTCTCGTCGGTCTGGTTCGCGGCGGCCTGCTCGGCACTGTCCGCGAAGGGTTCCGGCTCGCCCTCGACATCGCCGCCGCGGCCGGGTTGCAGATCGTCGCCCAGCGCATCGCCCGAAGGCGGTTCGTGGCTGACCGGGTCGGCAGGGTCGGGTTCGTCAGGATCCCATCCCGGGGGTCTCGACCCGCTCATCTCTGCCTTTGCCTACCCTGTTCGACTGCCTCACCCGCGCGCAAGAATCCGCGATCGCATCGTTGCGGGCGCGCTGGGACGCTCCTCATTTGCCTGGGCAAAACACTACCGAACCCCAAAGGGGCAAAGCCGTCGTGGCGAAGGGCCCACCAATCACGTGATCTGATTGTGACCTTTATGCCGCGATTCAGTGCTTCTCGGGACCGAGGTAGTACTCGAAGACCAGCCCGGCCACCGACGTCAGGACGAACATGATTCCGGCGACGATCAGCCACGGCAGCCACAGCGCGATGCCCACCGCGACCACCGAGCCCGACAGCGCCACCAGAATCGGCCACCAGCTGTGCGGGCTGAAGAAGCCCAATTCGCCTGCTCCATCGCTGATCTCAGCGCCTTCGTAGTCCTCCGGCCGGGTGTCCAGCCGGCGCGCCACAAAGCGGAAAAAGGTCGCCGTGATCATCGCAAGGCCACCGGTCAGCACCAGGGCAGTGGTGCCCGCCCACTCCACACCACCGGTGGCGAAGATCGCGGTCAGCACCCCGTAGAGCACCGCAACCACAATGAAGAACCCGGCAATGAATTCGAATAGCCTGGCTTCGATATGCATTTGGTGTCCTAACCTACTGGCTTCCGGCCAATTGACCGCGCTTGGTGTCGAACGGGTGGGTGGTCACCGCGAGCGGGGCCTGCCCGATCGCCTGCAATGCCTCGGCGTTGCTCTTTCCGCCCATCCGCTGTTGCAGGTAGGCCTTGAAGTCGTTGGGCGTCACCACCCGAACCTCGAAGTTCATCATCGAGTGATAGGTGCCACAGAACTCCGCGCAGTGGCCCACGAACGCGCCGGGCGTCTGGATCTCCTCGGTCTGGAAAACGTGCACCGAGTTGTTCGCGTCGGCGTTCGGGATGACGTCGCGTTTGAACAGGAACTCGGGCACCCAGAACGTGTGAACCACGTCCGCGGACGCCAGATCGAATTCGATGCGCTTGCCCGTCGGCAAGACCAGCACCGGGATCTCGTCGCTGGAACCCAGCGTCTCGACCTTGTCGAAGTTCAGGTATTGGCGGTCCGAGGTGTTGAAGCCGCGGACGGCACCGACGCGCTCCTCACCGTGCGCGTCCTTGCCCTCCGGCTTGGAGAGCATGGCCTTCTTGCGCTCGGGGTCCGTGCCGTCGTAGGTCAGCGTGCCGTCCTTGAAGGCGACGCGTTGATAGCCGAACTTCCAGTTCCACTGGAAGGCCGTGACGTCGATCACTACCTCAGGGTCCTTGGCCAGGTGCAGCATCTTCTCCTGCACGACCACGGTGAAATAGAACAGCACCGAGATGATGAGGAACGGCGTCACGGTGAGCGCCAGCTCCAGTGGCATGTTGTAGCCGAACTGGCGGGGCAGCTCGGTGTCGGTCGCCTTCTTGCGGTGGAAGGCGGACGCCCAGAAGATCAGCCCGAACACGATGCCGCCGACGACGAGCGAGGCGATCACCGCGCCGATCCACAGTTCGCGGTTGAGGTGCGCCTCCGGGGTGATGCCTCGCGGCCAGCCCAGGGCCAGCGCGTCCGCCCAGCTGCTGCATCCGCTCAGGAACAACGCCAGCACGCCCAACGTCAAGGCGAGCGCGAAGGGCCGAAGACGACGCGAAAGGCCCTGCCCCGCGCCCCCGGAACGGCGCCGAAAGCTGCCCTGCGACAAACGGTGCGAACGGTCCTGCTCGCGAGGGGTCACGTTAGCGCCTCCTGCTCGGATATCGAATACTACGCAGCGTAGACCACGCTCCTGAGCCCGGCGACGAAACCCCGGCCCGCCAGTCTGCCCGGCCATAGCCCACGTGCCGGGTGTGACGTCCACGCACGCCGGGAAAGTGCGGCATACTGGGGCGCCGTGTGTGGTCTGCTCGCGTTCGTTGCCGCCCCGGAAGGCTCGGATGATGAAGCCGCCGCCGCCCGAGCCGACGCCGCCGTCGCGCGCGCGTCGCATTCGATGCGCCACCGCGGGCCCGACGAGCCCGGCACGTGGGTGGACCCGGACACCGACGGCTCCGCCGTTTTCGGCTTCAACCGGCTGTCCATCATCGACATCGCGCATTCGCATCAACCGCTGCGCTGGGGGCCGCCCGAGGCACCCGACCGCTACGTGCTGGTGTTCAACGGCGAGATCTACAACTACCTCGAGCTGCGCGACGAACTGGCCACCCGACACGGCGCCACCTTCGCCA
Source organism: Actinomycetota bacterium (assembly GCA_036338755.1). Lineage (GTDB taxonomy): Bacteria > Actinomycetota > Actinomycetes > Mycobacteriales > Mycobacteriaceae > Mycobacterium. The sequence continues at coordinate 25,165 of JAYZBN010000036.1, read as the reverse complement.
CCGACGGCGACGGCGAGGCCATCGTCGTCGGCTATCACTACTGGGGCACCGACGTACTGGCGCGGCTGCGCGGCATGTTCGCGTTCGCGCTATGGGACACAGAGACGCGTGAATTGTTCTGCGCGCGAGACCCTTTCGGCATCAAGCCACTGTTCATGGCGACCGGCGCCGGCGGCACCGCGGTCGCCAGTGAGAAGAAGTGCCTGCTGGACCTGGCCGAGCTGATCGGGTTCGACACCGGGATCGACGAGCGGGCGGTGCAGCACTACACGGTCCTGCAGTACGTGCCCGAGCCCGAGACGCTGCACCGCGGGGTGCGCCGACTGGAATCGGGCTGCTACGCCCGAATCCGTCCCGACCGGCTGCAACCGGAGGTCACCCGGTATTTCACGCCACGCTTTACCGCCGTTCCGATGACCCGCGACACCGAACAGGCCCGCTACGACGAGATCACCGCGGTGCTCGAGGACTCGGTGGCCAAGCACATGCGCGCCGACGTGACCGTCGGGGCGTTTCTGTCCGGGGGGATCGACTCCACCGCCATCGCGGCGCTGGCCATCCGGCACAACCCCCGGCTGATCACGTTCACCACCGGTTTCGAGCGCGAGGGCTTCTCCGAGATCGACGTCGCGGTGGCCTCGGCCGAGGCGATCGGCGCCCGCCACATCGCCAAGGTGGTCAAGCCCGACGAGTTCGTCGCCGCCCTACCGGAGATCGTCTGGTACCTCGACGAGCCGGTGGCCGACCCCGCGCTGGTGCCGCTGTTCTTCGTCGCCCGGGAGGCCCGCAAGCACGTCAAGGTGGTGCTGTCCGGCGAAGGGGCCGACGAGCTGTTCGGCGGCTACACGATTTACCGGGAGCCGCTGTCGCTGAAGCCCTTCAACTACCTGCCGCGGCCGCTGCGGCGGTCGATGGGCAAGGTGTCCAAACCCCTGCCGGAGGGCATGCGGGGCAAGAGCCTGCTGCACCGCGGCTCGCTGACGCTCGAGGAGCGCTACTACGGCAATGCCCGCAGCTTCTCCGACGCGCAGCTGCGCGACGTGCTGCCCATCTTCCGCCAGGAATGGACCCACACCGACGTCACCGCGTCGCTGTATGCCGAATCGGCGGGCTGGGATCCGGTGGCCCGCATGCAGCACATCGACCTGTTCACCTGGCTGCGCGGCGACATCTTGGTCAAGGCCGACAAGATGACCATGGCCAACTCGCTGGAGCTTCGGGTGCCGTTCCTGGATCCCGAGGTGTTCGCCGTCGCCTCGCGGCTGCCGGTCGAGGCCAAGATCACCCGCGCGACGACGAAGTACGCGCTGCGGCGCGCGCTGGAGCCGATCGTTCCGGCGCACGTGCTGCACCGGCCCAAGCTCGGGTTTCCGGTCCCGATCCGGCACTGGTTGCGCGCGGGCGAGCTGCTGGAGTGGGCGTACGCGATGGTGGACTCCGCGAAGGACGGGCAGGCCGATCGCCTGGTCGACCTGGCCGCGGTGCGCCGGATGCTCGACGAGCATCGCAACGGCGTCAGCGATCACAGCCGTCGGCTGTGGACACTGCTGATCTTCATGCTCTGGCACGCGATCTTCGTCGAGCACAGCGTGGTGCCACAGATCAGCGAGCCGGTGTACCCCGTCGAGTTATGACCGCGAGCAGACACGAAAGTGCCGCGACACGCCGATTTTTGGGTGTTCTCGCGTCTGCTCGCCGAACTGGCTAGGCGAGGACCGCGGCGATCTCGGCGGCCGCCTCGTCGCCGTAGGCGTCGGCCAGCCGGGTCTTGGCGACCGCGGCGTCCCACGTCCACTCCTGGGTTCCGGTGGACTCCAGCACCAAAACGGCGACCAGCGAGCCGAGCTGAGCCGACCGCTCGAGGCTCAGCCCGGCGGTGCGGCCGGTGAGGAAGCCGGCCCGGAACGCGTCACCGACGCCGGTGGGGTCGGTCTGGCTGGTCTCGGGCACCACGCCGACGTGGGTGGTCGTCCCGTCGCGCTCGACGATGTCGACGCCCTTGGCGCCCAGCGTGGTCACCCGCAGGTCGACCTTCTTCTGCACGTCGGCCTCGGACCAGCCGGTCTTGGAGAGCAGCAGTTCCCACTCGTAGTCGTTGGTGAACAGGTAGGCGGCCCCGTCGACGAGCTTGTCGATCTCCTCGCCGGACAGGCGCGGCAGCTGCTGGGACGGGTCGGCGGCGAACGGCAGGCCGAGCTTGCGGCACTCCTCGGTGTGCACCACCATCGCGTCCGGGTCGTTGGCGCCGATGATCACCAGGTCCGGCTTGCCCGCGGACGCGACGTCGGCGAGCTTGATGTTGCGGGCCTCCGACATGGCACCGGGATAAAAGGATGCGATCTGGGCCATGTCCTCATCGGTCGTGCAGACGAAGCGTGCGGTTTTCGCGGTCTGCGAGATCAGCACGTGGTCGCAGTTGACGCCGTGGGACTGCAGCCATTCGCGGTACTCGCCGAAGTCGTCGCCGGCCGCACCCACCAGCGCCACGTCGCCGCCCAGCACGCCGATGGCGAAGGCGATGTTGCCCGCCACGCCGCCGCGGTGGATCACCAGGTCGTCAACCAGAAAACTCAGGGACACCTTCTGCAGGTGCTCGGCCAGCAGGTGCTCGGAAAACCGGCCGGGGAACCGCATCAGATTGTCGGTTGCAATCGAACCTGTCACCGCGATCGTCACGAAAACTCCATCCTTCGTTAGTAAGGTTATCTAGCTTACTCACGGGCCCCGACCGTCGCTGTGTGCGCGGCCGGCGCGAGGCAGTGCGCTAGCCTCCCTAGGGAACTCACTCAAGTCGCCGGGATCACATTGCTCGGGCCGCAACCCGATTGCAGTCCCGTCTACCACCGTAGGAGAACCACGATGGCAGGTCCGCACTCGCCGAACCACACCGTCGGCGGCGGCGACGGCGGACCGGGTGGACCTGAGCCCTCTAGCCAATCCCAGCCACTCGAGTTTCCCGACGACGCCGCGGGCTTCACCTCGGCTCCGCAGGCAGGACCTGGTGCCGCCAATTATGCCGGGCAGCCGCCCGCGCCGGTCCCGTACCCGCGATCCAAGCGGCGGCTGATCGTCGGCATCGTGCTGGCCATCGCGCTCGTCGCGGTGCTGACGGTGGCCATCGTGTACGGGGTCCGCACCAACGGGGCCAACACCGGGGCCACCTTCTCCGAGGGCGCGGCCAAGACGGCCATCCAGGGCTATCTGGACGCGCTCGAGCACCGCGACATCGACGAGATCGCCCGCAATGCGCTGTGCGGTTTGTACGACGGCGTCCAGGACAAACGATCCGACCAGGCCCTGGCCAAGCTCAGCAGTGACGCGTTCCGCAAGCAGTTCTCCGAGGTCGAGCTGACCTCGATCGACAAGATCGTGTACCTGTCGCAGTACCAGGCGCAGGCCTTGTTCACCATGCGGGTTTCACCGGTGAGCGGCGGCCCGATGCACGGGCAGGTGCAGGGCATCGCGCAGCTGCTGTTCCAGCGCGGTCAGATCATGGTGTGCTCGTACGTGCTGCGCACCGGCGGCTCGTACTAGACACACTCCGTCAGCCGGACCACACGGCCCGACTGACGGAGTTGCGGGGTCTAGTCGATCAGTTGAACGAGTCGCCGCAGGCGCACGATCCCGTGGCGTTGGGGTTGTCGATGGTGAAGCCCTGCTTCTCGATGGTGTCCACGAAGTCGATGGACGCGCCTTCGACGTAGGGCGCGCTCATCCGGTCCACCGTCAGCTTCACTCCCCCGAACTCCACCGTCAGGTCGCCGTCCAGCGCGCGGTCGTCGAAGAAGAGGTTGTAGCGCAGGCCGGCGCACCCGCCGGGCTGCACCGCGATGCGCAGCGCGAGGTCGTCGCGGCCCTCCTGGTCCAGCAGGGACTTTGCCTTGGTGGCGGCGGCCTCGGTCAGGATCACGCCGTGGGTCGTGGTGGCGTTCGACTCGTTTTGCACCGTCATTGCTTCTCCTACATGCCTCATCGTTGGGTGGGGTCGATCAAGCCCGCAATCGCCGGCTTGCGCCGGGCGATCCGGACCGCCCGAAAGTCCACTCCATCAACGGTACCTTGCAGGACCGGTATTCCCGAGTCGCGCCGCAACCACGGACGCCAGCCCCATGAGCTGGTTGGCCGCGTCGGCCTGCGCCAGGCGCACCGATCCGGCGTGCTCGGCGATGGATAACGCCGCCATGATCCCCGCCGAGCGCACGGTCGCGTTGTCCAGGCCGACTTGGCCGGCCAGCACGACCACCGGAATCCCCCGCGGCCGGGCCGCGTCGGCGAGAAATCCGACCACCTTGCCGTGCAGGGACTGCTCGTCGAACCGGCCCTCACCGGTGACGATCATCTCGGCGGTGTCCAGGTCGTCGGACAGCCGGGTGTGTTCGGCGATGATGGCCGCGCCGGACTCGCAGCGCCCGCCGAGCGCCAAGAGCCCGGCGCCGATGCCGCCTGCGGCCGCGGCGCCCGGCTCGGCGCTCACGTCGCGCCCGGCCACCGCCTCCAGGATCAGCGCCCACGCCTGCAGGCGAACCTCCAGTGCGGCCACGGTTGCCGTGTCGGCGCCCTTCTGCGGTCCGAACACCCGGGCCGCCCCCCACGGTCCCAGCAGCGGGTATTCGGTGTCGGAGGCAGCGATCAGCTCCACGTCCGCCAGTTTCCGGCGGGCGGACTCCAGCCCGCCGAGTTCGGAGATCATGCCCTGTCCGCCGTCGGTGCAGGCGCTGCCGCCCAGCCCGACCACGATCCGCGTCGCCCCCACCCGCAACGCCTCGGCGATCAGCTGTCCCACGCCTTTGCTGTGCGCCGCCATGGCGGTCTCCGGACTGGGCGCCCGGCCGATCAACGCCAAACCGCACGCTTGCGCGCATTCCAGGTAGGCGGTGGCCGAGCCGCTATCGAACACCCAATCGGCTTCGGCGGTGGCTTTCAGCGGTCCGGTCACCCGCAGCCGCCGCATCTCCCCCAGCCGGCTGGCCAGGACCTCGACGAAGCCGGGGCCACCGTCGGATTGCGGGGCGACGATGAACCGGTCGCCGGGACGCGACCGCGTCCAGCCGGTCGCGATGGCGGCGGAGGCCTCCAGGGCCGACATGCTGTCGCCGTAGCAGTCCGGGGCCACCAGAACTTGCATAGCGGGCAATTGAAGACGGCCGGGGGCCAGGCCGGGACCCCCGTCGGAGCCCATTGACCCGTTGTCCATCAAAGGCAGCCGTTCATCTCGTGTAAGAGTAGGGCCAAGCGAGTCACCAAGCAGGTCTAATAGGAAGGCATTCCGGGCGAATTCCGGCGCGAACCGTCCGCGAAGTAACCTGGCCACTGTGAAGCTGTTGGGCCGCAAGAAAGGCCAGGACACCGAGCTCGACGAGAGCGCCGCCGCGCCGGCCGCCTCCGGGCTTGCCGGCGCGTCAGGCGCCGCACGCGATGCGCAGCGGACGGGCCCCAAGGGGCGGCCCACGCCCAAACGCAATGAGGCCCGCCGCAACGCCAAAAAGGGGCCGATCGCGCCCGCGCCCATGACGGCCTCCGAGGCGCGGGCCCGCCGCAAATCACTGGCCGGTCCCAAGCTCAGCCGCGAGGAGCGCCGGGCGGACAAGGCCGCCGGCCGGGCCCGCATGTCGGAGCGCCGGGAGCGGATGATGGCCGGCGAAGAGGGCTACCTGTTACCTCGCGACCAGGGGCCCATCCGCCGCTACGTTCGCGACGTGGTGGACTCCCGGCGCAATCTGCTGGGCCTGTTCATGCCGTCGACCCTGTTCTTGATGTTCATCATGTTCGGCGTGCCGCAGCTGCAGCTGTGGATATCGCCGGCCATGTTGGTGTTGATGGCCGTGATGAGCGTCGACGGCCTGATCCTGGGCCGCAAGGTGAGCAGGCTGGTCGACACGAAATTCCCGAGCAACACCGAAAGCCGTTGGAAGCTAGGCCTTTACGCCGCCGGCCGGGCGTCTCAGATGCGCCGGATGCGGACGCCACGGGCCCAGGTCAAGCACGGCGCCAGTGTCGATTAAAGTCCGCCGGAAGGCGGGCTGACACCGGTGCGCACCCTGGTGCTCGGCGGGATCAGGTCAGGCAAATCGCGGTGGGCGGAAAAGGCCATTGCCGACGGGTTGCGGCCCGAGCAAGCGGTTCACTACCTGGCGCCCGGGCCGGCCGGCCACGACGATGCCGCCTGGGCGCACCGGATCGCCGAGCATCGCAGCCGCCGGCCCGCGCACTGGTCGACGATCGAAACCGACGACATCGCAACGCAATTGCGCCAATCGCCGGACACCCCCACACTGGTCGACGATCTGGGCACCTGGCTGACCGGCGCCCTGGACCGCACCAACGCCTGGGATGACGGCTCGGTGGCGGCCCCCGTCGATGAGGTGCTGGCCGCGGTCGGCGACTTCGCTTCCCCACTGGTGCTGGTCAGCCCCGAGGTCGGGCTGACGATCGTTCCCGCCACCGCGTCCGGACGCCGGTTCGCCGACGAACTGGGCAGCCTCAACCAGCGCCTGGCGCGGCTGTGCGACCGAGTGGTGCTGGTGGTGGCCGGGCAGCCGGTCCGGATCAAACCGTCGGGGGCCTGATGGAATTCGCCGCCGTGTCACCGCCCGATGCCGGGGTCGCCGCCGTCGCCCGTGCCCGCCAGGACACCCTGACCAAGCCCAAGGGCGCGCTGGGCCGCCTCGAGGATTTGTCGGTGTGGGTCTCAGCGTGCCAAGGACAGTGCCCGCCAAGGCAATTCGAGCGCGCCCGGGTGGTGGTGTTCGCGGGTGACCACGGTGTCGCCCGCTCGGGGGTGTCGGCGTACCCACCGGAGGTGACCGCGCAGATGGTCGCCAACTTCGATGCCGGCGGGGCCGCGATCAACGCCCTGGCCGACATCGCCGGGGCGACGGTGCGGGTCGCCGACCTGGCTGTCGACGCGGACCCGCTGACCGAACGGATCGGCGCCCATAAGGTGCGACGCGCCAGCGGCGACATCCGGGTCGAGGACGCGTTGAGCGACGAGGAGACGGCGCGGGCGCTCGAGGCCGGCGCCGCCATCGCCGACGAGGAGGTCGACGCCGGGGCCGACCTGTTGATGGCCGGCGACATGGGAATCGGAAATACCACGGCCGCAACGGTATTGGTGGCGGCGTTGACGAACGCCGAGCCGGTCGTCGCGGTGGGGTTCGGCACCGGGATCGATGACGCCGGGTGGGCCCGCAAGACGGCCGCGGTGCGCGATGCCCTGTTTCGGGCGCGGCAGGTGTTGCCGGATCCGGTCGCGCTGCTGCGCAGCGCGGGCGGCGCCGACCTGGCCGCGATGGCCGGATTCTGCGCGCAGGCGGCGGTCCGGCGCACGCCGTTGCTGCTCGACGGCATGGCGGTGACGGCGGCCGCGCTGGTCGCCGAGCACCTGGCGCCGGGCGCCCGGTTGTGGTGGCAGGCCGGTCACCGGTCCACCGAACCCGCTCACCCGCTGGCGCTGACGGCGCTGGATTTGGAGCCGATTCTCGACCTGCGCATGCGCCTGGGCGAGGGCACCGGCGCTGCGCTCGCGCTGCCGGTGCTGCGCGCCGCGGTGGCCGCCCTGTCGTCGATGGCGACCTTCACCCAAGCCGGTGTATCCAACCGCGCCGACGGCCCAAATCAGGCCGCTCGTCCGTCGTGATCCGTTCTCTGGCAACGGCTTTCGCGTTCGGGACGGTGCTGCCCGTTCCGGGTAATGCCCCGATGGCTCGCGGCGCCATGACCGCGCTGCCGGCGGTGGGCGCCGCCCTCGGGGCGTTGGCCGCGGCGGTGACGTGGGGTGGGACTCATGCGTTGGGCCGGTCCAGCCCGCTGCCCGGAGTGCTCGCGGTCGCGGTGCTGCTGCTGGTGACCCGTGGCCTGCATCTCGACGGCGTCGCCGATACCGCCGACGGCCTGGGCTGTTACGGGCCGCCGCAGCGCGCGCTGGCGGTGATGCGCGAAGGATCGACCGGGCCGTTCGGCGTCGCCGCCGTGGTGATGGTGATCCTGCTGCAGGCGCTGGCGTTTTCGGCGCTGGGGGCCACGGGTCAAGCCCTCCCCGCGGTGGCCGTGGCGGTTTTCGCGGGTCGGGTGGCCGCGGTGCTGGCCGGCCACCGGTCGGTGCCGGCGGCCGACGGGAGCGCCCTGGGAGCGCGGGTCGCCGCAAGCCAGCCGACCGCGGTGGTGGCGGCCTGGGTCGCGGCGCTGCTGGCCGTTTCGGTGGTGGCCGGGCCGCGGCCCTGGCAGGGACCGGTGGCGGTGCTGGCGGGCCTGGGCTGCGGGGCGATGCTGGTGCGGCACTGCGTTCGCCGGTTCGGCGGCATCACCGGTGACGTGCTGGGCGCCGCGATCGAATTGACCGTGACGGTGGCCGCGGTGCTGCTCGCGGGCCTGGTGCGGTTCTAGCTGAGCGCGTCAGCCCAGCTTTGCCATCCAGCCGTGGGTGTCGGCGAAGGTGCCGCGCTGAATGCCGGTCAGGGTATCGCGCAGCGCCATCGTCACCTCGCCGGGTTGGCCGTCGGCGACGGTGAACTCGGTGTCGCCGTACTTCACCTGCGAGACCGGCGTGATGACCGCGGCGGTGCCGCAGGCGAACACCTCGGTGATCTCCCCGGCGGCGGCCTTCTTCTGCCATTCGTCGATGTCGATCCTGCGTTCCTCGATAGCGAACCCGGCGTCAATGGCCAGCTGCAGCAACGAGTTTCGGGTGATGCCGGGCAGTAGCGAGCCGGACAGCTCCGGGGTGACCAGCCGAGCCGATCCGCCGCTGCCGAACACGAAGAAGATGTTCATCCCGCCCATCTCTTCGACGAAGCGCCGTTCGACGGCGTCCAGCCACACCACTTGATCGCAGTCGTTGGCCGCGGCCTCGGCCTGCGCCGACAGGGAGGCCGCGTAGTTGCCGCCGAACTTGGCCGCGCCCGTCCCGCCGGGGCTGGCCCGCACATACTCCGTCGACACCCATACGGTGACCGGGCTGACGCCGCCCTTGAAGTAGGCGCCGGCCGGCGAGGCGATCAGCAGGTATCGGTAGCGCTTGGACGGACGCACCCCCAAGCCGGGCTCGGTGGCGATGACGAACGGGCGCAGGTACAACGCCTCCTCGCCGCCGGCGGCCGGAACCCATGCGTTGTCGACGGCGATGAGCTGGCGCAGCGATTCCATGAACAGCTCTTCGGGCAGCTCCGGGATGGCGAGCCGGCGCGCCGAGGACCGTAGCCGGGCGGCGTTGGCCTCGGCGCGAAACGACACGATCGAGCCGTCGGCCCAGCGGTAGGCCTTGAGTCCCTCGAAGATCTCCTGCGCGTAGTGCAGCACGATCGCCGACGGGTCCAGCTCGATGGGGCCGTACGGGATGACCCGGGCGTTGTGCCAACCTCCGCCGGTCTCGTCGTAGTCGATCGACACCATGTGATCGGTGAAGTACTTGCCGAAACCGGGCTCGGCCAGGATGGTTTCGCGTTCGTCATCGGTTGCCGGGTTTGCCGAGCGCGAAACCGTGAACTCGAGGGAGCCACTGGTCATTGGCCGATTGTATATCCGCCAAACGAATCGGATTTCGCCGCGCAAGCGGCGCGGCTAACGCGTTTTCACCGCGACGAACGGCGGGCGCACGACTTCACACGCGACGCGACGGCCGCGGACGTCGACGGTGATCTCCTGACCGTCCTGGACCCCGGCATCGGTGTCGATCAACGCCAGAGCGATCCCGGCCTGCAGCGTCGGGGAGAACGTGCCCGAGGTGGTGACTCCCACCGGAGTGTCGCCGGCGAGCACCGTCAGCCCCGCGCGCAGCACGCCGCGGCCCACCATCCGCAGCCCGCGCAGCAGCCGCGCCGGGCCCGCCTCCTTCTCGGCCAGCAGGGCGTCGCGGCCGAAGAACGCTTCCTTCTTCCAGCCGATCGCCCAGCCGCAGCGGGCCTGCAGCGGGGAGATGTCGAGTGCGAGTTCGTGGCCGTGCAGCGGATAACCCATCTCGGTGCGCAGGGTGTCGCGCGCGCCCAGGCCGGCCGGCTCGCCCCCGGCAGCCTTGACCGCCGCGGCCAGGGCGTCGAACACCACACCGGCGGAGTCCCACGGCGGCAGCAGCTCGTAGCCGTGCTCTCCCGTGTAGCCGCTGCGGCAGACCCGCACCGGCACGCCGGAGAACGACGTGTCCGCGTACGCCATGTAATCCATGTCGGTGGGCAGACCCAGCTCGCCGAGCACGTCGACCGATCGCGGTCCCTGCACGGCCAGCACCGCGTACGCGCGGTGCTGATTGGTGATCGTCAGCCCGGTCGGCGCGGCGGCCTGCAGCGCGTCGACGACGGCGGCGGTGTTGGCGGCGTTGGGCACCAGGAAGATCTCGTCGTCGTCGACGTAGTAGGCGATCAAGTCGTCGACGACGCCGCCGGATTCGGTGCAGCACAACGTGTACTGCGCCTTGCCCGGCCCGATGCGATTCAGGTCGTTGGTGAGCGCGGCGTTGACGAACTGCGCCGCCCCCGGCCCGCGGACCACCGCCTTGCCCAGATGGCTGACATCAAAGAGGCCGACCGCGTTGCGGGTCGCATTGTGCTCGCTGACGGTGCCGGCATACGACACCGGCATGAGCCAGCCGCCGAACTCGGCGAAGCTCGCGCCCAGATCGCGATGACGGTCTTCCAGCGGTCCGTGCTGCAGCTCGCTCACGGCGTCCCACCCTAATCCGCTCCGATGCTGGCACACTTGGGCAGGTGTCCGAGTCGTATGACTTCGACGAGCTTGAGGCCGCCGGGATCGCGAACCCGCGGGAACGCGCCGACCTGATCAAGTACCTCGACGACCTTGGCTTCACTGTCGACGACATGGTCGAAGCCGAACGGCGCGGCCGGCTGTTCGGGCTTGCCGGTGATGTCCTGGCCTGGTCGGGCCGCCCGATCTACACCGTGCAAGCCGCGGCCTCCCAACTCGGCATACCGGCCGAAGAGGTGGCGCACGCCTGGGCTTTGCTCGGCCTGACGGTCGCCGGTCCCGATGTTCCCGTGCTGAGCCAGGCCGACGTCGACGCCCTGTCGACCTGGGTCGCGCTCAAGGTGGTGGTCGGTGAGGACGGCGCGCACGGCATGCTTCGGGTCCTCGGCGCCGCGATGGCCCGGCTCGCGGAGGCCGAGTCGACGGCGATCCGCGCCGGGACGCCGGACATCCAGATGACCCACACCCACGACGAGCTCGCCACGGCGCAGGCCTACCGCGCGGTCGCGGAGTTCGTCCCCCGCATCGGTCCGCTGATCGACGTCGTGCACCGCCACCACCTGACAGGCGCCCGAACCCACTTCGAGGGCGTCCTTCGCGACACCTCGGCAAGCGTGGTGTGCGGGATCGGTTTTGCCGACCTGTCCGGCTTCACCGTGCTCACCAACGCACTTACCCCCGCGCAGTTGTCCGACCTGCTGAACGAGTTCGCCGGAACCGTCTCAGACGTCGTCCTTCGCGATGGCGGCCGGGTGGTGAAATTCATCGGCGACGAGGTGATGTGGGTGAGCGCGTCGCCCGAGCAACTCGTCAGGGCGGCGGTCGATCTCGTCGACCATCCGCGGGCGCGCGAGGAAGGCCTGCAGGTGCGCGCCGGCCTTGCCTACGGCAGCGTCCTGGCCATCAACGGGGACTACTTCGGCGGCCCGGTCAACTTGGCGGCGCGACTCGTGGCGGCCGCGAATCCGAACCAGATTCTTGCCGACTCGGCGCTGCACGACGAGTTGCCGGACTGGCCCGCGAATGCTTACGGCCCGTTGCTGATCAAGGGATTTGACGACCCCGTGCCGGCTTTCGAGCTGAGCGGCCGGACGCCACCGAGCTAAGACCGCTCCGCGGTGACTAGGGTGGTTACGCGTGAGTACCGAACCCGGATATCAGGCCCCTTCCGTCACCGTCGCCTCCTCGCTGCCCCGGCGGGCCGCCGCGTCCACCGTGCTGATCGTGCCCGTCATCTCGACCGGCGAGGACGACAAGCCGGGGGCGGCCGTTGCGGCGGCCGAGCCGTTCCTGTCGTCCGGGGCGGTCGCTGAGATCGAATCGGGTCTGCGTGCGCTGGAGGCCACCGGCGGCGCCGAACAGGTGCATCGGTTGGTGGTGCCGTCGCTGCCGGTGTCCAGCGTGCTGACGATCGGCCTGGGCAAACCGCGGTCGGAGTGGCCGGCCGACACCATCCGTCGGGCCGCCGGTGTCGCCGCGCGGTCGCTCGGCAAGACCGAAGCGGTGATCACCACGCTGGCCGAACTGCCCGGCGCGGGCGTCGTTGCGGCCACCGTCGAGGGCCTGATCCTGGGCAGCTACCGGTTCACCGAATTCCGCAGCGACAAGACGGCCCCGAAAGACCAGGGGCTGGGCAAGATCACGGTGCTCGCCACCGCGAAGGACGCCAAGGACGACGCCGCCCACGCGGCCGCGGTGGCGACCGCCGTCGCCACCGCGCGCGACTTCGTCAACACTCCGCCCAGCCACCTGTTCCCCGCCGAATTCGCCAGGCGCGCAAAAGCTTTGGGCGAGTCCGTCGGCCTCGAGGTAGAAGTGTTGGACGACAAGGCGCTGCAGAAGGGCGACTACGGCGGGATCATCGGCGTCGGGCAGGGCTCGTCGCGTCCCCCACGGCTGGTCCGCCTGACCCACCGCGGTGCGAAGCTGGCCAAGAAATCGAAGCAAACCAAGCGAGTCGCGCTGGTCGGCAAGGGCGTCACGTTCGACACCGGCGGCATCTCGATCAAGCCGGCCGCGGGCATGCACCACATGACCTCGGACATGGGCGGTGCAGCCGCCGTGATCGCGACCGTCGCACTGGCCGCGCAGCGCAAACTCCCGATCGACGTGATCGCCACCGTGCCGATGGCCGAGAACATGCCGTCGGCCACGGCGCAGCGCCCGGGCGACGTCCTGACGCAGTACGGCGGCATCACGGTCGAGGTGCAGAACACCGACGCCGAGGGCCGGCTCATTTTGGCCGACGCCATCGTGCGGGCGTGCGAGGACAAACCCGATTACCTGATCGAGACGTCCACGCTGACCGGCGCGCAGACGGTGGCGCTGGGCGCCCGGATCCCCGGGGTGATGGGCAGTGACGAGTTCCGCGACCGCGTCGCATCGATCTCGCAGCAGGTCGGCGAGAACGGCTGGCCGATGCCGCTGCCCGACGAACTCAAGGAAGACCTGAAGTCCACGGTCGCCGACCTGTCCAACATCAGCGGGCAACGCTTCGCCGGCATGCTGGTGGCCGGCGTTTTCCTGCGTGAATTCGTCGCCGACGGCGTGAGCTGGGCCCACATCGACGTGGCCGGACCGGCCTACAACACCGGCAGCCCGTGGGGCTACTCCCCCAAGGGCTCCACCGGCGTGCCGACACGGACCATGTTCGCGGTGCTCGAGGACATCGCCGAAAACGGTTAGCCGGTCAGCCTTCTGATCACCGCGCGGCCCAATTTGCGGCGTGGCCAGCCGGTGGCGCCGTCGGCGGCCAGTGCGGCATTCGCCGCATTACGCCCGCACGCACCGTGCACCGAGCCACCCGGCGTCGCCGACGCGCTGCCCAAATAGAGCCGCTCGACCGGTGTTTCGGCGCGGCCCATGCCGGGCGCGGGCCGGAAGACCAACATCTGTTGCAGCTGCGCGGTTCCGCCGTTGAGCGCCCCCAGATGCAGGTTGGCGTCGCTGGCCTCGAGATCCGACGGCCGCTGCACGAACCGGTCGACCACCGCCGAACCGAAGCCCGGCGCATGCTCTTCGATGACCCGGTCCACCGCCGCGGCCAACTTCTCCGCTGCAGCGTCGTCAAACACATTTCGCGGCAAATGCGTGTAGGCCCAGACACTTTCGGTTCCGGCCGGCGATCTGCTGGGATCCGCGGTGGTAGTCTGGCCCAACAACATGAACGGATGCTCGGGGATGACGCGGGTGTTCAGGTCGGCCATCCAGCGCACCAGCCCGTCCCCGTCGGCTCCCAAGTGCACGGTGCCCACCGACCGCAGATTCTGGGCTCGCCATGGAATTGGTGTTGCCAGCGCATAATTGACTTTCACCACCGGCGGATCCCACTCGTAATGTCGAAGGTCGCGACGCAGTGCCGGCGGCACCGCGTCCGCGGGCAACATGTCACAGAACAATCGCGGGGCCGTCACGTCGGCCACCACGGCGCGGCGGACAGCCACCGATCGGCCCTGCGCGGTGGTCACGCCAACCGCCCGGCCGCCCCGCACCTGGATGCGAGAAACGTTCTGGTTGCACTCGATTCGGGCTCCGGCCGAGCGGGCGCGATTCACCAGCGCCGCGGTGAGCTGACCCGATCCGCCGACCGGCATCGGCCAGCCGTGATCCTGGGCCAGCATCGTCATCAGGAAACCCATGGCACCGCTGATCGGCGCGTCCGGCGGAACGTCGGCGTGCATTGCATTGCCCAACAGCAACACTCGCGGCGCCTCACCCTCGAACAGTTGACTGGCCATGGCGTTGGCCGGCTGCACCAGCAGACGCGCCACCCGGAGCGCTTCCGGCGTGCCGAGCCGGCGCAACAGCCCGAGCAGCGGACGCACGGGCGGGAAGGGCGCCAGCATGGCGTCCAGCAGCGGGCCCTTGATGGTGTTCCACAGCTCCACCAGCCGCCACCAGTTCTCGCCGTCGGCGGGTGCTCGCCGCGCGAATTCCGCTGCCGTCTGGGCCGGATCGTGGTAGACGATGGGCGGGTCGTCGTCGGCGGCGCTGCGCGGGTGACCAACCACCGTGGGCGCATGCGACCACCGCAACCCGTGGTCCTCCAGGTGCAGCGCCGTCATCGCCGGGGATGCCACCGTCATCGGATAGTAGGAGCTGAACAGGTCGGTGATGTATCCCGGCGTCAGCTCGGCGCTGCGTACGGCTCCGCCCGGTTCGGGCTGGGCTTCCAGCACCAGCACGTCCCAGCCCGCGTCGGCAAGCATCGACGCCGCCACCAGTCCGTGGTGTCCCGCCCCGATGACTACGGCATCGACGGTGTCGCCCACGGTCACTTCACCTGGCTCGGCTCCAGGCGTTCCGACAAAGCCGCCAACCGCCACAAGCACTCCTTGTTGCGCGGATAGGCCGCCGCCAGCGCAAGCGAATCTGGAACGGCTGCCATCGGCCCTTCGGCGGGCACCTCGATCATCTCGATCCGGCAGCCCTCGGGAATCTCGTGCAACAGCATGGTGATTCGCGCGGCACCCAGCGGACCGAGCCGGGCAAGCAGCACCAGCTTGTGGGGCGGTTCGCACTCCTCGACGATGGTCGCGTCGTTGATCACCATCGGCCAAATCCCGATTGAATGTCTGATCGAGGATCCCGGCTCCGGCCAGTTCGGATCGACGGCCCGCATACGACTGTTCCCCACCACCCACTGGGTGTAGGTCCAGCCCTGGGCCAACACCTCCCACACCCGCTCACACGACTCGGGCACCTCACGCGTTGCAGTGATCACCTGTAATCCCTTCATGTCTTTCGTTACCGCGGCGGATACCCGGCAATCGAGGGGTTATTCGACCTCAGCCTCGGGTTTACCGGCGCGTGCCTGCGGATAATCTCCCTAGCGGTCGAAATGCTGGACGACGAAAGGCGAAACCATGACGGTGCGACGGTTGATCATCGGTGTGGGCGCCGTGCTGCTGCTGGCCGGAATCATCGGACTGCTGGCGCCAGTGTCGGTCTCCGACAGCAACGGCCATTCGGTCGGCTGCGGAAACGCCGTGGCGACCGACCTTTCCGCGGCCAGGAGCGCCAACAACAGCAATGGGTCCAATATCCCCATTCTCAACCAGATCATCCCCCACACCGATTACGTCGCGCAGTGCCAATCGTCGGTTGGCAGCAGGCGCGCGTGGGCGATACCGCTGGCCGTGCTCGGGGTCATCGCGATCGGCGCGACGTTGTTGACGGGACGTCGTGGGGCGGCAGCACCTGGCGTTTAGTTCGCCTCAGATCACCCGGATGCGCGCGGCGTTGCGCAGCCCCTGCGGCGCGACACGCGAAAGCCCGTACAGCGCATAGGCTTCCGGCGCCACCGGACGAATCGGCTTCTTCTTCTGGACCGACGACAGGATCGCGTTGGCGACCTTGTCGGGGCCGTAGCGCCGCAGCGCGAACATCTTGCCCAGCTGGCCGCGCCGGCCGTCGACGGCGTCGGCCTGCTTGCCCGCGGGCGCGTCGAATCTCGTGGTGTTGATGATGTTGGTGTCGATGACCCCGGGGCAGATCGTGGTCAGGCCCACCCCGGCGGCGTCGAGTTCGGCGCGCAGGCAGTCCGAGAACATGTAGGTCGCCGCCTTCGACGTGCAGTACGCGCTCAGCGACTGCAGCGGCGCGTAGGCCGCCATCGACGACACGTTGACGATGTAGCCGCCGGTGCCGCGCTCGACCATCCGCCGCGCGAACGACCGGCATCCGTTGACCACACCGCCCAGGTTGACGTCGAGCACCCGGTCGAACTGTTCGGCGGGGGTGTCCAGGAATCCACCCGCGTGCCCGATGCCGGCGTTGTTGACGACGATGTCGGGCACGCCGTGTTCGGCGCTGACCCGCTCGGCGAACGACTCCACCGCCTGCGCGTCGGACACGTCGAGCACATACGCGTGCGCGACGCCACCGCGGGTGGCGATCTCGGCTGCGGTGGCCTTGACGGCGGCTTCGTCGATGTCGCTGATCACCAGCTCGGCGCCTTCGCGGGCGAAGGCCAACGCGGTCTCGCGGCCGATTCCGCTGCCGGCTCCGGTGACCGACACCAGGGTGTCCCCGAACGAGCCGCGGGGACGCCCCACCTGCGCGCGCAGCAGCGCGCGGCTGGGCTGCCCGCCCTCGGCCTGGTCGGCGAACTCGCGCACCGCGGCCGCCATCACCTGAGGATGCGACATCGGCGAGAAGTGACCGGCCTGGATGTCGCGGCGCCACAGCCGCGGCACGAAGCGCGGCGTGTGGTCGTAGCCGTAGGGCCGCACGTACTTGTCCTTGGTGTTGACGATGAGTTGCACGGGCACGTCGATGACCGCGACGCCCTGCTTGCGACCGGAGAACGACCGAAAGTAGTTGGCGGGGTAGGTCTTCACCGATTGCGCGGCATCCCTGGCGAGCTTCTCGGAGTGGTGGATCTGCTCGACGGGGATGTTGTCGACGGCGTTGCGCCGCAGCGCCGGCACCGACAGAGTCAGCCGCAGCAACAGCGGCGCGAGCACCGGGATCGAGAAGAAGATCATGTAGGTCAGCCGCAGCGCCTGGCTGATCGCCCGGATGAAGGTACGCGGCTTCCAGGGTGCGCGCAGGCCGCTGAAGATGTAATCGACCAGCTGGTCCTGAGCGGGGCCGGACACCGACGTGAACGTGGCGACCCGGTCACTGGCGCCCGGGCGCTTCAGGTAGTGCCATACCCCCACCGAGCCCCAGTCGTGGGCCAGCACGTGCACGGGCCGGCCCGGGCTCAGTTCGCCGGTCACCGCCGCGAAGTCGTCGGCGAAGCGGTCCATGCTGTAGGCCGACACCGGCTTGGGCACCGACGACATGCCGACACCGCGGTTGTCGTAGCGGATGATCCGGAATCGGTCGGCGAGCAGCGGCACGACCCCGTCCCACAGCACATGCGAATCGGGGAAGCCGTGCACCAGCACGACGGTCGGGCCCTCGGGGTTGCCCTCTTCGTACACCGCGATGCGGGCGCCGTCGGCGCTGTCGACGAAACGCTGCGGTAGTTGTTGTGTTGGCGGCATCTCCGACCTCCCCGCTCTGGCTGCAGTCGCCACACCGTAGCAAGCGTGATCGGTGTCACCCGCCCGACGCGGGGTATCTGCCCTGGATGTGTGCCGACGAGGGCGCAGTGACAGGATAGTTTGGATTGCGACTGCGCCTTCCGCAAGCGAGCTGATCGACCCGCCCGACCCACGAGCGATCGAGGAGTCAACAACGATGGCCTTCTCCGTCCAGATGCCGGCACTCGGTGAGAGCGTCACCGAGGGGACGGTCACCCGCTGGCTCAAGCAGGAAGGCGACACGGTCGAGCTCGACGAGCCGCTCGTCGAGGTGTCCACCGACAAGGTCGACACCGAAATCCCCTCGCCTGCCGCGGGTGTGCTGACCAAGATCGTCGCTCAGGAGGACGACACGGTCGAGGTGGGCGGCGAGCTCGCCGTCATCGGCGACGCCTCCGAGGGTGGCGCGGCGGGTGGCGACTCGCAGCCGGCCGCGCCGGCGCCCAGCGATCCGGAGCCGCAGGCGCAGCCCGAGCCCGAGCCCCAGCCGGAGCCGCAGCCCCAGGCCCAGCCGGCGTCCCCGCCCACCCAGCCAAGCTCCGGTGGCGGCGACGCGACTCCGGTGTTGATGCCCGAACTCGGCGAGTCGGTGACCGAGGGCACCGTGACCCGCTGGCTCAAGAAGGTCGGTGATTCGGTCCAGGTCGACGACGCCCTGGTGGAAGTGTCCACCGACAAGGTCGACACCGAGATCCCGTCACCGGTGGCGGGTGTCCTGATCAGCATCACCGCCGAGGAAGACGCCACCGTGCCGGTCGGTGGCGAGCTGGCGCGCGTCGGCGCCCGTTCCGACGCCGCCGCGCCCGCGGCACCTGCCGCTCCTGCGCCCCCGCCCGCGCCGGCTCCCGAACCCAAGCCGCAACCGGCGCCCCAGCCCCAGGCGCAGCCCAAGCCCGAACCCACGCCTGCCCCTGCGCCGCAGCCCAAGCCCGCGCCGGAGCCGAAAGCCCAACCGGCGCAGCCCCAACCGGCGGCCCAGCCGGCGAGCTCCGGGACCGACGGCACTCCGTATGTGACGCCGCTGGTGCGAAAACTGGCCGCCGAAAACAACATCGACCTCAACTCGGTCACGGGCACCGGGGTGGGCGGCCGCATCCGCAAGCAAGACGTGCTGGCCGCCGCCGAACAGAAGCAACAGGCCACCCAGGCGCCCGCGGCCGCGCCGGCCCCTGCGGCCGCCGCCCCCAAGCCCGCCGCGGCGCCCGCGCCGGCTCCGGCACTGGCGCACCTGCGCGGCACCACCCAGAAGGCCAGCCGGATCCGGCAGATCACCGCGAACAAGACGCGGGAATCCCTGCAGGCGACAGCCCAACTCACCCAGACCCATGAGGTCGACATGACCAGGCTGGTCGGGTTGCGGGCCAGGGCCAAGGCGGCTTTCGCCGAGCGCGAGGGGGTGAATCTGACCTTCCTGCCGTTCATCGCCCGGGCGGTGATCGACGCGCTGAAGATCCACCCCAACGTCAACGCGAGCTACAACGAGGACACCAAGCAGATCACCTACTACGACGCCGAACACCTCGGCTTCGCGGTCGACACCGAACAGGGCCTGCTCTCCCCCGTCGTGCACAACGCGGGCGACCTGTCCCTGGCCGGGCTGGCCAGGGCGATCGCCGACATCGCCGCGCGTGCCCGGTCGGGCGACCTGAAGCCCGACGAGCTGTCCGGCGGCACCTTCACCATCACCAACATCGGTAGCCAGGGCGCGCTGTTCGACACCCCGATCCTGGTTCCGCCGCAGGCCGCCATGCTGGGCACCGGCGCGATCGTCAAGCGTCCGCGGGTGATCGTCGACGAGTTCGGCAACGAATCGATCGGCGTCCGCTCGATCTGCTACCTCCCCCTGACCTATGACCACCGGCTCATCGACGGCGCAGACGCCGGCCGGTTCCTGACCACCATCAAGCACCGGCTCGAAGAGGGAGCCTTCGAGGCCGACCTCGGCCTATAAGAAGGACAAGCGAAACGTGGCTCGCGCTGGTCAGAACGCCGTCATCGCGATTGCGGGTTCGTCCGGCCTGATTGGCTCCGCCCTCACCGCCGCCCTGCGCGCGGCCGATCACCGGGTGTTGCGCATCGTGCGCCGGGCCCCGGCGCACGCCGACGAGCTGCACTGGGATCCCGAGACCGGTGACCTCGATCCCGATACGCTCGGCGACGTCGACGCCGTCGTCAACCTGTGCGGTGTCAACATCGGCAGGCGGCGCTGGTCGGGCGCGTTCAAGCAGAGTCTGCGCGACAGCCGCATCACCCCCACCGAAGTCTTGGCGCGTGCGGTCGCCGACGCTGGTGTCGCGACGATGGTCAACGCCAGCGCGGTGGGCTTCTACGGCAACACCAAGGACCGCGTTGTCGATGAAAATGACCGTGCGGGAACGGGTTTCCTGGCCCGGCTGTGCGAGGACTGGGAAGCCGCCACGCTGCCCGCCCAGTACGGCGGCGCCCGGGTGGTGCTGGCCCGCACCGGGCTGGTGTTCTCCTCCGCCGGTGGCGCGTTGGGCCGGTTGCGGCCGTTGTTTCGCGCCGGGCTGGGTGCCCGGCTGGGCAGCGGGCGGCAGTACATGTCGTGGATCACGCTCGAAGACGAAGTGCGTGCGTTGTTGTTCGCCATTTTCGAGCCCGAGCTGACCGGCCCGGTGAACATGACCGGGCCCGCTCCGGTCACCAACGCCGAGTTCACCACCGCGTTCGGGCGGGCGGTCAACCGCCCAACCCCGTTGATGGTGCCCGGTTTTGCGATCCGGGCCGCGCTGGGCGAGTTCGCCGACGAGGGCCTGCTGATGGGGCAGCGCGCTATCCCGTCCGCGCTGGAGCGTGCCGGTTTCGCCTTCCACCACAACACCATTGGCGAGGCGCTCGCCTACGCGACCGCCCGGCGTGACCACGACTAGCTCCGCGCTTGCGTGTACTCCGCGCGCCGAGCTGGGGACACGCCAGCGTGACGCCGCGGGACCAGCGTGGCACCAGCGTGGCACCAGCGTGACGCGCATCGCACCCGCCGCAGGGGTAGCGTCGCGAACGTGATCGATTCCATCCGGTCCAGCCAGGCCTTGATCGATGTCCGCCACTTGGGCACGGTCGACTACCGCGTGGCCTGGCAGCAGCAGCGCGATCTGGCCGAGGCCCGGGTGGCCGGCGGCAGCGACACACTGCTGCTGCTGGAGCATCCCGCGGTCTACACCGCGGGGCGGCGCACCGAGCCGCACGAGAGGCCGGTCGACGGCACGCCCGTCGTCGACACCGACCGTGGCGGCAAGATCACCTGGCACGGTCCCGGCCAGTTGATCGGGTATCCGATCATCGGTCTGGCCGAACCGCTCGACGTGGTCGACTACGTGCGGCGCCTGGAAGAGGCGCTGATCAAGGTTTGCGCCGACCTCGGCCTGGACGCTGGCCGGGTTCCCGGGCGGTCCGGGGTGTGGGTGCCGGGCGACGAGGGCCGGCCCGACCGCAAAGTGGCCGCCATCGGCGTCCGGGTGTCGCGCGCGACGACCCTGCACGGGTTCGCGCTCAACTGCGACTGCGACCTGAAGGCGTTCCGCGCCATCGTGCCGTGCGGTATCAGCGACGCCGGGGTGACGTCATTGTCGGCCGAGCTGCGCCGCCCGGTGTCGGTCGACGATGTCCAGACGGCGGTCGGCGACGCCGTCTGTGACGCCCTGGACGGGGTGCTGCCGGTCCGTGACCACCTCGCCGCGCGCGTAGCATCAGCGATGTGACTGTCGCACCGGAGGGACGCAAGCTTTTGCGCCTGGAGGTGCGCAACGCCGAGACCCCCATCGAGCGCAAACCGCCGTGGATCAGGGTGCGGGCCCGGATGGGGCCGGAGTACACCCAGCTCAAGAGCCTGGTCCGGCGCGAAGGGCTGCACACGGTGTGCGAGGAGGCCGGCTGCCCCAACATCTTCGAATGCTGGGAGGACCGGGAGGCCACCTTCCTTATCGGCGGTGATCAGTGCACCCGCCGCTGCGACTTCTGCCAGATCGACACCGGAAAGCCCGCGCAGCTGGATCGCGACGAGCCCCGGCGGGTTGCCGACAGCGTGCGCACGATGGGGCTGCGCTACGCCACCGTCACCGGGGTGGCCCGCGACGACCTGCCCGACGGCGGGGCCTGGTTGTACGCCGAGACCGTGCGCGCCATCAAGGAACTCAACCCGTCGACCGGCGTCGAGCTGTTGATCCCCGACTTCAACGGCGAGCCCACCCGGCTCGCCGAGGTGTTCGAGTCGCGCCCGGAAGTGTTGGCGCACAACGTCGAAACGGTGCCACGCATCTTCAAACGGATCCGGCCGGCTTTCACCTACCGGCGCAGCCTCGACGTGCTGACCGCGGCGCGCGACTTCGGCCTGGTCACCAAGAGCAACCTCATCCTCGGTATGGGCGAGACCCCGCACGAGGTGCGCACCGCGCTTGCCGACCTGCACGACGCCGGCTGCGACATCATCACCATCACCCAGTACCTGCGCCCGTCGGCCCGTCACCACCCCGTGGAGCGCTGGGTGAAGCCGGAGGAATTCGTCGAGTTCGCGCACTACGCCGAGGAGTTGGGCTTCGCCGGGGTGCTGGCCGGGCCGCTGGTCCGCTCGTCCTACCGCGCGGGACGGCTCTACGAGCAAGCCGCCCGCAGCCGCGCCGACGACGCCGCGGCACGGTAGCGGCGTCGGCCGGTCTCGGCCCTACGTATTCTTTGACTATGGCTAAACCCCGCAATGCCGCTGAGAACAAGGCCGCCCGGGCGGAGGCGCAGGCCGCCCGCAAGGCCGCCGCGCGGGAGCGCCGCACCCAGCTGTGGCAGGCGTTCAAGATTCAGCGCCAAGAGGACAAGCGCCTCCTGCCCTACATGATCGGCGCCTTCCTGCTGATCGTCGGTATCTCGGTCGGGGTCGGTATCTGGGCCGGCGGGCTGACGATGATCACCCTGATCCCGCTCGGCGTGGTGCTGGGCGGCCTGGTCGCCTTCATCGTGTTCGGCCGCCGCGCCCAGAAGTCGGTCTACCGCAAAGCCGAAGGCCAAACCGGGGCTGCCGCATGGGCTTTGGATAACTTGCGGGGCAAGTGGCGGGTGACCCCGGGGGTGGCCGCGACCGGCCACTTAGACGCCGTTCACCGGGTGATCGGCCGGCCCGGTGTCATCCTGGTCGGCGAGGGAGCCGCCACGCGGGTTCGACCGCTGCTGGCGCAGGAGAAGAAGCGCACCGCCCGGCTGATCGGGGACGTGCCGATCTACGACATCATCGTCGGCAACGGGCAGGACGAGGTGCCGCTGGCCAAGCTGGAGCGCCACCTCACCCGGCTGCCGGCCAACATCACCGTCAAACAGATGGACACGCTGGAGTCGCGGTTGGCCGCGCTGGGATCACGGGCCGGCGCCGCCGTTCTGCCTAAGGGGCCGCTGCCCAACTCGGGCAAGATGCGCGGCGTGCAGCGCACGGTGCGCCGCAAGTAGCTCGCCATCGAATCAGCGTCGATCGCAAGCGCGGCGAAGCCGGGCGCCGCGGGTCGGCGCCATCAGCTCAGCGGCGCACCACGGCCGTCGCGGTCAGTCGGTCTTGGATTCCGCGACCGTCCCAGTCGGTGAACAACGCCGGGACGACGGCGCCGACCAGCACGCCACGCACCGCCGCGCGGCCCAGGCCGACCGGCCCACGGCCGTCGACCGTCACGACCTGTAGGCGTAGCGCCAGCTGCCCGGGGGTGAATCCGAACAATCGTAGGAAGACCACGCCCAGCACGAACCAGACCACCAGGACCGCGGTGGCCAGCACCGGTTGGGAGAACAAGCCGAAACGCATGGCCAGCGCGGCCAGACCGTACGAGATCAGCCAGTCGATGGTTAACGCGGCCAGTCGCCGCCCCATCGGCGCCAGGGAGCCCGGTCCGCTCTGTGGAAATCCCAGCTTTTCCCCGGGATATGCGGATCGCGATTCCGCCATCATCGACGCGGACCGGAGTCCGAATAACCGGCCGCAACGGCCTGGTAAGTAGGGCGGACGGTGCGCCTGGACACCGGAAAAGATACGATCTTGCGATCCATGGCCCCACAATAGAACCCGCCGCCGAAGTGGCCACTTCTAGCGTGTGGCATGGTCACGTAACGTGCGCGCAACATCGGGTTGACTGACGGGCAACATCTGCTCCATAGCGTCAGGCCGCGGATCTCACCAAGTAAAGGAGCACTCTGTGACGGAAACGACGCCCGACGACGTCTTCAAGCTCGCCAAGGACGAAAACGTCGAATTTGTCGACGTCCGGTTCTGTGACCTGCCCGGCATCATGCAGCACTTCACAATCCCCATTTCGTTCTTCGACGAGAGCGTTTTCGAGGACGGCCTGGCCTTCGACGGCTCGTCGATTCGCGGATTCCAGTCCATTCACGAATCCGACATGCTGCTCCTGCCCGATCCCGCGACCGCGCAGATCGACTTGTTCCGCGAAGCCAAGACGCTGAACCTCAACTTCTTCGTGCACGACCCGTTCACCCTCGAGCCGTACTCGCGCGACCCGCGCAACATCGCCCGCAAGGCCGAGAACTACCTGATCAGCACCGGCGTGGCCGACACCGCCTACTTCGGCGCCGAGGCGGAGTTCTACATTTTCGACTCCGTGAGCTTCGACTCGCGCACCAACGGCTCGTTCTACGAGATCGACGCGATCGCGGGCTGGTGGAACACCGGCTCGCCGAACGAGCTCGACGGCAGCCCGAACCGCGGCTACAAGGTGCGCCCGAAGGGTGGTTACTTCCCCGTCGCGCCCGTCGACCACTACGTCGACCTGCGCGACAAGATGCTGTCCAACCTCATCACGGCCGGCTTCAGCCTGGAGAAGGGCCACCACGAGGTGGGCACAGGCGGCCAGGCCGAAATCAACTACAAGTTCAACACGCTGCTGCACGCGGCCGACGACATGATGCTCTACAAGTACATCGTCAAGAACACGGCCTGGCAGAACGGCAAGACTGTCACGTTCATGCCCAAGCCGCTGTTCGGCGACAACGGCTCCGGCATGCACACCCACCAGTCGCTGTGGAAAGACGGCAGCCCGCTGATGTACGACGAGACCGGGTATGCCGGCCTGTCGGACACCGCCCGCCACTACATCGGCGGCCTGCTGCACCACGCGCCGTCGTTGCTGGCGTTCACCAACCCCACGGTGAACTCGTACAAGCGTCTGGTTCCGGGTTATGAGGCGCCGATCAACCTGGTCTACAGCCAGCGCAACCGGTCGGCGTGTGTCCGCATCCCGATCACCGGCACCAACCCGAAGGCCAAGCGGCTGGAGTTCCGTTGCCCCGACTCGTCGGGCAACCCGTACCTGGCGTTCTCGGCCATGCTGATGGCCGGCCTGGACGGCATCAAGAACAAGATCGAGCCGCAGGCGCCGGTCGACAAGGACCTCTACGAGCTGCCGCCCGAGGAGGCCGCCAACATCCCGCAGGCG
>JAYZBN010000035.1:0-23915 GCA_036338755.1 Actinomycetota bacterium | reverse complement strand
CCGGGCGGCGCGGGGGCCCCCCCCCCCCCCCGACGCGGTGTACCTGTCCGTGGGGCAGCTGGGGCTGCAGCCGCGGTCCTACCTGATCGACTATTGGACCGAGACCGTGCGCGCGGTGGGGGCGCGCCGGGTGATCCTCATTCACTGGGACGACTTCTTCCGCCCGCTGACAAGACCGTTGCGCGCCTTGCCCTATGCCGGTGACGACTTGGACGCCTCCGTCGGCATCATCGACGAGCTGGCCGCACGGGACGGTGTCGCCGTGCACCTGCCCACGGTGTGGCGGCGCGAAGACCCTTGGAAGTAAGGCGATTCACACCTTGGCCCTGACGCTTGCGCTGTTGTTGCTTGCTGTGGTCCTGGCGTTCGCCGTCGCGCGCCCCGGGGGCTGGCCCGAGGCGCTGGCGGCGGTCCCGGCGGCCCTGATCCTGATCGCGGTCGGCGCGATCTCGGTGCACCAGGCGGTCAAAGAGATCGCCGACCTGTCGGGGGTGGTCGCGTTCTTGGGCGCGGTGCTGGTGCTGGCCAAACTGTGCGACGACGAGGGCCTGTTCGAAGCCGCGGGCGCGGCGATCACCCGGGGCCGGGTGGGGTCGGCCGGCCTGCTGCGGCGGGTCTTCGTCATCGCCTCGCTGATCACCGCGGTGCTGAGCCTGGACGCCGCCGTGGTGTTGCTGACCCCGGTGGTACTGGCGGCCGTGCGCCGGCAGCGCACCCGGGTGCGGCCCTACGCCTACGCCACCGCCCATCTGGCCAACGGCGCATCGCTGTTGCTGCCGGTGTCGAACCTGACCAACCTGCTGGCCTTCCACACCGCCAACATCTCGTTCACCAAGTTCACCCTCGCGATGGCGGCGCCGTGGGTCGGCGCGATCGCCGTCCTCTACGTGATCTTCCGGTGGTTCTTCGCCAAAGACCTGCGGGTGCAGCCCGATCCGGAAGACCTGGGCGCGCCGCCGCGGCCGCCGGTGTTCGTGTTGGTGGTCGTCGCGCTCACACTCGCCGGGTTCGCGGTCGCCCAGTCCGTGGGGATCGCCCCGGCCTGGGTGGCGCTGTGCGGGGCCGCGGCGCTGGCGGCGCGCAGCCTGCGGCACCGGCACACCTCGGTGTCCGACATCGTGCGCTCGGTCAACGTCTCGTTCCTGGTGTTCGTCCTGGCGCTGGGCGTCGTGGTGCAGGCGGTCATGCTCAACGGGATGGATCGGGCGATGTCGGCGGTGCTGCCCTCGGGCTCGAGCCTGCCCGCCTTGCTCGCCATCGCCGCGATAGCGGCCGCGCTGGCCAACGTCGTCAACAACCTGCCCGCCACGCTCGTGCTGCTGCCGTTGGTCGCCCCCAGCGGGCCGGTGGCGGTTTTGGCGGTGCTGATCGGGGTCAACATCGGCCCCAACCTGACTTACGTCGGTTCGCTGTCGAACCTGTTGTGGCGGCGCGTGTTACGCCAGCACGACGTCGACGCCGGCGTCGGCGAATACACCCGCCTCGGCGTGTGCACCGTGCCCGCCTCGCTGCTGGTGGCAGTGGTCGCCCTGTGGGCGTCGGCGCGGCTGCTGGGCCTCTAGGACGCGGGCGCGCCGCAGGGGCCCGATCGGATGATCGACGCCAACTCCTCGCGCGACTGCGCCCCCACCCGCTGACAGGCCCGGTAGACGTGGCCCTCCACGGTGCGCACCGACATCACCAGCGCCTCGGCGATCTCGCGGTTGGACAAGCCGGCCACGACCAGTTCGACGACATCGCGCTGCCGGCCGGACAGCTTCAGGCCGGTCGGAGTGTGCAGCGCCGGCGTGTGCAGGCCGCCGCAATCGTCGGCCAACTCCCTGGCCAGCGCCGCGGCGTACAGCCCGCGGCGACGCTGCTGGTGTTCGTCGAACACCACGGAAGCCTGCGCCGCCGCGTCGGCGGCCGCAACGCGATCGCCGATCCCCCGGTACGCCGCCGAGGCCGCCAGCAGGCCCTCGCCGTCCTTGGCCGACAACGCCTGCACGTGCGACGCGACCGCGGTGGCCAGCGGCAGCGACAACACGTCGGCCAGCTCCCGCGCCCGCACCGCCTGCGAGGCGTCACCCCATTGCGCGGCCGCCTGGATGCAGGCCAGCTCGTGCGTGGGCTGGCCGCGATCGCGGGCAAGCCGCGCCGCCTCGTGCACGCCCGCCACCGCCTCGGCCAACCGGCCGCTCGCCGCCAGGGCCCACCCGGCGGCCAGTGACAGGCCGGTGTGCATGAACGCAAAGTCGGCCGGCACGCATGACCGCGCCGCGGTGACCGCGTCGTTCGCTTCGCCGGCCTGCCCGAGCTTGGCATGCGCCTCGGCCAGCGCGAAGTAACTGGCGGGGCGCAAACCTGTTGTCACATAATGTATTTGAACTCCTGCCACCGCTTCGTGCAGCAGCCGGACCGCCTCG
Source organism: Actinomycetota bacterium (assembly GCA_036338755.1). Classification (GTDB taxonomy): domain Bacteria; phylum Actinomycetota; class Actinomycetes; order Mycobacteriales; family Mycobacteriaceae; genus Mycobacterium. The sequence continues at coordinate 21,510 of JAYZBN010000035.1, read as the reverse complement.
GCGACGGCGCCGCGGGCCAGCTCGGCGTTGCCAGACAACAGGGCGAGGTTCGCATACGCCAGCCCCGGAATGTCACGGGACGAATCGGCCAGTTCCCGTGCCGTGCTGACGAATTCATCGATCCGACCGGTCAGCCGGCAAGCACGCCCGTAGACGGCGCCGAACCAGAACCGCATATGCGATGCCTGGAACGAGGTCGTCGCCCGCCGCAGCGCCTGCCCGGCCAGGTCGGCGAGCTCGTCGACCTGACCCAGCGCCCCCATCGCCATGATCAGCGCGAGCGACGCCATCATCGCGTGGAAGCCGGGCAGTTCGGGGAAAGCCAGGGCGGCCCGGGCGTTTGCGGCCGCGACCTCACAGCGCGCCGCCACCGCATCGAGGCACGCTTGCACGGCCAACCGCTCCGCGCGCTGGGCCGGAGTCTCGGAATCAAGCGCCGCGAGACCGTCGAGGATCTCGGCCGCTTCGTCGGGCTTGAACAGGTGCCAGATCAGGTTGGCCGCCCGCACCGTCGCCCAGTGGTGGCCGTCGGGCAGGTCACCGTCGGCCATCGCGCGCAGCGCCGCCTCGGCCTGCTCGCCGCGCCCGAGCAGCGCCAGGTTCATGGCCCGCACTCCCGCCGCCCCGGGCGCACCGGCTTGGGCCGCGGCGGTGGCGAACCGGTCGGCCAGATCGAGATCCAGCAGGGTCATCGCGTGCCGTGCCGCTTCCAGGTACAGCACGGGGTCGGGATCGAGGTCGGACTCGAGACGCAGCAGCGCGCGGCGCACCGTGGCCTGCATGCCGGCGTCGCCGTCTTTGCCCAGCCGCGTCGCCAACCTGCCACGGATCTCCGACAGGTACAGCTCGCCGGCGCCCGCGCGGCGCAGCTCACCGAACAGCGGATGGGCGAGCCTGGCCGTCAACCCGCCGCCGGTGCGTTCGATGTTGACCAGCCCCATCCGCTCGGCCGCGGCCAGGTCGCTGCGCCGGGCCAAATCGCACAGCACCTCCACGTCCAGCGGCTCGCACTGCGACAGCGTGTCGATCACCAACGCCGTTTCCGGGCTGAGTCGGCCCATCTGGCGGCCCACGGTGTCGGACAGGCTCGCCGACACCGCGACATCGCCGTCCCACATCCACACCCCGGCCGTTTTGCGCATCCGCCCGGCGCCCACCTGGTCGGCCACCAGCTGTCGCAGGAACAGCGCGTTGCCACCGGTCAGCTTGTGGAACCGGTTCGCGCTGCGCGCATCGACCGGGCCGTCCAGCCTGCTTTCGATGACTTCGCGCGTCTCGGCAGCCGAAAACGGTTTGAGGTCAAGCCTTTCCAGCAGCCCGTCCTTCCACAGCGCGGTCACCGCGTCGGGCTCGTCGCTGCCGCTGCGGACGGTGACCACCAGCCGGACCCCACCGGACTGCGCCAGCTGGTGGACGACGAGCGCGGACAGGCCGTCCAGCAGGTGCGCGTCATCGACGCCCACCACCACGCGGCGCTGGCGCTGTTGCGCGACAAACGAATTGATCACTCGCCGCACATCGGTCAGCGGATCCGACTGCGCCTGGTTCATCGCATCGGTCATCACGCCGATGAACGCCCCCAGGGGCAGCGCCTGCGCCGAGTCGGTGCCGACGATCCACCTGGTCCGCTCGCCCGACGCCTCGGCGCGCCGCAACACTTCATGGGCAAGCCAGGTTTTGCCCACTCCGGCGGCCCCGGCGATCACCACGCCCGTGTGGGCGCCGCCCGGACTCAGGGCGCGGCGGATGATCCCCCATTCGCTGTCACGCCCGGTCAGCGTCTCGGCGCCGATCACTCGGCGACTATAACGGCGCGCGAGCATCGAACGCGAGGCTTTGCCGGTGTTTCGGCGACCTTACGTGTAGCCGCCGCGCAGCAATGACGTAGTCGACTACGCTGTCGGCCCCGTTTTCGGGGCATGAGCATGGCTTTTGTCAGTCAGGCGCTCAGCACAGGTGGTGGGGTATGGCAAAGGTCGGCAATCACGCATTGGTACTGGGAGCGAGCATGGCGGGTCTGGTCGCCGCGCGCACGCTCAGCGAGTTCTTCCACACGGTCACGGTGGTGGAGCGCGATCCGCTGCCCGACATCCCTCCCGAAACCGCCGCCGCTCGCCGGGGCGTGCCGCAGGGCCGCCACCTCCATGGCCTGCTGCCCCGCGGCGCTCAGGTGCTCGAGCAATTGTTCCCCGGTGTCCTCGACGAGATGGTCATGGACGGCGCACATCACCTGGATGGCCGCGACCTCTCCCGGCTCTACTATCACTTGGGCGGGCACCTGATGGTGCGCACCGGCGGCGCCCCCTCGTTCGCCGCGTATCTCGCCACCCGGCCCTTCCTCGAAGAACACGTCCGCGCGCGGCTGCGCCGCATCGCCAATGTCACCCTGCTCGACGAGCACGACATCGTGGACCTGACCACGACGCCGGACCGCCGGCGCGTCACCGGCGCCCGAATCGTCAACCGTCGGACCCGCGAGGACATCACGCTGAGCGCGGACCTGGTGCTCGATGCCACCGGGCGCGGCGCCCGCACCCCGGCATGGCTGACGGCCCTGGGCTACGAGCGCCCGGCCGAGGTGCACGTCCCGGTGCACCTGACCTATGCGAGCCAATGCCTGCGCATGGCACCGGACGCGCTGCACGAATTCGGCTTCGTCGTCGGGACGGTGCCGGGCCGGCCGCGCGGGCTGGGCACGCTGCGCGCGGAGAACGACACCTGGATGTTCACGGTTTTCGGAGTAGCGGGCCACGCGCCGCCGTCGATAGACCTGATATCCATGTGCGAGTTCGTCTGGGACTGCGCGCCGCCCCACCTGCTGGCAGCGGTCCTGGCCGCCGAACCCATCGGAGAGCCCACCCGGCACGGCCAGCCGTCCAGTCAATGGCGCCGCTACGACCAGATGCAGCAGTTCCCCGAAGGCCTGCTGGTCATGGGCGATGCGATCTGCAGCTTCAATCCGATCTACGGCCAGGGCATGACGGTCGCCGCGCTGGAGGCGGTGGCACTGCGTGACTGCTTGTCCGGTGGCACAAAGCATTTGGCGCGGCGATTCTTCCGGGCCGCCGCGGTGCCGATCCGCCAGGCGTGGGAGCTGTCGGCCAACCCGGACCTGTGCCTACCCGAAATCGAGGGCACCGCACCGCTGTTCACCCGAATGCTCAACGGGTATCTCGATCGCATACTCACCGCCACCGAATACGACCCCGTCGCGGTCGACCGCTTCGTCAAGGTCACCGCGCTCATCGACCCCGCTACCCGGCTGCTGCGCCCGAATATGGTGTGGCGGGCCGCCCTGGCCAACCGCCGCAAACCGCGCCCCGGCGACGAGCGGCCGGCTCGTGCGGACGGCGACCTGGCCGGAAGCGCGGCCCCCGCTAGCCGCGCCGGTAGCTAGGGGGCAACGGCATGCCGAGCTCGGCCAGGACGCTGCGCAACACCGTCGGGTAATCGGTGATGATGCCGTCGACGCCAAAGCCGATCTGCTGACGCATGGCGGCGGCATCGTTGACCGTCCAGGGAATGACCTTGAGCCCCAACGCATGTGCGCGCTCGACGTACGGCTTGCCGGTGACCAGCTGGTAGTCCGGTGAGACGATGTCGGCGCCCACCGTCCGCGCGCCGATCAGGGGATCGCCCATGCCCGGCGCCCAGGTGTGATCGTCGTACAGGGCCACCAACGGAATCGACGGTTCGGCGCCGCGCACCAGTGGCAGGGTGCGCCAGTCGAAGCTCTGGATCTGCACGCGGTCGACCTTGCCCGCGGATCGGACCGCGGCCAGTATCACGTCGACGAACTCCTGCGGTTCGGCAGACGCGCCGGGCCGATCGGCCTCCACCTTGGTTTCGATGTTGTAGCGGATCGCGTCGGCGCCGTAGGAGTCGGCGAGCGCGAACACCTGCGGCAGCGTCGCTATCCTGTTTCCCCGCACCACTTCGGCCCGCGGGTAGTCGCCGAGCAGGTGCCCACAGTCCAAGGTATCGACCTGCGCCAGGGTGAGGTCGTGCACGAGCTTGCCGACGTACGGATACTGCGGGTCATTCTGGTATGCGGGAGCGGTGTCGGCGCACTTCTCGGGCTGAATCGTCGGGTCATGCCACACCAGCGGTTGCGCGTCCTTGGTGATGACGATGTCCAATTCCAATGTGCTGACGCCCAATTCGATCGCCTTGGCGAAGGCCCGTAACGATTCCTCAGTCGTCTCGCCGCGCCCGCCACGGTGGGCCTGCAGGTCGAATTCCGGGGGTTTCGCGGTGGCCGGCCCGGCGAGCAACACCGCCATCGCCAGCAGCGCGGCGGCGAGCCGGGCGATCACTCAATGCCTTCGCTGGCGTGTGATTTCGGCGAGCACCACCCCGGCGGCGACGGACGCGTTCAGCGACTCGGTGTTTCCGGCCATCGGGATGGACACGACCTCGTCGCAGTTCTGCCGAACCAGGCGCGACAGTCCCTTGCCTTCCGAGCCTACGACGACCACCAGCGGATCGGTGCCGTCGATGTCGTCGAGTGTGGTGTCACCACCGGCATCCAGTCCGACCACCCGCAACCCGCGCGCGGCCCAATCCGTCAGTGTCCGAGTCAGATTCGTGGCGCGCGCCACCGGGATGCGGGCCGCGGCCCCTGCGCTGGTACGCCATGCCACCGCCGTCACCGAGGCCGACCGTCGCTGTGGGATCAGCACCCCGTGGCCGCCGAACGCCGCCACCGAACGCACGATGGCGCCTAGGTTGCGCGGGTCGGAGATGTTGTCCAGCGCGACCAGCAGCGCCGGCGGCGAGGCGATCGCGGCGGCAACCAGATCGTCGGGGTGGGCGTAGTCGTAGGGCGGCACCTGCAACGCGATTCCCTGATGCAGGTGGTTGCTGGTCATGCGGTCCAGATCGGTGCGCGGCACCTCGAGGATGGAGATTCCCAAATCCGCTGCGCGGGTGACGGATTCGGTCAGCCGCTCGTCGGCTTCGGTGCCCAGCGCCACGTAGAGGGCGGTGGCCGGCACCCCGGCCCGCAAGCACTCCAGCACCGGGTTGCGGCCGAGCACCGTCTCGGATTCGTCGGTGCGGCCCCGCGCCGGCCGACGGGCCTGGGCCTTGGCGCGCTTGGCAGCCGGATGGTTGGGGCGCAGGTGCGCGGGAGGGGTGGGGCCGCGTCCCTCCAGGCCGCGGCGCCGCTGGCCCCCCGAACCCACGGTGGCGCCCTTCTTGGTGCCCTCCTTGCGGATCGCGCCACGGCGACGCGAGTTGCCGGCCATCTACTTGTCGCGTTTTTCTTCGTGGGCCAAAAGCTCCCACTGCGGGCCGTCGGCGGTGTCGGTGACCTCGATGCCGGCGTACTTGAGCCGGTCGCGGATCTCGTCGGCGAGCGCCCAGTTGCGTTCCTCGCGCGCCTTCTGCCGATTCTCCAGCTCCGCCTGGACCAGCACGTCGACGGCGGCCAGCGCCGCCGATGTCTCGTCGCGGGTCTCCCAGCGTTCGTCGAGCGGGTCGCAACCCAGGATGCCCATCATCGCGCGGATCGCGCCCGCATGTCGCAGCGCGCCTTCGTGATCGCCGGAGTCCAGGGCCCGGTTGCCCTCCGCGCGGGAAGCGTGCACTTCGGCCAGCGCGGCCGGCACGGCCAGGTCGTCGTTGAGCGCCTCGGCGAACTTTGGCGTCCATTGCCCGGGCTCGACGCCGCCCACCCGCACCCGAACGCGATGCAGGAAGTCCTCAACGCCCACATAGGCTTTCACCGCGTCCTGCAGGGCGACCTCGGAGAATTCCAGCATCGATCGGTAGTGGGCGCTGCCCAGGTAGTAGCGCAGTTCGGCGGCGCGCACGCGCTGCAGTAACGCCGGTATGGCCAGCACATTGCCCAGCGATTTGCTCATCTTCTCGCCGCCCATCGTCACCCAGCCGTTGTGCAGCCAGTAGCGCGCGAATCCGTCGCCGGCGGCGCGGCTCTGGGCGATCTCGTTCTCGTGATGCGGAAAGACCAAATCCATTCCACCGCAATGGATGTCGAATTCCGGCCCGAGATAGGTGCGGGCCATCGCGGAACATTCCAGGTGCCAGCCCGGGCGCCCCCGCCCCCACGGCGACGGCCATGACGGCTCGCCGGGCTTTTCGCCCTTCCACAGCGTGAAGTCGCGCTGGTCACGCTTGCAGGTGGCGACCCCCTCGCCCTGATGGACGTCATCGATCTTGTGGCCGGACAGCTGCCCGTATTCGGGATAGCTGAGCACGTTGAAGTAGACGTCGCCCCCGGCGGCGTAGGCGTGATCGGTTTCGATCAGCCGTTCCATTAGTTCGACCATCTGGGTGATGTGCCCGGTGGCTCGCGGCTCGGCCGACGGCGGCAGCACGTCCAGCGCGTCGTAGGCGGCGCTGAAGGCGCGTTCGTAGGTGGCAGCCCACTCCCACCACGGCCGACCCGCGGCGGCCGCCTTGGCCAAGATCTTGTCCTCGATGTCGGTGACGTTGCGGATGAACGCGACGTCGCAGCCGCGGGCGATCAGCCATCGACGCAGGATGTCGAAGGCCACCCCGCTGCGGACATGGCCGATGTGCGGCAGGCCCTGGACGGTGGCGCCGCACAGGTAGATGGAGACGTGACCCTCGCGCAGCGGAACGAAGTCACGCACGGCACCGGCCGCCGTGTCGTGTAGCCGCAAGCGGGCGCGATCGGTCACGACGTGCCAGCTTACCGGGTGCTTCCCAGGCGCCCGGCGCTGCGCGGGCTTACCCGGTGGCGATCACCAGCGCGGTGGCGATCGCGGCCAGACCCTCGCCACGTCCGGTCAGCCCCAACCCGTCGGTCGTCGTCGCCGACACCGAGACCGGCGCGCCCAGCAATTCCGACAGCACCCGCTGCGCCTCATCGCGGCGTGGACCGACCTTCGGCCGGTTCCCGACGACCTGCACCGCCGCGTTGCCGATCCGGAAACCGTGGTGCGCGGTCAGCTCCGCGACGTGGCGCAGCATGTCGGCGCCACTGACGCCCTGCCAGCGCGGATCGTCGACCCCGAACACCGCGCCCACGTCGCCCATCCCGGCCGCCGACAACACCGCGTCGCACAGCGCGTGCGCCGCGACGTCGCCGTCGGAATGTCCGGCACAGCCGTCGGCGTCGGCGAAAAGCAGGCCCAGCAGCCAGCACGGGCGGCCGGATTCGATCGGGTGTACGTCGACGCCGAGCCCCACCCTGGGAAAGGGATCCGGCCCGTTCACCCGCGCACCACGGTCTCGGCCAGCAAGAGATCGAGCTGCGTGGTGATCTTGAATGCCAGCGGATCGCCCTCGACGACCTGGACCTGGCCGCCGACATGCTCGACCAGCGACGCGTCATCGGTGAAACCCGGCATCCCGGCCCCGGCGCGGTAGGCACGCGACAGCAGGTCGGCCGCGAAGCCCTGCGGAGTCTGCACGGCGCGCAGCCCGGCGCGCTCCGGCGTCCCCAGGACCACCCCGTTGGCGTCCACGGCCTTGATGGTGTCATGCAGACGCAACGCGGGCACCACAGCGTCGTGACCGGCCCGCAGCGCCGCCACCACGCGGGTGATCAGCGTCGGGGGCGTCAGCGCCCGCGCGGCGTCGTGCACCAGCACGAACTCAGACGCCGCGGGCAGGGCCGCCAGGGCCAGGCTGACGGATTCGGTGCGGTCGGGGCCGCCCGCGACGGCGGTGACCCGTCCAGCGCCGACGTGATCACCCAGGAGCCGCCTGGCCTCGTCGATCCGGTCGGCGGGGACGGCCACCACGACGTGATCGACGACGCCGGATTCCAGCAAGCCGGCGACGGCGCGCTGTAGCAGCGTGCGCCCGTCGACCAGACAGAATGCCTTGGGAATTCCGGCGGCCAGCCGTTCACCCGACCCTGCGGCGGGAACGACAGCGACTACTTTGCCCGAGGTGCCCGTCTCCGGGGCCAACCCCGTCTCCGGGACCAACGAAGTGTCAGGACCTTCAGGAAGCGGCGGCCAGAACCTCGTCGAGGATGGTCTCCGCCTTGGCGTCGTCGGTGCTCTCGGCCAGCGCCAATTCACCGACCAGAATCTGGCGGGCCTTGGCCAGCATCCGCTTCTCGCCGGCCGACAGACCACGCTCCTGGTCGCGACGCCACAGGTCGCGGACTACCTCGGCGACCTTGTTGACATCGCCGGAAGCAAGCTTTTCGAGGTTGGCCTTGTAGCGGCGTGACCAGTTCGTCGGCTCTTCGGTGTGCGGGGCGCGCAGCACCTGGAAGACCTTGTCGAGGCCCTCCTGTCCGACGACGTCGCGAACACCGACGTACTCGGCGTTGTCAGCGGGAACTCGAACGGTCAGGTCACCCTGCGCCACCTTCAAGACGAGATACTCTTTTTGCTCCCCTTTGATGGTGCGGGTTTCGATCGCCTCGACTAACGCAGCACCGTGATGCGGGTAAACAACGGTGTCGCCGACCTTGAAGATCATCTGATTCGAGCCCCTTTCGTTACTTCATCCTAACACGGCCACCTAACTACGCGCGAAGCAACGATGCAGGTCAGGGGCACAACACGCGAAGATTAGGGGTTGACATGGGGATCAAGTCGTGCAGTGCAGCACATTACCAACGCCCCCGGGGCAGCCCCGCGGCGGGCTTGAAATCAGCTCCTGCGGCGCTCCTGCGCAGGTCTGGCGCCCCGCGCTATCGCGCGCGAGACCTTGCTACTACTGTGCATAGTTGCATTAGTCGAACCGGCTCAGCAGGAGGCTTGAGAGAGTGAACCGCTTCAAGATCCGCCTCGGCCTCCCCGCGCTCGCCGTCGCCGGCGCGATGGCCGTTCTGGCCGCTCTGCTCAGCGGTTGCGGAGCCGGTCAGGTCTCGCAGATGGCGGTCCAGGAGCCGGCCATCAACGGCAACAAGGTCACATTCAACAACGTGGCGCTGCGCGACATCCGGATCCAGGCCAGCCAAACCGGCGACTACCTGCAGCCGGGCCGGACCGTGGACCTGGTGCTGGTGGCCGTCAACCAGTCGGCCACTACCGCCGACAGGCTGGTCGGCATCACCAGCGACATCGGCACGGTGACGGTCAGCGGCGACGCTCGACTGCCCGCCGGCGGGTCGCTGTTCATCGGCACGCCGGAGGGCGAGAAGGTGGCACCCGGTCCGATCGGTTCCAACACCGCGGCGGCCAAGGCGACGGTCAACCTGGCCAAGCCCATCTCCAACGGCCTCCTCTACAACTTCACCTTCAACTTCGAGAAGGCCGGGCAGGCCACCGTGGCCGTGCCGATTTCGGCCGGGCTGAAGCCGCCGCAGCAAAACCAAGCGGGGTAACCGCCTGTCGTGACGCGGGCTTGTCGTAGCGGCTCGATACCGTCATGGCGTGGCAACAGCGCGCTCCCAATACCGGTGTTCGGAATGCCGGCATGTCACCGCGAAGTGGGTCGGCCGCTGCCTGGAGTGCGGCACCTGGGGCACCGTTGACGAGGTTCCGATTCTCAGTGCGGTCGCCGGCCGGCGCAGCGGACTGGCGACGGCGTCGCCGGCGGTGCCCATCACGTCGGTCGAGCCCAACGCCAGCCGGCACCGCAGCACGGGGGTAGGCGAACTCGACCGGGTGCTCGGCGGCGGCGTGGTGCCCGGCTCGGTCACCCTGCTGGCCGGCGATCCGGGCGTGGGTAAGTCGACGCTGCTCCTCGAGGTCGCCCATCGCTGGGCGCGATCCGGCCGCCGTGCGCTGTACATCTCGGGCGAGGAGTCCGCGGGCCAGATCCGGCTGCGCGCCGACCGCATCGGCTGTGGCAGCGACGAAATTTATCTGGCCGCCGAATCGAATCTGCACGCCGTGCTCGAGCACATCGCCACGGTCAAGCCCGCGCTGGTGATCGTCGACTCGGTGCAGACCATGTCGACCACCGAGGCCGACGGCGTGGCCGGGGGCGTCACGCAGGTGCGCGCCGTGACGTCAGCGCTGACCGCGGCGGCCAAATCCAACGGGGTCGCGCTGATCCTGGTCGGGCATGTCACCAAGGACGGAGCCATCGCCGGGCCCCGTTCGTTGGAGCATCTGGTCGATGTGGTGCTGCACTTCGAGGGCGACCGCAACGGCTCGCTGCGCATGGTCCGGGGGATCAAGAACAGGTTTGGGGCCGCCGACGAGGTCGGGTGTTTCCTGTTGCACGACAACGGAATCGAGGGCGTCGCCGACCCGTCGAACCTGTTCCTCGATCAGCGCCCGGCGCCGGTTCCCGGGACCGCGATCACGGTGACCCTCGACGGGAAGCGCCCGCTCATCGGGGAGGTGCAGGCGCTGCTCGCCACGCCGGCGGGCGGCTCGCCGCGCCGCGCCGTCAGCGGCATCGACCAATCGCGGGCCGCGATGATCACCGCGGTGCTGGAAAAGCACGCCAGGTTGCCCGTCGCCGCCAACGACATCTACCTGTCCACGGTCGGCGGCATGCGGCTGACCGACCCGTCGTCGGACCTGGCGGTCGCGGTCGCGCTGGCCTCGGCGCTGGCGGACCTGCCGCTGCCCACCACGGCGGTGATGATCGGCGAAGTGGGATTGGCCGGCGACCTCCGGCGGGTCAGCGGCATGGAGCGGCGCCTGTCCGAGGCCGCGCGCCAGGGGTTTTCCATCGCGCTCATCCCGGACGGGGACGATCCGCGGCGCGAGATCGTGCCGAACGGCATGCGGGCGCTCCGCGCGCCCACCATCGTGGCGGCGCTGGAGCACATGATCGACATCGCCGGCCACCGGGGGGGCCCGCCCGCAAACTTGCGATCGCTAGACGCATGGCGCTTTCGGCCTGAAGAATGACCTTTTGTGACCCGTCCGACGCTGCGTGAGACCGTCGCCCGCCTGGCTCCAGGCACCGGGCTGCGTGACGGCCTGGAACGCATCCTGCGTGGGCGTACCGGCGCCCTGATCGTGCTCGGCAACGACGAGGCCGTCGAGGCCATCTGTGACGGCGGGTTCGCCCTGGACGTCCGCTACGCCCCCACCCGGCTGCGCGAGCTGGCGAAGATGGACGGCGCCGTGGTGCTGTCCACCGACGGCAGCCGCATCGTGCGGGCCAACGTGCAGCTGGTTCCCGACCCGTCGATCGCGACCGATGAATCGGGAACCCGGCACCGCTCCGCGGAACGGGCCGCGATCCAGACCGGCTACCCGGTGATCTCGGTGAGCCACTCGATGAACATCGTGACCGTGTACGTGGGCGGGGAGCGCCACGTGGTCGCCGACTCGGCGACCATCCTGTCGCGGGCCAACCAGGCCATCGCCACCCTCGAGCGCTACAAGATCCGGCTCGACGAGGTCAGCAGGCAGCTGTCGCGCGCCGAGATCGAGGACTTCGTCACGTTGCGTGACGTCTTGACGGTGGTGCAGCGGCTCGAGCTGGTCCGCCGCATCGGTGAGGTGATCGACAACGACGCGGTGGAACTCGGCACCGACGGGCGCCAACTGCGGCTGCAGCTCGACGAGCTGCTGGGCGGCAACGAGGATGCCCGCGAACTGATCGTGCGCGACTATCACGCCAGCCCGGAGCCGCTGTCCGAGGCGCCGGTGACGGCCACGCTCGACGAACTGGACGCGCTGTCGGACACCGAGCTGCTCGACTTCACCATCCTGGCAAAGGTTTTCGGGTACCCGTCGACCACCGAGGCGCAGGATTCGGCGGTCAGCCCGCGCGGTTATCGCGCGCTCGCCGGCATTCCCCGGCTGCAGTTCGCCCATGCCGACCTACTGGTTCGCTCGTTCGGGACGCTGCAGAACGTGCTGGCGGCCAGCGCCAACGACCTGCAATCGGTCGACGGCATCGGCGCGATGTGGGCGCGCCATGTGCGAGAAGGGCTGTCGCAACTCGCCGAGTCGACGATCACCGACTCATTGAGTTAAAGCCTGTGCGGCCTCAGCCGGCCGGCGGCGGGGCCATCGGCGGCGCCTCCGGCTGGGGCACGGCGCCCGGCTGCCCCGGCCCGGGCACCGGGCCCGGTGGTGGCGGCGGCTGGTTCATGATGAACGGAACCGGCATCGAACGCAGATTGCCCAGCTGCACGACGAGGTTGTAGGTGCCCGGCCCGATCGCCGGTCGCGGCAGCGGGCAGTGCGGCGCCGAGCCCATGCCCGTCCAGGTCACCGCGGTGGTCACCTGCTCGCCCGGCGTGAAGGTTTTGATCAGCGTCTCGTTGGACGGGGCGCAGTCCAGGTTCGACCACAGCCGCTTGTTGTCCAGCGAGTAGACGTAGGCCGCCAGCACCGCCGCGCCGACGTCGCGCTTGCAGGCCACCAGGCCGATGTTGGTGACGACCATGGTGAACTTCGGCTGGTCACCGATGAAGTACTGGGGCGCGTTGGTCAGACCCTTGACCGCCAGCGTCGAATCGGGGCAGTCGTCGCCCTCCTTCAGCACCGGCGGCGGTTGGACCGCGGCGGTGGGTGTGGGGGTTTCGGGGTTCTGACCCTGCGCGGGCGGGGCCGCCGGAGCGGGGCCCTCGGGTCCCGGCGGTGGGGGCGCTTGGGGCGCAGGCGATCCCGGCTTGTTCTGAGCGGCACTGGCTTTGTCGGCATTGGCGGGCTTGGCTCCCGCGTTATGCCCCATGAATGCGATGACGACTGCGGCCACGATCCCGATCACGACGACCGCGATACCAATGGCCAGGCCTCTGCGCCGCCAATAGATCTCGGTGGGTAGCGGGCCACGCGGTTCCAGATCGAGCACGTTCGCAGCGTAGGCCCAGGTCACATCGATTCGGCTGACCCGGCTCGGCGTGTCGCCAGGTTTGCTGGCCAACCGCCGTGTAGTGGCGGCCGAGCGCGTGGCCTATTGGTCGCCTGTCAGGCGCCTATGTCGCCGACGTGGTCGCACAACGCCGCCCGGCCGTCGGCGAGGTGGTAGGTGACACCGGCCACGCCCACCGTGCCGTCGGCGATGCGCTCGGCGATCGCCGTGGACCGCGACACGAGCTGCGCAACGGTTTCGCGGACGTGTCGTTCCACGAACTCCTCGACGCGGCTCAGGCCGTCGCGGCGGCCCATCAGGATCGACGGCGCCACCCGCTCCACCACGTCGCGCACGAACCCGCCGGGGATGGATCCCTCGTCGATGGCGCCCAGGGCGGCCTTGATCGCGCCACAGCTGTCGTGACCCAGGACGACGATGAGGGGCACGTTGAGCACGCTCACCGCGAACTCGATGGAACCCAAGACCGCGGTGTCGATGGCCTGCCCGGCGGTGCGCACCACGAACATGTCGCCCAGGCCCTGATCGAAGATGAGCTCGGCGGCGACCCGGCTGTCCGAGCAGCCGAACACGACCGCGGTCGGGCTCTGACCGGCGGCCAGGCTGGCGCGATGCTCAACACTTTGGCTGGGATGCTGCGGCTTACCGGCGACGAATCGCTCGTTACCCTCCTTGAGTGACTTCCAAGCGGTTACCGGACTGGTGTTAGGCATGGCAGAGATTGTGCCGCAAGCAGAGGTGACGGGTCTGACGGGCCCGGAATTCATATCAGCCACCAATCTTGTCGCCTGGTACGACAGCTCGCGCCGCGACCTGCCCTGGCGCGAGCCCGGGGTCAGCGCCTGGCAGATCCTGGTCAGCGAGTTCATGCTGCAGCAGACCCCGGTGTCGCGGGTGCTGCCGATCTGGTCGGATTGGGTGCGGCGCTGGCCCACCGCGTCGGCCACCGCCGCGGCCAGCGCCGCCGACGTGTTGCGCGCCTGGGGCAAGCTGGGCTACCCGCGGCGGGCCAAGCGGTTACACGAGTGCGCCATCGCGGTCGCGCGCGAGCACGACGACGTCGTGCCCGACGACGTCGACACCCTGCTGACGCTGCCCGGTGTCGGCAGCTACACCGCCCGCGCCGTCGCCTGCTTCGCCTACGGACAGCCTGTTCCGGTGGTGGACACCAACGTGCGCCGGGTGGTGGCGCGGGTGGTGCACGGCCTGGCCGACGCGGGGGCGCCGTCGGCGACCCGCGACCACGCCGACGTGTCGGCGCTGCTGCCCGAGGACGGAACGGCACCGAAGTTCTCCGTCGCGCTGATGGAACTGGGCGCGACGGTGTGTACGGCGCGCGCGCCGCACTGCGGGCTGTGCCCGCTGGGCCGGTGCGCGTGGCGGCACGCCGGTTATCCGCCCGCGCAGGGCCCGGCGCGCCGCGTTCAGGCCTACGCCGGGACCGACCGTCAGGTCCGCGGGCGGCTGATGGATGTGTTGCGCGCCAACGACTCTCCGGTGACCCGCGCCGACCTGGACGTAGCGTGGCTGACCGACACCGCACAGCGCGACCGGGCGCTGTATTCGCTGCTGGCCGACGGCTTGGTGACGCAGACGCGCGACGGCCGGTTCGCCCTAGCCGGCGAGGAATGACTCGACCGCTTGGCGGTACAGCCCGGGCGCCTCGTCGTGAATCAGATGACCGGCTTCCGGGACCTTCAAATACGTTGTAGCTAAGCCGGTTTCGGCCATCTCCCGCATCTGCCCGGGCGGGGTTACCGAATTGCCGGCCTCGATCAGCAGCGCGGGGCAACGCACCGCGCGCCACTGCGCCCAGTAGTCCCGGGTGCCCCACTCGGCGGCGATCTCGATCCACCGCGCGGTGTGACCGTGCAGCCGCCAACCGGTTTCGGTGCGGTCGAAGGCCTCCAGGAAGTATTGGCCGGCGACCGGTCCGAATTCGGCGAAAACCCGCTCGGCGGAGCCGAATTCGACCGGAAGGGCGTGCAGCCAGGGTTCCCAGGGGCCGGTGGTGCGGCCGCGGAAGTCCGGCGCCATGTCCTCGAGCACCAGCGCGGTAACCAGCTCGGGTCGCTCGGCGGCCAGGCACCATGCGTGCAGGGCGCCCATCGAATGCCCGACCACCCGGACGGGCGCCTCCAGCGTGCTCACCGCGTCGACCAAGTCGGCCACGAACCGTTCGGTGCTGATCGGGTGCGGATCTTCGACGTCGCGGCCCCGATGCCACGGCGCGTCGTAGGTGTAGACAGTGCCCAGCCGGGTCAGCCAGGGCAGCTGCCGCGGCCAGGTGGTTCCCCGTCCCATCAGGCCGTGCACCAGCACCAGCGGGTCGCCGTCTCCCCCGTGGCAAGTCAACAGCTGGCTGGGCATAGCACCATCTTGCGTGCACCGCCCACGACCCGGGCACGGGGATGGGCGAGGTAGCCTAGCGGGCATGTCGCCAGTGGTGAAGATCAACGCAATCGAAGTACCCGCCGACGCCGGCCCGGAACTGGAGAAGCGGTTCGCCCACCGGGCGCACGCCGTCGACAACCAGCCCGGCTTCCTCGGCTTTCAGCTGCTCCGCCCGATCAAGGGCGAGAACCGCTACTTCGTGGTGACCCAGTGGGAGTCCGAAGAGGCATTCCAGGCGTGGGCGCAGGGGCCCGCCATCGAGGCGCACTCCGGCGAGCGGGCGAAGCCGGTGGCGACCGGGGCCTCGCTGCTGGAATTCGAGGTTGTGATGGACGTTGCCGGCAACAAGCAGGCTGGCTAGCGGGCTGTCGGCCAGGCGCCGCGCGTGGGTGCTGAGCGCGGCCGCCGCGTTGGTGTTGACCTCGGCGCCCGGTTGCGCCCCTAACCCGTCCCCGCAGGCGAACGCGGCGAATCCGGGACGACAGATCGACACCCGCACCCCGCCCGGCATCCGGGCCCAGCAGACGTTGGACATGCTCAACTCGGACTGGCCGATCGGCCCGGTCGGGGTCGGCACCCTTGCCGCGCCCGACAAGGTCGAGTCGGTTCAAACCACCATGGAGGCGCTGTGGTGGGACCGGCCGTTCACGCTCAACGGCGTCGACCTTGGCGCGAGCGTGGCGACCCTGCACCTGACCTCGTCCTACGGCGCCCGGCAAGACATCCGGATTCACACCGACGACGCCGGTTCGGTGGACCATTTCGACCTCGAGACCCAGGCGCCCACCATCAGCTCGTGGCACGACATCGACGCGGTGCTGAGCAAGACCGGTGCGCGCTACTCCTATCAGGTCGCCAAGGTCGACGATGGGCGTTGCGATCCGGTGGCGGGCACCAACACACACGAATCCTTGCCGCTGGCATCGATTTTCAAGCTGTACGTGTTGCACGCGCTGGCGGGCGCGATCAAGGACGGGACGGTGGCCTGGGATGACCAGCTGACGGTCACCGACAAGAGCCGGGCGGTCGGCTCGTCGGGGCTGGCTTTGCCTGCCGGAGCGCATGTTTCGGTACGCACCGCCGCCGAGAAGATGATCGCCACCAGTGACAACATGGCTACCGACCTGCTGATCGAGAAGATGGGAACGCGCGCCATCTCCGAAGCGCTGGCCACGGCCGGCCATCACGACCCGGCCAGCATGACGCCGTTCCCCACCATGTACGAGTTGTTCTCCGTCGGATGGGGTCGGCCAGACCTGCGCAGCCAATGGGAGCACGGATCGCCGCAAGTCCGCGCGCAACTGCTGAAGCAGGCGAATTCCACGCCGTATGACCCGGATCCGATGCGGGCCCATTCGCCGGCATCCTCCTACGGTGCGGAGTGGTACGGCAACGCCGAGGACATCTGTCGGGTCCATGCGGCGCTGCAGGCCGACGCGGTCGGCAAGGCCGCGCCGGTGCGTGAGATCCTCTCCGCGGTCGCGGGCATCCAGCTGGACCACAATGTGTGGCCGTACATCGGCGCGAAAGCCGGTGGCCTGCCGGGTGATCTGACGTTCAGCTGGTATGCCGTCGACAAGACGCGGCAGCCGTGGGTGGTCAGCTTCCAGCTGAACTGGCCCCGCGATCACGGGCCGACGGTGACCGGCTGGATGCTGAAGATCGCCAAGCAGGCGTTCGCGCTGATCGCCCCGCGCTGAGGCCTACAACCGCAGAGTCCAACGGCCGCCGCGGAAGTGCATGACGACGCGGCCGGCCGGCTCGACGTCGATCCGCCAGAACGACGCCGGGTCGATGTTCAGCGCCGCCACGATGGCCGCCCGGATCACCGCCGGGTGTGTCACCGCGACTGTGCGTAATGGGTTGGCGGTCAACGACTCCAGCCACCGCGCGGCCCTAAAGATCAGGTCGGCGATCGACTCGCCGCCGTGCGGCGCGGCGCCCGGTTGGCTCAGCCAAGCCTCGACGTCGTCCGGCGGCAGGGCCTCAAGCGCCTCCCCGCGCCACCGCCCACAGTCGAGGTCGGCCAATAGCGGCTCCGTTTCGGCTTGCAGGCCAAGCAGTTTCGCGGTCTGCCGGGTGCGCCGCTCTGGTCCGGACATCCTGCGCTGCGCGGCGACGTCGTCGGTCGCCTCGACCTGGCGGCGGCCGAGAGCGTTCAGCGGTTCGTCGGCCGGAAAACGCCCGCCCGCCATGGCGTCCGTCATGCCGTGCGAGAGCAGCGTCAGCCGGACGACGGCGGTCACGCCGCGATACTCGACGCCTGCCGCGTCCGCACCGAAAGCAGCCGCCCGCTGATCGCCGCGAACACCAGGCCGATGCCCGCCCACAGCACCAGCTGCGTGGCCAGCGACAGCAACCTGAATTCGTAAAGGACGTCGGCGGGAAATCCCGGATAGACGATCGTGCCCGCGGCGTCGCGCAGCGGTTCGGGTGTCTCGTTGACGGTCGGCAGCGGCACCGCCAGCACCACGATCGCCACCAGATACGCTGCGGCCGCCAGCAGCCCGGCGTTCCAGACGCCGAACCGGGCTGCGAGCCGCCGCGCCAGCCATACCGCGCCGATCGCCAGCACCACCGACAGCACCACCATCACCAGGTACCAGCCGGTGCGCGCTCCGATCGTGTCGGCCTGCCCGACGGCCGGCGAGTTCGGCGGGTATTTCACGAACGGCACCACGTACACCGCCCCGAATGCGCCTGCCGCCAACAGCAGCGAAAGCCGCTGCGGCTGAACAACTTGCGCCCGCGCATAGATCACGCTGAACAGCACGGCGAACAGCGCGCCCATGGCGAGGCCGAAGATCAGCACACCGAATCCCAGCCCGGGGCCCGATTGCACGCCGCGGGTGAACAGCTCCGCGCCGTGCTCGTGCACACCGTGGGCGTTCTCGGCGTCGGCGCGGCCGTCTTCAAAGGCGATTGCGCGGGCGATGACGGGCTCGGCGCACACGCGGGCGAAGACGAACGCCAGCAACGCGCCAACGGCTCCCGCAAGAAGACCGCCGCCAATTAGGCGTTTCTCCACGAGACGCGGTCAGTGGCAGGGGAAGCCGAGCAGGTGCCGCGCGTCGTGCACGAATTCGTGCACGTGCGAATCGCTGCCGAACAGCGAGACGGCCCCCTGGTCGATGTCGACGAAGTACAGCGCCAGCAACGCGAGGAAGACGGTCGCCGCCAGCCAGAGTGCGGTGCGGGCCGCGGACAGATCGACCGAGCGGGTGCGGCTGCCGGTCAGCTGCGGGTGGGACACAATGGACTCCTTCTGGGGATAACGCGTCCCCGCTGGGTATGACGGGTCTCGGGTCTGACTGTGACAGTGGCGCGACCGTTCTGGGGTTTCACCAGATTCCGTTACACGTCGATGACAACGGTCAGTGTAGGGGGCAGCGAAAACGGGCGGTAGTCCGCCTAAGACTTAACCGCCCGTTGTTCTGTTGATCGCTACTGGACGTCCGGTCCCGGGTCCGCGGCGCTGTGCGCCCCGGCTTTCGCCAGGTCCGGCTCCGCCGGCGGCTTGCGGGTACCGATGAAGGTGAATGTGGCGTCCTCGCCGGCGCTTTCGCCGTCCCAGTTGTCCACGTCGACCGTGACGACCTGGCCCGGACCGACCTCCTCGAACAGGATCTTCTCGGAGAGCTGGTCCTCGATCTCGCGCTGGATGGTGCGCCGCAGCGGGCGGGCGCCCAGCACCGGGTCGAAGCCACGCTTGGCCAGCAACGCCTTGGCCTTGTCGGTCAGCTCGAGGGCCATGTCCTTGCTCTTGAGCTGGGTGGCCACCCGGGTGATCATCAGGTCGACCATCCGGATGATCTCGTCCTTGGTCAGCTGGTGGAAGACGATGATGTCATCGATCCGGTTGAGGAACTCCGGGCGGAAGTGCTTCTTCAGCTCGTCGTTGACCTTCTGCTTCATCCGCTCGTAGTTGTTGTCGCCGCCGCTCTGGGTGAAGCCCAGGCCGACCGGCTTCGAGATGTCCGAGGTGCCCAGGTTCGAGGTGAAAATCAGCACGGTGTTTTTGAAGTCGACCGTGCGACCCTGGCCGTCGGTGAGCCGGCCGTCCTCGAGGACCTGCAACAGGCTGTTGTAGATCTCCTGGTGGGCCTTTTCGATCTCGTCGAACAGCACCACCGAGAACGGCTTGCGCCGCACCTTCTCGGTGAGCTGGCCGCCCTCCTCGTAGCCGACGTACCCGGGAGGGGCACCGAACAGCCGCGAGGCGGTGTAGCGGTCGTGGAACTCACCCATGTCGATCTGGCTGGGCGCGTCGTCGTCGCCGAACAGGAAGTTGGCCAGCGCCTTGGACAGCTCGGTCTTACCGACACCGGAGGGGCCGGCGAAGATGAACGAACCGGACGGGCGCTTGGGGTCCTTCAACCCGGCGCGGGTGCGGCGGATCGCCTTGGAGACAGCCTTGACCGCATCCACCTGGCCGATGATCCGCTTGTGCAGCTCGTCTTCCATGCGCAGTAGGCGGGTGGTCTCCGCCTCGGTGAGTTTGAACACCGGGATGCCGGTCCAGTTACCCAACACCTCGGCGATCTGCTCGTCGTCGACCTCGGCGACCACATCGAGATCACCTGAACGCCACTGCTTTTCGCGCTCGGTCCGCTGGGCGACCAGTTGCTTCTCCCGGTCGCGCAGACTGGCGGCCTTCTCGAAGTCCTGTGCGTCGATCGCCGATTCCTTCTCCCGGCGTGCCTCGGCGATCTTCTCGTCGAACTCGCGCAGGTCTGGCGGCGCGGTCATCCGGCGGATGCGCATCCGGGCGCCCGCCTCGTCGATCAGGTCGATCGCCTTGTCCGGCAGGAACCGGTCGTTGATGTAGCGGTCGGCCAGTGTGGCGGCCGCAACCATCGCGGAATCGGTGATCGAAACCCGGTGGTGCGCCTCGTAGCGGTCGCGCAGGCCCTTGAGGATCTCGATGGTGTGCTCCACCGTCGGCTCGCCCACCTGCACCGGCTGGAAGCGGCGCTCCAGGGCGGCGTCCTTCTCGATGTACTTGCGGTACTCGTCGAGGGTGGTGGCGCCGATTGTCTGCAGCTCGCCACGGGCCAGCTTCGGCTTCAGGATCGACGCGGCATCGATCGCGCCCTCGGCGGCCCCGGCACCCACCAGCGTGTGCAGCTCGTCGATGAACAGGATGATGTCGCCGCGGGTGTTGATCTCTTTGAGCACCTTCTTCAGGCGTTCTTCGAAGTCACCGCGGTAACGGCTGCCGGCGACCAGCGATCCCAGGTCGAGGGTGTAGAGCTGCTTGTCCTTCAGCGTCTCGGGCACCTCGCCGTGCACGATGGCCTGCGCCAGGCCCTCGACCACGGCGGTCTTGCCGACGCCGGGCTCGCCGATCAGCACCGGGTTGTTCTTGGTGCGCCGGCTCAACACCTGCATCACCCGCTCGATTTCCTTCTCGCGGCCGATGACGGGGTCCAGCTTGCCTTCCATCGCGGCAGCCGTCAGGTTGCGCCCGAACTGGTCGAGCACCAACGACGTGGACGGGCTGCCCGACTCGCCGCCGCGGCCACCGGTCCCGGCCTCGGCGGCCTCCTTGCCCTGGTAGCCGCTGAGCAGCTGAATCACCTGTTGGCGCACCCGGGTCAGCTCGGCGCCGAGCTTCACGAGCACCTGGGCGGCAACGCCCTCGCCCTCCCGGATCAGGCCGAGCAGGATGTGCTCGGTGCCGATGTAGTTGTGGCCGAGCTGCAGCGCCTCGCGCAGGCTCAGCTCGAGAACCTTCTTGGCACGCGGGGTGAAAGGGATGTGCCCGGACGGGGCCTGCTGGCCCTGGCCGATGATCTCCTCGACCTGGCTGCGGACACCTTCGAGCGAGATACCCAGCGACTCCAGCGACTTCGCGGCGACGCCTTCACCTTCGTGAATCAGACCCAGCAGGATGTGCTCGGTGCCGATGTAGTTGTGGTTGAGCATCCGGGCCTCTTCTTGGGCCAGGACGACCACCCTGCGGGCACGGTCAGTAAATCTTTCGAACATCGGTGGTTACCTGCTCTCCCTCACCATCGGTACTTCATCTCGCTAAAGACTCTGTCGGCACAGGGGCCGCGACGCGTACCTGGTGTCCACTGTAATGGTCGGCCCCTCGGGGTTCTAACCTTGCGGTGCCTTGCCGTTCGGGCCTGGTCGGCTCCGTGGCGAGGAATCCCCCGTGCGACCGAGCCATAGCTGGAGAAACGAGATTAACCATAAAATCGTTTCCCCCGAGCGCCGATGATCGTTTCGCCGCCAGCGAAAACGCAAACCGGCGCCCAGGCCTTTGCGACCGGGCGCCGGTTAACGGGCTCTTCACAGATGAGGGTGTAGAGGTGGTTGGCGCGTCGTTGCCGGGATAGAGGTCGAGGTCTCTCGAAAATGAGGGTTCCTACACTCCTCATCCGAAAGACCTCGACGTGCCTGACGCTACCGGTCGGG
>JAYZBN010000034.1:0-117874 GCA_036338755.1 Actinomycetota bacterium | reverse complement strand
GATCTCGGTGGTCACCGAACGCGCATCGATCACCGTGCGCGGCGAAATCTTCTGCGGCGACGGATTGGCCGGCGTCGTCAACGACACATACTTGCCGCCGAACACCGTCGTCGCCTTGATATCGGCATTCACATTCGACGGGATCAACTTCAAATACCGCGGATACACCTCGAGAATGAACTTCGCCGCCGGCTTGCCATCACGCACCGTCTCCGAAATCGACCCAACTCGGCCGATCTCCACCCCGTTGTAGGTGACCTTCGAACCCGGATCCATCACCAACCCAGCCCGCGCCGCCAGCATGGTCAGTGATGTCTTCGGGGTGAAGCTGCCCCGGAACTGCCCGTAGACCAGGGCCAGCGCGATGGCGAAGACGACCAGGAGCGCCACACCGGCCAACTTGTACGGCGGGGTCCGCGGGGCGTTGGTCTGAATGGGTCGGGACATGGTGGTTACACCGTGAGTGCGAAGTTGGGGTTGACGCCATACAGCGCCAGCGCAGCGGACAACACGACAACCTGTACCGACACCAGGGAGAAGCGCATCGATCGGCCGACGGCCTCACCCACGCCGACCGGACCGCCGCCGGCCTCGTAGCCGTAGAAGCAGTGGGTGATCATCACCACCGCGGTGATGAGGATGGCTTCCACGAACGACCAGAACACGTCCTCGGGACGCAGGAACGTCCGGAAGTAGTGCTCGTAGGTGCCGTTGGACTGCCCGTAGATCACCGTCGTCGTGATCTGTGGGGACAGGAAAGTCATGATGATCGCCATCGAGTAGATGGGGATGATCACCACCAGCCCGGCCATGATGCGGGTGGACGCCAGGAACGAGATCGACTTGATGCCCATCACTTCCAGGGCGTCGACCTCCTCGCTGATGCGCATCGCACCCAGCTCCGCCGTGGCACCCGCACCCACCGTGGCGGCCATGGCGATACCGGTGACGACGGGCGCGGCGATGCGCACATTGATCAGCGCGGCGAAGAAGCCGGTGAACGCCTCGACGCCGATGTTGCCCAGCGAGGCGAAGCCCTGGATCGCGACCAGCGAACTACCGGACAACGTCACGAAACCGACGATGGCGACGGTGCCACCGATGACCGCCATGGCGCCGGTGCCCATGCCGATCTGAGCGATCAGGCGCAGGGTCTCCTTGCGATAGTTGCGCAGCGCGTGCGGGATGTGCCCGATGGCGATGGTGCCGAACCACGCCATCTGACCGATGTCGTCCAGACCGCGGGCCGCGGCCAGGCCGTAGCGGTTGAGGTTCTCTGCCGCTCGCGGGAAGCGGGAGCGAAAGACCGCGGATGTCGACATGTCAGTGTCCCGTCCCGAACCGCACGCCGATCGTCGTCAGCACCACGTTCACGGCGTAGAGCGCGACGACACAGAGCACGACGGTCTCGTTGACGGCGGTGCCCAGGCCTTTGGACCCGCCGCTCACGGTCAGGCCGCGGTAGCAGCCGACCAGGCCGGCGATCAGCCCGAACACGGCGGCTTTGACCGTTGCGATGACAACCTCGGGCAGGCCGGTGATGGTGGTCAGGGTCGCCAGGTACGCACCGCCCGACACGTTCTGCAAGTAGACGCCGAACAGGTAGCCACCGACCAGGCCGACCGTGATCACCAGGCCGTTGAGCAACGTAGCGACCAGGGTCGCGGCGAGCACCCGGGGCACCACCAGGCGGTGGATGGGGTCGATGCCGAGCACCTCCATCGCGTCGATCTCCTCGCGGATGGTGCGAGCGCCAAGGTCCGCGCAGATCGCCGTCGAACCGGCACCGGCGACCACCAGCACCGTGGTCAGCGGGCCGAGCTGGGTGACCGCGCCGATCGCCGCGCCGGCGCCGGACAGATCGGCGGCCCCGAACTGAGCGAGCAGCACGTTGAGCGTGAAGATCAGCAACACCGTCAGAGGGATCGAGACGAAGACCGTCGGCAGGAACGCGACCCGCATGATGAACCAGCACTGCAGGATGAATTCGCGCGCCTGGAACGGCCGACGGAACAGCGCTTTCCCGGTCAGGACGCACATCCGGAAGAATCCCCCGACGAGCGTCAACGGCGTCCGCGCTTGGTCGCGCACATAGCTGACGAGGTAGGGGCCTTGCCGATCAGTCGACGTTGAAGTCACCGCTCCCCCCTCCGGCAGTCACCGCGCGCTGTATGGCGCCGCGGCGGATCGTGTAGCACGCCTCGCCCCCTCACCGCTATGTAGCTGGGGTCGTCCCCAACTCGCCCCGGCTTGATGCCTGTGACCATCGGCTCCCTACTGGCAAGTAGTAACGGAGACCACAGGAATGTACCCGATGGCCAAGCACGTGTGAACCGCATCCGCACAATTAACCCTTCGCCAACCGCTGGCAAACGTTACAGCTCCTGTCGCCTTTCTTCTCTACTCCTAAAACCTCTTGCCCGAGAATGGATTTAGCCGATTTGTCCAACCCCGTACCGCACCCGCAGTTCAGTCTTGAGCACCTTGCCGGCCGGGTTGCGCGGCAGGGCGTCGACGATCTCGAGCGCCTTGGGATGCTTGTATCTCGCCAGCCGCTCGGTCAAAAACTCATCGAGTTGATCGAGCCGCAAATTGTCGTCGGCGACAGCGGCCACCGCGATGGGCACCTCACCCCACTTGTCGTGGGCGCGGCCGATCACGGCGACTTCGACGATGGCCGGGTGGCTGGCGAGGACGTTTTCCACTTCGGCGCAGTAGATGTTCTCGCCACCGGAGATGATCATGTCCTTCTTGCGGTCGACCACCCACACATAGCCCTCGGAGTCCATGCGGACGAGATCGCCCGAGTGAAACCAGCCACCGGCGAAGGCTTCCGCCGTGGCCTCGGGGTTGTTCCAGTAGCCGCTCATCAAAGTTGGTGCGCGATAAACGATTTCGCCGACCTCACCGACTGGCACGTCGTTCATGTTTTCGTCCACGACCCGGGCGGCCACGGTGGGTATCACCTTGCCGACCGAGCCGCGTTTACGAATGGCATCCTCGCCCAGCAACATGCACGTGACCGGCGACATCTCCGTCTGGCCGAACGCGGCCAGTATCTGGGTGCCGGGGAACCTCGCCGACATCTCGCGCAGCAACGCGTCGGGTGCCGGCGCGGCGCCCCAGGAGATCACCCGCAATTTCAGGTCACGCGGGCGCGCCTGCTGTTCGGCGCAGACCGCCTGCCATTGGGCGGGCACCAGAAAGATTCCGGTGACCTTCTCCGCGGCGAGCACGTCGAGCAGCTGTCCGGGCTCGAACGCGCCGAGCGGGTAGATCACCGTCGGGATGCCGAGCAGCACCCCGGTCAGCATGTTGCCGATGCCGGCGATGTGGAAGAACGGCACCCCGATGAATCCGACGTCGTTGTTGATGTCGGCGCCGTTGGTGTACAAGCCGGTCATCGTCTGGCCGGTCAAATTGGTGTGGGTCAACACGGCGCCCTTCGGCCGCCCTGTCGTGCCCGAGGTGTACATGATCAGCGCCGGCGAGTCGTTGGGGATGTCGACCGGCCGGTGCTCTTGTCCGGACTCGTTGATCAGGTCTTCGTAGCCCAGCACGCTGTCGTCGGTCGGACCGCCGGCCACCACGACGGTGCCGAGCTGTGACTCGATGTCGCGGACTCCGGTGGCCACCGGGGCCAGCACGGGTTCCGTGATGATCACGCGCGCTTCGCAGTCCTGGACGAGGAAGGCGATTTCGGCCGGGGTGAGCCGGAAGTTCAGCGGGACCGCGATGGCGCCGAGCATGTTGACGGCCAGCACCGACTCGACGAACTCGGTGCGGTTGAGCATCAGGATCATGACCCGGTCACCGAAGCCGACACCCCGGCGGCTCAACGCATCGGCCAGGGCCGCCACCCGGCCGCGCAGCTCGCCCCACGTCAGGGTTTTGCCCAGGAACCGCAGCGCCGCCGCGTGCGGCTGCATCAGCGCGTGGCGTTCCAACTGGTTGACCCAGTTCTGTCGACGGGCCAGGTACGGCTGCTCGTCCGCCTGTGTCGGATGGTTCGCCAATTGCGCGGTCAAACTAAGCACTCCCCTTCACTCGCGCACCGCTTGCGCCAGGTTGATATTTGATAAAACTTGGTGTTGTGTGGGTCACACTATGGCGTTGACGGTCCACTGACAAGTCCCCGTTAACGCCCGTCAAAACTTAAACCCCGTCCCGCCAAGCCCACGAAAGCCCTGGCAGCCCCCGTGAACGCACCGATGTCAATGCAGCCGAGGAGTCGGCGGCCGCTGCGTCGGGCGCAGTTGTCCGACGAGGTGGCCGGGCGTCTGCGGGCCGCGATCATGTCCGGCTCGTTGCGGCCGGGGACGTTCATCCGGCTGGACGAGACCGCGGCCCAGCTCGGGGTCAGCGTCACCCCGGTGCGTGAAGCCCTGCTCAAGCTGCGCGGCGAGGGCATGGTGCAGCTCGAACCGCACCGCGGCCACGTCGTACTGCCCTTGACCCGGCAGGACATCGAGGACATCTTCTGGCTGCAGGCATCGATCGCGCGCGAGCTGGCGGCGGCGGCCACCGACCACATCACCGAGGCCGAGATCGACGAGTTGGACCGCATCAACGACTCGCTCGCCGCGGCCGTCGGGTCCGGCGACGCCGAGACCATCGCGGGCATCGAGTTCGCGTTCCATCGGGTCTTCAACCAGGCGAGCGGGCGGATCAAGCTGGCCTGGTTCCTGCTCAACGCCGCGCGCTACATGCCGGTGCTGGTTTACGCCGCCGACCCCCATTGGGGAGAGGCCGCCGTCGACAACCACCGCCAGCTGATCGCCGCGCTGCGCCGCCGCGACACCAGCGCGGTGATCGAACACACCGTGTGGCAGTTCACCGATGCGGCGACCCGCCTGGCCGAGATGCGCGACCGGACCGGAATCTTCGACTAGCTCGAGGCCAGCTGCTCGGCGCGCTGCTTCAGGCTTTCGGCCAGATGGTCGAGCACGTTGTTGAGGAGTTGCTTCACCATCGGCGCCGGCACCGGCATCGACGTTTCGACGTCCAGATCCACCGTCAACAGGCTCGACGCCCCCATCGACACCACGCTGAACAGCTGCTCCTGCTTGGTGAAGAGGTCGCCCTGCTGCAGGACGGTCTGAATCTGGTTTTCCCCGGGGTAGTACACGGCCTGGATGAACATGCTCTGCATGCCCTGGTAATCGGTGTCGAGCCGCAGCTGGCTGGGGCGCCCGTCGTCGTAGCGGGCAAGCACCCAGAGACCTTTTATCTCCTCGTTCCATTGTGGGTAGGCCTCGAAGTCGCCGACGATCCGCATGATCAACGCGGCGTCGGCGTCCACCTCGACGGTCTTGCTCATCACTGGCATGCGCGAAGCATAGCCGGGCCGTCGGCGCCTCCGTGCGGTGCCGTCGCGGCCCGATTCGATGACGAAAGGCCTGCTGCCAGGCGGTTATTGGTCGACGGCGGCGGTCGCCAGCAGGGCGCGGACGGCGTCGGGGATGGGGACGGACTTGCGGGTGACCCGGTCGACGTAGACGTGCACCCAGTGCCCCAGCGCGGTGATCGGTTGGGCGTTGTCTTCGGCGAGCTCATTCCCGGCGGCCCGGAACACTCCCAGCCGGTAGGTGACGCTGCTGCGGCCCAGCCGCGTGACGGCGAGTCCGACCACGAGGTGCTGCGGGAACTGCAGTTCGGAGAAGTAGCGGCAGCCCGATTCGGCGACGATGCCCAGCGCGGGCGTGGTGATCGGGTCCAGCCCGGTGCTGGTGTTGATCCAGGCGTTGATCGCGGTGTCGAAGAGTTGGTAGTACACGGCGTTGTTGAGGTGGCCGAACATGTCGTTGTCGGCCCACCGGGTTCCGACCGGCCACAACACCGGAAAGTCGTTGCTGGTCAGCCCGTCCGGTGCGGGCGGAACCACGGAAGCCGACGTCATGGTTGTATTCCAGCATGCCCGCAATTCGAGGCGCCGTACTTGAGCACATCGGGTCGCCCCGGCCCTATGCGCGGTCGCGACCGATCACCGTCGCCGAACTCGACCTCGCGCCCCCGGGCCGCGACGAAGTCCTGGTCCGCGTCGAGGCGGCCGGCATCTGCCACTCGGACCTATCCGTGGTCGACGGCAACCGGGTGCGGCCGGTGCCGATGTTGCTGGGCCACGAGGCCGCCGGGATCGTCGAAGAGATCGGTGACGGCGCGCTATCAAGCGGGGTCGACCTGGCCGTCGGCCAGCGGGTGGTGCTGGTGTTCTTGCCGCGCTGCGGTCATTGCGTGGCGTGCGCAACCGAGGGGCTGACGCCGTGTGAACCGGGCAGCGCGGCGAACGGCGCGGGCACGTTGCTCGGCGGCGACATTCGGCTCAGCCGAGCCGGCCACGCGGTGTATCACCACCTCGGTGTCTCCGGTTTCGCGACGCACGCCGTCGTCAATCGGGCCAGCGCCGTCCCGGTGCCCGGCGACGTGCCGGCCGACGTCGCCGCGCTCCTGGGTTGCGCGGTACTCACCGGTGGCGGCGCGGTGCTCAACGTGGGTCATCCGCGGCCGGGCCAGACGGTCGCGGTGGTCGGGTTGGGGGGCGTGGGCATGGCAGCGCTGCTCACCGCGCTGACCTATGACGACGTCCGCGTCGTCGCCGTAGACCAGCTGCCGGAGAAGTTGGCGGCCGCCCGGCGCCTGGGCGCCCACGACGCCTACACGCCGCAGCAGGCCACCGACGCCGGGGTGAAGGCCGCGGTGGTGGTCGAGGCCGTCGGTCATCCGGCCGCGCTGGAGACCTCGATCGCCATGACGGCGCCCGGCGGGCGCACGGTCACTGTGGGTCTGCCGCCCCCGGCCGCACGAATCACCGTGTCGCCGTTGGGTTTTGTGGCCGAGGGCCGGTCGTTGATCGGCAGTTACCTGGGTTCGGCGGTGCCCAGCCGGGACATCCCCCGGTTCGTCGAGCTGTGGCGGTCGGGCCGGTTGCCGGTGGAATCGCTGGTGTCGTCCACGATTTCGCTGGAGAACATCAACGAGGCGATGGACAACCTGGCCGACGGGACCGCCGTGCGTCAACTGATCAGGTTCGACGGCTAGTCAACGTGCAACGCGCCGCATAGTGCGTGGCCCTGCAGCGCGAACAGTCGTTGCGAGCCAGCCCAGTCGGGCAGCAGCGAATCGAACCCGTGACAGACGCGCGCGAAGACGTGCAGCTCGGCCGAGACCCCGGCCCGCAGGAGCCGCAGCGCGTAGTCGATCGCCTCGTCGCGGAACGGGTCGATCTCGGCGCACGTGATCAAAGCCGTTGGCAGTCCGGCCAATTCGCCCCGCCGTGCGGGCACCGAGAGCTCCGACGCGCCGGCCGGCCCCAGGTAGTGCCGCCACATCAATTCGGCGGCCTCGCCGTCGAACGCCGGACTGGTGCGGAACTGCGCCTTCGATCCGGTGACCCGATCGTCGAGCACCGGCTGGTGCAGCAACTGAAACGCCACCGGCGGCAGTGTCTCGTCGGCGGCCCGCTGCGCCAGGCCCGCGGCCACGGTGGCGCCGGCGCTGCTGCCCGCGACGGCCAGGCGCCCCGGGTCCACTCCCAGGTGCCCCGCGTTCGCGGCCACCCACCGCAGCACGGCGCCCGCATCCTCGAGGGCCGCCGGGAACGGGTGCTCGGGGGCGAGCCGGTAGTCCACCGACACCACCGTGCAGCGGCCGCGTCGCGAAAGCTCTACGCATTGGCGATGGTCGGTGTCCAGGTTGCCCAGCGCGAATCCGCCGGCGTGGCAGTACACCACGCCCGGCGCCCCGTCGTCGGGCCCACCGCGATAGATGCGCACCCTGACACCGCCGAATTCCGTCGGCACGTGGCTCTCGACGATCCGGACCCCGGACGCATCGGTCCGCTCCGCGGTCAGCCGGCGGCGTTCGTTGAACGGCTCACGCGCGAGTTGTATTGCGGCCAGCGTAAACTCGGTCCGCGCCGTCGCGACGTCACGCAACGCGGGGTCGAGCCGATCGGCCCCGTCCAGTTCTGTCACCGCGCGCCGCCGGCGCCGCTGCCGACCTTCAGCGGATCTGCAGGCATTGCCCACCGTCGATGACGAGTTCGGAGCCGGTGATGAACGATGCCTCCTCGGACACCAGGAAGGCCACCGCGTCGGCAACCTCACCGGCCTCGCCGATCCGCCCGAACATGGACGTCCCGGCCAGCCGCGCCTGGGTGGCGTCGTCGAGCATCGATGTGGCGATCGGCCCGGGGAAGACGGCGTTGACCCGGATGCCGGAGGGGGCGAGCTCGGCCGCGGCGGTCTGGGTGAGCCCGCGCAACGCCCACTTCGATGATCCGTAGGCGCTGTGCTGCGGGAAGGGGCGGATGGCGCCGGTGCTGCAGATGTTGACGATCGAGGCATTCGGCGCCGTGCGTAGCTGCTCCAGCGCTGCGCGCATCCCGAGGAACGGGCCCAGACAGTTGACCCGCCAGGCGGTTTCGAAGCCGGCGGGTGTCTCCGCGCTCAGCGAGGCCCGGTGTAGCACGCCCGCGCAGTTGACCAGCGTGCTCAGCGAGCCGAAGCGACCGGCGACCTCGGCGACCACCGAGTCCCACTGCTCGGATGCGGTCACGTCGAGCTCGAGGGCGATCAGGTCTTCGTCGTGCGCTTCGCCGACGGCGGTGAGCAGTTCGGCTGCCCGCAGGTCGCACGCGGCCACCGAAAAGCCTTTGTCGCGCAGGCGTTTGGCGATGGCCCAGCCTTGTCCGCCGGCGGCGCCGGTCACCAGTGCGACGCGTTGATTCATGCCGGGTTCACCTCGCGACTGTCGGCCAATTTGGCGCAGGTGGCGCAGCGGCGGCTCGCGTCGTCGTCCGTCATTGCATGGCCTCGCGCAGGTGCTCCGCGGCGCCGCGTCGCAGCGCCTGTGACTCGGCCGCCAGGGTGATCATGCCGAATCCCAACTGTGCCATGGCGTGACCCGTCTTGCCGTCCCCGGCGTGAATGCCGGTGACCAGACCCGCGTCCGACGCCGCCCGATGGATGCGCACGATCGCGTCGAGCACCTCCGGATGCCGGGTGGCGCCGACGACACCGGCGCCCAGCGAAATGGCCAGATCGGCTGGGCCGACGTAGATTCCGGTCAGGCCGTCGACGGCGCAGATGTCGTGGATGCCGGAGAGCGCGGCCGCGGTCTCGATCATCGCGAACACGCCGGCCCGTGACTCGTGGGCGGTCGGGTCGTGCCCGAGGCTGGCGCGCAGCGGACCGAAGCTGCGCACGCCCCGCGGCGGGTAGCGGGTGGCGGCCACCGCCGCGGCGGCCTGGTCCGCCGACTCGATCATCGCGATGACGACGGCGTCCGCACCCGCGTCGAGCACCCGCCCGATCGGCGCCGCGTCGGCGTTGGGCAGGCGGACCACCGTGGCGACGGGCACGTGCTCGATGCGGCGCAGGATGCGCGCGATGTCGGCGTCGTCGAGGTAGCCGTGTTGCGCGTCGAAGCCGACGTAATCGTAACCGGCGCGGGCGAATTCCTCCGGCCCCAGTTCCGTTGGGCCGGTGATCCAGCCGCCGAATATCGGGGCTTTGCGGCTCAGCGCCTGCTGTAAATTGCTCGGCGAAGTCATGGCGCACCGGCGATGGCGATCTTGATGCGTTCGGCGACCGGCCGGCAGGCCAGTTCGAAGGCGTCCTGCACCTGGTCGACGCCGTAGGTGTGGGTGAGGTAGGCGCCCAGCAGCCGGGGGTGCTCGGCGGCGAACTTGCCGGCAAGCTCCAGCATCCGCCGGCGGTCCAGTGTCACACCGGATTTCAGAGTCAGGTTGTTGCGTAGCATCGCCCGCATGCTGATCGGATACATTTCGTCGTCGGCGACACCGAAATAAAACACGGTGCCGCCGGGGGCGGCGGCGTCGATGGCGTGGTTCAGGGTGGCGACCTGATGGCCGACGGCCTCGATTACCACGTCCGCGCGGTCCGCGCCCTCGAGCTGGCTCACCCAGCGGTCGCTGGTGGCGCGCACCGGGTCGTCGACCCCGAAAGCCTCTGCCAGGCCGTGGCGTTCGATCGGGTCGACGCCGGTGACGCGTCGCGCCCCCGCCGCCTTGGCGACATAGGAGAACAACAGCCCGATGGACCCTTGGCCGATGATCGCGACGTGCCGGCCGGCCAGGTCGCCGAGCTGTCCGCAGGCGTAGAGGACGCAGGCCAGCGGTTGCAGCCCGACCGCCTGGGCGGGGGTCAGCGCCGGATCGTAGGACGCCAGTCCGTCGCCGTCGCTGACGATGCGTTCCATCATGCCGTCGAATCCGGAGGCCCAGCCGACCACCTGATCGCCGGGGCGGTGGGCGGGGTGCCGGCTGGCGATCACCTCGCCGGCGACCTCGTGGATGGGGAAGCCGTCTTTCTCGGGACCGCTTCGGCCGTCGTCACCCGGGATCCGTCCCCGGGCACCGCGGAAGGCCGGCAGATCGCTGCCGCAAACGCCCGCGGCCGAAAACCGCAACAGCACCTGCCCGTCGGCCAGGCACTCGGGGGTCTTGTCGTCGATCGTGGTGCGCTCGAACAGATACGGGGCGATGATCCGATAGGACCACACGTCAGACCTCCACCGGAATGTTGTTCCAGCCCCATTGGAAGCTGGACGGCAGCCGGGTGGCCGAGTCGGCCTGGATCGCGTAGTCGGGCACCCGGCGAAGCCATTCGGCCAGCAGCACAGCCACTTCCAGCCGCGCCAGGTGATATCCGATGCAGAAGTGCTGGCCGCGGCCGAATGCCAGCGAGCGGCGGATGGGCCGGTCCCAGATGAATTCGTCGGGCTCGGGGTACTCCCGCTCGTCGCGGTTGGCCGAGGCGAGCAGGGTGATGACGCGCTGGCCCGGATTCAGGGTTTCGCCGTGAATCTCGAAGGGCTTGCGCACCGTGCGCGCGAACCACTGTGCGGGTGCGCAGAATCGGATCATCTCGTCGCGCGCGACGAGCACGTTGTTGTCCAGGTCGGCGCGCACGGCGGCCAGCTGCTCGGGCCGCCGGCTGAGCTCCCAGAGGCCGTGGGCGACTATTTTGGGCACCGTCTCGGTTCCCCCGATGAAGATGCACAGCATCTGGGTCGCGACTTCCATGTCGTCGAGCGCGCTGCCGTCGGGCAGGTGATAGCCCAGCAGGCCGTCGACCACGTCCAGTGGTGTCCCGGACGAATCGGCGCGGCGGCGCGCGACCGCGGGCAGCAGGTATTCGAAATAGTTGGGCCGCGCCTGGCCGGTGTCCACACCGACGCCCGGCTGGGCGAGGCTGCCGGCGTTGACGGTGGCGAGGACTTGCGGTGCGAGATCGGTTGGAATACCGCATAATTCGCAGACGATTGCGGCCACCACGATTCCGCCATAGTCCTGGGTCAGGTCGAACGCACCGCCCGGGAGCAGCGCGTCGAGGCGTTCGTTGGCCAACGCGCGGATCCGGCCCTCCAGGTCGGTGACCGATCGCGGCCGAAACGGCCGCGAGTGGGTGCGCCGGATCTCGCCGTAGAGGTCCGCGTCGAACATGGCGTGAAACGGCAGTGGGTGCAGGGGCGGGTCGGCGACCGGCCCCCTGTTGTGCTGGGCCAGAACCGATGCCGGCGGCAGCGTGCCTTCGGAGGCGACGAACGTGCCGTTGTTGACTTCCAGCACCGTCCAGATGTCCTCGAAGCGTGACAGCGCGAACGTGTCCCACTGCGGCATGTAGTACACGGGGTGGTGGTCGCGCAGGGTCTTGTAGTACGGCAATGGGTTGGCCATCACCGCCGCGTCGAACGGGTCATACCGAAAGTCGTTGATGGTCAAGGCGTTCAGCCGCTCCGTCACTGCAGCGGCGATGGCGGGAGGGCCTGCAGAATGGAATCCTCCCAGCCGTCACGCAACGCGGGCGCCACGCTCATCCACGTGACGATCTCGGCCGGTGGGCTCTCCTTCCAGGACGGATAGTGCTCAGCGAAGCAGTGCCAGCCGCCGTCCAGCGCCCAGTAATGGATCACTTCGTTGTAGCGGAAGGTCGTGGTGAACGATCCGAGCCAGCGCTTGCCGGTCCGTTCCGACCACGGAACGTAGAGCCGCTCCAGTTCGCGGATGTAGTCGTCCTGGCGTCCCGGTTTGGTCTGCATGATCTCTTGGATCACCAGCGGCGCGGTGAAATTGGCTTCGCGCAGCTGGGCGAGCGTCTTGTTGCTGGGCCCGGGGTACATGATGCGGCCCTCCCCCGAAGCGCCGACGTCAGCCAGGAACGCCGCCCATTTGCCGGACGCGGCCTCGTGGCTGCCGCCGCGGGCCTGCGCGGCCCCGATCCTGGCGTAGTCGGCGAAGCCGTCGATCTCCCAGATGACCGTCACCTGCGGCCAGTGACCGTTGTACGGCGTGGACTCCCAAATCGCGAACAGCCGAGCGCCGAGTTGCTCCATCATCGGTTGATAGGTGTCGGCGAAGATCTCGGTGAACCGGTCGCTGCGCCCGGAGCCCAGCGAAATCGTCTCGTGCAAGTAGAGCAGGGTGTGTCCGAAGTATTTCTTCATCGGGCTAGTCGAGCCGGATCAGCTCTGAGGCGGCCCCCAAGCCCACGTCGCACAGCAACATCTCGGTGGCATCGACCGTCGCGCCCGGAATGCCCGCCGCCGCAAGCGCATAGCTCTTGAACATGCGGGCCGCGCCGCTGAGCAGATGCTGCGCCCGCGTCGTCGCACGGTTCACCCCCAGGGGCCATCCCTCACCCCAAAGGGCGACCTCGATCAGCGGGTTGTCCAGCGACTCGAGCACGGCCTCACGCACCCGGGCGTCGGCGGTGAACGCCTGCGCGCTGACGGCCAGGCTCGTCGAGCCCGCGCACACGCCGGCAAGCTCGGGCTCGAGGTCCGCCGCCCGCACCCCCAGGATGCGCAGCGACCGGGTATCGCAGCCCCGCGGGAGCAGCACGGTCACCTCCCAACCGGCCATGGCCCGGTCGTAGAGCCAACCGCCGGCCGACTGCACGACATCCGCGGCGCTGGCCGCGACCACGTCGAGCCGGTAACGCAGGCCCTCGCCGGTTGCGCGGGCTGCTTCCGCAGCGCCGCTCTTGCTGATGTCGAACGTGGGAGCGACCATCGATCCATTCCTCACCACCAGTTCGCTGGCGGGTCACAAGCGCTTGTCTTGGGCTGGAGCCGCTTCACGCGCGGGCCGATGCGACTCACCGGACAGGGTGACACTTCTTGCGGAATTTGTAAAGCTACCGCGGGCCCGTCAGGACCCGCGGCGGGCCTTGAGGTCGGCCAGCACTTCCGCGGTGTGTTGCCCGAGTTCCGGTGCCGCAGAACGCGGTGCCCACGGAGTCCCGTGAAAATCCGCCGGTGTGGCAACCATCGGCACGGCGGCTTCGCCGTCGGGGACGTCGACGATGCCGCCCGCGGCGTGGAACTGCTCGTCGGCGACGACGTCCTCGAGGGAGTTGATCGGTGACCAGAAGAAGTCCGGTTCGCCGGCGAACACCTCCGCCCATTCGTCGAGGGGGCGCGTCGCGAAGATGTCATCCAGAGCGGCGATCAGCTCGGTCGAGTTGACGGCGCGGGAACGGGCATCGGCGAATCGGGGATCGTCGCGCCACTCGGGCCGGCCCACCGCCCGGCACAGCGCCGGCCAATGCCGCTCGGCCTCCAGGCCGACGATCCAGAACCGCCGGCCGTCGGCCGCGGCATAGTTGTTCATGCACGGATTGCCCATGGTTTCGCGCTGCCCGATCGCGATCGGCTGTCCGCTCATCAGATAGGTGTTGAGGTCGAAGCTGACGGTGTAGGCACCCTGCCGGTAGAGCGAGGTGGTCACCAGCTGACCCGTCCCGGTCCGTTCGCGCGCGAGCAGGGCCGCGCATACGGCCGCGGCCATCGTCATCCCGGCGGAGTGGTCGCCCATGCCGCCACGCTGAAACGGGGGCGTGTCGCCGGGGCGGGTGAGCAGGTGGGCCACCCCGGCCCGGGACCAGAAGGCGGCGACGTCGAAGGCGGCGCGGTCGGCGTCGGGCCCGTCCTCGCCGTACCCGGTGATGAGCCCGTAGACCAGACGCGGGTTGGTCGCCGACACCGCCTCGAAGTCCAGGCCGAGGCGCCGTAGCGCGCCGGGCCGCACATTGGTCAGGAAAACGTCTGCCTCAGCAAGCAATTCGAATGCGGTGGCACGGCCGTCGTCGGTCCCTAGATCCAGTACGACGCTGCGCTTGGACCGGTTGTCCATCTCGAACGGCGGGTTCAGGCCCAAATCGCAGCCCAGCATCCGGCCGAACATGCGCGCCGGATCACCGGCCGGCGGCTCGATCTTGATCACGTCGGCGCCCCAGTCCGCGAGGATGCCGCCGGCTGCGGGGGCGGCCACCCAGACCCCGAGTTCGACGACTTTGACGCCTGCTACCGGTCCCGCCATGGGTAAGTTCCCGCTCTCTGCTATCCGAGCTGGGGGTACCACCCACTTGTGGGGGACACGCCAGCTCAACGCCGCATACCGAATGCCACGCTAGCGTGACGTTCAGCGGCCTTACGCTTGCGCACATGACTCTGGTGGCCGGGCGTGGTCCGCTCAGCGGCGATCCCGCGGGACGCTTCTCGCCCGCGATACCCGACGACGTCGTCTACGTCGAACCGCATCCCCGGCGCGTGCAGGCAGTCAGGGACGGCCGCGTGGTGATCGACACCGAGCGGGCGCTGATGGTGCACCGGCGCGGCCGGCCGCTGAGCTACGCCTTCGCGGCCGACGAGGTGGGCGACCTACCCGGCGAGCCGGAACCCGCGGCGCCCGGTTTCGTCCAGGTGCCCTGGGACGCGGTCGACACCTGGCTGGAAGAGGGGCGCAAACTCGTGCACTATCCGCCCAATCCCTATCACCGCGTCGACTGCCGTCCGACGCAACGCCGCCTGCGTGTGCGCGTCGACGGGACGACGCTGGTGGACACCGACGACACCGTCATCCTCTTCGAGACCGCGCTCGCCCCGCGGCTCTACGTCGATCCGGCACACGTGCGCACCGATCTGCTGCGGCGCTCCGAGACGTCGAGTTATTGCAATTACAAAGGGGTTGCGACGTACTGGTCGTTCGTCTCCGGCGACCGGGTTGTCGAGGACGTCGCCTGGAGCTATCCCGGCCCGCCGCCGGAAAGCCTGCCCATCAAGGGATTCCTCAGTTTCGACGACGCGCGCGCCGAGGTGATGGCCGAGCTGCCGGTCAGCGACCGTAGCTAGGGCGACCGAGACCCAGCTCGTGCTGGGCGATCATGTTGCGGAACACCTCCATCGTGCCGCCGTAGATGCCGGCGGGCACGCCGTGCCGGAAGATGAACTCGATGCCGCCGTCATCCGCGGAACCCGTTGTGTCCGTGGGCAATGTCGATGCCGTACCCAGCAGGTCCATCAACTCCTGGGAGGCATCCCGCATCGTCTGGATGAGCGCTACCCGCCCGTACATCCCGGGGGTCGACATGGCCGCCTCGATCCGGGCCATGTTGCGCCCGAGCCGGTATTTCGTCGTATCGTCATCGATCGGGCGCCGCCCGGCCGCATCGGGCTTCGACAGGACGGCTGCCACTCCATCGGCCGCCTCGGCCATCAGGTGGCCATGCTCTGACAACATCGAAATGTTCTGTAGGCCATGGTCTTGGGTTTCGGTGATGCCGTGTTCCGCGTCGAGGGCGAACCGCATCACCGTCCAGCCGCCATTGACCTCGCCGATCCGATAGAGATCGGCGACCCGTACGTCGCTGTAATACACGATGTTGGTGCGGTCGCCGTCGAGCGTGCGGATGCCCTGGATCTCGATGCCCGGCGAATCCAGCGGCACCAGGAACATGGTGAGGTTCTTGTGTTTGCGGCCCTGCGGATCGGTGTTGGTGAGCAGGAAGACGTACTGGGCGTTCTGCGCGTTCGAGGTGAACATCTTGGAGCCGTTGATGATCCAGCTCGACCCGTCCGCCTCGCGCACGGCTCGGGTCTTGCAGGTGGCGACGTCGGAGCCACCCTCGGGCTCGGTGTAGCCCAGGCACAGCCGGATTTCGCCGGACAACACCCCCGGCAGGATAGCGTCGGCGAGTTCGGGCGCCCCGAATTGTTCGACCAACCGCGCGACGGTCGCCGTGGTGCCCCAGTGAAACCACGGCGTGTGCGCGCGACCGATCTCTAGGTGGAAGATCCGCCGCCGCACCGGATCGAATCCCCCTTCGGACTCCAGCTGATAGTCCGACGTCAGGTAGCCCTCGTCGCCCAAAGCCAAATGCACTGGCTCACTGAAGTTTTCGCCGGTCTCTCGATCGCGCCGCCGCACTTCGTCGGTGACGTGTTCGGCGATGAACGCCCGGGTCCGGTCGAAGAAGTCCTGATCCTCGGGCGAGAGCACTACACGGGAGAAGTCCATGTGACGCCTCTGATCACGCCGCGTCGACGACCAGGCTGCGGAACCGGTCGAGGGTCTCGAGCGCGTGCGTCATGCTGTCGCCGGGCAGGTGGATGCTGACCCACGTCACGCCCAGCTTCGCCAGCTTGTCCAGGCCCTCGAGGTAGGCGTCTGCGTTGAAGTCGTCGCTCGCGGGGCTGCCGCCCTCGAAGTTGGTGAAGGTGATGTCGATGGCAGACCAATCCCGCTGGGCCGCATCGCATCTGCGCCGCAGATCGTCGATGCCGTCGGCGAGCTTCTGCGGCGAGTCGATGACGGCGGTGCCGGCCGTCTGGGCCAGCTGCGGCGGCGCGGGGAAGGGGCACCACCCGTCGCCGTACTGGGCCACCCGCTGCCGCGAAGAGGACGTGTTGCCGCCGATCCAGAGCGGCGGGTGCGGATCGCTGACCGGGCGGGGGTGCGCGGTGATGCCGCGCGCGCTGAAATGCTTGCCCTCGAACGAGATATCGTCGCCGGTCCAGATGGCCCGGATCACCTGTAGGGATTCCTCGAACAGCTCGGCGCGTTCGTCGAAGCTGACCCCTAGCGCCGCGAACTCGCGCTTGAGGTAACCCACTCCTACCGCGAGCGTGAACCGGCCGCCGGAGAGCAGGTCCAGGGTGGCGCCGGCCTTGGCCACCACGAACGGGTTCCGGTAGGGCAGCACCACGATGTTGGGAATCAGCCGCAGCGTGGACGTGGTGGCCGCCGCGAAACCCAAGGCGACAAAGGGGTCCAACGCGTCGTGCCCGCCGGCCTCCAGCCATCGCTGCGAGGGCGCCGGGTGATCGGTGAAGCCGAAGCCGTGGATCCCGGCCGCCTCGGTCGCCGCGGCCACCTTGCCGATACCGTCCCCACTGACCAGCTCCGGGTTGTACGGATGGCTGTGCATCGGGTGGGTGATGGTGAACCGCATGGCCTTAGAACCGCGCGCGCGAGTCGATCGCCGTGTCGCTGGTGCGCAGCGGGCGGATCAGCGCCTCCTGGGCGAACGAGGCCAGCAGCTCCCCCTCTTGCGCGTGCACGGTGCCGCGCACGTACGACATGCCCGCGCCGACCTGGGTGCTCTCGTGTGTGTAGAGCAGCCACCCGGTCCAGTCCACCGGTTCGTGGAAGGCGACCGAGATGCTCATCGGTGCGGTCGACACGGTCAGGTGCGCCTGGGCGGTGCCGATGCCCTCGTGCGCGCGCAT
The DNA here is from genome assembly GCA_036338755.1 of Actinomycetota bacterium. GTDB lineage: Bacteria > Actinomycetota > Actinomycetes > Mycobacteriales > Mycobacteriaceae > Mycobacterium. The sequence goes on along the minus strand of JAYZBN010000034.1, from coordinate 100,342 downwards.
GGTGGTCGAGATGCCCAGATGGCCGGTGAAGTAGGCGAGCAGCGCCTTGGCCAACTCGTCACGGGTCGGGATCGGGTCGTAGTGCAACCAGGCGTAGAGCTCCGGCGGGCCGACCTCGTCGGGGCTGTTGACGTCGACCACGTCGACCAGGCGTAGCTCGCGACCGACCATCGGCATCGGTGAGGGGTGCGCGTCGGCCGGGGCGGCGACTTCGGGGCGCGGCAGGTGGTGCCGGATGACGTCGTCGGTCGGAACGTCGGCGAGCACGGTGATGCTCAGGCAGCGCCGGCCGTTCTGGTGCACGGCGACCACCGCGGTGGCGGTGGAGCGGCCTTCGGACACCACGTCGAGAACCAGCTCGATGGGCGGGCCGACGGTGATCGCCCGCGAGAAGACCGCATGAGCCGAGCGCACCGACTTGTCCGGAAATCGCTTCGCCGCAGCGACGATCGCCTGCGCGAGCACCTGGGTGCCCTCCACCACCTGGCGTTCGTCGCCCGCGGCGATGCCGGTCTGGCCGGTGAATCGGTCTTGCCCGTCGCTCTGCACGTCGAACAGATCCAGCAGGCCCTGCACGGTCCACTCGGTCTGCTCGGTTTCCTCAGACGCCTTCGTCAACCCACTTCACCCTTCGCGCTCGCGGCTCAGCGCTCAGCGTGACACTTTGCGTAGGATTTGTAAAGGTTGGCTAACAGACGGCGGCCGAGCCGAGTGGTCAAACGACCGGATGCGTGGGGCGGCAACGCAATTGGGCATTGCCGCCACTACTCCGGGAACCGCGTTCACGCGCCAGGCGGGGGTGGCGCGCCAGCTTGCGCTATCGGCAGATTGACACCGGTACCTGCGGTGCGTGACACTTTTTCGGTGTTTTGTAAAGCGGTCCGATTTGCCGAAGGCCGGGACGAATGATTCCCGAGCCGTTGGCCAACGGATTCTGCTTCGGCGAGGGCCCGCGCTGGTTCGAGGGCCTGTTGTGGTTCTCCGACATGCTGGGCGAAGCCGTCCACACCGCGACCATGGGCGGATCGCTGACCACACTGCCGCTGCCCGGGCACTCACCGTCGGGCCTGGGCTTCCGGCCCGACGGGTCGCTGCTGATCGCCTCGACCGAAGACCGCCAGGTGCTGCGCTATGACGGCGAAACCGTCGTCACCATCGCCGATCTCGCCGACGTCGCGCCGGCCGCCCTGGGCGACATGGTCATCGACGACGCGGGCCGCGCCTACATCGGCTGCCAGGCACTGCGCGGTGGGGTCATCATTGCGCTGGATCCCGACGATGGCGCCACCGTCGTGGCCGACGACCTCGACTTCCCCAACGGCATGGCGATCACCCCGGACCGCGGGACGCTGATCGTCGCCGAGTCGACGGCCCGGCGGCTGACGGCGTTTTCCATCAGCGACGCCGGCGCACTGTCCGAGCGCCGCGTCTTCGCCGACGGACTGGACGGGCCGCCCGACGGCATCGCGCTGGACGCCGACGGCGGGGTGTGGACATCCATGACGTTGGCGCACCAGTTCGAGCGGATCGTGGCGGACGGCACCGTGACCGACCGCATCGACATGGGCGACCGGGTGGCCATCGCCTGCGCCCTCGGCGGTCCGCAACGCCGCACCCTGTTTCTGTTGTCGAGTACGGAGGCATATCCTCAGCGCCTGATCGGCACCCGGCTTTCCCGGCTGGATGCCATCACGGTGACCACTCCCGGCGCCGGCCTGCCCTGACCGAGAGGTTGACGATGACCGACGCCTATTACGAGCTGATGGACCCTGTCGGCGACGACGACGCCGCGCTGGGCGAGAAGTTCCGGGCGACCGACCTGGCCCGCGGTACCTGGTCGGCGGCCATCCAGCATGGCGGCCCGGTGTCGGCGCTGCTGGTCCGGGCGCTGGAGCGGTGCGATCAGCGCGACGACACCCGCCTGTCCCGCGTCGTCATCGACCTGCTGGGCGGGGTCCCGGCCGAGGGCGATCTGTGGGTGCGCGCTGAGGTGCAACGCCCCGGCAAGCAGATCGAATTGCTCAGCGCCGAGATGCTGGCCCCGGGGCCCGACGGCACCCCACGGCCGGTAGCGCGTGCCACCGGATGGCGGTTGCAGCACCAGGACACGCAGTCTCTGGCGCACGCGGCGGCGCCGCTGCCGCGGCCGCGGGCCGAGGCCTTCAACCGCAACCTCAAGGCCCGGGACTGGGACCGTAACTACGTGCACAGCCTGGAGTGGCTGTGGCTGACCGAGCCGCTCAGCGAGGGCCCGGGCGAATCGTGGATCAACCCGACCGTGGACCTGGTCAACGGCGAATCCATGACGCAGCTGGAACGGCTGTTCGCGGTGGCCGACTGCGCCAACGGCATCGGCAGCAAGCTGGACATCACCAAGTGGACGTTCCTCAACACCGATCTGGCGGTGCACGTGTTTCGCGTGCCGGATGGGGACTGGATCGGCATTCGAGCGCAGACCAGCTACGGGCCGGACGGCATCGGGACGACCATCGGCACGTTGTTCGACGAGCAGGGCGCGGTCGGCGCCATCCAGCAGTCGGTGCTGGTGCGCCGGCGCCCGCCTCGGGCCTAACGTGGGAGCGGATGACCATGACACCTCGGCAACACTGCGAAAAGTGTGAATCATGAGCCAGCCGGCCCGGGCGACGGCGATCGCCGATAACGACACCTCGACGCGTCAGCGCATCCTGGCGGCCACCGCCGAGGTGCTCGGCCGTAACGGCAAGACCAAGCTCAGCCTGTCCGACGTCGCCACCCAGGCCGGGGTCTCCCGCCCCACGCTGTATCGCTGGTTCGCATCCAAAGAGGAGTTGCTGTCGGCGTTTTCGGCCTACGAGCGCCAGATCTTCGAAAGCGGATTGGTGAAGGCCACCGCGGGGTTGAAGGGCGTGGACAAGCTCGACGCCGTGCTGCGGTTCATCGTCGAATACCAGCATTCGTACTCCGGGGTGCGCATGGTCGACGTCGAGCCCGAGCACACCATCGCCCAGTTCTCCTGGGTCATCCCGCAGATGCGCGAGGGCCTGCAACGCCATTTGCCCGGACCCAACGCGGCGGTCAAAGCGGCGACGGTCATCCGGATTGCGATATCGCACTACATCGTGCGCAGCGATGACGCCGACCAGTTTCTGGCACAGCTGCGGCACGCGGTGGGCATCAAGGGGAGTTAGTCGAACAACACCGCGGCGTTGAGGTAACCCGTCGGGTCCAGCGCGGCCTTGACCGTGCGCATCGCGGCGATGTCGGCGGGCCCGCGGGACATGGCGAGGTAGGGCCGCTTGCGGCTGCCGACGCCGTGTTCGGAGCTGACGTTGCCGCCGGATCGCGCGATGAGTTCCATCATCGGCTCGTACAGCGCCCGTTCGCGATCGGCCGGGCAGCGCAACACGTTCAGGTGCAGGTTGCCCTCGCCGACGTGGCCGAACAGCACCGGCAGCGCGTCGGGGGCGTGTGTGCGAACCAAATCGATTGCGTGTCTTTCGAATTCGCTGACCGCCGACAGGGGCAGCGACACATCGAATTTCAGCGGTGGCCCGTAGACACCGAGCACGTCGGCCAGCGATTCGCGCACCTGCCACAACCGTTGCTGCGCAGCAAGATCCACGCCGACCGCGGGATCGGCGCACATCGGCACGTCGTCGAGCAGGCCGGCGAGCCGTTCGGTCTGGTCGTGATCGGCGGCCAGCTCGACCAGCAGCAGCCAGTCGCCGGCGACCGGGGCGCCGACCCCGCGGTGTTCGGCGGTCAGCGCAGCGGCGCGGCCGTCGATCAGTTCCAGTGCCGCTATGCCGTCCGCATCGCGGAAGGTGCGCCCGGCGGCCACCAACGCGTCGAGGTCGGCGAACCCGCAGATCGCCGTCACCCGGTGCGACGGGGTGGCGTGTAGCCGCAGGTCCAGCTCGGTGATGACGCCGAGCGTGCCCTCGGCGCCCACGAACAGCGCCGGCAGGTCGTAGCCGGTGTTGTCGCGACGCACCCGGCTGTGCCGGCGCAGCAGCGTGCCGTCGGGCAGCGCCACCTGGACGCCGACCACCTGCTCGCCCATGTTGCCGTAGCGGACCGTGCGCAGGCCGCCGGCGTTCGTCGACGCCATGCCGCCGACCGTCGCGGTGTCCCGGGCCGCCAGATCCACGCCGAACACCAAACCCGCTGCGCCCGAGGCCCGTTGCACCGCGGCCAGGGTGGCTCCGGCGCCGGCCTCGATGCGCCGTTCGACGGTGTCGACCTCACCGACGGCGTGCAGCCGCTCGGTGGACAACAACACGTCGTCGTGCTCGGGAACGGTGCCGGCCACCAGCGAGGTCCGGCCGCCCTGCACCGTCACGTGCGCGCCGGCGTCGCGGCACACCCGCAGCACCTCGGCGACCTCCTCGGCCGTGCCCGGCCGCACCAGCGCGCTCGCCTTACCGCGGTAGCGGCCGGTGTGGTCGACGCTGCGCGCCGTCAGCACGTCGGGATCGGTGACGACGTGATTCGATCCGACCAGGCCCGCCAGGCTGCGCAGCATCTACACCATCCCCTACGCCGAACGTGCACTGACGGCGGAAAACAAACCCGATTGTCCCAGTGAGTGCACGCTCGGCGTCAACAGCCCGCCCCGCGCTAGAACTCCTTGTGATTCACGTCGGTGACCAGGCCGCCGTCCATCACGTACTCGCTGCCCGTGGAGTACGACGACTCGTCGCTGGCCAGGAAAAGCACGAACGTCGCGACTTCCCGGACCTCACCCGGACGTCCGAGCGGGATCGTCACCATGTCCTCGGGCAGGTGGGCGGTCATCGGGGTGCGGATGAACCCCGGGTGCACCGAGTTCACCCGAATGTTGTGCGGCGCCAGCTCCAACGCCGCCGACTTCGCCAACCCGCGCACGCCCCACTTCGACGCGACGTAGGGATGCACCATGGGCGCCCCGCGCAGGCCCTCGATGGACGACACGTTGATGATCGAGCCGCCGCCGGCCGCGATCATCGGCTCAACCGACGCCCGCATGCCCAGGAACGTCCCCGTCAGGTTGACGTCAATCACCTTCTGCCACTTGGCCAGATCGAAACTCCTCAGCGGACCGAGCGCCACGGTGCCGGCATTGTTGACCAGCACGTTGAGCTTGCCGAATTCGCCGACCGCGGTGGCGACCGCGGCGTCCCACTGGTCGGGCTGGGTGACATCGAGGTGCACGTAGCGCGCGGAGTCGCCGATCTCGTCGGCCAGTGCCTTGCCCTGGTCGTCCAGGATGTCGCCGATCACGACCTTGGCGCCCTCCTCGACCAGCAGCCGTGCGTCTTCGGCGCCCATACCGCCAGCGGCACCGCTGATCAGCGCTACCTTGCCGTCTACCCGACCCACGCGGGTCTCCTTTCGATTCAGGTGGTCACCAAAGTGCTTGGTGCGTAAAGGCTTTTGCCCGTTACCAGCGGAAGATCAAGCGTGGTCCGAATGCCCGGCGGCGCCGCGATCACCGCGGGAATGGCGTTGACGACGCGGCCCGCGGCGCCCGCGATCGCCGCGTGGTTGTGATCGCCCTTGCGGCTGCTGGGAACGATGTCGACGGCGTATGACGGCTCGCCGGTGATCTCGACGCGGTACGAGCCGTCGCCGGAGGCGGGCTGGGGCAGGTCTGGACGCAGGTCCGGGCGCAACCGGGTGACGTGCTCGATGACGATGGCCGGGTGGCCCTTGACCATGCCGCGAATCTCGAACTGCAGCACGGCCACGGTGCCCTTGGCCACGTGCCCCACCGCGATGTCGAAATCCTCCGGTGCGGGCTCGCGCTGGTAGGACTCGGTGATCTCGTCGACCTCGATGCCGAGGCCGGCAGCCAGCTGCCGGATCGCGGTACCCCAGGCGATGCTGAGGATGCCCGGCTGCAGCAGCATCGGGATCTCGTTCATGGGCTTGGCGAACCCCATGTAGTCCATGACCTCGGTGCCGTTGTACGACGCGTAGTCGTGAATCTCCATGCAGCGCACCTGCTCGATGCGCTGACAGGTGCCGGCGAGCGCGAACGGGATCAGGTCGTTGGCAAATCCGGGGTCGACGCCGCTGATGAAGATGCTCGAATTACCTTGCCTGGCAGCGTCTTCCACGCGGGCGATGTACTTGTCCGGCATGACACCCCACGGGAACTGCAGCAGCCCGGGTGACGACCCGACGACGTTGATGCCGGCGGCCAGGATGCGCATGACATCGGCCATCGCCTCGGGCAGCCGGGTGTCACCCATCGCGCAGTACACGACGCAGTCGGGCTTGGCGGCGATGATCGCGTCCAGGTCATCGACGGCCGCGACGCCCGTGACGACGCCGGCGTCCAAACCGACGCCGCACAATTCGCCGGCGTCCCTCCCTACCTTCTCGGGCGTGGAGACGCACACCCCGGCCAATTCGAACTGGGGGTTGGTGATGAGTTCGGCGAGGGCCAGCCCTCCGACATTGCCGGTACCGACGTGCGCGACGCGGATCGCCATTGTGAGTCTCCGTCCGTTGAGCGCTCAGACTTTTCTAGACACTAGTCCATTAATTCGGGAGCGCATACCTCGCTGACTGATCGCGATCGTCCGGGGCAGAATCAATCGCTGATGACACAGCGCGAAGACATTCGGTTCCCGTCCGGCGACGACCTGATCAGCGCCTGGCTCTACCGGCCCGCGGCCAGCGGGCCCGTGCCGCTGTTGGTGATGGCGCACGGTCTGGGCGCCGTGCGAAGCATGCGACTGGACGCGTACGCCGAACGCTTCAGCGCGGCCGGCTATGCGTGCCTGGTGTTCGACTATCGCAACTTCGGCGATAGCGAGGGCTTGCCTCGGCAGGTCCTCGACGTCGGCATGCAGCTCGCCGACTGGGCCGCGGCCGTCGCCTTTGCCCGCACCATCCAGGGAATCGACCACGATCGAATCGGGTTGTGGGGCACCTCTTTTGCGGGCGGTCACGTCATCGCCACCGCGGCGCGACAGCCGGGTATCGCCGCGGCCGTCGCCCAATGCCCCTTCACCGACGGCCTCGCGTCGGCACGCACCATCGGCAACCCGCTGATCACCGCGCGCATCACCGCGCGGGCGGTGCGCGACGTGGTCGCAAGCCGGCTGGGCAGGCCGCCGGTGCTGGTCGCGACGGCCGGCAGGCCCGGCGAGGTCGCGCTGATGAACACGCCCGACGCGTATGCCGGCTACCTGCGGTTGGTGCCCGACGGGATCGAAATGCGCAACGAGGTCGCCGCGCGAATCGCGTTGCAGGTCTTCACCTATCGCCCCGGCCGCGCCACGCCCAAGATCAGCTGCCCGATCTTGTTCTGCGTGTGCGAGGCCGACTCAGTGGCGCCCGCGGCGGCGACGCTGCGCCACGCCGCCAAGGCGCCCCGCGGCGAGGTCAGGCTGTACCCCGAGGGGCATTTCGCGATCTACGTCGACGAGGCCTTCGAACGCGTCGTCGCCGACCAGCTCGCGTTCCTCGACAAGCACCTGCGCGCTTAAGGTCCGAGCGGAGACGTCGTGCGGATGGCTTCGTCGCGGATCAGCCCCCGCAGCAGCGCGGTGCTGAACTCGGCGGCGATCTCCTTGGCCGAGCGCCGGCCGCTTGGCCGCAGCCAGCGGTAGCTGCCCAGCGTCATGCCGATGTAGCCCAGCGCCAGCACGTGCGAGTCGCACGGATAGAACTCGCCGTTGGCGATCCCGCGGTCGATCAGGCCGTGCACGTGGTGGTAGACTTGGGCTTCCTTCTCGCGCACCTCGGCGACCTGCTCGCTGGTGAACCACTCAGTGATGTACGGCTGCTCCTGGAAGTACACCGCGGCCCGTTCCGGATCGCTGGCGATACCGGTGAGCAGCCGAACCGTGTACTGGTAGAGAGCCTCGCGCGCCGTCCAGGACGGGTCGTCGTGCACGGCGGCCAGCGTGCCCTCGGCGGCCTGGCGGTAGATGTCGAACAGAATCAGCGACTTGCTGGCGTAGTAGTGATAGACGGTCGCCTTGTTCAAGCCGATCACGTCGGCCACGTCGTCCATTCGGGTGCCGTGATAGCCGCGCGCAGCAAACAGCTTGGTCGCGACCGCAAGCAGCTCTTCGCGCCGGGTTAGCCCATTCGGGGTGATGCTGTCGGTGGGCATCTGTTCTCACTATCGTCGGTATGGCCAGGCCAGGGCGGGTGCGGCCAGAATATCTATCAATCAACTGGTTGGACAGTTTATGCAAAACGCCGGGTGTCACGCGCACGCGTATGCGACTAGACTGCCCATCGAACGCGATGAGTCGAGAGGTGGGGACGATGGATCCGAATCCGGATTACGACGCAAGCGACGAGATCGAGTTTTTCCTCCGCTACGTCCCCTGGGGTCTGCGCGGGGTGGTCGACGGAAACGGATACCCGCCGCCGGCCTACCCGCCCGTCTAAACGCCCAGCGCACACGCGCCTTGAGTCGTTACAGCGCCTTGAGTTCCTCGGCGACCTCGGTCACCGATTTCTTCGCGTCGCCGAACAGCATGCTGGTGCCCTCGCCGTAGAACAGCGGGTTGTCGATGCCGGCGAAGCCGGAGTTCATCGACCGTTTGAGCACAATCACCGATTTGGCCTTGTCCACGTTGAGAATCGGCATGCCGTAGATCGGGCTGGACGCGTCGTTGCGGGCCGCCGGGTTGGTGACGTCGTTGGCGCCGATGACGATCGCGACGTCGGTGCGAGAGAATTCGTCGTTGATGTCGTCCATGTCCTTCATGGCGTCGTAGTCGACCTCGGCCTCGGCCAGCAACACGTTCATGTGCCCGGGCATTCGGCCCGCCACCGGGTGGATCGCGTACTTCACCTCGACGCCCTTGTCTTCCAGCAGTGCCGCCATGTCCTTGACGGCGTGCTGGGCCTGCGCGACGGCCAGCCCGTAGCCGGGCACCACGATCACCTGGTTGGCGTAGGCCATCTGGATCGCGGCGTCGGCGGCCGAGGTGGCCTTGACGGTCTTGTCGCCGCCGTCGCCGCCGCTGGGGGCGACGCCGCCACCGCCGAAGCCACCCGCGACGATCGCCGGGATGGATCGGTTCATGGCCTTGGCCATCAGGTTGGTCAGGATCGAACCCGACGCGCCGACGATCATGCCGGCCACGATCATCGCGGTGTTGTTCAGCGCCAGTCCCGCGGCCGCGGCCGAGAGCCCGGTCATCGCGTTCAGCAGCGAGATGACCACGGGCATGTCGGCGCCGCCGATGGGCAGCACCACCATCAGGCCGAGCACGCCGGCGGCGGCCAGCAGCCCGATCATCCACCACAGCGCCGCCCCGCCGCTGCCGGGATGGGCGTGCAGTCCGATCACAACCGCGGCGGCCACGGCGGCGGCCAGCAGCAGCAGGTTGATCGGCTGCTGCGCCCTGCCGAAGCCGATCGGTGATCCGGAGATGATCTCCTGCAGCTTGCCGAACGCGATGATCGATCCCCAGAACGAGATCGAGCCGATGATCGCGGCGAACAACGACGCCACCACGATGTGCACCGTCGGCGACTCGCCGTGCTGGAAGGCCGAAAAGCCGCTGGTCTCAATGAATTCCGAGAGCGCGATCAAAGCGACCGTGCCACCGCCGACGCCGTTGAAGAACGCCACCAGCTGCGGCATGGCCGTCATCTTGGTGTAGCGGGCCGGCGGGACGCCGAGCACGACGCCCACCACGAGGCCGGCGATGATCAGCACCCACTGATCGGTGTGGCGGATCTTGATCAGCGTCGCCGCCACCGCCAGCGCCATCCCCACCGCGGCGATCAGGTTGCCCCGCACCGCCGTCTTGGGTCCGGTCAGGCCCATCAGGCCGTAGATGAAAAGGGCGAACGAAATGATGTACAGGCCGATGACCAAGTAGTTCATTTGGCGGCCGGCTCCTCACTGGCTGCGGGCAGGGGTTTCTTCTTGCCCTTGAACATGCCCAGCATCCGGTCGGTGACGATGAACCCGCCGATGACGTTCAGCGTGCCGAACACGACGGCGACGAACAGGATGATCTGCACCGCCAGCGAGGGGTGCTCGACTGAGCCGAACACCACCAGCGCGCCCAGCACCACGATGCCGTGGATCGCGTTGGTGCCCGACATCAGCGGGGTGTGCAGCGTGTTGGGCACCTTGGAAATGACCGCGAACCCGACGAACCCGGACAGCACCAGGATCGCCAGGTTGGCCAACAGTTCGTCGTACATCTAGGAATCCTTCTGTCCTTGGTCGCGCGTCACGCACGAGTCCGCGATGACTTCGTCGTCGAAGTCCGGCGCCAGCTTGCCGTCGGTGAGCAGCAGGTCCAGCAGGGCGGTGATGTTCTTGCTGTAGAGCTCGCTGGCGTGCTCGGGCATGGTGGCCGGCAGGTTCAGGGGCGAGGCGATGGTGACGTCGTGCTTGACGACCGTCTGCCCTGGCTCGGTGAGCTCGCAGTTACCCCCGGTCTCTCCGGCCAGGTCCACCACGACGCTGCCGGGCTTCATCGCTTCCACCGCCGCCGCGGTGACCAGACGTGGGGCCGGGCGTCCCGGGACCAGCGCCGTGGTGATCACGACGTCGAATCCGCTGATCGCCTTTTCCAGGGCTTTCTGCTGCTGGGCGCGCTCCTCGTCGGTGAGCTCACGGGCGTAGCCGCCCTCACCCGCCGCGTCGATGCCGATGTCGAGCCACTGCGCGCCCACCGAGCGCACTTGGTCGGCCACCTCGGGCCGCACGTCGTACCCGGTGGTGCGCGCGCCCAGCCGCTTGGCCGTCGCCAGCGCCTGCAGCCCGGCCACGCCCACGCCGAGCACCAGCACGGTGGCGGGCTTCACGGTGCCGGCCGCCGTCGTCAGCATCGGGAAGAACCGGGTCGACTCCGCCGCCGCCAGCAGCACGGCCTTGTAGCCGGCCACGTTGCCCTGCGAGGACAGCGCGTCCATCGCCTGGGCCCGGGAGATCCGGGGAATGGCCTCGAGTGCGAATGCCTGCACGCCGGCCTGCTTCAGGGCCCCGATGGAGTTCTCGGCGTTGCGCGGCGCGAGGAAGCCGATCAGCGTCTGGCCGCTGCGCAGCTTGGCGACCTCGGCCTGGGTCGGCGGTGCGACCTTGACCACCACGTCGGCGGCCCAGGCATCCCCGATGCTGGCCCCCGCCTCGGTGTAGAGGGCGTCGGGCAACAGGGCCCGTTCGCCGGCACCGGATTCGACCACCACCGCGACGCCAGTGCCCACCAACGACGCGACCGCCTTCGGCACCAGCGCCACCCGCCGCTCGTCGGCGCCGGACTCGGCGACCACCCCTACCGTCGTCTGCGCATTTGTCATGGCGCGTACATCTACTTTCCGTACTTTTCCGTACTGTCCTGCCGATGGGCGTGGCGCTGGCTCGGCCGCGCGCTTCGCTACCTTAACCAGCTTTCACCGTGGACGTGTGATCGGCTCCGGGCCACCCGAGGCCGGATACCCCGGTCGCCGGCGATCGACCCTCCGGTCGATGCTTCGCCGCCGGGAGGCGATGCAGTAGCGCCCGCGCCGTTGTGAGGTCACAAGACGCGGTTGTTGCGCCGAATGCGGTTGCGCGCTCCTCCGCCCGGCCGCTACCACAGCGGGATGTCGTGACCGTGCTCTGATTCCGGCCGGGGCCCGAAGTAGCGCCGCTGCGATTCGTCGATCGGCACGTCGTTGATGCTGGCTTCGCGGCGCGCCATCAGTCCGGACTCGGTGAACTCCCACAACTCGTTGCCGTAGCTGCGGTACCACTGGCCGGACTGGTCGTGGCACTCGTATTGGAACCGCACCGCGATGCGGTTGTCGTGAAAGTCCCAGAGGCTCTTGCGTAGCGAGTAGTCGAGCTCGCGCTGCCACTTGCGGGTCAGAAACGCAACGATCTCGTCGCGGCCCACGACGCGTTCGCCGCGATTGCGCCATTGCGAATCGACCGTGTAGGCCATGCTGACGCGTTGCGGATCGCGGGTGTTCCACGCGTCCTCGGCCGCCTGCACCTTGTGAATCGCGGTCTCCCGGGTGAACGGCGGGAACGGCGGGCGGGCTTCACTCATGCCTCCATCGTGCCGCCCCGCGGGCGGGCTGACGACCGGAAACGCGGCGACTCGACACGTGTCCTATCGTGACGGGCATGGACTTCGCGATGTCGGCCAAAGCCAGCGACTACCACAAGCGACTGTCCGACTTCATGACCGAGTACGTCTTTCCGGCCGAGGCCGAGTACGACAAATACCGCGAAGAAGCCGGCCCGCGCGATCACACGGTCCCGCCCGTCATCGAGGACCTCAAAGTCAAGGCCAAGGAACGCGGCCTGTGGAACCTGTTCCTGCCGGCCGAATCGGGGTTGACCAACCTTGAATACGCCCCGCTGGCCGAGCTGACCGGCTGGAGCATGGAGCTTGCCCCCGAGGCGGTCAATTGCGCGGCGCCGGACACCGGGAACATGGAGACCTTGCACCTGTTCGCCACCGAGGAGCAGCGCAAGCAGTGGCTGGAGCCGCTGCTGGCCGGCGAGATCCGCAGCGCCTTCTCGATGACCGAGCCGGCGGTCGCCAGCAGCGATGCCCGCAACATCCAGACGGCCATCGTGCGCGACGGCGCCGACTACGTCATCAACGGGCGCAAGTGGTGGACCTCGGGCGCGGCCGACCCGCGCTGCAAGATCCTGATCGTGATGGGCCGCACCAACCCGGAGGCCGCGAGCCACCAGCAGCAGTCGATGGTGCTGGTGCCGATGGACACCCCCGGCGTGACGGTGGTGCGTTCCACGTCGGTGTTCGGCTGGCAGGACCAGCACGGGCACTGCGAAATCATCTACGACAACGTCCGGGTGCCGGCCACCAACCTGCTCGGCGAGGAGGGCGGCGGCTTCGCCATCGCCCAGGCCCGGCTGGGGCCCGGCCGCATCCACCACTGCATGCGCGCTCTCGGCGCTGCCGAACGTGCGCTGGCGCTGATGGTGCACCGCGCGAACAGCCGCGTCGCCTTCGGCCGCCCCCTGGCCGACCAGGGTCTGGTGCAGCAGGCAATCGCCAAGTCGCGCAACGAGATCGACCAGTCCAGGCTGCTCTGCGAGAAGGCGGCGTGGACCATCGACCAGCACGGCAACAAGGCCGCCCATCTACTGGTTTCGCAGATCAAGGCGGTGGCGCCGCAGGTGGCGTGCGACGTCATCGACCGCGCGATCCAGGTGCACGGCGCCGCGGGCGTCAGCGACGACACGGTGCTGGCCCGCCTGTACGGCTGGCACCGCGCCATGCGGATCTTCGACGGGCCCGACGAGGTGCACATGCGCACCATCGCGCGCAGCGAGATCGGCCGCGAGCAGTCCGCGTTCGCCGCGGCGGTGACCCGCGAATGACTGAGGCGTTGCGGGAACTGTCGGGCGCGTGGAATTTTCGCGATGTCGCCGACGGCACACCCGCGCTGCGGCCCGGGCGGCTGTTCCGGTCCGGTGAGCTGAGCCGCCTCGACGACCAGGGCCGCGCCACCCTGAGCGAGTTGGGCATCACCGACGTCGCGGATCTGCGCGCGAATCAGGAAGTCGCGCGGCGCGGCCCGGGGTTGGTTCCCGACGGCGTCGAAATCCACCGGCTCCCCCTGCCCGATCTCGGCGACGATCAGCCCAGCGACGACGACGCGCCGCACGAGACCGCGTTTCGGCGCCTGTTCGAGGGCGACGCGAGCCAGTCCGACGAAGAGGTCAACGAGGCCGCGATCCGGCACATGATCGACGAGTACCGGCAGTTTCCGACCCGCAGCGGGGCGCAACGCGCTGTGCGGCAAGTCTTCTCGATGCTGGCCGCCGGGCGTTCGGTGCTCACGCACTGCTTCGCGGGCAAGGACCGCACCGGCTTCGTGATCGCCACGGTGCTGGAGGTGCTCGACATCGATCGCGACACCATCGTCGCCGACTACCTGCGCAGCAACGCCGCGGTCCCCCAGCTGCGCGACCACATCTACGAGATGATCCAGAGACGGTCCGACGTCGAATTGACCCCAGAGGTGGTCACGTTCACCAAGGCGAGGCTGGCCGACGGGGTCCTCGGTGTACGTCCGGAGTATCTGGACGCCGCGCGCCACGCCATCGATCGGGAGTTCGGGTCGCTGCAGGCGTATCTACGCGAAGCCGGCGTCACCGAAAACGAGGTGGACCGGCTCCGCGCAGAGCTGCTGGCCTGAGTCGCAGGCTCGTGCTTACCCCAGCTTGAAGTCGGCCTGCTTCGCCGCGGACAGATCGGTGATCTCGCCCCACTGCGAGGCGATGTCCTCCACCGACGGCGGCTTGTCGTAGTTGACGCCCTGGTTCTGGAACAGCGCGACGCGCTGCACCTTGCCGCCACCGACCACGAAAACCGATGCGCTGTTGGGGTTTTCCTCGGTGCACAGGTAGGCCACCACCGGGGCGACGTACTCGGGGGTCAGCTTCTCGAGAACTTCCTTGGGGAGGATGTCTTCGGTCATCCGGGTCGCCGCGATCGGGGCGACCGCGTTGGCGTGGATGTTGTACTTCGCACCCTCCAGAGCCAGGCTGTTGATCAAGCCGACCAGGCCGAGTTTGGCCGCGCCGTAGTTGGTTTGGCCGAAGTTGCCGAACAGCCCGCTGGTGGAGGTGGCGACGACCACGCGTCCGTAGCTCTGCTCACGGAAGTGCGGCCATGCGGCGCGGATGACGTTGTAACCGCCGTAGAGGTGCACCTTGAGCACGGCGTCCCAGTTCTCGAAGGACATCTTGTGGAAGGTGCCGTCGCGCAGGATGCCGGCGTTGCTGACCACGCCGTGCACGGCGCCGAATTCGTCGAGCGCGGTCTTGACGATGTTCTCGGCGCCCTCGGACTCGGCGACGCTGTCGTAGTTGGCGACCGCCCGCCCGCCGGCGTCCTTGATCTCCTTGACCACATCGTCGGCCATGTTGTGGCCGGCGCCGGTGCCGTCGCGCGAGCCGCCGAGGTCGTTGACGACAACGCTGGCGCCCTCCTTGGCGAGGGTCAGGGCGTAGTCACGGCCCAGTCCTCCACCGGCTCCGGTGACGATGATGACGCGATCCTGCACTCCGGGCATAAGTTTCCTCTCCGTATGAAAAGTTGTGTCGAGCAAGTGATTTCGTGCGGGAAAACGATTCCTAGAACATCCGGCGGGCCATCTTCATGGCGCGGTCGGTGTAGGGCGGGTAGATGAAGCTCGACAGGTCGGGGCGGGTCGGCTTGGTCAGCACCGACTTGCGGTGGCTGAATTCCTCGAAACCGAACTTGCCGTGGTAGGCACCCATTCCCGATGCGCCGACGCCACCGAACGGCAGCTTGGCCGTCGACACCTGGAAGGCGAGGTGGTTGACCAACATTCCGCCGGCGGGCACCTCCTTGATCACCCGCTCGCGAGTCTCGCGCGTCTTGGTGAACAGGTACGCCGAGAGGGGCTTGGGCCGAGAGTTGATGAAACGGATTGCGTCGTCCAGGTTTTGGACGGTGACCACCGGCAGCACCGGCCCGAAGATCTCGTTCTGCATCAGCGGGCCGTCCGGATCGGGGTCCACCACGACGGCCGGCTGGATGCGCAGGCTCGACGCGTCGCACTTGCCGCCGACGACGACCTTGCCGTCGTCACCGGACAGGTAGCTGCTGATCCGGTCGAACTGCCGCTGGTTGACGATCCGCATGCCGTCGGGCTTGTCGGAGGTGAACTTGGTGATGGCGGCGCCGATCTTGTTGACCAGCTCGTCGCGGATCGTGGCGTCCGCCAACACGTAATCCGGTGCGACACAGGTCTGTCCGGCGTTGAGCAGTTTCATCCAGGCGATCCGCTTGGCCGCCACCTCCACGTCGGCGTCCGCCGCGACGATCACCGGGCTCTTGCCGCCGAGTTCCAGGGTGCAGGGGGTCAGGTGCGGGGCCGCGCCCTCGTAGACCTTGCGACCGATCTCGGTGCCGCCGGTGAACAGGACGCGATCCAGGCCTTGCGCGATGAGCTCCTGGCTCGTCGCGCCGTCGCCCTCGACCACGGCGATGGCGTCGTTGTCGAGATACTTCGGCACCAAGTCGGCCATCACGTGTGCCGACGCCGCGGCGATCTCCGAGGGCTTGAGGATGACGGCGTTCCCGGCGGCGATCGCGCCGACCGCCGGACCCAGCGTCAGGTAGAAGGGGTAGTTCCAGGCTCCGATGATCAACACCGTCCCGTAGGGCTCGTATTCGATCCAGCCGCGGCCCGGCAGCTGCGGCACCTCGAGCAACTGGTATTTGCGCTTCGTCCAGCGCCGAACCTTCTTCGCCGCGTACTTCGCCTCGCCGGCGGTCGTCGCGATGTCGGCGATGAAGGCCTCGAAGGGGCTGCGGTCCAGGTCTTCGGCGAGGGCCGAAGCGATGGCGCCCTCGTTTTCTTCCATCAGCTTCGCCAGCTGTAGCAGCTGGCGCTTGCGCCATTCGATGTCGCGGGTACGCCCGGTGGCGAAGGTCCTGCGGAGTTTGGCGACCGTCGCCGGGACGTCGGCGGGCTGAGCCGTCCCATTGGATGCGGAGGTCTTCGATGCAACCGATTCGGTGGTCATCATTGTCCTTCCCGAGCAGAGTCCCGCTGCGGCGGCCGCTCATCGGTGATAACCGCGATACTAACCATCTGGTTGGGAGAGCAGTAGGAAGGATCCGGCCAACCCGGTCTCGCCGGGTCAGGACGTCTAAGAACCCAGCCCGCGGGCGCGATCGCGGCTGCGGTTACTTCACGCAGGGGACGTTCGCCGCGGTCATCTGGCTGAGGTCGGTCGGCGCCGGGGCCCGGTCGCCGGTGCCGGTGGCGGCGACGGCACTCACCCGCCCGGACCCCGACGGGTCGGCCGTTGCGCCGGGGTGGGCGAGGTAGTCGCCGGCGGGAAACTGCGTTCCCACGGTCAGGCGCACCGTGCCCGCGGCCACGGTGTCGTTGGCCGTCACCGGCACGTGCAGTTGATCGGCCAGGGCCTGCGCGGCCCGATCGGCCCCGGCGCCGTATTCGATGATGCTGTCGTCGGCCGGGACCGCCGCGGTCGTGGCGCTGCCGCGGGTGAAGCCGCGGCCGGTGAAGGCCTCCTCGATGGCGCCCGCGAGCCCGTCGCGTGAGGTGGCGTTGACGACGTCGAGAATCGCGGGTTCGGCCGGCGGTGGCTGGGTGTCCGGTGCTGCGGCCTCGAGCGCGACCGGCGTGTCCGACATGAAGCGCTCGTTGACGATGCGCCGGATGGTCGGAAGATCGACCTGATTGATGTCGGATCCGTTGGCGTCCTTGCCGAAGCCGGCGATCGGCAGGGTGTAGAGCGACAGCGGGCGCTCGCTCAATTGCGATGCGCGGGAGGCGAATTCCATGATGTCCAGCCCGTCGTCGACGGCGACGTTGTCGCGGGCCACCTGCAGCAGTTTGCGCAGCCCGCTCACGCTGGACAGCGCACCGCCCCTACGGGCCGCCTCGACCAACGACACCAGGAACGCCTGCTGTCGCCGCGTGCGGTCGAAATCGGTGAAGGATCCGTCGTTTTCGTCGCGCCGCTGCCGCACAAAGGCCATCGCGTCCGCGGCATCGATGCGCTGCACCCCCTGGTGGAAGTCGGCGCCCGAATAGCTGTCCTGCGTATCGGCGTTGAGGCAGACGGTGATCGGCTCGACGGCCTTGGCGATCTGGAAGAAGGCGCCGAGTGTGACCTCGACGAAATGATCGACCGAGACGCCCAGAAAGTCTTTGACGGCGTCGATTTCCGCCTTGCGGCCGGCCTCGCGGGCGGTCTGCTCGCGAGCCGTCAAGTTGTTGGCGCCCGCCCCACCCGAATTCCCGGCCGCCTGCGAATTCAGCGACTGCTGGTAGGCCAGCCCGTATGCCTGCTTGATCTTTCCGGCGCAGACCGACCCGGGACAGCCCGGTAGCTCCGCGTAGTCGTCGCGCGGAATCGATATCGCGGTGACCGGCCCGTCGCCGTCCGAAATATGCACGACGATAAGGACATTGGCGTTGTAGCCGCCCGAACTTTCGTCACCCGCGTGCAGAGCCTCGTAGATCTCCTGGGGCAGGGGCTTGCCGTTCTGGTCCAGCCGGCTGTCCAGACCCATCAGCAGAATGTTCTGGTTGCCGTCCAGCGTCTTCGCCGCGTTCGGCAGGGCATGCGAAATGATGATCTTGCCGAGGGCGGTGTGATAACCCGTCCACCCCATGCCGGTGATCGCCATCACGAACGCCGAAGCGGTGGCGGCGACCAACCGAGCCTTTCTCAGCACCCAGCGCTGCGATTGGTCGGATCCGCCGCTGCCCATAATGAGTGACCATTGTCCCCGATGACCAGGCGAATTCCCGGTAACCGCAGCCGCGAGCCAACGGTGAACGTGCGAGGGGCCTACGCGGTCAGGCGCAACGACGCCGCGCCGTTTAGAGCCGCTCGGCGATCACGAAATCGGAGAACGCGTCCCGGTCCTCGTCCACCTCGGAGCTCTGGACCCCGCGGCCCAGGCGGTGCATCTCGTCGATCGAGTTCTGCGCCGTTGCGCGCCAGCCGTTTTCGTTGAGCCAGTCGGCGAGGTTGGCGCGGTGCTCGTCGCGGTACATCAGCTCGCCGACGTCGACGGTCTCCTCCAGGCCGAGTTGCTCGGCCACCTTCTTGAACCGTTCCCGCATCTGCTGGCGCCGCTCCTCGGCGTGCATGGGTGCGGTTTCGGCCGAGACGCGGCTGCCCGCCGGGCTCAGCTCGCCGATCTGGGTGAACAACTTGTCCTGCGCCTCGGCGGGCAGGTACATCAGCAATCCCTCCGCCAGCCAGGCGGTCGGCTGGGCCGGGTCGAAGCCGGCGGCGCGCAGCGCGGCCGGCCAGTCCTCCCGCAGGTCGATCGCCACCTCGCGGCGATCGGCGGACGGCTTGGCGCCGCTCTCGGCCAGCGTGGTGGTCTTGTAGCCCAGCACCTCGGGCTGGTCGATCTCGTAAACCGTGGTGCCGGCCGGCCAGTCGAGACGGTACGCCCGCGAGTCCAGCCCGGACGCGAGGATCACCACCTGCCGAATCCCGGCGGCGACGGCGTCGGCGAAGTATGCGTCGAAGAAGTGCGTCCGGACCGCCTGGTAGCCGCGCATGTGCTGCATGCGCGCGGCGGATTCTTCGTCGATGGCCTCGATCTTGGCCACCACCTCCGGGTCGAGCATTGCCTCCCACAACACCTCGGCGCCGGCGTTGTTGACGAGCAGCCGGGCGTAGGGGTCGCGGATGAGCGCGTCGGGCTGCTCGGTTTCGATCGCCCGGGCGGCGGCCACCATGACCGCGGTGGTGCCGACGCTGCTCTTGATGTCCCAGGTGTCGTCGTGGGTGCGCAGTGAACTCATGGCGGTGCTCCTTGCTAGATCCGTGGTCAGGCGATGGGCTTGCCGAGACGCGCCCGCACCAACGTGCTGCGGACGGCTTCATCAGTCAGGTCGTCGGGTACCGGACGGCCCAGCCGGGCCATCTCGTCGCGGTTGCTCACGCTGTGCACCCGCCAGCCGTGGTCGGCCAGCCACACGGCGGCGTCGGATCGGTCCGGCTCGTGGTAGGTCAACGCCTGGACATTGACATCCAAACCGAGCCGGTCGCGCATCCGCAGCCAGCGCTGCGAGTTGCTCCGGGAGTTCAGGCCGAACATCTCGATCGCGATCTGGCTGTCCGGCGCGCTGAGCGCGGTGACCATCTCGAAGAGCCGGTCTTGGGCGTCGCTGGGCAAATACGGAAGCAGCCCTTCGGCCAGCCATGCGGTGGGTCGGGTGGGGTCGAACCCTGCCGAGGTCAGGGCCGCGGGCCAATCGGCACGCAGGTCCACCGGGACCGGATGCCGGATAGCGGATGACACGGCGCCGTGCTGCTGCAGGATGTCAGCCTTGTATTGCAGCACCTGGGGCTGGTCGATCTCGTAGACCGTGGCGCCGGCCGGCCAATTCAACCGGTAGGCCCTGGAGTCGAGCCCGGCGGCCAGGATCACCACCTGCCGGATCCCGGCCCCGGCGGCGTCCGCGAAGTACCGGTCGAAGAAGTGAGTGCGCACGGCCTGGTAGTCGATGCCGCACCGATGTGAGCGCTGTCCGTGCTCGTCACCGTCGAGCCAGGCGAGGTCCGGGTCGGCCAGCCGCGCCCACGCCGGACCGGCCGACGCCACCAACAGTCGCGCGAAGTCGTCGCGGATCAGCGGATCGGGTCCGGCGGTTTCTGCCGCGCGCGACGCGGCGACGCCCAACGCGGTGGCGCCGACGAGTTCGGTAATGGTCCAGCTGTCGCCGGCAGACCGTACGGAAGGCGGCGGCGAGGCATCCAGATCAGTCATATCCCGGCCATGATACCGGGATAAGTTAGTTAGCCTATACGCTTTGTGCGCAACTTCACTGAACGCGGGGCAGCGCTAAGCCTCTGGCTGCTGCAGCGCGCCCTCCAGCAGCTGGCGCATCACGCCGACCAGCGCCAACAGGTGCTCGGGGCTCTCGATATAGCCGGCATAGAGACCGACCCCGCAGACCAGCACCAGCAGCGCCTCGGTCAGTGCCGACGCCTCGATGCCGGCGATGATTTCGCCTCGCTCGATCGCGTCGTTTATGACGCCCAGGAGAAAAGATCGGGCAAGTCGAACGGAATCATCGTCGCTTCCGACCAAATCCGGATGGCGTTGCGATTCCAGTACGCCCGTGACTAAAAAAGCGGATCCGGCCGGGTTCTTCGAATTGGCTCTCGTCGCTTCGGCGATGAATGCCGTCAACTGAGCCGCCAGGGTGGTTTCGCGTTCAGCCTGTTTGATGCCGGCCCCGATGACGGATTCGTTGGTGTCTACCAGCACTTCGCGGTAAAGCGCGCGTTTGCTCGAGAAGTAATGGTTGATCGCAGGGCGGGTGAGATCGGCGCGCGCGGCGATGGCCTGGAAGGTCGCGCCGTCGTAGCCACGCTCGCTGAACACCAAACGAGCAGCTTGGATGATTCGTTGCCGAGTCTCGTCGGCCTTCGCGGCGGGCGGACGCCCCGGCCGGCGAGTCCCCCGTGGAAGCATTGCTAAAGTGTGCCACCGCCGTGGTGCGGCATTAGCGCATTTGGCGGAATGCTGCCAAACTTCCCGGCCTGGTAGTCCTCGAGCGCCTCGATCAATTCCGAGCGAGTGTTCATTACGAAAGGCCCGTAGTGGAATACCGGCTCGCGAATCGGCTGCCCGCCCAGAAGCAGCAAATCAATGGCCGTCCGGCTCGAATCCGCGGCCCGCTGGGCCCCCACCGTGATCCGATCGCCCGGTCCCAGGACCGCTAACTGCCCCTGGTGGATCGGATGTGCGACCGGGCCGACGTACCCGCTGCCGGACAGCACATAGACCAGGGCGTTGAAGTCGCGCCGCCACGGGATGTCGAGCCGTGCCCCATTCTCGATCGTCGCGTGCGCGAGGGTGATCGGCGTGTGGGTGACGCCGGGGCCCCGGTGGCCGTCGATCTCGCCGGCGATGATGCGGATCAGCGCTCCGCCGTCGTCGGATGCCAGCAACGCGGCGTCGCCGCCTTCGATCGACTGGTACCGCGGGGGTGCGAACTTGTCTTTCTTCGGCAGGTTCACCCAGAGCTGGACGCCGTGGAAGAGGCCCCCGCTGTCTACCAGCTCGGCGGGCGGCGTCTCGATGTGCAGGATGCCCGAGCCTGCCGTCATCCACTGCGTCGCGCCGTCGGCGATCAGGCCGCCACCGCCGTGGGAGTCCTGGTGCGCGAACTTCCCGTCGAGCATGTAGGTCACGGTTTCGAAGCCGCGGTGCGGATGCCAGTCGGTACCCCGTGGCTCCCCCGGCTGGTATTCGACCTCGCCCATCTGGTCCATGTGCACGAACGGGTCGAGCGCCGCGGTGCTGACCCCCGCGAACGCGCGCACAACCGGAAAACCCTCGCCCTCGTAGCCGCGAGGGCCGGTGGTGATCGATCGAACCGGCCGCCCGGTGTCGGCGGGGCCGGGACCGCTGACTCGTGGCAACGTCAGCGTGTTAGCCGTGACTGCAGGCATCTGGCCTCCTCATATCGTGGATGCCCTATATAACCGGACTAGGGTCCACTTATTCCGGAGGAGGTGCGCTCGGGCGCATGCACTTCGCCCCGGCGCCGAGGCGCCGGGGCGAATGTGTGGAGTCTGGGCTTATTTTCAGGATTTGCCACGGGCGCTGCTTGCGGCATCCTTCTCGGTGCTCTTACCCTGGTGCGCCAGCTCCCCGCCGGCGCTTTCCAGGTGCGCCCGGACGAACCATTGGAACTTCTCCAACTGCCCGGCCTGACCGATCAGCAGATCCTGGGTCACCTGGTCGAGTTCGTCCGTCTCGTCGATGTATTGCCGAATGTCCTCGATGACACCGGTGTAGACGAGGTCCAGCGCGGCCAGATGCGCCTGTACCGTGTCCCGACCGACCGAGTAGTCGTCCCACGACCGGTCCTTGATGATGGCACCGGGCGTCCCCTGCGGCGAAGCGCCAAGGGCCGCAATGCGTTCGGCGACATCGTCGGCAAACCCACGCACCGCGTCCACCTGCGGGTCGATCATCTCGTGCACGCCGATGAAGTTCGGGCCAACCACGTTCCAGTGAATGTGCTTCAGCGTCAGATGAAGATCGTTGTAGGTGCTCAGTTGCTTCTGCAGCAGTTCGGTGAGGCGCGCCGCCTGCTTATCGGTCAATCCCGGAATTGTGAACTGAGTCATCGCTTATTTCCTAGCTTCCTTCCATGGTTCGCACACAGCTACTTGCACTGGTGGGTACCCGATGGCCGCGCTGAAAAACGCTACGGATCAAAGCGAGTGGATTTGCTGCACCGGCAGCCGCGGGCCGCGGCGGGGTTCGTACGCCAGTCCGCTGGCTTCGAGCAGCCGGACCACCCGCTGGCGGTGGGGTCGCATCGGCGCGAGCAGCTCGAGCATGCCGGCGTCGTCGACGGGCCGGCCCAGCAAGGTCCAGCCGATCATTTTGGGAATGTGGTAGTCGCCCACCGACACGGCGTCGGCGTCGCCGAAGGCGCGTTGCGCGGTCTCGGCGGCGGTCCACTCCCCCACCCCCGGCAGCGACATCAACGCCTCACGCGCCTGCACCGCCGGCCGCGACACCAACCGTTCCAGCGAGGGAGCCCGGCGCGCGCAGGCCACCACGGTCTGCGCCCGCCGCGGGTCGACGTTGGCGCGATGAAACTCCCAAGACGGGATGTGCCGCCATACTTGCGCCGGCGGCATGACGCGCATCCCCGCCGGCGCCGGTCCCGGCGCGGGTGTGCCGTACTTGGTCACCAGCACCCGCCACGAGCGAAACGCATCGGCGCCCGGCACCCGCTGCTCGATGATCGCAGGAATCAGGGCCTCCAGCACCAGCCCGGTGCGGCCCAGGCGCAAGTGCGGAACCCGTTGGTGCGCAGCCGCTACCGTCGGATGTTTCGGCACGAAGTCCGAGTCGTCGTCCTCGAGACCCAGCAGGGCGGGCAGCATTTCGATGAATTCCCGCGCCCCACTCCCCCACGCCTCGCCCTGCGCGGCATTGGGCGCGACGCGAGTGATCCGGGCCGTGACGGATCCGCTGGGCAGCAGGCTGGTGCGCCAGATCGAGCCGTCGCCGGGAGATCGGAAGCACGGATCACCGCGACCGCGGCGCAGGGGCGCCAACGTGTGTCCGAAGCTGACGGGCCCCGGAAACACGACCGTGCGCGTGCTGTTCACGTGATGATTCTCCGACTGCCCTGATTGACCGTTCGCTGCGGTCCAAGTCAATATTGCGTTGTGATGACGCCGTTCGATGACCCGCAGGGCGAACTGGCTTGGATGTTCTTGCAGACGGTCAGCGATGACGGCGATCTGGACGAGGGTTTCGCGCTGCTCAGCGACGACTTCACGTACTGGACCCTCTACACGCGCACTTCCTGTGACAAGGCCACGTTTCGGCGGGCGATCGAGGAACGCAAGAAAGACCTCGAGCTGATCATCGACCTGGTGCGCTGCGTCAACGAGGGAGAGACGGTGGTGGTGGAGGCGCAGGCCACCGGCACCACCTCCGACGGCCTCGAGTTCGACAGCCCGTTCGTATGCATCTTCGACACCCGCGACGGGCTGATCGTCTCCATGCGTCTGTACAGCGACACGCGCGCGGTCGCAACCGCCCTTCCCGGGTGGATCCCCTACTGAGCCGAGACGGTGATGTCGGCTTTGGTGGGGTAGAACGCCACATGCCCGGCGATCGCCGCGACCGCCGGATACGGCTGCTCGTACGTCCAAATCACGTCGTCGACCGTCTCACCGGCCGAGGTGGTCACGCTGTAGTAGCTCGCGTCGCCCTTGAAGGGGCAATAAGTGGTGGTGTCGGTCCGGGTGAGCCGATCCTGCACCACGTCGGCGATCGGAATGTATTGCACGGCAGGCAAAGTGGCTTCGCGTAATTCCAGTGCCGCGGTGGTGTCGGCGACCAGCTCACCGTTGACGCGCACCTGAACCCGTCCGTTGGTCGGCTCGATGGTGATCGGGTGCCCCGCGTTGGGTTCTTTGATTTCCGGGTGGGCCATGGTGGTTCCTCCTTAGACGGCTATCGGGGTTCAACGCGCGTCCGTGGGCAGGTCTTCCCGTCCGGCCGGACCAAATGCGTAGCGGTGGTATTGCGCCATGTTCGCCAGTGCGGGAAACAGCGACATGGTCTTGCCCAAGGCTCGCGATGAGCGGGGCAACTGCGCGAAGGTGTACGACTCGAACCACCGTTCCCAGGCCAGCAGCCGCACCCCTGGCACGCTATCGACGATGTCGTCGGGCCCGTTGATCGCCCAGCGCAGCGTCGACCCCGACCGTCGCACCACGGTGTTGAGCCACTGCGACTTGATCCCGAGCCAATTGAACGCGTCGAATTGCAGCTCGCCCGAACCGAACCGGTCGACCACCCGGCGCAGCAGCGCGGTGCCGTCCTGCCGGGTGAGGTACATCGTCAGCCCCTCCCCGATCAGCAGGGCGGGACGGTCGGCGGGGATTTCCGCCAGCCATCCCGGGTCGGTGACCGAGGCGGCAATGACGCGATAGTGATCGCGGCCGGGATAGAGCTGGGTGCGCAGGGCCACGACCTCGGGGTAATCCACGTCGTACCATTCGACGTCCGGGCCCGGCCCCAGGCGGAAAAACCGGCTGTCGAGCCCGCAGCCTACGTGCAGCACGATCGAACGCGGGTGCGCGGCAAGGAATTTGCGTGTCCACTCATCGAAGTGCGCCGACCGGGTGGTGACCGACGGTGCCCGCCGCGGTGTGATGGTGGTTTTCTTCCAGTCGTAGTCGATGCGCTCGACGATCTCCTTCGCGTAGCGATCGCCCAGGATCGGTTTTTCGAAGTCGGCATCGAGCGCCTTCGCGTAGAACGTCGCCAACATGGTCTGGGGCGCGCCGGTGAGATCGACAGGCACTCGCGCGGTAGTCACAGCGCCCGAGGCTAGTCCCACTTTCGGAGCCGCGCCGCGTCCTGAACAGCGGCCGGCGTGGTGTTCAGCCGGGAGTCGTGCTCCGGCTCTTGGCATTTCGCATCGCCGCCCAGAACCGGGCCGCCTCGCGGATGGATTCCTCGACCGGGCGCGGCTGCCAGCCCAATTCGCGGACGGCCTTGCTGTGGTCGACGGGCGCCTCGGCACGCATCATGCGCACCGACGCGAGGCTGAGCTCGGCGTCCTTTCCGGTGAAGCGGGCCCGCAGGTCGCCCAGCGCGCCGAGCGCGTACAGCATCGGGACGGAGATGGAGCGACGCGGCGCGCGCATGCCGGCCTCGTCGGCCGCGATGCGGACCACCTCTGTCAGCGCGATCATCCGCTCCGAGATCAGGTACCGCTCGCCGATGCGCCCGTGTTCGGAGGCCAGGATCATGGCCCGGGCGGCGTCGGTGACGCCGACGGCTTCCAGCTGGATGCCCGCCATCGTGAAGGGCAGCTTGCCGAAGACCGCGCCGGCGATGAACGCGCCGTGCGGGGTGCGGCCCCAGTCACCGCTGCCGTATGTCGTCGACACGCACATCGCCACCGCGGGCAGCCCGAAATCGGCCACGTAGCGCAGCACCAGGTTCTCGGCCTGGACCCGGGACCGGACGTAGTCCGATACCCCCCGGGTGTCGATGATGTCCTCTTCGGTCGCGACGTGCCCGCGCCGCCGCCCGACGGTCGCGTAGGTGCTGGTGAAGACGAACCGGCGCAGTTCGGGTTGCGTGACGGCCACCTCGAGGACGCTGCGCAGCCCTTCGACGTTGGTGCGAAACAGCGGCGAGGTGTCGCGCAGCCAGGCGCGGGTGTCCACGACGCAGTAATAGACGTCGTCGACACCCTGCATCGCCTCCCGCAGCACGGCGGTGTCGAAGACGTCGCCATGAAACCGGGTGAGCTCGAGGTCGTCGATGGACCGGGTGTTGGCGCCCTCGCGCACCATGGCCCGCACCTCGTGGCCGTCGGCGACCAGCTGGCGCGTGACGTGTGAACCCAGAAAACCGTTGGCGCCGACGACGAGTTTGGGCTTGGTGCTCATCGGGCGCCTCCGTATTGCTCCATGAATTGCGCGCCGGCCTCGTCGAGGGTGCCGAGCTCGTGTGCCTTGCGGCACCACTTCAACGTGGCCTGCACGAAGCGCAGCGGGTTGTAGATGTCTTCCTGCTGGCGCCACAGGCCATCGCCGGCGTAGGTGATGATCGAGATGTTCGTCGCGCCGATGACCGTCCCGTCCCCGGGATCGCGCATCGGGTTGTCGAGTTCCATGATGATGCGCCCCGTGGGTTCGTCGATCACCGACCACAGCGACGGGAACGCGACCATGTGGCTGCCTGGAAAGCTGCCCATCGTTCGGCTGATCCACTCACGAACCTCGTCGCGGCCGTGCATGGTGCCCGCCGCGTGTTCGATGTACACGACGTCGGGTGTGTAGTGCTGGACCCAGGCATCCCAGTCGTGTGATCGCGCCGCCGCATCGACGGTCGCTTCGAATTTCTCGAAGGCGGCGGCCAGTTCGCTACGGGAGAACTCGGGCATGCTCATGATTTCGCGGCACCGTTGCAGCTCATCGGCGGAGTGTAGCCTGGCTTTTGTTCCTATCCGAGGGCTGGCCGGTTATGGAGGACGAAGGATGACCAACCAGAAAGCGATTCTCGCCGGCGGCTGCTTCTGGGGGATGCAGGAACTGATCCGCAAGCAGCCGGGCGTGGTTTCGACCCGGGTCGGTTACACCGGCGGCGACGTCCCGAATGCGACCTACCGCAACCACGGCACGCACGCCGAAGCCATCGAGATCGTGTACGACCCGGCGGTCACCGACTACCGCACGATGCTGGAGTTCTTCTTCCAGATCCACGATCCGACAACGAAAGACCGGCAGGGCAACGACCGGGGCACCAGTTACCGCTCGGCCATCTTCTATCTCGACGAGGACCAGAAGCGGATCGCGCTGGACACCATCGCCGACGTCGAGGCGTCGGGGCTGTGGCCCGGCAAGGTGGTGACCGAGGTCAGCCCCGCCGGCGACTTCTGGGAAGCCGAGCCCGAGCACCAGGACTACCTGCAGCACTATCCCAACGGATACACCTGCCACTTCATCCGCCCGGGCTGGAAGCTGCCGCGCCGGGCGACCGCGGAGAAGTAGCGACGCTGGGCTCCCGGCCGCACTGCCCGCGCCGAGATCAGCGCCGGCGCACCACAATTCGGCCGCCGGCCTTCGGGGTGAACGCGACCCCGCGGCAGTGCCAGCCTTCGTCGGGCGCATCTGTCGTCTCAACAGTCAAGCGGCGCAACACCGTTCGAAGCACCACGTCCATCTCCATGTTCGCAAACGCCGCCCCCACACAGCGGCGCGTCCCGCCACCGAATGGGATCCACGACAAGGCCGACGGCTTGGTCCCGAGGAAGCGGTGCGGGTCGAAACGGTCCGGATCGGGGAACACGTCGGGGTTGCTGTGAATCTGCCCGATTCCGACGATGATCGAATCGCCACGCGGAATCACCCATTCGCCAAGCTGGAAGGTCTCGGGATAGACGTGGCGACCGGCGAGGTCGATCACCGTCCTGGCTCGCTGCACCTCCAAAATCGTGGCCTGACGCAGCTCGCTGCCGCCGTTGTCGGCCTCTTCGACGAGCGCCTTCAGCAGGTCGGGGTGCCGGCTTATCCGTTCGAACGCCCAGCCCAGCGTGGATGCGGTGGTTTCGTGTCCGGCCGCCAGCAAGGTGAGCAGCTCGTCGCCAATGTCCTTGCGTGACATGGCCGAACCGTCTTCGTAGGTGGTGCGCAGCAGCATCGCCAGGACGTCGGTCCGCTCGGCGAAGTGCGAGTCGGCCCGCTCGTCGTCGATCAGCTTGTCGATGACCTTGTCGTACCGGCGGCGCCATTCGGCCAGCCGTCCCCACGGGCTGTACCTGCCGAATTGGCGTTTGGGCATCGGCACCGACGCGAGTCGCGATCCCAGGGTGACCCACGGCGGAATGAGCCGGCGCAGCTCGTCGAGCTCGGCGCCTTCCGCTCCGAAAACCGCGCGCAGAATGGCGTTCAGCGTGATCCGCATCATCGGCGGCAGCGTGGGAAATGGGCTGCCTTGTGGCCAGTCGGCGATTTCGCGCAGCGTCTCTTCTTCGATGATGCTTTCGTACTTCTTCATGCTCTTGCCGTGGAACGGCGGCGCCAGCAGCCGGCGCCGTCGGCGATGTTCGTCGCCCTCGAGCGCGAAGACCGAACCGGTGCCGAACAGCCTGCCCAGATTGGGCTGGATGTTGCCGAGCTCGTCGGGGCTCGTCGTGAAGATCTGCTTGGCCAACTGCGGGTCGCCGACGGCGATGACCCGCCCGTACATCGGCAGGTTGAGCGTGAATACATCGCCGTGGCGGCGCGCCAGCCGTTGGATCATCCAGCGCCGCGACATCGAAAACCCAAGGCCCTGAAGCACCTTGGGGATCCGGACCGCCGGAGGCAGGTTGACGGCGGCCGGCGGGGCGGCGACTTGGTGGCTCATGACGATGGCGTCTCCCAACATCTGCCCCGGCGACGGGGCTGGTACGGCGATGTACCGCAGCGCGTTCCTTGTACGGTACTCTGATGTACCAGGCCTGACAAGGTGCCGCATCCACCGAAAGGGGGCACCCGCGTGACACCAACGGTGACAGCGACTGCCGCCGACGCGGTCGCAGGCGACGCACCCGCCGGGCCGGATCCGTTTCGGCAACGACTGCTCGATGGTCTGGCCACGTCGATCACCGAGCGCGGCTACCGCGCCAGCACCGTCGCAGATGTGGTCCGCCACGCTCGCACGTCCAAGCGCACGTTCTACGACCACTTCGCCGGGAAGGAAGAGTGCTTCCTCGAGTTACTGGCCGTCGACATCGAGAAACTCGGCGCGAAAATCACGGCGTCGGTCGATCCCGAGGCCGATTGGCATGTGCAGATCCGCCAGGCGGTCGAGGCGTATGTCGGATACATCGAGGCGCGCCCCGCCATCACGTTGAGCTGGATCCGTGAATTGCCCTCGCTGGGGGCGGCCGCGCGACCGGTCCAGCGGCGCGGACTGCAGTTGCTGACCAGCCTGCTGATCGACCTCAGCGCCAGTCCGGGGTTCCGGCGTGCAAAGCTGCCTCCGCTGACCGCGCCGTTGGCCGTGATCCTGCTCGGCGGCCTGCGGGAGCTGACCGCACTTGCGGTCGAGGACGGAAGGCCGGTCCGAGGAATCGTGGAACCCGCCGTCGATGCATCCGTAGCCCTGCTCGGCCCGCGGCATTAGGTCCGTACGTTCCCGTAAAGGAATGCGTGGCAAGCCATTCTGGCGCCGGTCCGGCGGGGCTAAGCTCAGCGCAGACCCCACCCGTTCCGACATGGAGGATCCTGCGATGCGGCTCTCGACCCGAAACCAGCTCAGGGGAACCATCACCGAGGTCGAACTCGGCACCGTGATGGCCGTTGTGAAGGTCACGCTGGACGGCGGCGATCAGGTTGTCACGTCGTCGGTCACCAAGGACGCCGCCACCGACCTCGGACTCAAGGTCGGACAGCCGGCCACCGTGTTCATCAAGTCGACTGAAGTCACCATCGGCGTCGACTAGCATCCCGCGCGTACACTCGGCGCGCCACGACACTTACGTCACGCACACGACACGCCGAAAACCGGCGCTGCAGTTTAAGTTTCGTGGCGCAGAAATGTGCGAACCCGGTCCAGGACGAGGTCGGGCCTTTGGTCGACGATCCAGTGGCCCACGCCGTCGACCAGTTCGACCTCGAAATCGTTGATCCGATCGGCATATCCGTCGGTGAGGTCGGGCGTGATCACCGGATCATTGGTGCCCGTCAGCCAGCGGACCGGGACGTCGACGCGGGCGTGGTTGTATTCGCCGCGCATCCATTTCCGCATCTCCTTGGTCTGGAAGCTGCGATACCAGCGTGAGCCGGCCTCGGCGTGGCCGGGCTGTTGCATGCATTCGAGGTACAGGCGGATGTCATCGTCGGGCAGGGTGAAACCACCGCCGACCCATGACCCGAGCATCCGGACGAACCGGGAGTTGGGATCGCTGATCACCCGCGGCCCGACGACCGGCAGCATGATCGGGATCTGATACCAGAACCGCCAGATATTACGCAGCGTCGCCAGGCCCGGCTTCACCCACGGCGCAACGGTATTCACCCCGAAAAACCCGGTCACCCTTTCCGGATGACGCAGCATCATGATGAACGCGACCGGCCCACCCCAGTCGTGGGCCACCAGCTTGACCGTCGCGACGCCCAACCGATCCAGCACCCCGGCCAGATCGTCGGCCATCTCGTCCTTGGTGTAGCTGGAGCGCGGCGCCGAACTCCAGCCCGAGCCGCGCAGGTCCGGACACAACACCCGGTAGCCGTCGGCGGCCAGCGGCCCGATCAGCTCGTGCCATTCCCACCAGTTCTGCGGGAAGCCGTGTACCAGCATCACCGCCGGCCCGCTCGCCGGACCGGCGTCCGCGACGTGAATCGTCACGCCCTCTCCCAGATCGATGTATCTGTGTTCGACACCGTCCAGCGCCGGCATAGCGACCATGAGTTGAGAACGTAGTGGCTCGGAAAGGCTTAGGCCAGAAATCGCTCGACATACGGCGCGAAGCGCTCGCGCAGGCTCCCCTCGTCCAGCCCGAACATCTCGTACGACGTCTCGACATTGCCCAGTCGTCCGCGCCGGTGGCCCGTCAGGTAGTCGTCGATGGCCGCGCGTGCCTCGTCGGTGAACGGTTCGCCCGCCAGGGCGTATACCCGTTGAGCCACGCCGAGTTCGTCGGCCATGAAGTCGTCGAACCGGACGTCGATCGAGCGGTCCGGCCCGACGGCGTCGCGGCCGCGGATGAGCGCGGTGAGCATCTGATCGAGGCGATCGATCCAGTAGTTGGCGATCTGCTCCACCGGCACCGGCGAGCGATGCATGCGGGCGGAGTAGGTGATCATCGTAATCATCGACAGCGCCACCGGCACGGGATCGCGGTGGGTGAACACCACGATGCTGTCGGGAAACACCCGATCCAGCACGGGCACCTGCTCGAGATGCTGGGGCGACTTGAGCAGCCAGCGCCGCCCGCCGCGCAGATACTGCATCGCCCGGAGTTGGGTCGCCAGGTATCGGTAGTGCGGCGTCTGGTCGTGCGCCTGGTAGTAGTCGCGCCAGCGGGGCACCTCGGCGAGCGTCTCCAGCAGCATCGTCGACACGTCGTTGGCCAACAACTGGATCTCTTCGTGGACGTGGTCGGTGGTCATCTCGTGCATGAGCGCGAAATGCGGCATCACCATGTTGATCACCCCGACCGCGACATCCATCCGGGTCCGCCGCGGATCCGGTTCGATGCCAACCTCATTCGGCATCGGGAACGGCTCGTTGCTCTCCCAGTACGGC
This sequence comes from Actinomycetota bacterium, assembly GCA_036338755.1. GTDB lineage: Bacteria > Actinomycetota > Actinomycetes > Mycobacteriales > Mycobacteriaceae > Mycobacterium. The sequence continues at coordinate 68,579 of JAYZBN010000034.1, read as the reverse complement.
ATGGTGCGAAAGGTCGGCGGCGCGGCGAGCATGTTGTGCAGGTGCGTGGTGCCGGTACGGGGCAGCCCGGCAATCACCACCGGCGAGCGCAGGTCGATCCCGTTGATCTCGGGATGGCGCCGCAGCAGTTCGGCCAACAGCAGCCGGTTCTTGAGCACCTGCAACAGTTGCCCGTAGAAGTTCACCACCCCGGCGTCGTGCAGGCCGTCGATCTCGCGCAGCGCGGCGAGGTAGACCTCGAGGCGCTCGCGGTAATCGGTCGGGCCGAAATCATGCAGACCGGTGTCGGCGCTGGCCTTGGCGTGCAGCGCGCCGGCCTCCAAGGGGCACTCCGGCGCCATCGAGGCCATCATGTCCAGAATCTGTTGGCCCTCGGGGCTGAACCGGGGCGAGGCGAGATCGTCAAGCCGAACGTTCACGGCGACTTATGTTACTCTGAGTTTCGTAATGGTTGTGGATTTTGGCAGACCCCGTGATCCCCGGATCGACGCCGCGGTGCTCCGCGCGACGGTCGAGCTGCTGGCCGAAACCGGCTATCCCGGCTTATTGGTCTCCGCCATCGCCGAGCGCGCGGGCACCAGCAAGCCGGCCATCTATCGCCGCTGGCCCAGCAAGGCACACCTGGTGCACGAGGCGGTGTTCCCGATCGGCGCCGGCACCGCCATACCCGACAGCGGGCGGGTTCGCGATGGTCTGCGCGAAATGGTCCGCCGCACAATGGCTTTCCTGAGCACCCCGGCCGCCCGGGCGGCGGTGCCCGGCCTGATCGGCGAGATGGCCGCGGATCCGACGCTGCATTCGGCGCTGCTGGAGCGGTTCGCCGACGTCATCGGCGGTGGCCTCGCCGACTGGCTCGCGGCCGCCGCGGCGCGCGGTGAGGTGCGGCCCGACGTGACCGCCGCCGAACTGGCCGAGACCATCGCCGGCATCGCGCTGGTCTCCCTCCTCACCCACGCCGGCGAACTCGACGATGCGTGGGTCGATCGCACCACCAAGTTGCTCCTGAAAGGAATCGGCGCATGACGCAACAGTCGACGCACGCGTGGCAGGAACTGCTGAAAACGCTTGGCGAACTGGACCACTCGTTCCTCGAGGGTGACCGTGCCGTCACCGACGACCGGCACGTGGCCGACGGCTATCGCATGCTCGCCGCCACCCTTGGCGTCGCGCTGGACACCTACTTGTTCCCCGAACCGGGTCGGCCGCAGTTCGTCGCGGTGAACACTCCCTTCCGCCGCGACCGCCGCTGGGGCGGGGACAACACCGACGCCTACTACTTCATCTGCCCGGTCGATCCCGCCCGCCGGTACCGGATCAGCGGGAACAAGGGTGACAGCGTGTACTTCTCGGTGACGGCTTACAACGAGCCATCACCCGGCGCCTGGTCCGATCGGGTGGTCGCGATCGTCCGCGACACCGATCTCGATATCGACGCCGACGGCAACTTCACCTTTGATTTTCCCGCCACCCCCGATGCGGCCGTGTTGATGACGCGCGACTATCAGGCCGATCCCCTGACCGGCCGCCCGGTGACCTGGCACATCGAGGCGCTCGACGAGCCCGACCCGATCAGGCACGGTGACGCCGAGACCGCGGCGAGTCTGCGCGCCGCCACGGCCTGGTTGCGGACGATGTTCGCCATCGTGCCGCTGGCCGTCGGGAACCGCGTCGATCAGGAGCACGCATTGGGGCACGAAACCGCCCATGCCGCCAACGCATTCGCCGATCCCTACCAGGTGCCCGATGCCAACTTCGGCTGGTCGGCGCGCGACGCCTGCTACGCCTACGGCAGTTTCGTGCTCGACGCAGACGAGGCGCTGGTCATCACGCACCGGCCGCCGTCATGCAGGTTCTGGAACCTGGTGGTGTGGAATCAGTTCATGGCAACCTTCGGCGCGAAGGATGCCCGCTGCTCCCTCAACGGCCACAGCGCCGTCGCCAACAGCGACGGCTCCGTGACGGTCGTGTTGTCTCACGACACGACGTCACATCCGAATTCGCTTACCACGCTGGGGTATCCGCGCGGAAACCTGGCATTTCGGTGGTTCCTTGCCGACGGCGTGCCGCAGCGGCCCGAGGTGAAACTCGTCAAGGCGATCGACGCCCCCACCGACGTGAGCTAGGTCTGCCGGACCAGCTCGATCGCCCGGCCCAACGTCTCAAGCTTGGCGTCCAGGGTGGCGCCCGCGGGATAGAGCCGCACGGTGTCGACCCCGGCATCGCGCCACACCTTAAGGCGTGCGGAGACCATCTCCTCGGTCCCGATGAGCGTGGTGGCCAGCACCATCTCGTCGGTCACCAGGGTGGCCGCCCAGTCCCGGTCGCCGCTCTGCCAGCGCTCGCGCACCTCGGCGGCGACGTCTGCCCAACCCTGCCGGCTGTAGGCCCGGTTGTAGAAGTTGGTGCTCGACGACCCCATGCCGCCGAGGCTGAAGGCCAGCTCCCTTTTTCGGCCCGCGACCATACCCCGCAACTCGTCTTCGTCTGCGGCGAAAGCGACTTCGGCGCCCTGGCAGATGTCGATATCGGCGCGGGTGCGGTTCGCGGATGCCAGCCCCTCGTCGAGGTGGGCAAAGTAGGCGTCGGCGGCCCCTTCGGGAACGAAGCTGGTGCCCAGCCAGCCGTCGGCGACGCGTCCGGTCAACCGCAGCATCGCCGGTGACAGCGCGGCCAGGTACACCGGAATGGCGTGCTCGGCGCGGGTCGACAAGCGCATCGGCACCGCCTCACCGCCGGGCCGCGGAATCTCCAGCGCCTCTCCGGCGTAGGAGATCTTCCCGCCGGCGAACGCCTGCCGCACGATGTCGATCGTGTCGGACATGCGTGCCAGCGGTCGGCTGAACGAGACGCCGTGCAAGCCCTCGATGACCTGCGGGCCGGAGGCGCCCAGACCAAGCAGAAACCGCCCGTTCGACAGGTTGGACAGCGTGATCGCGGTCTGGGCGACCATGACCGGCGACCGCGTGCCGACTTGAAGCACGCCGGAACCCAGCACGATCCGCTCGGTGCGCGCCGCCAGGTAGCCCAGCGCCGACGGCGCATCCGCGCCCCACGCCTCGGCCACCCAGCAGACATCCAGCCCCAGCTTCTCCGCCTCGACGACCAGCGCAGTGACCTCGGCGACCTCGCTGCCGGAGCCGGACAGCTCGACCGTCGTGGCCGTCCGCATCAATGCACTCCGCGCTCGGCGAGCCGTTTGATGGCCGCCAGCGTTTTTCCGATCGCGCCCTCGAATTCGCGCAGCCGCACGAACACGATCTTCTGTTCCTTATCGGGCATCGCCTCGAGGGCCACCGACAGGCCCGAGCGGCCCGGCCCCATCTGCATCCAGTAGTTCAGCAGGGTGCCGCCGTCGCGGGGGGCGAGCCGGAATCGCCACATCGCCGCAGGGTCGTCGGGTTGGCCCACGGCCCAGGCGAACTCGTGCGGCTGGTCGCAGGCGACGATCTGCGAGGTGCTGCTCCACTGCCCAAAGGCGTCATGCTCGTTGTGGCCGACGAAGCGAGCGCCGACCCGCGGGCCATCCGATCCCTCGGCCCATTCCACGGCCTTCAGCTCGTCACTGAAGGTCGGCATCAGCGCGATATCGGAGATCAGGCTCCAGACCCGCGCCGGGTCGGCGTCGATCCACGTCGAGGCTTCCACTGTCGGGGTATCCGCATAGCGCGCGCCGGTCCATTCCACGGACCTCATTGTCCCCCTGTCCCGGCGCGAGGCAATGGGCCGGACCGCGCGGATTTAGGCGGCGACGGGCTCGCGCTCGGGGGACTTCTCGGCGCCGGACTGCTGCGTCCACGAGTCGGGGAAGGTCAGCCGGACGATCTTGCGGACGACGGTGCCGAATTGGCGCAGCAGCGGGCCGCGGTTGTACGGGATGCCGTAGCGTCCGCAGATCTCCTGCACCTCTCGCGCGATCTCGGAGTACCGGCGGGCCGGCATGTCGGGGAACAGGTGGTGCTCGATCTGGTGCGACAGGTTGCCGGACAGCAGGTGAAAGAGCCTGCCGCCGGTAAGGTTTGCCGAGCCGAGGACCTGGCGGAAGTACCACATGCCGCGCGACTCGTCCTTGGTTTCTTCGACGGTGAACTCCTGCGTCCCGTCCGGGAAGTGGCCGCAGAAGATGATCATGTACGACCACACGTTGCGCATCAGGTTGGCGGTGAGGTTACCGGTGAAGACGAACGGCGCGACGGGTCCGGCCAGCAGCGGGAAGGCGACGTAGTCCTTGAGGGTCTGCCGTCGGGTCTTCTTCCAGATGGCCCGCAGGACTTCTTTCTTGTCCTCGAGCCGGATCTCACCGGAGCGAATGCGCTCGGTTTCCAGCTCGTGCAGCGCGACGCCGTACTGGAACAGCACCATCAGCAGGAACGCATAGACGGGGTTGCCGAGGAAGTAGGGCTGCCACGGCTGGTCTTCGCTCATCCGCAGAATTCCGTAGCCGATGTCGCGGTCCATCCCCACGATGTTGGTGTGGGTGTGGTGCATGTAGTTGTGCGAGTGCCGCCATTGATCGGCCGGGCATGCCGTGTCCCATTCGAAGGTGCGGCCGGAGATCGCCGGGTCGCGCATCCAGTCGTACTGGCCATGCATGATGTTGTGGCCGATCTCCATGTTGTCCAGGATCTTCGACAGGCCCAGCATCGCGGTGCCCGCCAGCCATGCCGGCGGCAGGAACCCGGCGAACAGCAGCGCTCGGCCGCCGACTTCCAGCGCGCGCTGCGCCTTGATGACGCGACGGATGTAGTCGGCGTCCTCTTCGCCGAGTTCGGCCATCACGCGTTCCTTGATGGCGTCGAGTTCACGGCCGAACGCGTCGGCCTGTTCGCGGGTCAGGGTGATCTTTTCGTTCGGCATTGCTTGTCCTCCAAGCGTTTTATGAGCTGAGTTGGCGTTTACAGCGACAGGTCCACGTCACCGACCGGAACGGACACGCAGATCTGCACGTCTTCATCGGGAGCGGTCGAGACCGCACCGGTGACCAGGTTGCGCACGGTGCCGGACGTTTTGCGGCGCGTGCAGGTGTGGCAGATGCCCATCCGGCATCCGTTTTCGGGCGACAGACCCGCCGCCTCGGCCTGTTCCAGCAGCGACCGCCCGTCGTCGACGATGTCAACGCCGCTGTCGGCGAATGTGACTCGTCCGCCCGACGGTTCCGCCGGCGGGTCGAAGGCCGGCGGCACAAAGCTCTCGGTGTACACGTTGTCGCAGTGCGATCGGACGGCCTCGACCAAAGGCGTTGGCCCGCAGACGAATACCGCGTCGGGCGACGGCATCGCGGCGGCCAGGTGCTCCGGGCCGAAGCGCCCGGTGAGGTCGCCGTCGTCGGATCGGGTATAGCCGTGCAGCACCCGCACCGGGGACATCGCGGCCAGCTCGTTTCGGTAGCAGGCCTCGGCGGGCGTGCGGGCGTAGTGGATGAAGGCGATCTCGCCCGGATGGCGCTGGGTGAGCAGGGTGCGCGCCATCGCCAGCACGGGAGTGATGCCGCTGCCGCCGGAGATGAAGAGGATGCGCTGCGGGCTCTGCGGTCCGCGCGCCGGCAACGTGAAGTCGCCCCCGGTGCCCGTCAAGGCGACCACCATGCCGCGGTGGGCGTGTTCGTACAGATAATTCGAGACCAGGCCGCCCTCGTGCCGACCGATGGTCAACTCGAGGCCGGCCGTCCCTTCGGCATTGGCGGGCGAATAGCAACGGGTGTGCCGACGGCCGTCGATCTCGACCGTGAGGTTGACGTACTGGCCGGCCTTCAGGGTGTGAGCGGACAGGAAGGTGTCGTTGGGGGTCAGGGTCAGGGTGACACTGCGCGGGGTGGTCCGGCGCACGTCCGTCACTTTGGCGCGGGCTTCGCCCAGCGTCCAGGTCGGCGCCACCAGTTCGGTGTAGCGGTCGACGCCGTGCGGACCGGTCAGCAGGTCTAGCAGCTCTGAACCCAACACGCGCTGCCGAAGGGTCCGCGCGAGGACTCGGCCAGATGTTTGAGCGGTTTGAGTGAACATATGTACACCGTGAGGCCACGGTGGCCAGGTAGTCAAGGGTTTACTGCCTGGCTGTGGTAGGGTTCACACAGTGAACAGCCGTACTCCTAGCTCACGCGGGCGCGGCTCAGGTCGCGAGCGCACGCGCGAAAGCCAGTCGCGGGAGGAGCGCAAGGAGGCGACTCGCCGGGCCATCATCGCCGCGGCCCTCAAGCTGTTGCAGGACCGCAGCTTCTCCAGCTTGAGCCTGCGCGAGGTTACCCGCGAGGTAGGCATCGTTCCGGCGGCCTTCTACCGGCATTTCGAATCGATGGAGGCCCTGGGCCTGGTCCTGATCGACGAGTCGTTCCGGAGCCTGCGCGACACCCTGCGCGACGCGCGGGCCGGCAAGCTCGACCCGAACCGGGTGATCGAGTCCTCGGTCGAGATCCTGGTCGCCAGCGTCGCCGACCGGCGCGAACACTGGCGGCTCATCGGCCGGGAACGCAACAGTGGCTTGTCTGTGCTGCGATACGCCATTCGCACCGAAATCCGGCTGATCACGTCCGAACTGGCCACCGACCTGGCGCGATTTCCCGGGCTGAACAAGTGGACCACCGAGGATCTCAACGTGCTGGCGACCTTGTTCGTCAACGCGATGATCGTGATCGCGGAGGCCATCGAGGATTCGCAGAGCGCCGAGGCGACCGAGGACATCCGCCGGCTCGCCGTCAAGCAGCTGAGGATGATCGCGACCGGCATCGCCGGCTGGCGAAGCACGCCCTGACCGCGTCGGCTGCAGTAAACAGCCGAACACTGACTTATTCGTCGACGACCTCGTACAGCGAGTCGCCGTCTTCGGGGGTGCCGTCGATCTGGCCCCGGTGCGCGCGCCGGGGTTTGTCGTCGACCGGCTCGATGGCATCGGGGACGTCGGGCTCCTCGGCCGCCAACCGGGCGTCGAGGGACTCGCCCTCGCGTTCTTCCCTGGCGGTCATGCCGAACTTGTCAGCCTCGCTCCAGCCCTCGGGAGGGTCGACGACGATGTCGCCGTCGTCATTGCGCAATTCGTCCGAGTCGGTGCTTTCGCTCGCGTTCAAGGTGTCACCCGGGCCGCCCTCCTCGGGGAAGTCCGCGGGATCCAGGTCGGCCTGGGGGTTATCGCTCATGCCGAGACGGTTGCCCGCGCCTTCGCGGGGCTAAACGCGGACGGGGGCCGGTTGGCGGGCCGTCACCGCGGCTGGCGCCACATGGCCCATAGGCTCGGACCACCATAGGGCAGCACGATCTCGCGGGTGACCGTGAAGCCGAAACGCTCGTAGTACGGCACGTTTTCGGGCTTGCTCGACTCGAGATATGCCGGGCAGTATTCGGCGTCGCACCGGTCCAGCCGCGACCTCATCAGCGCCTGACCGAATCCTGTGCCGCGGACCGTCGGATCGCTGCCGATCACGGCCAGGTACCAGTGCGGTTCCTCGGGGTGCAGGCTCTTCATCAATTCCTGTACCGCGCGCCCGCGCATCGAGCGCAGGCCGAACACCCGGATGAAAGTCGGCGTCATCGCCAGCTGCCCGCCGGTGGTCTCCTGCCACTGGCCGGGCGGATCCCACAGCGCGGCCGCGCCGATACCCGCGTCCGCGCCGGCCACCTCCACGCCCCCGCGTGCCAGGTGGTGATGGCGCGTCATCGTCGCGAACAACCTGGACAGGTGCACGGTCCGCTTGTCCTGGTCGGGAATCAGCCAGATCATCACCGGGTCGTCGTAGAACGCGCGCGCCAGCGTGCGGGAGAGCTCACGGACATCGGCCTTTACTGCCGGTCGGACCTGCGGGGTCATCCGCATCAGGCTAGTGGGTGTGAGCCCGGGTGGTACGGGTATGCCGATCCGGTGACCGGCATCTCGCGGCGGGCATTCGGTCGGGTCGCGGCCAGTGCGGGCATGCTCGGATCCGTCGGCCTGACCGACGGATGCGCGAAACCGGCTGGCGAACATGGCAAGTCCGGCGGCCCACCGCCGCCGGGCAAGGGCGTGGGCTTCGTGCTCTCGCACGAGCAGTTCCGCACCGATCGCCTGGTGGCACAGGCTCAGGCGGCCGAACGGGCCGGCTTTCAGTACGTGTGGGCCAGCGACCACATCCAGCCATGGCAGGACAACGAGGGTCACGCGATGTTTCCCTGGCTGACGCTGGCGCTGGTCGGCAGCGGCACCAGCCACGTCTCGTTCGGCACCGGGGTGACCTGTCCGAGCTACCGTTACCACCCCGCCACAGTCGCCCAGGCCTTCGCGTCGCTGGCGATCCTGAACCCGGGCAGGGTGTTTCTGGGACTGGGCACCGGCGAGCGGCTCAACGAGCAGGCCACCACCGACACCTACGGCAATTACGCCGAGCGCCACGACCGGCTGGCCGAAGCGATCGACCTGATTCGCCAGCTATGGAGTGGCTCGCGAATCTCGTTCTCCGGACGCTATTTTCAGACCAATTCGCTGAAGCTTTACGACGTCCCGGCCACGCCCCCGCCGATCTTCGTGGCAGCCGCCGGCCCGAAGAGCGCCCGGCTTGCGGGGCAGCGCGGGGACGGCTGGATCACCCAGGCCCACGATGTCACCAATCCAAAACTCTTGGCGGCCTTCGCTGCCGGCGCGCGGGACGCCGGCCGCGATGCGGGCACGCTGGGCAAGCGCGCCGAGTTGTTCGCGGTCGTCGGCGACAACGCCGAGGCGATCCGGGCCGCCACGCTGTGGCGTTTCACCGCCGGGGCCGTCGATCAGCCCAACCCCGTCGAGATCCAGCGCGCGGCCGAGTCCAACCCCATTGACAAGGTGCTGGCCGGCTGGACGGTCGGCACCGACGCAGGTCCGCACGTCGACGCCGTGCAGCGGGTTCTGGACGCCGGCGCCATCCCGTTCCTGCACTTTCCCCAGGGCGATCCCGTCGTCGCCATCGACTTCTACCGCGCCAACGTCTTACCGCAACTGCGCTGAACGCACCTCGCCCACCTACCGTTTCGGCGCGGTCAGCCGGGGTATCCGCACGCGAACTTCTCACAGCCCCGACTGGAAGGCACGGCATGGACGCAATCACTTTTCTTCGTCAGGACCATAAGAGCGTGCTCGGCTTATTGGAGACGCTGGACGGCGCGCCGTCGGGGTCCGGTGCGCAGGCGAGCGGCCTGGAGACCATGGTCAACAACCTCATCATCGCCGAGTCACAGCACGAAGCGATCGAGGAGCAGTTTTTCTGGCCCGCGGTACGCGACGCGATCGGTGACGGACTCGTCGACAAGGCGATCGAGCAGGAGCAAGCCGGAAAGAAGCTGCTGCAGCGCCTCGAGGACGGTAAGCCGGGCGAGCCGGATTACCACGAAGCGTTGCAGGAATTCGTCAAGGCGGGGCGCGAACACATCGCCTACGAACAGAATGAGGTTTGGCCTCAGGTCGAAACCGTAATGAGCCGTGCGGATTTGGAGAAGATCGGCGCGAAGCTGGAAGCCGGGAAGAAGATTGCCCCGACCCGACCGCATCCGGACACGCCGCCGAACCCCGCGGTGCTGAAAACGATGGGAATGGCTGCGGCGGCGGTCGACCACGTGCGCGACGCGCTCACCGGCCGCGGCGAGGACAACCCGCCGGATCCCCAGATGCATTGAGGCCGGCCGGCGGCCGGGCGCCGAATAATCGACGCCCGGCCCTTGTTCCGCTCCAACTATCCTGTGGGAACGTGCTGTTCGTGGGTGAATGGCTTCTCGGCGTTGACGGCCGGTGAGCCCTGCGGGTTCTCGGCAGCGCCCGTGTTCTTGCGCGTGGTGCCGCCCAGCCACTGTTCTTCGGGCTTTTCGACGTACTCCCATTCCATGCCCTCGGGCCACGGCCCCTGGCCTTGGTTCCACGGGCCGCGGATGGACTCGCCGCCGCCGTTGGACATGTTGAACGCCACGTTCTGGAAGCGTGGGTCACCCGGCAACTGTCCGGGTGGGAAGTTCACCGGCAGCTCGTTCAGCGCGGCGCTGAATTGCTGATAGTGCGCCACCTCGCGGGTCATCAGGAACGTCAGGGTGTCCTGAACGCCGGGGTCATCGGTGTACTGCTTGAGGTATTCGTAGACGATCTTGGCACGCGACTCCGCCGCGACGTTGTTGCGCAGGTCGACGGTCGGGTCACCGTTGGCGTCGATGTAGGCGCCCGTCCAGTTGTTTCCACCGGAGTCCTTGACGTCGGGCCCACCGCCGCTGAGCACCAGGAACAGCGGGTTGACCGCGACCGAATGGATGAGGCCATCCCGGCCGCCGCCGTTGGAAGCCACCGCCGGCATCCAGTCACATTTTTCGTTGGCGATCTTGAGGTTGTCGTTGAGCCCGTCGAGCAGCATCGTGATCATCGACCCGACCATTTCGAGGTGGCTCAACTCCTCGGTCGCGATGTCCATGAACAGGTCGTACATCTTGGGGTTCTTCTGCCGCAGCACGAACGCCTGGGTGAAGTACTGCAGCGCCGCGGTGAGTTCCCCGTTGGCTCCGCCGAACTGTTCCATCAGCAGCGACGCGAAGCGAGGGTCGGGTCGATCGACGCGAACCTCGAATTGAAGATCTTTGTTGTGCACAAACACTGGGGCCTCCTGGGGGATTGGCATCGGGCTGTCGACGGCGGGTACCCGGGGCTCATGGGGCCAAACGATGCACTCCGCAAACTTCTCGGCGGGTCGGCGCCGCGGAAAAATGCGCGGACGGGGTGACCCACGGGGGTACATCGTGGAGAATCCGGTCCCATGGAGTCTTTGGACGCGACCTCGCGGCACGAGCTGGCTACGCGCATGGCCGAGCTCGCCCGGGAAATCGCGGCGCCGCGCTCGCTCGACCGGGTTCTCGCCGACGTGACCACCACGGCTGTGGAGCTGATACCGGCGGCGGACATCGCGGGCGTACTGCTGGTGAAGGGCGGCGGCGACTTCGAATCCCTCGCCGACACCGACAGCCTGGTCGCCAAGCTGGACAAGCTACAACACGACTTCGGTGAGGGCCCTTGCCACGACGCCGCGCTGAAAGAAACGATCGTGCGCACCGACGACCTTCGCGAGGAACCGCGCTGGCCTCACTACGCCCCGGCGGCCGTGGAGCACGGCGTGCTGAGCAGCCTCTCGTTCAAGCTGTATACGGCGGAGCGCACTGCCGGCGCGCTCAACCTGTTCAGCTTTCGGCCCGGCGTGTGGGACACCGAGGCCGAAACCATCGGAACGGTGTTCGCCGCGCATGCCGCCTCGGCGATCATGGCCTCGCGGCACGGACAGCAAATGCTGTCGGCCCTGTCCACGCGAGACCGTATCGGCCAGGCCAAGGGCATCATCATGGAGCGCTACGGCGTCGACGATGTGCGTGCCTTCGAGTTGCTGCGCCGGCTTTCCCAGGAGAGCCAGACCAAGCTCATCGACGTCGCCCAGCGCGTGATAGACACCCGCGCCGACGACTGAATCCTGGCCGCCTCGCTCTAGGATGGGGTGGCTTCATCGACGAGTCCGGCGCGGCGCTGCGCCGGGGATTGGTTGGCCCTCGTGTGGGACTTCGAAACAGACCCCGAATACCAGGCAAAGCTGGACTGGGTGGAAAAGTTCATGGTCGAAGAGCTGGAACCGCTCGACCTGGTCGCCCTCGACCCCTATGACAAGCACAACGCGGAGATGATGGCCATTCTGCGGCCGTTGCAGCAGCAGGTGAAGGACCAGGGCCTGTGGGCGGCCCACCTGCGCCCCGAGCTCGGCGGTCAGGGGTTCGGTCAGGTCAAGCTCGCGCTTCTCAACGAGATCCTCGGGCGTTCCCGTTGGGCGCCTTCGGTATTCGGCTGTCAGGCGCCGGATTCCGGCAACGCCGAGATCCTCGCGCTGTTCGGCACCGACGAGCAGAAGGCCAGGTACCTGCAGCCGTTGCTGGACGGCGAGATCACCTCCTGTTACTCGATGACCGAACCACAGGGTGGTTCCGATCCGGGGATGTTCGTGACGAGCGCAACCCGGGACGGAGACGACTGGGTCATCAACGGGGAGAAGTGGTTTTCCAGCAACGCCAAGCACGCGTCGTTCTTCATCGTCATGGCGGTGACGAAGCCCGACGCGCGCACGTACGACAAGATGTCGCTCTTCATCGTCCCCGCCGAGACCCCAGGCATCGAGATCATTCGGAACGTCGCGGTGGGGGGCGAGTCCGGTAAGCACGGCTCACACGGATACGTTCGCTACAACGACGTGCGGGTGCCGGCCGACCATGTGCTCGGCGGCGAAGGTTCGGCGTTCATGATCGCGCAGACCCGCCTGGGCGGTGGCCGCATCCATCACGCCATGCGGACGATAGCGTTGGCGCGCAAGGCTTTTGACATGATGTGTGAGCGCGCGGTCTCGCGCCGGACCAGGCATGGGAAGCTGGCCGACTTCCAGATGACGCAGGAGAAGATCGCCGACAGCTGGATCCAGATCGAGCAATTCCGGCTGCTGGTGCTGCGCACCGCCTGGTTGATCGACAAGCACCACGACTATCAGAAGGTGCGCCGCGACATCGCGGCGGTGAAAGTGGCCATGCCGCAGGTCCTGCACGACGTCGCGCAGCGCGCGCTGCACCTACACGGCGCACTCGGCGTCTCCGACGAGATGCCGTTCGTCAAAATGCTGGTGGCCGCCGAATCCCTGGGCATCGCCGACGGCGCGACCGAACTGCACAAGATGACGGTCGCCCGCCGGACCCTGCGTGAATATGAGCCGGTGACAACGCCTTTCCCCTCAGCCCACATCCCGACCCGGCGCGCCGAAGCACAAGCGCGGCTGGCCGAGCGGCTGGAACACGCGGTCGCCGAGTTCTGACGTCGAGCGTCGACTTGTTGGGGAAAAGCCCGCGTTTCACCGCAACAACTCGACGCTCGACGTGGGTTTTAGGCGCGGGTTTTATGCGACGAAGCGAACCACGCTTTCGGCCACGCACGCCGGCTTGGCCGATCCCTCGATCTCGACGGTGGTCGAGATGGTCGCCTGCACGGCGCCGTTACCCACGTCGTCGACGCTGACCAACGAACTCTGGGCGCGTACCCGGGAGCCGACCGGAACCGGGGCGGGGAATCGAACCTTGTTGAGGCCGTAGTTGATTGCCAGCTTGATGCCGTTGACGGTGTAGATCTGGTGCTGCAGCTGGGGCAGCAGCGCCAAGGTCATGAAACCGTGGGCGATGGTCTTGCCGAACGGGCCCGACGCGGCCCGTTCCGGGTCGACGTGAATCCACTGGTGATCGCCGGTCGCGTCGGCGAACAGGTTGACGTCTTCCTGGGTGATGGTGACCCAGTCGCTGTGCCCGAGGTCTTCGCCCGCGGCCGCGGCAAGTTCGGTGACTGATTCGAAGGTGCGCATTCGATGTTCTCCTTGGCTTCGGCTGCTAACAATAGCGCCGTGGCTCCACGTCGTGGCCGGAGGTCGCCGTTTCATCTCGGCTGTCGAGGGAACCCCACGGGGGAACTCCCCCTCCCCAGAAAAGGAAGCCACCATGCCAGATCACAAGGGCCACAAGGCCGAGGAAGACGTGGACGCTGAGAACCACCAGACTCAGTCCCGCGCCGCCGCGGGCGAGGAAGACGGCTCGTATGTGGGGGCTGCGGGTTCGGATGACTCGTTCGACGCCGGTGAGTCGGGCGCCGAAGCGCGCAGCCAAGACGGCTAGTCGGGCCGGCGAGCGCTTGCGCCCGCGCGGCTATCCGGGTTATCCCAGCGCGCCGATCGCCGCTTGCAGCTTGGCGGTGGCCTGGTCGGCGACTTCCTGCAGAGCTCCCTGCTCGCCCGTCACCTTGACCATGAGTTGGGGATCCATCGCTTCGACCAGAACCGCATCGGCATCACCGGCGGGATCGGACCGCACCACCACGTTGCACGGCAACAGCTGGCCGATCTGGCGATGAATGCCCAGCGCGCGATGCGCGAGCGTGGGGTTGCAGGCGCCCAAGATGAGGTAATCCTCCATGTCCTCGCCCAGCTTCTGCTTCAGCGTGGCCTTGACGTCGATTGTCGTCAGGACGCCAAAACCCTGATCCGCCAACGCCTTTGTCGTCCGGTCCACCGCATCCTCGAACGAGGTGTGCAGCGTGGTGCTCAACGTCGATGTCATTCTTTCCTCCTTGTTTCAGCGTCGACGCTCGTGCGGCTAGGCCGCGCGTGGCCGTTGCAGTTGGGCAAACTGCGGAATCGCGGCCAAGGTCGCGATCGCATCGAACAGCGCGGTGGCGGCATCGGAATCCGGAAGCCCGGTCAGCACAGGCCCGAAGAATGTGTGGTCGCCGATCCGCAGAATGGGGCTGCCCCCGGTCTCACCGAGTGCCTTTTGGCCCTCCTCATGCTGGGTCCGGATGAAGTCGTCCAGGGACGCGTCGGAGACCGCCGCCGCTTCTGCGCCGCGGGCCCCCGCCGCCATCAAGACCTGCGCGACGAGGTCGCCGCTGACAGGCTCTGAGCGGTCGAAGTGTCGCTCGCCGAAGGCGAAATACGCCGCGTTCCATCCCGCGTCGCCATGGTCGCGCGCTATAGCGGCCATCAGCCAGCCGATCTGCCGCGAGTCACGCATGTGGGCCTGCTGCGCGGGTGACAACTCCCGACCCTCGTTGAGAACCGCCAGGCTCATCAGGTGCCAGTCGATCGCCAGTCCAGTCTTCTCTGCGACGGCGCGGAGCCAACGTGCGGTGTTCCACGAGTACGGACACACCGGGTCGAGCCAGAGCGTCACCGTCGGTCGGGTCCGGTCATTTTTCGCGGAGGACATTGCTTTTCACCCCTCTCTCGGCAGCGTGGCCCTTCAGGCCAGGCTCAGGAACAGTTTCTCGAGGTCATCGATGGAGACGGCCGGCTTAGCGGCCGGCCGCGCGATGCAGTCACGCAGCCCGGACGCGATGATCTTGAAGCCCGCGCGATCGAGGGCCTTCGAGACGGCCGCCAACTGGGTCACGACGTCCTTGCAACTGCGACCCTGCTCGATCATCGAGATGACGCCCCCGAGCTGACCGTGCGCCCGCCGTAACCGGGCGAGGACGGCGTCGATGTCCCCGGCGTCGTGCTTGGCGACATCCGTGTTGTGCGATCCGCTGCCGTTACCTTCGCTTCCCATGCGTCCTGTATACCATACCCCGTAGGGTATATAGCCCTGATCGTCCCGCCGGGTCCGGGCAACGATGCGCGCGATTTGGCGCAAGATGGGGCTGTGAGGCTGCTGTTGATCGCCGATACCCACATCCCGAAAAGGGCCCGCGACCTGCCCGCGCCGGTATGGAACGCGGTGTCCGAGGCCGACGTCGTCGTCCACGCCGGCGACTGGATAGCGCGGGAGTTCCTCGACGAGCTCGAGGCGCGGGCGGCCCGGCTGGTGGGCTGCTGGGGAAACAACGACGGCCCGGCGTTGCGGGCGAGGTTGCCCGAACGTGCGGACGTACGGCTGGCGGGGGTCCTGTTCACCGTCGTGCACGAGACCGGCGCCGCGAGCGGACGCGACGCCCGGATGTCGCGGCTCTACCCCGACAGTCAGGTGCTGGTCTTCGGGCACAGCCACATCCCGTGGGACACCACCACCGAGACCGGGTTGCGCCTGCTCAATCCCGGGTCGCCGACGGACCGCCGCAGGCAACCGTTCTGCACCTACATGACCGCGAACGTCGACGACGGCGAGCTGACCGACGTCGTGCTGCATCGCCTTCCCCGGTAGCGGGTACATAACCCACGCATAGCTTCTCCACATAAATAGCTCGGCTACAGAGGTATTATGGGGTGCATATGAAATCACGCACTGATGTGGCGGGCGAGCTCTTTGGAGTCGTCGGCAGGTTCCGTCGGCAGCTGCGCAGGTCGGCCGGCCGCGGATTCGACTCGTCGCGACTCTCCGAGTCTCAATCGGAGCTGTTGTGGCTGGTCGGGCGTCGGCCGGGTATTTCGGTCAGCGCCGCGGCGGCCGAGCTCGGCCTGGTGCCCAACACCGCTTCCACCCTGGTCACCAAGCTGGTGTCCGGCGGGCTATTGCTGCGGACGGCGGGAGACACCGACCGCCGGGTCTGCCAACTTCGGCTTGCCGAGCCCGCCCAGCAGGTCGTCGACGCATCCCGCGCCACCCGGCGGGCATTGCTGTCCGAGGTGATCGGCGAACTGGATGACGACGAAATCGATTCTTTGACAAAGGGATTGGAGGTCCTCGACACGATGACCCGAAAACTGCGAGAGCGGCGACCATGAGCGGATCGCTGCCGATGGCGGTCGACGGCCGAAACCTGACCTATCGCTATGGCCAGTTCACCGCCGTCGATGACGTGACCCTGCAGGTGCGCCCTGGCGAGACCATGGGACTGCTGGGGCCCAATGGCGCCGGCAAGACCACCATGGTCCGGATGCTGACCACGCTGACACCCGTGCAGCACGGCGAACTGCGTATCTTAGGGATGGACGCGCGCCGCCAAACCACCGACATCAGAAGCAATATCGGCTATGTGCCGCAACAGCTTTCGATCGAGCCCGCGCTCACCGGCCGGCAGAATGCGGCGTGGTTCGCGCGGTTGTACGGCGTGCCCCGCAGCGAGCGCGCCGACCGCGTCGATCAGGCGCTGTCCGCCATGGATCTCATGGAGGTGTCCGACCGGCTGGCGTCGTCGTACTCCGGCGGCATGGTGCGCCGCCTCGAGGTGGCCCAGGCGCTGGTCAACCGCCCGTCGCTGCTGGTGCTCGACGAACCAACCGTCGGTCTGGATCCGATTGCGCGGGACGGGGTGTGGGGGCAGGTGCAAAAGATGCAGGCCCAGTTCGGCATGACCGTCCTGCTGACCACCCACTACATGGAGGAGGCCGACGCGCTGTGCGATCGGGTCGCGCTGATGCATCGCGGTCAGCTGCGGGCCGTCGGCACCCCCGACAGACTGAAGGCGACGGTGTCGCCGTCGGCCACCCTCGAAGACGTATTCCGCCACTACGCGGCGTCGGGTTTGGACGAAGAAGAAGACCCAGGGGAAGCCAACGGGTCCATTCGCGAAATCCGTTCCAGCAGAAAGGTGGCGCGTCGTGTCGGTTGATAGCGCCGCGGCGGGCTCGCTGGTCCTCGCCCCGCGTGGCTGGCAACGAGTCGGTGCGCTGTCCAGCCGCATCGGAGCATTCGCGATCGTCGAACTGCAGAAGCTGCAACACGACCGGACCGAGCTCGTCACCCGGATGGTGCAGCCCGCGCTGTGGCTGTTGATCTTCGGGACCACGTTCAGCCACCTGCATGTCATCCCCACCGGATCGGTGTCGTATCTGGCGTTTCTGGCGCCGGGGATCATCGCCCAGTCGGCGCTGTTCATCTCCATTTTCTATGGGATACAAATCATTTGGGATCGAGACGCCGGAGTGCTGGCCAAACTCATGGTGACGCCGGCCCCGGCGTCGGCACTGATCACCGGCAAGGCGTTCGCCGCCGGCGTCCGTTCGGTGGCCCAGGTGGTCGGGGTGCTCGCGTTGGCGTACGTGATGGGCGTCGGCCTGACGGTCAATCCGCTGCGGATTCTGGCGGCGATGGCCATCGTCATGCTCGGCGCCGCATTCTTCGCCTGCCTGTCCATGACCCTGGCCGGTCTGGTGCGCAACCGCGACCGCCTGATGGGGATCGGCCAGGCGATCACGATGCCGCTGTTCTTCGCGTCCAACGCGCTGTACCCGGTCGACGTGATGCCGACGTGGCTGCACGTGCTGAGCAAGGTCAATCCACTCAGTTACGAGGTGAACGCACTGCGCGGGCTGCTGATCGGCACCCCGTTCAACCCCGTGGACATCGTCGTGCTGGTGGTGGCAGCCGTCCTCGGAATCGTCACGGCATCAACACTTTTACGTCGCCTGGTCGCCTGAGGCACTGCGGTCGCGATAGCGCATGCGCCATCGCAGCGCAAGGGTTGCGCAGGGTTCCGAGAGACGATCGTGACCCGACTGTGACGATGTCTGCGCGAGGCTCAATCGTTAGCTAACCGCGATCTGTCATCCCGGCCGCGACAACGGGATTCGGCGCTCTCGCTGTGTTTCACTCCCCGAGAACAGATTCGACCGCACCTTGCGGCAGATGAAAGTTGGGATGGGTAGAGAGCTATGTCGTTCTTCGAAAAGTTGCGTGGCGCAGCGGCTACCATGCCGCGCCGACTGGCGATCGCGGCTGTGGGTGCCTCCCTGCTGTCCGGTCTCGCGGTAGCCTCCGGCGGCTCCCCCGTCGCGGGGGCCTTCTCCAAGCCCGGCCTTCCGGTGGAATACCTCGAGGTGCCCTCGCCGTCGATGGGCCGCAACATCAAGGTTCAGTTCCAGGGCGGCGGATCGCACGCCGTCTACCTGCTCGACGGCCTGCGCGCGCAGGACGACTACAACGGCTGGGACATCAACACCCCAGCGTTCGAGGAGTTCTACCAGTCCGGCCTGTCGGTGATCATGCCGGTCGGCGGCCAGTCCAGCTTCTACAGCAACTGGTACCAGCCGTCGTCGGGTAACGGACAGAACTACACCTACAAGTGGGAGACCTTCCTGACCCAGGAGATGCCCCTGTGGATGCAGGCCAACAAGCAGGTCTCCCCGGCCGGCAACGCCGCGGTGGGCCTGTCGATGTCGGGCGGCTCCGCGCTGATCCTGGCGGCCTACTACCCGCAGCAGTTCCCGTACGCCGCCGCGCTGTCAGGCTTCCTCAACCCCTCCGAGGGGTGGTGGCCCACCCTGATCGGGCTGGCGATGAACGACGCGGGCGGCTACAACGCCAACAGCATGTGGGGCCCGTCCAGCGACCCGGCGTGGAAGCGCAACGACCCGATGATCCAGATTCCGCGACTCGTCGCCAACAACACCCGCCTCTGGGTCTACTGCGGGAACGGCACCCCCAGCGACCTCGGCGGCGACAACATGCCGGCGAAGTTCCTGGAGGGCATGACGCTGCGCACCAACGAGCAGTTCCAGAACAACTACGTGGCCGCCGGCGGACGCAACGGGGTGTTCAACTTCCCTGCCAACGGGACGCACTCCTGGCCCTACTGGAACCAGCAGTTGGTCGCGATGAAGCCCGATATCCTGCAAACCCTCAACACGGTCAACGCCGCACCGGCTAGCGCGCCCACCGCTAACCCTCCCGCGGCTTAAGGCCAAAGCCAGCATCGGCAGTAGCGCACCGGTCAGCGCTACTGCCGATGCTCTTTTCCCGCCTGCTGGAGCAGGGCTCGGCGATCGGAGTGGAAATACGTGTAGCCGGTCGTCAGCCCGCACACGACGGTGGCTATCACCAGCATCCACGTCCCGTTCACGAACAGGCTGATCAAGCCACCCACGGCCGCGCCCACCACGAGGCTCGCGAACATCAGGAAATAGCCCAGCCAGTCCGCCGCCGTCCCACCCGCGATGTGACGCTCGATGCCCTGGCCCATCTTGACCAGCGTGCCGGTCACATAGCTCAGCGGGACCGACACCTCACCGTCCTTGACGAACGATGTGTTCAAAGCCCCAATCCCGAATGCCACCAACATGATCGGTGCAAAGTCGAGCAGATTCTCCTCCCAGCCTTCGTCGACGACGTCGACCAAGGTGGCCGCCGCCAAACTGAATGTCGTCAACACCGTCGGTCCGTGCGGGTGCGCCACCCAGAGATGTCGCCGGCACACCGACGCGATTATCACGCCGGCGACGAAGCACAGAATCAACACCGCCGCGGAGATCGAGAGCACCACGTCGCCGCGAAAGAACCCCAGCGCCGCGCGTTGCGCGTTGCCGGTCATGAACGTCACGAAGTATCCGGCGGAATGCGTATAGGCGGTCGCCCCCAAGATCCCGGCAAGCACTGCCAGCACCCACGACAGGCGCGATTCGCTGTTGTTGATTTCACTCGGCACCCGCACATGTTTTCAGACATCGGCCATCCGCGCAGCGGACGGCCGAGGCGGCAGCCCGCTAGGCAGCGGTAAGACGTGCGATGGAACGCAACGGGATTGGCAGCCAGCCCGGCCGGTGCCGCGCCTCGTAGCCGGCCTCGTAGACGGCCTTGTCCAGCTCGTAGGCGGCCAGCAGCTGCGCCGAGTCGCGCGGATCGATCCCCGAGGCGGCCGCGTAGCCGTCGCAGAATGCCGTCCGGTTGCGCTCGACCCACTCCCGGGCGCGCGCCGCCAATTGCTTGTCATCCGCGTGGTCCACCAGCGGTCCGTAGGCGGCGTAGTCGAACGACCGCAGCACGCCGGCCACGTCCCGCAACGCTGAGTCGGGCGCACGGCGCTCCTCGAGCGGCTGTCCGGGCTCGCCCTCGAAGTCGATCAGCAACCAGCGCTCCGGCGTGCGCAGCACCTGGCCCAGGTGCAGATCGCCGTGGATGCGCTGCACGGTGATCGTCTCCGAGACCAACTTCTGAAATCGCTCTTCGATCGTCGCCGCGTGCTCCTCGAGCGCGGGAACCTGCGCCACCGTCGAGGACAGCCGCGACAGCACGTTGTCCACCGGGAAAACGGCCTGCGAGGTGCCCAGGGCCTCGGCCAGGGTGGCGTGCACCGACGCCACGGCCTCGCCGAGCCGGTAGGACTCCCCGGCGAAGTCGCCGCCGACCTCGTAAGCGTAGAGATCGCCTTCGGCGAACAGGTCGCGGACGCTGGCGGTGGCCATCGCCCAGCCTTCGGCGGAATTCGCGGCGAATTCCGTGACCATGCCCAGCGGCCATGCCGCGTCGGCGCCGCCGTCCGAACCCGCCATCTCGTAGCTTCCCAGCAGCCGCGCGACGTGCGGGTTACCGGCCCGGCCCAGCACGCGGTTCAGCTCGACGTCGGGGTTGATGCCGCTGCTGACTCGGCGGAAGACCTTGAAGATGGCGTCGCGGTCGAAGATGACGCTGGTGTTGGACTGCTCGGCATCGGATACGTGCGCCATCGCCTCCAGGGGCAGCTTCGCATCCGGTTCCTTGGCGAAGTTGATCTCGGTGCCCGACGCGCCGCGCGAGGCCGACGAGTCGATGAGCGAGAGCAGGAACCGCGGCGCAACGGCGTCGTACATCGCGTCGAAGGCCGTCCGGTCGTCGACGGCGCCGATGGTGGCGACGTTGCTGTATTCGGAGACCGGGGGAGCGTCCCAGCGCACGATCACCTGGTAGCGGTGCCGGGAACCGTCGGCGTAGACGGCGTCGACGAGCACCAGGTCGAGGCCGTCGTCGAGCGGGACGACCACGCTCGCCTCGGCGCTGGACAGTTCGCGGTTGCGTCCTGCGTACCAACGTTGCTGTGGAAGCCACTCAGACCAAGGCAGCTTGGCCGGCTGAGTCATTTGCGCCACTCCTTCTCATCGGCTCCGTTCCCCGCCAGCGGATGCGCTCCCCGCGAGGCTGGGGAGTACCCCCACGGCATCGCCGCGGCGCGAGCCCTCATCATGAATCCTCCTCGCATCCGGTCAACTGGAACCAGTAGAACCCGTGTCCGGGGAGTGTGAGCAGGTAGGGCAGGTGACCGATGCGCGGAAACTCCACCTGTCCGGTCAGCTCGATCGGCGTGCAACCGCTCCAATGCTGCAGATTCAGTTCGATCGGCTGGGGGAAACGCGACAGGTTGTTGACGCACAGGACGGTGTCACCGTCGTCGGACACCTGCCGCACGAAGGCCAGCACCGAGGGGTTCGAGCCGCCCAGCTCCTCGAAGGTCCCGATCGCGAAGGCCTCGTGACGGCGCCGCACGGCCAGCATCGTCCGGGTGAAGTTGAGCAGCGACGTGGAGGTGTCGCGTTGCGCCTCCACGTTGACCGCCTGGTATCCGTAGACGGAATCCTGGCTGGGCGGCAGATAAAGCCGGCCCGGGTTGGCCTTGGAGAAGCCCGCGTTGCGGTCCGGTGTCCACTGCATCGGTGTGCGCACCCCGTCGCGGTCACCCAACCAGATCACGTCGCCCATGCCGATCTCGTCGCCGTAGTACAGCACCGGCGAGCCGGGCAGCGACATCAGCAGCGCGGTGAACAGCTCGATCTGGTTGCGGTCGTTGTCCAGCAGCGGCGCCAGCCGGCGGCGGATCCCGACGTTCGCCTTCATCCGCGGATCCTTGGCGTACTCGGAATACATATAGTCACGCTCTTCGTCGGTGACCATCTCCAGCGTCAACTCGTCGTGGTTGCGCAGGAAGATCCCCCACTGCGCCATATCGGGGATCTCGGGCGTCTGGGCCAGGATCTCCGAAATCGGAAAGCGCGATTCCCGGCGCACCGCCATGAAGATGCGCGGCATCAGCGGGAAGTGAAACGCCATGTGGCATTCGTCGCCGCCGGTGGTGGCGTCGCCGAAGTACTCGACGACGTCGGCCGGCCACTGGTTGGCCTCGGCCAGCAGCACCCGGCCGGGGAATTCGTCGTCGATGACTTTGCGAACCCGCTTGAGGAAGGCGTGCGTCTCGGGCAGGTTCTCGCAGTTGGTGCCCTCGCGCTCGAAGAGGTAGGGCACCGCGTCCAGGCGGAATCCGTCGATACCGAGCTCGAGCCAGAACCGGAGCACGTCGATCATGGCTTCCTGCACGGCGGGGTGGTCGTAGTTCAGGTCGGGCTGATGGGAGAAGAACCGGTGCCAGTAGAACTGCTTGCGCACCGGGTCGAAGGTCCAGTTCGACTCCTCGGTGTCGATGAAGATGATCCTCGCATCGGTGTACTTCTCCGCGGTGTCGCTCCAGACGTAGAAGTCGCCGTACGGGCCGTCGGGGTCGTGCCGCGACTCCTGAAACCAAGGGTGCGAATCGGAGGTGTGGTTCATCACCAGGTCGGTGATGACCCGGATGCCCCGCTCGTGCGCGGCGTTGAGCAGCGCGACGAAATCCTCGACCGTGCCGAACTCGGGCAGCACCTTGTAGAAGTCCCGGATGTCGTATCCGCCGTCTCGCAGAGGCGAGTCGTAGAAGGGTGGCAGCCAGATGCAGTCGATGCCCAGCCACTGCAGGTAGTCCAGTCGTTGCAGCAGCCCGCGCAGGTCGCCGGATCCGTCGGCATTGCCGTCCAGGAAGGCCCGCACCAGCACCTCGTAGAACACCGCGTGCTTGAACCACGTGGGGTCGGTGGGCAGCGCGGCGGCGTTGTTGAAGTCCTCGGCGTCGGGGTGCTCCACGACGCCGTCCTGGACGTGACTGCCCCCCTCGGGATGGTGCTCGACAGCTTCTCTTGCGTCGTTCATCAAATCCACGATGCCACGGGTACCCTAGGCGCCACTTTCGGAATCACGCACCTACGTTTACGTCGAAACACGCCCGCTCGCAAACGATTTGGCCACCGGCCCGGTCCCGTCGGCGCGGCTGTCAGGCCGGTGGCCCCTCCGCCAGGGTGATGTCCACGGTGTGATCGCCGCCATTGTTGGACCGGTAGTGCACGGCGATGGTGTCCCCCGGGTGATGCGGGACGAGCACCCCGGTCATGGACGTCGCGCCGTTGATCGCGACGTTGTCGACGCCGGTGATGACGTCGCCGGGCGCGATGCCGGCGGCCGCCGCGGGGCCGGTGCTGACGACGCGCTGCACCAGCGCGCCGTTGCCGTTGTTGTCCATCACACCCAGGCCCAGGAAGGCGGTGGGACCGATGTGAACCGTGTTCGAGCCGGCGCCCGACCGGATCTGGCCGGCAACCCCCATCGCGCGTCCGATGGGAATGGCGAAGCCCTGCCCGCCGGACATCTTGTAGCTGTCGGTGGCGGCGGTGTCCACGCCGATCACCTGCCCGGCGCTGTTCACCATGGGACCACCGGAGTCACCGGGCTTGATCGGGGCGTCCGCCTGGATCAGGCCACCCAGGTTCTCCTGCGCGCCGGTCAGCGTGTCGGTCGCCGAGACGCTCTGGTTGAGCGCGACGACCTTGCCGGCCACGGCGTTGGGCGTGCCGCCCTGGCCGCCGACGTTGCCGAGCGCGACGATCGGCTCTCCCACGGTCGCCGCGCCCCCGATCGCGGCGGTGGGAAGGCCGGCCGCGCCGCGAAGCTGCAGCACCGCGATGTCCTGGGTGCGGTCGTAGCCGACCACGTCAACGGCGTAGCTCTGGCCGTTGCCGACGGCGAATGCGCTGATGTCGGTGGCGCCCGAGATCACGTGGTTGTTCGTCAACACGACCCCGTTGGGATCGATCACGATGCCGGTTCCGGCGCCCACCGCGTTGTTGTAGCCGAATTTGGTGTCGATGTTGACCACCTGCGGCCCCACCTGACCGACCGCCGCCGACGGGTCGAGTGGCGCCAGGGGGCGGTCGGTGAACCGATCCAGCGTCAGGTTGGACGGTGACGCCGAAGCCGGCGCAAGGCCCACGCCGGACCCCAGACCAAGCCACAGTCCGGCCACCGTCAGCACGCTGACCAACCATGACCACAGGACCGGGCGGTGGTGCGGTTTGCTCATCGGTGTCACCCTCCTGCTTCGCGGTAGAGAACAAATTGTCCCGGCCTCAGGCTCTTGGCGGCACATGTGTGTGTATATAACCGTAATGCAGGTAGCTATGCACGGCATGGGTGAGGTTCTGACCAGCCCGTCCGCAGCTACCGCGCGTCTTAAGCTGACACGGTGGGCGAATTCGAACCCAAGGCCAGCTTCGGCCGGGCCCCGGTGGCCCGACTGGCGACGGTCACGCCCGGCGGCCTGCCGCACCTGGTGCCGGTGGTGTTCGCCGTCGCCGCCGACGACGGCGACGTGGTCTACACGGCCGTCGACGCGAAGCCGAAAACGACACAGCGGCTGCGCCGCCTGACCAACATCGACAGCAACCCCCGGGTGAGCCTGCTCGTGGATCACTACGCCGACGACTGGGCCCAGCTGTGGTGGGTGCGCGCCGACGGCGTCGCCACCGTCCACACCCACGGTGACGCCGTTGAGCTCGGGCGCCTGCTGCTACGAGCGAAATACCCACAGTATCAATCGGTTTCGCTGGACGGCCCGGTGATCGAGGTCGCGGTGCGGCGTTGGTCCAGCTGGCATCACTGAGCGCCGGCTCGGCGGGGCCGCCCACCGCCGTGGCGGCTGATTCGGTCCGACGGTCTTGTGGTCGACCGAAGTTGGGTGGATGGTAGCTAGATAGGTGCTGGCTAGGACAGCAATGGCGCGCCCCGGGCAACCTGGAGGAAAGTCATGGCCGACAGGACAAACGCTTCCCAAGGAGCGGGGAACGCTCCTACCGCCAACGGTCCCGACGAAATCCGCAACGTGGTGCTGGTCGGTCCGTCGGGTGGGGGCAAAACCACACTCGTAGAAGCCCTGTTGGTCGCCGCCGGTGTGCTGACCCGGAGCGGTTCGGTGGCCGACGGCAGCACGGTTTGCGATTACGACGACGCCGAGATCCGACAACAACGGTCGGTGGGCGTCGCGGTGGCATCCCTGTCGCACAACGGCATCAAGGTGAACCTGGTCGACACTCCCGGATACGCCGACTTCGTCGGCGAGTTGCGGGCGGGGCTACGCGCCGCGGATTGCGCGCTGTTCGTCATCGCGGCCAACGAAGGCGTCGACCAGCCCACCAAATCGCTTTGGCAGGAATGCGACCAGGTCGGCATGCCCCGCGCCGTGGTGATCACCAAGCTCGACCACGCCAGGGCAAATTATTCCGACGCGTTGGCCGCCGCGCAGAATGCGTTCGGCGACAAGGTTTTACCGCTGTACCTGCCTACCGGCCTGCCCTCCTGCCACGGCCTGATCGGGCTGTTGTCGCAAACGCGGTACGAATACACCGACGGCAAACGCACCGTGCAACCGCCGGACCCCTCCGACGCCGAGCAGATCGAGGAGGCGCGCGGCGCCCTGATCGAGGGAATCATCGAGGAGTCCGAGGACGAGTCGCTGATGGAGCGCTACCTCGGGGGCGAGGTCATCGACGAGTCCGTGCTGATCCAGGATCTCGAGCGCGCGGTCGCCCGGGGATCGTTCTTTCCGGTGATCCCGGTCTGCAGCGGCAGCGGCGTGGGCACCCTGGAGTTGCTGGAGGTCGCCACTCGCGGCTTCCCGTCGCCGATGGAACACCCGCTGCCGGAGGTCTTCACCCAGGTCGGTGCGCCGCACGCCAGCCTGACGTGTTCGCCGGACGCCCCCTTGCTCGCGGAGGTGGTGAAGACGACGTCGGACCCGTACGTCGGCAGGGTCAGCCTGGTCCGGGTGTTCGCCGGGACCATCAGGCCCGACACGACGGTTCATGTGTCGGGCCACTTTGCGTCGTTCTTCGGCACCGGCAACGGCAGTGGTCATGCGCATCCCGACCACGACGAGGACGAGCGCATCGGGGTGCTGTCCTTCCCGCTGGGCAAGCAGCAGCGCCCGGCGCAGGCGGTGGTGGCCGGTGACATCTGCGCGATCGGCAAACTGAGCCGCGCGGAAACCGGTGACACGCTTTCGGATAAGTCCGAGCCGTTGGTATTGAAGCCCTGGACCATGCCCGAGCCGCTGCTGCCGATCGCTATCGCGGCCCACGCCAAGACCGACGAGGACAAGTTGTCGGTGGGGCTGGGCCGGTTGGCCGCCGAAGACCCGACGCTGCGGATCGAGCAGAACCAGGAGACCCACCAGATCGTGCTGTGGTGCATGGGCGAGTCCCACGCGGGCGTGGTGCTGGAGGCGCTGGCCAACCGGTACGGCGTCACCGTCGACACCGTGGAACTGCGCGTTCCCCTGCGAGAGACGTTCGCCGGCAAGGCCAAAGGCCACGGGCGCCACGTCAAGCAGTCCGGCGGGCACGGCCAGTACGCGGTGTGCGACATCGAGGTGGAGCCGTTGCCGGAAGGTTCCGGGTTCGAGTTCGTCGACAAGGTGGTCGGCGGGGCGGTGCCGCGGCAGTTCATCCCGAGCGTGGAGAAGGGCGTGCGGGCCCAGATGGAGAAGGGCGTGCACGCGGGCTACCCGGTGGTCGATATCCGGGTCACGCTGCTCGACGGCAAGGCGCACAGCGTCGACTCGTCGGACTTCGCGTTTCAGATGGCGGGCTCGCTGGCGTTGCGGGAGGCCGCCGCGGTGACCAAGGTGGCGCTGCTCGAGCCCATCGACGAGATTTCGGTGCTGGTGCCCGACGACTTCGTCGGTGCGGTGATGGGTGATCTGTCCAGCCGGCGGGGGCGGGTGCTCGGCTCCGACACCGCGGGCAACGAG
The DNA here is from genome assembly GCA_036338755.1 of Actinomycetota bacterium. GTDB lineage: Bacteria > Actinomycetota > Actinomycetes > Mycobacteriales > Mycobacteriaceae > Mycobacterium. The sequence goes on along the minus strand of JAYZBN010000034.1, from coordinate 41,552 downwards.
CGCACCGTGGTCAACGCCGAGGTGCCGCAGGTGGAGCTGACCCGCTATGCCATCGACCTGCGGTCCCTGGCCCATGGGGCCGCGTCGTTCACCCGGTCCTTCGCCCGCTACGAACCCATGCCGGAATCCGCGGCCGCCCGACTGAACGCCGCCGTCTAGAACTCCTCAGCTTTTGCGGCCGAACCGCTCCGTCACCGCGCGCCGGTCCAGCGAACCCTTCGCGGTGTGCGGCAACTCGGCGGTCAGTTGAAACTCGGCGGGCACCTCGAAGGGTGCCAGGCGGTCACGGCAGAACGCCGTCAGTTCGTCGGCCGTCGGGGCGGCGGATCCACGCGCGACGATGACCGCGGCCACGGACTCGCCGTACAGCTTGTCCGGCACGCCGAACACGCCGACCTCCAGCACGTCGGGGTGGGTGGCCAGGATGCCCTCGACGCGCTCCGGCGAAATCTTCTCGCCGCCCCGGTTGATGAGCTCCTTGATGCGGCCGCGGATGACGAGGTCACCGGCCGGCGACAGCGTTCCGAGGTCGCCGGTGTGCAACCACCCTTCGGTGAAGTTGGCGGCGGTGATGGACGGGTCGCCGAGGTAGCCGCGCACCACGGTCGGGCCGTGCAGCCAGACTTCGCCGACCGCGTCCGGCGGCAGCGCCTGGCCGTCGGGTCCGACGATCCGGATTTCCGGTCCGGTCGACCGGCCGACGAGTCCGGGTGTGGCACCGGGGTTTTCAGTGTGGCCGGCACCGCCGATGGCCGTCGTCGCCACCTGGTGGGTCGACTCGGTCATCCCGAAGGCGCACACCACCGGCGCCGAGAAGGTGTCGTGCAGCGCCTGCGCGGTCTCGGCGGTCAGCGGTGCGCTGCAACTGCGGATGAACCGCAGGGCGTGCGAGCCGCTCGGCTGCTCGGTTCGGGCGCGCTCCAGCAAGATCTGATGAATCGTCGGGACGGCGGTGTACCAGGTGGCCCCGACGGCCTCGATGTCGTCCCAGAAGGTGTGCGCCGAAAACTTTCCCCGCGCCGGCAGCAACACCGCTCCCCCGGACACCAGGGTGCCCAGCAGCGCGGCGAGCAGACCGTGCCCGTGGTAGAGCGGCATCACCGCCACCGTCGCGTCCTGTGCATCAAGCCCATAGCCCGCGATGATGGCCGCCACCGAGCGAGCGATGTTGTGGCGCGTCCACGGAACCATCTTGGGCACACCGGTGGTTCCGCCGGTGAACATGATCATGGCGTCGTGCTCGCGCAGCCCCTCCGGTGTCGACACGTCACGCCGGGGTGCCGCGGTGACGTCCAGGCTGACCGTCGCGGCGGTGCCGTCAGACCCGACGGCCACCGCGACCGGCCAGGACGGCAAGCCGTCCGGTGCGGTCGCATCGCTGTCGCCGGGCTGGTCGACCAGCACCGCCCGGGCGCCCACCGCCGCGCTACGGGCACGCTGTTCGGCGAGGGGCAGGGCCGGATCCAGCGGAACCACAACGAGATCCGCACGCGACGCCCCCAGTAGCCCGACGACGAATTCGGCGTTACTGCCGGCGCGCAGCGCCACCCGGTCGCCGCGCAGCAAGCCGGCGGCCTTCAGCTTCGCGGCCAGGTCATCGACCAGCCGGAGCAGATCGCGATAGTCGACCCGTAGGTGATCGGCGGTGACCACCAGCGCGCGCGCCTCCGACGATCGGCGTGCCGCCGCCTCGACCAGATCGGCGATGCTCGCGGATTCTGTCGACCCCCCGCCGCCGTCATTCGACCCCATCGCCGAACTCCTTCCACTCTTGCCATCGATGCCACCCTGCCGGTCGGCTTTCTGGTGCGTCCAATACCGATTCGCTCACTATCGATAACCGGGGGCTATTAACTCCCGTAGTGTGGCCGTGACCTGTGACGATAGCCAACATAAATCGAGGGATAGTGCCCTCGTCTTGGACACGTGGGATGCGCCGGGGTCACAGTGATGGCCAAGGCCGTACCGCACAGCACCCGAGGAGTCGCCCATGTCCACCGCTTCGGTACCTCCGAACCCGAGGGGCCTGATCGACGGCTTTCACCTCGTGGTGGACGCGCTGATGGCCAACGACGTCGAGACGATCTACGGCATCGTCGGCATCCCGATCACCGACCTCGCCCGAGTCGCGCAGGCGTCGGGAATCCGCTACATCGGTTTCCGGCAGGAATCCTCGGCCGGCAACGCCGCCGCCGCCGCCGGATTCCTCACCCGGCGTCCCGGCGTCTGCCTCACGACCTCCGGACCCGGGTTCCTCAACGCCCTGCCCGCGCTGGCGAACGCCACGACGAATTGCTTTCCGATGATCCAGATCTCCGGCTCCAGCAATCGGGCGCTGGTGGACCTGCAGCGAGGCGATTACCAGGACCTCGACCAACTCAACGCGGCGAAGCCGTTCGCCAAGGCCGCCTATCGGATCAATCGGATCGAAGACATCGGGCGCGGGGTCGCGCGCGCCATCCGCACCGCGGTCTCCGGACGGCCCGGCGGCGTCTATCTGGACATCCCCGGTGAGGTTCTGGGTCAGGCCATGAACGCAGACGCCGCGGCGAGGACGGTCTGGCGCATCATCGACCCCGCCCCCCGACAGCTGCCGGCTGCGGACGCCGTCGAACGCGCGCTGGACGTGCTGGCTCAAGCGCAGCGACCGTTGATCGTGCTGGGCAAGGGCGCCGCGTATGCCCAGGCCGACAATGTGATTAGGAAATTCGTCGAGGCCACCGGTATTCCTTTCCTGCCGATGTCGATGGCCAAGGGGCTGCTCCCCGATTCGCACCCGCAGTCCGCCGCGGCCGCCCGCTCCCTGGCGATCTCGCGCGCCGATGCGGTCCTGCTGGTCGGCGCCCGACTGAATTGGCTTCTGGGGCATGGGGAGTCACCGCAGTGGAGCCGTGACGCCAAATTCGTCCAGGTGGACATCGCCGCGTCCGAGTTCGACAGCAACCAGCAGGTCGCGCCGCTGGCCGGAGACATCGGCTCGGTGATGTCCGGCCTGTGTGACGGCGTGGCCGCCCGCCCGATCACCGCGCCGCCGCAATGGACGGGCGAGCTGGCCGAGCGCACGGCACGCAACGACGCCAAGATGCGCGAGCGCCTGGCCCAAAACCCGCACCCCATGCGGTTTTACAACGCGCTTGGTGCGATTCAGTCTGTGCTGCAGGACAACCGGGATGTGTACGTCGTCAACGAAGGCGCCAACGCGCTCGATCTGGCCCGCAATGTCATCGACATGGAGCTGCCGCGGCACCGGCTGGACACCGGAACCTGGGGCGTGATGGGCATCGGGATGGGGTATGCCATCGCCGCCGCGGTCGAGACCGGCAAGCCGGTGGTCGCAATCGAGGGGGACAGCGCGTTCGGCTTCAGCGGCATGGAGATCGAAACCATCTGCCGCTACCGGCTGCCGGTGACCGTGGTCATCCTCAACAACGGCGGTGTCTACCGCGGTGACGAGGCCACACCCGGTGCGGCCGCCGCGAGATCCGACCCGGCCCCGACCGTGCTGAACGCCCGGGCGCGCCACGAGCTGATCGCGCAGGCGTTCGGCGGCAAGGGCTATCACGTCACCACCCCGTCGGAGCTGCGCGCGGCGCTGACAGAGGCGATCGGCTCCCGGGCGCCCTCACTCATCGACTGCGAACTCGACCCGGCGGCGGGGGTCGAAAGCGGGCATCTGTCCAACCTGAACCCGGCCAGCGCCGCCACCGCCCCACCGGCGGCGGCGCTCAGCGACGGTGGGTAAGCCCCAGCAGCTGCGCGTCGAAAAACTCGTTGAGCGAAAGCTGTTCGGCGGATGTGGCCAGCGCGCGGGCGATCGGCGATCCGGGTCCGCTCGAGCTGGTGGCCAGGGCGACATCGGCTTTGAGCACCGGGTCGACCATTTCCACCGCCCGGATGGCCGGCCCCAGCGGCGACGTCCACAGCCACGTGTGCGGCACGATCGACGCCCAGTTGCCCGCCGAGACCTGAGCGAATAACGATGCGACGGAATCGGTTTCGACCTGCGGGCTGACGGTGAGGGAATGATCGGCGAACGACTTGTCGATGATCTGGCGATCACGCATCGCGGGAGTGAGCAACGCCAGCGGCAGTTGCGCGGCCTCCACCCAGGTCATCGTCGTCGCGCCGGATCCCACCATGGCCGCCGGCGCCAGCAGCACATATCGCTCCTGGTACAGCGAAACCAGATTCACGTCGTGTGCTTCTTCCGGCGCCGCATGCACGATGGCGGCATCGATCTCGAACTCGCGGAGCCGCCGGTACAGTTCGGTGGCCGCCAGCCGAGAGAGGATGTGCACCTTCACCAATGGGTGCGCCGAACAGAACGCGGAGAGCACCAGGGAAGCCGTGGTGGAGGCGGTGGGAACGGTGCCCAGCCGAAGTGTCCCGGTGACGCCCGAGCGCACGGCGTCCACTTCGGACTTGAACGCATCGTGTTCGGCGAGGATCCGCCTGGCCCACACCACCAGCCGCTCGCCTTCGGGAGTGAGGCCCTCGAAGCTGTGTCCGCGATTGATCAGCGTGACATTCAGTTCTCCTTCGAGCTTGGCGATCGCGGCCGAGAGCGCCGGCTGGGAGACAAAGCATTTCTCGGCCGCCCGGGCGAAGTGCCGCTCGGAAGCGACCGCCACAAAGTACTCCAGTTGACGGAACAGCACCCGCACTCCTCGGGTTCGGGCTGGGCCTCTCGGGCACCGATCCGCTGAGGCTAGCGCGTTGCCGACTGGCGGGCCAAGCCGAAGTTTGCGCCACCGCCATCGCGGCTATCCGCATGAATTCGGCCTTTCGGGCTGCTCGTAACACCGCGACCGCGAAAACCGAAGCGCTGGTACCGGTTTCACGCAACTGCGGCTCAGGCTTGCGCAACTTCCGCGGCACGCGGGACCCACCCGGATGCGCTCCGACGCGCGTGAACTCAATCGGTGATCAAATCGTTACCGTGACGACCGCGCCAAGCTGTCATTGTTTGCTGAAAACGGTGATCAGCGGGTAACCAGTAGAATATCGGTGTGCTAATCACGCCATCTCGAAGGGTGGACGCTATGCGTCGGGGTGTTCGTTATCTATTTGTTATGGTCGCGATCACAGCTGTGGGCCTGGTGGCACCGGTCGGTCGCAGCACCGCGGCCGTGCCACAACCACAGCCCGCCCCCGAGGTCGCCTCGATTTTGCCCGCTAATGGCGCCTCGGTGGGCGTCGCCCATCCGGTCGTGGTGACCTTCGCCGCTCCGGTGGCCGATCGGGCCGCCGTCGAACGGTCGATCCACGTCACGTCGCCCAGCGGCACCCCCGGACACTTCGAATGGATCCACAGCACTGTCGTTCAGTGGGTGCCCGACCAGTATTGGCCGGCCCACACCCACGTGCAGGTCGGCGTGCAGGCCCTGTCGACGGGCTTCGACACCGGCGATTCGCTACTCGGTGTCGCCAGCATCTCCAAGCACACCTTCACCGTGAGCAGGAACGGGGAGGTGCTGCGCACCATGCCGGCGTCGATGGGCAAGCCCAGCCGGCCCACCCCGATCGGCAGCTTCACGGCACTGGAAAAGCAGCGCACCGTGGTGATGGACTCGCGGACCATCGGTATCCCGCTCAGCTCGCCCGAGGGCTACAAGATCACCGCCTCCTACGCGGTGCGAGTCACCTGGAGCGGCGTCTACGTGCACTCGGCACCGTGGTCGGTCGATTCCCAGGGCTACGCCAACGTCAGCCATGGCTGCATCAACCTCAGTCCCGACAACGCCGCCTGGTACTTCAACGAGGTGAACGTCGGCGACCCTATCCAGGTCGTGGCCTGAGCGCGACCGCCTCGTCGGCGGCGCGACCCGGGCTCCCCTACCGCCGGCACGGGCGCTGAAAGAAAGCGCGGGCTTTGCTGGGCGCCTACCCAATGCCGCAGCCGCGCCGTAGGTGCGCCGGCCCGATCGACGTGTTCCGTACCGTCGTGCCGGAGGCGAAAATCGTTGTGGACGACGGCATTCCGCGTCTGTCGGCGGCGTGGACAGACAAGAACGTCGCGGATCTGGGCTTGGTGTAGTCGCTGCCAAGCTAGCCGGGTAGCCCTTTCTTCACCGCGGCATCCTGCTTGCGACCGATGTCGAGAGCGACGGCCGGATCGACCGGCTCGTTGGGCGGGCTGTCGAATTCCAGGGTGACCAGTGCCTTGCCTTCGGTGAAGACCAAAACGGTCATCGCTTGGGAGTTGTCCGGTGAGGTCCCCGAGATCATCACCCCGTTCGCGCCGACAGCAAGCGGTTGCCAACTACCGCTCACCTTGCCGTTGTAACTGCTTTGGGTGGAGGCTAATTCGGCGACCGCCGCGGGCGGATCGGCGGCAATGACGATGGTGTCCCACAGCCGCCGGCTGCTGTCCGCGTTGGCGAACAGCTGGGCGACGCCGGGCGCATTGTTGGGGTTGAGCAGGGGAGACTGCGGTGCTGTGAGCCCGCCGCCGACGTCGTTCGGCTTGATCAGCAGGGAGCCGTAGTCCGACGGCTGGACCGACGGCGGGCCGGTGACCGAGCTCGAACCGGTCGAAGCGGGAGAACTCGGCGCCGGCGCCGATGAGGGTTTGCCGTCGCCGCCGCATCCGGTGCTCGCGGCGCCGACCACGACGATGGCAGCGGCCCAGCCGGCGATGCCGATCCGATCAACTTGCACGCATGTCCTTCCACGTGTCATCGGTGTCCGGGCCTCCGCCGCGGCCCCCGGCGCCGCCGGCGAAACACTGGTGTAAACCAGGGTCGCTACGAACATAGGCCCAGTCGACGCCCCTGGGTAGCGGCTTGGCGCGCCTATGCTGGCGTGGACACGAGCATCCCCGCGCTGGAAGGAGATCGGTATGACGGCTGCAGCGGCGCGCGCAGTGCGGTTCGACCATTACGGGGGGCGTGAGGTGTTATACGTCGCGGACATCGAGATGCCCTCCCCCGGGCCGGGCGAGGTCGTCGTCGAGGTGCGCGCGGCGGGGATAAATCCCGGCGAAGCCGGCATCCGGGCCGGGGCGATGCACGAGATGTTCCCGGCGACCTTTCCCTCCGGCCAGGGCAGCGACCTGGCCGGCGTCGTCACCGCCGTGGCGCCCGGGGTCACCGAGTTTTCGGTCGACGACGAAGTCTTGGGCTTCAGCATGCGGCGGTCCAGCCACGCCACCCACACCGCGGTTCCCGTCAACCAGTTGATCCGCAAACCCGCCGAACTCAGTTGGGAGACGGCAGGTTCGCTGTACGTGGTCGGTGCGACCGCCTATGCTGCCGTGCGTGCCGTGGCGCCTCAAGCCGGTGAAACGATCGCCGTGTCGGCGGCCGCGGGCGGGGTGGGCAGCCTTGTCGTGCAGCTTCTGGCGTTGCGCGAGGCGCGAGTGCTCGGCATTGCGGGCCCGGGCAATGCCGGCTGGCTACGCGCGCATGGCGTCACCCCTATCGCCTACGGTGACGGGCTCGCCGAGCGGCTGCGTGACGCGGCACCGGACGGCATCGACGCATTCATCGACCTGTTCGGCCCTGACTACGTCCAGCTTGCCGTCGATCTCGGCGTGGCACCTGAGCGGATCGACACCATCATCTCGTTCCAGAAGGCGGGCGAGGTGGGCGCGAAGACCGAGGGCAGCATGGCAGCCTCGACACCCGAGGTGCTCGCCGAGATGGCCGACCTGATCGTTTCCGGCGCCATCGAATTCGACATCGCCGCGGCCTACCCGCTCGACCGGGTCGCCGACGCCTATGCCGAGCTCGAGCAGCGGCACACACACGGGAAAATCGTTCTGCTGCCGACCAACTCAGAATGAGGTGGCCGGCCCGACAACGCCGGCCTGCACGATCTTGATGATGACGAAAACGACGGCCACAACCAGGTAGCCCCGCAGGGTGAAGAGCCCCGCCCGGCGCATCGGTGACATCACTGGCCGATCGAGCAGCGCGAGGCTGGGGGTCTGCCAGCTCAACCGGTCCTGGCGCCGTACCGCCCGCCGCTCGGCACGCGTCAGCGACGAGGCGTCGTCGAGATCGTCGACCTCCCCCGGGTCGAGGCCGCCGCCGAGAGTGCGCACGATTGCTTCCGCCTCGCTCAGGTTCCGGTGTCGTCCGCCCACGATGATCATCACGGCACCGCCGACGACGCCGAGCACCGCACCGGTCGCGAGCCCGGCCTCGATGGTGGCGGTGGAGAGGCTGGGGAAGAAGGTGGCCGCCGTCAACGCCAGCGACAGCAGCACCAGGCACCACACGATGGTCCACGCAATGATGTTCTGCCGCACCGTATTCACCCACGGTCCCAGCACCGCCCGATCGTTGCACAACAGCACCAAGAAGACGGTGGCCGAGGGCAGCAGCACGCCGGCCAGTGCCTGGACTCCCTGAGTCACCAGGCCCAGGATGTGGTCGGGGCTGAAGGAGACCGCTGCCGACACCGCCAGCAGTATCGCGTAGCCGCCGTAGAACAGCGGGGCCTCGCGGATCTTCCAATGCAGCGAGTGGCGCTTACCCATGGCATCACCGACCGCATACGTGGTCGCTAGGCCGACGGCATTGGCGCCGATCAGCGACGCGTCCAGCAGGACGATCGCGAACAGCACGCCCACCGTGGGGCCAAGATGCGTCGACAACCCCGACGCGACCGCGCCCGCATCGGTGAAGTGGCCCGCATCGGCCGTGCCCGTCAACCCGAACGCCGCGACGGCCATCAGCGCCGTCGCGCCGACCATCACCACGACGATTCCAATGGCCAAATCCGCTCGGCCGTAGGGAATCCAGCGGGCCGTGATGCGCTTGTCCACCACATTGGACTGCTGAAAGAACAGCTGCCACGGCGCGACCGTAGTGCCCACGATCGCGACCACCAACAGCAATACCGTCGAGTTGAGCCCACCGGGAAACTGCGGGATGAGCCCTGCCGCGGTGGCTTTCGGGGTCGGATGCACCAGCAAGACCATCGGGAAGATCAGCACATTCACCGCAATCAGGAGGAACATCAACCTCTCCCAGCGGCGGAACGATCCGCCCGCCACCACGGCGAACAGCAGGACGGCCGCGGCGGGAACAGCGACGACCTTCGGGCAACCCAAAAACCCGAGAGCCAGTGAGACGCCGATGAATTCGGTGACGATGGTCAAGGCGTTAAGAATCAACAAGTCAGCGACGCTGAAGGCGCCCCAGAACTTGCCGAACCGCTCGAATATCAAGCGCGCGTGCCCAACCCGGGCCACAGCGCCTAGTCGCAGCACCATCTCCTGGTTCACGTACAGCACCGGAATCAACAGTGCCAGCGTCCACAACAGGCCCATGCCGTAGTTCTGGCCGGCCTGCGCATAGGTCGCGACGCCACCGGCGTCGTTGTCGCCCACCATGACGATCAGTCCCGGTCCGGTGATGACCGCCAGTGTGCGCAGGCGCCGCCAACGCCCGCTGAAAGCCCCGTCCCCGTCGCGCCGGATGCGCCCGAACGCCCCGACGATGTCGCCGACGTGCGCGGAATCCAGCTCGGCCGCGCCTTCCGGCGCGGAGCGTGCGCCTTCCGGCGCGGCAGCGGCCCGACCGGTTACCGGGGTGCGGCGGTCGTAGATCGAAGTCATCGAATCCTCGCTATCTCGAGCGGTTTTCAGCCACCAGTGAGGCGGTTGCAGCGCTCAACGTGCCTGCGGCGGCGAGCGGAGCTGTGCCGCCCGCCGCCGAGGCAGCATTTCAACGGTGGCTGCCGTCGGGACCCGAGACGTGGCCGCCCAGCGACGCGGTGACCATCGCAACCGGCATTCTCGAGACGTACAGGTTGGCGCGCTCCTGCGGGGTCAGGCTGGCGCGCAGGTGAAACCTGTTGGCCAGCAACCGGCCTGCACGCAGCATCGACCGGCCGCGCATCCCGGAGGCAGCGGAAAAACGGTGCATAACAACAAAAGCCATGATCTTCTCCTGACGGAGGTCCGGTCGGCGTCGGCACGGCGCGTCAGCCGCGAAACCAAGCGAGGTCAGGCGGTGCGAGAAATGCCGGAACCGGATCGGGACAAGACGGATTTCGGATAGGAACTATCGCCGGGACTCATCTCGCCCTCACCTCCTCACGGCCGGGACACACGCGGGTGTCACTACATGCACCTGAACGGGAGAGGCGGAAATGACCGACAGTGCAGCGCCGGCCGCACCCCTCTCGTCGGAGCTTCGGCACTGCACGGCGTATCCAGACCCAGCCGATGGTCCAGAAGCCACTTGGGCTCAACCCTTAGTCCGGGAAGAGCTGTCCTGACCCGGGGCGTCTCTCGACGTTCGGGGTCAGTGGCCTGTGTCCATGCAGACGCCTCACCTACCGAGGTGCTTGCGGGGTCCATAGTGACACCGGGTCCGCAAGCTCGTCAAACCGCTTAACGGTTTCCTGACGGTTGCGCGCCCGGGCACCGCTCATGGGAGAAAGCCTAGGCTCAAACACATGACCACAACCTTGCAGGATTCCCGGGTTGCATCGACGCTCGACCGCATGTACGCCGAGTCGAAGAATCAGATGGCGCTGTTGCGTGAGCGGCGCGGCACCTTCGATCGGCCGATGACCACGCGAGAACGCACCGAGGCGATGAGCGAGTTCTACATTCCAGTGACACCGGAAGCCGGCCGGCTGCTGTATTCGCTGGTGCGAGCCACCCGCCCGGCCACCGTCGTGGAATTCGGGATGTCCTTCGGCATCTCCGCCCTGCATCTGGCCGCGGGGGTGCGCGACAACGGCGCCGGCCGGGTGGTGACCACCGAGCTCAGTGAGACCAAGATCGCGGCGGCGAAGAAGACATTCGCCGAGACGGGCCTGGACGATGTGATCACGATCCTGGAGGGCGACGCGCTGACCACGCTGGAAAGCCTGGACGGCGCAATCGATTTCCTGCTGCTCGACGGTTGGAAGGATCTGTATCTGCCGGTGATCGAGCTGCTGGAGCCTCGCCTGTCCACGGGTGCGCTGGTCATCGCCGACAACGCCAGCTCGGCCGACATGGCGCCCTATCTCGATCGCGTCCGCAACCAGGACAACGGCTACGTCAGCTTCAACTTCCAGGTCCGCGACAGCGACAGCATGGAGATCAGCTGCCGCACAAGCGGTTAGGGCTACCTCAGCGATTCCTCGAGCCACGGCGTCAGCCACTTCACCCCTTCAGGGGTGAGGTGGACGCCGTCGCTGCGCACCTTGATGCCGTCGACCTTGGCGGTATAAACCCCGTCGGGGCACAGCTTCTTGTTCAGGTCGAGGATCGCGACGTTGGGATGATGGCTGACGGTCTTGCGCAACATGGTGTTCCACAGGTTGACCCGGTCCGGCTGGTCCTCCGGATACAGCCGACCGTCCGGCTTTTCGCCACCTCGGCTGTAGGGGACGGTCGCGACCACCACGTGCACACCGGTAGCGCCCACAATGGTCAGCGCCCGTTCGAGCTCGCCGTTGAGGTAGGCGTCGAAGGTCGGGTCGCCGATGTGAGTCCACTGGCCTTCGTTGACCCGGTCCACCGTCTCCCAGCGGCCGATGACCAGCAGCGCTACGTCCGGCTGATCCCGGCTGACCTGTGTCGACCAGCGAATCGGCCAGCCATCGCATTCGGACCGTTGCTCCAGGGTCTGGCCGATGTAGCGGTACGGCGTGCCACGCACCAGGCTGCATCCGATGACGGTGTGGTCGAGGAAGGCGAACCCGGGTGTCGGGGGCAGGTAGTGCATCCAGGTCCACCCGATCGAATCACCGAACACCGAGACGGTGAACGGCCGGTTGGCATCTCGGGCCCGGCTCGGGCCGGGCGGCGACGGCGAGACCGCCGCGACGGCCGAGACGCCGGGCGGCAGGCCGGCCTCGCGCAGGCCGGGCCCGGTGCCCACCGGGATCACCAACAGCGTCACCGCGGCCGCGCTGGCCACGGTCGCGGCCGCCAGCGGCAGCAGCGGTACCCGCGCCGGTCGCCAGCGCCGAATGGGTTGTTCGAGCAGCCAATACGACGTTGCGGCCGCCAGTAGCGTGGCACCGCACCGCGCGGCGAACAAGGGCAGGCCGGACCATCCGGTGCGTTCGCCGTTGAGCGCCAAAAAGATTGGCCAATGCCACAAGTAGACGCCGTAGGAGAGGGTTCCCAGCCACACCAGGGGTGGCAACGCAAGCGCGCGGGCCACGATTCCGCGCTGTTCCAGCGCGACGGGTGCGATCACGATCACCGCCGCGATCGCGACTCCGATCAGCAAGCCGTGGCGGAACTCGCCGCTGGCCCCGGTCGCGTAGTGGGTCGCCGCCGCCAGTCCCCCCATACCGAACAGCGGCAGGATCCGGGCGACCCGGCGGCCCCACCGGGTTCGGATCATGCACCAGCCGCGGTTCATCGACGGCCAGTCCCGCACCAGGAGCGCGGCCGACGCGGCGCCGACCAGCAACGCCTGCGCACGGGTGTCGGTGCCGAAGTAGATTCGGTCGCGAGTGCCATTGGACGCCAACACGATGGCGAGCGCCGCCGAAGCCAGCGCGCCGAAGGTGGCTATCAGGAACGTCGTGAAACGCACACCGCCGACGGTGGCTCGGGACGAGCGGCGCCTCGCGCGCGCGGCGAGCAGCAGGGTCACCGCGATGAGCAGCACCGGCCAGACGAAGTAGTACTGCTCCTCCACCCCGAGTGACCAGGTGTGCTGTAGCGGCGAGGGCGGCGCGCCCTGGGTGAAGTAGTCGGTCTTCTGGGCGACGAACCGCCAGTTCGCCATCCACACGAAGGCCGCGATGGCGTCGTCGCGCAGGCCGGTCAGCGACCGGTCGGGCAAGAGCTGACGGGCGGCGGCCACGGTGAGCACCATCAGCACCAGTGCGGGCAAGAGCCGACGCGCACGCCGGATCCAGAAGCCGGTCAACTCGATACGGCCGGTGCGCCCAAGCTCGTCCAGCAGCAGCGAGGTGATCAGGAACCCGCTGAGGACGAAAAACACGTCGACGCCGATGAATCCGCCACTGACGCCCGGGATCCCGCCGTGCCCGATGAGCACCAGCGCGACCGCGATCGCACGCAGCCCGTCGAGCGCCGGGATTCCGCTGGCCCGCTCGGGCCGATCCCAGATCGCCAGCCGGCCGACGCGACGCACGGGGGCCACCCACCGGGGGCGAGTGCGACGAGCCGGTGCGGGGTGAAACCCGCCCGGCTCTGTGCTTGCTGTCAGCGCGCCGTAACTACCATTTCGCCCGGCGCCATGGTTGATGCCGATACGTCGCTGCCCCTCCTGTTGATTTCAGCAAGCCAGCCTAGAGGCGGGCGCACGGGATCAGGTGGAGGACACGCGACGTGTTTTCCGCCGCGCTGCGTTCGGATTTCGGGTGGGCGCGTCAGCCCTTGCCGGGGGCGTAACCCAGGGTGCTCTTGACCTCCAGATACTCGTGGAAGCCGAACTCGCTCCATTCCCGACCGTTGCCGCTGTGCTTGTAGCCGCCGAACGGTGCGTTCATGTCGAATGCGTGATTGATGGTCACCCATCCCGCGCGGATCTTGCGGGCGATCTCGCGCGCCGTGTCGAGGTCGTCGCCCGAAACGTAGCCGGCGAGGCCGTATTGGGTGTCGTTGGCGATCTCGACGGCGTGGTCGAGGTCGTCGTAGCCGAGAATGCACAGCACCGGCCCGAAGATCTCCTCGCGCGCGATCGTCATGTCGTTGGTGACATGGGCGAAGACGGTGGGTTTGACGTAGTACCCCGTGTCGAGTCCCTCCGGCCGGCCCGGGCCCCCCGCGACCACGGTCGCGCCCTCGTCGATGCCCTGCTGAATAAGGCGCTGAACCTTCTCGAACTGTGCCCTCGACGCGACCGGACCGATGGCGGTCGCGTCGCCGCTGCCCACCTGGACTTGTTCGGCGACCTCACGCGCGATGTCAATGGCCTCGGCCATCCGGGAATTCGGGACCAGCATGCGCGAGGGGGCGTTACAGCTCTGTCCGGAATTGGGCATCATGTTGGCCACGCCGGCCTTGACGCCCTGGGCGAAGCCACTGTCGTCGAGGACGATGTTGGGGCTTTTGCCGCCGAGTTCCTGGGTCACTCGCTTCACGGTCGCGGCGGCATTCGTGGCCACATCGACACCGGCGCGGGTGGATCCGGTGAAGGACACCATGTCGATGTCGGGATGGCTCGCCAGGGCCACGCCGACCCCCGGGCCGTCGCCGTTGATCAGGTTGAACACCCCGGCCGGTACGCCGGCGGCATCCAGGATCTCGGCGAAGATGTACGGCGAATAGGGGGCCACCTCAGAGGGTTTCAGGATGACGGTGCAGCCGGTCGCCAGCGCCGGGTAGACCTTGACCGCGACCTGGTTTATCGGCCAGTTCCAGGGGGTGATTAACCCGCAGACACCGATCGGCTCCTTGGCGATCAGTGTCGCCCCTTTCTGTTCGGAGAATTCGAAGTTCTTCAGCGCGTCGATGGCCGTGGTCAGGTGACCGATCCCGAGGAAGACCTGCGGCCCGGCGGCCAGCGAGGGCGGCGCGCCGATTTCTTCGGTGACCGCCTCGGCGAGATCGTCGGCGCGCTTCTGGTATTCGGTGAGGATGGCCTGCAACAGGTCCAGGCGCTGTTCGCGGGTGCTCTGCGACCAGCTGGAGAAGGCCCGGCGGGCGGCATTGACCGCCACGTCGACGTCAGCCGCCGACCCCAGCGAGATTTTCCCGGAAACCTGCTCGGTTGCCGGGTTCTCCACGTCGAAAGCATTGGGCCGCAACGGGTCGACCCATTGTCCGTCGATGTAGAACTTCAGGTATTCGCGCATGACATCGGTCCTTTTCTTACTGTGGGCTTACTGAGTGCCTTCGGCGTACCAGGTGCGGAATCGGTCGTACTTCGGCATCTCTTCGGAATTGGCCTTCGGATCGATGCACACGTGCACTACACCGACTTTGCCACTGGCATAAGCGCGGGCGATCGCCGGGCCGATCTCGGATTCCTTCTCGACATACTCGCCGTGGCAACCGAAGCCCTCGGCAACCTTGTCCATCCGGACGTCCTTGCTCCAGTGCACACCGGGCTGCGGCGAGGGCTGGGAGAAGGTGCGCTTGTACACACCCACCTCCAAGCCCCATTGGTGGTCGACGCCCACCACGCACACCAGCGGAAGGTTCTGCCGCGCAGCGGTTTCCAATTCGGCGATGTGGAAGAGGAACGCCGAATCGCTGGTCAACAGCATCACCGGCCGCTTTCCACCCTCGGCGACAGAGGCTCCGACCGCATACGGCAGGCCGGTGCCGAGGTGGCCGAAGTTCTGGTTCCAGATCACGTCGCGCGGCTTGGACTGCGAGTAGGTCCATTGAAAGATCACGGTCGCACCGCCGTCGCGCACGAGGATGCCGTCGTCGAGTTCGTTGAACGCCTTGGTCGCCTCGACGACATAGCGCGCGGGATGAATCGGCGAACGCCCGGACGGTGCCGATTCAGCCATATCCGCAAGCTCTTTCGTGTCCTTGTCGATCAGGGCCTGCAGCGCGGGTGCGGGGTTGCGCGGGGAATCTTTGAGGGCGGAGACCAGTTGCGGCACGACACCGCGCAGATCGCCGACCAGCGCCACGTCGACCGGCCGGTTCACGCCGATGGCCGTCGGATCCTGCTCCACGAGCACCCATCTGCGGTTCGCGTCGTTGCCGGCCCAATGCTGCGTCCGGCCGTAGTGCATGGGCTCACCGAGTTCGGTACCCAGCGCGACGCACAGGTCGGATTCCTCGACCGCCTCGTTGGCGGCCGGCGAGAACAAGTATGGGAACGTCCGGTCCTGTAGTCCCGGGATGAACGAGGTGCCGCCGGAGGTCTGGATCACCGGGCAGGCCATCAACTGTGCCAGCTCCTTGACCTGCTGCTGGGTCCGGGAGGTGTGCACGCCGTGGCCGACCAGCAGCACCGGGCTTTTGGCCTGGCGGATCAGCTTCACGGCCTCGGCCAGCTCGCGGGTGCCGGCGCCCTGGTTGACCAGCCGGTAGGTCGACGGGCTCGGCGCGACGCCCACCTCGAGTTCCTCGAGGATGACGTGCGACGGGAACTCGACATAGGACGGTCCCGGGGTGCCGGACATCGACCTGCGGATGGCCTCGTGGATGATCTCGTCGGTCTGGTCGGCGTATTCGATCGAGCTGCTGTACTTGACCGACGCGGCGAAAAGCGGTTCCTGCTGGACGAATTGGATGCGCCCACGCCGGACCCGGCGCTCGGTGACCCGGGCCCGCTGCCCGCCGAGGAAGATCACCGGCGAGTTCTCCACCAGCGCGCACTGGATCGCACCGGCGATGTTGGCCATGCCCGGGCCGAGGGTGCCGATGCACAGGCCGGGCTTGCCCGTCATCCGCGACGCCGCCTCGGCCATGAATCCCGCGCTCAGCTCGTGATGCGGCGCGACCACCGACCACCCGCGGGCGTCGGCCTCGGCGAACATGTGCACGAAATTCGGGTCGGGTATGCCGAACAGCGTGTTCACGCCCTCCGCCTCGAACAGGTCGAGGATCCTCCGATAAACCGGCACGCCCATTTACAGTTCCTTTCCCTCGCGAGCGCCAATTTCGGCGAGTACTTCTTCGGTATCGGCGCCGAGTTCTGGCGCCGGCCCGGCGACGTGGCCCGGTGTCTGCGAGAACCAGGTGGGCACCCCCGGGAAGCGCACCGGCCCGTGCGGGCTGTCCACCGTCTCGAACATGCCGACGGCGTTGAGATGCGGATCGTCGAACAGAGCCTCCGGTGTGTTCAGCGGCGCCGCCGGAATCTCGAGGTCGCGCAGCAGCTGCAGCCACTCCGCGGTGGTCCGCTCCTTCATGGTCTCGGCCAGCAGTCCGTAGACGGTGTCGATCTCGCGGGCGCGTTGTTCCAGCGTCGCGTACAACTCGCTGGCCCACGGCGGCTGAACGGCTTTCATGAAGGCGTTCCAGTGCTTGTCGTTGTAGATCAGCGCGGCGATGTAGCCGTCGCTGGTCCGGTACGGGCGGCGGTTGGGCGCCACCGTTCGCGGATACACCGCCGGCCCGAGGGGCGGGTCGAACAGGGCGCCGTTGGCGTGTTCGACGAGCATGAACGAGGCCATGGTCTCGAACATGGCGACTTCGACCTCTTGGCCCTGGCCGGTGCGCTCACGATGGAACAACGCCATGGTCGTCGCGTACAGCGCGGTCAGCCCGGCGATCTTGTCGGCCATGATGGTGCCGACGTAATCGGCCTCGCCGGTCAATTGCCGTTGCACCGAGGGCAGGCCGCACTCGGCCTGGATCGTGTCGTCGTAGGCGGGGCGGTCGTGGTCGGGGCCGCGTCGCCCGTACCCGTAGCAATTGGTGTAGATGATTGCGGGATTGATCGCCGCGACCTCGTCATAACCGAAGCCGAGTTTGGTGATCGCCTTGGCGCGCATCGAGTGGATGAACACGTCGCCGGTCTCGACGAGACCGCGTAGCGCGCGCGCCCCGGCGTCGGTCTGCAGGTCCAGCACGACGCTGCGCTTGCCGCGGTTGACGTTGACGAACACCCCGCTCATGCCCGGTGCCGGGCCCACCGAGATGTAGCGGGTGTTATCCCCTTGTGGCGGTTCGACTTTGATGACGTCTGCACCCATGTCGGCCATGATCTGCGTGCAGTACGGCCCCATCACCATCGCGGTGAGGTCGATGACGCGCAGCCCCGCCATCGGGCCGGTCGGGCTAGCCATTGAGCGCCCCCTGGTCGGTCGAGCGGTGCGCGAGCTCGAAGCTGTAGCGGATGTGCCGGTCGTGCCCGTCGGGCACGACCGGGAAGATCAGCGGCGCCTCGACGTAGCGGATCGCGTCCAGATGGCCGCCGACGTCCTCGATCGTCCACGACGACCGGCACACGCCCGGGCTTTCCGCGATGACCGCCCGCGCCACGCGACCCGCCAGCGCGACGAAGAGTTCACCGGTCACCGAGCAGGATTCATGGGAAAGCCAACCGACCACGGGCGCAACGAGTTCCGCGCCCATCGGCGGGTAGGAGGAGGTGTCGATGCCGTCGGCCATTCGCGTCACCGCGGCCGGCACGATCACGTTGCACCGCACGCCCTCGGCGGCGCCCTCGAGCGCGGCGACGTTCGACAACCCGATCACGCCGGCCTTGGCCGCCGCGTAGTTGGCGACGTTGTGGTTGCCGTACAGGCCGCCGATCGACGACGTCAGCACGATGCGGCCGTAACCCGCCTCGCACATGACCGGAAACGCCGGCCGCACCACGTTGAACGCGCCGCGTAGGTGCACGTCGAGCACCGCGTCGAAGTCCTCGTAGCTCATCTCCTTGAGCGACGCGCGACGCACGTTGCCGGCGTTGTGGATCAGAACGTCGATGCCGCCGTAGTTTTCGAGTGCGGTCCCGATGATCGCCTCGCCGCCTGCGCGGGTCGCGACCGACGCGCTGCACGCCACGGCCTGGCCCCCGGCCGCCGTGATCTCAGCGACCACCTGCTCGGCCGGCCCGGCGTCGCTCCCGCCGCCGTCCAGGCGGCCGCCGGCATCGTTGACGACCACCTTCGCCCCCCGCGAGGCCAGGAGCAAGGCGTAGGAGCGGCCGAGCCCTCGGCCGCCCCCGGTGACGACCGCGACCCTGCCGTCGAACCTCAAGTCGCTCACGAAAGCTCAAGGCCTTCCAAGTCACCCTTGGCGCGCCACTCGGCGATCAGGTCACCGAAGGCGTAGAAACCCGGCGAGTAGAAATCGCCGAGGAACGCACCGTTGTCTTTGGCGCCACCCTGGCCTTCATTGTTGTAATAGCCAGGGGTGCAGGACATCTCGAATGCCGAGTTGTCGATCGCGAGCTCGGCAACCGTCCTGACCCAGCCGTCCTGGCCCTCCTGACTGGGTTCAACGACGGTGGCACCGCGCTTTTGCGCTTCGGCGATGATGTAGGCGATGTGTTCGGCCTGTTGCTCGAACATCGCGGTGGTATTCGCCGAGACGCCGCCCTGGATGAAGCCCGTGAAGAACTGGTTCGGGAATCCGCGGGTGGTCATGCCGTGCAGCGTCTGGTAGCGGTCGTGCCAGTAGTCGAACAGCGACAGCCCGTCTCGACCCTCGATGACGTCGACGGCGAAGCGTCGACTGATCTCCGTGGAGATCTCGAACCCGCTGGCGAATACGACGCAATCGACCTCGTACTCGACGCCGTTGGCGACGATGCCCTTCTCCGTCAGGCGTTCCACGCCCTTGGACTCCGACACGTCCACCAGCTTCACGTTAGGCAGGTTGAACGCCGGCAGGTAGGTCTCGCTCGAACACGGCCGCTTACACATGAAGCGGTAGTAAGGTTTGAGTGCCTCGGCGGTGTCGGGGTCGTCGACCAGCGCGGCCACGCGGCGGCGCAGCCGCTCCATGATCTTGTAATCCTCTTCCTCGCGGATCGCCATGATCTCCTCGATCCCCAGCGAGGCGGGATCCGGGCTGGCGGCAATCCGGGCGGTCATGTTGCGCCCCAATTCGGTCCAGAAGTCGCACACCAGATCCGGCTCGCCGAAGACCACCCCAACAAACGGTGACCAATTGTGGAAGTTACGTTTGCGCTCCTCCTGCCAACCGGGCTGCAGCGCCGCCGCCCAGGCCGGGTCGGTGGGTGTGTTGGCCCGCATGTCCACCGACGACGGGGTGCGCTGGAACACGAAGAGCTGCTTGGAATCCCGGCCGAGATGCGGCACCAGCTGGACGCCGGTAGCCCCCGTGCCGACGAGTGCGACCCGCTTGTCAGCCAGCTTATGCAGCCCGCCGTTGGCATCGCCACCTGTGTAGTCGTAGTCCCAACGGGCGGAATGGAATGCGTGGCCGCCGCCGTTTAGGTACTCCTTGATACCGGGGATGCCGGGCAGCTTTGGCTTGTTGTACGAGCCCTGCGCCATCACCACAAACCGTGCGCGAATGTCGTCGCCGCGGTTGGTGGTCAGCCGCCACCGCGTTATCTTCTCGTCCCAGCGCATGGTCTCGACCTGCGTAGAGAAGATCGCGCCATCGTAGAGGTCGAAGTGTTTACCCATGGCCTGGCAGTGCGCGAAGATTTCGGCCCCGTCGGCGAACTTCTTGCTCGGCAGGAAATTGAGCTCCTCGAGCATCGGGATGTAGCAGTAGGAGTCATTGTCGCACTGGATGCCTGGGAAGCGGTTCCAATACCACACTCCGCCGAAGTCTCCGGCCATATCGATGATCCGAACATCCTGTACGCCGGCCTTTTTCAGGTAGGCGCCGGACAACAATCCGGCGAACCCACCGCCGAGGACGGCCACCTCTAGGTCCTCGCTGATCGGCGCGCGGTCGGGGATCGGAGTGTACGGGTCTATCTCGTAGAAGTCCGCCAGGTCACCTTCGAGTTCGAGGTACTGCGCGCCGCCGTCGACGCGTAGGCGCTTGTCGCGCTCCTGGGCGTACTTGGCCCGCAGCGCGTCTATGTCGACGTCTTGCGCTACGTCGGTGGGCCCGCAGGGCTCGTCAGCGGTGGTCATGCGTCTCCTTCTGATAGTGCCGACCCGCGGCGCCCGGCGCCCGCGCCGCGCTTGCGATCGGCACTAAAGCTCCTGCGGTTCGCCGGTACCCATGTACTTCGACAGTTGATGATGGAGATTGACGGTGCTGCGCTCGCGGTACGGGTTGGGTTTGGTGCCCGGGAAGGCAAGAGACTTCATGCCCTGCTGCACGGCGGCCATGTTGGAGAAATCCTGCGGTAGGACCGAGCGCCACCGGGGGTCTCCGACCGGCGTGTACTCCCACTCCGTCTGCGGCTCTTGGCCTTTCGGGTACAGCTCGAAGACGGACACCTCGAAGATGCACTTGTCCGGGTTGTAGCTGGGATGCGGCCGCGCGCCGTAGCACAGCGCGCTGGTCAGACCCTGGCCGATCTGGAAGTTCGGGAAGATCTGCCATGCGGTGCCGGCCTGCCCGAGAATGTCGGCGGGGATCGTCGGCCAGATCACCCCGCGGGCCTCGTCGTCGCGGCGCGCCGACGCCAGCCAGTGCTCGAGCACCTTGTCGGCCGGTGTCCCCTCGGGCAATTCGTCGACCAGCCGCCTGGCGGCGTTCACCAACGTCTGGGTTGTGGTGGCGTTGGTCTCCTCCATCGTGTACACCTGCATCTCCGCGGTCGACAGCCGCGGATCGGCGCCGATGCCCAGGCGGATCTTGGACTTGGTGGCTTCCATGTCCTCGGGCGCGTCATAGCCGATATTGCTGTGCCTGCCTTGGGCTTTCGCCCAGCCCTTGAACTCACCGAACTTGTTGAACTCCGGATGGGTGGTGTAGACGTGGTAGGTCTCGTTGAAGGCCTCCAGCGCGACCTTCCAATTGCAGTCGAAGATGACCCATTTGCGCCACTTGTAGCGCATGTTCTCACACCCGAACGGGTCGAGGATCTTCGCGGCGGGAAACAGGAAGTCGGCCAGCGGCTCGCAGTCGGGGTCCATGTTGATCCACAGCCAGCCACCCCACGTGTCGACTCGGACGGGTCGAAGGTGGGTGTTGTCGGGGGTGAGAGCGCCCTGCCAGTCCGGTTGTTCGCGGATATGTGTGCACGCGCCGTCCAGGCCGTAGGTCCAGCCGTGAAAACCACAGACGAACGACTTTCGGGTTCGCGCGCAGGCGTTCTTGGCTCCTTCGGGTGTGTCGATCAGCCGGCGGCCGCGGTGCATGCAGACGTTGTGGTGGGCGTGAAACTCGTTGTCAGCGGTGCGCACCACGATGATCGAGTCGTCGAGGATGTCATAGGTAAGGTAACTGCCCACCTCGGGGAGCTCCTCGACGCGGCCGACCTGCTGCCAGACCTTGCGCCACAGCTTGTCGCGCTCGGCGCGGGCATAGTCCTCGGAGATGTAGGCCTCGACTCCGATCGTCATCGGCCGCGAGAGTTCTTCGGCCGCTTCGGGATTCGCGCCTTTCGCCGGGCGGGTCATCATAACCTCCTCATCGCCGCGCGGAAGGATTCGTCATGCAGGAACAGCGAGGTGTTGTCGGCGCCGAGGTGACTCCACTTGAGGCCCAGGCCGCCGTCGACGAGCAGCGTCTGGCCGGTGATATAGCTCGACAGCTTCGAGAGCAGGAAGAGGATGGCAGCGGCCTGCTCCTCGGGAAGCCCACGTCGGCCCATCGCGATCGCCTGGCGGTCGCGCTCGGGGTCCACGTCGACATAGGTGCGCGAAGCCGCCGTTTCGGTGACGCCGGGCGCCACCGCGTTGACCCGAATTCCGGCCTGCGCCAACTCGAGTGCCATCGTGCGGGTCATCGCGGTGATCGCGGCCTTGGCCGTTCCGTAGGCGATGTGAAACGGCGCGGTGTTCATGCCGCTGATCGAGGAGATCGACACGATCGATCCCTGCCGGTGCTGGGCGACGAGTTCACGCGCGACGGCCTGGCTCATGAAGAAGGCGGTGTCGAGGTTGTCGGCGAAGATCTTGCGCCAGTCCCCACGCGTCACCCGGGTGGACGGCATCCAGGTCGACGGCTCGGCGCCGCCGGCGACGTTGACCAGGCCGTACAACCCGCCGTCGGCTTGTCGCGTGTGGTCGATCACCGTGGCGATACCCTCGTCGGTCGACGCGTCGGCCGCGACGGGCACCACGGCCAGTCCCTGCTGTGCCAGCGGGGCGATGTGTTCGTCGAGGTTTTCCTTGGATCGGCTTACCGCGATCACGGTGGCTCCCGCCCGGGCGGTCATGGCCGCAACGGTCGTGCCGATGCCGCCCCCGCCGGCGCCGGAAACCACCACGACGCGGCCGTCGAGACCTAGAAGGTTGACGTGATCCTGGTGATCGGCCATGACCTGCTTTCCCCGCCGCCACCGCGCCAGCGATCGCAACGAGCTCGATTTACTCATTTTGTCCGGACAAAATATGGCATTCTGCCCGTTGGAGAACACTATTCCGATCCGAAGACTTCGCTGTCAAGGTCCGTTTGCGCGCCGATGACAGCTATTGTCTGGACTAAGAGGAATTGATAGCGTCCAGCCCAACCGGCTGACGGAAGGACCTCGGCGAGCATGTCCATCTCAAGGGCCATCCCAACGCTGCCCTCGCGGTATGCGCCGCCGCACCCCGTCGACATGGCCGAGGGCTGGGAGCTCGAACGGGTCACCGCGCCCAGCCGGCTGTTCGGCGCCAATGGCCTGCGCACCGGCCCGGACGGGCGCATCTACATCGCCCAGGTGACTGGCAGTCAGATCAGCGCGCTCGATCACCGCACCGGGGACATCTTCACCGCGAGCCCCAAGGGCGGCGACATCGTGGCGCCCGACGACGTCGCGTTCGACGCCGGCGGCAACCTGTACGCGACCGAGGTGATGGACGGCCGGGTGAGCGTGCGTGACACCGGCGGCCGCACGCGAGTGCTGCGCGACGACGTGCCGTCAGCCAACGGCATCACCTTTCATGCGGGCCGGTTGTTCATCGGAGAATGCCGTGAGGGTGGGCGGCTGCTGGAATTCGACCTGGCGGGCGGGCCGCCGCGGGTGCTCCTGGAGAACGTGCCCTCGCCGAACGCGATGGAGGTCGGCCCGGACGGCCTGTTGTACTTCCCGGTGATGGGGGCCAACGAGATTTGGCGCATCGACCCTGATGGCGGCGAGCCGCACTGTGTGGCAACCGGTCTCGGTGTGCCCGACTCGGTCAAGTTCGACGCGCAGGGCTACATCGTCTCGACGCAGGTGGCCAGCGGGCAGGTGCTGCGCATCGATCCGCGCAGCGGCGATCAACGCGTGCTCGCCCAACTGAACCCCGGCCTGGACAACTGCACCTTCGTCGACGACCGGCTGTTCGTGTCCAACTTCACCGGCGAGATCACCGAGATCTCACCGGACGGCACAACGCGATCCGTGTTGGCGGGCGGCCTCAACTGGCCGATGGACCTGGCGATGGGCCACGACGGCCGGCTCTACATCGCCGACGGCACCTACTTCTACGTCGCCCAGCCAGATGGGTCCCTGCGCACCGCGGGAATGTTGTTCAGCCCCGGCTATCCCGGCTTCCTGCGCGGCCTCGCCGCGAGCGGGCCCGGCGAGTTCGTCGTCACCACGTCCGGCGGCCAGGTCGCCCGATACCGTCCGGAGGCGTGCGAAACCGAGGTATTGGCAGACGGTTTCGACCAGCTCTACGGTATCGCCTTGAGCGCGGGCGGTGTGGTGTTCGCCGAGCTGGGCACCGGACGGGTGCTGTCGCTGCAATCGGGCGGTGTTGAGGTGCTGGCGAAAGAGCTGCGTGAGCCCGTCGGGGTTGCGGTCGACGCGGGCGGGGCGTGTCTGGTGGCCGAGGCCGGAGCCGGCCGGGTGCTGCGGGTGAGCGGGTCAGGGATCGACACCGTGATCGCCGATCTGCGACGCCCGCAGGGCATTCTGGTCCGGGGCGGCGTGCTCTATATAGTCGATGCCGGCGCCAAAGAATTGGTCGAGTTCGATCTGACCACCAGCGCACGGCGGACGATTGCGGCCGGGCTGCCCGTCGGCCCCCCGCCGGGTGTCACGCCCAAACCGCTGCGCGGCATGCCACCGTTCTCCGGGCCGCAGGGTCCGTTCGCCGGCATCACCGCGTCGGCCGATGGGACGCTCTACCTCTCCGCCGACGGCGAGGGCAGCGTGCTGGCGGTGCGCGCGAGGCCGGACGGACCGTGATGCCGCAGGCGATCGCGGGCGACCACCGCTACCTCCAGATCGCGCGCACCCTGCGCAAGGAGATCGTCGACGGGGTTTACCCGGTGGGTTCGCAGTTGCCCACCGAGCACCAACTATGCGAGCGCTTCGCGGTCAGCCGCTACACCATCCGTGAGGCGCTGCGCCGGCTGCGCGAGGACAACTTGGTGGCTTCCCGGCCGCGCGCGGGCACCCGGGTGGTTCCCCGGCCGGCATCGAGTTCCTATGCGCAGGACGCGATGTCGATCGACGACCTCCTCGCGTTCGCGGCCGGCGCGCAGCTGACCATCGAATCCAACGCGATGGTGACGATCGACGACGACCTCGCCGAACTGACCGGCCTGGAGGTCGGCACCCAGTGGCTGTCGGTCCGCGGCTACCGGCAGGCCGAGGGCGCGCCGGTTCCGCTGTGCCGGACGGAGTACTACATCAACCGCAGTTTCGCGGCGGTGGGCAGGTTGCTGCAACGCCACGCCGGCCCGATATTTCCCTTGATCGAGGACCTTTTCGGGGTGAGCGTCGCCCAGTTGCACCAAGAGATCGCCGCCGTCCTGCTCGCACCGGAGTTGGCGGATGGTCTCGGTGCCGAAGCGGGCACGGCCGCGCTGCAGATGCGGCGCACATACACGACCTCCGACGGCGAGGTGGCCCAGGTGACGGTCAACACCCACCTGTCGTCGAGGTTCCGGTACGCGATGACGATGCGTCGCGTGGATGAATGACGGCGCCCCGAGATGAGGTCGTGGTGATCGCCCGGGCCAGCGGGGCGCATGCGGCGGAGGCATACCGGCGCGGGTGGTGGGTGCGCACGACGCTGGCCGATGCGCTCCGCGAGGCCGCATCCGAAACGCCCCACCGAACAGTTCTGGTGGACAACGACGTTCGTTTGGACTGCACCGCCCTGTACAACCGGGCCGGCGCGCTGGCCGGCGCGCTGCTGGCGCGCGTGCCGACAGGCAGCACCGTGTCGTTCATGTTGCCGAACTGGCACGAGAGCGCTGTCATTTACCTGGCCGCGACGCTCGCGGGGATGGTGGTGAACCCGATCCTGCCGTCGCTGCGCGACCACGATCTGCGGTACATCCTCGAAGACGCCGGCACCGCAGTGATTTTCGTTCCGAGGCATCACGGCGGCCATGACTACGCGGCGATGCTCGAGCGCGTGGCGGCCGCGATGAGCCGCGCGCCGGAGGTGGTGGTGCTGCGCGGTGACGCCGGGCCGCACACGCCGTATGCGGCCCTGGTGCAGGAGCCACCGCACGCCGCGACCCTTCCGGTGCTCGATCCCGATTCCGTGCGGATGATCCTCTACACGTCCGGCACCACGAGCCGGCCGAAAGGCGTCCTGCACAGCCACAATTCGATGCACGCGCTGATCCGTCAGATCCGCGACCACTGGATGATCACCCCGGGTGACACGTTCCTGGTGCCGTCGCCGGTCGCCCACATCGGCGGCTCGATCTACGCGTTCGAATGCCCGCTGCTGCTGGGCACCACCGCGGTGCTGATGGACCGGTGGGATGCGGGTAGGGCGGTCACCCTGATGGACTCGCAGCGGTGTACCCACATGGCGGGGGCGACGCCGTTCCTGCAGCAGCTGTTGTCCGCGGCCGGACGCGCCGGCACCCGGCTGCCCGACCTGAAGATGTTCATCTGTGGTGGCGCCTCGGTGTCGCCGTCGCTGATCCGCAGCGCCACAGCCTATTTCGACCGCGCCGTGGTCACCAGGGTGTACGGCTGCACGGAGGTGCCCGTCGCGACGATCGGTGCGCCCGGACCCGGGGAGGCCGGTTACGCCGCGGACACCGACGGCAGGCCCGGGATCGCCGAGATCAAGCTCGCCGCACACGACTCCGCGCCCGACGGCGACGGGGAGATCTGTGTTCGCGGCCCGCAGATGCTGCTGGGTTACCGCCACCCCGAGGACGACTCCTTCGATGCCGCAGGGTTTTTCCGCACCGGCGACCTGGGCCGCTGGGTCGACGACACGTACCTCGTGGTGACCGGCCGGGCCAAGGACGTCATCATCCGCAGCGGCGAGAACATCTCGGCCAAGGAGGTCGAGGACCTGCTCGCCGACCACCCCGGCATCGCCGAGATCGCGGTCGTCGGGCTGCCCGACGAGCGCACCGGAGAACGCGCCTGTGCGGTGATCGTGCCCGCCCGCGGCGCGCGCCCGGACGTCGCGAGCCTGCTCGACATGTTGGTGAGCAAGGGCGTGGCCAGATTCAAGGCCCCCGAACAGGTTGAGATCTGGGATGCCCTGCCGAAAAACGATGCGGGGAAGATACTCAAGCATCGGATCCGGGCGGCTCTGACACCGGCGAAGGATGGGTGATATGCAGGTCGCAATCGTCACGGGAGCAAGCAGCGGCATCGGCTTGGGTTGCGCCACAAAGCTCGCCGAGGCGGGCATGGCGGTTGTCGGCATCGGCCGCGACGAGGGGCGGCTGGCCGAGCTGGGCAGGGCCGTCGGTGATCCGGAGCGCGTCGCGACACTTGCCGTCGATCTCACGGACGACGATGCGCCGCGCCGCATCGTGGACCTCGCGGTGCGCCGGTGGGGTCACATCGACTTCCTGATCAACAATGCCGGAGTCGGCAGCCCCAAGCCGCTGCACGAAACCGACGACGAAACCCTGGACTACTTCTTGGGTTTGATGCTGCGCGCGCCGTTTCGGCTCGCCCGCGACGTGCTACCGCACATGGGGCCCGGGTCGGCGATCATCAATGTGACATCGACTTTCGCGGTCGTCGGTGGCCTGCGCGGCGGCGCCTATTCCGCCGCCAAGGGCGGACTCACGGCCCTGACCACCCACATCGCCTGCCAATACGGCGCGTCCGGCATCCGTTGCAACGCCGTCGCGCCCGGAGTGACGGTGACGCCGATGGTCGAGCAGCGCCTGGAGGATGAGCGTTTCCGCAAGATCAACACCGAAATGACGCCGCATCAGCGGCTGGGCCGCGTCGACGACATCGCCAGCACCGTCGCCTTCCTGTGCTCGCCGGGCGGCAGCTTCATCAACGGCCAAACGATCGTCGTCGACGGCGGCTGGAGCTCGACGAAATATCTTTCGGAGGCCGCGCTGGCGGCGCAGTGGATCGAGCGATGAATCTGTTCGCCCTGCTCGATCAGGCCGCGACCCGGTTTCCCGATCGCGGTGCGGTGTATCACGGAGATCGACTGGTGTGCACGTGGGATGAGTTGCGCGACCGCGCCTTACGTCTGGCCGCGTCGATCCGGCAACAGCATGGTGCGGGCGCGCGAATCGCCATCGCGACCCACAACCGTCCCGAGACCATCGAGTTGATGTTCGCGACCTGGGCCGCCGAGTGCGTCCTCGTCCCGATCAACTACAAGCTGCACCCGCGCGAGATGGCGCAGATCCTCGACGATGCGGGCGCGGCGCGGGTCTTCGCCTCGTCGGCCATCGGCACCGAGCTGGCGCCGGTCACCGCGACGACGACGGAAGCCATTGATTCCGAGGGCTATTCGCGGCGATTGGGCGTCGGCCCGGCACCTCCGCCGCGCACCGATCCGGCTGCGCTGGCGTGGCTGTTCTACACCAGCGGGACCACCGGCCGGGCCAAGGGTGCGATGCTGTCGCACCGCAACCTCATGGCGATGACGGTCGCGCACCTCGCTGACATCGACGCTCCGGACGAGGACTGCAGCCTGGTGCACGCGGCGCCGATGTCGCACGGCTCCGGACTCTACGTCCTGCCGTACGTGCTGCGCGCTGCCCGGCAGGTCGTGCCGGTGTCGGGGGGTTTCGACCCCGACGAATTCCTGGATCTGTGCGAACGTCACCCAGCCGCCAGCACTTTCCTGGCGCCGACGATGGTGCAGCGGCTGGTGGATACGGGCCGCGGCCGGCCGGCCAATCTGAAGGCGATCGTCTATGGCGGCGGTCCGATGTACTCCGAAGGCCTGCGCAAGGCGATCGCGGCATTCGGCCCGGTCTTCGCGCAGATTTACGGACAGGGCGAGTCGCCGATGACCATCACCGGGCTGCGCCGCGCCGATCACGAATCCGATGACGACGCGATTCTGGGGTCCGTCGGCTATGCGCGGTCGGGGATGGAGGTCGCCGTGCTGGCTGCGGATGGCCGCGTGGCGCCGCGCGGCGAGATCGGCGAAATCGTCTGCCGCGGAGACGCGGTCATGTCCGGCTATTGGCGCAATCCCGACGCCACGCGCGCGACCCTCAAAGAGGGCTGGCTGTACACGGGCGACATGGGCTCGTTCGGCGCGCGCGGTTTTCTCACGCTGCGGGATCGGTCGAAGGACGTCGTCATCAGCGGCGGGAGCAACATCTACCCCCGCGAGGTGGAGGAGGCTCTGCTCGAGCACCCCGATGTCGCCGAGGCTTGCGTGGTGGGCGCCCCCGATGCCGAATGGGGTGAGGTGGTGGTCGCGTTCATCGTGGGCGCGGCCGAGCCGGCCGCGCTGGACGCCCACCTGCTGCGCCGCATCGCGCGCTTCAAGCGGCCCAAGCGCTACGAATTCGTCGACGAGCTACCGAAAAACAGCTACGGCAAGGTGCTCAAGCGAGAGTTGCGGGCCGGCTTGGCGCAGTGAGACCGGTCGGCTCGGTCAGAGATCGGCGAAGTCAATGATTCCGCGAATGTTGCGGCCCTCGCGCAGATCCACGAACGCCTCGTTGATCTGGTCGAGTTGGTAGTGCCGGGTGACCAACTCGTCGAGTTTCAGCGCACCCGCCTGATACATCGACAACAGCAACGGCACGCTGGTGCGCGGATTCATCCCGCCGTAGAGCGCTCCCCGAAGCTGTTTGGCCGACAGCACCATCTCTTGCAGGATCAGCGGTACCACGGGTTCGGTGTACGGGGTGATGCCGGTGACCACGCATATCCCCCCTTTGCGAAGCAGCCGCATGGCCAAGGGGATCAGCTCCACGTGCAGCACGCCGGGCGTCACGACGACGCGGTCGGCCATGACGCCGGTGGTGATGTCGGCCACCAGCGATACGGCCTCCTCGGCGGAGGCCGCGGAGTGAGTGGCGCCGAAGATCTTGGCCGAATCGCGTTTGTATTCAACGGGATCCACCGCGACCACATAGGTTGCCCCGGCGGCTCGGGCCCCCTGCAGGGCGTTCATACCGACGCCGCCGGTGCCGATGACGACCACCGTGTCGCCCGGCTCGGTGCCCGCCGATATCGTTGCGGAGCCCCAGCCGGTGCTGACGCCGCACGACACGAGTGAGGCGGCGTGGAAGGGGATCGCGTCGTCGATCTTGATGACGGACTTTTCGGTGAGCACGGCATATTCGGCGAACGTGCCGAGCTGACCGTAAGCCATGAGGTCTTCGTCGCCGAGGTGCCGGCGACAGGTTCCGTCGGTCGGCATCTCCCTGGAGAACAGACTCGCGCCGTCGTCGCAGATGTAACTCTGACCGTTTACGCAGAACCGGCAACTCCCGCATGCGGGAATGAACGACATCGCCACATGGTCCCCCGGCCGCACCGACGTCACACCCGGGCCGATCTCTTCGACGACACCGGCGCCCTCGTGACCACCGAGCATCGGGAACCAGTCGGGCTCAGGGATACCCGTTGACGCACGTACCTCGGGGGTCGGCAGCACGTCGCCGGTGACGAGGTGGTCATCGGAGTGGCAGATGCCGGCAACGGCCATGCGTACCAAAACCTCACCGGCGCGGGGCGGATCGAGTGCAACCTCGCGGATCTCCCAATCCCTGCCGACCCCTTCCAGCACAGCGGCACGACACTTCATTGCGACCTCCCAGACTCGAAGTGACTCCTGATGCCGGCCAGCATCTTGACGTGCGCCTTGACCCCTTCGCGGATGGTCACGCCGGCCAGTAGCCGCGGGGCGGTTATGCCTATCCGCTCGGTGACTCGGGTGCCGCCGTCCGCCGGATCGAAACTCACCGTGCCGCGCAGCCGAACCCCGGGCGACTGATCGGCCTCGGTCAGCACGTCGCCGCGCGCGGGCACTCGCAGCCGGGCCCGATAGCTGGTGCGTATGGTCAACGGCCCCAATGGGATTCGGTCGACCACGCGGTAGGTCTGCTGGTAGCCGTCCGGGGTTGCGCTGCGGGACACCGTTTCCACGGACACGATCAGCGGGTGCACGAGCTTGATGTTGTCGAGGTCCACGTAGAAGTTGCGGACCGCCTCGGGCGGCGCGGGCACGTGTTCGGACAGCGTCCGTTCGGCGTGCACGGTCCACCAACTCATAAGAGGAACCTAGCCGGGCAACGATTCGGCGCTTACCGTGGACTCACGAGCGAGCGGAGAAGACATGGGCACCGAAGGCCAAGTGGTCGAACGCTACCTGGAATGCCTGGCGGCTCATGACTGGGACGGACTGGCCGACACCATCGCCGAGGAGGGCCTGACCCGGGAGGGGCCGTTCTGCGACGTGGTCGAGGGCAAGGCGCACTACGTCGCCTACCTGCGCAAGGTGTGCACCAATCTGCGGGGCCACCGGCTGGACGTGCGGCGGGTCTCGCGCGTGGATTCGCGGGTGTCGTTCGCCGAGCTGTCCGAGACATTCGAGATCGATGATGTCGCGAGCACGTGGCCCGAATGCATCCGGTTCGAGCAGAACGACGACGGGTTGATCTCTCACGTCAGCGTGTTCTTCAAGCAGCGGGGCGCCGCCGCGAAGTAGCGGTCTATTCCCTCATTTGCGGAATTGACCTAACGTGTCATGCATGGAGGCAGATGGAACTCCGGAGTCGGTGTCGGTCGAGAGCTTGCACTCGGGCGACCCGATCACCGATTGTGGTCAGCGGTACATAGTTCTCGAATCGAAATCCTTCAGCGACAGCTGCGTGGTGCTCGAGCTGGAATCCAGGGTGGATCACCAACTGCAGGTCATCGAGAAGTCGTTTCCTGCCGGGTATCAGGTCGGCAGGGCGAACCACCGAATCTTATAGCCTGAATCTCTGAGCCGAACATTGCGCGAGTAGCCGGTCGACGGCTACCGCGCTTTCGTGTTTTTGGGCCATGTACCAGCGCGGCTGAGAACACGAAATCCGCTGCGCCACTGAGTTTTCGCGCGGCGGCGGATGGCGTGGGTGGTCAGGACAGCGCCGCCAGGCCGGTGGAGCTGAGTAGGTACGCGCCGCCTTCGGCGGCGGCGCCAGTGGCGATCTCCAGGACCGACTTGCCCACCAGTTCGGCGGTGAGCGCGGGTCCGGCGGCCCGCAGGAACGAGTCCACGTCGACGCCTTGCCGTTCGGCGTAGGCGGCGACGGCGACCGCGCCGAGGTCGGTGGCCGGCGTCAGCCGCGGCAGCACGGCGGTGAAGCCGATCCCCAGCCCGGCGCGTTGCGCTTCCATGGCCGCATAGCCGGTGATGAACCTGACGGTCGCCTTCGCGCCCGCGTAGCCGCCGGACAGCGGTGATCCGTTCAGCGCGGCGCCGCTGGACATCACGATCACCGAGCTGCCCGGCGCCAGCGGGCGTCGCAGCGCTTCGCGGATCCAGTGAAATGCCTGCGCCACGTCCACGTTCCAGTTCGCGCTGAACGTCTCCCAGGTCTGATCCGGTAGCGGCGTCATCCGCGGCGTCGCCCCGGCGCACAGCACAAGTGTGCGCGGCCGGTACTGGTCGATGAGCCGACGGGCCGTCCCAGGTTCGGCGGCGTCGGCCACCTCCGGGGTGAACGCGTCGCCGAGCCGGGTGCGCACCTCTTCGAGTTGCGATCGGGTACGCGCAACGCCGACGACCTGTGCGCCCGCCGCCGACAGCGCACCGGCGATGGCACGGCCGAACCCGCGACCGGCTCCGGTGATGATCGCGGTGGTGCCGACGAGCCCGTCGGCATGGGCGGTGCGGGGCTGGTTCATGGTCTTCTCACTCTCGCTGGTGTGGCGGCCGTTGCCGCGTCTTCACTGATTCAGATACGAAGCCGCATCGGGATTCATCGCGCCCGGACCGATGAATTTCGGCGGCGCGACGTCTCTAAGGAAGTAGGTTTCGCCTCGCAGCCGAGAGGAGACGGTCGTGCCGGCGCAGGAGGATTTCGTCGAACAGGCGGCGCCTTATCGGGCCGAGCTGATCGCGCATTGCTATCGCATGCTGGGCTCGGTGCACGACGCCGAGGATCTGGTCCAGGAGACGTATCTGCGGGGCTGGCGCGGCTATCCGGCCTTCGAGGAACGCGCGGCGTTGAAGACGTGGCTGTATCGCATCGCGACCACCGCCTGCCTCCGTGCGCTGGAGAGCCGCGCCCGCCGCGTGCTCCCGATGGGGGTGGGGGACGGCTCGCTCGACCCAGACACCGATTTCGACGCGAAGGCCGGCGCGCATGCCTGGCTCGAGCCCATTCCGGACTCGATGTTCACGAGCCCGGAGGACGGCCTCGCCGCCAAGCAGAGCGTGCGGCTCGCGGTGATGACCGCGCTACAGGAGCTGCCGGCGCGACAGCGCGCGGTGTTGATTCTGCGCGACGTCGTGCAGTTCAGTGCCGCCGAAGTCGCCGAGCTCCTCGACACCACACCGACAGCGGTCAACAGTTCGCTGCAGCGCGCCCGGGCACGGCTTGCCGAACTCTCCCCCGCCGAGGAAGACATCTCCGAGCCCGGCGATGCGCAGCGCCGCGAATTGCTCGACCGGTATTGCGCCGCATTCGAAAACGCGGACATGGCGGCGGTGACGGCGCTGCTGCAAGCCGACGTCAAACTCGAAATGCCGCCCATGCCAATATGGTTCACCGGCCGCGACGCGGTGCTGCGGTTCCTCGCCCGGCGGGCTCTGACCGAGCCCGGCGATATCGCGATGGTCCCGACGGCCGCGAATGCGCAACCCGCCGTTGCCGAGTACCGGCGCAGCGCCGACGGGTCAATGGCGGCCCATTCCATTCACGTCCTGACCACCGGCGCTACCGGGATCGCCGGCATCACCGTCTTCCTCGACCCCGGCTTGTTCAGCACGTTTGGTTTGTCGCCAACCCGGTAACCTTGGTCCAGGGACGTAATCGCACCCTTGCTCTCTAAGGGAGGCCGGACCTGCATCGTCATCGGCGTCGTCGCACGGTTTCACCTTCCCGCCCGCGTGTGGACAGCTCCTCCACACGTCAGGATCATTAGGCGCGTAGACGAAGTTGAAGGGTGACGAGTGAAAATTCCCGGCGTTTCCAGCGTCGTCGCCGGCGTAGCCGGCGGAGCCGCGCAGGTAGTGCGGGCTGGTGTGTCCACCGCGGCGGAGGCCGTGGGCGCGCTGCAGACGCTGACCAATCCGGTCACGGAATTGGCCGGTCCGGTGGTTCAGTCGGTGGCTGAAACTACTGGCCGCGCCATCGGATTCGGCGGCTCCACCAACGGTTCGTCGGCCCGCGTCCTGCCCCCGGTGCGCTGGCAGAGCGGACGACGGGTGCATCTGGACCTCGACCCGCTGCTGCCGTTCCCGCGGTGGGACGAGTACGCGGCCGTCGTCGAAGAGCCGGTTCGCCGGATCGCCGGCGTGGCCAAGGCCCATGTCGAGGGCTCGCTGGGCCGATTGGTGGTCGAATTCACCAACGACGCGGACCCCGGCACCGTCCTGGACGAGGTGCGGGAGGCGGTTGTCACCCTGGCCGACGACATCGCTCCGGCAACCTCGGTGTCGTCGCCGCTGTCCGCGCCCTTCGCCGACCCGGGTAACCCGCTGGCGGTTCTGGTGCCCCTGACTGCCGCCGCCCTGGACATCGTCGCGGTGAGTGGCGCGGTCACCGGCTGGGTGACCCGCCTGCCCGCCGCACCCAAGACCACCCGGGCCGCGGCCGCCCTGATCAACCATCAGCCGCGCATGGTGGCGATCCTGGAATCGCGACTGGGCCGGGTGGGCACCGATATCGCGCTTGCCGCCACGACGGCCGCAGCTTACGGGCTGACCCAGGCGATCGGCACTCCGCTGCTCGACCTGACCCAACGCACCCTGCAAATCTCGGAGGCCACCGCCCACCGCCGGGTGTGGCGGGACCGCGAGCCGGCGTTGGCCTCGCCTCAGCGGCCGCAAGCTCCGGTGGTGCCCGTCATCTCATCCGCCGGTGCCAAGTCCCATGAGCCGCGGCACAGCTGGGCGGCCGCCGCGGCCGGTGAGGCTTCGCACGTGGTGGTTGGCGGGTCCATCGACGTCGCGATCGACGCCGGGAAGGGGTCCATGGCGGGCCCCGTCGAGAGCTATGTCGACTCCGCGGCCAACGGCGCGCTGATCGCCGCGGCGAGCGCGCTGGTCGCGGGGGGCGGTACGGAGGACGCGGCCGGCGCGATCGAAGCCGCTGTACCGCGGGCGGCGCACATGGGCCGGCAGGCGTTCGCGGCGGTGTTGGGCCGCGGGCTCGCCAACTCCGGGCAACTGGTCCTCGACCCTGGCGCGCTGCGCCGGCTGGACCGCGTGAAGGTGGTCGTCATCGACGGGGCCGCGCTGCGCGGCGATCATCGTGCCGTCTTGCGCGTGCGCGGCGACGCGCCCGGCTGGGACGACGACCGCGTCTACGAGGTCGCCGACGCGCTGCTGCACGGTGAGGAGGCGCCCGAGCCCGACCCGGACGAACTCCCGGCCACCGGTGCGCGCCTGAGATGGGTTTCGTCGGAGGGCAGGCCGTCGGGCAAGCCCGCGGAGGGTCTGGAAAACGCCGACCTGATCGTCGACGGCGAATGCGTGGGCAGCGTCGCCGTCGGCTGGGAGGTCGACCCCTACGCGATTCCGCTGTTCCAGACCGCGAACCGGACGGGTGCGCGGGTGGTCTTACGCCACGTCGCCGGCACCGAGGACCTCTCCGCCAGCGTCGGCGCATCGCATCCGCCGGGCACGCCGCTGCTGAACGTGGTCCGCGAGCTGCGAGTCGATCGCGGACCCGTCCTGCTGATCACCGCCCTGCACCGCGACTTCGCGTCGACCGACACCCTCGCCGCGCTCGCGATCGCCGACGTCGGTGTGGCCCTTGACGATCCGCGCGCCGCCACGGCGTGGACCGCAGACATCATCACCGGCACCGACCTGGCCGACGCGGTGCGGATCCTGTCGGCGATCCCGGTGGCGCGGTCGGCCAGCGAATCGGCCGTGCACCTTGCCCAGGGCGGCACCACGCTGGCCGGGCTGCTGCTCGTCACCGGCGAAGAACAAGCACCCACGAATCCCGTGAGCTTTCGCCGATGGCTCAACCCGGTCAACGCGGCCGCGGCCACCGCGCTGGTGGCGGGGACCCTGTCGGCAACCCGGGTGCTGCGCCTGCCCGATCCCACCCCCCAGCCGCTCACCGCCTGGCATGCGTTGGATCCCGAGATCGTCTACTCGCGGCTGGCCGGCGGTTCCCGGCCCCTGGCGGTCGAAACCGAGCCGTCATGGCGGCGTCGTCTCGACGACCTGTCGTACAGCCCGGCGCTGGCGCCACTGCGGGGTCCGCTGCTCAACGCGGCCAGGCTGGCGTCCGCCACGCGGGCCGAACTCGCCGACCCGCTGACCCCGATCCTGGCCGTCGGGGCCGCGGCGTCGGCGATCGTCGGCAGCAACATCGACGCGCTGCTGGTCGCCGGCGTCATGACCGTCAACGCGATAACCGGTGGGGCGCAACGGTTACGGGCCGAGGCCGCGGCCGCCGAGCTGTTCGCCGAGCAGGATCAGCTGGTGCGCCGGGTCGTCGTTCCTGGTGTCGCGACGACCAAACGCCGTCTGGAAGCCGCGCGGCACGCCACCCGCACCGTCACGGTGTCCGCCAAGTCGTTGCGGCCCGGCGACGTCATCGACCTGACCGCACCCGAGGTGGTGCCGGCCGACGCCCGCGTGCTGGTGGCCGAAGACCTCGAGGTCGACGAGTCCCTGCTCACCGGCGAATCGCTGCCGGTGGACAAGCAGGAGGACCCCGTCGCGGTCAACGACCCGGACCGCGCCAGCATGCTGTTCGAGGGCAGCACCATCGTCGCGGGGCGGGCCCGGGGCATCGTCGTGGCGACCGGCGTCGGCACCGCCGCGCACCGCGCGATCTCGGCGGTCGCGGACGTAGAGACGTCGGCCGGAATCCAGGCCCGGCTGCGGGAGCTGACCAGCAAGGTGCTGCCGCTGACGCTCGCCGGCGGTGCAACGGTGTCGGCGTTGGCGTTGCTGCGCCGCGCGACGCTGCGCCAGGCGGTGGCCGACGGCGTCGCGATCGCGGTGGCCGCGGTCCCCGAGGGGCTGCCGCTGGTGGCGACCCTTTCTCAGCTCTCGGCCGCCCAGCGGCTGACGGCGCGCGGGGCCCTGGTCCGCGCGCCACGTTCCATCGAGGCGCTGGGCCGCGTCGACACCATCTGCTTCGACAAGACCGGCACGCTGACCGAGAACCGGCTACGGGTGGTGTGCGCCGTGCCCGACGATGTCGATCCGCACGACCCGTTCCCGAAGCTGACCGACCCGGAATCCGCCGGTCTGCTGCGCGCCGCCGCACGCGCGTCCGCCCAGCCGCAGGAAGGCCAGGGGCATGCGCATGCCACCGACGAGGCGATCCTCACCGCCGCGAGTTCGCTGAACGGCCAAGGTGATTCGGACTGGGCGATGCTCGCCGAGGTGCCGTTCGAGTCCAGTCGCGGCTTCGCCGCCGCGATCGGCACGGTCGGCCACGACGGCACTACCAACGGCCACCCCGCCGACGCGCCGGTGCTGGTCCTCAAGGGAGCTCCCGAGGTCATCCTGCCGCGCTGCAAGTTCGCCGACCCGAAAGCCGACCAGGCCCGGGCCGAGGCGGTGGTG
Source organism: Actinomycetota bacterium (assembly GCA_036338755.1). Taxonomy (GTDB): domain Bacteria; phylum Actinomycetota; class Actinomycetes; order Mycobacteriales; family Mycobacteriaceae; genus Mycobacterium. The sequence continues at coordinate 4,268 of JAYZBN010000034.1, read as the reverse complement.
CACGGCTTGGCCGAGCAGGGCCTGCGGGTGCTCGCGGTGGCGCAGCGCGGCTGGAAGCACGAGACCGACGACGATGACACCGACGCCGACGCCGTGGACGCCGCGGCGCAGAACCTCGAGCTGCTCGGCTACGTCGGTTTGGCCGACACCGCGCGGGCATCGGCGCGCCCGTTGATCGAAGCGCTGGTGGACGCCGGCCGCGAGGTGGTGCTGATCACCGGCGACCATCCCGTCACCGCGCGGGCGATCGCCCGGCAGCTGGGCCTGCCCGCCGACGCGCAGGTGGTGACCGGCGCCGAACTCGCCGGCCTCGACGAGGACGCGTGCGCCCGGCTGGTCGCCGACGTGCAGGTGTTCGCCCGGGTCAGCCCGGAACAGAAGGTGCAGATCGTGGCCGCCCTGCAGCGCTGCGGGCGCGTGACGGCGATGGTCGGCGACGGCGCCAACGACGCCGCGGCCATCCGGATGGCCGACGTCGGCATCGGGGTGAGCGGTCGCGGATCGTCGGCCGCTCGCGGGGCCGCCGACATCGTGTTGACCGACGAGGATCTGGGCGTCCTGATGGACGCCCTGGTCGAGGGCCGCAGCATGTGGAGCGGTGTTCGCGACGCCGTCACGATTCTGGTGGGCGGCAACGTCGGCGAGGTGCTGTTCACCATCATCGGGACCGCCTTCGGCCAGGGCCGCGCCCCGGTGGGGACCCGTCAACTCCTGCTGGTCAACCTGCTCACCGACATGTTCCCCGCGCTCGCGGTGGCGGTCACGTCGCAGTACGTCGAGCCCGACGAAGCCGAGTACGAATCCGCCGAAGCCGCCGAGGAGGCGCGCCGCCTGCACCGCCGCGAGGTGCTGACCGGGCCCACGCCCTCCCTCGATGCCCCGCTGATGCGCCAGATCGTCACCCGCGGCGCCGTCACCGCCGCCGGCGCAACGGCCGCCTGGGCCATCGGACGATGGACGCCGGGTACCGAACGCCGCACCGCGACAATGGGTTTGACCGCGCTCGTGACGACGCAGCTGGCGCAGACGCTGCTGACACGCCGGCACAGCCCGCTCGTCGTGGCGACCGCCCTGGGCAGCGCCGGCGTCCTGGTCGGCATCGTGCAGACCCCGGGGCTCAGCCAGTTCTTCGGGTGCACGCCGCTGGGGCCGGTGGCCTGGTCCGGTGTGCTGGGCTCGACGGCGGGTGCCACCGCGATCTCGGCGCTGGCACCCAACTGGCTGGCCAAGCAGGTCGCCGCTTTGGAGCCCGGCGAGGAGTAAAAGTCAGCGGGGCAGTTCTTTGCGCAGCACCTTGCCGGCGGGGTTGCGCGGGATGCTGTCGACGATGTTGATGTCGCGCGGCTGTTCGAAGCGAGAGACCCGGCCCTTCAGGTACTCGCGCAGCTCCGCCTCATCGATCTCGCCGCCGGGCTGCGCGACCACGAACGCGGCCAACCGCTGCCCGAAGCGTTCGTCCGGGACACCGATGACCACGCTGTCGGCGATGGCGGGGTGCTGGGCGAGCGCGTTCTCCACCGCACGTGGATAGACGTTCTCGCCGCCGGAGATGATCATGTCGTCTTCGCGGCCGACGATGAACAGCCGGCCCGCGTTGTCCAGATAGCCCATGTCGCCGGTGCTGGTCATGCCGTCGATCACGGCTTTTGCCGCTCCGTCGGTATAGCCCTCGCTGGTCAATTCGCCGCCGACGAAGATCCGCCCGGTGACCCGCGGGCCCACCGGCTTGTCGTTCTTGTTGAAGATGCGCACCGGGCACCCCACGACGGGTCTTCCCACGGTTTCGGGAGCTTCGCGCAGATCCGCCGGCGTGGCCAGCGCACCGATGCCGACCTCGGTGGAGCCGTAGCCGTTGTAGAGGATGTCGCCGTAGGCGTCCATGAATCGCTGGCCCAGGCTGGGGTCGAGGCGGTCGCCGCTGGAAATCACGGTCCGCAAGTAGGGCAGCGGGTTTCGCGCCCGCACCTGCTCGGGCAGGTCCAGGATGCGGGCGAGTACGACGGGCACCGCGGTGAAGGCGTCGGCGCGGTGCAGCGACGCCTGGGCCAGCGCGGCTTCGGCGTCGAACTCCCGACGTGTCAGAACGGTGCCCCCGAGAGCGAGTGTCAGCATCAGCATGCCCAGCCCCAGCCCGTGAAACATGGGCATCGCCACCGAAACTCGTGAGCCGGTGCGTAACCGGGTGCGATCGAGGATCGTCACCCACACACCCACCGCCGAGCGCAGCTGCGGTGTGCGCGGCACCCCTTTGGGTTTCCCGGTGGTGCCCGACGTCAGCAGCACGATGCGGCCGGGTGCGGCCACGTCGGGCCTGGGCGCGCCGTCGTCGGTGCCGACGCTCGCCGGGTCGACGGTGACAACCGATTCATCCGCGGCGCGGACCCGCTCGGCGAACTCGTCGCCGTCGACGACCACGGTCGAAATGCGGTGAGCCTGCACCGCGGCCGCCAGCGCATCGCTGCGGAACTCCGTGCTCATCGGCACGACGTCGGCGCCCAGCAGGGCGGCGGCGAAAACGCCCGCCACGAAACGGCGTCCGTTGCGGCACATCACTCCGACCGCCTGTCCGGGTGCGACACCATCGGCGGACAACCGCCGAGCCAGCGACTCGGTCAGCTGCTGCAGCTGCCGATAGCTCAGCGCGCCGTCGTCGTCGACGATCGCCGTCCGGTCGGGCCAACGCGCGGTCGTCACAGCCAACAGCGTGTAGGGATTCGTGCCGCCCCGGCGCGCCTCGCGGAGCAGCCGGAAACCCGCAAGGGGCGGCGGCGGATTGAGCAGACCGGAGTGCAGCAGGGCCCGGGCGGCGGTGGTCACCACGCGGTCATTGGTCATCGTCGGCCTCGTCGTTGTCGGGCTCGCTGAAGAGCCGGCGGTGCCATAGCCGGGCGGCGTAGTCGGCCGGGCCGGCCAGTAGCACGGAGGCCAGCTCGGCCGGCAGCACCCAGGGCGGTTCGATGGTGCGCGGCCGCTCGATGATCGCTTTGGCGATGGCGTCGGCGGCTTGGTCGGGCGACATTCCGGGAAGGCGGCCCAAAAGTGGGGTGGGCGCGATCATCCGGGTGCGGACCAGCGCGAAATAGACCGTGCTGACATCGACACCGTCGGTGTGCAGCTCCGGGGCCACACTGCGCAGCCACCGGTCGAAGGCCCCCTTCGACGCCTGATAGGCACCCCATTGCGGGCCCGGCGCCACCCGCACGGCGACACTCGACACGTTCACGATGTGCCCACTGCCGTTGCCGCGCATGGCCGGTAGCAGCCCCAGCAGCAGCCGCACCGGTCCCAGGTAGTTGATGTCGATGGTGCGCTGGAAGTCGTGCGGCCGGTCGTACTGCTCATGCAGCGAGCGGCGCAGTGACTTGCCGGCGTTGCTCACCACGATGTCGAGCGGGCCGTGCTCCTCGGTGATCTGTTTGGTCAGGCTGCTCACCGCGGATTCGTCGGTGAGGTCGGCCGGATAGGCGACCGCTTTGCCTCCGCCGGCGTTGATCGACGACGTGACGTCGCGGAGCCGTTCCTCGGACCGGGCGACCACCAGGACGGTCGCCCCGGCGGCGGCCAGGCTGCGTGCGGTCGCCTCGCCGATGCCGTAGGAGGCGCCGGTCACCAAGACGGTCTTGCCGAAGACGGTGCGGCGCAACTTATCGGGGTCCGACACCCGCGCCGGGTTGGCCACGCGGTCCGTGACCGCGTTCAGGGCCTGCGCTATCGCGTTCAACTTCGCCGCCGCATCCACTCGAGCCGCTTGCCGAGGGCGGCCGTTGCTTCACCGCTCCCCGAGCTCGTAACCACAAGTAGCAGACCACATTGCATCGTGGGCCCGCGCTCCGGCCCGGCCGTGACGGCTCCGGCGGCGGCCAGCGATGACGATGGCCCGTTGGGGATGCGATCGGCGGCGCCGGATGCGCGCCGCGCACAACCGATCTCAGCCCGTCCGCATCCGCGGCGGTTATTTTATGAGAACACGTTAATTTCGGTGTTTCCTGTGTTTAAGCGGCGTGTCGGCTGGGCACAATGGCGGCATGATTGCGCGTCACATCGTTCGTTTCCTCGGTTCAGCAGTAGTTCTCGCAGCGTCGGGCGTGGCCGTTTCGGCCGTGTCCATGTCGATCGTTGCGTCCGCCTCGGCCCAGTGTCCGGACGTGCAAGTGGTGTTCGCCCGCGGCACCGGCGAAGCACCCGGCGTCGGCCCCACCGGCCAAGCCTTCGTCGACTCCCTGCGCCAGCGCGTGGGCGGACGCTCCTTCGACGTCTACCCGGTCAAC
>JAYZBN010000033.1:0-34193 GCA_036338755.1 Actinomycetota bacterium | reverse complement strand
TGGCGGTGCTCAAGACCGGTGCGGCGTATGTGCCGATCGATCCGGTGGTGCCCGCGGCGCGCATCGAGTTCTTGCTTGGTGATGCCGCGCCGGTTGCGGTGGTCACCACCGCAGAGCTGGCCGAGCGGGTGGACGGCCATGGCGTGGCCGTCATCGACGTGGCCGATCCGGGTATCGCGGCCCGGCCCAGCACCGCGTTGCCGGCACCGGCGCCCGAGGACATCGCGTATCTGATCTACACCTCGGGCACGACCGGTGTCCCCAAAGGCGTTGCCGTCACCCACCACAACGTGGTCCAGTTGCTGGCGTCGCTGGAAGCCGGGATGGAACTCGATGGGCAGGTGTGGTCGCAGTGGCACTCACTGGCCTTTGACGTCTCGGTGTGTGAGATCTGGGGTGCGCTGCTGCGTGGCGGGCGCCTGGTGGTGATACCTGAGTCCGTGGCGCGTTCCCCGCAGGACTTCCACGCGTTATTGGTGGCTGAACAGGTCAGTGTGTTGAGTCAGACCCCGTCGGCGTTTTATGCCTTACAAACCGCCGATGCGCTCGCGCCCGGCCTGGGGGCTCGCTTGAACTTGCGGGCTGTGCTGTTCGCCGGGGAAGCCCTCGAGCCGCGGCGACTGGGAACGTGGCTAGACCAGCATCCGGGCTCGCCGCGCCTGCTGAACCTGTACGGCACGACCGAGACAACGGTGCATGCCTCGTTTCGGGAGATCGCGCCCGGCGACGTCTACAGTGCGGCCAGCCCCATCGGGGTGCCGTTGGCGCGGCTCGGCTTCTTCGTGCTGGATCGCTGGTTGCGTCCGGTGCCGGTCGGGGTGGTCGGTGAGTTGTATGTGGCCGGCGCCGGGGTCGGTGTCGGCTATGTGGGGCGCGCCGGGCTGAGTGCGTCGCGGTTTGTGGCATGCCCGTTTGCGGGAGAGGGGGCGCCCGGATCGCGGATGTATCGCACCGGAGATCTGGTGTGTTGGGGTCCCGATGGGCAGCTGCGGTACGTGGGGCGTGCCGATGAGCAGGTCAAGGTCCGCGGCTACCGCATCGAGTTGGGTGAAGTGCAGGCGGCGTTGGCCGCCCTGGACGGGGTCGAGCAGGCTGCGGTGCTCGCGCGGGAGGACCGCCCGGGCGATAAGCGTCTGGTGGGATATGTGACCGGCACGGCCGACCCGGCCGAAGTCCGTGCCGCGCTGGCCGAGCGCTTGCCCGTGTACATGGTGCCGGCGGCGGTGGTGGTGGTTGAGGCGTTGCCGTTGACGGCGAACGGGAAATTGGATAAGCGGGCGTTACCCGCACCCGAGTACGCCGCGGGCGATCTGTATCGCGCCCCGTCGACGCCGACAGAGGAAATCTTGGCCGGCATTTACGCCCAGGTGCTAGGGCTGGAGCGGGTTGGCGTCGACGACTCATTTTTCGAACTCGGCGGAGACAGCATCTTGTCGATGCAGGTGGTGGCCAGGGCGCGGGCGGCCGGCCTGGTGTTTCGGCCTCGTGATGTGTTCGTCGAGCAGAGTGTGGCGCGATTGGCTCGGGTGGCCGGGTCGGTCGAGGGTGTCGGCGGCCCGGTCGACGAGGGGCTGGGGCCAGTGGTCGCGACGCCGATCATGCGCTGGTTGGCCAACGTGGATGGTCCGGTGGGTCAGTTCAATCAGACGGTGGTGGTGCAGGCCCCGGTGGGGGTTGGCGAGGCGGACGTCGTGGTGCTGGTGCAGGCCCTGCTCGACCGGCACGCCATGTTGCGGCTGCGCGCCGTCGACGATGGTGCCCGGAGTTGGACCTTGAGGGTGCCCGAGCCCGGCGAGGTGGATGCCCGGGAGTGCCTGCGGGTGGTCGAGGTGTTGTCCGAGGATGCGTTGGTCGCGGCGCGGTCACGGTTGGATCCCGCTGCCGGGCTGATGCTCAGTGCGGTGTGGGCTGGCTCGACCGGGCAGTTGGCCTTGGTCATTCACCATTTGGCGGTGGACGGGGTCTCGTGGCGGATCCTGTTGGAGGACCTCAATCTGGCGTGGGAACAGCGTCGGGGTGGCCAGCCGATAGCGTTGCCGGCGACGGGCACGTCGTTTGCCCGGTGGTCGGCGTTGCTGGCCGCGCACGCCAGTAGTCCCGCGGTGGTGGATCAAGTCGAGGCGTGGCGGCAGGTGGCGGCGGCCCCGGCGGTGCTTCCGGCGCTGCAGCCCGCGGTGGATACGTTCGCTGCGGCGGGTCATCTGTCGGCGGCCCTGGACGTCGGGACCACCCGGATGCTGTTGGGAGAGGTGCCGACTGCGTTCCACGCCGGGGTGCACGACATTCTGTTGATCGCATTCGGGTTGGCCGTGGCCGAGTTCGCGGCAAGCGCTGGGGGGCCGATCGGCATCGACGTGGAGGGCCATGGTCGCCACGAGGAGCTGGCCGCCGATGTGGATCTGACTCGCACGGTGGGGTGGTTCACCACCAAGTATCCGGTGGCGTTGAACGTCGGGGGGTTGGCCTGGGATCGGGTGGTGGCCGGCGATGCGGCGCTGGGCGCGCTGGTCAAAGACGCCAAGGAGCAACTGCGTGCCCTGCCTGACCCGCTGGGCTATGGTCTGCTGCGATATGTGAACCCCGATGTCGAGTTGGGGGGCTCGGACCCGGTGATCGGGTTTAACTATCTGGGACGACTGGGTGCGACGGCCGAGGTGTCCCACGACCCGTGGCGAGTTTGCCAGGATGTCGCATCGGTCACCCGGGCGGCCGCGGCCATACCGATGCCGCTGATGCACACCCTCGAGCTCAACGCCGGCACCCTGGACACCGACTCCGGTCCGCAGCTGCACGCGAATTGGACCTGGGCGCCGTCGGCGGTGGATCGCGAGCACGTCGACCGGCTGGGCCGGTTGTGGTTCGACGCCCTGGCCGGGATCTGCGCGCACGTCCGCACCGGCGGCGGCGGGTTCACGCCGTCCGATTTCGCTCCCGCTCATCTGACCCAGCAGCAGCTCGATGAGCTGCAGCGGGAGCACCATATCGCCGACATCTTGCCGTTGACTCCGTTGCAGCAGGGGTTTTTGTTCCATGCCGGCGCCGGGCTGGGTCCCGATCACGACGTGTATGCGGTGCAACTGGACTTCACGGTGATCGGTGAGCTCGATCCCGATCGGTTGCGCGCCGCGCTGCAAACGGTGGTAACGCGCCATCCCAACCTGGCGGCCCGATTCTCGACCCAAATGGACGAGCCGGTGCAGATCATCCCGGCTGATCCGGTGGTGCCATGGCGGTATATCGAGCCGCATCCCAACGGCATGAGCATTGACGAGCAAGTCCAGGAGGTCTGCACCGCTGAGCGCGTCGCGGTGTGCGACCTCGCCGAACAGGCTGCGTTTCGGGCGGTACTGATCCGCACCGCACTAGGTCGGCACCGGTTTGTGCTCACCAATCACCACATCGTGCTCGACGGCTGGTCGCTGCCGATCCTGCTGCAGGAGATCTTCGCCAGCTATTACGGACGCCCGCTGCCCGCGGCCGCACCGTATCGCAGCTTCGTCGCGTGGCTCATCGGGCGGGATCGCGCTGCGGCCCAAGCGGCTTGGCGTGAGGTGCTGGCGGGCCTGGATGCCCCCACCCTGGTGGGTCCGCCGGGTCAGCTGAGCCAGGCGCGGCGATCCGCGGCCTGGTTTGAGGTGCCGGAGGACACCACCCAGGATGTGGGTGAGTTGGCCCGTTCGCGTCACACCACCGTCAACATCGTGTTGCAGGCGGCATGGGCCCAGATGCTGATGCGGTTGACCGGGCAGCATGACGTGGTCTTCGGTACGGCGGTCTCGGGGCGGCCGCCGGAATTGGCCGGCGCGGAGTCGATGGTGGGGCTGTTGATCAACACGGTGCCGGTGCGGGCGCGAATCACCACGGCAACCACCGCCGCCGACCTGCTGGATCAGCTGCAGGACGCCCACAATTGCACGCTGGAGCACCAGCATCTGGCTTTGTCCGAGATCCACCGCCTCACCGATCACGACCAGCTGTTCGACTCCATGTTCATCTACGAGAACTATCCGGTCGACACCGAGGCGTTGACCGGCGACTACGACCTGACCGTCACCGAAGTCAACACCAGCGAATCCACCCACTACCCGCTCGCGGTTGCCGCCATGCCGGGTCCTCGAATCGGGCTGCGCGTCGAGTACGACGCCGAGGTGTTCGACGGCTCCGGCATCGACGCGCTGTTCGCGCGATTCCACAAGGTGCTTGTCGCCATGACCGCCGAGCCCACCCGGCCGCTGTCGTCTATCGACCTCCTCGACGCCGATGAGCACGGCCGCCTGGACGCGTGGGGCAACCGCGCAGTGTTGGCGCACCTGGCGCCCGCGTCGGTGTCTATTCCGGAGGTGTTTGCCGCGCACGTAGAGCGGGCCCCGGACGCGGTGGCACTGACGTGCGAGGGGCGGTCGATGACGTACCGCCAGCTCGACGAGGCGGCGAACCGACTGGCGCACCTGTTGGCCGATCAGGGCGTGGGTGCCGGTGATGTGGTGGCGCTGCTCCTGCCCCGCTCGGCCGAGGCGATCGTGGCGATCCTGGCGGTGCTCAAGTCCGGTGCGGCTTATCTGCCGATCGACCCCGCAGTACCAACGGCCCGGATCGAGTTCATGGTGGCCGATGCCGCGCCGGTCGCGGCGATCAGCAACGCAGATCTGCGGGCCCGACTGGGCGGGTCCGATTTGCCGGTGATCGACGTCGACGACACCCGCATTCCCGGCTGTCCAGCAACGGGTCTGCCGGGGCCGGCCCCCGACGACATCGCGTACCTCATCTACACCTCGGGCACAACGGGTGTCCCCAAGGGCGTGGCCGTCTCTCACCACAACGCGGTCCAGCTACTCGAGGTGGTGGATGGACACTTGCCGACGCCGGCCGCCTGGGCTCAATGCAAATCCCTGGCTTTCGACGTTTCGGTGTCCGAGATTTTCTTCGCGCTACTGCATGGGGGGCGCGTGGTCGTGGTGCCCGAATCCGTGGCGACCTCACCGGAAGATTTCAAGGCCTTGCTGATCGCCGAGCGCGTCGACGTGTTCACCGAAACTCCTTCCGCTCTCGCGGCGCTCGCACCCGAGGGGTTGGAGTCGCTGGCCGTGATGGTGGCCGGTGAAGCCTGCCCTGCTGAGGTGGTAAACCGGTGGGCGCCGGGGCGGCTGATGGTCAACGCGTACGGCCCGACCGAGACGTCGATGGGCATCACGATGAGCGCCCCGCTGGCGCCGGGGACAGGCGTGGTGCCGATCGGTTCGCCGGTGCTACAAGCGGCGTTGTTTGTGCTCGACGCCTGGTTACGCCCCGTTCCGGCCGGCGTGATAGGGGAGTTGTATGTGGCCGGTGCCGGGGTCTCGTATGGATACCTGAACCGGGCAGGGTTGAGCGCCTCGCGGTTCGTGGCATGTCCGTTCGCCGGTGCGGGGACTCCGGGAGCGCGCATGTACCGGACCGGGGATCTGGTGTGCTGGGGCCCCGACGGTCAGTTGCGGTACTTCGGTCGTGCCGACGAGCAGGTCAAGATACGGGGCTATCGCATCGAGTTGGGTGATGTCCAAGCGGCATTGGCCGACATCGACGGGGTCGACCGGGCGGTGGTAATCGCTCGCGAGGACCGCCCCGGTGACAAGCGCCTAGTCGGGTACTTCACCGGCACCGCCGATCCGATGACCACGCGCGCCAAGCTGGCCGAGCGGTTGCCGGCCTACATGGTGCCGGTGGCGGTGGTGCCGGTCAGAGCGCTGCCGTTGACGCCCAACGGAAAGCTCGACAGGCGAGCCCTGCCGGTACCCGAATATGTTGTCGCCGAACGCTACCGGGCCCCGGCGAACGCGATCGAGGAGACGCTGGCCGGCATCTTCGCCCAAATCCTCGGGCTGGATCGCGTCGGCGTCGAGGACTCGTTCTTCGATTTGGGTGGTGATTCATTGTTGGCGATGCGCGTGATCGCCACGATCAACAAGACTTTGGATGCCCACCTCGCGGTGCGCACCATATTGGACGCGCCGTCGGTTCGGAGCCTGAGTCGGCAACTGAGCAGCGATGACAGCGCGGCGGAACTGCTGCCGATAGAAGTCCTCAAGAAGGGCACGGGCATCCCGCTGTGCTGCGTCCATGAAGGTCTCGGCCTGAGTTACGCGTATCGGGTATTGGGCGATTACCTCGATTGCCCGATCATCGGAATCAACCAAATCCCGGACAACGGCGAATTTGGCCGGCAATCGATTCGTGACATGGCGAAGGACTATGCCGATCGACTGCAGGCCCTTTATCCAGTGGGGCCCTACAACCTGCTTGGCTGGTCTTTCGGCGGGCCAGTGGCCCATGAACTGGCCGTCGAGCTTCGCCGGCGCGGCTGCGAAGTCCAGCGTTTGATCATGCTGGACCCGGTGCTCGGCGATAGCGGGCCCACGAATACCGTTGCGCCGGAGGAGATTCAGGGCGAGAGTCGCATCTTGGACCTTACGTTGCGATCCAACCGCATCGCTGTTCCCGAACACGCGGAGCCACTCACCTACGAGCGGGCTGAGGAACTGATCCGCCAGCAGGGAAAGGCGGTGGAGTTGATTCTCCCGCCGAGGCAAATCTTCGAGTTCGTGGTTGACAATTACAATTCGAACGGGTCGCACCTGCGACAGCATGTGCCCGGCGTGTTCGATGGCGAAGTGATCATATTTTCGGCCCTGCGAGACGTCGGCAACGAGTCGTCAGACCCGCGAAACTGGAACCCATACGTCGAAGGTGCCATCACGGTGTATCCGGTCGACTGCGGCCACGACGACATGATGGCCGGCGAATCGCTCGCTTTGTACGGGGAACAGCTCAAACTCGTGCTGAAGTCGTGACCCGGCTCCCTCGCGACCGCGTTAGGTGATGTCGCCTGTCAGGTTGAACTCGTCCAGCGTGCGCGCAGCCAACTCGCGCATGGCCAGTTTCGTGTTGTCGGCGCCCGGCTGGTAGGCGCCGACGCTGATGACGATTCTGTCGTGCAGGCGCCAGGACTGCACAGTCATCAGGCCGCCCGTGCGCTCCAGCCACTGTCGCGTCAGGTGTTGAAAACCCAGTCGTCCGGTGACGAACTCGGCGTCGCTGCCATCGAGGCGGCAGACCACCGAGCCAAGGTCACCGAGATTCGAGCACAACACCGGCAGGGCTTCGCTGAGCATCGCGTAGTCCAGCGCGCTCAGCCGTTTCAGGACCCGTTTCGGTATGAACGGGATCAGCGAAGCGACCTGCGAGGACTCTTCGGTGGATGTTTCCCGAAGGGTCACCAGCGCCTGCTTGATCGCGGCGCGCACCTCACGCAGATCTGTCGTCACCCGTGTCGGGTCGACGCTGACACGCGCGAACGACACCGCGTTCGCGCGCATGTCACCCTCGGCCCGGGTGCTGATGGGAAGTTGCACGGTGACGGTGTCGTCACCGGCGCGCCGGCGGCCCACGTGCTCCGCGAATTTCGCCACGAACCCGGCGAGCAGAGTCTTACTGGTTCCGCCGAGCGCCGCCGCGCAGGCATCCCACTCGGCCAGGTCGACCAAGGCCGTGACGGTCGGCACGACGACGGGATCTGCGACGTCGTTGGTGTCGCTTAGCATTGGCGGCCGAGGTTTCTGCGGTTGTGCGGTGTTCTGCCGCTGATTACGGGCCTGCCGTGCCGCCGCGACAAGCGCCCGACCGATCTCAGGCGCCTGCTGCGCCGTTTGGCGGGCATCCTCCACCAGCGCGCGCCGTCGAGTGCGCGAACGTGGCGGTGGATAACCAAAGTCGTGGGTGATGCCCGAAAGGGCCTCGATCCCCGACACGACAAGTCCGAGACCGTCGAGCAGGTAATGGGAAATCACCAGGCTTACCGCGGTGGAGCCATCGGTCAGTGGAAGCACGGCCAGATGCCAACCGGGGCCAGATTCCGGGTCGACGGGGATTTGTGAGCGTTCATCTGCCCAGTCGCTGACGTCGGCGCGTGGGCGGGGGTGCTCCGCGATATCGAGGTCCGTCGGGCCGGGGTCGGACACCCATCGATACCGGGCAAATGGCAGCGGCGAACGCTCGATGCGCCTCCCCAGCAACCCACGACTGAGATTGTGGTGAAAACGCCTCACTCCGTCGAAGTCAAGGGGGTGCTCATAAACCCACAGAACCTGCATGATCTGCTTCGGCCCCGTGACGCGCTGCCCCATGAATAGGGCTTGGTCCACGTAGGCGAGGCGATTGTCCAGGCACGCTTCACCGTTGACTGCGCGGGTGCCTACGGAGGCTCGTGCAGGAAGTATCCGCAGTGGCACCGATCAGCCTTTCCGGTTGTTCAATGTGATCCTGCGAGCTTGTCGCACAGCATTTCCGCCAAGCCGCGTATGGTGCCGATGTCGGCGAGATCGGTGGAATTCATGCGTATTCCCGTTTCGGTCTCGACGCGGGTGCGCAGCTCCAGCGCGCCCAATGAGTCCATGCCGTACTCGGCGAGCGGCCGGTCGACATCCACGTTTCGGCGCAGGGTCAGGCGGACCTGGTCGGAAATCAGTCCCAGCAGCCGGGTGGGCCACTCGTCGAAGGGCAATCCCTTGAGCTCGGCACGCAATCTACTTACGCCCCTTGCAGTTTGGCCAGCGGAGCGGACCGCCTCGAAGAAGGGGGTGTGTTGGGCGAAGGTGGTCGTTGCGGTGCTCATGACCGTATAGCCGGCGTAGGCACGCTCATGACGCAGCAGCGTCTCAAACGCGTAAGCGCAGTCGTCGGCGGTGATGGCGATGTCGACATTTTCGGCGGTGGCGGAGGCGGGCTGACCCCATGGGCCCCACGCGATCGCGGTGGCCGGCAGCCCCTTCGCCCGCCGCCACAAGGTGAAGGCGTCTAGCCAGCTGTGGGCTGCGGCGCAGGCGCCCTGTCCCGGCGAGCCCACCAGAGCGGCTGCCGAGGAGAACGAGCAGAACCAATCCAACGGCTGGCCGGCCGTGGCAAGGTGTAGGTTCCATGCGCCGTAGACCATTGGCGCCCAGCTGCGTTGGATGAGCTCGTCGGTGGTGTCGGTCAGAGCGGCATCATCGGCCACCGTCGCCGCATGCACCACCCCGCGCAACGCAAGGCCGGTGGCCGTCGCCGCCATGACCAAACGCCGAGCCGTAGCTTCCTCGGCGATATCGCCACACTCCACCACAACGTCGGCGCCGATCGCGCGGATGCGCTCAATCTTGTCCAGCGCCTCGGGGGCCGGCTGCGTGAGTGAAGACAACACGATGCGTCCGCAGCCCTCCCCTGAAGCGGGAGAAGCCATTCTCTCGGCCAAGAACAACCCCAGGCTTCCGAGCCCATCGGTGATGATGTAGGCGCCGTCGTCGCGGAAGACCCGGGCCGCCGCCGGCGGCACCTTCACCCGGGTGCGCCCGGTGCGGGGGACTTCTAGCACGAGTTTGCCGGTGTGTCGAGCCTCGCTCATCGCCCGAATCGCGTTGGCGGCCTTCTCTATCGGGTAGGGCGTGCTGTGCGGGATGGGCAGCACACCGTCGGCGCTGAGTCGATACACCTTGTCCAACAACCCGCGCAGCCGGTGCGGGTGGTTCTCGGACATAGCGGCCAGGTCCACGGCGTAGAACGCGAGGTTGCGCCGCAACGGCAGCTGACCCAACCGGAGGTCGCCGAAGCCGTCATGTTTACCGATCTCGATGAATCGTCCGCCGTGCGCGAGCAATTCGATCCCCGCGCGCTGGGCGGCGCCGGTGACCGAGTTGAGCACGATGTCGACTCCATAGCCGCCGGTCTCGCGGCGTATCAGGTCGGCGAATTCGATGCTTCGTGAGTCGTAAACGTGCTCGATACCCATGTCGCGCAGCAGATCTCGGCGCTGCTCGGTGCCGGCAGTCGCGAAGATCTCGGCTCCCGTCGCGCGGGCGATCGCGATCGCCGCCTGCCCGACACCACCGGTGCCGGAATGGATCAATATCTTGTCGCCGCTGTCGATGTGGGCGAGATCGTGCAGTCCGTACCAGGCTGTCGCCGTCGCAGTGGTGACTGCGGCCGCCTGCTCGTCAGAAAGGCCGGCCGGCAGAGTAACGGCCGAGCGCGCATCGCACGTCAGGAACGTACCCCACGAGCCGGTGGGACACAGGCCGCCGACATGGTCGCCCACCTTGTGATCGGCCACGCCCGGCCCGACCGCTGTCACCAGCCCGGCGAAGTCGGTGCCGAGCCGCGCTGGGTGGCCGTCGAGTTCTCGCGGCGCGAGACGACCGGATGCTAAGAGGACGTCGGTAAAATCGACGCCGGCCGCGCTGACCGCGACTTCGATCTGTCCGGGCCGGGGCGTAACCCGTTCGCAGGCAACGAGTTCCATCGATTCCAGAGCGCCAGGTGTACGGATCTGCAGGCGCACCCCGTCGCGCTCGTGGTCTGCTACGGTGGTGCGCCGCTCCTCGGGAAGCAGCGGACTGGGTGACAACCGCGCGGTATACCAATCGCCGTTACGCCAAGCGGTTTCGTCCTCCTCGGATCCGCTCTCGAGTTGCCGGGCCAGATGTTCGGCTTCGGCGTCGGGGTCCAGATCGATATGAGTGACCCGCAAGTGGGGGTGTTCCGTGCCGACCACTCGGATCAGACCCCGCAGTCCAGCGTGTTCCAGGTTCGGTTCATCACCGGAAAGCACCGTCTGAGCGGCGCGGGTCACCACATACAGGCGAGACGACTCGCCTGGGAGATCTGGCAGTTCACGGATGATCCGCACCAGATGGTCCACACACTCGCGGCCCAGCTGGGGGTCAACCGAGTCACCGTTCTGCGGTCCCATCAGTACCACTACGCCGGTAAACCCAGTGCCGAGAAGATGTTTCCGAAGCTGTTGGCTGTTCACTGCGTGGTCAGCGTGCGGTGTCCAGGACACGGTGGTGCATTGCGAGCCGTGGCTTTTCAGGGCGTCGGGCAAATCGGTGGCCAGAACGTCTGCGACGGCGGTGGTGCTGATCAGCAGCCAGCTTCCGGGATGGGCGTATTCGACGTCGGGCAGTTCTCGCTGCCGCCATTGGATGGTCAACAACCGCTCGGCCAGAACCCGGTCTTTCCTGTCCTTCTCGGAGAGACCGGTTTCCAATCGCAACCCCTCTACGACGAGCAGGACTGCGCCGTGCTCATCGAGCACCTCGAGATCGGCCTCGATCCCGGAACTGTCGGCTTTCGATACGCGTGTGTAGCAGTAGTGGGCGTTGCGCGCCGAGGCGTAGGCCCGCAGCCGGCGGATGCTGTGTGGCAACGCCAACACGTTCCCGCCAACCGCCTGCATGGCCGGATGAGCCGCGACCGATTGGAAACAGGCATCCAGCAGTGCGGGGTGCGCGGTGTAATCATGTTGACCGGAGCGGATTTGACGGGGGAGCGCGACCTCGGCCACGGCGCTGCTACCCGCCTCGCCCGTGTGCACCGCGCCAAGTCCGGTGAACGCCGGACCGTACTGAACGCCCCGCTCGTCCAGGCGCTTGCGCACCTCGTCGCCGTCTTCGCTGCGCGGATGCGCGGCAAGAAGCGCGGCAATGTCGCGCACGGCGAGGTGTCGTTCGTCAGCGGCGTGCAGGACCGCATTGCTGAGCCGGGTTCTCTCGCCGCCCCGGAATGCCTCCACCGCGAACTCGACCGCCCCTGCGGACGACAACGACGCCGAAGCGCCGATCGCGGTCTGCTCATCCAGCGCCAGCGTCCGCTCGAAGTGGATGTCGCGGACTTCCGAAATCTCGCCCAGCACCGTGTGCGCGGCGGCCAGCGCCATCTCGCAGTGGGCCGCCGCCGGAAGCGCAGGGACACACTGGATCTGGTGATCGTCGAGCCATGGCTGGGCGGCGGTGCCGACCTCTCCCTGCCAGACATGACGCTCCGGCTCTTCCGGCAAGCGCACGTGCGCACCCAGCAGCGGGTGGGCCGAAACAGTGCATCCGGCGGCGGTGGCAGAGGATTGGTGATCGTCACGGTCCAACAGCAGCCGGCGGTGCGTCCACGTCGGCAGGGGCGCGTCTACCAGTCGCCCGCCCGGATAAAGCGCGGAGAAGTCGACCGCTGCGCCCGCATTGTGCAGATCCCCCAAGAGGCCGCGCAGCCCGTGCCGCAGCGCTTGCTCGCTTCGCATGCCGGCCAAGGCGGCCACCGAGATGTCGAGGCTTCGAGCGTTCTGTTCGAGATATGTGTCGAGCAGGGAATCCGCCGCCAGCTCGGCGAAAACCCGGTGGCCATCCTGCATTGCGGCCTGGACCGCCGCGGCGAACCGCACCGTGCGCCGCACATTGTCGACCCAGTAGCGGGCATCGCACACCGGCAGCTCGCGAGGGTCGAACTGGCTCGCGGAGTAGATAGGCACTTCTGGCGTTGCCGGTGACAGCTCAGCCAGCGCCTCCGACAGTTCATCGAGGATGGGTTGGACCACCGGGGTATGCCATGCCGCGTCGGTGACGATTTCGCGAGCTGCCACCGTCCGTGATTGCCACGCTTTCACCAGTTCGCGCACCGTCTCGGTTTGGCCGCCGACGATGGTGGACTCGGGTGAAGCCACCACGGAGATCACAACGTCCCTGATCCCACCGGCCATCAACTCGGAAAGCACTTGCTGCGCCGGCATTTCCACCAGGGCCATCGCACCGGAACCGGCGATGCGCGCCATCAGCCGGGAGCTGCGGCAGATGACCCGCACCCCGTCTGCCAGCGACAGCGCGCCCGCGACCACTGCCGCCGCGGTCTCGCCCAGCGAGTGCCCCACCACCGCGCCGGGGCGCGCGCCGTAGGACTTCAAGGTGGCCGCCAACGCGACCTGCATAGCGAACAGCGTCGGATGCACCCGGTCTACGCCGGTCATCACCTCCGGTGACCTCATCGCTTCGATTACCGAAAAGCCCGACTCCTGCGCGATCAGTGGTTCGACCGCCGCAATCGCGGCAGCAAACGCCGGCTCGTTGGCCAACAGGTCGGCCCCGATGATTGCCGACGGCGACCCGTGACCGGAGAACACCCACACCGGGCCCCGATCGTCGCGTCCGGCCGCCGCCCGATACGAAGTTTCGCCGTCGGCGATCTGGAGCAGCCCCGCCGCCGCCTCGTCGAGGTTGGCGGCGACGACCGTGGTGCGCACGGGGCGGTGGCCACGACGGCGCGCAAGGGTATACGCTAGATCAGGCAGCGACACCTCGTCATGTGACTGCATCCAGCTGGCCAATCGCCTTGCGGTGCGGCGCAATTCGCTGGACGAGGTGGACGAAAGCGTCAAGAGTAACGGTGGCTGGAGGAGCGATGTCGCTCGTTCGGCCTCTACATCGGGCTCGAAAGTTTGCGGCGCTTGCTCCAAGATCGCGTGGGCGTTAGTACCCGAGAACCCGTAGGCCGATACCGCTGCTCGCCGCGGTTGGAGGTCATCGCTCGGCCACGGCGTATTCGACTTCGGCACGAAGAGCTTTGTGTCGATTTGCGCGAGCTCATCCGGCAGGCGTGAAAAGCGTTGATTCCCGGGTATTGCGCCGTGCCACAGGGCCAGGGCCGCCTTGATCAAGCCGAGCGTTCCCGAAATCGATTGGCTATGTCCGAAATTCGACTTTGCCGAGCCGAGCGCGCAGGGACCGGCAGCGCCGTAAACCTCTGCCAGGCTTGCGAATTCGATCCGATCACCGACCGGGTCGCCGCTGCCGTGCGCCTCGACCATGCCGACGCTGCCGGCCTCCACCCCCGCCGCTGCCAGGGCCGCCCGGTAGGCGGCTACTTGTGCCGGCCGCGACGGTGTGGTGATGGCCGCAGTTCGGCCACCGTTGTTCAGGGACGTGCCGCGCACCACGGCCAAGATTCGGTCCCCGTCACGCAGTGCATCCGGTAACCGCTTGAGCAGCATCATTGCGCTGCCCTCGCCGATGGCGAAACCATCGGCGGCGACGTCGAATGCGTGGCAGCGCCCGGTCGCCGAGAGCACGCCGCCGGCTGATCCGGCGGCGTATCTTCGTGGATCCAGCGTCAGCGAAACGCCGCCCGCCAGCGCCAGATCGCATTCGCTGTCGTGCAGGCTGCGACATGCGAGATGCACCGTGACCAACCCAGACGAGCATGCGGTATCCACCGTTATCGCCTGACCGCGTAGGTCCATGGCGTAGGCGATTCGTCCGGACGCCATGCTGCGACTGTTACTCAGGAATCCGTACGGGCCCGCCTGAGTGTAGGAATCGGCCGCCACCGAGAGGTAGTCGTCGTGCGACACGCCGACGTAGACGGCGGTCCGCGACCCGGCCAAACTCGCAGGGTTGAGGCCCGCGTGTTCGACTGCCTCCCATGAGGTTTCCAGCAGCAGCCGATGCTGCGGGTCGATCGCGGTCGCCTCACGCTCCTCGATCCCGAAGAACTCGGCATCGAACCCCGCGGCGTCGTCCAGGAACGAGCCCCACTTCGACACCGACCGACCGGGCACCCCGGCCTCGGGGTCGTAATATTCCTCGGCGTCCCAGCGGTCGGCGGGGATCTCGGTGATCAGGTCATCGTCGCGCAGCAACGCTTCCCATAACCGGTCCGGCGAGTCGATTCCCCCTGGAAGTCGGCACGCCACACCGATGATGGCAACCGGGGTGGCAGGCCTGGCCGCGCCGGGCGAACAGCTCAATGACTCCGATCGACGTGCATCATCATCATCGATGGCCCGGAATGCAACCATTCCGCCTCCTTACGGGCAACGACCACCTGGCCTTGCCCCCTCCTTGACTCAAGACCCGGTCCCCCGATTACCAGCTCCACCACCCACGCCGCTTGATCCTTTACACGTCGGCGATTTCGGTGCCGCCAGCGGCCCACATGGCAGGGCGATGGTATTACGCGCGCCGCCGACGATTTTAAAGAGTTGATAAGATCGTTACCTAACCGTGATATTAGCTGGGCTGTGTTCACAGTCAAGGCTGTGAACGGATCGCGACCCCGTGACCGCGTCCGCCGATCCGGTTGTCATCGACGGTGACGACCCGCCGCTTGGCGACGGGCCCCTCGCACACTCGGTCGCGGGGGATCGGTCCTGCTTAGCGGCTACGCAAGCGTCAATAACCGTGATCTCACTTACCGGCGCTCCGGCGCCGCGGCGGCGACGCTTTGGGTATCGCGCTCTCAGGCCTCTCCTCGGCCGTCCGTGCGCGTCCACAACCGCCTCGCGGTGGCGGCAGGGTGTTTGCTCGCGGCGGTTGACGCCCGTACCGGAGCCCTGCCTCGGCGAGCGGCGTGGCTGTCGGTGTGTGGCCCGACGACGCTCCATCGCCAACGGGTCATCGCAGCACAGTTGGCGCCGGGTGCGATGGCCGTACCGCGCCCCGCGTCATCAGGAACATTTGCCCGAACCCACCACTGTGGCTGTGGGCTTCCGGGTATCGTTTGGGGCGGTTTCACTCAATCTCGACTACAGGATCTGGAGAATCACTCGGTGAGCGTCAATCCGTTCGACGACGACAGTGGCAGCTTTTTCGTGTTGGTCAACGACGAGGAGCAGCACAGCTTGTGGCCGACCTTCGCCGATGTTCCGGCTGGTTGGCGTGTGGTTTACGGCGAAGCCGACCGCGCTGCGTGCCTGGACTACATCGAACAGAACTGGCCCGACATACGGCCGAAGAGCCTGCGCGACAGGTTGGCAGCCGGCAAGGCGTCTGACGAGTAAGCCTGCAGTCGCGCCGCATCGCAGGGGCCGCGAAATTTACGTTGCGTGAACCGTCACGTTCCGGGCCCACGTGCCAGGCACCGCAGGGAAGTCGCCGCACTGCGGCAGCCGGGATGTGCCGCTTAGTCGATCTCACCGGTCAGGTCGAACTCGGCCAGTGTCTGCCCGGCCAGCTCGCGCAAAGCGGTCTTGGTGTTTTTCGCGCCCGGTTGATAGGCCTCGATGGTGATGGCGATCTTGTCGCCGATCCGCCAGGACTGCAGCATCATTTGACCACCGGTCCGCTCGAGCAGTTGCCGCGTTAAGTTTTGCCCGCTCACCCGGATGAGATGCAGCCTGTTGAGGGCCGCTTCGATGACGGCGTATTCGGCCTCGTTGCTGGCCAGGGCCAACACCAAGAAGCCGAGGTCGCCGAGATTCGAGCAGAACACCGGGTGATCCGGGTCGGCGCCCATCGCATTGCCAATTCGTCTCAATATCCGCTTCGGCGTGAACGGGACCAGCCACAGCAGCTGCACCGACTCATCTGGTGTCTCCCGCAGCGTGTCCAGCGCCTGCTTGACCGCGGCGCGGACGTCGCCGAGATCCGTTGTCACCGGGGTCGGGTCGACGCTGAAGCGGGCAAACGATACCGCGATCGCACGTGTATCGCCCTCGGTGCGGGCGCTCATAGGGAGTTGCAAGGTGACGGCACCATCACCGGCACGTCGACGTCCCATGCGCTCGCCGAGTTTTGCTCCGAATCCTGCGAGTAGCGTCCTACCAGTTCCGCCCAGAGTCTTTGCGCGCGCATCCCATTCGTCCGCGTCGATATGCAAGGTGACGACCGGCACGACAACGCCTTCATCGGCCCCGCCTCCGCTGACGGCGACGGGTCGCGATTCCGTTGCCGGGGTACTGTCCGGCCGACGGCGACGGGCCAGTTTTGCTGCGACGGCAAGCGCGCGGCCGACTTCGCGCGCGTCCCGCCCGGCTTCGCGGACGTCCTGTGCGATGGCGCGCAGTGGGGTGCGCGAATGTGGCTGCGGGTAGCCAAGTTCGAGCTGTTTGTCTATTAACGCATCAGCGATCACGAGGGCGAGCCCGAAGCCGTCGATGAGGTAGTGCGAAACCACCAAGCTGACCGCGGTCGAGCCGTCGGTAAGCGGGAGGACGCCGATATGCCAGCCGGGACCCGATTCCGAATCGGTGGGCATCTGCGAGCGTTCGTCGGCCCAGTCGCTGAGTTCGGCACGTGGCCGGGGACGCTCGGCCACGTCGACGTCCGATGGAACATGGTTGGTCACCCACCGATATCGCCCGAACGATGAACGCTCGATGCGCCGCCCCAGCAGCCCGCGACCCAGATTTCGGTTGAACCGCCTCACCCCATCGATGTCGATAGCGTGCTCGTAAATGAACACGACCTGGATGACCAGGTTCCGGCCGTTGGCGGTGTGTTCTGCGAACACGGCGTGGTCCGCGAACGCGAGCCGATTGTCCGGCAGCGCATCACGTTTCGAGGCGCGGCGTGTTCTGGATGCTCGAAGGGGGCGTATCCGGGCTGGCACCGCCCGAACCTTACCTTGCCGGCTCATGTCTATCGGCTCTTTGGCGCTGCCCATGGAGTCGCGCCGCCCCGGAAGCATGCCACGCCACTGCAGCAAAACTTTGATAAGCCGAGCCGCAGTTCACCTCGAAAACATAATTTGCCGGCCACGCAGATCCCGGCATCGCCCCGTGATCAGCGTGACCACCGACGTATTCACGCTGCAACGCTCGGTGAGCGCCGCGCTGGGGCAGACGTCACTGCGCTGGCAGTGCGGCGCTCGCCGTTCGGCGCGGCGCACCCAGCCCAATCCGTCGAATATCGCGCGTGTAGCAACCGTCGCTCCGCGTCGGCGCCTTGAAACAGCCCGAAGTGTAGGCATTTTGCTCACGCTCCACGCCAATTCTTCGATCTCGGCGTGTCTAGTGAGTTTTGAGTTTGGCACCACGCGAATCGGGTTATGATCCGAAACAGGGCAGCCTCCGGGGGGTCGCCACTTTCATTCGGAGAATCGTCGACACACGAAAGGTCAAAATCCGAAATGAAGTTCGTGCTGGCAAGCTATGGAACTCGTGGCGACGTCGAGCCCTGCGCTGCCATCGGCCAAGAGCTGCAACGCAGAGGCCACGACGTGCACATGGCTGTCGCTCCCGACCTGGTCGACTTCGTCAAGTCGGTTGGACTAAGCGTGGAGGCGTGCGGACCGGATGCCCGGACGTGGCAGGATTTGCACCGCGACTTCTTGACGCATTTGTTCCGAAACCCCTGGAAGATCAAGGATTTGGTCCGCTTGGGGCGAGAAGATTGGAAGTTGCTGAATCAGTGTCTGGACGAGACCAGGACGACGCTGACGTCACTCGCCGACGGGGCCGACGTAATACTGACCCTGGTGATCGGCGAGCAGCCCGCTGCTAGCGTCGCGGACTACTACGACATTCCGCTCGCCACCCTGCATACCTATCCGATAAGGCCTAATGGCCAGGCGCTCAGGTTTCTTCCGGCTCCCCTCATGCGTTCTTTTCTGACGACGATCGAATGGCTCGATTGGCTTGTAGCGAAGAGGGTCGAGGACGCGCAGCGCCGCGAACTCGGCTTAGCCAAGACTACGCGTCCATTGCCGCACCGAATCAGAAAACGCAAATCGCTTGAAATTCAAGCGTACGATGCAGCTTGCTTTCCGGGGCTCGCAGCCGAATGGGCGAAATGGGATGGCCAACGGCCTTTCGTGGGTGCACTGACGATGACGTTGCCGACCGATGCCGATGCCGAGGTTGCTTCGTGGATCGCCGACGGAACGCCGCCGATCTTCTTTGGATTCGGCAGCACGCTTGTCAAGTCTCCCGCCGAGACGATCCTGATGATCGGCGCGGCTTGCGCTCAGTTGGGGGAGCGGGCACTGATTTGCGCCGCCGAGACTGACTTCAGCGACGTTCCCCCGTTGGACCATGTCAAGGTTGTGGGCACGATGAATTACGCCGCCGTGTTTCCCTCCTGCCGCGCGGTCGTCCACCACGGTGGCGCGGGCACCACGGCCGCAGGGCTCCGCGCCGGAGTCCCCCAGTTGGTCGTTTCAACTTGGCTCGATCAGGCGCTTTGGGGCGTGCAGGTCAAACGACTGAAGGTGGGGACGGCGCGGCGCTTTTCTACCACCAAGGAAGCGCTGGTCGAGGACCTACGTACCATCCTCGAACCGCAATACGTGGCCCGTGCCCGAGAGATAGCCACCCGTATGAACACACCCGCCGAAAGCATCGCGGCCGCAGCCGACCGCTTGGAAGAGTTCGCTCGCCAGAAGCGGTCAAGCCTGATCGGCGATGGGAGACCGTCAAGGCAGTAGGTGGCGTTAGACCATCCGTGGGACCGAGTCCGATGGCGTAGCCGAGCATTTTTCGCCGCGGTAGACCGGTACCAGGCCTACAAATCCCCAGTGTCCATGGCTTTCTTGACCTCTTGGGCCTGCGCGATCTGCTGCGCGGTGTAACCGATGAACAAGGCCGCCACTCCGACGAGGACGGACACCCCGGCCAGCCACAGCAGCCCGTAGGTGTAACCCTGATCCAGCGCATGCAGTTGCGCGGGGCTCATAGACTTCGCCGGCCCGTTCGTGCCGCCCAGAGACACCGTGCGCGACGTGGCGACGGCTTGGATGATGGACAGGACGACCGGGCCGCCGAGGCTGAACAGTACAAGCGAGATCGCGGACGTGGGACCAATCCGGTCTGGTCCGACGCTGGCGATCACTGACAGTTCGACGGGGACGCTGGCTACGCCCAGGCCGATACCGCCCACCACGAGCGGCGCCACCAGACTCGGGAAGTACTGGATTCCGTAGTGGAGCGTCGAGCAGTACAGCATCGCACCCAATACCAGTAAGCCGCCGGCGAGCACCAGCAACCGCGGTGGGAATCGCGCCACCAGCCGCGACGACACGACGACGCCGGTTCCCACCGCGAGGACGAACGGGATGAACGCGACGCTCGCGCGCAGGGCGCTGAAGCCCATGATGTTCTGCACGAAGAGGGTGACCATCACGCTCAGGGTTAACAGCACGCCACCGGAGAGGAAGACGGTGGCGAAGGTCGCTACCCGGCTGCGGTCGAAGAACAAGTCAAACGGAACGATGGGGTTCTCCGCGTTGCGCTCGACAATGATGAACGCCACAAAAGCGCCCAATGCCACCGCACCAAAACCAACCGCCGGGCCTGACAGCCAACCCTTCTCCGGCGCCATCGAGACGGCGACCACCGCGGAGATACAGGTCACCGTAGCCAATACAGCCCCGGCGACGTCCAGCTTCATACGCTGCCGCTCGGTTTCCCGCAGAGCGGTGCGAGCGAGGTAGATCGCCAACAGCCCGATCGGCGCGTTCACCAGGAAAACGAGCCGCCAAGACAGCCCGGTGAGTGCCCCGCCAACCACCAGGCTCATCACGGAGCTGAGGCTGGCCATCGCGCCGAACACCGCCACCGCGGCGTTTCGTGCCGGTCCCTTCGGGAACGTGGTCGCCGCCAGCGCGATGCTGGTCGGCGCGAGAACCGCGCCGGCCACGCCCTGCAGCAACCGGGCACCAACGAGGGTGGTTCCGTCATGGGCGAAGCCGCACACCGCTGAGGCGATGCTGAACAGAGTCACCCCTCCGATGAAGGTGCGTTTGAGCCCGATGGTGTCCCCCAGGCGACCACCCACCAGTAGCAGGCCGCCGTAAGTCAGCACATAGCCATTGATGACCCAGCTCCGCCCGGCATCCGACAAACCCAGTTCATTCTGGATCTTCGCAAGACCGACGATCGCGATGCTGCCGTCCATCTGGGCCATCAGCTGCACTGCGCCGAGGGAGACGATCGCGGCGAGGAATCGGCGAGATAGCAGGCGAGTCGGCGAGTCGCTGATCGTACGGCCTAGCGTGGTGGATTCGATGGGGATGGGGTCGCTCATTCGGCCCGTTCTGTCGTCGTGTGGGGTGCCAGCCCTTCATCGTTAGAGCCGTCACAGGCGCACGCTACAGCATTAGAGAATCGCCAACCGCAAAACGGCCGTAGCCACTGCTAGACGCCCACTTGCGCCATTGAATAAAGCCCTTCGCGGCCCTGGTTCCAATCGCTGATCCTCGCTCCAGCATAGGCAGTGCGCGCACCGGGCACACCGGCCTGGCACTCTCGCCTGCCGCAGGTCTTCTGACCCGGTCCCACCGCTCGCGTTGGCGGCGAAGGCGCGACCTCGGCCGCACCGGTGTGCGCGACGCTAGTCTGTGCGGCCGGCGAGTTCGTCGTTACGTCGGGTCTCTGTTTACCCAAAGTGCTTGTCCTGCAATGCGATAAGTCGACTCCGCGCGATATCAGAGTGACACAGCGCGTATAGCTGATAGGTGACGCAGCGATTTCACGCGATGTGTCCGCCGCTGGCGGCGGCGTCAACTCACAACGCCCGAAGCGTCATCCGCCAGCCATTGCGCGGTCGGCCAGCGCCCCTATCACCGGTGCCAAAACCCGCGGGTATTCGGCCGTCAGGTGATCCTCATCAAAGTAGACCAAGGTGTTACCTACGATGGCCGGGCAGCGGTCGGCGGTACAGAACAGATCCGTGAGGTCGGCGTATTGTGCGCCGCCGGCTTTGGTCGCTGCGGATTCAGCGGTAATACCAGAGCTGTTCACCGCCGTGGATTTCGGTGACGAGCAGGCCGTCGCATTGTTGAGGTTTCCGGACAGGCATATCCGCGGCACGATTTTTGGATCCGGAATCGGCCCGAGCACCAGTACCTTGGCGCCGAAGCCGCGGAGCTGCTGCACCAGGTGGGTCAAACTGTCGAGCCACGCTGGATCGTATGCGGTAAAGCCCGGCAGGTAGCCGCCGCCTGGGCCGTACCCGCGCCATACGCTTAGTAGCACCAATCGTGGGCGCTCCGCGCGTAATCGGCCGATCACTTGATCCCGCCACTGATCGCATTTGGTCAGCGTGCGACGCAGGGGGTTGGTGACAGGCAAGTCCATCAAAGGGCAGGCCGCTTTGTTGAGTATCTCCAGGCGCCAGTGCCGCTGCGCGGCGACTTGCTGGACCGACGGAGCCCACATCGCGGCGTTCGAATCACCGACCAGCGCGACAGTCGTCGCGGAGGCGGTATCTCCCATCACGCATTCCGGCTGTCCCGCTTGGAAAAACGTGCGCATGCAGCCGTTGAGGAACAGGGGCTCAAGTTCGGCTGCCACATCGGCAAGTGGCGGGTCCAGGTTCGACGGTACGGCTCGCAACTCGACAGAGGCTGCGACGGCGGCCTGGACTTGTGCGAATGCGCGCTGCACTGCCGCGTCGTATGCCGTGATGTCGGGTCCCGTGGGTCGAGGCGTCGCCGTCACGGTCAGTGCCGAAGCTGGCGCACCGCGCCCGACCGGGGTCGGCACCACTGCTGGTAACGCCACACACACGCAGGCCGCCACCGCGGTGGCGGCACCGCCGAGTGCGAGACTGCGCAGTGAAGATCGACGTAAGAGCGGCGCGAATCGGAGCGGGTTTTCGATCAGATGAAGCGTGAGCACCGCCAGGCCGGCCGATAGCAGGACCGCCGCAGATCTGCTTGCCAAGCCGAGCGGATGGCCCAGCAAGGCGGGCGCGAACACCAGCACCGGCCAGTGCCACAGATACCACGAGTACGAGACCCGGCCGACCGCGCGCATCCGAGGCAATTCCAGCAAGCGACCGCATCCCCGAGGAGGGCCGGCACAGCCGGCGCCGATCACCAACGCCGTACCGATCGCTGGTAATAGCGCCGCGGTCCCCGGGTAGACAGTGGTCGGGCTCAATGCCAGGTAAGCCGCGACGATGAGGGCCAGTCCTGACCATCCCGCGATGGCCGCGGGCAATGCCTGAAGCCGGCCCAATCGACCTGCCGCAAGTGCCACCAGGCCGCCGAGACCCAGTTGCCAGGCCCGTGTGGGCAGCGAATAGAAGGCTACGCAAGGCACGACGTAACTGACCACCACCGACAGCGCAAACGAAGCGGCGGCAATCAGCGCAAGGACTACCAGGTAGGGCCGTCGCGACGGCTCGGGGCCGACCGTGCCACGGCGACCCACACGCCGGATGAGCCAAGCCGTGCCGATGATCACGGCCGGCCACACCAAGTAGAACTGCTCCTCTACGCCTAAGGACCAGTAATGCTGAAAAGGCGATGCCGGCAGCTTCGCATCAAAGTAGTTGCGAAATTGCAGGGCGAAGCGGTAATTGCCGACATACAGCGCGCTCCAAAGGCCGTCATCAAGGACGTCCGGGACCCGCAACGGGGGAAGTAGAAGCACCGAGCCAATAGCGGTGACGATGCCCACCAGAGCAGACGCTGGTAGAAGCCGGCGGGCCCTCGCACCGTAGAACCGGCGCAGCCCGATGGTGCCCGTGGTGCTGACCTCGCGCCATAGCAGCCCGGTGATCAGGAAGCCGGAGATCACAAAGAAGACGTCCACGCCCACGTAACCACCGCCCACACCGGGCACATCGGCGTGAAAGAGGACGACGCCGATCACCGCGACGGCGCGCAGTCCCTCGATGTCCGCGCGAAAACCGGTCTGTGGTGCGCGGCGACCCTGTGCCCCTTCGACAGGGCTATCGCCGCGGGTCTTGAGCAAGATCACCACCTGGGCACGAGGACACGTTCTTTGACTGGCGCATTGTTGCACACGACTCCAACGGCTGCGCCGCGTCTCGCGGGTGGCCCAAGGAGCCTTCACCGTCCGCGCCCACACCGGTGTACGGCGAAAGGCCGGTGGCGGTTCTCATCGTGAGCCGCTACGGCACGGCAGGAGCCGGCGTGATCGGCGGCCCCGCCGGTACATCGTGTTGCTGCCCGATCCATTCCAGAAGTGAATGGAGACCATCCTCGAGCGCCCACCTCGGGCGCCAGCCCAGCGAATGTTCGGCCGGATGGATGTTGCAACTCGCGGCGCGCACGTCACCATCCCGAAACTTTGACACGACCGTTGGTTCCGGAGCGCCGCAGATGGCGGCAATCTTGCGGGCAAGCTCATGGATGGTGGTCGCCACACCCGACCCGATATCGAGGCAGCGTGCACGGGTCGAGGGAGTCTGAACCGCTGCATATATCGCGTCGACGACATCGTCGATGAAAACGAAATCGCGTACGATGCGACCGTCTTCATACACCTCTAACACATTCTTTTCCCGCGCCAACCGCGCGAACAGAGCGACGATTCCGGTGTATGCATTGGTCAGCGACTGGCCTGGCCCGTAGACGTTCTGCAAGCGCAGCACACTGAGATTGGTGTCATGCGCGGCCGTCCAGGCCGCCAACATGTGCTCCTGCGCGAGCTTGGTTGCAGCGTAGATGTTGGTCGGGCGGGGCTCGGTTTGGCCCGCGCAGCTCGCAAGCGGCGCCGCAGGTTGACCGTTGGGGCCCTTGGGATCCCAGATACCGGCCCGCAGCTGCGCGTGGCTGCGCGGCTGCGGATAGAAGGTTTGTGTGCCGCATTGCCACGCTCCTTCGCCGTAGACGGCCCGCGACGATGCCAAGACGAGTTGGTCGGGCACGAGTGCCGAACGGCTCAGCGCATCAAGGAGCTGGGTGGTTCCTACTACGTTCACCGAACCGTGGCGTGTCGCATGGGACAGTGACTGTCCCGTTCCCGTCTCGGCCGCCAAATGGACGACTTGAGAAGGGCGGAACAACCGAAGCACAGCGTCCCAATCGGGAGCATGCGTCACATCACCGGTGAACATGCGCACGGACTGGGGCAGGTCGATCGCGCGGCCTTCACCGTGCACCTGCGGATGCAGCACGTCCATGACGGCGACGTCGTAGCCGGATGTGACCAGACGGCGCGCGAGCGCGGACCCGATAAAGCCTGCCCCACCAGTGATGAGCACAGATTGTGACAAGAGCCGAAGCCTCCGGTTCGCCTGCGGAGAGGTTATGTCCGGCACGCGATGCGGGCACGCGTGCGGTCGGAGTCGATCATATCCGGCTCATTTTCGATTGGCGGCCGCACGCCGCCTGCAGCTGGGCATCGACGTCACGCCTGGATGAATGCTGGGTACCACAAACAGAGAACCGCCGGAGTGGGCTGTCCGCCACGGTCCGGTGAGGGTGGATTGAGGAAACTTCGTGAATTCGGAGCCATTGGCGTGCGATTTTCACCCTTTCGAGCTAATTCTGGGGATAAGCTGCCGACGGCGGGTTGGCAACCTGCGCAGCCGCTTTCATTTGACGGATGCGCAAGATTGGCGAAAGGCGAAGATCCGCGATGAAATTTGTGCTGGCAGGTTATGGAACTCGCGGGGATATCGAGCCGTGCGTCGCTGTCGGCCGTGAGCTGCTGCGGCGGGGGCACGAGGTGCGCATGGCCGCGTCTCCTGACCAGGTTGGTTTCGCTGAGGCGGCTGGGCTGGTGGCCGTCCCGTACGGGCTGGAAAACAAGGCGATGTTGGAGGCGCACCGCAATCTCTGGAAGGATCTGTCCGACAATTTTTGGAGAATTCGGAATCGCGTCAGCGTTTGGCGTGAGGCTTGGGAGCCGAGCGTCCAATGGTGGGGTCAGATGAACACGACACTGATGGACTTGGCGGAGGGCGCGGATCTACTATTCACCGGTTTGGCGTACCAGGAGATCGCCGCGGACGTAACGGAATATCACAACATTCCGTTGGCAACGCTGGACCACCTCCCGTTGCGGCCCAACGGTAAACTCCTGCCACTCCTGCCGGGCCCGTTGGGCCGCACCGCAATCACGGCTGGAGAGTGGCTGCTTTGGGGTCTTTGGAAGAAGGTCCAAGACGCACAACGCCGGGACATGGGTCTGCCCAAGGCTAAGCGGCCTGCGCCGCAGCGAATCACTCTACGTGGATCACTGGAGATCCAGGCATACGACGACGTGTGCTTTCCGGGGCTCGCATCGGAATGGGCGAATCGGACCGCCCAGCGCCCCTTCGTTGGCGCGCTGACGATGGAATTGCCGACAGAGACCGATGACGAGGTCCTGTCATGGGTCGCCGCCGGTAGACCACCGATTTACTTCGGCTTCGGCAGCATGCCGGTCGAATCCCCCATTGACACCCTTACCCTGATCAGCAGGGCGTGCGCCGAATTGGGCGAACGAGCGTTGGTCTGCTCCGGGTGGAGTGACTACCCTGACGTTCCAGATCTCGAGCACGTCAAGGTGGTCAGTGCGGTGAACCACGCCGCCGTCCTTCCGGCGTGCCGCGCGGTCGTTCACCACGGCGGCGCGGGCACCACCGCCGCGGGACTGCGCGCAGGGGTTCCCACCCTGATCCTCTGGATGCTGGGCGATCAACCGGTTTGGGGAACTGTGGTCAAGCGGCTGAAAGTCGGAACCGCCCGGCGGTTTTCGAGTGCCACACGGGAGTCGTTGGTTGCGGACCTGCGCACCATCCTCGCTCCGGAATACGTCGCCCGGGCCCGTGAGGTCGCCACCCAAATGACCAAACCCGGCGAAAGCGTTGCGGCCGCTGCCGATCTCTTAGAAGAGTTCGCGCGCTTACAACGTGTCGCCTGATCGACCCGGCGGTCGTTGGGTACTCGCGTCGGCGTCGAAAAGTCGCCAACCACAATGAATTAGTCGCGCTGCAACGCGCCGCGTGTGGGTGGGCTCGAGGGCCGCCCGCACCGCAATCAGGACGCGATGGAATGCGCGAAATGCGCCTGGTTCACGTGCGCGGCAACGCGCAAGGCGTTGGCCGCGACCGTCAGGCTGGGATTCATACCGGTACTGGACGGGAAGAACGAGCTATCCGCCACGTACAGGTTCTCCACCTCATGCGCACGGTTTTGCGGGTCCAGCACACTGGTTTTCGGGTCGGTCCCAAACCGGCACGTGCCGCAGACATGAGCAATGGCCGCATTGCTTTTAGGGCTTCCGAGGGTGATGTTGCGAAACGGTTTCAGCACGTGTTTTACCTGGCGTAAGAACACTTCGCGGCGCTGAATCTCATTGGCATGCAAGCGATATTGAAGTCGAAGTCGTTGGCGGCCGTCCGTGCTTGGCTGATCGTATGGAAGTACGCGGTTGTCCAGATAGGGCAGATCTTCCATGATCGCCACGAGCACCAGCCCGCCGCTGAAGTATCGCTCGTAGAGCGGACGCGCCACGGGGCTAATCGCACGCAGGGCCTTGTGCCCCCAGCCGGGATGGTTGGTCAGCGCCGCCACGGGCGGCATCGCCCCACCGGACTGCACGGTGCCGAATTTTTGCCCTTCCCAGAAATAAAAATCGTTAAGCCCGATCTGCTTGTTTTCGGCCGTGATTTTGCAACCGCGTTGCGGCCAGACCTCGATGTGGTCAGCCACGTGACGCATCAAGTTGCGTCCTACCCAATCTGAGCCGTTGGCTAATCCGCGCGGCCAATCGCCGGATCGGGAATTGAGCAACAGGACAGGGGTGATCAGCGCGCCGGCGGCGAGCACCACTACCTTGGCCTTCAGTGCCAACCTCCCGGAGGGGTGTTCGCAGATCACCTGGCGGACCTGGGTGGCGTCAGCGTCCAGACCGACGACCCGACATTCCGTCAGCAGCTGCGCGCCATGCTCGGCGAGGGCTGGCTGCAGGCAGTTGCGGGCGGCGTCGTTTTTGCACGATTGGTGGCATAGGTAGCTCTGGCAGGTGGTACAGCCGTCGGTGTAATCACAGGCCATCGGGAGGTGGTAGGGGTGCAATCCCTGCCCAGCCAGATGGTCGACCAGCGGCTGGTTCACTTCCGAAAACGGCGGCGCAGCAGGCAGATTGGCATCAGCTGCCTCAGGCCTTAGGGGATCGGACTGGCCACGCACGCCAAACAGCTTTTCCGCTGCCGCATACCACGGCCGCATTTCGTCATAACTGATCGGCCAAGCCTCCGGCACCGTGGAATCACCGGGGTCGCGAAAGTCTTGCCGGGGAGTGAAATCGCGAGCAAAAAATCGCTCGCACACCATGCCATACAGCGCCGAGGACCCGCCGGTCCCACTGCCTATCCCGGCCAAAAAACGCCGCGCGGAGCGGCCGGTAACGTCTTCGATCTCATCGGTGGAGCGCCCGGCCCGGGCCAGTGCGTCGTAGTAGGATGCAGCGGAACGGCTCGCCTGCGGCTCGGCCACTTCGGGCATCGAAGCGCGAATCGTGCCCGGCGCCCCCGGCAGGGTCGAGCGTCCCTTCTCGACGAACAGCACCCTGCGCCCGGCCTTGGCAAGCGAATAACCCAGCACCCCACCGCCCATGCCCGTGCCGACGACAATCACGTCCCACATAGTGCGTTCCGCTTCGTGCGGATCCACTTCGCCGTGAGCCAACATCCAGCTCCTTATGTTGGGCGCAAAAGTTCGCCGAGTCTGAGCGGCACGACGATAGCACCGCCGCCGCAGGAAGGGTGCGGTTTTCTGCCTAGCGGCGGGAAGATGCCGCCTGCGTGGGCTTTTCAGCAACGCCTGCCGCAGTCAAATCGGCGGTGTACGGCGGTGAGCGCGCATATCCTCAAAGGACACGCGGTCCGATGTGTCGTGGCCGCTACCCGCGAGGAAACAACAAGTACGTATGAAACGAGACGAACAGGTATGCGCACAAGCGAACTGACGTACGACGCCATTGTCGTCGGCTCCGGCGCCTCTGGATCGTGGGCTGCCAAGGAGCTGACCGAAGGTGGCCTGAACGTCGTGCTACTAGAGGCCGGCCGGAACCTGGACATCGACGGCGACTTTCCCGCCGATGCGGAGCTACGGGCGATGGGGATTGCAGGGCGCGTCCGTTCGGCGGCCCGGGGACAACACGTGCAGATTCGGTGCTCGTCATTCGCCGAGACGACAAAGCGGTTTTACGTCAGCGACAGGGAAAACCCCTACACCACGCCGGGCAAGGACAAGTTCCTTTGGTTCAGGGGCCGGCAACTGGGCGGCCGCCTGCACACTTGGTGGAGACATACGCCTCGGATGTCGGATTACGAGTTCAAAGCCGCAAGCGTCCGTGGGGATGGCGTCGATTGGCCGTTGTCATACGAAGACTTGGCGCCCTACTACGACATCGTCGAGAGGACGCTCGGCGTCTACGGAAAAGCCGAAGGTATCCCCAATTGTCCGGACGGAGAGTTCATCGGGCCGGCGAAGACGACCAAGATGGAAGCGGCTTTCCTCAACAATGTCGAGAAAAGGCTTCCGAACGTCCGGGTGACGTACGCCAGGAAGACCAAGTACGACAACCATAGGATTCCGCTTGCCGTCAGGCTCGCTCTGGCAACTGGACGGCTCGAGATTCGGACCGATTCCGTCGTGAGCAGATTGGTGATCGATCCGCGATCGGGCAAGGCGACGGGCGTTGAGTACATCGATCGTTCGACCAAGAAGGCGCAGACAGTTGAGGCAAAGGTCGTGGTGCTTTGCGCGTCGGCGATCGAAAGCGTGCGGATCATGTTGAACTCGAGATCCGCGCAACACCCGTCGGGCGTGGGCGGATCGTCGGGCCATCTGGGCCGCTACCTGTGCGACCACGTCTCATACACGCAGGTTGGTGCAGTCTCCAAAGAGGATGTCGAGATTGGTCTCAACGAGGACGGATTCGATTTCGGTGGAACGGGCCTCTACATTCCCAGCTTCTGCGAAAAGGACTCATCGAAGGACTTCCCGGGCGGATACGGCATCCAGGTCGCGATTGGCCGCGATACGCCGGTCTGGGTTATGAGCGCGCATGGCGAAATGCAGCCCCGGTACGAGAATTTCGTTTCGCTCGACCCGAAAGTCAGAGATGCGTGGGGGATCCCGGTAGCCAGAATCGAGTGCAAGCATTCGGCAAGTGATGTCAACATGGTCGCGCACATGAAGCGGACCCTTCCCGACATTGCGGCGGCCGGCGGACTGCAAGCGGCCAACAACCTCGACGCCGCGCGGTGGAACATCCCCTACCGACTGCTCCGCTCCCTGATCCTCACGGACTCTGGCGCGTTGTGGCCTGGGGGAGCCATTCACGAGACCGGCGGCGCGTGCATGGGCGAGACACCGGAGAGCTCGGTGGTCAACTCGTTCTGCCAGTGCTGGGATGTTGACAACGTGTTTGTCACCGACGGTGCGTGTTTCGTCTCGCCCGGATATCAGAATCCCACGCTGACGATGATGGCCCTCACTGTTCGAGCGTGTCGATTCATCGTTGGTGGCTACGCGAACGGTGTGAACTGATGGAGTATGGGAAGGTTGCGGGGATCGATAAGCCGGTCTCTCGGATCGTCTTCGGCACCGATCGGTTGCGGGGCCGGGGGCTGCCGTTGTTGCCGCCCAGCCGAGCCCTTGAACAGCAAGCCTTTTCACTTTTGGATCGGTCATTCGAGCTGGGGTACAACACATTCGACACGGCGCGCATCTATTGGGACAGCGAACGCACGCTGGGGGCATGGATGCGGCAACACCGGAATCGCGACGAGGTTGTGGTCATCAGCAAGGGATGTCATCCCCACCTCTTACTCAAAACTCCGCGGCTCTCTGCGTCCGACGTGACGCACGACCTCCACGCGTCACTCAAGGCGCTCGGCACGGATTTCATCGACCTGTACCTGCTTCACTACGACCACCCCACGGCATCAGTGGAACCCATCATGGAGCGGCTCAGCCGTCACATGGACGAAGGGAAGATCAGCGCGATCGGTGCGTCGAACTGGTCCCACGAGCGAATCACCCAGGCCAACACGTACGCCACCGCCGCGGGATCGATGCCATTCAGCGCCTCAAGCGTTCAGTTCAGCCTGGCCGAATGGGCGAAAGCCCCATGGCCCGGCGCCGTCACACTTGGAGGGGAAACCCAGCGTGCGGCGAGGGACTGGTATTCGACGCACGGGCTGTCCGTGTTCTCGTGGTCCAGCCTCGCCCGCGGATTCTTTTCCAACCATTACGACCCGAAGAATCCAGGCCGCAACCGCATGAGCCGGTGGTGTGCAACGTACTTCGGCACCCAAGAGAACATCGAAAGGCTCGATCGCGCAAAAACCTTCGCGCGCGAGCATGATGTCACCGTCGCGCAGGTTGCGCTCGCATACGTCCTGTGCCACCCGCTTCATGTGTTCGCGGTGGTCGGCTGCACGACGCTGGAGAAGTTCGACGACAACGCGGCCGCACTCTCGCTGAAGCTGGATGAAGCGACGCTGCACTGGCTGAATACAGGTCAGGCTCTGCGGTGACTTTTCGGAGCCCCGCTACACTCAGCAGGGCGTCCGGTGTTGTAGCACGCCTGACCAGAACGTCTGGATTTCAGTCGTCAGCGTGGGTACTGACGTAGGTTGCCGGGCGATTGGGCTCGCACGATGGCTGCGCCTGCTCCTTCCCGCAGGACGCGGCAGGATAAGTGAAAGGCGTGGATTCGCAGTGAAATTCGTGCTAGCGAGCTTCGGCACTCGTGGCGATATCGAGCCGTGTGCCGCCCTCGGCCGCGAGCTGCTGCGCCGGGGGCACGACGTGCGCATCGCCGTCCCGCCTGACCTGGTCGGCTTCGCCGAGTCGGTGGGGCTTCCAGCAGTCGCATACGGGCCGGATTCGCAGGCGATGCTGACCGTCTACCGCGACTTCTGGATGTCTTTGTTCCGGAACTTCTGGAGGATCCGTGAGCTTCGCCGGTTGTGGAGAGAACTCTCGGAGCCCGTTAGCCGGTGCTGGGGGGAGCTGAACACAACCCTGACGTCTTTGGTGGCAGAGGGAGCCGACTTACTGTTCACGGGCTTGGCTTTCGAGCGGCCCGCCGCCAACGTCGCGGAGCGCTACGACCTGCCGTTTGCGGCACTGCACTACGTCCCGGTGCGTGCCAATGGCCAGCTCCTGCGGTTCCTTCCCGCGCCGTTGGCACGCTTCGCGATGAATGTGCTCGAGTGGGTGGATTGGTTGATCGAAAAGCGGGTCGAGGACCAACAGCGCCGTGAGCTCGGTTTACCCAAGGCAAGGAAACCCGCGCCGCGAAGGATCGCCGAACGCGGATCCCTGGAAATCCAAGCCTACGACGAGGTTTGCTTTCCAGGGCTGGCAGCTGAATGGGCGAAATGGAATGGCCGACGGCCCATTGTCGGCGCGCTGACGATGGAGTCGCCGACCACGGCAGACGCAGAGGTCGCCTCGTGGATTGCTGCGGGAACACCGCCCATCTTCTTCGGCTTTGGCAGTATGCCGGTCGAATCCCCGGCCGACACGCTTGCCATGATCAGCGCGGCGTGTGCGGAGTTAGGCGAGCGTGCCTTGGTGTGCGCCGGCTGGAGTGACTTCAGCGACGTCTCGCATTCCGAGCATGTCAAGGTGGTAGGAGCAGTCAGTTTCACGGCGATATTTCCGGCTTGCCGCGCGATTGTCCACCACGGTGGCGCAGGCACCACGGCCGTCGGACTGCGCGCCGGCGTTCCAACTTTGATCCTGTCGATGGACCCCACTCAGACGCTCCTGGGAGCTCAAATCAAACGACTGAAGGTGGGGTCCGCCCGTCGTTTTTCAACCGTTACCCGAGAATCGTTGGTCGCGGACTTACGCACCATCCTCGCCCCGCAATACGTCGCTCGGGCTCGTGAAATATCGACTCGAATGACGAAACCTGATGCCAGCGTTGGGGCGGCCGCCGATCTTCTGGAAGAATTCGCTCGCGCTCGAAGGGTCGGCTGATCGGTGCAGTCGAGCGGCCGAAAGTGTGTCGATCGGCGACCTCATCGCTCCCAAAACCGAATGTTTGAGGTCATTGCCCCTATGCCCGAAGGGGATGCATTTTTAATGCTCGAGAATTTTTCTCGGGTGACCATTTCCGCCGCCAGCCGTGCGCCACACCGGATGCCGACGCGAGCCACCGCCATATCGGCACGAGCGCAAAGAGCTCGTCATCACGCCGGGCAACGGACGACGCACAAAGACATGGCCTAATGGTCGGGCACGCAAATGGTTGCTGGCCGAGATTGCAATGACGACGGACAAGCCGGTCGGCGCTAGTCGACCAAAATCAGCGATGTGGTGGTGGCACTGCTTCAAACGGGCGAATCACGTCGCTACGACGTCTCAAAATGGACCCCCTGATGGGCGGGGGATGACAAGCGGCGTGGATTGTAATGCTCGCTTGCCGAACATTCGTAGTCTGGGGGATTCTTGCCCGACCAACACACCATTGAGCAAACTCAACAGCCGCGAATCGCCGGGGCGAAGTTGGCCTGCGAAAGCCGGTCCCGCACACCGCCACCCGGGCTGTGGCGATCGTCACGTAGGCCCAACCATCAAGTTTGTCGAAACTACGGACAGGCCCCGACGCCTCCGGTACCGTTTGGAGCAGTGTTACACACGTCGACTAGAGGGGTATGAGGAATCGGTGAGCGTCAATCCGTTGGACGACGAAAGTGCCAGCTTTGTCGTCTTGGTTAACGACGAGGAGCAGCACAGCCTGTGGCCGACCTTCTCTGACGTTCCAGCCGGCTGGCGGGTCGTGTACGGCGAAGCCGACCGCGCCGCGTGCCTGGACTACATCGACCAGAACTGGATTGACATACGGCCGAAGAGTCTGCGCGAAAGGCTGACGGCGGCCCGCGCATCTGACCAGTAGATCGTGTGTTTCGGGGGAGTGGTATGAGACTTCATGACCGTTCACTTCCGCTAACGCGGGGGCAACTGGATATATGGCTCGCAGAAGAAACAGGACAGTTTGCTGCCAGGTGGCAGCTTGGCGTATTCATGCGGATTGCGGGCCCTATCGACGCTGACTTGTTCGAATCCGCGATCCGCCAGGTTGTGCGGGAAGCCGAACCGCTGCGAGCCGTCTTTTCCGAGGTCGATGGCCAGATTATTCAAAGTGTGGTCGAGGATCCACATGTCGAACTTGCTCGCTATGATTTGACAGAATCCCGGGATTCCGAGCAGGACGCCTATCGGCTGGCGTCCTCGATTCAGCGAACGGCGATGCCGCTTAGTGGCCCGCTATTCAAATTCGCTTTGTTGCAGACACGGACGGATGAATTTTATTTCTTCGCGTGCTGTCATCACATTGTGACCGACGGAATCGGTCTCGCACTAGTTCTCCATCGGGTAGCCACCACCTATAGTGCTTTGGCTTGTGGTGAGTCGATTCCTGATACTTACTTCGGCTCATTGCACGATCTGATCGACTGTGAGCTGGAATATGAATCTTCCAGCGATTATCTCGATGACCAGGAGTATTGGGCTAAAAATCTGCCCCCGCAGAGTGAACCGCGCTATCAGGCATCGGACGCTGCGAACGACGGCGACGAATCGTCTGCGCCCGTGCAGCTGGACTCGAACGCCGTCGCCGGCATCGACACGCTGGCGAAGACGTTGGGGATGCGTCGGTCGTCGGTGATTACTGCGGCGTGTGCGCTGCTGGTCGGTGGGGGCGATATCGAGAATTCGGAGATCGTGTTCGATTTCCCGGTGAGCAGGCGGGTGCGGCCGGAGTCCAAGCTGGTGCCCGGGATGATCTCTGGGGTGGTGCCGCTGGTGTTGAAGGCGTCACCGGGGTCGACGGTGGCCGGTTTTTGTGAACACGTCGACAGGCGGATTCGAGAAGCGTTGCAGCATCAGCGGTTCCCGGTGCACGCGTTGGAGAATGCGGGGCATTTCCGGGGTCC
>JAYZBN010000032.1:0-166524 GCA_036338755.1 Actinomycetota bacterium | reverse complement strand
GGTGGGGGGGTGTTGGGGGCGGGCGGGGGGGGGTGGGGGTGGGCGGGGCCGCCCCCCCCCCCCCCCCCACAGCCGATGCCGTGACGACAGCGGCCAAACCTTTGGACAGATTCCAAGTGGTTGCCACGGTGTCCTCGGTTCTCAGTAGTGGTTTAGCCGTTTACGAACTGATCAGGGCAGGGCGGCAAGCAGCGGCGCTGCCGGTCCTGCCGGGCTGGGCGCCGGCGCGGGTGCCCCGGGCGCGGCAGGAGCCTGACCCGAAGCGAGCGCCGGCAGGTCCTGCGGGAGCGTCACTTTCGGAGGCACACTGACCGGCAGGCCGGCCGGCATCGCCGGCATGTTGACCTGCGCCTGCGGTAGTTGCGGGGCGGGCGGAGTGGCCGGTGCCGCCGGTGACGACAGCCCCGGGATCGCGGGCAGGCCCGGGATCGACGGAGCGGCCGGGGCGGCGGGGCCCGCAGCCGCGGGCTGCGCACCCGTGAGGCCCTGGAGCATCCCCGGAATGCCGCCGGTCGCCGTCGATGGCGCGGCGGGGGCCGCCGACTGCGCCAGTCCCGGAACGAGGGGGCTGGCCGCCGGAGACGACGCCGGGGCGGTGGGGCTCGTCGGCGCGGTCAGTCCGGGAATCGACGGAAGACCCGCCGCCGGAGCCGCCGCGGTTGCCGGCGAGGTGGCTGCCGGAACACCCGGGAAACTGATGCCCGGGGTGGCCGGAGCCGCCGGCGGCGTGGCGCCGAGTGCGGTCGCGAGGTTCTGCAGGATTTGCGGTGCGTTGGCCGCCGAACTGATCAGCTGCTGCGGAATGTTCGGCACGGCCGGGGCGGGCACGGGGTCGGCGTGGGCGATACCGCCCGTCAATAGCGCTGCGGACGAGCCGACCACGACGGCGGCTGCACGCATGTAAGTCCAGATGGTTGGCATGACTCTCCCTGATTGATCGATTACAGGTCCCGTCGCTGAAGCTACTTTGATGCAGATGGGACTCAAGTGACACGTGTGGCATTTATAGACTCGTTACGGATACGAGTGAGATCGGTGACCGAACGCGTCGAATAAGCGCCCAACGGCCCGTTATCGGTGGGCGTGAGACCCGATGGCGCTGCTACGCGTTGCCCGCTCGCTAAAGTCGGGCGGATAGACACCACCTCGGCCGCTCCGGCGGCATGCAAGCCCCAGCGGTTGACGGGCGCCCTTCAGGTGGCCGCGCCGATGCTGCTCATCGCGAGCATCGCCGCGCGGTTGGCCTGGACGTATCTGGCTCCCAACGGCGCGAACTTCGTCGACCTGCACGTGTACCTCGGCGGATCCGCCGCGATCGACCACCCGGGCACGTTGTACAGCTACGTCTACGCCGACCAGACGCCGGACTTCCCGCTGCCGTTCACCTATCCGCCGTTCGCGGCCGTCGTGTTCTACCCATTGCAACTGCTGCCCTTCGGCCTCGTTGCCTTCCTGTGGCAGATCGCGACCATGGCCGCGCTGTACGGGGCGATCCGGCTCAGCCAGCGGTTGATGGGCGTCGCAGCCGGCGCCGCCGGCCGGCGCGTCGCTATGTTGTGGACGGCGGTCGCCATCTGGATCGAGCCGCTGCGCAGCACATTCGATTACGGCCAGGTGAACGTGTTGCTGATGGCCGCGGTGCTGTGGGCCGTGTGCACCCCGCGATGGTGGCTGTCGGGGCTGCTGGTCGGTGTGGCGGCGGGAATCAAGTTGACCCCCGCGATCACCGGCGTCTATCTGGTCGGCGCCCG
The DNA here is from genome assembly GCA_036338755.1 of Actinomycetota bacterium. Taxonomy (GTDB): domain Bacteria; phylum Actinomycetota; class Actinomycetes; order Mycobacteriales; family Mycobacteriaceae; genus Mycobacterium. The sequence continues at coordinate 164,773 of JAYZBN010000032.1, read as the reverse complement.
CCGGTGGGCCGCCGCGGTGTTCTCGGCGGTCGTTTTCGTTGCCACGATTGGGATTTCGGCTTTGGTCGTGGGTGACCAGGCCCGGTACTACTTCACCGAGCTGCTGGGCGATGCCCACCGGGTGGGACCCATCGCCACCTCGTTCAATCAGTCCTGGCGCGGCGGAATCTCGCGAATCCTGGGCCACGACGTCGGATTCGGTTCGCCGCTGCTGGTCGCCGTCGCCGTCACAGCTGTGCTGTCCGTGCTGGCCTGGCGCGCCCTGGACCCCTCGGACCGGTTGGGCAGGCTGCTTGTCGTGGAGTTGTTCGGGTTGCTGCTCTCACCGATTTCCTGGACCCATCACTGGGTGTGGCTGGTACCGCTGATGATCTGGGCGATCCACGGCCCGGCGCGCGAGCGAAGGGGAGCGCGCATCGTCGGCTGGGGCTGGCTGGCGCTCACCCTGGTCGGTGTGCCGTGGCTGCTGAGCTTCGCCCAGCCGACCATCTGGCAGATAAGCCGGCCGTGGTATCTGGCCTGGGCCGGGCTGGTTTACATCGTGGCGGCGGTGGCCACGTTGATCTGGATCGCGGCAACCGGCAGTCGAGAGGCCGCGAGCGCGCGGAGCGTCACGCCAGCGTGACGACCCACGCCGAGCGTCACGCCAGCGTGACGACCCGCGCCGAGCGTCAGGCTTCGAAGTGCTAGTCGTCGACGATGCCGTTGATGTCGCGGGCCATGTCGATGTCGTTTTTGGTGATGCCGCCCTCGGAGTGCGTGACGAGAGCGAAAGTCACTGTCCGCCAACGAATATCGATGTCGGGGTGATGGTCCTTGCTCTCCGCGTGCTCGCCCACCCGGCGCACGGCGTCGATGCCGGCGAGAAAACTCGGAAATTTGATCGAGCGGCGCAGGGCGCCGTCGGCGCGCTCCCATCCGGTGAGATCCGGCAGTGCGGCGTCGACTTGCTCATCCGTTAACACAGCCATGCCTCGACGGTATACCGTCAACCGGCCATGCCGGGGGAGATGATTTCGCTGCCGATCAAGGATTAGGCACAGACCCCCGGATTGCGACGTCGCCAGCCGAGTGGTCGGCTACGAGGCGACAGCGGGACCCGGCGTCTGATTTTTCTGGTCCAGCTGCACCACGACGCTTTCCTCCGGCGGGTTGTTTCGTTCCTGGTACGCCGACTCGAGGATGTCCGGAACCCGCTGAAGGTCGCGGGCGACGCCCATCAGCTCTTCCAGGATCATGATCCGTTGCTGATTCGACTCGGCCAGCGCCGCCCTGGCCTGCTCATCGGAATGACGAGCCCGCTGTTTTGCCTCGGCGAGGAGTTGTTCGCGCTCGTGCTGGGCTTGCTGCCACGCCTCATCGATGGCCGATTGGGCGTCAGCCCGCATCCGGGCGAGTTCGGCGTCGAACTCTCTCCTAATTGCCGCGCACTCCGTCTCGACCGCCTTTCGCTGCGCGGCGATGTCCGCCAGCAACTCCCGGTGCTCTCGCTGGGCGGCCTCGGTCTCGGCCTCCGCCTGGGCGATCAGCGCGTCTACCTCGGCGCGCGACTCGCTCTGCATCTGGGAGATCTCATCGAGCGCACGCCGCAGCAACTTCGCCATCCGATGTTGCATCGCGTAGGGCGACGGCGAGGTGTCTGAGAGCAGGGCGACCTCATCCGTGAGGCAGGCGACTTCAATCCGCAGCGCGGCCGCTTCATCGCTGGATTCGTTCCGCTGGGCCCGGCAGTTCTGAAGTTCGTCGACGAGGAACTTCTGCTTGGCGAGCAACACTTGGATGTAGGCATCGACCGCGGCCGGGTCATAGCCCCTGAAGGTGCGGGGGAACGTCGTTGCGGATTCGGTGCTCATTGCCAACCCCCATTCCGGGAAGTGCCCATTAGAGATGGTGAACGACTAGGACCGAGTATCCCACGGTCGCGCTCAAACTGTAAGAGAGCCACTGTGCTGCAAGGGATTTCGATCCACATCACGCCGGTTGATGGCATTGAGGTTGACATCGGCCTTCGCGAGGCACGGGCGTCGTGCCCGGCTGAGGGCCCCGACGGTATACCGTCACTGGCCATGCCGACCCAGATCGTCGTCGCCGCCGCCCTGATCTGCGACGCCAAGGTGTTGGTGGCACAACGCGACCGACCGCCGGAGCTGGCCGGTCGCTGGGAACTGCCCGGAGGCAAGGTGGCGCCGGGTGAAACGGAGCGCGACGCGCTGGCCCGCGAGCTGGCCGAAGAGCTGGGCCTGGCGGCCGTCGACGTCGCCGTCGGCGACAGGCTGGGCGACGACATCGCGGTGGACGGCCAGTTCACGCTGCGGGCCTACCGCGTGCGCCTGATCCGGGGCGAACCCGACGCCCGCGACCACCGGGCGTTGCGCTGGATCACGGCGGCTGAGCTGCACGATCTCGACTGGGTGCCGGCCGATCGCCGCTGGTTGGCAGACCTGGCCCGGGCCCTTTGACGGCTACCTCATAACAAGTCCACAGACTTCCGGCAGCTTATGTACAGCCGCGTTGCAGGTCCTCGCGGTGAACTGAATAGAACAATATGACTTGTAATAACGACGCCACACGAAGCTGCCCTGAATGTGCGTGCCGATAGCGAGCCGAATGCTGGTTAAGACCATGCCGACGCGGCCACCGGGCCGGGCCGGTTCGCTGGCCGGTGCGCAAAAACCGATGCTCACGATGCCTTTTTCGTCGCGCGGCGGACCTGATCTCGCCCCCGATCCAGACCTATGCTGGTGCTGTATTGCCCTCCAGCCCGCGGGCCTGCGAAGCCGCTTTGAGGCGATCCGGGCTGGTGCGGGCGCGTGGTTCACAAGGCCGGTTGCCGAGCACAACGCGTACGGAGCCGAACAAACGGCCTGGCGGCGAGGCGCGACACCGACTAGGAGGAGTACTTCTTGACTGTCACACCTCACATCGGCGGAGCGCTCGAGGAGCTCTTGGAGCGCAGTGGGCGATTTTTCACGCCGGGCGAGATCTCGGCCGACCTGCGCACGGTCACGCGCGAGGGCGGCCGCGAAGCCGACGTGTTCTACCGCGATCGGTGGAGCCATGACAAGGTGGTGCGCTCGACGCACGGGGTGAACTGCACCGGGTCGTGCTCGTGGAAGATCTACGTCAAAGACGGGATCATCACCTGGGAGACCCAGCAGACCGACTACCCGTCGGTGGGTCCGGACCGGCCGGAGTACGAGCCCCGCGGCTGTCCGCGAGGTGCGTCGTTCTCGTGGTACAGCTACTCGCCGACCCGCGTGCGCTACCCGTACGCCCGGGGCGTGCTGGTCGAAATGTATCGGGAGGCCAAGGCGCGGCTGGGCGACCCGGTGCTGGCATGGGCCGACATCCAGGCCGATCCGGAACGTCGTCGCCGCTATCAGCAGGCGCGTGGGAAGGGCGGGCTGGTTCGGGTCACCTGGGCCGAGGCCACCGAACTGATCGCCGCCGCCCACGTGCACACGATCAAGACGTACGGACCGGATCGCGTCGCCGGATTCTCGCCGATCCCGGCGATGTCGATGGTGTCCTACACCGCCGGTTCGCGGTTCTTCGAGCTGATCGGCGCCCCCATGACGTCGTTCTATGACTGGTATGCCGACCTCCCGGTGGCCTCGCCGCAGGTGTTCGGCGACCAGACCGATGTGCCCGAATCCGGGGATTGGTGGGACGCGGCGTATTTGATGATGTGGGGCTCCAACGTCCCGATCACCCGCACGCCCGACGCGCACTGGATGGCCGAGGCGCGCTACCGCGGCACCAAGGTGGTGACCGTCAGCCCGGACTACGCCGACAACACCAAGTTCGCCGATGAGTGGATGCCCTGTGCGGCCGGGACCGACGGGGCGCTGGCCATGGCGATGGGCCACGTCATTCTCTCGGAATGCTATGTGCGCAAGCAGGTTCCGTTCTTCATCGACTACTCCCGCCGCTACACCGACCTACCGTTCTTGATCAAGTTGGAAGAACGCGGCGACATGCTGGTGCCGGGGAAGAACCTGACGGCAGCGGATTTGGGCGAGGCCTTCAAAAGCTCGGAGAACGCGGCGCTCAAACCCGCGGTGCTGGACGAAACGACCGATTCGGTTGTGGTGCCGCACGGTTCGCTGGGCTTCCGGTACGGCGAATCCGGGGTCGGGAAGTGGAACCTGGATCTCGGCGACCTGGTACCGGCGCTCAGTGTGCGAGACGCACACGGCGCCAACGGGGACCTCAGCACCGCGCTGGTGCACTTGCCCAGCTTCGACACAGTCGACGGCGAGGGCACAACCGTGGCGCGCGGTGTCCCGGTACGCCGTATCGGTAAACACCTGGTGTGCACCGTCTTCGACCTGATGCTCGCCCAATACGGTGTCGCGCGGCCTGGGCTGCCCGGCGAATGGCCCACCGGCCACGACGACGCCACCCAGCAGAACACGCCGGCGTGGCAGGAAGCGATCACCGGCGTGTCGGCCGCCCAGGCCATCCGCGTGGCAAGGGAATTCGCGCACAGCGCCGAGGAATCCGGCGGCCGCTCGATGATCATCATGGGCGGCGGCATCTGCCACTGGTTCCACAGCGACGCGATCTACCGTGCGGTGCTGGCGCTGCTGATGCTGACCGGATCGATGGGCCGCAACGGCGGCGGCTGGGCGCATTACGTAGGCCAGGAAAAGGTCCGGCCGCTCACCGGCTTTCAGACGATGGCAATGGCCACCGACTGGGTGCGCCCGCCGCGACAGGTGCCCGGCGCCTCGTATTGGTACGCACACACCGACCAATGGCGCTACGACGGATACGGGGCGGACAAGCTGGCCAGCCCGGTGGGGCGGGGCAGGTTCGCGGGCAAGCACACCATGGACCTGCTGGCGTCCGCGGTGGCCATGGGATGGAGCCCGTATTACCCCCAGTTCGACCGGTCCAGCCTGGACGTCGCCGACGAGGCGCGCGCCGCCGATCGCGACGTCGCCGACTACGTCGCCGAACAACTGGGCCAGCGCAAGCTCAAGCTTGCCGTGACGGACCCCGACAACCCGGTGAATTGGCCACGGGTGCTTACCGTTTGGCGCGCCAACCTGATCGGCTCGTCGGGCAAAGGCGGCGAATACTTCCTGCGCCACCTGTTGGGCACCGATTCCAACGCTTCGGCGCTGCCGCCGGAGGACGGCGTGCGGCCCACCGGTGTGACGTGTGAGGGCGACATCCCCGAGGGCAAGCTCGACTTGATGATGTCGATCGACTTCCGGATGACCTCGACGACGCTGGTGTCCGACATCGTGCTGCCGGCGGCCACCTGGTACGAGAAGGCCGACATTTCCAGCACCGACATGCACCCCTATGTGCACGCCTTCAGCGCCGCTACCGATCCGCCGTGGGAAACCCGTTCGGACTTCGATGCTTTCGGTGCGATCGCCCGCGCCTTCAGTGCCATGGCCAAGGATCACCTGGGCACCCGCACCGATGTGGTGCTCAGCGCGCTGCAGCACGACACCCCGGATGCGATGGCCTATCCCGATGGCACCGAACAGGATTGGCTGCACTCCGGCGCGACGCCGGTGCCCGGCCGCACCATGGGCAAGCTCACCGTGGTGGAACGCGACTACACCGCCGTCTACGACAAGTGGCGGACCCTGGGCCCGCTCGTCGACAAATTCGGCTTGACCACCAAGGGCGTCACTGTGCACCCCTTCCGGGAGGTCGAGGAGCTCGCCGCCAAGTTCGGGGTGCTGAAATCCGGTGTGGCCGCGGGACGTCCAGCCATCACCACCGCCTCGCGGATGGCCGACGTGCTGCTGTTGCTGTCCGGAACGACCAACGGCAGGCTGGCGGTCGAGGGTTTCCACGAACTGGAGAAACGCACCGGTCAACGGCTGGTGCATCTGGCCGAGGGCAGCGAAGACAAGCGCATCAGCTACGCCGATACGCAGGCGCGGCCGGTTCCGGTGGTCACCAGCCCGGAATGGTCGGGCAGCGAGGCGGGCGGCCGTCGCTACGCGCCGTTCACCATCAACATCGAGAACCTCAAGCCGTTCCACACCCTCACCGGACGGATGCATTTCTATCTCGCGCACGACTGGGTCGAAGAGCTCGGCGAGCACCTGCCCGTGTTCCGGCCGCCGCTGGACATGGCGCGCCTGTTCGGCCAGCCCACGCTCGGCCCATGCGAGGACGGCATCGGGCTCACCGTGCGCTATCTGACCCCGCACTCGAAGTGGTCGTTCCACTCCACCTACCAGGACAACCTGTACATGCTCTCGTTGTCGCGAGGTGGCCCGACGATGTGGATGAGCCCAGGCGACGCCGCCAAAATCCAAGTGCGCGACAATGATTGGGTCGAGGCGGTGAATGTGAACGGCATCTATGTGTGCCGGGCGATCGTCTCGCACCGGATGCCCGACGGCGTGGTCTTCGTCTACCACGTCCAGGAGCGCACCGTGGACACGCCGCGCTCCGAAACCAACAACAAGCGCGGCGGTAACCACAACGCGCTGACGCGGGTGCGGATCAAGCCCAGCCACTTGGCCGGTGGCTACGGCCAGCACGCGTTCGCGTTCAACTACCTGGGGCCGACCGGTAACCAGCGCGACGAGGTTACCGTCGTGCGCCGTCGCAGCCAGGAGGTGCGGTACTGATGCGCACCGACGCGACGCGGCAGGGGGGAGCGCGATGAAGGTCATGGCGCAGTTGGCGATGGTGATGAACCTCGATAAGTGCATCGGTTGTCACACCTGTTCGGTGACCTGCAAGCAGGCGTGGACCAACCGGCCCGGCACCGAATACGTCTGGTTCAACAACGTCGAAACCCGTCCCGGACAAGGGTATCCGCGCACCTACGAGGACCAGGAGCGATGGGGCGGCGGCTGGATCCGCGACAAGAAGGGCCGGCTGCGGCTGCGCGACGGTGGCCGCCTGCACAAGCTGCTGCGGATCTTCGCCAATCCGAAGTTGCCCCTGATCGGCGACTACTACGAGCCCTGGACCTACGACTACGAGAACCTGACCACGGCGCCCGCGGGCGACACCTTTCCCACCGCCGCACCCAAGAGTCTGATAACCGGTGAGCCGACGAAGATTTCGTGGGGACCGAACTGGGACGACAACCTGGCCGGGTCGCCGGAGATCCTGGCCGAAGACCCGATCCTGAAGAAGGTCAGTGAAGAGGTCAAGCTCTCGCTCGAAGAAACCTTCATGTTCTACCTGCCCCGCATCTGCGAGCACTGCCTCAACCCATCCTGCGTGGCGTCGTGCCCGTCGGGTGCGATGTACAAGCGCAGCGAGGACGGCATCGTCCTGGTCGACCAGGACCGCTGCCGCGGCTGGCGGATGTGTGTATCCGGATGTCCTTACAAGAAGGTCTATTTCAACCACAAGACGGGCAAGGCCGAAAAGTGCACGCTGTGCTATCCCCGCATGGAGGTCGGCTTGCCGACCATCTGCTCGGAGACGTGTGTGGGCCGGCTGCGCTACCTGGGCGTGGTGCTCTACGACGTCGACAAGGTGCTGCAAGCCGCCTCGGTGGAAAAGGAGACCGATCTCTACCCGGCGCAGTGCGAAATCCTGCTGGACCCAAACGATCCGGAGGTCATCGCCGGCGCGCGGGCGGAGGGCATTCCGGACGAGTGGATCGAGGCCGCGCAGCGTTCGCCGGTGTACGCGCTGATCCACACCTACCAGGTGGCGCTGCCGCTGCACCCGGAATACCGCACCATGCCGATGGTTTGGTACATCCCGCCGCTCTCGCCGGTGGTCGACGCGGTCAGCCGCGACGGGCACGACGGGGAAGATATCGGCAACCTGTTCGGCGCGCTGGACGCGCTGCGCATCCCGATGCAGTACCTGGCCGAACTGTTCACCGCCGGAGACACCGCTGTGGTCGAGGGCGTGCTGCGGCGGCTGGCGGCGATGCGTTCCTACATGCGCGACATCAACCTCGGCCGCGAGACCCAGCCGCACATCCCCCATTCGGTCGGGCTGACCGAAGAGGAGATCTACGAATTGTACCGGCTGCTCGCCATCGCGAAATACGAAGAGCGCTACGTCATTCCGACCGCGTTTGCGCCGCAGGCGCGCGAGCTCGAGGACATGGGCTGCTCGTTGACGGGTGAGGGCGGCCCCGGCATGTACGAGTCGGATCCGGTGGTGTCGGTGGAGACCTTCCACACCCTCAAGCAGCGCGGCGACGATCCGGCCAACGGCCGGCGATCGACGCGGGTGAACCTGCTCAACTGGGACGGCGGCCAGGTGCCGGCCGGAATGTTTCCCGAAGAGCAGCACCGATGAAATTGCTTTCGGCGCTCCGTGAGCGCTCCAGCAGCCGGGCGATGCAGGATCGTCTGGTGTGGCAGGCGGCGTCGCTGCTGCTGGCCTACCCGGACGACGGATTGAGCGAGCGACTGGACGTCGTCGACGAGTTGCTCAGCCATATCGGGGGTTCCGCGGCGTCGCTGCTCGGGCAGACGGTGGCGTCGCTGCGGACCCGCGAGCCGATGGCCGCCGCGATGGACTACGTCGCCACCTTCGACATGCGCCGGCGCGCCACGATGTACCTGACCTACTGGACCGCGGGGGACACCCGCAACCGGGGACGGGAGATGCTGGCGTTCGCCACTGCCTACCGCGAGGCCGGTGTGGCGCCGCCGGGCGGCGAGGCGCCCGATCATCTGACCGTGGTGCTCGAATTCGCCGCCACCGTGGATCCCGAGGCCGGTCGGCGACTGCTGAACCAGCACCGGGTGCCCATCGAAGTGCTGCGCGGCGCGCTGGCCGACGCCAAGTCGGTCTACGAGCCGACCGTGGCGGCGGTCTGCGAGACCCTGCCCGCCGCAACAGATCAGGAAGCCCGTCGCGCCGATCGGCTGGCGAAAGCCGGACCTCCGGCGGAAGCCGTTGGGCTGCAACCGTTTACCCTGACCGTGCCACCCCGGAAAGGAACGCCGAGTGTTTAGCAACGTCCTGTTCTGGGACATCGCACCCTACGTCACGCTGTCGGTGCTGATCGTGGGCACCTGGTGGCGCTACCGCTATGACAAGTTCGGCTGGACGTCGCGGTCCTCCCAGATCTATGAGTCGCGACTGCTGAGCATCGCCAGCCCCATCTTCCATTTCGGCATCCTGGCGGTGTTCGCCGGACACGTGATGGGGCTCTTCGTCCCGCCGAAGGTCACCCAGATGATGAAGATGAGCGACCACTTCTACCACCTGCAGGCGGTCATCGCCGGGTCGATCGCCGGCATCGCGACGCTGATCGGCATCGGGTTGCTGATCTACCGCAGGTTCACCCGCCCGGCGGTCACCATGGCCACCAGCCGCAGCGACAAGGTGATGTACGTGGTGCTGCTGCTGGCCATCGTGGTGGGCCTGTACTGCGACCTGATCGGCACCGGCCCGCACGGCGGCGAATTCCACTACCGCTACACCGTCGGTATGTGGTTCCGCCGGATCTGGATATTCCAGCCGCACGGTGAGGTGATGATCAACGCGCCGCTGGACTACCAGCTGCACGCCCTGATCGGCATGGTGCTGTTCACGCTGTGGCCGTTCACCCGGCTGGTGCACGTCTTCAGCGCCCCGGTCGTCTATCTGTTCCGGCCCTACATCGTCTATCGCAGCCGCGAGGCCGCGGCCAAGGGCGAACTCGTCGGTACCGCACCGCGCCGGCGGGGCTGGTAAGCGTTCGGCCTGCGATTTGGTTGTGCGGCCAGGGCGACGACACGCCGACCCGGCCCGCCGCCACCGCACACTGAACGCCGTAGCCGCCCGCTAAGGGCGCCCGGCAACCAGCCGGTTCGCTATCCCGGGCGCCCGCTGCCACAATCACCGACGTGCTATTTCGCAACGTCGCCATCGTCGCCCACGTCGACCACGGAAAGACCACCCTGGTCGACGCGATGCTGCGGCAGTCGGGCGCGCTGCACCACCGCGGCGACGACGCTGTCGAACGCCTCATGGACTCCGGGGATCTGGAGAAGGAAAAAGGCATCACGATCCTGGCCAAGAACACGGCCGTGCATCGCAAGCATGAGGACGGAACGACGACCGTCATCAACGTCATCGACACCCCGGGCCACGCCGACTTCGGCGGCGAGGTGGAGCGCGGACTCTCCATGGTCGACGGGGTGCTGCTGCTGGTCGACGCCTCCGAGGGCCCGCTGCCGCAGACCCGTTTCGTGCTGCGCAAGGCCCTGTCCGCCCACCTCCCGGTGATCCTGGTGGTCAACAAGACGGACCGGCCGGACGCCCGGATTTCCGAGGTCGTCTCGGAGAGCCACGACCTGCTGCTCGACGTCGCATCGGACCTCGACGAGGACGCCCAGAAGGCCGCCGAGGCCGCCCTCGACCTGCCGACGCTGTACGCGTCGGGACGGGCGGGCATCGCCAGCACGACGGAACCGGCCAACGGTGAGAACCCCGAGGGCGACAACCTCGATCCGCTGTTCGACGTGCTGCTCGAGCACATCCCGCCGCCGCAGGGCGATCCCGAGGCGCCGTTGCAGGCGCTGGTCACCAACCTCGACGCCTCGGCCTTCCTCGGCCGGCTCGCGCTGATCCGCATCTACAAGGGCCGGATCCGCAAGGGCCAGCAGGTGGCCTGGATGCGCGAGGTGGACGGGCATCCCGTCATCACGAACGCGAAGATCACCGAACTGCTGGTGACCGAGGGCGTGGAACGTACCCCCACCGACGAGGCGATCGCCGGCGACATCGTCGCGGTCGCGGGCATTCCGGAGATCATGATCGGCGACACGCTGGCCGACCCGGACCACGCGCACGCGCTGCCGCGCATCACCGTCGACGAGCCCGCCATCTCCGTGACCATCGGCACCAACACCTCGCCGCTGGCGGGCAAGGTGAAGGGGCACAAGTTGACCGCTCGCATGGTGAAGTCGCGGCTCGACGCCGAACTCGTCGGCAATGTCTCCATCAAGGTCGTTGATATCGACCGGCCCGACGCCTGGGAGGTACAGGGCCGCGGCGAGCTCGCGCTGGCGGTGCTCGTCGAGCAGATGCGTCGCGAGGGTTTCGAGCTCACGGTCGGCAAGCCGCAGGTCGTCACCCAGACGATCGACGGCAAGCTGCACGAGCCCTTCGAGGCGATGACCATCGACTGCCCCGAGGAGTTCGTCGGCGCCATCACCCAGCTGATGGCCGCCCGCAAGGGCCGCATGGAAGAGATGACCAACCACGCGGCGGGCTGGGTGCGGATGGACTTCGTCGTGCCCAGCCGCGGCCTGATCGGTTTCCGCACCGACTTCCTCACCCTGACCCGCGGCACCGGCATCGCCAATGCCGTGTTCGACGGCTACCGGCCGTGGGCGGGAGAGATCCGGGCCCGCCACACCGGGTCGCTGGTGTCCGACCGCGCGGGCACCATCACACCGTTCGCCATGATCCAGCTCGCCGACCGCGGCCAGTTCTTCGTCGAACCCGGCCAGGACACCTACGAGGGGATGGTCGTCGGGATCAACCCGCGCGCAGAGGATCTCGACATCAACGTCACCCGCGAGAAGAAGCTGACGAACATGCGGTCCTCGACCGCCGATGTCATCGAAACGTTGGCCAGGCCGCTCGAGCTCGATCTCGAGCAGGCCATGGAGTTCTGCGCGCAAGACGAATGCGTCGAGGTGACCCCGGAGATCGTGCGGGTGCGCAAGGTCGAGCTGGACGCCACGGCGCGGGCTCGCACCCGATCGCGCGCCAAGGCACGGGGTTAACACCGCGTGGCCGGACGGCCCGCTGCGCGGCTGCTCGATACCCTGAGCAGCGTGCCGAGACGAGTCCGCCGTTGGTTGATGGTGCTCGCCGGCCTGATCTTGCTGGTCGGACTCGTCCTCTCGGCCTGCACCGTCAACCCGCCGCCGGCGCCGCAGAGCACCGATACGCCGCACAACTCGGTGCCGCCGCCGCCCCGGGTCAGCGAGATCATCATGGGCATCGACTCGATCGGGGCGGGCTTCAATCCGCATCTGCTGTCCGACCTGTCCCCGGTGAACGCGGCGATCAGCGCGCTGGTGCTGCCGAGCGCGTTTCGGCCGGTCCCGGACACCAACATGCCGACCGGCTCGCGCTGGGAGATGGACCCGACCCTACTGGTGTCCGCCGACGTGACCAGTCAGAACCCGTTCACGGTCACCTACAAGATCCGGCCCGAGGCGCAGTGGACCGACAACGCGCCGATCGCCGCCGACGACTTCTGGTACCTGTGGCACCAGATGGTCAGCCAGCCCGGCGTCGTCGACCCGGCGGGCTATGACCTCATCACCGGCGTGCAGTCCCTCGAGGGCGGCAAGCAGGCGGTGGTCACCTTCGCCGAACCATATCCGGCGTGGAAGGAGTTGTTCAGCAACATCCTTCCGGCGCACATCGTCAAGGACGTGCCCGGGGGTTTCGCGGCCGGGCTGGCCCGGGCGCTTCCAGTCACCGGCGGGCAGTTCCGCGTGGAGAGCATCGACCCGCAGCGCGACGAGATCCTGGTGGCGCGCAACGACCGCTACTGGGGGCCACCGGCCAAACCCGCGCTCATCCTGTTCCGGCGGGCGGGAGCGCCGGCCGCGCTGGCCGATTCCGTGCGCAACGGCGACACCCAGGTGGCGCAGGTGCACGGCGGGTCGGCGGCCTTCGCGCAGCTGTCCGCCATTCCCGATGTCCGCACCGCCCGCATCGTGACGCCGCGCGTCATGCAGCTCACGCTGCGGGCCAACGAGCCCAAATTGGCTGACACGCAAGTCCGTAAGGCGGTCTTGGGGCTGCTGGACGTGGACCTGCTCGCCGCGGTCGGCGCGGGCAGCGACAACACCGTCACCCTGGACCAGGCCCAGATCCGTGCGCCGAGCGACCCGGGATACGAGCCCACCGCCCCACCGGCGATGTCGACGCCGGCTGCGTTGGCGCTGCTCGAGGGGGCCGGGTACAAGGTGGAACCCAACTCCTCGGCGTCACCCGCGCCCGCCCCGCCCAACACCGGGCCGCCCGAGGTCATCCGCGGCCGGATCAGCAAGGACGGCCAAGAGCTCTCACTGGTCATCGGGGTCGCGGCGAATGACCCGACCTCGGTCGCGGTGGCCAACACCGCCGCCGACCGGTTGCGCAACGTCGGCATCGCCGCGACCGTGCTGGCCCTGGACCCGGTCACCCTGTATCACGACGCGCTGAACGACAACCGCGTGGACGCGATCGTCGGCTGGCATCAGGCCGGCGGAAACCTGGCGACCCGGCTCGCGTCCCGGTACGGCTGTCGCGCACTGGAATCGACCCAGGTGCCCGTTTCCAACGGGCCGGCGCCCTCGCCGTCGCCCACCGCCGGTCCCACGCCATCCACCGGGCCGACCGCCACGTCGACCACGCCGACGACGACGCCGCCCCCCAGCCGTCCGGCCGATCCCGGCGCCCTGGTGCAGGCGCCGTCGAACCTGACCGGGATCTGCGATCGCAGCATCCAGTCCAACATCGACGCCGCCCTCAACGGCACCAAGAACATCAACGACGTGATCACCGCGGTCGAGCCGCGCTTGTGGAACATGTCGACCGTGCTGCCGATCCTGCAGGACACCACGATCGTCGGGGCCGGTCCCAGCGTGCAGAACGTCAGCTTGTCCGGTGCGGTTCCGGTCGGCATCGTCGGCGATGCCGGCCAATGGGTCAAGACCGGGCCGTAACTCGCGGGTCAGCTTGCGGGGCCCGCGGCCCGCGGCGGGATCACGGTGTCGACGATCAGCGCCAGCTCACGCCGGTTCGGTGGTGCTCCGTTCAGCAGGAAGTGCTGGTTGATCAGGGCCGACCCGATGCGTGCGGTGAGTGGAGTGACGACCTTCGGATCGAGGTCGCCGTCTTCGATGGCGGCCTGCAGGATCGATTCCACGATTTTCATCCGCGGCCGCACCACCGCATCGGCGAAGATGGCCCGCATCTCGGGTTCATGCAACAGCTGATGGATGACGTCCAGCCCCGGGAAGCCGGTCTTCCCGGCCAGCAGGTCACGCTGGGCGGAAAACATCGCCAGCAGGTTCTCCCTGGCCGACCGGCCGGAACGCAGTTCGGGCAGCGGCGGCAGCGCGAAAACCAAAGCGGCATGCACCAGCTCGCATTTGGTGTCCCAGCGCCGGTAGAGCGCGGCCTTGCCGGTGTGGGCGCGCGCCGCGATTCCCTCCATGGTCAGGCCCCCGTAACCGACTTCGGTCAGCTCGGCGAGGGTGGCCTCGTACAGGGCGCGTTCCAGGACCTCACCTCGCCGGCGGCTTCGGTTCGTGGTCTGGTCTTCGTCCGTGAGCTGGGGCACGCCTTGATAGTAGCCGTGCGCGTTCCTATCCGCCGCTTACCGACGGGTAGCCGCCGGGCCGCCGCGATAGTGGCCGCTGACGGTAGGGTGCCGTCCATGCCTGAGACGCCGCGGCTGCTGTTCGTCCACGCGCATCCCGACGACGAAAGCCTCGGCACCGGCGCCACCATCGCCCACTACGCCGCCCGCGGGGCCGACGTCCGCGTCGTCACCTGCACGCTGGGCGAGGAGGGCGAGGTGATCGGCGATCGTTGGGCCGGACTCGCCGTCGATCGCGCGGACCAGCTCGGCGGCTACCGGATCGGCGAATTGACCGCCGCGCTGCGGGCGCTGGGCATCGACGAACCCCGCTATCTCGGCGGCGCCGGCCGATGGCGCGATTCGGGCATGCGGGGCACGCCGGCGCGGCACCGGCAACGATTCATCGATGCCGACGAGCGCGAGGCCGTCGGCGCGCTGGTGGCCGTCATTCGCGAGCAGCGCCCGCACGTCGTCGTGACGTACGACCGTGGCGGCGGCTACGGCCATCCCGATCACGTGCACGCGCACCGCATCACGGTGGCCGCCGTGGCGGCGGCCGGCCCGGGACCCGGCGCCGCCGACTTCCCCGGCGAGGCCTGGGCCGCACCGAAGTTGTACTGGTCGGTCTTCGCGAGCCGCGCATTCGAGGCGGCCATGTCGGCGCTGACGCCCGCGGATCTGCGGCCGGAGTGGTCGATCCCGCCCAAAGAGGAGTTCACCTTCGGCTACGCCGACGACGACATCGACGCCGTCGTCGAGACCGGACCGGAGGCGCTGGCGGCCAAGCGGGCGGCGCTGGCCGCGCACGCCACCCAGGTGGTGGTCGGGCCGACCGGTCGGGCCTGCGCGCTATCGAACAACGTGGCGATACCGATATCGGGGGACGAGCATTACGTGCTCGCCGCCGGTGCCGCGGGAGAGCGCGACGAGCGCGGTTGGGAAACGGACCTGCTCGCGGGGCTTGGTCTCCCGGAGGCCTCGACGCGGTAAGCTGCCAAACAGGCAGCCACGGAAGGAATTCGCATGGACCCCGACCTGGACCCTAACCAGCAGCACTGGCAGGACCGGCTGGACAACTTTCAGTGGGTTATCGGCTCCATCTTGTCCAACATCGACAGCGTCCCGACCTGACCGAAACCAAGCCACGCGTCGCCTCCGTCGACGACAGCGGTGCCACCGACCCCGCGATCCGTTTCGTCGTGTTGGCCCTCTTGGCGGTCGACGGGGTGCTCTCCGCACTCGCCGGAGCTCTGCTGCTGCCGCTCTACCTCGGTACGGTTCCCTTCCCCGTCAGCGGACTGGTCTCCGGACTGGTCAACGCGGCGCTGGTGTGGACCGCCGGTCGCTGGACCGGCTCACCCCGCGCGGCGGCCCTGCCGTTGTGGACGTGGCTGCTGACGGTGGCGGTGATCAGCATGGGCGGCCCGGCCGATGACGTCATCCTGGGCGGTCGCGGCTTGATGGCATACGGGGCCTTATTGCTGCTGGTCCTGGGCGTCGTACCACCCGTATGGGTGCTATGGCGGCGCGGCCAGGGCGCCTGACGCTCGGCCGGGATGTCGCCCGCGTGCTAACCCGGGTGTGCCGCTACTGTTGACTGTTGCCCAGACGGGACCCGCCAGCGGGTGCCACGATTTATGTTGGGACGCACGGATGAAATTCGATCGTGGGGAAGTTACACGAAGGTGCTGTTGACTCCGGGCGAGGAGCCTATTGCTCTGCCCAACCCGGTGGTTCCGGGTAAGGCCTCCGCTGAGGTCAGCGCCTCGGCGCTGCGACGGGTATTGCGACGGGCTCGGGATGGCGTTGCGCTGAACATCGACGAGGCGGCGGTCGCGATGACCGCGCGCGGGGCGGATCTCGCGGATCTGTGTGCCAGCGCGGCCCGCGTGCGCGACGCGGGCCTGGAGTCGGCCGGCCGGCGCGGGCCGGGCGGCGGCCTGCCGATCACCTACTCGCGCAAGGTTTTTATCCCGGTCACCCACCTCTGCCGGGACAGCTGTCATTACTGCACCTTCGTCACCGTCCCGGGCAAGCTGCGCGCCCAAGGGGCCGGCATGTATCTCGAGCCCGACGAAATCCTCGACATCGCCAAGCGCGGCGGCGAACTCGGTTGCAAGGAAGCGTTATTCACCCTCGGCGATCGGCCCGAGGATCGCTGGCCGGAAGCGCGCGAGTGGCTCGAGGAGCGTGGCTACGACTCCACGCTGTCCTACGTGCGGGCCATGGCGATCCGGGTGCTCGAAGAGACCGGGCTGTTGCCGCACCTGAATCCGGGCGTGATGAGCTGGTCGGAGATGGCGCGGCTCAAGCCGGTGGCGCCGTCGATGGGCATGATGCTCGAGACGACATCGCGCCGGCTGTTCGAGACGAAAGGGCTTGCGCACTACGGCAGCCCGGACAAGGACCCGGCCGTGCGCCTGCGCGCGCTGACCGACGCGGGCCGGTTGTCGATTCCGTTCACCACCGGCCTGCTGGTCGGCATCGGCGAGACCCTCGCCGAGCGGGCCGACACCTTGCATGCGATCCGCAAGTCGCACAAGGAGTTCGGCCACGTGCAGGAAGTGATCGTGCAGAACTTCCGGGCCAAGGAACACACCGCGATGGCCGCCGTCCCCGACCTCGGCATCGAGGATTACCTGGCGACGGTGGCGGTCGCGCGGTTGGTGCTCGGGCCTGCGATGCGCATCCAGGCCCCGCCGAACCTGGTGTCGCGCGATGAGTGCCTGGCGCTGATCGGCGCCGGAGTCGATGACTGGGGCGGGGTTTCACCTCTGACACCCGACCACGTCAACCCGGAGCGGCCGTGGCCTGCCCTGGACGACCTGGCCGCCGTCACCGCCGCGGCCGGCTACGAGCTGGTGCAGCGGCTGACCGCGCAGCCCCGATACGTGCAGGCGGGCTCGGCCTGGATCGACCCGCGCGTGCAGGGACACGTGAGCGCGCTGGCCGATCCGGCGACCGGACTGGCCCGCGACGTCAACCCGGTAGGCATGCCCTGGCAGGAGCCCGACGACGTCGGCTCCTCGGGCCGGGTCGACCTCAACGCGGCGATCGACAGCGAGGGCCGCAACACCGAAACCCGCAGCGACATCGACAGCGCCTTCGGCGACTGGGAATCGATCCGTGCCCACGTTCACGAACTGGCCGCCCAAGGCGCGAAAGCGCCCGAACGCCTGGACACCGACGTGCTCGCGGCGCTGCGCTCGGCCGAGCGCGACCCGGCCGGCTGCTCCGACGCCGAATACCTGTCGCTGGCGACCGCCGACGGTCCGGCCCTGGAAGCGGTTGCCGCCCTTGCCGATACGCTGCGCCGCGAGACCGTCGGCGATGACGTGACCTTCGTGGTGAACCGCAACATCAACTTCACCAACATCTGCTACACCGGGTGCCGGTTCTGCGCGTTCGCCCAGCGCAAGGGCGACGCCGACGCCTACTCGCTGTCCACCGACGAGGTCGCCGATCGCGCGTGGGAGGCCCACGTCCAAGGCGCCACCGAGGTGTGCATGCAGGGCGGCATCGACCCCGAGCTCCCGGTGACGGGCTACGCCGACCTGGTCCGCGCCGTCAAAGCGCGGGTTCCCTCGATGCACGTGCACGCGTTCTCCCCGATGGAGATCGCCAACGGTGTCACCAAGAGCGGGATGAGCATTCGTGAGTGGCTGATCAGCCTGCGCGAAGCGGGCTTGGACACCATCCCCGGCACCGCCGCCGAGATCTTGGACGACGAAGTGCGCTGGGTGCTCACCAAGGGCAAGTTGCCGACGTCGCTGTGGATCGAAATCGTCAGCACCGCACACGAAGTCGGGCTGCGGTCGTCGTCGACCATGATGTACGGCCACGTCGACAGCCCGCGGCACTGGGTGGGCCACCTCAACGTGTTGCGCGACATCCAGGACCGCACCGGCGGTTTCACCGAGTTCGTGCCGCTGCCGTTCGTGCATCAGAGCTCACCGCTGTATCTGGCCGGCGCGTCGCGCCCCGGGCCCACCCATCGTGACAACCGGGCGGTGCATGCGCTGGCGCGAATCATGTTGCACGGCCGCATTTCTCAAATCCAGACCAGCTGGGTCAAGCTCGGCGTCGAGCGCACGCAGGTGATGCTCAACGGCGGTGCCAACGACCTGGGCGGCACGTTGATGGAGGAGACCATCTCGCGGATGGCCGGTTCCGAACACGGCTCGTCCAAGACGGTGGCGGAGCTGACCGCGATCGCCGCGGGCATCGGCCGCCCGGCGCGGCAGCGCACCACGGACTACACGCCCATGGCCGCGTAGTTCGCTTTCTTGTCACAGGCGGCGGGTATACCCGAGGCCGTGAAGCGACGAATCGACGACGACCGATTTCCCGAGTGGGCACCGTTCGTGGATGCGGTACGCGGGCGCGGGCCCGACGCCGGCACGTGGTGCGAGGCCTGGACCGTGCGCGACATCGTGGTACATCAGGCCGGAAACGCCGAAGAACTCGCGCGGGTGCTCGGCGCGCACCTGGACGGTCAGCCCGTGGCCACCCGCAGCTTCGAGGAGCGCGAGGGCCCGTTGCGCGCCTTGAACGACGCGGATCTGTGGGACGCGCTGACCGACAGGATGGCCACGCTCAACGAGGTCGCGGTGGCGGCCGAAGGCGTGCCCGCCGACACCGACGTCGCCTGGACGGGGCGCACCATGAAAGTGCCCTGGTTCGCCGAGCACATGCGCGAAGAACTCGTCCTGCACAGCTGGGATATCACCGGCGACGAGCCGGCCGCCCAGGCCCGGCTGGCCGAGCCGTGGATGACCACCCACAGCGTCGTGGCCGTCGGCAGGCCATTGTTGGTGAAAGGGGCCAAGCTGCTGGGTCCGGGTGAGCGCATCGAGGCTCGCCTGCGAGCCGACGGCACCGACGATGTGGTCCTGGCCGCCGAGCCGGATCAGGTCAGCATCGGCCTTGCCGAGCCGGAAGGCCCGGCCACCCTGGAAACCGACGCCGCCGCGCGCGTGCTGCTGCTGTGGGGCCGCAGGCCGGCCGATCCGTCACGCATCCGCAGCCGCGCCGGCGCCGAAGAACTAGGACGGGTGCGCGGACTGCTCAGCGGTTACTGAGCAGTCCGCGCCCGGTCGGCCTAGTAGTTGTTACAGACGGTGGCGACTTGCTGGATCGTGCCCATGAACGCCGCGGCCTGCGGCATTGCCTGGATCTCCTGCTCCATCTGCACGCGCTTCGCCGGCGGCGCGGCGAGGAACTTGCGCAGGTAGCTCTGGGCGACCGGCGATTGGTTGAACTGCTGGGCGGTGGCCGGGTCCGTCGCGTTCAGCGCGGCCATGACCTGCCCGTAGTTGCAGGTGGTATCGGTGACCGGGTCGGCCGATGCGACCCCGGCCGCGGCGGTCAACGCCACCGCTGCGCTGCCAACCGCAACGCCTAATTTGCTCAACGACAGCCTCATGTGTGGAACCCTTCCCCAATTAATGCACCGCGCTACGGCGGTGACATCTGCCAAGCGGTTGCCGGCTCTCGCCCGAGATTACCAGGCCCCGCGAGGGTGCTTGTGACGCAACGGATATCGCAGGCCGCCGCTGGGCCGTTACTCTGTGCAGCTCAGCGCTTGTTCACGGCGTTCGCGCTCAGCGAAACGGGGCCGCCTCGCAGCGTCCGAGACTGACGGTCTTAAATCGGTGAACCGACAGGCGCGCCGAATGGTTGACCTGTATCTGCAACGTCTAGTATCAGTAACCGAAAGCTTCACCGGAGGCGGTCGTACACGCCGGTGCGAGCTGAACAGCAGCCCACATTTCAGCCGGAGTACCTGGAGGAGACGTCTGTGACCTACACGATCGCCGAACCCTGTGTCGACATCAAGGACAAAGCCTGTATCGAGGAGTGCCCGGTCGACTGCATCTATGAAGGCGCTCGGATGCTCTACATCCACCCCGACGAGTGCGTCGACTGCGGGGCGTGCGAGCCGGTCTGCCCCGTCGAAGCGATCTACTACGAAGACGATGTGCCGGACCAGTGGAGCCAGTACACGCAGATCAACGCCGACTTCTTCGCCGAGCTGGGGTCGCCCGGCGGCGCGGCCAAGGTGGGCATGACCGAGAACGACCCGCAAGTGGTCAAGGATCTGCCACCCCAGGGAGAAGGCGACTGAGCGGCCCGGTGCCCCACCAGCTCAAAAAGGGCCGGCCGGCGGTGTCGGCGTCTCTGCCCGAGTTCCCCTGGGACACCCTGGCCGATGCGAAAGCGCAGGCCAGTGCGCATCCGGATGGGATCGTCGACCTTTCCGTCGGCACCCCGGTCGACCCCGTTGCCCCCGTGATCCAGGAGGCGCTGACCACCGCCGCATCGGCGTCGGGGTATCCCGCCACCGCAGGCACCGCCCGGCTGCGCGAATCGGCGGTCGCCGCGCTGGACCGCCGGTTTGGCATCACCGGGCTGACCGAGGAGGCCGTGCTTCCGGTGGTGGGCAGCAAGGAGCTGATCGCGTGGCTGCCCACGCTGCTGGGCCTGGGGCCCGCGGACGTGATCGTGGTGCCCGAGCTGGCATATCCCACGTACGACGTCGGGGCCCGCCTGGCCGGGGCGCGGGTGCTGCGCGCGGATTCCCTGACCCAGCTGGGCCCGCAATCGCCGTCGCTGTACTACCTGAACTCGCCGAGCAATCCGACCGGACGCGTCCTGGGCGTCGATCACTTGCGCAAAGTGGTCGGATGGGCCCGCGACAGGGGCTGCCTGGTGGCCTCCGACGAGTGCTATCTGGGGTTGGGCTGGGACGACCAGCCGCTGTCGATCCTGCACCCCTCGGTGTGCGAAGGCGACCACACGGGCCTGATCGCGATCCACTCTTTGTCGAAGAGCTCGTCGCTGGCCGGGTACCGGGCCGGCTTCGTCGCCGGAGACCCCGAGGTGATCGCCGAACTGCTGGCCGTGCGCAAGCACGCCGGGATGATGGTGCCGACGCCGGTGCAGGCGGCCATGGTTGCCGCACTGGACGACGACGCTCACGAACTGGCGCAGCGGGAGCGCTACGAACGGCGCCGCGCGGCCCTGCTGCCCGCGCTGCGTTCGGCCGGCTTCGCCATCGACCATTCTGAAGCCGGCCTCTACCTGTGGGCCACGCGCGGCGAGCCATGCCATGCCAGCGTTGCCTGGCTGGCGCAGCGCGGCATCTTGGCGGCGCCGGGTGATTTCTACGGGCCGCGCGGTGCGCAACACGTGCGGGTTGCGCTGACGGCCACGGATGAGCGGATCGCCGCCGCCGTGCAGCGGCTCTCCTAGCCGACTCCACCACCTGGGCATCTAGAGCCCGCCCTTGCGTGCACAATGCATCGGAGGCATTTCACGTTCTCGGGGTAAGGACGGTGGTCGTGACCAGTTCGACCGGCAAGCTGCGCATCCCGCTCTCGGTAGGGGACATCGCGAAACGGGTGTTCCTTGGGAAGCCGCTGATCACCGAAGACTTGGCATCGGAAAAGCTTTCGAATCCGGTGGCGCTGGGGGCCCTGTCGCCGGACGCGATCTCGTCGACGGCCTATGGCCCCGAACAGGTCTTGATCGAATTGCTGCCGCATGCAGGTCTTGCGGCATTCGTGTTGTTGCTTCCCATCACCGGCGTCATCTTGCTGATTTTGGTCTTGGTCGCCGCGTCTTATCGTCAGGTCGTGATGGCCTACACCCGAGCGGGTGGGTCGTACATCGTCGCACGGGAGAATTTCGGGCCCCGGGTCGCGCAGGTCGCGGCCGCGGCACTGTTGATCGATTATGTCGTCACCGTCGCTGTGCAGTCGGCGGCCGGGACGGTTGCGGTGGTGTCCGCCATCCCTGCGCTTGGCCCGCATAGTCTGCAAATTACCGTCGGGGTGGTGGTGATGATCTGCTACTTGAACCTGCGCGGGCTCAAGGAAGCGGGATGGCAGTTCGCGTTCGCGACCTACTTTTTCGCCGCCATGGTCGGCTTGACGATCATCGTTGGGGTGGTGCGAGCGCTATTCGGCGATCTGCCGGTATACGACCCGGCACACCTGGCCGGGACGGTGCCGGTCCATCAGGGCGGTGGCCTGGTGATGGGCGCCACGGTGTTGACGCTGTTGCGCTCGTTCGCCAATGGGGGTTCGTCGTTGACGGGGGTCGAGGCGATCTCGAATACCGTCGACGTGTTCCGAAAGCCTCAGGGGCGCAACGCACGTCGGGTGCTTACCGCGATGGCAGCCATTCTGGGTTTCTTACTCGGTGGTGTCGCCTTCCTCGCGTACGTCACCCATGCCACCCCATATCTGGAAGAATATCCGTCGGTCTTGTCGCAGATCGGGCGAGCGGTGTTCGGGCACGGCGTGCTCGGCGACGTCTTCTTCACGCTGGTTCAGGCGTCTACCGCCGCCATCTTGTTCACCGGGGCGAATACCAGTTTCAACGGATTTCCGGCTCTGGCCAGTTTCGTTGCGGAAGATCGGTTCCTGCCACGCCAGCTGATGAAACGTGGGCACCGACTCGTGTTCTCCAACGGGATCATCGCGCTGACCGGCCTGTCGGTGCTTCTGTTGCTGGTGACGGGCGGTTCGGTGAACGCGCTGGTGCCTTTTTATGCGATCGGCGTGTTCACCGGCTTTTCGATGGCCGGCTACGGCATGACCAAACACCATCTCACGCACCGGGAGCGGGGTTGGCGGCGCCGGCTGGCGATCAACCTGTCCGCGGCGATTCTGTCGACGATCGTGGTGGGCATCTTCGCGGTCGCGAAATTCACCGAGGGTGCGTGGCTGGTGGTCGTCGTGTTCCCCTTGCTGGTGTTCGTGCTGATGCGACTCAATCGCGAATACCGTGCCGAGGCAGCGATTCTCGAGATGTTCCGCACCGACCGTCCGGAATTGGTGAAATACGCGCGGCACAAGGTCTTCGTGTTTGTGAACTCCGTTGACCTGGCGGTGATCGAGGCGCTGCGCTACGGCAGGGGACTGCGGGCCGACGAGTTGATCGCGGTGCATTTCATGGTCGACCCGGCCCACGCGGCGCAGCTGCGAAAGCGCTGGGACCACTTCGAACTCGACACCCCGTTGCGAGTGGTGGACTGCCCAGACCGGCGGATCACCCGGGCGGCGCAGGTGTTGGTCGCCAAAGCTCGCGATGAGCATCGGAACACCAACGTCACGGTGTTACTACCGCGCCGCACGTACGCACCATTGCTGGGTCGCCTTCTGCACGACCGCACCGCGGACAAAGTCTCCCGCGCGGTCAGCCTGATTCCGGACGCTGCGGCGACGATCGTGCCTTACGACGTGCAAACGCGGATCCAGCAGGCGTACCCGCACAACTTCGAGCAACGGGTCGCACGCGAGCTCGACAAGATGGAAGCCTGGATCAGCCAGGACGAAGACCAGGTTGTGGAAGCGTATGAACACCCCGACCGCGGGCCCGCGCTGATCACCGTATCGGGTCTGATACCCGGGCAGCGCGCCACGTTTGAAGGACGGGTGAATCAAATCGAAGACATCAACGAAGGCAGGCGGACTCGCCGCCACGTCGTCGTAGGCGACAACAGCGGCGAAATCGGCGTCACGTTCCGCTCCGGGCACGGTGGGGCCGACATCGCGCCCGGTCAGGTTCTGCGGATCACGGGCAAGCCCAAGCAATCCGGCAACCGGCCCATGTCGTTGATCGATCCGACTTATCACGTCATCGAGGATCCGGCGAAGGACACCGAGTCCGAGGATTCCGGACAAACCAGCGAGACGTAGCTCCGCGGCCCCTAGGCGGTTTCCCGCAGGATGGTCGTCAGGAAAAACCGGCTTAATTTGGCCATCTTTACTTGTGGACTGGTTCTGATCCGGATTGATTGATAAACAATATGGGTAAGTGGGTGGCCAGGATCGATGCGATGCGAAGGATGGTAAGTGGCCGTAAGGGTTTCGTCATCGTCTGTCGAGACGGTCGGTTCCCGCTCGTGCGCACGCGTCTACGCGGCCGAAACGTCGTGAACAGGAGCTGGAGATGGCCAACAACATCACCTGGCACGAACATCAGATAAGCCGCGCCGAGCGCGAGGGCCTCAATGGGCACAAGGGCTGCGTCATCTGGTTCACCGGCTTGAGCGGCAGCGGCAAGAGCACGGTGGCCAACGTCGTCGAGCAGAAGCTCTACGAGCGCGGCATACGCAGCTTCTTGCTGGACGGAGACAACGTCCGCTATGGGCTCAATGCCGGCCCGGAACTGCTCGAAGAGCGCCATGGGCCCGAGTTCGCGAAGCGGTTCGGTCTGGGATTCTCCGCCCAGGATCGCGAGGAGAACATTCGCCGGATCGGCGCCGTCGCGAAGCTGTTCTGCGAATCGGGCGTCATCGCTTTGACGGCCTTCATCAGCCCTTACGTTCGCGATCGTGACGCCATTCGGGCCACCTTGCACGACGGTGATTTTCAGGAGATCTTCATCGACACCCCGATCGAGATCTGCGAGCAGCGTGATCCGAAAGGGCTCTACAAGAAAGCCCGGGCCGGCGAGATCAAGGGATTCACCGGAATCGACGACCCCTATGAGGCACCGGCGCGACCGGAACTGAGGCTCGAAGGCGGCAGCAAGGACGCGGACACGCTGGCCGAGGAGGTCATCGCCCACCTCGAGCGGGTCGGTGTCATCTCGGGCCCGGTCCGCCGAGACGCGTAGCGGACAGTCCGGCAGTGACGGCGTCGTCCGGTCGCTGATTACCGAAACGAGGTCATTTTCATGAGCTATCAGGGTCATAACGGGAAGCCGATCGTGGAACGGGTGTCCACGGAGAATGCGGCGAGTCAGATCGATGGGCTGGCGCGCATCCCGATCTCCAAAGCCACCGCGCACGAAGTGATCAGCCTGTCGTACGGGTTCTTCACCCCGCTGTCGGGGTTCATGGGCCGGCGCGAAGTGGATGGCACGCTGGACGACTTTCAACTGCCCGACGGCACGCTGTGGAGCATCCCGATCGTCTTCGATCTGTCCGCGCAAGACGTCGAAAAGTTCGGGGTGAAAGAGGGCGAACGCGTCGTGCTCGAATATCTCGATGCCCCGATGGCGATCTTCGAGATCTCCGAGATCTACGAGTACGACTTGGAGCGGATGGCCGAAAAGACCTACGGGACCACCGATCCGCGGCACCCGGGGGTCAAGAAGACCCTGGCTTACGCGAATCGCTTCATCGGCGGTGACATCACGCTCATCAATGAGCCGGTGTTCAACGAGCCGTTCAAGAGCTTCTGGTTGACTCCGCGGCAGCACAAGGATGCGCTGGCGAAAAAGGATTGGAAGCGTGCGGTCGCCCATCAGACCCGAAACGTTCCGCACACCGGCCACGAGGCCTTGATGAAGCAGGCGTGGCTGGCGGCCAACGAGGACCAGCCCGTCGACAACCTGAACACCGGTGTGCTGGTCAATGCCATCATCGGCCAGAAACGTGTAGGAGACTACATCGACGAGGCAATCCTGTTGGCGCAGAACGCATTGCGGACCAGCGGGTATTTCCGCGAGGACGTCCACCTGGTGTCGTTCACGCTGTGGGACATGCGCTATGCGGGGCCCCGGGAGGCCATCTTCCATGCGATCCTGCGGACGAACCTCGGCTGCACGCATCACATGTTCGGCCGCGACCACGCCGGCGTCGGGGATTTCTACCACCCGTACGATTCCCAGAACATCCTCAAGCAGCACCGCGGCGAGCTGGGGATCAAACCGGTGTTCTTGCGGGAGAACTGGTACTGCCCGGTCTGCCAGGAGGTCACCAACTCGGCGCTGTGCGGCCACGACGAAAAGTCACAAAGCTTCAGCGGCAGCCTGATTCGCAGCATCCTGACCGACGAGGTCAAGCCGACCCAAAAGGTGATGCGGCACGAGGTGTTCGAAGTGGTGATGGACAGCGCCGCCAAGTACGGCCAGGGTTCGCCGTTCGTCACCGAGGAGTATCTGAAAGACAGACTGCCGGTCTTTACGCTGAACCAATTGGAGAACTCATGAGCGCGGGTGGTAAGAGGATCAAGGTCAACGTCTGGATCAACGAGGAACGCCTGGAAGCGCTGGCCAATGCGGGAATGGCGGACCGGGCGATCGAGGCGTTCGCCGGCATGAAGCTGCTCGAGATCTACGCCACCGAGGAGCAGAAAGACGTTCTGCTGCAGCGCTTTCCCGGGGCGAAGTACGACTCGGCGACCACCCGCTCGATCGAACTGCTCCCGAAGCAGGCCAAGGACAGGCTGCTGGAGCTTTCCATCAAGATGCACTCCACCGGCCCGGATGTGGTGGGTCACTTTCTCGAGGAATCCGAGACGGCGAACAGCCAATAGGGGCCGTCGCCGAGCGCGTTAGCCGCTCTCCAGCACCCGCAAACTCAGCGAAAAGAGCAGCCGCACCTCGGGATCGGCCAGCGACGCCGACAACAACTTCTCGATCCGGCGCACCCGGTAGCGAACCGTGTTCGGGTGCACTCGCAACGATTGCGCGGCCGCGGTGATGTCGCCGAAGGCATCCAGATAGATCCGCAGCGTCTCGGCCAGCACCGGATCGTCAGCGCGCAACGCCGCGATCCGAGGATCGATCAACCGCTCGTCGCTACCGACCAGGGTCACGATTTCGTCGAGCAGCACGGCGGTGCGCGCTTCGGCCAGTGACGTGACCTGTCCGAACGAAATCGGGTGCCGCTCTGCGCTGTCCAACACGCGATCGACTTCGATGCGCGCGGCGGCGGCCCGCGCAAGGCCGGCGATCGGTGCGGCGATCGCCGCCCTCAGCTGCACCCCGAGTTCGGCGCGCATGGCGCCGATGGTGCCGCGCACCCATGAGGTGACGGCCCGGTTGTGCGTCTGCGGAAGGAGCACATACGTTCGCGCACCGGACGAGGCGACCTGGGCGTCATGACGAAAAGCGCTGGCGCTCAGCGCAATGACGTCAGCGAGCCGAGCCTGGCGGGGCGAGCCGTCCGCCACGTCCCAACCGATCACGGCCGCATCGCCGTCGGCGGCAAGACCGAGTTCACGGCCGATGGCGGCCGCGTCGACATGCGCATCCGCATCCGCATCGGCGAGGCCGAGAAGTTGCTGCACCCGGCGGGCGTGCGTCGATGGTCGGGCCGCCAACCGCGACATGATGCGGGCAGCCAGCACGGCGGCACCGCGCACCATTTCCTCGGCGTCGTCGGCGAGCGGTTGCGAACCCTGCTGTACCCAGATCGTGCCGGCGAACACCGGGGATCGCCGCGCGTCGGGTGGAGGCTGGTAGACCCCTACGGCCAGTCGCGGTCGCAGTCCCAGCTCGGGCCGCTCGGCGACGCGGACCACGTCACCTCCCGACCGCAGCGCATCGAAAATGCCCCACTGGGCGATCCACTCGAGGTGCTCGGGCGGACCCGCCCGGCCCAGGATGGAGAGGCGGCGCAATTCGTCGGCTTCGTCGTTGGAGGCCGAATAGGCCAGGACGTGCGATTGGGCGTTTTCGATGCTGACCATGCCGTGGATGCGGTCGGCGAGCGACTGCGCCAACCCGAACAGGTCGGTACCCGAGTCGTCGGTCGCGTCCGCGCGGTCACCGTGATGCTCCAAGACGTGGTTGACCAGCTGATAGAGCCGCTCCCAGCGGGCCTGCGGGTCGGCGGCCACCACAGCCGAGCCGGCCGCAACCGCCTTGGCCACCAAGGCATTCGAGGGTTCCTTGACGAAGATGGCCACCGGCACGTGTTCGCGCGTCTGCCTGTCCATCCACCGCAGGGCCTCGTCGCCGACGACACCCAACAGGAAAAAGACGTCGGCGGAACCCGCCGCGGCCGCCAGCCCGAGCCGCACGTCGTCGGAGTCGATCAGCGCCACCGACGCCACCGGCAGGTCCAGGCCCCGGGGCGCGTCAACCAGGCTCACCAGGGTCGCGTCCAACGCAAGTAGCAGCTGTCCCAGCCCCACGCCGGACATGTTGTCCGATCTTACTACCGCTAGCGGCTCATCTTGTCCGATCGGCTAATTCACTGCGCGCCCGCCGCGGGGATCCTTGCGGCATGGACGCGATAACCCAGGTCCCGATGCCGGCCAACGAGCCGGTCCACGAATACGCACCGCACTCCCCGGAGCGCACCCGCCTCAACGCCGAACTGGCCGCTCTGGCCGACCACCCGATCGACCTCCCGCATGTCATCGGCGGCAAACACCGCATGGGCGACGGCGAGCGCATCGACGTCGTCCAGCCCCACCGGCACGCCGCGACGCTGGGCACCCTCACCACCGCCGGGCACGCGGATGCGACCGCCGCCATCGAAGCCGCAACCGCTGCGAAATCCGATTGGGCGGCAATGCCGTTCGACGAGCGTGCCGCGATATTCCTGCGCGCCGCCGACCTGCTGGCCGGGCCGTGGCGGGAGAAGATCGCCGCCGCGACCATGCTCGGCCAATCCAAGTCGGTCTACCAGGCCGAGATCGACGCGCCCTGCGAGCAGATCGACTTCTGGCGATTCAACGTGGCGTTCGCGCGGCAGATCCTGGCGCAGCAGCCGATCAGCGGGCCGGGGGAATGGAATCGCAGCGAATACCGGCCGCTGGACGGCTTCGTGTACGCGATCACGCCGTTCAACTTCACCTCGATCGCGGGCAATCTGCCGACCGCTCCGGCGCTGATGGGCAACACCGTGGTGTGGAAGCCGTCGATCACCCAGACGTTGTCGGCCTACCTGACCATGCGATTGCTCGAGGCGGCCGGATTGCCGCCCGGGGTGATCAACCTGGTGACCGGCGACGGCTTCGCCGTGTCCGATGTGGCGCTGGACGACTCGCGGCTGGCGGGAATCCACTTCACCGGGTCGACGGCGACGTTTCAGCAGCTATGGCAGCGGGTGGGCGCCAATATCGGCCGCTATCACAGCTATCCGCGGCTGGTCGGCGAGACCGGCGGCAAAGACTTCGTCGTCGCACACGCCTCTGCGCGCTCGGACGTGTTGTGCACGGCGCTGATCCGCGGTGCGTTCGACTACCAGGGCCAGAAGTGCTCGGCGGCGTCGCGGGCCTTCATACCGCAGTCGGTGTGGCGCCGCATGGGTGACGACTTTTTGGGCAAGACCGCGGCGTTGCGCTACGGCGACGTCACCGATCTGACCAACTTCGGAGGGGCGCTGATCGACCGGCGCGCCTTCATCAAGAACGTCGACGCCATCGAACGGGCCAAGGGCGCGCCGCACGTCACCATCGCCGTCGGTGGCGAATACGACGACGGCGAGGGCTATTTCGTCCGGCCCACGGTATTACTATCCGACGATCCGGGCGACGAGTCGTTCGCGACGGAATACTTCGGCCCGCTGCTGTCGGTGCACGTGTACCCCGACGACGATTACGAGCGGATCCTCGGCGTCGTCGACACCGGGTCTCGCTACGCGCTGACCGGCGCGGTCATCGCCGACGACCGCGACGCAGTGCTCACCGCCCAGCATCGGCTGCGGTTCGCGGCCGGCAACTTCTACATCAACGACAAGCCATCCGGTGCGGTCGTCGGGCGCCAGCCGTTCGGGGGGTCGCGCGGCTCGGGCACCAATGACAAAGCCGGATCGATGCTGAACATGTTGCGCTGGACGTCGGCTCGCACCATCAAGGAGACCTTCATCCCCGCAACCGACCACACCTATCCGCATATGGGCGCCGACTGATGGCCGGGCTGTTCGCCGCCACGCTGCGCCCGGCGATCATGGCCGCGAGCCGCCGCGATGGCTTGCGCCGCACCGCCGAACGGCTGGCGGTCACCCGGAAAGTGGTGCACCGGTTCATCCCCGGGGAGACGATTGACTCGGCCCTGAATTGCACGGCGGCCCTGCGTGATTCGGGCCGCTTCGTCAGCGTCGACTATCTGGGCGAGGACGTCGCCGACCCCGACGGCGCCGACGCGGCGGTGCGGGTCTACCTGGACCTGATCGAGGCGCTGGATGGGCTCGGTCCCACGAGCGGCGCAGTCCGGCCTTTGGAAGTCTCGGTCAAGCTGTCGGCGCTGGGGCAGTCGCTGGGACGCGACGGGCACAAGATCGCGCGGGAGAACGCCTGGTCGATCTGCGCGGCCGCCCAGCGCGCGGCTGTGTGGGTCACCGTCGATGCCGAGAACCACGCCACCACCGATTCGACGCTGCGCATCGTGCGCGACCTGCGCACCGAATTTCCTTGGCTGGGCGTGGTTCTGCAGGCCTACCTGCGGCGCACCCTGGACGACTGCGAAGAGTTCGCCGACTCCGGCGCCCGGGTCAGGCTGTGCAAGGGCGCCTACGACGAACCCGCCTCGCTGGCTCACCGCGCGCCCGCCGAGGTCAACGACTCCTACCTGGCCTGCCTGCGAGTGCTGATGACCGGGTCCGGCTACCCGATGGTGGCCTCCCACGATCCGGAGATCATCAGCGCGGTGCCGGAGATGGCGCGCGAATCAGGCCGCCGCAGCGGCGAATTCGAATATCAAATGCTCTATGGCATCCGCGACGACGAGCAGCGGAGTCTCGTCGCGGCCGGTAACCAGCTGCGGGTGTACGTCCCGTTCGGCACCCAGTGGTACGGCTACTTCATGCGACGGGTGGCCGAGCGGCCGGCCAATCTGGCGTTCTTCCTGCGGGCGCTGACGCAGCGGCGTTGAGCGTGCATCCTTGGCGTTGAGCGTGCACACCGGTAGGCGACACGCCGATGAAGCCCGCCGAGGATGCACGCTCGACGCTCGCGCTCAAGCTCAACGCCGTCGCGGGCGGTCAGGAGCGCCAGCCACGGAATCAACTCTCCCTCAGCCGGCCGGTGTGAGAATCAGACCGCTGGTCGGCACGCCGGTTCCGGAGGTGACCAGCACGTGTTCGACGTTGCCGACCTGGTTGTGCGAGGTGCCGCGCACCTGGCGCACCCCCTCGGTGATGCCGTTCATGCCGTGGATGTAGGCCTCGCCGAGCAGGCCGCCGTTGGTGTTGATGGGGAACTCTCCGCCCAGCGACAGCCGCTCGATGGTGGCGAAGTCCTTGGCCTCGCCGCGCCCGCAGAATCCGAGTTCCTCGAGTTGGACGAACACGAACGGCGTGAAATGGTCGTAGATGAAGGCGGTTTGGATGTCTTGCGGCTTGCACCCCGAGTCGCGCCACAGCTGACGGGCCACCACACCCATCTCGGGCAGCCCGGTGATGTCATCGCGGTAGTAGCTCGTCATCATCTCGCCGTTATGGGCTGCACCCTGGGCGGCGGCGGCGATGATGGCCGGCGGCTGCCGCAGGTCGCGGGCGCGCTCGGCGCTGGTGATGACCAGCGCGACGCCGCCGTCGCTCTCCTGGCAGCAATCCAACAGGCGGAGCACGGGTTCGACGATCCAGCGCGAATTCTGGTGGTCTTCCAGGGTGATCGGGCGCTGGTAGAACCACGCGTCGGGGTTGGTCGCCGCGTGCTGGCGGTCGACGACAGCGATCCTGCCGAAGTCTTCGTTGGTGACGCCGTACGTCGACATGTAGCGCTGCGCGTGCACGGCGACCCAGGCCGCGGGGGTGAGCAGCCCGAACGGCGCGTAATGCGCCATGAACAAGGGTGTTTCGGCCATGCTGCGACCGCTGCCACCGAACCGGAAGCCCGACCGCTCGTTGAACGCGCGCCAGCAGACCACGACGTCGGCGACGCCGGTGGCGACGGCCATCGCCGCGTGTACGACGGTGCCCGCGGCCGCACCGCCGCCGTGGTGCACGCGGGAGAAGAAGCTGAGGTCGCCGATGCCCACGTTGCGGGCGATGTCGATCTCGTCGCTGGCATCCATGGTGAACGTGACCATGCCGTCGACGTCGCCGGGGGCCAGGCCGGCATCGTCGAGTGCGGAGCTGACCGCCTCGCATGCCAATTGCAGCTCGCTACGCCCCGATTCCTTCGAGAACTCCGTCTGGCCGATCCCGACGATGGCGCAACTTCCGGGAAGGCTGCCCGGACGCGTCCGGCTCATGCGCCCGTCCCGTCGAGCAGGCTGAGCACCGCGGTGCCGGACACGTGGTCGCCCAGGCTGTTGGCGCCGGCGAATGACACCTCCACGAAGTTTTCGCCGTCCGACCCTTCGGTCTTGCCGGTGACGCCGCCCGTGAACTTCAGCGGGTCGTCGGGGAAGCACGGCACCCCAAGGCGAATCGACAGGTTCTTCACCATCGCCTCGGGGCCGGCCCAGTCGGTGAGGAAGCGGACGCAGTAGCCGTTGGTGGTCAGGATGTTCATGAACAGGTTGGGCGAGCCCTGCTGCTTGGCGTAGTCGCGGTCGTGGTGCACCGGCATGAAGTCGCGGGTGGCGATCGCGCCGGCGACAATCATCGTTGTGGTGATCGGAATTTCGAGCGGCGTGACCTCGTCACCGACCGAAATGTCCTGCCATTGCAAAGTGCGGCCGGCGGTTGGCGTCATGCGGGTCCTTCCGAGTAGGTTGCGCCGGGGTGGGCCGGCTGGGCCGAAGCCGGACCGAGGGTGGAGCCGAAATTCATGACGACGCCTGGCCGCCGCGCCGAAATTGGTGCAGGACGAGGCCGTCGTCGAACGCCTGGTAGTAGACCTCGACCGGCAACCCTGGCGTCACATCGGAAGGATCGACCCCGGTCAGGTTGGACACCAGACGGACGCCCTCTTCGAGCTCCACCAGCACGACGACGTAGGGGTACTCGAAGAACGGAAACTTGGGCTCGTGCGGCATCACGTAGCTGTAGACCGTTCCGCGGCCGGAGGATTCGATCGTCGTCCACTCCAGCGAACGGCAGTGCGGGCACATCGGGCGCGGCGGATGCCGCAGCTTCCCACAGCCACCGCAGCGCTGGATCAGAAGTTTATTCTCCCGCAACCCATTCCAGAAGAATTCGGTGTCCGGGGTGATCGCCGGCGCGAGACGAGCCGCCATCAGTTCGCCGGCCTGAATCGCAGCACCCGAAACCGCTGCCGCCCCAACACTTCACCGTTCTGGTCGGTGTAGGTGGTCAGCCAGGTGAGGAAGAAGCCGGTGCCCAGCGCCGTCTTCTTCTCGTCGGAGACCGACTCGTAGACCGTCGTCGCACTGATCACGTCGCCCAGTCGGGGGTACCGCTCGATCTCGAACTCCGAATTGGTCGCGACGGTGCTGGTGTAGCCGGCCTCATCGAGGAACGCCGTTGGATTGCTGTGGATTTCAACTGGAGCCCCACCCCGTTCGCCGATTCCCTCCAGCTTGGGCGACGGCATCGTCCACGTCTGCAGCATCACCGGCGGCGACACGATGCCGCCGAACCGTGACGACGCCGCGAACTCCGGGTCGAGGTATACCGGGTTCATGTCGGCCATCGCGTACGCCCAGTGCCGGATCATCGGCTGGTTCACCGGGTCCGGTGCCAGCGAGGGTTTTTCGGTACCGCCGGTCGGCTGCCCGACGAGGGCCCGCACCTTGGCGCTGACGGTTTCTGAGTCGGCCACTTGGCAAAGCCCCTCTCGCAGGACAGGTGATCCGACAGATTGATGCGATCTGTCTCGACGAAATGTGTGTACTCTGCGCCGTCGCGCGCTGTCAATACGACAGCAAAGCACGGCGACAGCGGGGAATTCGCGCGAATGATGATTGACGGCGGCTGCCGGGGCGAGTACACCAAGTGATCAGATGACCGGAGGAAGCACATGGCCGATTCGCCCGCTCTTGTCCAGACCTACCAGCTCTACATCGACGGCAATTGGGTGGAGCCGCAGGACGGCCGCTACGACGACGTGTCCCCGTCCACCGAGGCCGTCATCGCCACCGCACCAAACGCGAGCGTCGCGCAGGTTGGCGACGCGATAGCGGCCGCGCGGCGCGCCTTCGACAGCGGACCGTGGGGCACCACGTCCGCCGAGCAGCGCGCCGCGTGCCTGAACCAGCTGGGCGAGGCGCTGACCAAGCACGCCGACGACTTCTTCGCGCTGGCCCAGGCGGAGTGGGGCTGCGTTTCGAACGAGCGCATGATGCAGATCGACGGTGCCGGGTTCATGTCCATGCATGCCGCTCAGCTCGCCACCCAGCTGGTCGACCAAGAGGTCAGCGGCATCAGCGCCGGGACCACGTTGCTCCGGCATGCTCCGCTGGGTGTCGTTTCGGTGCTGACGCCGTGGAACTTTCCGCACTGCCTGAACGTGATGAAGCTGAATCACGCTCTGGCCGCGGGCAATACGGTCGTGCTCAAGCCCTCTCCGCTGACACCGCTGGCGGGGCTGGCGCTGGCACGGCTCATCGACGAGCACACCGACATCCCGCCCGGGGTGGTCAACGTGGTCACGCCCTCGGGTGTCGAGGCGGCCAAGCTGCTGACCACCGATCCGCGCATCGACATGGTGAGCTTCACCGGCAGCTCGGTCGTCGGACGCCAGGTCATGTCCGCCGCCGGGGACACCATGAAGCGAATCCTGTTGGAACTGGGCGGCAAATCTCCCAGCATCGTCCTCGACGACGCGCACATCAGCGACGAGATGCTGCAGCAGATGCTGTTCGAATCCTGTTCGCTGCACGCCGGACAGGCCTGCATTCTGCACAGCCGGCTGCTGTTGCCTGATTCGCTGCACGACGACATCGTCGATCGCCTTGCGGCGTTGGCCCGTGAGGTCAAGGTGGGCGACCCCACCGATCCCGACGTGCAGATGGGTCCGCTGATCAGCGCGGCGCAACGCGACCGGGTCGAGGCGCACGTCGCCGGAGCGCGCAGCGACGGCGCGAAGCTGGTGACCGGCGGCGGCCGGCCCGCCGGCTTGGACGTCGGCTATTACGTCGAACCGACGATCCTGTCCGATGTGGAGCCGAATTCGACTATCGCGCAAGAGGAAGTGTTCGGGCCGGTGTTGACCGTCCTGCGCTACCGGGACGATGACGACGCCGTCGCCATCGCCAACAACTCGCAGTACGGGCTCTCCGGTGCGGTGTGGGGCGAAGACGTGGACCGCGCCGTCGGCGTGGCCCGCCGCATCCGTACCGGCCAGATCGCCGTCAACGGCGTCAGTCCCGGTGGGGCGCCGTTCGGTGGCTTCAAGCTCAGCGGGCTGGGCCGCGAGGGCGGCGGCATCGGCGGATTGCATCAGTACATGGAACCGATGGCCATCGGGGTTCCCGCGTAAGGTGACCCGCGCGCCAGCGATTGGGCCCGCTTGGGTGAACCACACCTGACATGTCAA
The DNA here is from genome assembly GCA_036338755.1 of Actinomycetota bacterium. Classification (GTDB taxonomy): domain Bacteria; phylum Actinomycetota; class Actinomycetes; order Mycobacteriales; family Mycobacteriaceae; genus Mycobacterium. Next base: position 129,421 of record JAYZBN010000032.1, on the reverse strand, counting down.
GCTGCTCGACATGATCGAGATCGCCCGCCCCAAGCTCGAAGGAAACGTCGCCGTAGGTGAGGACCGCCAGATCGGCTTCGCCGAGTTCGGTGACCCGCAGGGCCGCGCGTTCTTCTGGCTGCACGGCACCCCCGGCGCCCGTCGGCAGATCCCTGTCGAGGCCCGCCTGTACGCCGAACGGCACAAGATCCGGCTGATCGGCCTGGACCGGCCCGGGATCGGCTCGTCGACGCCGCACCGATACGAGAACATCCGCGCGTTCGGCGACGACCTGCGCACCATCGCGGACATCCTCGGCATCGACAAGATGGCGGTCATCGGCCTGTCCGGCGGCGGCCCGTACGCGCTCGCGTCCGCCGCGGTGCTGCCGGACCGGGTAATAGCCCTCGGCGTGCTCGGTGGCGTCGCGCCTTTCCTGGGCGACGAGGGGATCACCAGCGGCCTGATGAACCTGGGCAAGCGGGTGGCCCCGCTGCTGCGGCTGGGCGGTGACCCGCTGCGCATCGGCGCGAGCCTGGTGATCCGGTCCATCCGTCCGGTCGCCAACCCCGCGCTCTATCTCTATGCCGCGATATCGCCCGAGGGCGACCGGCGCCTGCTGACCCGGCCCGAGTTCGCGGCCATGTTCCTCGACGACCTGCTCAACGGGAGCCGCAAGCAGCTGGCGGCCCCGTTCAACGACATCATCCTGTTCACCCAGGACTGGGGATTCCGGCTCGAGGAGGTCAAGGTCCCGGTGCGGTGGTGGCACGGCGACAGCGACCACATCGTGCCGTTCGCGCACGGCGAGCACGTCGTGCACCGGCTGCCCGACTGCGAGCTCATCGTGCTCCCCGGCGAAAGCCACCTCGGCGGCCTGGGCCGCGGCGAGGAGATCCTGTCCACCCTGACGAAGATCTGGGACGAGCGAGGCTGACCCTCTCGGCAGCGGGGTAGCCTGCTCACGTGCTGCTGGCGTCCCTGAATCCCGCGGCGCTCACCGCCACCGATATCGCCGACGCGGTGCGCATCGACGGAACCGTGTTCAGCCGTAGCGACCTCGTCGGCGCCGCCACCTCGGTGGCCGAGCGGGCGGGCGGTGCGGGCAGGGTTGCCATCCTCGCCGCCCCGAGCGCCGCGACCGTGCTGGCCGTCACCGGGTGCCTGATCGCCGGGGTGCCGTTCGTCCCGGTGCCCGCCGACGTCGGCGCCGCCGAACGCCGGCACATCCTCACCGACTCGGCTGTGCAGGCGTGGCTGGGCCCGGTGCCGGACGAGCCGGAAGGCCTGCCGCACATCCCGGTCCGGCTGCACGCCCGCTCCTGGCACCGCTATGCCGAGCCGTCGCCGGACGCCACCGCGATGATCATCTACACCTCGGGCACCACCGGGCTACCCAAAGGCGTGGTGCTGAGCCGACGGGCGATCGCGGCCGACCTCGATGCCCTGGCGGAAGCCTGGCAATGGACGGCCGACGACGTCTTGGTGCACGGCCTGCCGCTGTTCCACGTGCACGGCCTGGTGCTTGGCCTGCTCGGCTCGCTGCGGATCGGCAATCGCTTCATCCACACCGGCAAGCCGACGCCGGCGGGCTACGCGCAGGCGGCGACCGAGCACCGGGGCACGCTGTTTTTCGGGGTGCCCACGGTGTGGTCGCGGGTGGGGGCCGACGAGCCCGCCGCCCGGGCGTTGCGCCCCGCGCGGCTACTGGTCTCCGGCAGCGCGCCGCTGCCGGTGCCGGTGTTCGACCGGCTGGCCGGGCTCACCGGGCATCAACCCATCGAACGCTACGGCGCGTCGGAATCGCTGATCACGGTGTCCACGCGCGCCGACGGCGAGCGACGCCCGGGGTGGGTGGGCCTGCCGCTGTCCGGTGTGCAGACCCGGGTGGTGGACGACGACGGCGGCCCGGTGCCGCACGACGGCGAGACCGTCGGGAAGCTGCACGTGCGCGGGCCGATGATGTTCGACGGCTACCTGAACCGGCCGGAAGCCACCGCCGAGGCGTTCGACACCGACGGCTGGTACCGCACCGGCGACGTCGCGGTGATCGACGCCGGCGGGATGCACCGCATCGTCGGACGCGAGTCGGTCGACTTGATCAAGTCCGGCGGTTACCGCATCGGGGCGGGCGAGATCGAAACGGCGCTGCTCGGCCACCCCGGCGTGCAGGAGGCCGCCGTCATCGGAATGCCCGACGCGGACCTGGGCCAGCGCATCGTCGCCTACGTCGTCGGGTCGGCCGACGGCGACGAGCTGATCGACTATGTCGCCCAAGAGCTTTCGGTGCACAAGCGGCCGCGCGAGGTGCGCATCGTCGACGCGCTGCCGCGCAACGCCATGGGCAAGGTCCTCAAGAAGCAGCTGCTGACCGACGGCTGAGCGGGCGCTCAACAGGGCGGCGCCCGGTCAGCATCGAGACACGCAGCAATTTGCCAGCTTCAGGGCCGAGCGTGCCCGCGAAGCTTCACCTACCGTCGTATCCGTGTATCGACGCAACCGGACGGCGAGCCGCCACCATGGGTGAGCCGGCGCGGTCCGCGGCCGCCGCCGGGCGGACCCCCATGCGGCGGATCGCGGCGGCCTGCCTGGTGGGCTCGGCCATCGAGTTCTACGACTTCCTGATCTACGGAACCGCGGCCGCACTGGTGTTTCCCGCGGTCTTCTTCCCGCACCTCGGGCCGACGGTGGCCACCATCGCCTCGATGGCGACGTTCGCGACGGCGTTTCTGTCCCGCCCATTGGGAGCGGCCGTCTTCGGATACTTCGGCGACCGGCTGGGCCGCAAGAAGACGCTGGTCGCCACCCTGCTCATCATGGGCGCGTCGACCGTCTGCGTGGGCCTGGTCCCCACCACGGCGTCAATCGGGGTCGCGGCGCCCTTGATCCTTGTCGTGCTGCGGTTGCTGCAGGGCTTCGCCGTCGGCGGCGAATGGGCCGGGTCGGTGCTGCTGAGCGCCGAATACGCGCCCCCCGGAAAACGCGGCTGGTGGGGCATGTTCACCTCGCTGGGCGGCGGCACGGCCGGCGTGCTGGCCAGCGTGACGTTCCTCGCCGTCAGCCTCACCATGGGGGAGAGCAGCCCCGCGTTCCTGGAATGGGGCTGGCGGGTGCCCTTCCTGATCAGCAGCGGACTGATCGGCATCGCCCTCTATGTGCGGCTCAACATCGAGGAGACCCCGCTGTTCGTCGAGGAGAAGGCCCGCAACCTGGTGCCCAAAGCGCCACTGGCCGAGCTGGTGCGGCTGCAGCGCCGCGAGATCGTGCTGGTCGCGGGCTGCTTCCTGGGCGGCATGGGCTTCGTCTATTTGGGCAACACCTTCCTCGTCATGTACGCCCACTCCCACTTGGGCTATTCGCGCAGCTTCATCTGGGGTGTGGGCGCGCTGGCCGGGCTGACCAGCATCGTGTTCGTCTCGTTCGGGGCCTGGCTGTCCGACCGCGTCGGGCGTCGCCGGGTGATGCTGTGTGGGCTGGCGGCGTGTCTGCCGTGGTCCTTCGTGGTCATCCCGCTGATGGATACCGGCAGCCCCGCCACGTACGCGGTGGCCGTCCTCGGCATGTTCGCCTGCGCGGCGATGGCCAACGGTCCCACCGGGGCCTTCGTCCCCGAGCTGTTCGCCACGCGCTACCGCTACAGCGGCGTGGCGGTGGCGATGAACCTGGCCGGCATCCTCGGCGCCGCGGTGCCGCCGCTGTTGGCGGGCACCTTGTTGGCGACCTACGGCGGCTGGGCGATCGGGCTCATGATGGCGACCCTGGTAACGACCAGCCTCGTGTGCGTCGCTCTGCTGCCCGAGACCAAAGGAACCGCGCTCGGCGCCGCCCCGGCCGCCGAGCGGGTGCCCGCCGACCTATAGGGGCACCCTCAGTTGGCGTGCAGGTCCTCGTTGAGGGCGATGCCCTGACGGCCGCGGGCCACGACTTCCACCGCCCCGCTCACCGAATTGCGGCGGAACAACAGGTTGTTGCCGCCGGACAGCTCGAGCGCCTTCATCGTTTTGCCTTCGGGCGTAACGACTTTGGTGCCCGCGGTGACGTACAGGCCGGCCTCGACGACGCAGTCGTCGCCCAACGAGATGCCCAGGCCCGCGTTGGCGCCGAGCAGGCAGCGCTTGCCGATCGAAATCACCTCGGTCCCACCGCCGGACAGCGTCCCCATGATCGAGGCCCCACCACCGATGTCGGAGCCGTCGCCCACCACCACGCCGGCGGAGATCCGTCCCTCCACCATGGACGCCCCCAGGGTGCCGGCGTTGTAGTTGACGAAGCCCTCGTGCATCACCGTCGTGCCCGGCGCCAGATGCGCGCCCAGGCGCACCCGGTCGGCGTCGGCGATGCGCACACCGGTCGGCAGGACGTAATCGACCATGCGCGGGAACTTGTCGACGCCGTAGACCGTCACCGGCCCGTGGCGCCGCAGCCGGGCCCGGACCGCCTCGAAACCCTCGACGGCGCACGGTCCGCGATTAGTCCAGACCACATTCGTCAATACCCCGAACAAGCCGCCGGCGTTCAGCCCGTGCGGCGCCACCAATCGGTGCGAGAGCAGATGCAATCGCAGGTAGGCGTCGTAGGCGTCGGCGGCCACGTCATCCAGCGAGCCGATGACCGTGCGCACGGCGATGGTCTCGGTGCCGCGGTCGTCGTCGCGCCCGATCAGCGCGGTCAGCTCCGGGGGAACATCGGACAGCGCCAGCCGCGACGTCGCGCTGGTGCCCGCGGTGGTCAGTTCCGGTGCGGGAAACCACGTGTCGAGGATCGATCCGTCGGCGGCCAGCGTCGCCAGGCCTATTCCTTCGGCGCCTGCTGCTCTTGTCACGGCGCAAAGGTTACTTCGTGGGCCGGCATCGGGCCCCGCCCGCCCTGCGCAAGGGCGAAGCCGGGGGCCGCGCAGTCACCCCGGCCTGCGTCCAAAGACCCACGCGCGCAAGATAATTCGTCACCGCGGGATGCGTCGCCCGCGGCGGGGGACGCTCGGCAGTGGCCGGTCTCAGCAGGTCAAGGCGTGAATTTCGGCGTATCGGGTACGCAGCTTCCGGGGTCGTTACCGGCCTAGCCGCAGGCCCCTTTGTCGCCGGCCCGTCGTGGCCGCCCGATTGCGCGAGGAGAAGAACATGTCCTTTGTCACCACACGGCCCGAGGCGCTGTTGTTCGCGGCGAGCACCCTCGAAGGCCTCGGCTCTTCGATGGCCGCCCAGGACGCCGCGGCCGCGGCTCCCACCACGAGCATCGCTCCCGCGGCCGCCGACGAGGTGTCCGCTTTGCAGGCGGCGCAATTCTCCGCCTACGGCGCGTGGTACCAGCAGGTCAGCGCCCAGGCGAAGGCTGTTCACCAGACGCTGGTGAACAACCTGGACAGCAACGCCGGCTCGTATGGAACGACGGAAGCCGCGAACAAAGTCACCACCAGCGCCGCGGCGCTGCCCGCCGCACCGGCAGCTGCCGCCGACCCACCCCCCGGGGATGCCGCGGCCGGCACCCTCATCGAGTGGGGTCAGAACACCGGTGCCGCCGCCTCGGACTTCATCACCTTGGGCGAGGGGCAATTCGCTCCCGTCCCCGGCGCGGCCGGTATCCCCAACCTCACCGGCGGGCTCACGTCAGCAACCCCGGCAAGCGCGCCCGCCCCGGCGGCGCCGGCAGCCATGGGTGGGGCGCCGTTGCTGGCGAGCATGGGCCGCGGACCCTCGATCGGCGCATTGTCGGTACCACCGAGCTGGGCGGCAAGTGGTGTCCCCGAGGTCAGCTCCACCCCGGTGACGCTGACCGGCGCCGGGTTCACCAGCGCCGCGCCCCAGGCGACGACGGTGAGCGCCATTCCGGGTGGCGTGCCGTCGATGGCCACCGCCGGACGCGGCGGCTACGGCCTCGGCGCGCCCCGCTACGGCGTCAAGCCCACCGTGATGCCCACGCCGGCCGTCTAACAACCCGCAACGTCAGCAAGAACAGGAGCACGACAATGACTTTCGACTTCGGAGCACTGCCCCCAGAAATCAATTCCCTGCGCATGTACACCGGCGCGGGCGCCGGTCCGATGATGGCCGCGGCCGCGGCTTTCAGCAGCCTGGCCGACGAGCTGAGCACGACCGCCTCGGCCAGCCAGGCGGCGATTGCGAATCTGACCGGCGAGGAGTGGATCGGACCGTCGTCGACCGCGATGGCCACCGCCGCCGCGCCGTACGTGATGTGGATGCACACCACCGCCGCGCAGCTGCAACAGGCGGCCGCCCAAGCCATGGCATCCGCGGCCGCATACGAGGCGGCCTTTGCGATGACGGTGCCGCCACCGCTGGTCGCGGCCAACCGGGCCCAGCTGGCGGCCCTCGTCGCGACCAACGTTCTGGGACAGAACACCCCAGCCATCGCGGCCACCGAGGCGCAGTACGGCGAGATGTGGTCCCAAGACGCCGCCGCGATGTACGGCTACGCCGCGGCGTCGGCGGCCGCGGCCAAGTTGAGCCCGTTGACATCGCCCGCGCCCACCAACAGCCCGGGTGGGCTCGACGCGCAGACGGCGGCCACGGCCGCGCAGACCAGTGGGCTGCGCTCGGTCGTCTCCAATGTGCCCAACGCCGTGCAGTCGTTCGCGGCGCCGGCCGCACCCGCCGCGCCGGGCGCGAGCGCCCTGGACAGCGTGCTGGGCGACCCGCTGGTGTCCAATATCGGCAACGCCGGATTCGACGTGGTGTCGTGGAACGTGTTCAACACGATGGTGTCCAACATCTTGTACAACCACACCCTCGACGCGGCGGCTTCCGCCAGCGTGGCCGGCGACCTGGGCGGCGTGATCGGCTCCGGCGCCCTGGTCAGTGCCCCGGCGCCGGTCAGCACCGCGGGCGTCGGTGCCGCACCGGTGCTGGCGAGCATGGGCTCGGCGTCCCCGGTCGGCGGATTGTCGACGCCGGCCACATGGTCGGCGGCCACGCCTCGGGTCCCCGCCGCGACGGTCGCGGGCACTGGGTGGACCGCACCCACCGAAGACGCGCACACCACGTGGGCGTCCGGCATGCCGGCGGTCGCCTCGGCGGGGCGGGGCGGCTACGGCGTGGGGCCGCGCTACGGCGTCAAGCCCAAGGTGATGCCCACGCAGTTGCTCGTCTAGCCCGCGCTTGCGATCGCCTACCCTAAAGACCGTGCTGGACTTACGCGGCGATCCGATCGCGCTGACCGCGGCGCTGGTGGACATCCCCAGCGAATCGCGGGACGAAGCGCGGCTGGCCGACGAGGTCGAGGCCGCGCTGCGGGCCCAGACCTCCGGGTTCGAGATCATGCGCAACGGCGACGCCGTGCTGGCGCGCACGCACTACCAGCGGCCGTCGCGGGTGCTGCTCGCGGGGCACCTGGACACCGTGCCGGTGGCCGCAAACCTGCCCAGCCGGCGCGAGGGCGGCGACCTGTACGGCTGCGGCACGGCGGACATGAAATCCGGCGACGCGGTCTTTCTGCATCTCGCCGCCACCGTGGCCGACCCGGTGCACGATCTGACGCTGGTGATGTACGACTGCGAGGAAATCGAGGCCGCCGCAAACGGATTGGGCCGCATCGAACGCGAGCTGCCGGACTGGCTGTCCGCCGACGTGGCCATCCTGGGTGAGCCGACCGGCGGCTACATCGAGGCCGGCTGCCAGGGCACGCTGCGCGTGGTGGTCAGCGCCACCGGGACCCGCGCCCATTCGGCGCGATCCTGGTTGGGAGACAACGCCATTCACAAGCTCGGCGCCGTGCTCGAGCGGCTTGCCGCGTACCAGGCGCGCAGCGTCGACATCGACGGCTGCGTCTACCGTGAGGGCCTGTCGGCGGTGCGCATCGACGGCGGCGTGGCGGGCAACGTCATTCCCGACGCGGCCGCGGTGACGGTCAACTTCCGTTTCGCGCCCGACCGTTCGCTGCCCGACGCGCTGCAACACGTGCACGACGTGCTCGCCGGGCTCGACGTGCACATCGAACAGACCGATGCGGCGGCGGGCGCGCTGCCCGGACTTTCCCAGCCCGCCGCCAAGGCCCTGGTCGAAGCGGCGGGTGGCAATGTCCGGGCCAAATACGGCTGGACCGACGTGGCGCGGTTCGCCGCATTGGGCATACCGGCGGTCAATTTCGGGCCCGGTGATCCCAACCTGGCGCACAAGCGCGACGAGCGGGTCGCGGTCGCCGACATCACCGCCGCGGTGGACGTGCTGCGCGGCTACCTGAGCGGCTGAGCCTCCCCCGCCGCACACCGCTGCGCCTGGGCGGCGGCGTCGGCGGCGGCCGCGTGCATGCCGATCGACGTCAGCTCCTCCGACACGGCCCGCAGCCCCGCGTCGTCGCCGGCGGCCAGCGCGCGGGCATGGGACAACGCGAGTCTGCCTGCGACACAATCGATCTCACCACAGAGCCGAGCCAGGGGATCGGCGGCCCGGATGTCGCCCAGCCGCACGGCCTCGTGCCAGACCCGCACCGCCGCACCCCGCTGCCCGCCGCGTTCGGCCATCCGGGCGGCGTCACGCGCGGCGGTCACCGCGCCGTGCGTGTCCCGTACCAGGGCCAGCCGCCATGCCCGCGCCACACCGAGCTCCGGCGCGAACAGGGCCGACTTGGTTCCGTGCCGAGATTCGGCCCTGCTCAATGCCTTTGCCGCGGCCGCGGTGTCGCCCTGCTGGGCCAGCGCGGTGGCAAGCAGGGTGAGCGACAGCGGCCCCCACGAGTAACCGGTGCGCTCCAGGGTGGCGGCTGCCGGGACCAATAATGCTGCCGCAGCGGCGAAATCGCCACCGGCGATGAGCGCATGCGCCAACAGCACCTCGCCGATGGCGCGGCCCGGCTGTTGCAGTTCGGCGAAGTCGGTGAACTGCTGCGCGACGTGGCGGGCTTGCTCGTGCCGCCCGGCCATCAACAGAGCGGTGGTCTGGCCCAGTCCGATCGTGAAGCGCAGCAGCCCAGGGTGTTCGGCGGTCAAGGCGCGCTGCGCCAGCGGCTCGACGTCGTCGAATCGACCCTCGCGTGCCGCGCACAACGCGGCCGCGCTGGCCGCCCAGGCCACCGCCTGGTCATCGGCCGCCGGCGACGCGAGGACCTCGGCGGCGACTTTTACGGCATGCCCGACATTGCCGGCGTTCATCGCGAAGGTCGCGCTGAGCGCGTCGAGGGTGGTCCGCGGGCCGATGTCGGTGACTCGGTTGCGCACCGTCCGCAGGAACGCGGTGGCGCGCTCCGGTTCGCTCAGCATCCAGAACTGGTTGGCCGCGCGCAGCAGGGCCCAGTCCATCAGCGCCGCTTCGGTCAGCGCGGTGGAATCGACCTCGGCCAGCACCGAATCGGCTTCGCGGCCACGGCCCTGCCAGCCCAGGGCATGCGCCAGCGCAAGCCGCGCCGATAACCCGCCGGACCGCAGCAGCGCCCAACGGGCCAGTCGTTCGCCCAGCGTCAGGTCGCCCAGCCGCAGCGCCTGCTGGGCGGCGGCGACGACGTCGGTCACGCGCGGGGGAGTGTCGCTGTCCAGCGCCAGCGACACCAGCCGCAACCGGTCGCTGAGGTGCTCGGACGGTCGCTGCGACAGCAGCCGGACGAGGTCGGTGCGTCGTTGCCGGGCCTCGTCGGGGTCGAGCGCGGCCCGCATCCGCTCGGCGAACAGCGGGTGGGCCGTGTAGACGACCGGGTCGTCGGAGGATCCGCCCCGCGCCCGGGTCTCCGCGGCACCCCACGTCACCGCGTCGTGCACCGCGCCGTCGCCGGCGAGTGCGGTCAAGTCGGCGGCCGTCAGCGGCTCCGCGACGGCCAGATACTCCAGGACCGAGCGCGCCGCGGCGGGAAGCTCGTCGAGGAAGGTATCGATCTCCGCCGGCGCGGTCGCCCCGGCGGGCGGCTCGATGTCGACCCGGGTCAGCAGCCCGTCGTTCCACAGCGCCGCGATCGCTTCGGGAGCGGGATCGGCGCGGGCGGTGACGATGAGCCGTCCCGCGCCGTCGCGGGCCAGCTGGTAGACCAGCGTGGCCGACAGCACGTCGAGGTGGTGGGCGTCGTCGACGACGAGCAACAGGTCGTCACCGCCCAGCGACGCCCGGGCGGCCCGCAGCAGTGCGGCCGGCTTGCCGATGTCGGAGATCTGCACCAGATGGCTGAACGCCCCGAACGGGACCGCGCGTTCGGTCGGGGTGCCGGTGACCCAACGGACGAGCGTGTTCGGGTGCCGATCCGCGAAACGCTCGGCGGCCACCCGGGCCAGGGTGGATTTGCCGACGCCGTCGGGCCCCAGCACCACCGCCCCCCGGGCCCCGTCGGCCAGAGCCGCATCCAGCCGCTCTGAGGCCGTCGCATGTCGGGGGACGTTCCATCGAATCGGCACCGCCGAATTTTATGGTGCGAGAGCCGGGCGGCAAGGCGAAAGCCCCAGATATGACGGCCCGGATGCGGTTGGTCTACCTTTGGCGGATATGCCCGGCCAACGCGATGCATCAGCCGAGTGGTCGGTGTGCGTGTACTGCGCATCAGGCCCCGAACATCCCGAACTGCTCTCAGTCGCAGCGGAACTCGGTGAGGCGATCGCCGAGCGCGGCTGGACGCTGGTGTGGGGCGGGGGCCGGGTGTCGGCGATGGGCGCGGTGGCGAGCGCGGCGCGCGCCCGGGGCGGCCGAACCGTCGGCGTCATCCCGAAGGTCTTGATGCGCCGCGAGATCGCCGACGTGGAATCCGACGAGCTGATCGTCAGCGACACCATGCACGAACGCAAGCAGGCCATGGAAGACCGCGCCGACGCGTTCATCGCGCTGCCCGGTGGCATCGGCACCCTCGACGAGTTGCTCGACGCATGGACGACGGCCTTCCTCGGTCTGCACGACAAACCCATCGTGCTGCTGGATCCCTTCGGCCACTACGAAGGGCTGTGGACCTGGTTGTGCGGTTTGCTGAACAGCGGCTATGTCTCCCAGGCGGCGATGGACCGGTTGGTGCTGGTCGACAAGGTGAGTGCGGCGCTGCAAGCCTGCGCACCGGGCTGAGGCCGCCGACGGGTTTGCCACCCCTACTAGGCTGTCCGCCGAGCTTGCCTTTGGAAACGAATCGAGGGGATCACGTGTCCGATCGTGACGGTGGAGCGCGCACGGCGGTCAAACTGACCGACATCGCATTCCGGGCGCCGGCCGTGCTGGCCGACCTGCCGGTGATCGCGCGTGGCGCGATGACCGGGCTGCTGGCCCAGCCGGGCTCCAAGAAGTCGATCGGCACGGTGTTCGCCGACCGGGCCGCCCGCTACGGCGACCGGATCTTCCTGCGGATGGGCGATCAGCAACTGACCTACCGCGACGCCAACGCCGCCGCCAACCGATACGCCGCCGTGCTGGCCGCGCGCGGCGTCGGTCAGGGCGATGTCGTCGCCATCATGCTGCGCAACTCGCCCAACACCGTGTTGGCCATGCTGGCCGCGGTCAAGTGCGGCGCGGTCGCCGGCATGCTCAACTACCACCAACGCGGCGAGGTGCTCGCGCACAGCCTCGGTCTGCTGGACGCCAAGGTGCTCATCGCCGAGACCGATCTGGTCAGCGCCGTGGCCGAGTGCGGCGGCTCGGGCAGAACCGAGACGCTGACCGTCGAGGACTTGGAGCGGTTCGCGCTGAGCGCGCCCGCCACCAACCCCGCCTCGGCGTCGGCCGTGCACGCCAGGGACACCGCGTTCTACATCTTCACTTCGGGCACAACGGGATTCCCCAAGGCCAGCGTCATGACGCACCTGCGGTGGCTCAAGGCGCTCGCGGCGTTCGGCGGTATCGGATTGCGGCTCAAGAGTTCCGACACCCTCTACTGCTGCCTGCCGCTCTACCACAACAACGCGCTGACGGTGGCGTTGTCGTCGGTGATCAATTCGGGGGCGACGCTGGCGCTGGGCAAGTCGTTCTCGGCGTCGAAGTTCTGGGACGACGTGATCGCCAACGAGGCCACCGCGTTCATCTACATCGGCGAGGTGTGCCGGTACCTGCTCAACCAGCCGGCCAAACCCACCGACCGCGCGCACAAGGTGCGCGTGATCGCCGGAAACGGGCTGCGCCCGGAGATCTGGGACGAATTCACCGAGCGATTCGGCATCGCGCGCGTCTGCGAGTTCTACGCCTCCAGCGAGGGCAACGCGGCGTTCATCAACGTCTTCAACGTGCCCCGCTCCACCGGCGTCTTCCCGATGCCGCTGGCCTACGTCGAGTACGACCCCGACACCGGTGCCCCGCTGCGCGACGACAACGGGCGGGTGCGCCGCGTGCCGGCCGGCGAGCCCGGTTTGTTGCTCAGCCCGGTCAACCGGCTGCAGCCCTTCGACGGCTACACCGACCAGGAGTCGAGCGAAAAGAAGTTGGTGCGCAACGCCTTTCGTGAGGGCGACTGCTGGTTCAACACCGGCGATGTGATGAGCCCGCAGGGCATGGGCCACGCCGCGTTCGTCGACCGGCTCGGCGACACCTTCCGATGGAAGGGCGAGAACGTCGCCACCACGCAGGTCGAGGCGGCGCTGGCGTCCGACGACTCCGTCGAGGACTGCACGGTCTTCGGGGTCGAGGTTCCGCGCACCGGCGGGCGCGCCGGCATGGCCGCGGTCAAACTGCGCGGGGGCGCCGAGTTCGACGGGCAGTCGCTGGCCCGCGCCGTGTACGACCAGCTCCCTGCCTACGCGCTGCCGCTGTTCGTGCGGGTGGTGGAGTCCATCGAGCAGACCACGACCTTCAAGAGCCGCAAGGTGGAGCTGCGCGAGCAGGCCTACGGTTCCGACGTGAAGGACCCGCTGTACGTGCTGGCCGGGCGCGATAAGGGCTACGTGCCCTTTTACGACGAGTACCCCGACGAGGTAGCCGAGGGCAAGCGTCCGTAGGGCGCGACCCCTGCGCTGACGTCGCGCGTGCGCTCGCGGCGACGACACGCCGCGACAGCGCGCCCTGGCCGCACACTCGATCCCCCGGGCCGCGCGCGACGCGGCGACCGGGCACCATATACGTGTGCACTCGACACCGCCGGCGTCAGCCGGCCGTCCAACTCTGTGCGGCCGCCCGGTCGCGGGCGATCGTGCGCTGATCATGGCGATCATCAACCGCACCCCGGACTCGTTCTACGACAAGGGCGCGACCTTCAGCGACGAGGCTGCCAGGGCGGCCGTGCACCGGGCCGTCGCCGACGGTGCCGACGTCATCGACGTCGGCGGTGTCAAGGCCGGCCCCGGTCAAGAGGTCGATGCCGACACCGAGATCGCGCGGCTGGTGCCGTTCATCGAATGGCTGCGCGACGCCTACCCGGACCAGCTGATCAGCGCCGATACCTGGCGTTCCGAGGTGGCCAAGGTGGCCTGCGCGGCCGGGGCGGATCTGATCAACGACACCTGGGGCGGCATCGACCCGGCGCTGCCGGAGGTGGCCGCCGAGTTCGGGGCGGGCCTGGTGTGCTCGCACACCGGCAACGCGCTGCCGCGCACGCGCCCCTTCCGGGTGAGTTACGGAATCACCACACGCGGCGTGGTCGACGACGTCATCGCCCAGGTCACCGCGGCCGCCGAGCGGGCGGTGGCGTGCGGAGTGGCCCGCGACCGGGTGTTGATCGACCCCACCCACGACTTCGGCAAGAACACCTTCCACGGGCTGTTGCTGTTGCGCCACGTGAGCGATCTTGTCGAGACCGGGTGGCCCGTGCTGATGGCTTTGAGCAATAAGGACTTCGTCGGGGAGACTCTGGGGGTGGAATTGACCGAGCGGCTCGAGGGGACGTTGGCGGCCACCGCGCTGGCGGCGGCCGCCGGCGCCCGGATGTTTCGGGTACACGAGGTCGCGGCCACCCGGCGGGTGCTGGAAATGGTCGCCTCGATCCAGGGCACCCGGCCGCCGGCGCGCACCGTGCGGGGCCTGGCATGACGACATCTGACCTCGTCGCCGGCCATGTCGCCGACGCCGGCATGCTCGCCGCACGCCCCGGCGACGTCTGGCTAGCCGACCGCAGCTGGAACCGGCCGAGCTGGACCATCGCCGAGCTGGAGGCCGCGAAGGCAGGGCGAACCATCTCGGTGGTGCTGCCGGCCCTCGACGAGGAAGAAACCATCGAGTCGGTGATCGAGAGCATCTCACCGCTGGTCGATGGGCTGGTCGACGAGCTGATCGTGCTGGACTCCGGCTCCACCGACGACACCGAGATCCGCGCCGTCGCCGCAGGCGCCCGCGTCGTCAGCCGCGAGCAGGCGCTGCCCGAAGTGTCGATCCGGCCCGGCAAGGGCGAGGCGCTGTGGCGCTCGCTGGCGGCCACCCGCGGCGACATCGTGGTGTTCGTCGACTCCGACCTGATCGATCCGCACCCGATGTTCGTGCCCTGGCTGGTCGCTCCGCTGCTCACCGACGACCGCATCCACCTGGTCAAGAGCTTCTATCGGCGGCCGTTGCGCGGCAGCGAGCTCGCCGATCTCGGCGACGTGCCGACCGACGCGAGTGCCACCGGCGGTGGGCGGGTGACCGAGTTGGTGGCCCGGCCGCTGCTCGCGGCCCTGCGTCCGGAACTGGGCTGCATCGTGCAACCGCTCGGCGGCGAATACGCGGCCACCCGCGAGCTGCTGACCTCGGTGCCGTTCGCCCCGGGCTACGGCGTGGAGATCGGCCTGCTGGTGGACACGTTCGACCGGTTGGGGCTGGACGCGATCGCCCAGGCCAACCTGGGGGTCCGCGCGCACCGCAACCGGCCGCTGGCCGAGCTTGGCGTGATGAGCCGACAGGTCATCGCGACCCTGCTGTCGCGTTGCGGGATCCCGGATTCGGGCGTAGGGCTGACGCAGTTCACCGCCGACGGCCCCGAGGGCTACGGCTACACACAGCACACGTCGCCGGTGTCGCTGGCGGACCGACCGCCGATGCAGGCGATCAGGCCGCGTTAGCCGCGCGCGAGGTCACGCTGACCGCCGCCCTGTCGGCGGCGTAGGGCAATATCGGTCACGTGGCGTTGGTGTTGCTGTACCTGGTGGTCCTGGTGCTGGTGGCGGTCGTCCTGTTCGGCGCCGCCAGCCTGTTGTTCGGTCGCGGCGAGCAGCTGCCGCCCCTGCCGCGGGGGACGACGGCCACCGTCCTCCCCGCGTTCGGGGTGACCGGCTCCGACGTCGACGCCGTCAAGTTCACCCAGGTCCTGCGCGGTTACAAGACCAGTGAGGTGGATTGGGTGCTGGATCGGCTCGCGCGCGAGCTCGAGGCGCTGCGCGGACAACTCGAAGCTGTGCACGCGTCGAGCGCGGGACACCAGACCGAGGACGAATCGGGGGAACCAGACGACGGCGAGGATCGTCAGGATTCAGTGTGAATGAAGACAAACTGGTTCGCTGCGGTTGGGCGACCGCGCGGCCCGGACCCGATTTCGAGCTCTATCGCGACTACCACGACCGCGAATGGGGCCAACCGGTGCGCGACGGCGTGTCGTTGTTCGAGCGGATGAGCCTGGAGGCCTTTCAAAGCGGCCTGTCCTGGCTGATCATCCTGCGAAAAAGGGAGAACTTCCGGCGCGCGTTCGCCCACTTCGACATCACCACGGTCGCTGAATACTCCGATGCGGATGTGGAGCGGCTGATGGCGGATCCGGGAATCGTCCGCAACCGCGCCAAGATCGAGTCGACGATCGCCAACGCGCGCGCGGCCGCCGAGCTGGGCGGTCCGGCGGATCTGGCGGACCTGCTGTGGTCGTTTGCGCCATCGCCGCGGTCACGCCCGGCCGACCCGTCCCAAATCCCCTCGGCCACCGACGAATCGAGGGCCATGGCCCGTGAGCTCAAGCGGCGCGGGTTCCGGTTCGTCGGCCCGACCACCGCCTATGCGCTGATGCAGGCGACCGGGATGGTCGACGATCACATTCGTGATTGCTGGGTGCCCGCAACCGCCCGTTGAGCACACAGATGCGGGTCTTTGTTCAAGTGGCGACCTGGATAGGGAACAATGGGGGGGTGATAAGGCAGTTCGATGCCGGGCATGGCTTGAATTTCGCTGGCGGGGCATGCTCGGCGCCGACCAGGTCCGCACGGGCGGGCCAGCTCGAACCCGGAGGGAGCACTCGATGGCGGCGATGAAGCCCCGGACCGGAGACGGTCCTCTGGAAGCAACCAAGGAGGGGCGCGGCATCGTGATGCGAGTACCACTTGAGGGAGGCGGTCGACTTGTCGTCGAGCTGACGCCCGACGAAGCCGCTGCCCTCGGTGACGAACTCAAGGGTGTCACAAGCTCCACCTAGGGCCTGCCGCCGGCGGCGCTATGCACACACCTTCCGATAGATCTCCACGGTCTGCTCGGCGACGTGGGCCCAGGAGAACTCTTCGACGCAGCGCTGGCGTCCTGCCTCGCCGTAGCGTTGCGCTTTCTCCTCGTCGGCGATCAACTCGTTGACCGCATCGGCCAATCCGGCCTGATAGTCCCGCGGGTCGTCGGGACCGTAATGCACCAGCGTCCCGGTGACCCCGTCGGCGACCACCTCCGGAATCCCACCGACATCGGAGGCCACCACCGCCGTCGAGCAGGCCATCGCCTCCAGATTCACGATGCCCAACGGCTCGTACACCGAAGGGCACACGAAAACCGATGCCGCCGAGAGGATTTCGCGCAGATCCCCGATGGGCAGCATCTCCCGGATCCAGAACACCCCCGTGCGGCCGGCGGCCAGGGCGGCCACCGCGTCGCGAATCTCGGCGGCGATCTCCGGGGTATCGGGAGCGCCGGCGCACAACACCACCTGCGCCTCCGGGCTGAATCGGTGGGCGGCCGCCACCAGGTGCGCCAGTCCCTTCTGTCGCGTGATCCTGCCCACGAACACCACGATGGGCCGGGCCGGATCGACGCCGAGTTCACTCAGCATCGATCCGGTTCGAACCGGCCCGGCCGGGTACCAGACGTCGGTGTCGACGCCGTTGCGGATGACGTGCACGGCGCTGGGATCCAGTGCGGGATAGACACGCAGAACGTCCTCGCGCATCGCGGCGCTGACCGCGATGACGGCGTCCGCGGCCAGCACCGCGGTCTGCTCGACCCAGCTCGAGATCCGGTAACCCCCACCGAGTTGCTCGGCCTTCCACGGGCGCAGCGGCTCGAGCGAATGCGCGGTCAAGACGTGCGGGACGCCGTAGACAAGGGAGGCCAGATGCCCGGCCATGCCGGTGTACCAGGTGTGTGAATGCACCACGCTGGCCCCCTTCGCCGCATCGGCCATCATCAGGTCGGCCGACAGAGTCGACACCGCCTGGTTCGCGCCCCGCAGCCGCGCGTCGGGCTCATAAACGTGCACTCCCGGAACGCCCGGACGCGGTGCTCCCATGCAGTGCACGTCGACCGCGCAGAGCCGGCGCAGCTGGGCGACGAGTTCGGTGACGTGTACTCCCGCTCCGCCATACACCTCCGGTGGGTACTCGCGCGTCATCATGGCCACCCGCATACCCGAACGGTAGTTCGGCGACCGGGCCCGCCGCGAGTCGGGTTCGCCACACCGTGGGGCGCTCTCCGCGGTGTGCGCAGCCAAATACCTTGACGGACAGCCCCACAGAACGTCGCCAATCACCCCGTCCCCCTGGCAGCCCTCCGCAACGGCCGATAGGTTTGAAACCATGAGGGAAGCGCCACACGTGCTGGGCATCGTCCTGGCCGGCGGTGAGGGCAAGCGGCTGTACCCGCTGACGGCGGACCGCGCCAAGCCCGCAGTTCCCTTCGGCGGGGCCTACCGACTGATCGACTTCGTCCTGTCCAACCTCGTCAATGCCCGGTATCTGCGTATCTGCGTTCTCACCCAGTACAAGTCGCATTCACTGGACCGTCACATCTCGCAGAACTGGCGGTTGTCCGGTCTGGCCGGCGAGTACATCACTCCCGTGCCCGCGCAGCAGCGGCTCGGCCCGCGCTGGTACACCGGCTCGGCCGATGCGATCTACCAATCGCTGAACCTGATCTATGACGAAGACCCCGACTACATCGTGGTTTTCGGTGCCGACCACGTGTACCGGATGGACCCCGAGCAGATGGTCCGGTTCCACATCGACAGCGGCGCCGGCGCGACGGTGGCCGGCATCCGGGTGCCGCGCAGCGAAGCGACCGCGTTCGGCTGCATCGACTCCGACGAGTCGGGCCGCATCCGCAATTTCATCGAAAAGCCATTGGATCCGCCGGGGACCCCGGACGACCCCGAGCAGACGTTCGTATCGATGGGCAATTACATCTTCACCACCAAGGTGCTCATCGACGCGATCCGCGCGGACGCCGACGACGACCACTCCGACCACGACATGGGCGGCGACATCATCCCGCGACTGGTCGACGACGGGATGGCCGCGGTGTACGACTTCAGCGACAACGAGGTGCCCGGCGCCACCGATCGTGACCGCGCCTACTGGCGGGACGTGGGAACGCTGGACGCGTTCTACGACGCCCACATGGACCTGGTGTCGGTGCATCCCGTGTTCAACCTGTACAACAAGCGCTGGCCGATCCGCGGCGAGTCGGAGAACCTGGCGCCGGCCAAGTTCGTCAACGGCGGTTCCGCGCAGGAGTCGGTGGTGGGCGCGGGCAGCATCATCTCGGCGGCCTCGGTGCGCAACTCAGTGCTCTCGTCCAACGTGGTGGTCGACGACGGAGCGATCGTGGAGGGCAGCGTGATCATGCCCGGCGCCCGGGTCGGCCGCGGCGCGGTGGTGCGCCACGCGATCCTGGACAAGAACGTCGTCGTGGGGCCGGGCGAGATGGTGGGTGTGGATCTGGAAAGGGACCGGGAGCGCTTCGCGATCAGCGCCGGCGGTGTGGTCGCGGTGGGCAAGGGCGTCTGGATCTAACGCACCGGCGATGCGATTTGATCCGGGCGCGAAAGACGTTGATTTGCAGCGCGTAGCGCAGCGCGCGAACGCCTTCGGCGGCTGATCCGGCGGCTACCAGAGGTAGGGCACCAGCCGGTAGCGCACGCGCCGCGCGTATTCGCGGTATCCGGGTAGTTCCCGGACGAGCAGCTTTTCCTCGTCGAGGATGCGCAGCGCCAGCACCAGGGCGCCCGCGGGGACGAAGAGCAAACCCCAATAAGAGCCCAGCGCCAAGGGGATACCGATCATCATGGTCACGTTCCCGACGTACATCGGGTGGCGGACGAACTGATAGAGGCCCCGGGAAGCGACCGTCTGGCCGGCTTCCACCGTGACTGTGGCTGCGGCATAACTGTTTTGGGCGATCACCAGCATGGCGATGCCGAGGCCCGCCGCCACCAGCACGTCGCCGAGCAATGACACCAGGGGAGGCACCGACGACCAGCCGAACCGATGATCGAGAGCGCTGAACACCATCGTCGCGAAAAGGCCGAGAAACGAGCCGGTGATGATGAACTTCTGCGCCTTCCGGGGTTCCGCCCGCGGACCCGCGCGCATGCGGCGTTGCAGGGCCGCGGGATTGGTCCGGGCCAGGTAAACGGTGGGGATCAGCGTCGCAGCCGTGAACACGGCGACAAAGAGCCACGCCTGCCAGTAGTGCAGCGTGCCGGCTGGCAGTAGCAGGATCAGGGCCAGCGAGAGGATGCCCCACACCGATGACGCCGCTATACGGATGCCGGTTTTCATCATGCTCCTAGTTGCGTAGATCGCGGCGTCGAAAAGCCATGGCCCCCAGCGTCATCAGCCCTATGTCGATGGCCGACAGCCAGAGCAGGGGTACGACGGTGAAATCGGCGCCGATCCGCGGTATGTGCGCGAAGGGCTCCGCGTCGAGCAACCACTGGGAGAACCCGGCCAACGACCCGATCAGGTATAGGGAGATGAAGACGATCAGGACACCCCAGGCCACCGGCGTCAGGCGTGGCGCAATGCCGAACACGCAGACGGTGACGGCCGACAAGAGCCACACCGCGGGCAGCTGGACGGCCGCGCTTGCAACGACGGTGGGCAGTTCGGCGCCGACGTCGCCGACCGCGACGCCATAGACGACACCGGCGGTGATTCCGCTGGCCAGTATCGCGACCGCGGAGCCAGCTAGGGCAATCACCAGATGGCTTGCCAGCCAACGGGTTCGCGACACCGCGCCGGCCAGCACCGTTTCGGCCCGCAGGCTCGACTCCTCCTGGTGAAGTCGCAGGGTGAGCGAGACGGCGAACGCGGCGGCCACCATGCCCATCATCGCGAACGCCACGGCAATGAACGCCTCCTCGAGAGCACTGGTGCCGCCCATCCGTGCGACGATGTCGCGCGCCCCGCCACTGTCACCCAGCTCGTCGCCGATCCCGTGCACCACGCTGCCGATCAGCAGGCCGTACAGGCACAGTCCCACTGTCCACAGCAGCAGCGCGGCGCGGTCGAGCCGCCCCGCCAGCCCGAAGGCGTCGCCCAGCGCGGGCGCCGCGGTGGCGGGGCCGGGGCGTTCCGCGACAAGCCCGGCGCCGACGTCGCGGCCGGCCAACAGCCGATACGCCAGGGCGGTCAGCGCGGCCGTCGTCACCAGGTGCAGCAGCAGCACCCACCAGCGATCGCCGGCATACGGTTTGACCTGAAGCGACCAACCGAGGGGAGACAGCCACGACAGCGTGCCGGCACCGGCGTCACCAACGGCACGCAGGGTGAACGCGGCGCCCAGCACGCAGAAGGCCGCCCCGCGGGCGAACCGGGCGCTCGGCGACAGCTGGGCGGCCACCGCGGCGACGGCGGTGAACACCAGGCCGGTGCAGGCCAGCGCGGCCCCGAATGCCAGCGAGCCGGCGGCCGGGACGTCGGTGCTCAGCAGGCCGACAGCACCGATCGCGCCGGTCGCAATCGAGGCTCCGAACGACAGCAGCAGCGCCGCGCTCAGGGCGGCGAAGCGGCCGATAGCGGTCGAATCCACCAGCTCCGTCCGCCCGTTCTCCTCGTCGGCGCGGGTGTGCCGGATCACTGTCAGGATGACGGCCACCGCGATCAGCGTGTGAAACATCCCGGCTTTCCAAATACCCACGGCGCCAAGGCTGTCGTTGTAGACCTGGCCGTAGAGGGCGCGCTGGGCCGGGCTGGCCATGATGGAGGCCTGGAACCCGGCGCGGGCGGAAGTGGTGGGGTAGATTTTCGCGATGCTGCCGACGTACACCGTCGCCAACGGCACCGACAGCAGCAACACCCATAGCGGCATCGAGATCCGGTCACGCCGCAGATAGAGCCGCAACATGGCGAGCGTGCCGGAAAAACTCGAACTCTTCTGCGGCACAGGCGATGCCGACGCGAATGGCCGGTCCAGCGTAGTGGTGCTCATGACAGCGACACCTTGGCCTCGTCGCGGCCGTGCCGACCGTCGCCGTCCGATGTGTCGTAGTGGCGAAGGAAAAGCTCTTCGAGGGTCGGCGGCTGGCTGACCAGGCTGCGCACCCCGGCATCGCCGAGCACGCGGATAAGCTCGCCCAGGCTTTCGCTGTCGACCTGGGCGCGCAGCGTGTTGCCCTCGACGCTGATGTCCTCGACACCCTTGATCCGGCTGAGATCGCCTGGATCGCCGGTCATTTCGGCCTTGATGGAGGTGCGGCTCAGGTGCCGCATGGAGCTCAGCGAACCGCTTTCGATGGTCTTGCCGGCGCGGATGATCGTCACCCGTTCGCACAACGCTTCCGTTTCGGCCAGGATGTGGCTGGACAACAACACCGTCGCACCCCGGTCGCGGGCCTGCGCCACGCACTGCTGAAACACGTTCTCCATCAAGGGGTCCAGCCCACTGCTGGGTTCATCCAGGAGCAGGAGCCTGGCCTGGGACGAGAACGCCGAGATCAGCGAGACCTTCTGGCGGTTGCCCTTGGAGTAGGTGCGGACTTTCTTGTGCGGGTCCAGGTCGAAGCGTTCGATCAGCTCGGCGCGCCGTTTCTTGTCGATGCCGCCCCGCATGCGCGCCAGCAGGTCGATGGTTTCGCCGCCGGTCAACGACGGCCATAGCGTCACATCGCCTGGTACGTAGGCGATGTGACGGTGTAGGGCGACGGCCTGGGTCCATGGGTCGCCGCCGAACAGCCGCACGCTGCCGCCGTCGGCCTTCGCCAAGCCGAGCAGGATGCGAATGGTCGTCGACTTCCCGGCGCCGTTGGGGCCGAGGAACCCGTGTACTTCGCCTTCCTGCACCGTGAGGTCCAGGCCGTCCAGCGCCCGCACCGCACCGAAACTCTTGGTGAGACCGTGGATCTCGATGGGCGCAGTACGAATGGATGTGTCACTTGGCATCGGATTCTCCTTGATCTTCAGCGGCCAGGAATGCGTCGTACATGGTCCGGTCGGCCAGCAGTCCCTCGGTGTAGACCTCGAGTGCGGGCAATATCATGTCGCGTGAGTAATCGCGCAGTACTGCGCGCAGATCCGTTGGCGTTTCATGCATTTGGATGTAGAGAAGAAAGCCGCCGCCGCCCGTGATGGCCAGGTACCTGGCCCGCGCTTTCGGGTCGCGGCTGGGCTTGATCGTCCCGGCGCGCACGCCCTCTTCCATGTATTCCTCGGCGTTGTCGATCATCCTGCGCCACAGCATGTTCGCCAGTTCTCCACCGGTCTGCATGCTGCGCACCAGATACGCCATCAGTGGCGCGAACTCCTCGATCTCGGCCATCTGGGCGAACCAGGTGGCCGGGTCGTTGGATTGCAGCGCCTCGGACTTGGTGCCGCGGATGGTCTCGGCGATGTAGTCCTCGCAGGCCTTGCGCAGGCCGTCCTTGGAGCCGAAGTGGTGGATCACCAGCGCGGCACTCACGCCGGCAGCTTCGGCGATGGCGCGAAGCCCGACGCCGAACCCGTGCTCGCCGAATTGCTCGATGGCCGCATCGCGGATCCGGGCGGCTGCCGTCAAGTCGGCTGAACGCATGTTCAGGACATTAAACGCACGTTCAGTCGTCGGTCAAGGAAGACACGCGTCAAGATTTCGTAAAGGCGTGGCGGGCACCCCAAAAAGGGTGGTCAGCGGCAAATAGGGCGGTCCGAGTCGGCCGGATCAGTCGCGGACGGCGGCCAGGATGCCGTCGCCGAGCGGCACCAGCGCCGGGGTGAGGCGCTCGTCCTCGGCGATCAGCCGCGCCGCCTCCCGCACCGCGACCACCTCGGCGTCGCGGGCGGCCGGGTCACCCGCACGGCCGCCCAGCGCGGCGCGGTGCACCACGATCACGCCGCCTGGGCGCAGCAGCCGCACGCCCTCGACGACGTAGTCAGGCTGATCGATCGGGTCGGCGTCGATGAACACCAGGTCGTAGGACTCGTCGGCGAGCCGGGTGAGCACCTCCTGCGCGCGGCCACCGATCAGCCGGGTGCGCGATTGACCGACGCCGGCTTCGGTGAACGCCTGCTTGGCCAGCCGCAGGTATTCGGGCTCGATGTCGATCGTCGTCAAGACGCCGTCGTCGCTCATGCCGGACAACAGCCACAGCCCGCTGACGCCGGCACCGGTGCCCACCTCCGCGACGGCCTTGCCGCCACTCAGCTTGGTGAGCAGGCTCAGCAGCGCGCCGACCGCCGGTGTCACCGCGCCGGCGCCGATGTCCTCGGCCCGCTCCCGCGCGGCCGCCAACAGCGCGTCTTCCGATATCGAGCTTTCGGCGTGCGCGAAGAGCGATTCGGCCCGGCTGGGCGCTGCCTGGCCGGGGGCTTCTGCGTCGGTGCCGTCCATGCGGGCAGCGTATTCCACTTCGGCGCGCAGTCCGACAGGCGCGCCTGAATCAGATCGGGGTGACACGCCCAACTGTCCAACTGCGTTTAAGGTCACTGCGCGATGGATATCTCCTGCACAGCGCAGGTAACGATACGGTTTCTCAGGGTCAGCTCAGATTGTTCATATACCGCACATACTCCGGTACGCGACGGTAGCCCTATGGATCGCGGAGGGCGTTGGACCGGGAATACCGAATGGGAACTACCTGTTGCCGCCAGTGACGAAGTGCCATTGTTCGGCACGCCGGATTCGGAGGATTTGATCATCACCACGCTTCTCAGCCCGTCCAGCATGTCTCATGCGCAGGAGCTCCCCGCCGACGAGTGGGTGGAGCCGTCCGACGTGCTGCAAGGGACTGCGGTGTTCGACGCGACTGGCGACAAGGCGGCCATGCCGTCCTGGGACGAGTTGGTGCGCCAGCACGCCGACCGGGTGTACCGGCTGGCCTACCGGCTTTCCGGCAATCAGCACGACGCCGAGGACCTCACCCAGGAGACCTTCATCCGGGTCTTCCGGTCGGTGCAGAACTACCAGCCGGGAACGTTCGAAGGGTGGTTGCACCGCATCACCACGAACCTGTTCCTCGACATGGTGCGCCGGCGCTCGCGCATCCGGATGGAGGCGCTGCCCGAGGATTACGAGCGGGTGCCCGCCGACGAACCGAACCCCGAGCAGATCTACCACGATTCCCGGCTGGGCCCCGACCTGCAGGCCGCGCTCGATTCGCTGCCGCCGGAATTTCGTGCCGCCGTCGTGCTGTGTGACATCGAGGGTCTGTCCTACGAGGAGATCGGTGCCACGCTGGGCGTCAAACTGGGCACGGTCCGCAGCCGCATTCACCGCGGCCGCCAGGCGCTGCGGGACTACCTGGCCGCGCATCCCGATCACGACGCCGTGCGCGCCAAGTCGGCGTAATCGCCGACCGCCCGCCTAACGGTCGGGCAGCTATTCAGCGGCTTTGCGGTCTTGGCCTCGGCATCGCGCGCCCTCTCGCGTTACATTCGAATAAGGCGGCGTTAAGAAATGAATGGCGAGGAGTTGGTGATGCCCGATCGTGGACATGTGTTCCGTCGCGCGTTTTCCTGGCTCCCCGCTCAGTTCGCCTCCCAGAGCGACGCGCCCATCGGGGCACCGCGCCAGTTCGGATCCACCGAGCACCTGTCCGTCGAAGCGATCGCGGCGTTCGTCGACGGCGAGCTCCGGATGAACGCGCACCTGCGGGCCGCGCATCATCTGTCGTTGTGCGCCCAGTGTGCGCGCGAGGTCGAGGACCAGAGCCGGGCGCGCGCTGCGCTGCGCGATTCGTGCCCCATCCGCATCCCCAGCACGCTGCTCGGCATGCTCGCCGACATTCCCTATGAGTCGCCCGACGACTCCTCCGCGCAGGCAACCGACCGCTTCGCCGACCGTGACGGACGTGAGCGGCGCAAGCGCCGGTAGCGTCCAGCCCACCCCACACGCGGTTCATGCCGACCGGCGGCGCGCCGTGGATACTAGGGTGGACACGGACAACGCCGGTGCCGCGGGTTTCGCTTGGCAAAGGCCTGTCTCGAGCGCTCAAGTAGAGGATCCAAAGGGATAACGTGACCTCCGACCAAGGCTACGACCAAGCAAAAGACAGCGGTAGCCGCTTGGCGCCGCGCCCCATCTCGCGTCCGCCGGTCGACCCCGCATCGAGCCGGGAGTTCGGTCGTCCCGCCGGCCTACGCGGGTCGTTCGTGGCCGAACGGGTCCGTCCGCAGAAGTACCGTGACCAGGCCGAATTCCGGCCGAGCGACCGACCGGCCGACCCTGTCCTGCAGGAGGCGTTCCACCGTCCGGACGGCAGCCCCGACTCGCTGCAGCGCCATCCGGTGGACGCCAACGCGTTGGCCGCCGAGAAAGACGGTGCCGAGCCCGAAGAACTCGACGATCCCTGGCGAGACCCGGGGGCCGCGGCGGCGTTGGGCACCCCGGCGGTCGCGCCCTCGCGGTCCGGGACCGCGCTGGGCTACGGCGGCAAACTTGGTGTGCGCGACGTGTTGTTCGGCGGCAAGGTGTCCTACCTCGCGCTGTTGGTCTTGCTGCTGATCGCGTTGGTCATCGGCATGCTCGGCGGCGTGATCGGTCGCAAGACGGCCGAGGTCGCCGAGGCGTTCACCACCTCCAAGGTGACGTTGTCGACGAACGGCAACGGAGAAGGCCCGGCCGGACGCTTCGCCAAGGTGGCCGCCGCGACGGCGGGCTCCGTGGTGACCATCGAATCCAAGAGCGACCAGGAGGGCATGCAGGGCTCCGGCGTGGTCATCGACGGCCGCGGCTACATCGTCACCAACAACCACGTCATCTCCGAGGCGGCGAACAACCCGAGCCAGTTCAAGACGACGGTGGTGTTCAACGACGGCAAAGAGGTGCCGGCGAACCTGGTCGGCCGCGACCCCAAGACCGACCTGGCCGTGCTCAAGGTCGACAACGTCGACAATCTGTCGGTGGCGCGCCTCGGCGATTCCGACAAGGTGCGGGTGGGTGACGAGGTCCTGGCCGCGGGTGCGCCGCTGGGCCTGCGCAGCACCGTGACGCACGGCATCATCAGCGCGCTGCACCGACCGGTGCCGCTGTCGGGGGAGGGCTCGGACACCGACACGGTGATCGACGCGCTGCAGACCGACGCGTCGATCAACCATGGCAACTCCGGCGGTCCGTTGATCGACATGGATTCGCAGGTGATCGGCATCGATACCGCGGGTAAGTCGTTGTCCGACAGCGCAAGTGGGCTGGGATTCGCGATCCCGATCAACGAGGCCAAGCAGGTCGCCGAGACGCTGATCAAGGATGGCAAGATCGTGCACCCCACGCTGGGGGTCAGCACCCGGTCGGTGAGCAACGCGATCGCCTCCGGCGCCCAGGTGGCGAACGTGAAGGCCGGCAGCCCCGCGCAAAAGGGCGGAATCCTGGAGAACGACGTCGTCGTCAAGGTCGGTAACCGCAAGGTGGCCGACGCCGACGAGTTCGTCGTCGCCGTGCGGCAGTTGACCATCGGCCAGGATTCCCCGATCGAGGTCGTCCGCGACGGCCGGCACGTCACGCTGACCGTCAAACCAGACCCTGACGGCAGCTGATGTTCGGCAGCCTGAGCTGGGAGCACATGCTCGTCCTCGTCGTGGTCGGGCTGGTGGTCCTTGGGCCGGAGCGGCTGCCGGGCGCCATCCGGTGGACGTCGAACGCCTTGCGTCAGGCGCGTGACTACCTCAGCGGCGTGACCAATCAGCTGCGCGAGGACCTCGGCCCGGAGTTCGACGAGCTGCGCGTTCCGCTCAGCGAACTGCAGAAGCTACGAGGCATGACGCCGCGTGCGGCGCTGACCAAGCATCTGCTCGACGGCGACGACTCCTTCCTGACCGGCAGCTTCGACAAACCGGTCAACGGCGCGCCGCCGCACATCGCGCCGTCGGACTCCGCCGCGGCGAACGGCCAGGCGATGGCGGCCGAACAGCGGCCCAGCGGTCACACGCCATTCGACGCCGACGCGACCTGAGCGCCACCGCGCGCCGCGGGCGTCGTCAGAGCCTCAGCGCCGCGTCGGGTCGAGCCCCAGCGATACGCCGGCGAGCCCGCGCTTGCGCGACGACAAGCTGTCGGCCACTCCGCGCAGCGCCTTGCCGACCGGCGAATCGGGTGCGCTGAGCACCAGCGGCGTGCCGGAATCGCCCGCGGCCACCAGCTCGGGATCCAGCGGGATCTGCCCCAGCAGCGGCACGTCGGCGCCGACCGCCCGGGAGAGCCGCTCGGCCACCTGCCGGCCTCCGCCCTCACCGAACACCTGCAGCGTGGAGCCGTCGGGCAGGGTGAGCCCGGACATGTTCTCCACGACGCCGACGACGCGCTGCCGGGTCTGCAGCGCGATGCTGCCGGCCCGCTCGGCCACCTCGGCGGCGGCCAGCTGCGGCGTCGTCACCACCAGGATCTCGGCGTTCGGGATCAGCTGCGCCACCGAGATGGCGATGTCCCCGGTCCCCGGCGGCAGGTCGAGCAGCAGCACGTCGAGATCGCCCCAGTAGACGTCGGCCAGGAACTGCTGCAGCGCGCGGTGCAGCATCGGCCCGCGCCACACCACCGGGGTGTTGCCCTCGGTGAACTGAGCGATGGAGATGACCCGCACCTCGTGCGCGATGGGCGGCAGGATCATCGACTCGACCTGGGTGGGCCGGTCGGTGGTGCCCATCATCCGGGGGATGGAGTGGCCGTGGATATCGGCGTCCAGCACCCCGACCGACAGGCCGCGGGCCGCCATCGCCGCCGCCAGATTGACCGTGACGGTGGACTTGCCGACCCCGCCCTTCCCGGACGCGACGGCGTAGACCCGGGTCAGCGAATTCGGTTGGGCGAACGGGATAACCGGCTCGCGGGCATCGCCGCGCAACTGCTTGCGCAACTCGGTGCGCTGCTCGTCGTTCATCACGTCCAGGGTGACTTTGACCGCGCCGGTGCCCGGGACGTCGGCGACCGCCTGGCTGACGCGGTCGCTGATCTCGGTCTTCTTCGGACAGCTGGCGGTGGTCAGGTAGATCGCGACATGCACCGCGCCGTCTGGCTCGGTGTCGATGCTCTTGACCATGCCGAGTTCGGTGATCGGACGCCGCAGTTCGGGGTCGATCACCTTGCCCAGGGCGGTGCGGATCGCCGCGCTCAGGTCGGCTGCTGAATCGGAAGAGTCATGGCGGGACATCACCGCCGAGTGTAGGCGTGCGCGACGATCCGGTTTCGCGGCGACCCTTCGCCACGGGCTGGTTAGCTGGCCGAAACCGGTCCCGGGTGCTTCGGCTTGAGGACGCCGGGCGCCGCGCCCGACGGGCCGGCGGACTTGGGCGCCTGCGCCGCCTGGGAGGGCGCGGCGGCTGGGGGCGTTGACGCCGCGACCGGGGGCGCCGGCGGTGGGCCGGCATCCGGGGGTGGTGCGCCGAACGGCGGCGGCGCCGGGGGCGCGATCGGCGGCGGCGCAGGGGGCGGGGCGCCGAACGGCGCCGGCGCCGCTGGTGGCGGGGCACCGAATGGCTGTGGAGGTGCGAACGGCTGCGCCGGACCCGTGGGTGGCGTGCCCTGCGAACCGATGCAGATCACCGTGCAACCGGGAACCCGGGCGGGCGCCTGCGCAGGCGCGGGCGTCATCCACGGGAACGTCGGCTGGGAACCGGGGAGCCCCGGGCTGCTCAAGTCGATCAGCGGAATGCGGGCCAGCGGGTCGTCGAGCGGCAGGCCGTTGATGTTCATCGGCAGGTTGGGGCCGAGCCCTTCGGCGTGCTCGAGGTGCGCGTCGCCCAGCGGCGGCGGCGGCCCGGTCATCGGCGGCAGGTCGACGGGCACGACGCCGGTGGCGTAGGCCGCCGCCCAGCCCAATACGTTCTGCGCGTAGGGCATCGAGTTGTTGTAGCGCAGGATCGCGGTCAGCACTTGCGACTGCTCACGCAGGTTGAGTCCGCCGCTGCACAAGTATCGGGCGGCCGCCAGGGTGGAGTCGAAGATGTTCTGTGGATCCGCCACGCCGTCGCCCTTGCCGTCGGAGGCGTAGCGCGCCCACGTCCCCGGCAGGAACTGCATCGGCCCCATCGCGCGGGCGTAGGTGACGCGGTTGCCCGCGCTGCTCTGGATGATGGTCTCGTTGCCGGGCAGCGAACCGTCCAGGGACGGACCGTAAATCGGGGTGATCGCGGTGCCGCGTGAGTCGACCGCACCGCCGCCCGCGTGGCCCGACTCGATGCGCCCGATTCCGGCCAACAGGTTCCAGCTGACGCCGCAGCCCGGCGCGGCGACGGCCATCTTCTGTTCCGCATTGCGGTAGGCGGCGAGCGCGATGCTCGGAATGCCCAGTGCGCCACGCGCATTCACGATCATCGCCGGCGGCGGAGCGGACAACGCGGGCCCGGCGACGTGAAAGGCGGTGGGGCCCCGGTCCATCGCGACGACGGCGGGCCCGGTGAGATCGGGGAAGGTCGGGGAGACCGCGGCCACCGGGGTGACGGCGGCATGCCGCGGCGGCATTCGCACCGGAAGGGAGGGAGCCGCTGCGCTGACCGCCCCCGCGAAGACCAATGGAGCAATCATTGCCACGCCGAAAATCGGCTTGCGCGTGTTCCGAAGTGCTCGCTGCCGCAGAGACGCGGCGGCGGGGCTTTCACCCCGGCTTCCCCCTATGCGCACTCGACCGTCCTAGATGTGTGAGCTGGGTCAACTTTCTGTTAGCTCGGTGAACCAGATCACCATACATAACTCTTGTGACACGAGTGGCGCAATGGTCGAAATGGTTCTCACCTGGATTTCTTAGTCGTTCGCTCGAGGGCGTCGCCGTCCGAAATCGTGTCGCCAGCTGCGCTTTCCGGCTGCAATCCAGCCAACATCTCGCGCAAATCCTCGAGCTCGTGGCGCAGGTATTCACGCGTCACCACCTCGCCGACTGCCAGTCGCACGGCGGCTAGTTCGCGGGCCAAGTACTCGGTGTCGGCCTTGGTTTGCGCGGCCCGGCGGCGATCGTCTTCCAGTGCGACGCGGTCCCTGTTCTCCTGGCGGTTCTGGGCCAGCAGGATCAGGGGCGCCGCGTAGGCGGCCTGCGTGGAGAAGGCCAGGTTCAGCAAGATGAACGGATACGGGTCCCAGCGCAGTCCCACGGCGAACAGGTTCAGCGCGATCCACACGAAGACCACGACCGTCTGTAGCAGTAGGTAGCGGCCGGTGCCGAAGAAGCGTGCGATCGACTCGGTGAACTGCCCGACGGTATCGGGATCCAGCCGCGGCGAGTACCTGCGCGACGTCCGGGGCGTGTACAGCCCCCGTGGTGTCGTGGACTTGCTCACGCGGGTCCTCCCAGTCCTTCGAGCCGGCCGGCGGTGTCGAGTTCCTGCATATCCACCCGCCAATCGTGCGGCAGCAGGTGATCGAGCAGGTCGTCGACGGTGACCGCTCCCAACAGATGGTTCTGGTCGTCGACGACGGGTCCGCACACCAGGTTGTACGCGGCGAGGTAGCGGGTCACCGAGACGAGCGGCGTCTCCGGCGTCAAGGTGAGCAGGTCGCTGTCGACGATCCCACCGACCAATTCGCCGGGTGCCTCCCGCAGCAGTCGCTGCAGCGTCACACAACCCAGGTAGCGCCCGGTGGGCGTCGCCGTGGGCGGCCGCACCACGAACACCATGGACGACAGCGCGATGCTGAGATCCGGATCGCGGACGCGGGCCAGCGCCTCGGCGACGGCCGTGTCCGCCGTCAGCACCACCGGGTCCGAGGTCATCAATCCGCCCGCGGTATCGGGCGAGTGGGTGAGCAGGCGGCGCACCGAGGCCGAATCCCCGGGATCCATGCGGGTCAGCAGCATTTCCGCATCGGTCGGATTCAGCACGCCGAGCAGGTCGGCGGCGTCGTCGGGGTCCATCTCCTCGAGCACGTCGGCGGATCGCTCGGTGCCCAGCTGCGAGAGCACCTCGGCCTGGTCCAGCTCGGGCAGTTCCTGCAGGATGTCGGCCAGCCGGTCGTCGTTGAGCGCCTTGAGCACCTCGTAGCGACGCTTGGCCGGCAGCCCGCGGATGGCGTCGGCCACGTCGACCGGTTTGCGGCCCTCGAACTGGTCCAGCAGTTGCGCCACGCCTTGGCCGGGCAGCGCCAGGGCCGAGGGCGTCAACCCCTGCACGCTGTGCCAGTCGACGACGTGGACGGGGCCCCGCCGTCCCAGCCGGCGCTGGCTGCGCACGGCGACCCGGCTCACCATCCAGTCGCGCGTTCGGATCTGCTCGATGCCCAGGTCGGTGACCACCACGTCCAGGCCGGCCAACTCGGGCAATTCGGGGTCGTTGACCTTGACGACGGTGTCGAGCACCTGGCCGATCGCGAGCACCTCCCCGGGCCGTTGAACGAAATGACGCAACGACACATTGCCGGTGCTCAGCGTCACGGCGTTGGGCTCGATGGAGGCGACGCGCAAAATCGGGATGAAGATGCTGCGCCGCGTCGCGAGGTCGACGACCAGTCCGAGCACCCGCGGTTGCTGGCGAACGATGCTGATGCTGATCACGACATCACGCACTCGGCCGACGGATTCGCCGAGCGGACCCAACACCAACATCCGCGCCAGCCGCGCGACGTACACCCTGCTGACCGATCCCATGGAAGTAAAGCCTAGGCAGCCGTCGGCCCGGTGACAGACAACCCCGCTGCGGCCGAGCTGGGTCTGATGCGCTAACGCGTGTGCATCGCGAAGAGCAAAAACACCAAAGTCACGCCCAGCGTGGCGATTCCGATGACGATGCCGGCAACCGCCAGGCCGAAGCCGTCCTGCCGGGTTCGCTTGATCTGTCTCACGGCGATCGCACCGAGCACGATGGCCACGATCGACCCGACGCAGCACAACAGGCCGGTGAACGAAGAGATGAGAGAGGCGATCGCCAGCGCGTTCGTCCCAGGCTTCTGGGGCGGGACAGATCCATAGCCACCGTGATAATCGGGCGTCGGGTAGTAGCCGCCCTGATAATCCGGCGTCGGGTAGAAGCCGCCCGAATAAGCGGGCGGCCCGTAGGTGGGCGGGCCGCCATAGGGCGGAGGCGGCGGCGGATAGGCCGGTGCGCCATAGCCCGGCGGCTGCTCGTACCCGGGCGGCGGAGCAACGGGCGGCGGGTACGGCGGTGGATAGCCGGATACGTGTTCGGGGTTTGGCGGCGGGTACGGCGGCGCGGATTCGGGCGGCGGCGCGGCGGGCGGATGCCAGGGCGCGGTCGCGTCCGGCTGCTCGCCGGCCGCGCCGCCGGCGGGCGAGTCGGCCTTGTCGTCGTGGCCACCCTCGCCGAAGCCGCGCCCGGGTGCTGTCATGGTGTTCAACCTAGCCCATGCGCAGGTGGCGGTTGCCGCCGCGAATCGCCGACGGGCACACCGACATTTCGGGGCCGGCAGCAGCGAAATCCCGGCTCGTCGCGGCCGGGGCCCGACTTTGCAACGCGGGACGCAGCATGTTTTCGCAGGTGACGAAACGTCGGTGGATAGGGTGGACAGGCTTGAGATGAAACCACGGCCGACGCGGAGGACAATGAGCGGCGATGACTAATCCTTTCCAGCCGGGGCAGGTTCCCGGCGCTACGCCTCCGGGCGCGGCGGGGCGCCGTGGGACGCCGGGACTGCCGACGCCGCCGCGGGGCTGGCCGGTCGGGTCCTATCCCACCTACGCCGAGGCGCAGCGCGCCGTCGACTACCTGTCGGACCAGCAGTTCCCGGTGCAGCAGGTGACCATTGTCGGCGTCGACCTGATGCAGGTGGAGCGGGTCACCGGCAGGCTGACGTGGCCGAAGGTGCTCGGCGGCGGCGTGCTCAGCGGAGCGTGGCTGGGGTTGTTCATCGGCCTCGTGCTGGGCTTCTTCAGCCCGAACCCGTGGGGGGCGCTGGCCACGGGTCTGGTCGCCGGTGTCTTCTTCGGGCTGATCACTTCCGCTGTTCCCTATTCGATGGCCCGCGGCACAAGGGATTTCAGCTCGACCATGCAGTTGGTAGCCGGGCGGTACGACGTGCTCTGTGATCCGCAAAACGCAGAGAAGGCGCGGGACCTGTTGGCGCGCTTGGCGATCTGAGGCGCGCGCGAGAGGTGTGAAGCAGTGGTGAGTCGGCGCGGGCGCGTGCGCCGGACGGGCGCAATCGCGCTCGCGACGGCGATCATCGCCGGGGGGCTGGCGGCGTGCGGTTCCGGGGGCCACGGGCTGGTCATCAGCTTCTACACGACGGCCGCCGACGGTGCGACGTTCACCGCGGTGGCCCAGGACTGTACGAAACAATTCACTGGCCGCTTCGCCATCCAGCAGATCAGCCTGCCCCGGGCCCCCGGCGAGCAGCGTTTGCAGCTGGCCCGCCGGCTGACCGGACACGACCGCACGCTCGACGTGATGTCGCTGGACGTGGTGTGGACGGCCGAGTTCGCCGAGGCCGGTTGGGCGGTGCCGTTGTCCGACGATCCAGCAGGGCGAGCCGAGGCCGACGCGACGGCGGACACGTTGCCGGGGCCTTTGTCGACTGCGCGCTGGCAAGGCAAGCTGTTCGGAGCCCCCGTCACCACCAACACCGAATTGCTCTGGTATCGGCCCGATTTGGTGTCTCAGCCGCCGCGAACCTGGGACGACATGGTGGCCGAGGCCACCAGATTGCACGACGCGGGGCAGCCCAGCTGGATCGGCGTGCAGGCCAACGAGGGCGAAGGTCTTGTCGTCTGGTTCAACTCGCTGTTGGTCAGCGGGGGCGGCCAGGTGCTCTCCGAGGACGGGCGCCGCGTCACGCTCACCGACACGCCGGTGCACCGGGCCGCCACCGTCAACGCGCTGCGCATCCTCAAGTCGGTGGCCGTCGCGCCCGGCGCCGATCCGTCGATCAGCCGGACCGACGAGAGCACCGCGCGGTTGGCGGTCGAGCAAGGTCGGGCCGCGCTCGCCGTCAACTGGCCATACGCGCTGGCGTCCATGCTGGAGAACGCGGTGAAGGGCGGGGTGCCCTTCCTGCCGCTCAACCGGAATCCGGAGCTGGCCGGCAGCCTCAACGCCGCCGGCACGTTCGTGCCCAACGACCAGCAGTTCCGGATTGCCTATCAAGCCAGCCAGCAGGTGTTCGGCTTCGCGCCGTATCCCGGTGTGGCGCCGGGCCGTCCGGCCAAGGTGACCATCGGCGGGGCCAATTTGGCGGTGGCGAGCACCACCCGTCACCGTGCCGAAGCATTCGAAGCCATTCGCTGCCTGCGTAATCTGGCGCACCAGAAGTACGTATCGATCGAAGGCGGCCTGCCGCCGGTGCGCACGTCGCTGTATTCCGATCCGCAATTCCAGAGCAAGTACCCGATGTACACCATCATTCGCCGGCAGCTCACCGATGCCGCGGTGCGCCCGGCGACGCCGGTGTACCAGGGTGTGGCCATCCGGCTCGCCGCGACGCTGAGCCCGATCGCCCAGATCGACCCCGAGCGGACCGCCGACGAGCTCAGCACCCAGGTGCAGAAGGCGATCGACGGAAAAGGATTGCTTCCGTGACGCGCGCTGTCCCCGAAACCGGCGCCGCGCGAACGCCTTCCGCGATGCCACGACTGCGCGGCAGGCCGCCCGAACAGCGGCTGGCACTCCTTCTGGTCGCACCGGCGGCGATCCTGATGCTGGTGGTGACGGCGTATCCGATCGGCTACGCCGTGTGGTTGAGCCTGCAGCGCAACAACCTTGCCGTCCCCAATGACACCGCGTTCGTCGGCCTGAACAACTACGTGACGATCCTGACCGACCGGTACTGGTGGACCGCGCTGGCGGTGACCCTGGGCATCACGGTGGTTTCGGTGTCCCTGGAGTTCGTCCTGGGCCTGGCGCTGGCGCTCGTCATGCACCGCTCCGTGGTCGGCAAAGGCCTGGTGCGCACCGCGGTCCTGATCCCGTACGGCATCGTCACCGTGGTCGCGTCCTACAGCTGGTATTACGCGTGGACGCCGGGCACCGGTTATCTGGCGAACCTGTTGCCGCAGGGCAGTGCGCCGCTGACCGATCAGATCCCGTCGCTGGCGATCGTCGTCCTCGCCGAGGTCTGGAAAACCACGCCGTTCATGTCGCTGCTGTTGCTGGCCGGCCTGGCACTGGTCCCAGAAGATCTACTGAAAGCCGCCCAAGTCGACGGGGCCGGCGCGTGGCGGCGGCTCACCGGAGTCACGCTGCCCATCATCAAACCGGCTGTGGTGGTCGCCCTGTTGTTCCGGACCCTGGACGCGTTTCGCATCTTCGACAACATCTACGTGATCACCAACGGCGCCAACAACACCGGATCGGTGTCGATGCTCGGCTACGACAACCTGTTCAAGGGCTTCAATGTCGGCCTCGGCTCTGCCATCAGCGTGCTGATCTTCCTGTGTGCCGGTCTGATCGCGTGGGTGTACATCAAGATGTTCGGCGCGGCGGCGCCCGGGGGCGACGTCGATGGCAGCTAACGGGGCGGGTGCCCGGCGCACCGCCATCTGGGCCGTCATCGACACCCTGGTGGCGGTGTACGCGCTCGTTCCGGTGCTGTGGATCTTCAGCCTGTCGTTGAAACCGAGCTCAACGGTCAAGGACGGCAAGCTGATTCCGTCATCGGCATCCTTGGACAACTATCGCGGCATCTTTCGCGGCGACTTCTTCAGCTCGGCGCTGATCAACTCCGTGGGAATCGGGTTGATCACCACCGTGATCGCGGTGGTGCTCGGTGCGATGGCGGCGTATGCCATTGCCCGGCTGCGCTTTCCGGGCAAACGGTTGCTGGTGGGGACCACCCTGCTGATCACCATGTTCCCAGCGATCTCGCTGGTGACACCGCTGTTCAACATCGAACGATTCATCGGCTTGTTCGATACCTGGCCCGGCCTGATCCTGCCGTACATCACCTTCGCGCTGCCGCTGGCGATCTACACGCTGTCGGCCTTCTTCCGGGAGATCCCTTGGGATCTGGAGAAGGCGGCGAAAATGGACGGCGCGACGCCGGCTCAGGCGTTCCGCAAGGTGATCGTGCCGCTGGCGGCGCCCGGCGTGGTGACGGCGGCGATCCTGGTATTCATCTTCGCCTGGAACGATCTGCTGCTGGCGTTGACGCTGACGGCCACCAAAGCGGCCATCACCGCACCGGTGGCGATCGTGAACTTCAGCGGCAGTTCCCAGTTCGAGGAGCCGACCGGCTCGATCGCGGCGGGTGCCGTCGTGATCACGGTTCCCATCATCGTGTTTGTTCTAATCTTCCAACGACGAATCGTCGCCGGGTTGACCTCCGGCGCGGTGAAGGGATAACTCGATGGCCGAGATTGCGCTGGATCACGTCAGCAAGAGTTACCCCGACGGCGCCACGGCGGTGCATGACCTGAACCTCACCATCGCCGACGGCGAATTCCTGATCCTGGTGGGCCCTTCCGGCTGCGGCAAGACCACGACGCTGAACATGATTGCGGGGCTGGAGGACATCTCGTCCGGCGAGCTGCGCATCGGCGGCGAACGGGTGAACGAGAAGGCGCCCAAAGACCGCGACATCGCGATGGTGTTCCAGTCCTATGCGCTGTATCCGCACATGACGGTGCGGCAGAACATCGCCTTTCCCCTGACGCTGGCCAAGATGAAGAAGTCCGAGATCGCCCAGAAGGTCGAAGAGACCGCCAAAACCCTTGACCTGACCGATCTTCTGGACCGCAAGCCCTCGCAGTTGTCGGGCGGTCAGCGACAGCGGGTGGCGATGGGTCGCGCCATCGTGCGCCATCCCAAGGCGTTCCTGATGGACGAGCCGCTGTCCAACCTGGACGCGAAACTGCGGGTTCAGATGCGTGGCGAGATCGCCAGGCTGCAGAAGCGGCTGGGCACCACGACGGTCTACGTCACGCACGACCAGACCGAGGCCATGACGCTGGGCGACCGCGTGGTGGTGATGCATTCCGGTGTCGCGCAACAGATCGGCACACCGGACGAGCTGTACGAGCAGCCCGCCAACCTGTTCGTCGCCGGCTTCATCGGCTCGCCGGCGATGAATTTCTTTCCCGCCACGCTGACGCCCGTTGGACTCAAGCTGCCGTTTGGCGAGGTGATGCTGGCCCCGGAAATCCAAGAGGTGATCGGCCGGCATCCGGAACCCGCGAACGTCATCGTCGGCGTGCGCCCCGAGCATCTGTCCGACGCCGCGCTGATCGACGGCTACCAGCGCATCAGGGCGCTGACCTTCCAGGTGAAGGTCGACTTGGTCGAGTCGCTGGGCGCTGACAAGTACGTCTACTTCTCCACCGCGGCGTGGGCCGCGCACTCGGCTCAGTTGGACGACCTGGCCGCCGAGTCGAACGCCCATGAAAACCAGTTCGTGGCAAGGGTTCCCGCAGAATCGAAGGCGGCCATCGGACAACCGATCGAGCTGGCGTTCGACCCCGCCAAGCTGGTGGTCTTCGATGCGGATTCCGGTGTCAACCTGACGATCGCGCCGTCGGAGTCACCGTGACGTCGGATCAGGTGCGCGCACACCTGCGGGCTTACTTCACCGACGTCGCGCCCGATGCGGCGAGCGTGACGTTTCTGGGCACCGAGACCATCGAGGTGTTGCGTTTCCGCGAGCCGGACCACACGGTGCACTACGTCACGCTCGGATGCTCGCGCCACCCGATGACCGAACCGACGCTCGACATCGCCGATCCCTTGCGCGGTCCGCGCGCCGAAATCGTGCTGCAGTTGCGCGATCCCGGTCCGGTGACCGGCGTTGCGCGCAGCATGGCGATCCTGGCGGCGACGCCGGCCGTCGACGGTGTGGTGCTGGGCGCCGACGCGCTGATCGATCTCGGCTCGCCGATCTGGGCGTCCCCTTCTTCGCGCGTGCCGTTCACCGCTGTCCTGTTGGGCCGCAGCGGGATTGGCGATCTGCCGCTGGACCCGCCCCGCGACCCGGTGCAGTTCCTGTCGGCGACTCCCATCACCGCGACCGAAGCGGCGTGGGTGCGGCTCAAGGGCGCCGCGGCGATGCGCCAGGCGTGGGAGAACGACGGCGTCGACGTGCTGGATCCGAAACGCCCAGCGGCACAACCCCGCTGATGACGGACCAGCAGACGCAAAAGTCCGCGACACGCCGACGATTCGGGCGCTTTTGTGTCTGCTCGCCGACAAACCGTTACAGCCAGTTGTTGCGGCGGAACTGGAAATACAGTCCGACGCAGGCGACGGCCATCACGGCCATGATCGCCGGGTAGCCCCACGTCCAATTCAGCTCGGGCATGAAGTGGAAGTTCATCCCGTAGATGGCGGCGACCATGGTGGGAACCGCCAAGATACCGGCCCAGGCCGCCATCTTGCGCATGTCGTTGTTCTGCTGCATGCCGACCCGAGCGAGTGCCGCCTGGATCAGCGAATTGAGCGTGTCGTCGTAGCTGGCGATCTGGTCGGCGGCCTCGGAGTGGTGGTCGGCGACGTCGCGCAGATAGCGCCGCACCTCTTTGGAGATCACGTCCTTGTTGTCCATCTGGATGCGATGGAACGCCGTCGACAGCGGATTGACGCACCGGCGCAGTTCGACCACCTCGCGCTTGAGCAGATAGATCGGTTCGACGTCGATCTTGCTGCCCGGCGCGAACGCCAGCCCCTCGATGCCGTCGATGTCGGACAGCATCAGGCTGCTCACCTCGAGATAGTGGTCCACCACATGGTCGGCGACCGCGTGCATCACCGCGTAGGGGCCCAGCCGCATCTGCTCCGGGTCGCTGTCCATCCGCTTGCGCACGTCCGACAGTCCGCCGTGTTCGCCGTGCCGCACCGTGACCACGAAATCCCTGCCGACGAAGACCATGATCTCTCCGGTCTCGACGATCTCGCGGGCCAGCACCACCGATTCGTGGGGCACGTAGTTGACGGTCTTGAGCACCAGAAACAAAGTGTCGTCGTAGCGCTCCACCTTGGGCCGTTGATGCGCGCACACCGCGTCTTCCACGGCCAGCGGGTGCAGCCCGAACACGTCGGCCACTTCCTGCATCTCGGACTGATTGGGTTCACGCAAGCCGACCCACACGAAGGCGTCGTGCCCCGACGTTTCGATCTCGTGCACCTTGTCCAGGGCGGCCGCGTACCCGAGCTTGCCCGGCAACCGCTCGCCGTCGGCGTAGACGGCGCAGTCAACCAGCGTCTCCTTGGGCGGTTCGGGGGCCGGGTCCGGCTTGGGGTGCGGTTCGTGCGCAAGGGGCCGAAGCGCTTCGGGCAATGCGTCAAATCCTTGGAACACATCCACCTCCCACCGTGCGCAGCTCCCACCGGGCGGTGGTCAATGGTACGCGTTCCGGCTGATCGAAACGCGACGATCTGGTATCGGGAAAGCCCTGGTAGCGGACCGGACATCGGCGGCCGACAAGAGTGCGCTAGTTTCGAGCCGAAACCCGAACCTGCACGAACATCTCCACAAGGAGTACATCGACGTGAGCGCAAGTCCTCTCAAGGTCGCCGTCACCGGCGCCGCCGGCCAGATCGGCTACAGCCTGTTGTTCCGCCTGGCGAGTGGCTCGCTGCTGGGCCCCGACCGCCCGATCGAGCTGCGTCTCCTGGAGATCGAGCCCGCCCTCAAGGCGCTCGAGGGCGTCGTGATGGAGCTGGACGACTGCGCATTCCCGTTGCTGTCCGGTGTCCAGATCGGCGCGGACGCGAACAAGATCTTCGACGGTGTGAACCTCGCGCTGCTGGTCGGGGCGCGGCCGCGCGGCCCGGGCATGGAGCGCAGCGACCTGCTGGAGGCCAACGGCGCCATCTTCACCGCGCAGGGCAAGGCGCTGAACTCGGTCGCCGCCGACGACGTCCGCATCGGCGTGACCGGCAACCCGGCCAACACCAACGCGCTGATCGCGCTGAGCAACGCCCCGGACATCCCGAAGGAGCGGTTCTCCGCGCTGACCCGCCTGGACCACAACCGGGCGATCTCGCAGCTGGCCAAGAAGACCGGCGCGGCGGTCACCGACATCAAGAAGGTGACCATCTGGGGCAACCACTCGGCCACCCAGTACCCCGACATCTTCCACGCCGAGGTCGGCGGCAAGAACGCCGCCGAGGTGGTCAACGACCAGAACTGGATCGAGAACGACTTCATCCCGACGGTCGCCAAGCGCGGCGCGGCGATCATCGACGCGCGCGGCGCCTCCTCGGCGGCGTCGGCCGCCTCGGCCACCGTCGACGCCGCCCGGTCCTGGCTGCTGGGCAGCCCGGAGGGGGACTGGGTCTCGATGGCGGTCTACAGCGACGGCTCCTACGGCGTGCCGGAGGGCATCGTGTCGTCGTTCCCGGTGACCACCAAGGACGGCGACTGGTCGATCGTGCAGGGGCTGGAGATCGACGAGTTCTCCCGCGGCCGCATCGACAAGACCACCGCCGAGCTGGTCGACGAGCGCAGCGCGGTCACCGAGCTGAAGCTGATCTAGCGACGGCGGGGCGGTGGTATGACCCACCTCACCAATTAGGGCTACTAATGGGTAGTCAGTACGCTGAAGCGCGTGTCCGAGTTGCTTGAATCGATACAGACGCAAGCCGGGAACGGCGTGATCACCGACGCGGAGATCTTCGAGGCACACGTAGGCGGCAAGCTTTCCGTAGGCCTGACATCCCCGCTGGACACCCAGCGCGCTCTGTCGATCGCTTACACCCCCGGCGTGGCACAGGTCAGCCGTGCGATCGCCGCCGACCAGACCCAGGCCGCCCGGTACACCTGGGCGAACCGGCTGGTGGCCGTGGTCAGCGACGGCAGCGCGGTACTGGGCCTGGGCGACATCGGGCCGTCGGCGTCGCTGCCGGTCATGGAGGGCAAGTGCGCCCTGTTTCAGGCGTACGGCGGGCTGAACGCCATCCCCATCGTGCTGGACACCAAGGATCCCGACGCGATCGTGGAAACACTGGTGCGCCTGCGCCCGACGTTCGGCGCAGTCAACCTGGAGGACATTTCGGCGCCGCGCTGTTTCGAGATCGAGCGTCGTCTCATCGAGGCGCTGGACTGCCCGGTGATGCACGACGACCAGCACGGCACGGCGATCGTGGTGCTGTCCGCGCTCATGGGGGCCAGCAAGGTGCTCGGTCGCGACATGAGCTCGCTGAAGGTGGTGGTGTCCGGAGCCGGTGCGGCCGGCGTCGCGTGCACCAATCTCCTTATGGTGATGGGTGTTTCGGATATCACCGTGCTCGACTCGCGTGGGGTTCTGCACACCGGTCGCGACGACATGAACGACGTCAAGGTGGCTCTGGCGCGGCGCACCAACCCGGCCGGCCTGACCGGCAGCCTCGCCGAAGCCATCCGGGGCGCCGACGTGTTTCTGGGATTGTCGGGGGGCGTGGTTCCCGAAGAGATGATCGCCACCATGGCGCCCGGCGGGATCGTGTTCGCGCTGTCCAACCCGGACCCGGAGATCCACCCGCATATCGCGGCCAGATACGCGGCGGTGGTGGCCACCGGCCGTAGCGATTTCCCGAATCAGATCAACAACGTGCTTGCCTTCCCCGGGGTGTTCCGCGGTGCGCTGGAAGCCGGCGCGCGCCGCATCACCGAAAAGATGATGGTCGCCGCGGCCGAGGCGATCTTCTCCGTCGCCAGCGACGATCTGGCGCTCGACCGGATCGTCCCGAGCCCGCTGGACACCCGGGTCGGGGAAGCCGTCGCCAGGGCGGTGGCACTGGCCACGGATGCCCCAGACACTTCCGTCGCCCGGGGGTGAGGGTCGGCAGGCTGGCGGTGCCGCTGCTCGCCGCCGCACTCGCTGTGGCCGGTTGCGCACCCGGCACCGCGGACCGTCGTGCCAGCGCCGAAGTCGTGGTCGGATCCCGGCCTGACGCCGATTCGGCACTGCTGGCCGGCGTCTACGTCGCCGCCCTGCGGTCATACGGTTTCGGTGCGCGGGCCGCGGCGGCGGCCGAGCCGAAGCCCCAATTGGATTCCGGCGCATTCACCGTCGTCCCCGCCCTCACCGGCCGCACGTTGCAAGCTTTGCAGCCCGGCGCGACGGCGATGTCGGACAAAGACGTCTACCGCGCAATGATCGCTGCGCTGCCCGAAGGAGTGGTGGCGGGCGACTACACGACGGCCGCCGAAGACAAGCCCGTGTTGCTGGTCAGTGGGCCCACCGCCAAGGCGTGGGGCGGTAGTGATGTCAGTGCGGAGTTGAGCACGCTGCCCCGCCACTGCGATGGCCTCGTTGTCGGGACGGTCGCCGGACATCAGGAACCGTCGACGGTCGGCTCCTGCCGGCTTGCTCAGCCGCGCGAATTTCCCGATGCCGCAACGATGTTCGCTGCAATTCGGAGCGGACAGCTGACGGCGGGGTGGACCACCTCGGCCGACCCCGGCATCCCCGGCGACCTGGTCGCGCTGGCCGACGGCAAACCCGCGCTGATCCGTGCCGAGAATGTGGTGCCGCTTTATCGCCGCAACGCGCTCAGCGATCGGCAGCTGCTGGCGATCAACGAAGTGGCCGGCGTGCTGGACACCGCGGCGCTGGTCGAGATGCGCCGGCAGGTGCATACCGGTGCCGATCCGCAGGCGGTGGCGGCCGGCTGGCTGGCCGAGCATCCGCTCGGCCGCTGAGGCTTTAGACCTTCGGCATCAACCGGCCCATGACCGGGCCGAAGAGCTGCTGGTAGTACGGGCCCGCGACCCGCACCATCACGTCCAGGAGTTTGGCGTCCGTGCCAACCAGAACCCGCGCCTTCTTCTTGCGGACCGCGTCCAGGATGATCGTGGCGGCGCGTTGCGGGCTGGTCCTGGCGAGTCGCTTGTCGAACAGCTTCGCGAGCTGCTCGGGGTCGAGCCCCTCGGCGGCCGTCGCGTTGCGCGCGATCGCGGTCTTGATGCCACCCGGGTGCACCGTGGTCACCGCCACCGGGTGGCCGGCCGCGGCCATCTCCTGTCGCAGCGCCTCGGTGAAGCCACGCACGGCGAATTTGGCCGAGTTGTAGGCCGCCTGCCCGGGCACCGAGAAGAGCCCGAACACGCTGGACACGTTGACGACGTGCCCGTCGCCGGACGCGATCAGGTGCGGCAGGAA
This sequence comes from Actinomycetota bacterium, assembly GCA_036338755.1. Taxonomy (GTDB): domain Bacteria; phylum Actinomycetota; class Actinomycetes; order Mycobacteriales; family Mycobacteriaceae; genus Mycobacterium. The sequence continues at coordinate 86,335 of JAYZBN010000032.1, read as the reverse complement.
CGCCTTGGTGCCGTTGACGACGCCCCAGAAGTCGACGTCCATCACCCGTTCGATGTCTTTGAACTGGCTGACCTCGACGTCGCCGGTGAAGGCGATGCCGGCGTTGTTGTAGATCTGGTTGACCTTGCCGAAGTGCTCCTTGACGCCGTCGGCGTAGGCCAAGAAGGCCTCCCGCTCGGTCACGTCGAGGCGATCGGACTTGAACGACGCGCCGATCGCCTTGAGCTGTTCCTCGGTGTGGCCCAGGCCCTCCAGGTCGACGTCACTGATCGCCACTTTGGCGCCCGAGCGGGCCAGCTCCACGGCCAGCGCCTGCCCGATACCTGAACCCGCGCCCGTCACCACCGCGACCTTGCCGGCGAACCCTTGCATGAGCACCCTTCCTTCTCGGCACGTTTGCGTCGAGGCTAGCCGGTACCAGCGGTCCCCGGTTCCCGCGGGTCGCAGATCCAGCGATCACCCCGGTCAGCCGAAGGCCGTGTCGATGATCTCCTGCTGCTCGACCGCGTGCACCTTCGACGAGCCCGACGACGGGGCCGACATCGCCCGGCGCGAGATGCGCTTGAGCCCGGTCAGCTTGTCGGGCAACAGCTCCGGCAGCTCCAGCCCGAACCGGGGCCACGCGCCCTGGTTGGCCGGCTCCTCCTGCACCCAGAAGTACTGGTTGACGTTCGGGTAGCGGTCCAGCGTCTCGCCCAGCCGCCGCTTGGGCAGCGGGGCGAGCTGTTCGATCCGCACGATCGCCACGTCTTCGCGGTTGTCCTTGGCCTTGCGGGCCACCAACTCGTAGTACAGCTTGCCGCTGGTCAGCAGGACGCGGGTGACCTTGCTGCGATCACCGATGCCGTCCTCGTAGGTCGGCTCTTCGAGCACCGAGCGGAACTTGATCTCGGTGAAGTCCCGGACGTCGCTGACCGCCGCCTTGTTGCGCAGCATCGACTTCGGTGTGAACACGATCAGCGGCCGCTGCACGCCGTCGAGGGCGTGGCGCCGCAACAGGTGGAAGTAGTTGGACGGCGTCGAGGGCATCGCGATCGTCATCGAACCCTCCGCCCACAGCTGCAGGAAGCGCTCGATGCGGCCCGAGGTGTGGTCGGGCCCCTGACCCTCGTGACCGTGCGGCAGCAGCAGCACGACGTTGGACAGCTGGCCCCACTTGGCCTCACCGGAGCTGATGAACTCGTCGATGATCGACTGCGCGCCGTTGACGAAGTCACCGAACTGGGCCTCCCACAACACCAGAGCGTCCGGATTGCCCACCGTGTAGCCGTACTCGAAGCCGACGGCGGCGTACTCCGACAGCGGTGAGTCGTAGACCAGGAACTTGCCCCCGGTCGGGGTGCCGTCGGCATTCGTCGTCAGCAGTTGCAGCGGCGTGAACTCCTGGCCGGTGTTGCGGTCGATGATCACCGAGTGCCGCTGGGAGAAGGTGCCGCGCTTGGTGTCTTGACCCGACAGCCGCACCAGCTTGCCTTCGGCAACCAGCGAGCCCAGCGCCAGCAGTTCGCCGAAGGCCCAGTCGATCTTGCCCTCGTAGGCCATCTCGCGCCGCTTCTCCAGCACCGGCTGCACCCGCGGGTGTGCGGTGAAACCGTCCGGGGCGGCCAGGAAGGCGTCACCGATGCGGGCCAGCAGCGCCTTGTCCACCGCGGTGGCCAGGCCCGCCGGCAGCATCTGGTCGGCCTCGACCGATTCGCTCGGTAGCGCGCCGTGTTTCTCCAGCTCGCGGACCTCGTTGAACACCCGCTCCAGCTGGCCCTGGTAGTCGCGCAGCGCGTCCTCGGCTTCTTTCATCGAGATGTCACCGCGGCCGATCAGGGCTTCGGTGTAGCTCTTGCGGACCCCGCGCTTGGTGTCGACGACGTCGTACATCGCGGGGTTGGTCATCGACGGGTCGTCGCCCTCGTTGTGCCCGCGCTTGCGGTAGCACAGCATGTCGATGACGACGTCCTTCTTGAACTCCTGCCGGAAGTCGACGGCCAGCTTGGCCACCCACGCGCACGCTTCCGGGTCGTCGCCGTTGACGTGGAAGATCGGCGCGCCGATCATCTTCGCGACGTCGGTGCAGTACTCGCTGGACCGCGAGTACTCCGGCGCGGTGGTGAAGCCGATCTGGTTGTTGGCGATGATGTGGATGGTGCCGCCGACGCGGTAGCCGGGCAGGTGGGTCAGGTTCAGGGTTTCGGCGACCACGCCCTGACCGGCGAACGCGGCGTCGCCGTGCAGCATCATCGGCACCACCGAGAACGCTTTTTCGTCGCCCTGGTCTTCGGCGCCGTGGTCCAGCAGGTCCTGCTTGGCCCGCACCAGACCCTCCAGCACCGGGTCAACGGCTTCCAGGTGTGACGGGTTGGCGGTCAGCGACACCTGAATGTCGTTGTCGCCGAACATCTGTAGGTACACGCCGGTGGCGCCCAGGTGATACTTGACGTCCCCGGAGCCGTGCGCCTGTGCCGGGTTGAGGTTGCCCTCGAACTCGGAGAAGATCTGCGAGTACGGCTTGCCGACGATGTTGGCCAGTACGTTGAGCCGGCCACGGTGCGGCATCCCGATAACCACCTCGTCGAGCCCGTGCTCGGCGCACTGGTCGATCGCCGCGTCCATCATCGGAATGATGCTTTCCGCGCCTTCCAGCGAAAACCGCTTCTGGCCAACGTATTTGGTCTGCAGGAAGGTTTCGAAGGCCTCGGCGGCGTTCAGCTTGCTCAGAATGAACTTCTGCTCGGCCACCGTCGGTTTGACGTGCTTGGTCTCGACGCGCTGCTGCAGCCATTCCTGTTGTGAGGGTTCGAGAATGTGGGTGTACTCCACGCCGATGTGGCGGCAGTAGGCGTCGCGCAGCAGACCCAGCACGTCGCGCAGCTTCTTGTACTCGCACCCCGCGAAGCCGTTGACTTTGAACACCCGGTCGAGGTCCCACAGCGTCAGGCCGTGGTTGAGGATCTCCAGATCGGGGTGGCTGCGGAACCGGCTGCCGTCCAGTCGCAGCGGGTCGATGTCGGCCATCAGGTGACCGCGGTTGCGGTAGGCCGCGATCAACTCCATCACCCGGGCGTTCTTGTCGACGATCGAATCCGGGTTGTCGGTGCTCCAGCGCACCGGCAGGTACGGGTTGCCCAACTCGCGGAAGATCTCGTCCCAGAACGCGTCCGAGAGCAACATCTCGTGGATGGTGCGCAAGAAGTCGCCGGATTCGGCGCCCTGGATGATGCGGTGGTCGTAAGTCGACGTCAGGGTGATCAGCTTGCCGATGCCCAACTCGGCGATGCGTTGCTCGCTGGCGCCCTGAAATTCTGCGGGGTACTCCATGGCGCCGACGCCGATGATGGCGCCCTGGCCCGCCATCAGCCGCGGCACCGAGTGCACGGTGCCGATGGTGCCCGGGTTGGTCAGCGAAATGGTAACGCCGGCAAAGTCTTCGGCGGTCAGCTTGCCGTCGCGGGCTCGCCGCACGATGTCTTCGTATGCGGTCACGAACTGGGCGAAGCGCATGGTTTCGCAGCCCTTGATCCCGGCGACCACCAGGGAACGCTTGCCGTCTTTGCCCTGCAGGTCGATGGCCAGGCCGAGGTTGGTGTGCGCCGGCGTCACCGCCGTGGGCTTGCCGTCGATCTCGGCGTAGTGCCGATTCATGTTCGGGAACTTCTTGACCGCCTGCACCAGCGCGTAGCCGAGCAGGTGGGTGAACGAGATCTTGCCGCCGCGGGTGCGCTTGAGCTGGTTGTTGATGACGATCCGGTTGTCGATCATCAGCTTGGCCGGAACGGCGCGCACACTGGTCGCCGTCGGCACGTCCAGCGATGCCGACATGTTCTTGACGACGGCCGCCGCGGCACCGCGCAGCGTCTGCAGCTCGTCGCCCTCGGCCGGCGGGGGAGTCGGGGCTTTGGCCGGTCGGGGCGCGACCCCGTTGCCGGCCGCGGGGGCCGCGGGCTTGGCGGGCTCGGTGGTCTGCGGGGCCGGCTTCGCCGGGGCAGGGGCGGCGGTCGGCGGCCCATCGGCGCTGGTCGGGGGCGCGGATTCGCCTGCGGGGTCGGGGTTGTAGTCGACAAGGAATTCGTGCCAGCTCGGATCGACGGACGAGGGGTCGTCGCGGAACTTGCGGTACATCTCCTCGACCAGCCATTCGTTTTGCCCGAATGGTGAACTTATGTTGCTCACGACCGCAGTTCGCCTCAATCCTTCTGTTCCGCAAGCGCATTCCCGCGGCGCCTGCACCCTTGTCGGTCCCGGACGACCGAACACCTCACACCGACGGCGATACCCATTGTTCCGCCCTATAAAGGCTAACCTTTCGCCGCCGATCCGCCAGGTCGACCGGGTAACAGGAGGACGGCCGGGCGCTAGCCGGCTTCGTGGACCGGGGGCACCAGGTGCAGCGCGCGGGGCCACCGCGCGGGCGGGGCGCCGAACGCCCGGCTGGCGTTGCGGATCATCTTCTTGCCGGCGAGGTAGTTGCCGATGGCGCCCACCACGACCCCGATGCCCACCGGCAGCAGTTTGCCGAACAACAGCGCGCCGCGCCGCACGGTGTACTTGCGGACCCACGACTTGAGCAGTCGCGAGTTCAGCTTCGACATCGACGACAGCGGCAGGGCGGCCAGGCCCTCGGAGATCCAGCCGCCGTTGGTACGGCGCGGACCGATCAGCTGCGCGACGGCGTGCTCGCTGTTGTCGCCGGCGAGGACCGCCAGCACCAGCGCACGGCGGCGTTCCCGATGATCGGCCGGGATGTCGTAAACCACCGCCACCGCCAACACGAAGAACGCGGTGGCCTCCAGGAACGTCACCGTTTCGGCGGCCGCCGCCGACAGGGCGCTGATCGTGCCGATGCCGGGGACGGTCGCGGCGGCCCCCACCGCAACACCGCCGGCCGTCACGATGGCCAGGTATCGCTTCTGCAGCTTGGCCAGGATCTCCGCCGGGCCGGCATGCGGGTTCGCGTTGCGCAGCCGGGTCACATAGGCCTCGGCGGCCGGGCCCTGCAACCACGAGCTCCGCTCGATGACCTGCGCCAATGCCCGCGCGGACATCTTGGGTCGACCGTCGTTGGCGGTCGGCTGCTGTCCCGCGTCGGACATGGTGAAGAACCGGTTCGGCGACCTTTTCCGTCGACCCCGCATATTCTCTCTCCTGCAGATGGCGTCCCCCCAGGCTAACGCGCCCGTGGCAAATCCTGACTCGTTATGCACCTCGACCGGGTCCTTGGCTGCCGGCCTATTGCCTTACCGGGAATAATGCGGGCTGGATGTCTGCGACGGTCCGTGCCGTTCGCCGGTCCTCATGCTGTTTGCCGCGCCGCGCGCGGTGTATCACCTGCGGGACGGGTCGATGAGCCGGGTCGATTCGGCTGAGCGGCATCGCCGGGAGCGAAAGCGAAACGAGGTGGGGTGGATGACGACGGCTACGCCCCGCACGCCCGGGGGAAGCGCTAGGCCGTCACCGGCCCGGGTCGCCAACCGCTGGGACTTCCTTACCCGGAGTTCACCGCAGTCGCAGAACCCCTGGAACCCGCTATGGGCGATGATGATCGGCTTTTTCATGATCATGGTCGACTCGACCATCGTCGCCATCGCCAACCCGACCATCATGGGCAGCCTGCGCATCGGCTACGACACCGTGGTCTGGGTGACCAGCGCCTACCTGCTGGGCTATGCCGTCGTGTTGCTGGTGGCCGGGCGCCTCGGTGACCGGTTCGGCCCCAAGAACCTCTATCTGATCGGTCTGGTCGTGTTCACCGCCTCCTCGGTGTGGTGTGGGCTGGCCGGCAGCGCCGCCATGCTGATCGCGGCGCGCGTGGTGCAGGGCGTCGGCGCCGGGCTGCTGACCCCGCAGACCCTGTCGACCATCACGCGGATCTTTCCGGCGGAGCGTCGCGGCGTCGCGGTGAGCCTGTGGGGTGCCACCGCCGGTGTCGCCAGCCTGGTGGGCCCGCTGGCGGGCGGTGTCCTGGTCGACGGGCTGGGTTGGCAGTGGATCTTCTTCGTCAACGTGCCGATCGGCGTCCTCGGGCTGGGGCTGGCGTATTGGCTGATTCCGGTGCTGCCCACCCAGTCGCATCGCTTCGACCTGATCGGGGTTGCGCTGTCCGGCATCGGCATCTTCCTGATCGTGTTCGGGCTGCAACAGGGCCAGGCAGCGCACTGGCAACCCTGGATCTGGGCGTTGATCGTGGCCGGCGTCGGGTTCATGACGGCCTTCGCGTTCTGGCAATCGCTCAATGCCCACGAGCCGCTGATTCCGCTGGTCATCTTCAGCGACCGCGATTTCAGCCTGTGCAACGTCGGGGTCGCCATCGTCTCGTTCACCGCCACGGCGATGATGCTGCCGCTGACGTTCTACGCGCAGGCCGTGTGCGGGCTCTCGCCGACGCGCTCGGCCTTGTTGATCGCGCCGATGGCGATCGCGAACGGCGTCTTTGCGCCACTCGTCGGCAAGATCGTCGATAAATACCATCCGCAGCCCGTGCTCGGTTTCGGTTTCTCCGTGCTGGCCATCGCGCTGACCTGGATCACGTTCGAGATGACGCCGACGACGCCGATCTGGCGACTGGTTTTGCCGTTCTTCGCGATGGGCGTCGGGATGGCTTTCGTGTGGTCACCGTTGACGGCCACCGCGACGCGTAACCTGCCGCCACACCTGGCCGGCGCGGGCTCCGCGGTGTACAACTCCGTGCGCCAGCTCGGTGCGGTGCTCGGCAGCGCGGGCATGGCCGCGTTCATGACGTGGCGGATCACCGATGAGATGCCGCGCCGGCCGTCCGGCGACGCGGTGGGCGAGGACGCGCTCACCCTGCAGCTGCCCGGGTTCCTGCGCGACCCGTTCGCCGCCGCGATGTCGCAGTCGGTGCTGCTGCCGGCGTTCATCGCGCTGTTCGGGATCATCGCCGCACTGTTTTTGGTGGGCTTTGCGCCGTGGCCCGGCAAGGGCGACGGCAGGGGAGGCGACGATCCGCCCGGCCCTGACGACGACGTCGTCGACGACGACTACGACGATGACGAATACGTCGAATTCCTTCTGGTGCGCGAATCCGACGTCGAGCAAAGGAGTCATCCCGAGCCGCCCCGGCAACCGGTCGGACGGCCGCGCCCGGCGACCACCGGGGTCTCGCGACGCGGCCCGGCCGCGCCGGCTCAACCAATCGGCCACGCCCACAACGGTTCTCATGTGGATAGCGGTAAACGCCTTCGACAGGTGGCCGTGCGGCGCCCGCCCAACTCCCTCCCGCCGGGCGATCGGCTCACCCGGCCGCCGCGCCGCCAACACACGGCGGGGCGGCAGTTTTCCGAGGGTGAATCGTTGCGAGGCCAGCATCACCGCCCCGATCCCGACGACGACCCCACCGGTCCGGGCCGGCACTCGTCGACCGGTTAGCCCGTTCACCGCAGAACGGGCTGCGTGAGAGCCAGAAAGGCGCCCAGGTCGATCAGGCCCTCGGGGGTGGCGGGCAGATATTCCGTCAGCGACGGGGAGCGCACGATCACGGCCGCGTACTGAGCCCGGCTTACCGCGACGTTGAGCCGATTCCTGTTGAGCAGGAAGGAGACCCCGCGGGGCGCCACGTCCATGGACGACACCGTCATCGAGATGAAAACCACCGGTGCCTGCGCGCCCTGGAACTTGTCGACCGTCCCGACCCGCACTCCAACCAGACCTGCGGCGCTCAACCGGTGACGTAACAGCGCCACCTGGGCGTTGTAGGGCGCCAGCACCAGCACATCGGTGGCGGCCAAGGCCCGGATGCCGTGTTCATCGGTCCACGACGCGCCGAGCAGCTGGTCGATCTCGGCGACGATCGTGTCGGCCTCCTCGGGGCTCTCGGTCGAATTGCCTTGATGCTCAACCGGAAGCAGCTGCACACCGGGCTGATAGCCGTCGAGCCGGCGGGCGGCGGTGCAGTCGTGGGAATGCAGCCTGTTCTCGTAGGAGAGCGCCGAAACCGCGGCGCAGACCGCCGGATGCATGCGGTAGGAGAGGTCCAGAAAGTAGCCACGTTCGTCGGGCAGGGTGCGCTGACCGTCGACCAGCCACTCCAGCGCGGAGGCGTCCACCGGCTCGGGATGAGTGCCCTGGCTGACTTGCGGCAACTGCTGCGGATCCCCGAGCAGCAGCAGGTTTGCGGCGGCCGGGGCCACGGCGATGGTGTTGGCCAAACAGAATTGGCCCGCTTCGTCGATCACCAGCAGATCCAGGCTCCCCGGCGGTATCCGATTGGCGTTGGCGAAATCCCATGCCGTTCCGCCGATCACACAACCGGGTGTGTCAGCGAGGAACGCGGCGTAGGCGCCGCCGTCGATCTCCCGCCAGCGCGGTGCCCGGTGGTCGTTGCGCTTCTTGGCGATCCGTTGCGGATCCAGACCGGCGTCGATGACACAGTCCAGCACGTTCTCTACGGTGGCGTGTGACTGCGCGACCACACCGATCCGCCAGCCGTGTTCGGTGACCAGATCCTGGATCACGCGCGCCGCGGTGTGCGTCTTGCCGGTGCCGGGCGGACCGTGCACCGCAAGGTATGACGAGTCGAGATCCAGTAGCGCGGCGGTGATGTCGGCGACGGTGTCGCCGCTACGGGGGAGGGCGGTGCCGCCGCGCAGACGGGGCGCGGCACGCAGGAGCACGTCGACGACGGCGCTGCGGGGCAGTTGCGGCAATCCGGCGGCCACCCGGGTCGCGGTCGCCTCGATCGAATCCCGCAGGGCCGTCGTCGGGATGGGCGGGCCTGGGGTCAGTGCGAACGGCAGCTGGTGAAAAGTGTTGCCGTCGCTGCCAACTCGTTCGAGTACCACCACTTCGGCTGGGACCGCCGGATCGTCGGCCTCGACCACCGAGACCCGCCCGGCCGCCCGCCGGTCCGGGCTGTCGGTCATGCCGGGCGGAGCAGGCGGGTGGTAGAGCGCAAAGACCTCGCTCTTCAAGTCGCCGCGCGCCAGCTCACCGCGCAGCCGCAGCCGCCGCTGCGGTTTGCGCGCGCGTGGCGGCGTGTGCCAGTCGACGCTGACCGACACGTGCTCGGCGACGAAAACATCGGTGTTATCCGCCCACTCGTCGATCGGGAAGTTCAGCCGGTCGAAGTGCGCCCACCAGAAGGGTTTGTCCTCGCGCCGGTGGTAGCCGCGCGCCGCGGCCAGCAGGGCCACCGCCGTCTGCTCGGGCGTGCGGTCGTCGACGCCGGCGGCACCGGCGAACGCCGACAACGTCATCGCCAGTTGGTCGCGGTCATCGACGGTGTTGCCGTCCGTCACGGCCTGGGCGCCGATCGGCAGGACGCCGGATTCGTACGCGCGCAACATCAACCAATTCCGCAGTTTTTGTGTCGAGGAGCAGTCGTAGTGGTTGTAGTCCTCGATCTCTTTGAGCACCGATGCGGCCTCGTCGCCGCGGCCGTCCGCCTGGAGTTCGCAGTAGCGTGCGTAGGAGGTGATCGACCCGGTGGCCGTGGTCACGTCACCCACGCGCAGCTGAGCCCCCATGTAGAGCGGCTCCAGCGCCTTGAGGCTGAAGGACTCCGCACCGGTGCGAATGCTCCTGCGCACCAAGGGGTAAAGGTCGACCAGCGTACCGCTGCGCAGCAGTTCGTCGACTTCGTCCTCGCCCACTCCATAGCGTCCGGCGAGTCGCAACAACGCGGTCTTCTCGTAGGGCGCGTAGTGATAGATGTGCATGTTGGGGCGGCGCTTGCGGCGTTTGGCCACCAGCGCCAGGAAGTCGATCAGCGCCTTGCGTTCGTCGGCCCGGTTATGCGCCCACAACGGGCGAAACTTCCCCGCCGGCCCGGCTTCGAGCACGCCGAACAGATATTCCAGGCCCCACTCGCGGCCATCGGCGGTCCACAGCGGGTCGCCTTCGAAGTCGAAGAACAGGTCCCCGGGGTCGGGCTCGGGCAGCAGGGTCAGCGGCTGCGGGTCGATGACCTCGACCTGCGGAACACCGGTTTCACGTTGGCGGACTTGCAGTTTGGCCTGGACGGCGAGCTTGCTCAGCGCGCCGGCCGCCAGGCCGGGAACGGGTCCGCGAAGATCGGCCAAGTCGGCGACGGTGCTGATCCCGGCATCAAAGAGCTTGTCGCGCTGGCTCACTCGCAGGCCGGCCACCAGCAGCACGTCGTCGGACGCCCGTAACTGCTCGAGGCACAGTGGGCACCGAAAGCAGGCGGCAACACCCTCGTCGTCCCAGCGGACCGTGGCGCCGTCCGCGTAGTGCTCATCGAGGAGGCGCTGCAGGCGGGCCCGCTGCAAGCGGTAGACGGGGATCAGGTCGTGAACCCGGTGCCGCACAGTGGTTCCATCGCCCAGCCGCAGCTCGGCCTCGGGCGCAACGGGGACGCCGGAGGCGGCCAACGCGTCGGCATAAGCGGCAAGCTGTAACAGCGCGGCCACCTTGGCCGAGCGGGCCAGCTTGGTGTCCACGACCCGGTACCACTCGCCGTCACGCACCAGGAAGTCGGCGAAGCCGGCGAAGCGGCCGTCGAACATGGCGGCTTGATACACCACCGGCGCCCGGTCGGCGACGGCGCGCCGGGTGGCGTCGGCGGCCGCCGCCAGGCCGGCGGGGGTGTACGCGGGGCGGCCGATGATCGCGACGGCCGGTCCGAAGCGGTCGCGCAGCGAGGCCAGTTCCCGTCGCTCGTGCTCGCTGCCGAGGTCGGCCGTCCGCGTGAGCAGCTGGTCCTCGGCGGTGACGGGAGCGGCCCCGCGGCCTAGCTTCGCGTCGAAATCCCGCAGCAGCGCGAATTCGCAGCGGGCTGCGGCGGCCAGATCCGATGCGCTGTAGATGATGCTGTCGCCGGAGACCAACACGCGAGCCACAGTAGGCCAGCGCCCCGACAGGAGGGTGGCGCGTGCCCCGGATCAGCGCGCGGGCGTGTTGCCGATGAGGTCGACCGCGTTGCCGTTCCAGTGGAATTTCACGTCGGTGTTCAAGCCGTTGATCCCGCTGGGATAGGTCAGCGCCACCGTGTCGCCCGTTGTCTGCGCCGCGTCAACGCCGTTGAATCCGTAGGTGTCGGGCACGCCCTGTGGGATGAATTGGCCAAGATGGAACAGCACCGCCCGGGTGGTCGGACTCACCGCGTTGGTGTTGGCCTTGATGATGATCGCCGACAGCTGCGCGCATTGGTTGTAATTGCCGGCCAGCGGTTCGGGGTTCCAGGGCTGCTGGCTGCGCGGGTCGCGAGGCAATTCGGAAACCACCTTGGCGATGGTGGGCGAGGCGAGGTTGACCGCGCAGGGATCGGCCGGCGGCGCGTTGCCTGGTGGCGCGGCCGCGGGGGGCGTGGCCGGAGCCGTGATCGACGCGACCTCCGACGTGGTCCTGGCCTGGGGCGTCTTGGCGGCGGTGGAGTCCCCCGAACCGCAGCCGGTCATGGTGAGGGCGATGAGAGCGACAGCGGCCGAGCCGGTCAGTGGCTCGGCACGACACGGTAGCGACCACACATCGACGCACCGTACCGTCAATGGGCCCGCGACTGTGGCAGGCAGGCCGGGTGTGCCGACGATCACCCGCAGCGCTCAGCGTCCGCTGAGCTCGCGATCACACTGGGCTTTCTGGTGGTGACCCGCAGCGCTCAACTCCGTTGAGCTCGCGATCACCACTAGACTCCTTGGACGATGACCCTCTCGGACAGCTCGACTGAAGCTGCCTCAACCACGTTTGCCGACCTGCAGATCAATCCCTCGGTCTTGCGGGCGATCGCTGACGTCGGCTACGAGTCGCCCACGGGCATTCAGGCGGCGACGATCCCGGCGCTGATGGCGGGCTCCGACGTCGTCGGGCTGGCCCAGACCGGCACCGGCAAGACCGCGGCGTTCGCGATCCCGATCCTGTCCAAGATCGACGTCACCAGCACGGTCACCCAGGCGCTGGTGCTCGCCCCCACCCGGGAACTGGCCCTGCAGGTGGCCGAGGCGTTCAGCCGGTACGGGGCCCACCTGCCCAAGATCAACGTGCTGCCGATCTACGGCGGCTCCTCCTACAGCGTGCAGCTGGCCGGGCTGCGCCGCGGCGCCCATGTGGTCGTCGGCACCCCGGGCCGGGTCATCGACCACCTCGAGCGCGGGACGCTGGACCTGTCCCACGTCGACTACCTGGTGCTCGACGAGGCCGACGAGATGCTCACCATGGGATTCGCCGAAGAAGTCGATCGCATACTGTCCGAAACCCCGGAATACAAACAGGTGGCGTTGTTCTCGGCGACCATGCCGCCGGCGATCCGCAAGATCACCACCAAGTACCTGCACGATCCGTTGGAAGTCAGCACCAAAGCGAAAACCGCTACCGCCGAGAATATTTCGCAGCGCTACATCCAGGTCGCCGGCCCGCGCAAGATGGACGCGCTGACGCGGGTTCTGGAAGTCGAGCCGTTCGAGGCGATGATCGTCTTCGTCAGGACCAAACAGGCCACCGAGGAGGTCGCCGAAAAGTTAAGGGCCCGGGGCTTTTCCGCGGCCGCCATCAACGGAGACATCCCGCAAGGGCAGCGCGAGCGCACCGTCGCCGCATTGAAGGACGGCAGCATCGACATCCTGGTCGCCACCGACGTGGCCGCGCGTGGGCTGGATGTGGAGCGGATATCGCACGTGCTCAACTACGACATTCCGCACGACACCGAGTCTTACGTGCACCGGATCGGGCGCACCGGTCGGGCCGGTCGTTCGGGAACGGCGCTGCTGTTCGTTTCCCCGCGCGAGCGCCACCTGCTGAAAGCGATCGAAAAGGCCACGCGTCAAACGCTCACCGAGACCGGTTTGCCCACCGTCGAGGACGTCAACGCCCAGCGGGTGGCCAAATTCGCCGATTCCATCACGACCGCGCTCGGTTCGCCCGGAATCGACCTGTTCCGCAAGTTGGTGCAGGACTACGAACGCGAGCACGACACGCCGATGGCCGACATCGCCGCCGCGCTGGCGGTGCAGTCGCGCGATGGCGAGGAGTTCCTGATGTCGCCCGAGCCGCCACCGGAACGACGCGAGCGGCGCGCAGAACGGCGTGAGCGTCCCGAAAGACCAAGAAATGCGAAGCCTTTCGCCACCTATCGCATCGCGGTGGGCAAGCGGCACAAGATCGGCCCTGGCGCGATCGTCGGGGCCATCGCCAACGAGGGCGGGTTACATCGCAGCGATTTCGGCCACATCGCGATCGGACCGGATTTCTCACTGGTGGAGTTGCCGGCCAACTTGGGCAAGTCGACGTTGAAAAGGCTTGAGCACACCCGGATTTCGGGGGTGTTGATCAACCTTCAGCCGGAGCGCTCGTCCACCAACAAGCTCCACGGCCGAGATGGTGGGAAGCCGCGCAGGAAACACGGCGGATGACGCTGTCGGAAGAGCAAGACGCCCAGGGCGGGCTCGAGCAGACCTCTCGCGTAGACCGGATCGCGTCCCTGACGGGCATCCGCGCGGTCGCGGCGCTCCTCGTCGTCGGCACCCACGCTGCATATACCACCGGCAAATACACGCACGGATATTGGGGCCTGGTCGGTTCCCGAATGGAGATCGGGGTGCCGATCTTCTTCGTGCTCTCCGGCTACCTGTTGTTCCGCCCGTGGGTGAAGTCGGCGGCGCGAGGCGGAGCGCCGCCGTCGCTGAGTCGCTATGCGTGGCACCGGGTTCGCCGAATCATGCCCGCCTACGTGATCACCGTCTTGTTCGCCTATGTGCTCTACCACTACCGGGATGCCGGGCCGAACCCGGGACACAGCTGGCTGGGGCTGGCGCGCAACCTGACGCTGACGCAGATCTACTGCAACGGCTACCTGGGCAAGTATCTGCACCAGGGCCTGACCCAGATGTGGAGCCTTGCGGTAGAGGGCTCGTACTACGTGGTGCTGCCGCTGCTGGCGTACCTGCTACTGGTGGTGATCTGCCGGCGACAATGGCAGCCGAAACTCGTCCTGGGCGCCCTGGCGGGAATGGCGTTGGTCAGCCCCGCCTGGCTGGTCCTGGTGCACACCGATCACTGGTTTCCCGACGGCGCACGGCTGTGGCTGCCCACCTACCTGGCGTGGTTCCTCGCCGGCATGATGCTGACCGTGCTGCAGGAGATGGGAGTGCGCGCCTACGGCGTCGTGGCCATACCGCTGGCGGTCGTCTGCTATTTCATCGTGTCAACGCCCATTGCCGGCGCGCCCACGACCTCCCCGGCGACGCTGAGCGAAGCGTTGTTCAAGACGTGTTTCTATGCCGTCATCGCCGCACTCGCGGTGGCACCGCTGGCCCTTGGTGGCCCTGCCAGTGCTCAAGGCTGGTATTCGCGAATACTGGCCAGCCGCCCGATGGTGTGGCTGGGCGAGATCTCCTACGAGATCTTCCTGATCCACCTGATCACCATGGAATTCGCGATGGACTACATCGTGGGCGCCCGTGTTTACACCGGATCGATGCTGTACCTGTACGTCGCGACGCTGGTCGTGACGATCCCGCTGGCGTGGCTGTTGCACCGGTTCACCCGCGTCCGTGACTGAGGCGGCGCCGTCGGTCGGAGGCGGCGCCGGGCGCCGCCGCGCACCGTTCGTAACAGCGGCCCCGGGCGTCTCGCCGCGGGGTGGACAGGCGATTGCCCGCCTCACAGCGACAACCTCGTTAGCCGGTGTGACCAGAGGAAACGGGTTGTCGCTAGGAGGCGGGCAATTCCAATAGTGGTGTCGGCCGCCCGGAGCGGGCTTAATCGCGCGCGGCGACCGGCGTGACGATCGGGACGACGAACTCTTCGATCATCGCTCGCTCGTCGGCTTCGTCGTGGCCGGGGTGGGTCAGCAGCGAGACGATCACTCGCACCATCCAGCGACCGCGACGTTCGATGACCGCGGGATCGTCGGGTCCCAGCGAATGCAGGAACGCCACCGCCAATGCCGCGATGACTTCGGACTGTCCGGCCAGTTCGCCACCCACCGGCGGACGGGTGGTGGCGAACCAGGAAGCCAGCGCCGGGCTTTCGCGAACCATCCTCAGTGTGACGAGGATGCTCGCGACCAACCGTTCGCGCGGATCCCCGATGTCGCCGGTGCGCGCGATGATTTCGCGACCCAGCCGGTGGGTTTCCCGGTGCACATAGGCAGTGCGCAGCGCCTCGCGGTTGTCGAAATACCGATACAGCGTCGCACGGGAACACCCAGCGGCCCTGGCGATTTCATTCATGCCGACCGAATCCGAGTCGCGCTGGGTGTACAGCCGCTCGGCCGCGTCGAGTATCCGGTCGACGGCGGCTTCGTTGCGGTGCGGGGAAAGCCAGTCGCTCCCAGGCATCAGGACTTCATCCGAATCGGCACCGACAGCGGCCGCCGGACGTAGCTGCCGCCGGCCCAGATGATGCCGGATTCGTCCACCTCGAAGCTCGGGCAGCGGGTCAGGAGTTCGGTCAGCGCCACGCGGGACTGCATCCGAGCGGCGGCGGCGCCCAGGCAGTGGTGGGCGCCGTGGCTGAACGTCATGATGTTGCGTGGACAGCGGGTCACGTCGAGTTCGCCTGCGTCCGAACCGTATTGGCGTTCGTCACGGTTGGCCGAACCGTACAACAGCAATACCCGGCGGCCGGCCGGGATGGTCGTCGCACCGACGTTCACGTCGCGGGTGACGGTGCGGGCCAGCCCCTGCACGGGTGAGGTCATCCGCAGTAACTCCTCGACCGCATCCGGGATGCGGTCGAGGTCGTCCACCAGCAGCTGACGTTGGTCGGGTCGTTCGTGCAGCAGCGGCATCGAACCGCCGAGCATGCCGGTGACGGTGTCGTTGCCGCCGGTGACCATGGTGAACGTGAACGCCAGGATCGACAGGGTGCCGGCGATGTCACCGTCTGCCCCGACGCCGGCGGCCACCAGGTGCGAGATCGTGTCGTCCTCGGGATCGCTCCGGCGCCGTTCGATCAGCCCGGCGAAGTAGGCCATCATCGACCCGACCGCGTCGCCGACCGTCTCGAGCGCACCGGCGACGCCGCCATCGGCGGTGTTGGCCGCGACGATCGCCTGGGTCCAACCGTCGAATTG
The DNA here is from genome assembly GCA_036338755.1 of Actinomycetota bacterium. GTDB lineage: Bacteria > Actinomycetota > Actinomycetes > Mycobacteriales > Mycobacteriaceae > Mycobacterium. The sequence continues at coordinate 70,359 of JAYZBN010000032.1, read as the reverse complement.
GGCCCAATCTTCCTCCGGCACACCGAGATAGTGCGCCACCACCATCGACGGCAGCGGCTTGAACAGCTCCGCGACGATGTCGCCGCCGCCGGCCGAGCGCAACCCCTCTATGCGCTCGACGACGAACTCCCGCACTTTGGGCTCCACCGCCTCGACCTGCCGTGGCGTGAAGCCGCGCGAGACCAGCTTGCGGAATTGGGTGTGCACCGGAGGATCCTGCATCACGAACGGCGGATTATCCTGCAGCCCAATCATTTCCAGGTCGCCGTAGTTGACGGTCAATCCCTGTGCCGACGAATAGGTTTCGTGGTCCCGGGCCGCGGCCCACACGTCGGCGTGCCGGGACAGCACGTAGTAGTCATCGCCGGGATGGTTCGCCGGAACGACGTGGTGCACCGGATCGTGATCTCGCAGAGCGCGGTACATCGGCCACGGGTTCGGCCAGGTGGCGGCCGTCGCGAGCTGAAACTTGACCGGCGCTTCGTGAGACATAACAGCAGCCATGTCTCATTCGTACGACAATGGGCCCAAGATGTCAACCAGGCTTCTCTTGCATGCCACGCTGGCGTGACGCTCGGCGGCGGACGCCACGCTGGCGTGACGCTCGGTGAACGAATTAGATACCCGCGCCGGGATTGAGGATGCCCTGCGGATCCAGCGCCTCTTTGATCCGCCGGTTGAGGTCCATCACGTCGGGTCCCAGATAGCCGGCCAGCCACGGCCGCTTCAGCCGGCCGACGCCGTGTTCCCCGGTGATCGTGCCGCCCAGTCCGACGGCGAGATCCATGATCTCGCCGAACGCCAGGTGGGCGCGCTCGGTCATGTCGGCATCGGCGGGGTCGTAGACGATCAGCGGGTGGGTGTTGCCGTCGCCGGCGTGCGCGATCACCGAGATCATCAGGTCACGCTCCGCGGCGATGTGCGCGATCCCGGTCACCAGCTTGCCCAGCGCCGGAAGCGGCACCCCGACATCCTCGAGCAGCAACGACCCCTTGGCCTCGACGGCCGGGATGCAAAACCGCCGTGCGACGACGAACGCCTCGCCCTCGTCGGGATCGTCGGTTGAAAACACCTCCGTCGCAGCGTGTTCCGCGAAAACCTCGGCCATGATTTCGGCGTCCTCGCTGCCGGCGCGGCCGCGCTCGTCCGATCCGGCCACCAGCATGGCGGCCGCCCCGCGGTCCAGATCCATGCGCAGGGTGTCCTCGACGGCGTTGATCGCCACCGAGTCCATGAACTCCAGCATCGACGGACGAAGCCGCGCGGTGACGCCGAGCACCGCCTCGACCGCGTCCTCGACGGTCGCGAAGCTGGCCACCACAATGCTGGACGCGTTCTGCTTGGGCACCAGCCGCAGCGTCACCTCCGTGACGACGCCCAGCGTGCCCTCGCTGCCGACGAACAGTTTGGTCAACGACAACCCCGCGACATCCTTCAGACGCGGGCCGCCCAGCCGCACCGCGGTGCCGTCGGCCAGCACCACCTGCATGCCCAGCACGTAATCGGTGGTGACGCCGTACTTCACGCAGCACAGCCCGCCGGCGTTGGTGGCGATGTTGCCGCCGATGCTGCAGATTTCGAACGACGACGGGTCCGGCGGATACCACAGGCCGTGCTCGGCCGCGGCCTTCTTCACCTCAGCGTTGAACAGCCCGGGCTGGCATACCGCGGTCCGCGTGACCGGGTCGACGGCGATGTCGCGCATCTTCTCGGTGGACAGCACGATCCCGTCGTCCAGTGCGGTCGCCCCGCCCGACAGGCCGCTGCCGGCGCCGCGCGTCACCACGGGCACCCGGTGCGCGGCGGCCCAGCGCAGCACCTTCTGCACCTCTTCGGTGTGCCGCGGCCGCACCACGGCCAGCGGCTTGCCGGCCGCCGGGTCGAAGGCGCGGTCCTGCCGGTAGCCCTCGGTCACGGTCGGGTCGGTGACCACCATCCCGTCGGGCAGGTCGGCGATCAGGCTGGCCAGGGCGTCAGAGCTCACGGCCCGATACTAAGCCCGCCTGACGGGCCGGGGTCTTGCGCGAGCTCCGGCGCGCGGTCCAGTTCGTGCAGCGACGGCAGGCGGCAGGCGACGAGGCCGATCAGCAGGATCGGTACCGCCAGCACCAGGAACGTGACCTTGAGCCCCGCCGCGTCGGTCAGCGGACCGGCGACCACCAGGCCCAACGGGCCCGCCGCGTAGGTCAGCCCGGTCATCACCCCGACCACCCGGCCGCGCAGCCGATGCGGGGCCCGCGTCTGCATCATGTAGTTGTAGATCGGCTGGATCGGCCCGTAGACCACGCCGGTGACCGCGCACAGCACCAGGATCACCGGCAACGGCGGCAGGAACGCGATTCCGACGGTCGCCGCCCCGAAGGTGAGGGTCGCCGTCAGCACGGCCGTGCGCCGTCGCAGGTGTTTCGACAGCGCCGCATATCCGAGAGCCCCCGCCACGCCGCCGAACCCGATCGCCATCAGCGCCCATCCCAGTTGCGCCGGTTGGTGGTGGTCGGAGAAGTACTTCGGAAACAGCACGCTTTCCATCGGCAGGTAGAGCGCGGTGACGGCCAGGTCGATCAGGCCGAGCGTCCGGAGCACCCGCAGGTTCCAGACGAAGCGCAATCCTTCGGCGATGCCGGACATCCACCCGCCGGGCCGGGTCGCACGCTCGGGCTTTCCGCTGCCCTCGAGCCGCAGCGACCCGATCGTCAGGATGGACAACCCGAACAGCCCGGCCGTCATCCACATCGTGGTGATGCCGCCGACGGTGGCGATCATCAGGCCGCCGATGCCCGGGCCCACGATGAACCCCAGGTTGAGAATCGCCTCGTACATGCTGTTGGTTCGGGCCAGCGACCAGCCCGCGCGGGCGGCGGCCTCGGGCAGCATCGACTCGCGCGCCGTCGTCCCGGCCGGGTCGAACGCGGCCGCGAAGAAGGCGAGGACGGCCAGGACCGCCAGGTTCAGCGCGTCCGCGCCGAGTCCCCACGCGATCAGCGGCACCGCGGTCACCGCCGTCCCGGACAGCGCATCGGAGACCAGCGACACCCGGCGGCGGCCGAAGAAGTCGACCGCGGCGCCGGCGACGAGGGTGGACAGCACCAGCGGCAGCGTCATGGCCAGGGCCACGGCCGAGGCGTCGCGCGCGCTGTTGTGGTGCTGCAACGCCAGCCACGGAAACGCGACTATCGAGATGCCGCTGCCCGCCGTCGCCATCAACGTGGCGAACAGGATCAGGAATGCTGGGCCGCCGCTTTTCATTGGAAGATCGCCGCTGAATGTATGCCAAAGCGGTATTTGCGGCGACCGAATTTTTTCGACTCGTGCAGGATGTTCGTGTGCTCGCCCACCCACGTACCGGCCAGGCGTTCAGCTCTCCGGTCGGCGCCGGCACCGGATGGCCCAGCGATCCGGCAACACCGCAGACGCCCGTGGCGGCCGACGCCGCCGCGGTTGTCGACCTCGCCGAGCGCGCCGGCTCGATTCCCGAAATCGATGCGCTGGTCAGCGTCTGCCGGGCCTGCCCGCGCCTGGTCGGCTGGCGCGAGGATGTCGCGGTCGTCAAGCGCCGAGCGTTTGCCGATCAACCGTATTGGGGGCGGCCGGTACCGAGCTGGGGGTCGGCGCGGCCGCGGCTGCTGATCGTCGGATTGGCGCCCGCCGCGCACGGTGCGAACCGCACCGGACGGATGTTCACCGGCGACCGCTCGGGGGACCAGTTGTACGCGGCGCTGTACCGGGCCGGACTTGTGAACCAACCGACGAGTGTCGACGCCGCGGATGGGTTGCAGACCAAGAAGATTCGCATCGTCGCCCCGGTGCGGTGCGCGCCCCCCGCCAACGCCCCGACGCCGGAGGAGCGGGACACCTGCTGGCCGTGGCTGCAGGCCGAATGGCGGTTGGTGTCCGAGGATGTTCGCGTGGTCGTGGCCCTGGGCGGATTCGGCTGGCAGATCGCGCTGCGGCTGCCGGGCACCTCGACCGGGCGCAAGCCCCGGTTCGGCCACGGCGTCGTTGCCGACCTGGCGCCCGGTGTGCGGTTGCTCGGCTGCTACCACCCGAGCCAGCAAAACATGTTCACCGGTAGGTTGACACCAGCAATGCTCGACGACGTCTTCCGCGACGCAAAGGAACTGGCAGGGATCACGTGACCGAGGTTCTGGTATCCGGCGCCAGCGTGGCGGGTACGGCGGCGGCTTTTTGGCTTGGGCGGCATGGGTTTTCGGTGACCGTGGTCGAGCGGCATCGGGGGCCGAGGCCGGGCGGTCAGGCGATCGACGTGCGGGGGCCGGCGCTGACGGTGCTCGAGCGCATGGGGCTGTTGGGCGCGGCCCAGAAGCGCAGGACGCAAATCCGGGGCTCGTCCGTCGTGGACCGCGACGGCAACGAGCTGTCCCGGGACACCGAATCGACACCGACCGGTGGGCTTATCGATAGCCCCGACATCGAGCTGCTGCGCGACGATCTAGTCGAATTGCTTTACGGCGCAAGCCAATGGACGGCCGAATATGTTTTCGATGACACCATCACAGCCCTCGATGACGACGGCGAGGCGGTCCGCGTCACCTTCGAGCGCGCCGCGCCGCGCAGTTTCGACCTGGTCATCGGCGCCGACGGATTGCACTCCAATGTGCGGCGTCTGGTGTTCGGCCCCGAAGAGAATTTCATCGAGAGGCTGGGCACGCACGCGGCGATCTTCACCGTGCCCAACTTCTTGGACCTGGACTACTGGCAGATGTGGCACTACGGGGACTCCACCATGGCCGGCATCTACAGCGCCCGCAACAACGCCGAGGCGCGGGCCATGGTCGGCTTCATGGACACCGACCTGCGGATCGACTACCGCGACACCGAGACCCAATTCGCCGAGCTGGAGCGGCGGATGGCCGGCGACGGCTGGGTTCGCCCGCAACTGCTGGAGTACATGCGCGGCGCGCCCGATTTCTATTTCGACGAGATGGCGCAGATCAAGATGGATCGCTGGTCGCGGGGGAGGGTGGCGCTGGTAGGCGACGCCGGATACTGCTGTTCGCCGCTGTCGGGTCAGGGGACCAGCGTCGCGCTGTTGGGCGCCTACATCCTGGCCGGTGAGCTCAAGGCGGCCTCCCAAGACGGGACCGTCGACCACGAAGCCGGCTTTGCCAACTATCACCGCGAGTTCAACGACTACGTCAAGCGCAATCAGTGGCTGGTCGTGGACAACATTCCGGGCGGTGCGCCGATACCGCAAGAGGTATTCGACCGGATCGTCGCCTCGATCACGCTCAAGGAGTACTGAGCCGGGCGGGAACGTTTGCGGGCCCGCGCGCGTTGACGCGATCGTGCGTCTTTCCGTCCTCGATCTCATTCCGGTGCGCACCGACCAGACGACCGCTGCCGCGCTGGCGGCCACCGTGCAGCTCGCGCAGGCCGCGGATCGGCTGGGTTTCACCCGTTACTGGGTGGCCGAGCACCACAACATGCCGTCGGTGGGTGCCACCAGCCCGCCGGTGGTGCTCGCCTACCTGGCCGCGCAGACCTCGCAGCTGCGGCTGGGCTCGGGTGGTGTGATGCTGCCCAACCACGCGCCGCTGGCGGTGGCCGAGCAGTTCGCGCTCTTGGAGGCCGCCGCCCCGGGCCGGATCGACCTCGGCATCGGCCGGGCGCCCGGCTCGGATCCCGTGACCTCGTATGCGTTGCGCGGCGGCCGGGACGACCGCGACATCGAAAACTTCCCGGAGTATCTCGACGACGTGGCCGCGCTGATGGGCGCACGCGGCGTGCGGGTTCCGTTGCGCTCGGGTGATTACACGCTCAAGGCCACCCCGGCCGCGGCCGGCGAACCGCGCCTGTGGCTGCTGGGGTCGTCGATGTACTCGGCGCATCTGGCCGCCGCCAAGGGGTTGCCGTATGTGTTCGCACATCACTTCTCCGGCAACGGAACCGAGGAGGCGCTCGAGGTCTACCGTTCGCGATTCAAGCCGAGTGCGCTGACGGATCAGCCCCTGACCTTTTTGACGGTGAACGCCGCGGTGGCCGAAACCCGGGAGGAGGCAACGGCATTGATGTTGCCCAACCTGCAGATGATGGCCCGGATTCGGACCGGGCAACCGCTCGGGCCGGTGCCGCTGGTCGAGGAGGCTGCGGTTGCCGAATTGACCGGACAACAACAGCGGATCGTCGAAAGCGGCTTCCAGCGTGCCGTTTTGGGGGCGCCGGCCGAGGCCGCCGATCAGATCCGAGCGCTGGCCGACCGGTTCGGCGTCGACGAAGTCATGGTGAACCCGGTGGCCTCGGCCCGCCGCGGAACCGAACCCGACACCGCGCCGGGGCGGGTCGCGACGCTCGAGCTGCTGGCCAAAGAGCTGTTCTAGCCCTCGTCCGATCGCGCCGCCACAACGCCGGGCTCAATCCGACCGACTCGCATCGATACGGGCCAGTGCGGTGCGAAGAATCTGGCCGGTGGCCTCCCGGTCGGGGTCGCGGCGCAGCACCAATCCCTTGGCCACCGACAGCTTGTCGCCGTTGCGGCGGGGCAAAACGTGCAAGTGAATATGGAAGACGGACTGGAAAGCGGCGCTGCCGTCGTTGACGGCGATATTGGTAGCGTCGGCCAATTCGGTGGTGCGCGCGGCTCGGGCGATGCGTTGGCCCAAGGTGACCATCCCGGCCAGCGTTTCCGGCGCGGTGTCGGTGAGATCGACGCTGTGCCGTTTGGGCACGACCAACGTGTGGCCCCGGGTGAATGGGCGAACGTCGAGGATGGCCAGGTAGTCGTCGTCTTCGAAGATCCGGATGGCCGGGGCCTCGCCGGCGACGATCGCACAGAACACGCAGGACATGTCGCCCACGGTACTGGTTGCCGCGTCATGGCGGCGCCGAGACCAGTCGGGGTCTGCCACGATTGGCGGGATACGCTGCCGCGATGGACGATCTCGCCTTCGCAGGCGCGGCTGCACACGCGCGCATGCTCGCCGACGGTGAACTGACCGCGCCGGAGTTGCTCGAGGTCTACCTGGAGCGGATCGCGAGGCTGGACGCCCAGCTGCGCTGCTACCGAGTGGTGCTCGCCGACCAGGCTCGGTATGAGGCCGCGGCGGCGCAGGAGCGCCTTAATGCGGGCGAGCGGCTGCCGCTGCTCGGGGTGCCCATCGCGATCAAAGACGATGTCGACGTCGCCGGCCAGGTGACGACGTTCGGCAGCGGCGGTCACCGGCCCGCCGTCACCTCCGACGCGGAGGTGGTCCGCCGGTTGCGTACCGCTGGCGCGGTGATCATCGGCAAGACCAATGTGCCCGAGCTCATGATGCTGCCCTACACGGAGTCGACATCCTTCGGAGCCACCCGTAATCCGTGGAATCTCACCCGCACTCCGGGCGGCAGTAGCGGCGGCAGTGCCGCCGCGGTCGCTGCCGGATTGGCTTCCCTGGCATTGGGATCCGATGGGGGCGGGTCGATTCGCATCCCGGCGACCTGGTGCGGTCTGTTCGGCCTGAAGCCACAACGCGACCGCGTGTCGCTGGAGCCGCACGACGACGCCTGGTACGGGCTGAGCGTCAACGGCCCGATCGCGCGAACGGTGATGGACGCCGCCGTCTTCCTGGATGCGACGTCGACGCTGCCCGGTCCCGAAGGCGAGTTCGTGAGTGCGGCGGGGCGCAGTCCCGGCCGGTTGCGAATTGCGTTGAGCACCAAGGTTCCAACCCCGCTGCCGGTCAGGGTCGGCAAGGCGGAGTTGACGGCGGTCGACCAGGCCGGCGCCTTGCTTCGCGACCTCGGCCATGACGTCATCACCGCCGACCCCGAATATCCGATTTCGACGATGGTCACCAACTATCTGCCCCGCTATTTGCGCGGTATCTGCGACGACGCGGACGCCCTCGCCCACCCGGAGTGGTTGGAACCGCGCACCCGCACCATGGCCCGCTTGGGGTCTTTCTTCTCGGACAGGCGAATGGAGGCCATCCGGGCGAACGAGGGCGCCGTCGTCTCGCGGATTCAGGCGATCTTCGACGATGTCGACGTCGTCGTCACCCCCGGGACCGCGACAGGCCCGTCCCGGATCGGTGCGTATCAACGCCGCGGCGCCGTGTCGACGCTGCTCAGGGTGGGACAGTACGTTCCCTACCAACAGGTTTGGAACCTGACCGGACAGCCCGCGGCAGTGGTGCCGTGGGACTTCGACGGGGACGGCCTGCCGATGTCGGTCCAACTCGTCGGCAGGCCATCCGACGAAGCGACCCTGTTGTCGCTGTCGGCGCAGATCGAAGCGGCTCGCCCGTGGGCCGTTCACCGGCCGCCGGTGTCATAGTCTCGCGCTCGCGATCACGCGCTGGGTCTATGGGCGGTGACCCGCTTCGCCCGGCTGCGCCGCGCTCGCGATCACGCGCCAGGCCGCCAGCTTGGCACCCGACCGCATCGCGTTGGCCGGGCTGGTCGACGGCAGGCGCTCATACCGGATCCGATCGGGCGCCTCCGCCAGCCGAGCGAATAGGCCGGCGGCCTTGGCTCCGTTGAAGTACACCGTCGTAATGGTCGGATGCTGCGCGAACAACTCATCAAAATCGTTGATGGTCAAACTCTTTGGCTCGATCGCCGAGTCCGCGCTGCCGACCCGCCGGCACGCGTGAAGCACATCCCAAAGCGCGACACCATGGGACTGCAGGGCCGCCACCCGTCTGTCGTAGGGTGCGGTCGCGTCGAAGCCGAACAGTTCACCGGTGATCGCCCAGAACGCATTGCGGGGATTGGCGTAGTACTGGCCCGCCGCCAGTGATTGCGCGCTGGGAAACGAACCCAGGATCAGCGTCCTGGCGCGCTCATCGACGACCGGCGGGAACCCCCGCAGCAGCGGTGTGCTCATCACCTCACATCATCGCTTGCCCGCGTTGTACGTTTGCGAAGTGCAGGACGGGGCCGACGACAATATCGACGAACTGCTGGAGGGACTCGAGGGGAGCGCACGCACCGAACGGGCCGAGCTTGTGAAATGGCTGTTAGAGCAGGGCGTGACCGCCGACGAGATCCGCGCGACGAATCCGCCCCTGCTGCTGGCCACGCGCCACCTCATCGGCGACGACGGCACCTACGTGTCCACCCGCGAGATCAGCGAGTCCCACGGCATCGACCTTGGGCTCTTGCAACGCGTGCAACGCGCAATCGGCCTGGTCCGCGTGGACGACCCCGACGCCGCGGTCCACATGCGCGCCGACGGTCAAGCCGCCGCCTTCACCCAACGGTTCGTGGAGCTGGGACTGGATCCCGAACAGCTGGTTCTGGTAGTCCGGGTGCTGGCCGAGGGCCTGTCGCGGGCGGCTGAGGTCATGCGGTACACGGCGCTTTCGGCGATCATGCGGCCTGGTGCCAGCGAGCTCGAAATCGCCAAGGGTTCAAAGGCTTTGGTGACCGAGATCGCGCCCCTGCTGGGCCCGATGATCGAGCACATGTTGTTCATGCAGTTGCGGCACATGATGGAGACCGAGGCGGTCAATGCCGCCGAGCGCGCGGCCGGTAAGCCACTTCCCGGAGCCCGCCAGATCACCGTCGCGTTCGCGGACCTGGTCGGCTTCACGAAGATCGGCGAGGCGGTGTCGCCCGAGGAGCTTGGGCACCTGGCCAATCGGCTGGCGATCCTCGCGCGGGACATGACCGTGCCTCCCGTGCGCTTCATCAAGACCATCGGTGATGCGGTGATGTTCGTCTGCCCCGATCCGCTGCCGTTGCTCGACGTCATCCTCAAACTCGTCGAAGCCGTCGACACCGACAACGACTTTCCCCGATTGCGAGCGGGGTTGGCCTCCGGCATGGCGGTGAGCCGGGCCGGAGACTGGTTCGGCAGTCCGGTCAACGTGGCAAGCCGCGTCACCAATGTGGCGCGCCCAGGCACCGTCCTGGTCGCGGATTCGGTCTGGGACGACATCGGCGACAACGGTCAGTTCTCCGCGTCGTTCGCCGGCGCCCGTCACCTCAAGGGCATCAAGAACGAGGTGAAACTCTTTCGCGTCCGGCGGGGCAACGGCGACTGACGAGACGCTGTCCAGCCGGCCAACGGCGTCCACACATGGGCAGGCCCGGCGCGACTCTAGGGGGCGTCTGACTCCGTCTTACGCGTGTCCTACGCGGCCGGATTCCTACCCCGTGTTCCGGCACTTCGAATTGGTCGCTTCCGGGCCTGCTTCGCCACCCAAATTTACGCCGTCGAACAGCCCAGATCAACGGGTTTCCCCGGTCGGCTTCTGTCCTCGGGACGCCCCTTGACCGGGAAGCGAACCGCCCGAGGCGGCTGCTTCTCTGGTCCGTTGTTCGCCGCCGGTGAAACGCTGTTTCCCTAACGTTGTAACGGTGTAATCATGTAATCATGAAAGCTCATCACGCACATAGGCGCTACGGCCGGCCCGGGGGCTGGCAGCAAGCCCAGCAGCCCGACGCCAGCGACGCCGCGGAATGGTTCGCCGGACGTCTTCCGGATGGTTGGTTCGACGGCGACCCCACGGTGGTCGTGGACCGCGAAGAAATCACCGTCATCGGGAAGCTCCCGGATCCGGCGAGCACCGAAAGCGAAGCGAGCGAGGCCCGTGCGGCCGGGCGAGCTTCACGGTTCCGCGAGGACACCCGGTCCGAGCGAATGCACATCGCCGACGAAGCGCAAGATCGATACGGTCGCAAGGTTTCCTGGGGTGTGGAGGTCGGCTCCAAGACGGGCACCGAGCGAATTCTGTTCACCCACATCGCCGTTCCGGTCATGACGCGGCTGAAGCAGCCCGAACGCCAGGTGCTGGACACGTTGGTCGATGCCGGTGTGGCCCGCTCCCGCGCCGACGCCCTCGCGTGGTCGGTGAAACTGGTCGGTGAACACGCCGACGAGTGGCTGGCCAAATTGCGCGACGCGATGTCGGCGGTCGACGACCTCCGCGCGCAGGGGCCTGACCTTCAGTCGTGACCGAGCCGCCGCCGTAGCGGCGCGGCCGGTCAGCCTTCCGGCTTCTCGGCGTCGATCTTGGTGACGATCTTGTCGGCGATCTGGCCGCCCTGGTCGCTGATGTGGTACCCGCACGCGTTGATGTCGACGACCACGTTGTTGGCCACGCTGAGCGCGCGCTGGCACTCCCAGCCGTCCGCGGCCTCCTGGGTGTCCATCAGGGTTATTTTCGGTGGGGCGCCCTGAACCTGGGCGAACGTCCACCGATAGGTCTTGTTCTTGTTGGTGACGGTCACCGTTTTTCCGGCGCAGCCCTTCCATTTCTCCGCGGAGTTCTCGACGAAGCTTTTGGCCTTATCGGCGGACGGGAACAACACGACGGCCTGGTTGACCCAGTGATCGTAGTTATCGCCCGCCTCCGAAGACACCAGTCCGCTCACCGCCGAGTAACCGGTGCCCGCATAGACCGGATCCTGGGTGGTGTAGAGCGCGCCCTGGCAGTCGGGCACGGACACCGTCACCGAGGAGGTATCCGTCGACGTGATCGGTTTGCCCGGCTGCATCGATGACGAGCCCATCACGGTGTTGACATCGGCGGGGCTGAGCAGCAGTCCGCTGAGGCGTTCGGGACCCAGCGGCGCGGCCTGGGGTGGTTCCGGTTTGGGCCGAACCACCAGCCAGATACCCACCCCACTCGCGATGACCACGAGCACCACGGCGACGGCCGCAACGATGGGCCAGACATTGCGGTGCGGCTTGGGCGCGGGCTGACCCCAGGGCGTCGAGCTGGTGAACTGTGGCGGGCCGCCCCAATTGGCATTGCCGCCTTGGTAGTAGGGCGGCGCGGGCTGTCCGGCCGACGGGATCGGGCCGCTGGTGGGGGTCCACGATTGAGCGCTCTGCGACGGTATCGGACCGGAAGTGGCCGCCGACGGCGGATCGAATGGCGATGGCGGCGGTGTGTTGAACGTGGGCTGGTACGCCGGCGGAGGCGCCGCGGCGGCGTGGGCCTGCGCGCCGGGGAATTCCGCGGTGGGCAGTGCGGCTTCCTGGCTGCGGCGCAAGATGGTGGCGGCGCGGTCTTGATCGGGGTTGCTGAGCGCTTCCTTGGCGGCCAGGGCCAAGTCGCCCGCGCTGGCGTAGCGGTCCTCAGGCTTTTTGGCCATGCCGCGGGCGATCACCGCGTCGAAGGCCTTGGGGACGCCCGGGCGCTGCTCGCTGGGCGCGGGGATGGGGTCCATCATGTGGGCGGAGACCAGGACGCCCGCGCTGTCGGCCCGATAGGGCGGGGATCCGGTCAAGCACTCGAACAGCACGCAGGCCAGTGCGTAGATGTCGGCACGGTAGGTGACTTCTGCGTCGGAAAACCGTTCTGGCGCCATGTATTTCCAGGTGCCGACCGCGGTGCCGAGCTGCGTGAGCTTCTCGTCGGTGGTGGCGCTGGCGATGCCGAAGTCGACCAGGTAGGCGAAGTCGTCGCGGGTGACCAGAATGTTCTGCGGTTTGATGTCGCGGTGCATCACCCCGGCGGCGTGGGCGGCGTCGAGCGCGGAGGCGATCTGGGTGATGATGGCGACCGCGCGGGGTGGGGTCAGCGGGCCGAAGCGTTTGAGCACGCTGTCCAGGTCGGTGCCCTCGACCAAGCGCATCTCCAGAAACATCTGGCCGTCGATCTCGCCGTAGTCGTGCACCGGCACCACGTGCGGTTCCTGCAAACGACCGGCGGTGCGGGCTTCGCGCTTCAACCGCTCGCGAAACACCGGGTCTCTGCTGAAGCTTTCGGAGAGAAGTTTGACCGCAACCGTCCACTCCTTGACGGTGTGTTCGGCCTCGTAGACCTCACCCATGCCACCGCGGCCCAGCAGCCGCTTTAGGTGGTAAGGGCCGAACATCGACCCCGCCCGTGAGGACTGCTCGTCACTCATTCCTCATCCTTCCAACCCAACCCCTGGCCCGCCGGTCTCATCCGAGACTTTGCGGACCGACACATGATCGCAACCGTGACTGAGCAATCATGACGGTAAGCGCGCAGGCGTCCCACCGCACGATAACGGGAACAATTGCCGCTCGTGTCAGCGCGGGTCGGCTTGCCGGGGGCTATCCCTCGTCGCCGTTGTCAGCGGCGATCTGGAAGGTGAACACGCGGTCGCAGATGCGGACGCGGTCGCCGTCTTGCAAGGTCGCGGCCGAGCGGATTCGTTGGTCCTGCACGTGCACGCCGTTGGAGGACCGCAGGTCGTCGATGATGTAACCGGTTCCGGTATCGACGATGACGGCGTGGTGGCGACTCACCTTGGGGGAGTCCAGGACGATGTCGTTGTCGCCAAGCCGCCCAATCGTTGTCGACCCGTGCAGCGGATACCGGCGGCCGGACGGCTCGTGCAGATAAGCGACGGCTTTGTTGTCTGACGTGTATTGCTCGAGCACGGTGATCTCGACGGCCGCGGTCGTCATGGCGTTCTTCTTGGCGTCCAGCGGTTCTTGGCGCAGGATCCGGTCATTGAGGGTCCGCAAATTCTGGCCCGGGTCGATTCCGAGGTCATCGGCAAGCGACTTCTGCACGCGGCGGTAGGCCGCCAGCGCATCGGATTGGCGATCGGTGAGGTAGTAGGCGGTCATCAACTGAGCCCACAGCTGCTCGCGGTAAGGATGTTCTGCCGTCAGGGCTTCCAATTCGGCGATCACGGTAGCGGCGCGTCCGCAGGCGATTTCGGCCTCGGCTTGCGCCGTGTGGGCCAGCACCTTCTCCTCGATGAGGGAAGTGGTGAAGGCGTTGACGAAACGGAAGTCTTCCAGGTCGGCGAGCACCGGGCCGCGCCATTCGGCCAGGGCGGCCGACAGGTGCCGGCTGGCCTGCTCGAAGCGGCCCGCGGCTATCGCGTGCACGCCGGCGGTCTTTTCGGCGGTGAAGCGGTCGAGATCGCAGGCGTCATTGGGGATATTGAGCCGATAACCCGGCGGCGCCGCGAACAACACCGTGCGCGAGTCGACGCCGGCGCCGGTCAGCAGCTTGCGCAGGTTGGACACGTACGAGTGAATGCTGGCTCGCGCGCCCGACGGCGGCGACTCGTCCCAGAGCGCGGTGATGAGCCGGTCGACGCCGACCGGGCTGTTGCGGTTGATCAGCAGCATGGCCAGCACCGCCCGCTGTTTGGGCGTGCCCAACGGCACCACAGCACCGTCAACGCTCATCTGTAACGGTCCGAGCAGGCCGAAGTCGAGACGTTCGTCCGCCATCGCGCTTACCAGCCTTTCCCAGTACGCGGCGTCGGATGCCATGAGGTCACTTGTGTGATTGTGACGCCAAGTGCGCGGATTCGTTGACGATCCCGGCAAACCACCGTGCTGAAATGTGTTCTGACGCAGCGTGAAGCGCGAGTTTGCTCCAGTGCCTGTTGATCGCCTAGGCGGGCTGGCCGGAGAATTGCGGGCAGTAGGCGTTGGTCGCCGCGGCCACCAGGCCGGCCGCCTGCGGGGGAGTCAGGTTGGTGTGGCGGAAGATCTGGACGGTGACGGCGGTCGGGGTCTGTCCGGCGGCCAGTTCGGTGCACACCTGGTGGCCCGCTCGCACGGCGGCTTGCGTCGACGGGAAAGTGACGCCGAGGCTTTGCATCTGGCCCAGGAACGCCTGATCGGCGGTCTGAACTGACATCGCTGCTGCGGTGCCGGCCATGCCGACGGCCCCAAGCCCGATGGCGGCGGTGCCGATGGCGGTGCTGGCCATTGTGATGATGCGGCGGGAGAACATTGCTGCCACCCCTTTCAAGTGCGTTACCGAGTAGGACGATCCCAGGGTTTCGTTTGTTCCGTGGTGTCTTCTCAATAACTTCTCGGTAGCGATCGCGACCGCTTATCATTTGCTTTTCTCCGGGCGCCCGCCGACGCGCGGCGTTACGCCTGAGTCATCGCGTAGTACGCGCCGTGGCGCGCCAGCAGCTCGGCGTGATTGCCCTGTTCGACAATCCGGCCGGCCTCGACCACCAAGATCCGGTCGGCATCGCGGATCGTCGAAAGCCGGTGCGCGATGAGGAAACTCGTGCGATCACGACGCAGCTCACACATCGCGTGCTGGATAAGCGCCTCGGTGCGGGTATCGACCGAACTGGTTGCCTCGTCGAGGATCAACAATTGCGGCCGCGCGAGAAATGCCCGCGCGATGGTGATCAGTTGCTTTTCCCCGGCGCTGATGTTGCCGCCGTCGCCGCTGATTCGGGTCTCATAGCCGGCCGGTAACGTTCGCACAAAACGGTCGACGTAGGCGGCCTTGGCGGCGTCGAGAACCTCGTCCTCGCCGGCGTCGGGGCGACCGTAGGCGATGTTCTCCGCGATCGTCCCTTCGAAAAGCCAGGTGTCTTGGAGCACCATGCCGATTCGCGACCGCAACGACTGGCGGTCCATCGTGGTGATGTCGACACCGTCGAGCAGGATCTGGCCCGCGTCGACGTCGTAGAACCGCATCAGCAGGTTCACCAGCGTGGTCTTGCCCGCCCCAGTCGGACCGACGATCGCCACCGTGCTGCCAGGTTCGGCGACCAAGGACAGGTCCTCGATCACCGGGGTGCCCGGGCGGTAGGCGAAGCTCACGTGGACGAATTCCACGCGGCCACCCGGCTGCGGGGTGCTCGCCGGGCCCGGTTGGGCGAGGGGCGCCGGGGATTCCTCGGGTTCGTCGAGCAGCGTGAAGACGCGTTCGGCGCTGGCGGCCCCGGATTGCAGGGTGTTGTACATCCCGGCCAACTGGTTCAGGGGTGAATTGAATTGCCGCACATACTGAATGAACGCCTGGATGTTGCCCAGGGTGATCTGGCCCGTGGCGACCTGCAGACCGCCCACCACGGCGACGGCGACGTAGCCGAGGTTGCCGATGAATGTCGTCGCCGGCCCCACCAGCCCGGAGAAGAATTGAGCGCCGAAGCTCGCGTCGTAGACGTCTTCGTTGAGGGCGCGGAATTGCTCGCGCGCCGCGGCCTGGTGGCCGAACGTGGTGACCACGGTGAAACCGCTGTAGGTCTCCTCGATGTGGGCGTTGAGGCGGCCGATGCTGGTCCACTGTGCGACGAACAGCCGTTGGGAACGTCGCGCGATCGCCCGCGTCGCCAACAATGACAACGGCACCGTCAACACCGTGATCACCACCAGCAGCGGCGAGATGGAGAGCATCATCGCCAGCACCGCCACCACGGTCAGCACCGCTGTCAGCAGCTGGCTGATCGTCATCGACAACGACGATTGGATGTTGTCGATGTCGTTGGTGACGCGGCTCAGCACTTCACCACGCTGACGTCCGTCGAAATAGGACAGCGGCAACCGGTGAATCTTGTCCTCGACATCGGCACGCAGCGCCACCATGGTGCGCTGCACGGTGACGTTGAGCAGCCGGGCCTGCGCCCAAATCAGCACCGCGGAAACAAGATAAAGGCCCAGAGCCAGCGCCAGGGTCCGGGCGACAGCACCGAAGTCCACGCCGTGGCCGGGCACCACGTTCATTCCCGACAACAAGTCGGCGAAAGTGTTGGCGCCTCGGCTGCGTGCGGCGGCGACGGCCTGCGCCTTGGTGATTCCGGCCGGGAGCTGACGCCCGATGACGCCGTTGAACAGCAAATCGGTGGCATGCCCCAGGATTCGCGGGACGACCACCCCGATCGCCGTGCCGGTGATTCCCAACGTGATCACCGCGACGCACAGCCGCCGTTGCGGCGCAAGTTGTTTCACCAGGCGCGCGGACGAGCCCCAGAAGTCACGCGAACGGGTGGCGGGTGCGGCCCGACTGGCTGCCGCGCGGGTCACGGCGTGCCCCCGGCTTGGCCCGAGCGCACGGCACCGACCGACTGCGAGTCGGCGAATTCGGCGTAAGTAGTGCAGTCGGTCAGCAGTGATTCGTGCGTGCCCGCGCCCACCAGGTTCCCTTTGTCGATCACGATCACCTGGTCGACTTTCGCCGCGATGGAGATACGTTGGGTGACAACGATGATGGTGGCATTGCCGGCAGCCTCCTGCAGCGAGGCGCGGACACGGGCGTCGGTACGCGCGTCGAGCGCGGCGAACGAGTCGTCGAATAAGTAGATCGCCGGGCGGCGGATCACCGCCCGGGCGATCGCGAGCCGTTGCCGCTGCCCGCCAGAGAAGTTGATGCCGCCTTGCGCCACGCGCATGTGTAGCCCGTCATCGTGGGCTCGCACGAAATCGTCTGCGGCGGCTACCCGCAACGCTTCCCACATCTGTTCGTCGGTGACTTGCTGGTGCGGTACGGCGCCGTAGCGCAGGTTGTCGGCAACCGTGCCGGCAAACAGGTAGCCGCGCTGGGGCACCAGCCCGATCGCCGACCACAACCGCTCGGTCCGGTAATCGCGGACGTCGATGCCGTCGACCGTGACGGCTCCGCCGGTGACGTCGTAGAGCCGGCAGATCAGCGAGACCAGCGTCGACTTGCCCGAGCCGGTGCTGCCGACGATGGCGGTGGTGGTGCCGGGCAGCGCGGTCAGGGAAATGCCCTGCAGCACTGGCCGATCGGCGCCAGGATAGGTGAACGTCGCGCCGGCCAAACGCACCGTTCCGGTGATCGCGCCGCGCGGGGATCGCGGATTCGGGGGATCGGTGACGGCGGGGGATGTGGCAAGTACCTCGGTGATCCGCTCGGCGCAGACGGCGGCCCGCGGCAACACCACCAGCGTCATCGTCGCCATCAACACCGCCATCAGGATCTGGGTGAAGTAGGCCAGGAAGGCGGTCAATGAGCCGACCTGCATCTGGCCGCGGTCGATTCGCAACCCGCCGAACCAGATCAGCGCGACGCTGGACACGTTGATCGTCAGTGTCGTGACGGGCAGCATCAACGCCTGCAAGTTGCCCGCCGTCAGGGCGGTCGTCGACAACGCGGTGTTGGCGCGAGCGAAGCGGTCACGCTCGAAATCTTCGCGGGCGAACGCCCGGACCACCCGGACGCCGGCCAGCTGGTCGCGCATCACCCGGTTGATGCCGTCGATCAGGCCCTGCATGCGGCGCAACAGGGGCAGCATGCGCGACATCACCAGGTAGTTGGCGACCGCCATGATCGGCACGCTGACCAACAGCAGCCACGTCAGCGCCGCCTCCTGGCGGACGGCCATGAAGATCCCGCCGAGGCACATGATCGGAGCCGTCACCAGCACCGTGCCGGTGATCTGGACCAGGTATTGGATCTGCCGCACGTCGTTGGTGCTGCGCGTCAGCAGCGTCGGAGCTCCGAATCGGGCGGTCTCGGGCTCGGAAAAGGTGGTGACGTGTTCGAACACCGCGGCCCGCAGGTCGCGTCCGAAGCCCATCCCGGTGCGCGAGCCGAAATAGACCGCTCCGACCGAGCACAACACCTGCAACGCGGTGACCCCGAGCATCACCATGCCGAGCCGGACGATCGTGGCGGTGTCGCCCTTCGCAACGCCCTGGTCGATGATGGCGGCGTTGACCGTCGGCAGATACAGCGACGCGAGGTTGCTGATCAGCTGCAGCGCCATCAGCACCGCTACCAGCCGGCGATACGGCTGGATGTACTGGCGCAGCAGTGCCAGGAGCATTGGGTAACTGTCGCATACCGTCCGCCCGGGCGTCCCGGCCAACCGCCGGACCGTCGAAGTCCGCGCCACACTTGTTGGCGGCTTCGAATTACCTGCTCAGGCGCGTCGGTGGTTGACCCGCTGGGCTGCCGCTACAGTGCATCGTGTGGACCAGCAGCGGGTGGAACGGAAGCAGGGTAGCGGTGCGGCGTGACACGAGGGCGCTGGCTCTTGTGGCGTCAGCATTGACGATCCTGATCTCCGCGCTCGCCGGCTGCTCGGATTCTGGCGGCAACAAACCGGGGGCGACGGCGTCGTCGACGCCGCAGAACGGCCAGGGCAGCCATGGTGCGATGTTCCCGCAATGCGGCGGCATCAGCGACCAGACCGTAGCGGAGCTCACCAAGGTCAGCGGACTGATCAACACCGCCCGCAACTCCGTCGGGTGCCAGTGGCTCGCGGGCGGCGGCATCCTCGGGCCGCACTTCTCCTTCTCCTGGTATCGCGGTAGCCCCATCGGACGCGAACGCAAGACCGAGGAACTCTCGCGTGCCAGCGTCGATGACATCAACATCAACGGCCACGGCGGTTTCATCGCTGTCGGCAACGAGCCCAACCTGGGCGACTCGCTGTGCGAGGTCGGCATTCAGTTCCAAGACGACTTTATTGAATGGTCAATCAGTTTCAGCCAGAAGCCGTTCCCGCCGCCGTGCGACATCGCGAAAGAATTGGCCCGTCAATCGATTGCGAACTCGAAATGATGGGCGCGATGCGCGCCGAATCGCGCAGCGGAAGGACCGCCCGCATTGCCGCGGCGGTAGTGATCGCCGCGTTGCTGGTGTTGACCGGCTGTTCCCGCTCGATTGGCGGCAACGCGGTCAAGGCGGGTGGCAATATGCCCCGCAACAACAACTCCCAGCAGCAGTATCCGAACCTGCTCAAGGAATGCGAGGTCTTGACCAGTGACATCCTGGCCAAGACCGTGGGTGCGGACCCGCTCGACATTCAGAGCACGTTCGTTGGTGCGATCTGTCGCTGGCAGGCGGCCAACCCAGCAGGCCTGATCGACATCACCCGGTTCTGGTTCGAGCAGGGCAGCCTGTCCAACGAGCGCAAGGTCGCCGAATTCTTGAAGTACAAGATCGAGACGCGTTCGATCGCCGGCATCGACTCGATCGTGATGCGGCCCGACGACGCGAACGGTGCGTGCGGCGTGGCCAGCGACGCGGCCGGGGTGGTCGGATGGTGGATCAACCCGCAGGCGCCGGGCATCGACGCGTGCGGGCAGGCCATCAAGCTGATGGAGCTGACGCTGGCCACCAACTCCTGATCGCGGCTCAGCGCGGCACCTCGAACCTCAGCGCGGAACCGCGAAGTCGATCAGCGTCGCCACGCCCAGTTCCAACGCTTTCCACGCGCTCGGCACGGTGAGCACCGCGATCGCCGACGTCGGAAACTTGGCCGTAATTCGTTCGGCTGCAGTGGAATTCGTACCTTCGGCATGACCGAGTCCCAGCGCCAGCGCCGACATCGTTGGTTCGTGCCCGATGACCAGCAGCGTGCCGACGGCGTCGTCCACCGTGTTGATCTCGTCGATGACCGTGCCCGGCGTGGTCGCATACAGGCGATCGCTGTATCGCACCGGCGCATCGATGCGGGTGTTCCGTAACGTCTCGCGGGTGCGTGTCGCAGTGGAGCACAACACGCCGTCGATGGCGGGGGCGTTCGCGCGCAGCCAGTCGCCGGCCAGTCCGGCCTGCCGGATGCCGCGGGGCGCCAACGGTCGATCGTGGTCGGCGACGCCGGGCGGGTAATCGGACTTCGCATGCCGCATCAGCAGCAGGGTGCGCTGGCCAGTCACGAGCAATCAGAGTAATTCAGTGCGGCGGCACATCGTTGTCATCACCATCGCCGTCGAGCAGCTTTTCCGGATGGTGGAAGGTGTTGGTTCGGGGTCGGCCCCGTTCGAGGTGCGGAGGTGGAATCCATTGGGTATCGCCTTTGGCGTTTTTGCGGGTCATCCAGCCGCCGGGTCGTAGGAGGCGGTGATGGGGTCCGCAGGCGAAGGTGAGGTCGTTGATGTCGGTGGTGTGGCAGGTGGCGTAGTCGGTGACGTGGTGGACTTCGCTGTAGTAGCCGGGCACGGTGCAGCCGGGGGCGCTACAGCCGCGGTCCTTGGCGTACAACACGATTCGCTGGCCCGGTGAAGCGAGTCGTTTGGTGTGATACAGCGCCAGCGCCTTGCCCTTGTCGAAGACCGCCAAATAGTGGTGGGCGTGGCGGGCCAGGCGGATCACATCGCTCATCGGCAAGAGGGTGCCGCCACCGGTCAGGCCGCGCCCGGCGGCGGCCTCGAGCTCTTGGAGTGTGGTGGTGACGATGATGGAGGCCGGTAAGCCGTTGTGCTGCCCGAGTTCTCCGGATGCCAAGATGCCGCGCAGTGCTGCGTTGAGTCCGTCGTGGTTGCGCTGGGCCGCCGATCGCGGATCGTGTTCGATGGCCTCTTGGGTGGGTGCGCCGTCGATGCAGGGGGTGTCGTCGAGGGGGTTGCACATGCCCGGCGCGGCGAGTTTGGCCAAGACGGCTTCCAGGGTGGCGCGGGCCTCGGGGGTCAGCCAGCCGCGCAGCGCTGACATGCCGTCGGCTTGCTGGTTGCCCAGCATCAGGCCGCGCTGACGCGCCCGGTCCTCGTCGCGGTAGGTGCCGTCGGGATTGAGGCAGTCGGCGAGCGTCTTGGCCAGCGCCGCCAGTTGTTCTGGCCGAAACCGGCTGCCCTCCTTGGCCAACCGCGCCTCGGCCTGCTCGCGGGTGGCGGCGTCCACCCAGCCGGGCAGGCGGTGGTAGAACGTGCGGATCACCGCCACCTGGCCCGCGCCCAGCGTGCCGTCGCGTTGGGCCGCGGCGGTGGCGGCCAGGGCGGGTGGGATCGGTTCGCCGGTCAGGCCGTGGCGCGGGCCCAGGTCGCGTGCCTCGCTGATGCGTCGGTTGGCTTCGGTGCGGCTGATCAGGGTGGCCTCGGCGATGGCATGGGCCACTGTGCCGCCGAGCTCGAGGGAGGGGGCTTGGCGGGCCAGGGAATTGATCAGTGGATGCTCGACGGCCGGGATGCGCCGGCGTTGCTGTTCGCAGCGCTGTAACACCGCCAGCAGTTGGCGCGAGTTGAGCGCGTCGAGGTTCAGCGCGCAGGCGCGATCCCAGGCGGCATCGAGCGCGTCGAACACCGCGTCGACATCCTGCTGATCACTCACACCGCCAAACTAGCCACGCCCACCGACAAAAGCCGGGCCCGAATCGCCATAGATTCACACTCGCGCAATTCATTTGGAATTCGTGACCGCCCCCGCTCGACGCGCGGCACAGGCCCAGGCCGATCTCGCGAGATTCTCTGACCAAGACCTGCCGACCGAGGTCCCGCGTCTTGTCGGTGCGCAGACCTAAACTCGCGATGCCCTGGTAAACACACACTTCGAAGGGGGGTCAAGCGGGCATGCGATTTCTGCACACAGCCGACTGGCAGCTGGGCATGACCAGGCACTTCCTCGCCGGTGACGCGCAGCCGCGCTATTCGGCGGCGCGCCGCGACGCGGTCGCCGGTCTGGGCGCGCTGGCCGCCGAAGTCGGCGCCGAGTTCGTCGTGGTTTCGGGTGATGTCTTCGAACACAATCAGCTTTCGTCCAAGGTGATCGGGCAGTCGCTGGAAGCCATGCGCGCCATCGGAATTCCGGTGTACCTGTTGCCGGGCAACCACGACCCCCTGGACGCCTCATCGGTGTACACCAGCACACTGTTCACCGCCGAGCGTCCCGAAAACGTCGTTGTGCTCGATCGGGCCGGCGTGCATCAGGTGCGTCCCGGGCTGGAGATCGTCGCCGCGCCGTGGCGGTCGAAGGTGCCGACCACCGACCTGGTCGCCGACGTCCTCGACGACCTGCCCGCAGCCGCAGTTACCCGCATCCTCGTCGCGCACGGCGGTGTCGACGTCCTGGATCCCGATCGGGACAAGCCCTCGCTGATCCGGCTGGCAAAGGTCGACGACGCGCTGAGCCGCGGCGCGGTGCACTATGTGGCGCTGGGGGACAAGCACTCACTGACCCAGGTTGGCGACAGCGGCCGGGTTTGGTACTCCGGCTCCCCGGAAGTCACCAACTTCGACGACGTCGAATCGGATCCCGGTCATGTTCTGATCGTCGACATCGACGAGGCCGACCCCCAGCGGGCCGTCGCCGTCACGCCGCGGCACATTGGCAGCTGGCGGTTCGTCACGATGCACCGACAGGTCGACACCAGCCGCGACATCGCCGACCTCGACATGAACCTCGACCTGATGACCGAGAAGGACCGGATGGTGGTTCGCCTGGCGCTGACCGGTTCACTGACGGTCACCGACCGCGCCGCGCTCGATTCCTGCCTGGACAAATACGCGCGCCTGTTCGCCCACCTGCGCACGTGGGACAGCCACACGCAGCTGGCGGTGATGCCGGCCGACGGCGAATTCAGCGATCTCGGCATCGGAGGTTTCGCCGCCGCGGCGGTCGAAGAGTTAGTGGCGACGGCGCGCCAGGAGGACTCCGCGACCGCCGTCGACGCGCAGGCGGCGCTGGCGTTACTGCTGCGTCTCACCGACCGGGGCGTGGCGTGAAGCTGCACCGGCTGACCCTGACCAACTACCGCGGCATTGCGCACCGCCAAATCGACTTCCCCGACCACGGCGTCGTGGTGGTGTGCGGCGCCAACGAGATCGGCAAGTCGTCGATGATCGAAGCCCTGGACCTGCTCCTGGAAGCACGTGACCGCTCGACGAAGAAGGAAGTCAAGCAGGTCAAGCCGACCCACAGCGATGTGGGCTCGGAGGTGTCCGCAGAAATCAGTTGCGGCCCTTACCGTTTCGTATACCGCAAGCGCTTTCACAAGAAGTGCGAGACGGAGCTGACGGTAATCCGGCCGTGCCGCGAACAGCTGACCGGCGACGAAGCCCACGAACGGGTCCGCGCGATGCTGGCCGAAACGGTTGACAGCGACCTCTGGCACGCCCAGCGGGTTCTGCAGTCGGCCTCGACGGCTGCGGTGGACTTGTCCGGGTGCGACGCGCTCTCTCGAGCGCTTGACGTGGCCGCCGGAGACAGCGGGGGGCTTTGCGGCACCGAGCCTTTGCTCATCGAACGCATCGATGCGGAGTACGCGCGCTACTTCACGCCGACCGGACGGCCGACGGGCGAATGGGCGGCCGCGATCACCCGGCTGGCCGACGCCGAGGCCGCGGTCGCCGAGTGTGCGGCCGCCGTCGCCGAGGTCGACGACCGGGTAGCTCGCCATGCCGTGTTGACCGACCAGGTGGCCGACTTCTCGGAACGCCAAATCGCCGTCGCGCCGCGGCTTGCCGCCGCGCAGGGGGCCGCCGACGAAATCGCGGCGCTGGCCGCGCAGCGGCGCGAAGCTGAGCTTGTCGCCGAGGCCAGTGCCGCCACCGCGGCGGCGGCCAACGGCGCCCACACCGCACGCCGGCAACTGCTCACCGAAATCGACGCGCGCGCCGGCGCCGTGGCCGAAATGCAAACGCAGGCGAGGGAAGCCGACGAAGCCCAGGCCGCGGCCCATGCGGAGGCCGAAGCGGCCGGCGCCGCCCTGCAACGGGCCACCGAGGCCCTTGCCGAGCTGCAACTCCGGACCGAATCGGCGCGATGCAAGGTCGACCAGCTCGCCAACCGCGAAGAGGCCGACCGGTTGACCGCCCGGTTAGCGAAGATCGACGCCATCGAGCGGGATCGCGTGCGGGTCTGCGCCGAGCTCAGCACCATCGCCGTCACGGAGGCGGTGCTGCGACGAATCGAGGACGCCGCGGCCGCCGTCGACCGCACCGGCGACCAGCTGGCGCTCACCTCGGCGGCCATCGAATTCAGCGCTGCAGCAGACATTCAACTGGTCGTCGGCGGCCGGGAGATCTCGCTGCGGGCCGGACAAAGCTGGTCGATAACCGCCGCCGGGCCTACCGCGGTGGAGGTTCCCGGCGTCCTGACCGCCAAAGTCACGCCGGGCGCGACCACGCTGGACGTGCACACCAAACATGCTGTGGCACAAGAGGAATTGGCCGCGGCGCTGGCGGCCGGTGAGGTGAGCGACCTCGCCGCGGCGCGATCCGCCGATCAGCGTCGCCGCGAGCTGCAGAGCACCCGTGATCGGCTCGCCGCGACGCTGGCCGGCCTGTGCGGTGACGAACAGGTTGACGCGCTGCGGTCGCGGCTGGTGCAGCTGCGTGACGACCTCGCCGGGACCGAACCCGTTCTCACGGATATCGACGCCGCCCGCGCCGAACTCGCCGCGCTCCTGCAGGCCCAGGCGGGCGCATCGAGCGAATGCGAGGCCCACCGCCAGGCCGCCACCGCAGCCGCGGCCGGTCTGGCTGAATTGTCAACGCGGGCAACGGTTCTACAGAACACATTGGATACTCAGCGCGCGGAGCTGGACGCCGCTTCCGAGCGGCTGGCGGCCGAACGCTCCTCGGCCGGTGACGACGAGCTCGCGGCCTCTTCGGCTACGGCGATGGCCGCGGCGGAGGCCGCGCGACAACGCGTCACCGAACTCGCCGACGCGCTGGCCGCGGCCGCGCCCGATGCGGTCGCGCGCGAATTGGCCGATGCCAAGAGGGAAGCCGACTCGGTGCGCGAGTGCTACGAGGAAGCCGCCCGCGCGCTGCGTGAGGTCACCATCGAACTCTCGGTGTTCGGCGGTGAGGGACGCCAAGGCAAGCTCGACGCCGCCCAGATCGAACGCGAGCACGCCGCCGCCGAACACAGCCAGGTAGGTGGCCGCGCGCGGGCTGCGCAGCTGCTGCGCTCGGTCATGACGCGCCACCGCGACACCACCAGGCAGCGTTACGTCGAGCCCTACCGCGCGGAACTGCAGAGGCTCGGCCGCCCGGTGTTCGGCCCGAGTTTCGAGGTCGACATCGATAGCGACTTGTGCATCCGCAGCCGCACCCTGAATGGCATCACGGTGCCGTACGAATCCTTATCGGGTGGCGCGAAGGAGCAGCTCGGCATCTTGGCGCGGCTGGCCGGCGCCGCCCTGGTCGCCAAGGAGGACGCCGTCCCCGTGGTGGTCGACGACGCGCTCGGTTTCACCGACCCGGACCGGTTGACCAAGATGGGGGAGCTGTTCGACACCGTGGGAACCCACGGGCAGGTGATCGTGCTCACCTGTAGCCCCGATCGCTACGACGGTGTCAAGGGCGCGCACCGGATCGTGCTCAGCGCTTAGCCGTGGTGGCCGCCCGCCGGCCGGTGCCGCTGGTCAGGTCGATTCAGTGCGGCGCGCTGTCGCCTTGCCTGCAGAATGGGCTCATGGTGGATCCACGCTGATGACGATGAACGCGAAGCGCAGCCGGATACAGGAGAAGCTGGCGGAACTGCCGGGCGTACGGCCGGTGCGCCGGCCGATCTCCCCGCACAGTGCCGAAGAGTTCGATCTGTACTACGTTCGCGCGGGCCGCAAATCCGCCCAACCGCTGGTCATCATTCCCGGGGGGCCGGGAGTCGCCTCGGTGCAGATGTACAAAGGGCTGCGGCGGCGCGCCGCGGCGTCCGGTCTCGACGTCATCATGATCGAGCACCGCGGGGTGGGCATGTCGCGCCACGACGATTCGGGCGGCGATCTGCCGCCGCAATCGATGACCGTGAACCAGGTGGTCGACGATGTGGTCGCGGTGCTCGACGACGCCCAAGCCGAGTCGGCCGTCATCTACGGGGCGTCCTACGGCACCTACATCGCGGCGGGGGTGGGGGTGCGGCATCCGCGCCGGGTGCGCGGCATGGTGCTTGATTCACCGCTGCTGTCGCGGCACGACATAGTCATCGTGCGCCGCGCGATCCGCCGGTTGCTGCTGAAGGGCGACAGCCCCGAAACCGCTTCGGTAGCACCGAAAATGCGCAAACTCGTTGACGCAGGCGCCATGGATGCGGCGGCAACACAGGTCGTCGCGACGATCTACGGCTATGGCGGAACCGACCTGCTCGAGCGGCAACTCGACCTACTCCTCGATGGCCGAAAATTGCTGTGGTGGGCGCTGTCCCGGTTCAACACCCTGAGCAACCTGCCTTTCCGGTACGAAGAGGATCTGGTGAGCCGCATTGCGTTTCGCGAGCTGGACTATGCGGCCGAACCCGACGGCTTACCACTCGATCCCGCGGTCGCCGAAAGCCGGGCACGCACGCACCGGGTGACTTTCGAGGACGAGCCCTATGACCTGCCGGCCGAGATGCCGAAATTCGACTGGCCCACCGCGGTGGTCTCTGGAGGCCGTGACCTGATCACCCCGCCGGCCGTCGCGCAACGTGCCGCGTCGCTGCTGCCCAATGCGGTGCTGCTGAGCTTGCCGAACATGGCACACAGCGCGCTGGACTTCCGTGAGCCCGTGGCGCTGGCCAGTGCCGACGCGGTTCGGCGAGGTGACCTCAATGGTCTTGCGGCACAGGCATCGGCGTTGGACGCGCTGCCGCCGCGGCCAGAGGTGCAGCTGCTGTGGAAGGCGCTCGGGGCGGCGGCGGTCATCGAGGGCGCCCTGCCGATCCCGAACCGCCTGCGGCGGCGGCTCAACTCCGCGTGAAACCGATGGCGGTGTAGTCGAGGTCGGCGAGACCGGCGGCGCCGAAATTGGCGAGCGAGCTGCGCACCGCGACATCACCGGGCGACTGGGTCAGCGGAAGGCTGAATCCCTGCGCCCAGATCATCTTGTCCAGATCGTTAGCCAATGCACGCGCCTTGGCCGGATCGAGTTCTTCGAGTGTGTTCTCGATGGCGGCGTCGATCTGCGCGCTGCCGATCTTGCCGAAATTGCTCTCCCCGTCGGACTTGTAGATCTGGGTCAGTGCCGAGAGCGGGAAAGCGTCTCCGAGCCAACCGAATTGGGCCATATCGAAATCGCCGACGTTAATGTAGTTGGTGAAGAAGCCATTGCCCGACCGGGAGACGAGTTCGAGCTTGACACCGATCTGGGCGAGGCTGTGCTGGGCGATCTGGGCGAACTGTCGGCTGCCCTGGGCGTCGTAGAACAAGTCGCGGATGACCAGCCGCCGGCCGTCCTTCTCGCGGAACTGCCCGACCCGCTTCCAGCCCAGCGCGTCAAGCTCTCGGTCGGCCGCGGCCGGATCATAGGGCAGGACCGAGCTGTTGTCCTGATAGCCCTGCTGCCCGGCGACATAGATGTGATTGCCCAGTGCCACAGGGTCACTGGTGAGCCCGTACTGGACGACCTTGGCGATGGTCTGCCGGTCGATCCCCTTGGCCACCGCGACGCGCAGCGCCTTGTCGGCCAGGATCGAACCCGGGGCGCCGTTGAACGTGAAGTGCGACCAGGCCGGGGCGGGCGCGCGCCGGATCGAGATTCCCTTGGTGCGCTGCGCGATGGTCAGCTGGTCGATCGTGCCGACTCCGGTGGCGTCGATCGTGTTGTTCTGTAAGGCGGGCAGCCGCGCGGCATCGTCCAGCACCAGGTAGGTGATGCTGTCCAGGCGGGGCCGCGCGCCCCACCATTTCGGGTTGCGGCTCAACACGATCCGCTGGGTGGTCCGATCCAGTGACGAGACGACGAAGGGGCCGGCCGACGGGCCGGGGCCCTCCAGTTGGCCCTTGTTGAACGCCTCTGCGGTGGCGGTCACGCTCTTGGGCAGCAGCATTCCGTTGCCGGCGAACATGCCGCGCCATTCGGCGTAGGGCTTGGCGAACGTCATGACGGCCTGGCGGTCGTCGACGCCGCGGGTCACCGACGCGACGCGGTCGGCACCGCTGGGCCCGGCGATCTCGAACGCCTTGTCGGCGCCGCTCAGGGCGTGGATCTGGCTGGCGATGTCCTCCCAGGTGATCGGCGTGCCGTCGGACCACACCGCCTTGGGGTTGATCGTGTACGTAACCACCTGCGGCGCAATGCCGGTGAGCTCGATGCTGGTGAAGTAGTCGGTGTCGACCGTCGTCGAGCCGTCGGGCCCGATGACGAACGCCCGGGGCAGGGTGGCCTTCATTATCGCGGAGACGTCGACCGAGTTGCCGTCGATATGCAAGACGTTGAAGTTCGGCGGAAATTCGGTCAGCGCCAGTCGCAGGTCGCCGCCGTCTCGCAGGGTGGCGGGGTCACGCGGGTTGACGTCGCTCGTCGCGCCGATCTGCGCGTTGTGGCCGGTCTCCGGAATCAAATTGACGGCCGGCGAACAGCCCGCGAGCGCAAGGGCCATCGCGAGAAGCACCGCGGCGACCCGCGCACCCTCCTTAACCGCCCGCCTAGGCACGTCTGCCCGGATCCGGTTGCGGCACCGCGTTCAGCAGCCGCCGAGTGTATTCGTGTTGCGGGTCGGCGAAGACCCGGCGGCTGTCGCCCTGCTCCACGATCGCGCCGGCATACATCACGACGACGTCGTGCGCCAGGTGTTTGACGACCGAAAGATCGTGGGAGACAAACAGATAGGAAAGACCCAATCGCTCCTGTAGGTCCAGGAGCAGGTTGATGATCCCCGCCTGAATGGACACGTCGAGCGCGGAGACCGGCTCGTCGAGTGCGAGGATCTTCGGTTGCAAAGCCAGCGCGCGGGCGATGCCGATGCGCTGCTTTTGCCCGCCGGAGAATTCGGCGGGGTAACGGACGGCGTCGGCACGACGCAGTCCCACGATGTCGAGCAGTTCGGCGACGCGCACTTTGGTACACCCCTTGTCGAAACCGTTGGCCCGCAGGGGCTCCGCGAGCAGATCGAACACCGGTAGCCGTGGGTCGAGCGAAGCGACCGGGTCCTGAAATACGACCTGGATGTCGCGCCGCAGCGATCGCCTGCGCGAGGCGCTCAGCGCGGTGACATCGGTGCCCAGGACTTCGATCGAACCCGACTGCGGCCCGGCCAGTTCCAAGATCTCGTGCAGGGTGGTCGACTTGCCCGACCCGGATTCGCCGACGATGCCCAGGGTGCGGCCCTGCCGCAGTTCGAAACTGACGCCGTCGACGGCGTGAACCGCACCGGCGCTGCGGCGGAACACGCCTTTGGTCAGCCGATAGGTCTTTGTCAGATCACGCACCCGGACGACGACCGATGTGTCAGCGGGTTCCGCTTGCCGGGCTTCGGTGCTGACCCCGTAGATGTCCGCGGCGCTGCGCCCGTCGACCTCGTCGGTGCGGATGCAGGCGGCCCGGTGATCGGTCCCCACGGAAAGCAATACCGGCTCCTCGAGCCGGCATTCGTCGATGGCCAGCGGGCAGCGCGGAGCGAAGGGGCACCCAGTGTCCAGCGCCGCCAGCGATGGCGGCGCCCCGGGGATCGGCACCAAGCGGGTGCCCTGGGCGGCGTCGAGCCGCGGGACCGAACCCAGCAGCCCGACGGTGTAGGGCATTCGGCGATCCCGGTAAAGCGTTTGCACGTCGGCGGATTCGACAACCCGCCCGGCGTACATCACCAGGGCGCGGTCGGCGAATTCGGCGACGACGCCGAGGTCGTGCGTGATGATGAGCACCCCGGCGCCGGTGAGGTCGCGCGCCGTTTTGAGCACCTCGAGGATCTGCGCCTGCACCGTGACATCCAGAGCGGTGGTGGGTTCGTCGCAGATCAACAGGTCGGGGTCGTTGGCGATGGCGATCGCGATGACCACCCGTTGTCGTTCGCCGCCGGAGAGCTCATGCGGAAACGCGCGGGCTCGTCGCTCCGGCTGCGCGATTCCGACCAGCTCGAGCAATTCCACCGCCCGCCGGCGGGCGGCCTTCCCGCCCACCCGCGGCTGATGGATTTCGATCGCTTCGGCGATCTGGTCGCCGACGGTGTAGACGGGCGTCAGCGCCGACATCGGATCCTGGAAGACCATGCCGACCGTCTTGCCGCGAAACCGCGACATCGCGTCATCGCCGAGGCCCAGCAGTTCGGTGTCGTGCAACCGCACCGAGCCGCGCACCCGCGCGTACTCGGGCAACAGACCGATCGCCGCCATCGCCGAAACGGACTTCCCCGAACCGGATTCGCCGACCATCGCGACGACTTCTCCGGGTTCGATGTGGTAGCTGACACCGCGCACCGCGGAAACCGGCGTGCCACCCGTCGGGAAGGTGACCGCCAAGTCGGTCACCTCGAGCAGCGCGCTCATCGGCCGCCCCCGCCCAGCACCGCGCTGCCCGGGTCGAACGCATCCCGCAGGCCATCACCGGTGAGGTTGGCGCACACCAGGATCAGCACCAGCACGCCCGCGGGAAACAGAAACACCCAGGGAAAGGTGGTCGCCGATTGGGTGCCGTTGGCGATCAGCGTTCCCAGCGACACGTCCGGTGGCTGGATGCCGAAACCGAGGAAGCTCAGGCCGGTTTCGGCCAGGATGGCCGAGGCGACGTTGAGCGCGGCGTCGATGATCAAGATGGACGCCACGTTGGGCACCACGTGACCGATGATGATGCGGCGGCTGGACACCCCCATATACCTTGCGGCCCGGATGAATTCGCGTTCCCGCAGACTCATGGTCATGCCGCGCACCATGCGCGAGCTGACCATCCAGCCGAACCCGGCGAGCAGCAGGACCAGCATCAACACGTTGGCCGAGTTCTTGATTCGGGGTGTCACGATCGCGATGAGGATGAAGGCGGGCACCACCAGCAACAGGTCGACCACCCACATCAGCGCGCGGTCGCGCCAGCCGCCGAAATAGCCCGCGACCGACCCGACGGTGGCGGCGACGCCGGTGGAGATGACCGCGACGCAGACACCGATCAGCATCGACTTCTGCGTGCCGCGCAGGATCTGCGCCAGCAGGTCTTGACCCAGCGCGTTGGTGCCGAGCCAGTGGCGCGCGTTCGGCGGCTGCAGCAGGGCGGTGAAATCGAGATCGTCGTAGGAATAGGGCAACGCCGCGGGCAGGGCGTAACAACCGACGAACAGCAATACCAAGAACGTCAGCGATGCCACAGCGAACCTGTTTCGGGCAAACCTCCGAAGGACCAGGGTGCGGCGTGAGGTGAAGTCCGCGACTTCGTGACCCGAAAACCCGTGCGCGGCATCGACGTTCGGCTGGGACGTCATGACACCCGCACCCGCGGATCGAGGGCCGCGTAGAACACGTCCGACAGCAGGCCGGCCAGCAGCACCACCGCGCCGGAGAACACGGTGATCGCCGCGATGATGTTGGTGTCCTGCGTCGCGATGCCGGCCACCAGCCATTCGCCCATGCCGTGCCAGCCGAAGATCTTCTCCACGAACACCGCGCCGGTGACCAGGCCGGCCACGCCATAGGCGAACAGGGTGGCCAGCGGGATCAATGCGGTGCGCAGCCCGTGCTTGACCAGCGCCCGCCGGCGCGTGAGGCCCTTGGCGCGCGCCGTGCGAATGAAATCCTGGCCCAGGACGTCCAGCATCGCGTTGCGCTGGTAACGGCTGTATCCCGCCGCGGCGGCCAGCGCCAGGGTCAGGGACGGCAAGACCAGATGCCGCAACCGGTCGAGCAGTTGCGCGCCCGTCCCGCCGCTCACCCCCGGTGAGGTCTCGCCGGTGTAATCGAAGATGTGGATGCCCACGGCCCAGTTCACCCGCAGCGCGCCAAGGATCAGCAGGCTGGCGATCACGAATGTCGGCGTGCTGAGAACCAGCAGTGCCACCATGGTGACGACGCGATCGCTGAGTCGATACTGGCGGATGGCGCCCCACGCCCCGGCCGCTATGCCCAGCACGGTGCCCACCAGCGAACCGATGACCAGCAAGCGCAGGGTTACCCCGATGCGACGCCACAGCGTCGTCCCGACGGGCTGCCCGGTGACGGTCTTGCCGAAGTCCCCGCGCAGGGCGTGCGACGCCCAATGCGCGTAGCGGATCGGTATCGGCTCATCCAGACCCAGCGTGTGGGCCTTGGCGTCGATCACGGCTTGTGGCGGGCGCGGATTGCGCTGCAACAGGCTGTCCAGAGGCCTGAAGGCCACCGACGTCAGGCAAAACGTCAGAAACGATGCCAGCGCCAGCAGCACAACGTAGTTGAGCAACCGGCGTGCCAGGAACCGAGTCATGTCCGCCCGCACACCCCACGTCGCATTGGGACAGGCTATCGATCCCGCAGCACAGCGTCGTCCCGCGGCGCGCGGGGCATTGGTCTCGCCTTCGGATCCGGTTGATTCTCATGCGTGAATCGCGTGTGATCGGTTGTTAGGATCCACCGCGGTGCGAGCCGTGCAGCAAACGCAGCACGGCTCAGGCCGCGACCGTGTGAGGGAGGCCTGCGTGACGGTTACCGATGAATACCTGGCCAACAACGCCGATTATGCGAGCACTTTCGAGGGCCCGCTGCCGATGCCGCCGGGCAAACATGTCGCGGTCGTCGCGTGCATGGATGCCCGCCTCGACGTCTACCGCATCCTCGGACTGGGCGAGGGAGAGGCCCACGTCATCCGCAACGCCGGCGGAGTCGTCACCGACGACGTCGTCCGCTCGTTGGCCATCAGCCAGCGCCTGCTGGGAACGCGGGAGATCATCCTGATCCACCACACCGATTGCGGCATGCTCACCTTCACCGACGACGACTTCAAGCGCAGCATCCAGGAGGAGACCGGGGTCAAGCCGCCATGGGCGGCAGAGGCTTTCGGCGACCTCGCCGAAGACGTCCGGCAGTCGCTGCGCCGCATCGAGGGCAGCCCGTTCGTCACCAAGCACGTCTCCGCGCGCGGATTCGTCTTCGATGTGGCCACCGGCAAGCTCAACGAGGTCACGCTCTAGGGCTCAGCCGAGCCCTTTTCGCCGAGCGTGTTGTCACGGCGAAAAATCGGCCGGAATCTCGCCCTGAGCGCACGCTCGACGACGCGTCGGCTCGAGGCTGCTGCCCGCGGGCTCAGCCGACCTTGTAGGTCGCCAGCGCCTTGGCGACAAGTGTGCCCTGGGCGTCGACGATCTCGGCTTCGCAATTGACCAAGGACCGGCCGCGCCGCAACACCCGGCCGACGCCGATCAGGTCGGTGGCCCGGGCCGGCGCCATGAAGTCCAGCGCGATCGACACCGTGACGCCCCGCAGCTCGGGAGGGGCCTGCGCGCCGCACCATGCCGCCGCCATGACGGTGAGATCGGCGAGCGTGGCGATGGCGCCGCCGTGGACCATGTCGCCGATGGTCACGTTGGAAGGGTCCCAGGGCAGCCGGAGCCGCACTTCGTCCTCTTCCAGCCGGTCGGCGACGATGCCCAGCTTGACGACGAACGGGGACTGCGGGAGGAATTGCGCGATGACGTCACGGCCGCTCGGCGCGGAGGGGGAGGCTGGCATCCGTCCATGTTTGCGCACCCCCATCCGGGCGCAAAAGTGTCGTCGTGGCCCTTGGCGCGATGTGTCCGGTGGCTGGCGCGCACGCCGCGGACCGGGCGCTGGCAGGCCCCGAGGTTGACAGCGCCGGGCCGGCCTGGTGTCATTGCTTGCTAAGATGCTAAATCTGGTCAGTTCTGCCAGGTTTTACGAAGGAAGCTATGACCGGTGATCTGAAGGTGGCCCCCGCCGCAGGGCAGTACGAATTGAGTCATCTGCGCTCGCTGGAGGCAGAGGCGATCCACATCATTCGCGAGGTGGCCGCAGAGTTCGAGCGGCCGGTGCTGCTGTTTTCCGGCGGCAAGGATTCCATCGTCATGCTGCACCTGGCGCTGCGGGCGTTCCGACCCGGCCGGCTGCCCTTCCCGGTGATGCACGTCGACACCGGACACAACTTCGACGAGGTGATCGCGACCCGCGACGAGTTGGTGGCCGAGCACGGCGTGCGCCTGGTGATCGCCTCGGTCCAGGACGACATCGACGCCGGGCGCGTCGTCGAGCCGCGCCAGGGACGCAACTCGATTCAGACCGTGACATTGCTGCGGGCCATCGGGGAGAACAAGTTCGACGCCGCGTTCGGGGGAGCGCGCCGCGACGAGGAGAAGGCCCGCGCCAAGGAGCGCGTGTTCAGCTTCCGTGACGAATTCGGTCAGTGGGATCCGAAGGCCCAGCGCCCCGAGCTGTGGAACCTCTACAACGGCCGCCATCACAAGGGCGAGCACATTCGGGTGTTCCCGCTGTCCAACTGGACCGAATTCGACATCTGGTCCTACATCGGCGCGGAGAACATCGCGCTGCCGTCGATCTATTACGCGCACCGGCGCAAGGTGTTTCGCCGCGACGGCATGCTGCTGGCGGTCGACCGCAACATGCAGCCGGGCGCGGACGAGCCGGTGTTCGAAGCGACTGTGCGTTTCCGCACCGTTGGGGACGTCACCTGCACGGGCTGCGTGGAATCGCAGGCGGCCACGGTCGACGAGGTCATTGCCGAGACCGCAGTGTCGCGGCTGACCGAACGCGGGGCCACCAGGGCCGACGACCGGATTTCGGAAGCGGGCATGGAAGACCGCAAACGGCAGGGATATTTCTGATGACGACGTTATTGCGCTTGGCCACCGCGGGTTCCGTCGACGACGGCAAGTCCACCCTGATCGGTCGCCTGCTGTATGACTCCAAGGCCGTCATGGAAGACCAGTGGGCCGCGGTGGAGCAGACGTCCAAGGACCGTGGACACGACTACACCGATCTGGCGTTGGTGACCGACGGCCTGCGGGCGGAGCGCGAACAGGGCATCACGATCGACGTCGCCTACCGCTACTTCGCCACTCCCAAGCGGAAATTCATCATCGCCGACACCCCCGGTCACATCCAGTACACCCGCAACATGGTGACCGGCGCATCGACCGCACAGCTGGTGATCGTGCTGGTCGACGCGCGACACGGCCTGCTCGAGCAGTCCCGCCGGCACGCCTTCCTGGCGTCCCTGCTGGGCATCCAGCACATCGTGCTCGCGGTCAACAAGATGGACCTGATCGGTTGGGACAGAGAGAGATTCGAGGCGATCCGGGACGAATTCCACGCCTTCGCCGCCCGCCTGGACGTGCACGACGTGGCCACCATCCCGCTTTCGGCGCTACACGGCGACAACGTGGTGACCAAGTCGGACCACACGCCCTGGTACGAAGGCCCGGCGTTGCTGTCGCACCTCGAAGAGGTGTACATCGCGGGCGACCGCAACATGGTCGACGTGAGGTTCCCGGTTCAATACGTCATCCGTCCGCACACTCGCGAACACCAGGACCACCGCAGCTACGCGGGCACCGTCGCCAGCGGGGTCATGCGTCCCGGCGACGAGGTGGTGGTGCTGCCGGTCGGCAAGCGGACCCGCATCACCGCCATCGAGGGGCCGAACGGCCCGGTGGAAGAAGCCTTTCCGCCGATGGCGGTTTCGCTGACTCTGGCCGACGAGATCGACATCTCGCGCGGCGATCTGATCGCCCGCACGCACAATCAGCCCCGCGTCGCGCAGCAGTTCGATGCGACGGTGTGCTGGATGGCCGACAATGCGGCACTCGAACCCGGGCGCGACTACGTCATCAAGCACACCACCCGCACCACGCACGCCAAGGTGACTGCGCTCGACTACCGGCTGGACGTCAACACGCTGCACCGCGACAAGGCGGCAACGGCGCTGCAGCTCAACGAACTCGGCCGCATCTCGCTGCGCACCCAGGTGCCGCTGCTCCTCGACGAGTACACGCGCAACCCCAGCACCGGGTCGTTCATCCTCATCGACCCGCACACCAACGGCACGGTGGCGGCAGGCATGGTGTTGCGCGACGCATCGGCGCAGGCGGCGAGCCCGAACACCGTGCGGCACAAGTCATCCGCCATCGCCGAGGCCCGGCCCCGGGGCAAGACGGTGTGGTTCACCGGTTTGTCTGGATCCGGCAAGTCGTCGGTGGCCATGCTGGTCGAGCAGAAGCTGCTCGAAAAGGGTTCTCTGGCATACGTTCTCGACGGCGACAACCTGCGGCACGGTTTGAACGCCGACCTGGGCTTCAGCATGGCCGACCGGGCCGAAAACCTGCGCCGGCTGGCCCATGTGGCGGCGCTGCTGGCCGACTGCGGCATCGTCGTGCTGGTGCCGGCGATCAGTCCGCTGGCCGAGCAGCGCGCACTGGCCCGCAATGTGCACGCCGACGCCGGCTTCGATTTCTTCGAGGTCTTCTGTGACACCCCGATCGAGGAATGCGAGGCGCGCGATCCCAAGGGTTTGTACGCCAAGGCGCGCGCGGGGGAGATCAGCCAGTTCACCGGCATCGACAGCCCGTATCAGGCGCCGGTGAACCCCGATCTTCGGCTCACCCCCGACGCCACCGTCGAGGAGCAGGCGCAGCGGGTCGTCGACCTGCTCGAATCACGCGGGTAGCCGCCGGATCAGCCAGGCTGCGCCGAAATCGTGTCGTCGGGTGGCACAATCCTGTGCGTGCGCATGTCGGCGAAGGCGGAATATGCCGTGCGGGCGATGGTTCAGCTTGCCACGGTGCCCGACGGAACGCTGGTGAAGACCGACGATCTGGCCCACGCCCAGGGCATTCCGCCGCAATTCCTCGTCGACATCCTGACCAACCTGCGTACCGACCGGCTGGTGCGAAGCCATCGCGGTCGCGAGGGTGGCTATGAATTGGCCCGTTCGGGCAAAGACATCAGCATCGCCGATGTGCTGCGCTGCATTGACGGACCGCTGGCCAGTGTCCGCGACATCGGGCTCGGCGACTTGCCGTACTCGGGACCGACGGCGGCGCTCACCGATGTCTGGCGCGCGCTGCGCGCCAGCATGCGTTCGGTGCTGGAGGAGACGACGCTGGCCGACGTCGCCTCCGGCGGCCTGCCCAAGCATGTCGTGCAGCTGGCCGACGACTATCGCGAGCAGGAAAGCCGGCGGCACGGCACAGCGCGCACCGGCGACTAGGCGCAGCGGTTGCTCGCTCAGCCCGCCGATCCGTACGGGCTGGTAAGGATCTCCATGGCGTGGCCGGAGGGATCCAGGAAATAGACCCCGCGCCCGCCGTGATTGTGGTTGATCTCGCCGGGACGCTTGGCGCCCGGGTCGGCCCAGTGCTGCAGGCCGCGTGAGCGGATCCTGTCGTAGATGGTGTCGAACTCCTGCTCGGACACCAAGAACGCGTAGTGCTGCCGTGCAATGTCCGCGCCTTCGGGTGCGTCAGCGTAGTCGAGACTCACGCCGTGCTCGAGTTCGAGAACCATGAAGTGGCCGAAGGGCTTTGGGCCGGGCAGACCGAAGAGATCGGCGAGAAACCCGGCGGATTCCTGTTTGTCGCGTGACGCGACGATGGTGTGGTTGAAACTGATGGTCATAGTTCTTTCCAGTCAACCACTCCGATGCCCGGCCCGCCAACGCCGCGCTACTTCGGCGCGGTTAACTCCAAGGCGATGTTGTCGGGGTCGCGGAACTCCAATATGTAGGACGGCCCGATGTCTTTGAGCGGCTCGTGAACGACGCCGAGCTCATCGAGATGCGCTGCCGCCGAATCCAATTCATCTTTGCTGGCGAGGCGGAAGGCGATGTGGTCCAAGCCGACTCGGTCCTCGTCGAAGCGGTCATCGGCGACCGGCCGCAGCCCGAGCAGCGTGCCACCGAGGTCGTAGATGACGCCGCCGTACAGGAAGCTCAACTGGTTGCGGGCGGATTCGTCGGCGTTGTCGGGGACTTCCAATAGCACCGGCCAACCGAACACGCTCTCGTAGAACTGCCGCGACCGCTCGATATCGGTGACGGTCAGTCGGACATGTGCGATGGAACTACTCGTGAACGCCATTCGCCCCATGGTTCCACTGAAAGGCCGCATGGGAAACATGCCAGAATCGCCGTCGTGCGGATTGCGATGACCATGCCGGTGATGGAGCCGGATCTGGACGCGACGGTGCTCGAGACGTGGGCGCGCGCCATCGACGAGGGCCCGTTCTCCTCGCTGTGCTGGGGCGAACGGATCGCCTTCGACAACCCGGACAACTTGACATTGCTGGGAGCGCTGGCCGCCTGGACCAACCGGGTGCGGCTGCTGACGACCGTCATCGTGCCGCAGCTGCACGATCCCGTGCTGCTCGCCAAGGGGCTGGCGACCGGGGATCTGCTCAGCGGCGGCCGGTTGACCGTGGGCATCGGGGTGGGCGGCCGGCACGAGGACTACCACGCCGTGAGTGCCGATCCGGCAACCCAGACGATGCGCGGCATGGCCGAACGCGTGGCGGTGATGAGGCGCGTGT
The DNA here is from genome assembly GCA_036338755.1 of Actinomycetota bacterium. GTDB lineage: Bacteria > Actinomycetota > Actinomycetes > Mycobacteriales > Mycobacteriaceae > Mycobacterium. Next base: position 31,881 of record JAYZBN010000032.1, on the reverse strand, counting down.
GGGCCGGGGAGAAGACCTCCGACTCGGTGCTGCCCGTCGGGCCTGCGCCGGTGCAGCCCGGCGGTCCGCCGTTGTTCGTCGGCAGCATCGGACCGAAAACCATCCGCAGTGCGGCCGCGTGGGCCGACGGGCTGGCCGGCACCACCCTCGACCTCGACGTCGCCAAGCAGAACGAGCTGTTCGACGTCACCCGGGACGCCTGGGCCCGGGCCGGCAAGCCCAAACCCCACCTGATCACGTCGTTCTGGTTCGCGTTCGGGTCACCCGAAAAATCCCGCGCCCAGATCCACCGTCATCTGCGCCGCTACATGAACTGGATTCCGGCCGAATACGTCGACGCGATGGCGCCGGCGACGGGCTGGGCCGGCAGCGAAGACGAGCTGCTGGCCGTGCTGCGGGGCTTCGAGGAGATCGGCACCGACGAGGTACAGCTCATCCCGACGAGCTCGGACGTCGATCAGCTTCGTCGCGCAGCGGACGTTGCCGCACGGCTGTAGTCGCCGTCGCTTCGCCGGCCGAACCGCCAAGCCTCAGGTCGCCGCCTTATCCGTCCGGCGCTCGTCGTTCGCGGCAGGCTCCTCCTGGGGTGGCTGCCCCTTGCGCAGCGTCTCCAGCAGCTCGCGGTACGGCCCCACCAGGTAGACGGTGTCGCCGCCGCGAAGCCACGCGTCCCGGCGTGGGTGCAGCTCGAGGGGCGTGTCCCGGCGGGTGATCGCGATGACACGGGTCTGGGTGGACATCTCGAACATCCGCAACCCGTCTAGTTCGCTACCGGCCGCCACGTGCATGGCGCCGACCATGAACGAACGCTGGCCGACCGAGAACGTGCCCAGCACCTGCAGGCCCATCGCGGCTCCGATGAACCAGGGCGCGGCCAGGTCGACGGTCGAGCGAACGTTCTCGAAACCGAACCGCTTGGCCACCGCGTCGCCGAGGGTGCGGTCATAGATTCGCAGCACGATCGGCACGTCGGGCCGGTTGACCTCGGGCATCACCCGGGGACCGAGCATCTCGCGCAGCACGATTCCGGTCTCGATGTTGACCATGTCGTCCTGGGTCAGCACCGCGACGGCGCGGGCGCGGTCGACGCGGGCCGCCTCCAGCGTCTGGCGCAGCGTCGCGTCCCCGAAGATCACCGGCACGTCGAGTTCGTCCGCGGTCGACAGGAACCGGTTGTTCTCGTCGCGCTCGATCACCGCGACGTCGTACCCGGCGGCGGTCAGGTCGCCGACGACGCGGCTGCCGAACGAGCCCAGCCCGACCACGATGATGTGGTCGCGCAAATGGCGTGCCCGCCGTTCCCCGGCCGACTGCAGGAAGCGGCGTGACAGCAGCAGGTCCGCCAAGAACGCGACGAGCAGCGCGGTGGTTGTCACGCCGGCGAACATCAAGGCGACGGCGAATATCCGCAACCACGCCGACTGGTGGGCGAAGCCGAATTCGCCATAACCCACGGTGGTGATGGTCTCCGCGGTGAAATACAGCGCGTCCAGCCAGGACAGGCGCGGCCTGGTGTAGGAGAAGTGCACGACCACGGTCGACGCGAGCAACAGGGTGATCGCGAGCAGGATCGCGGGGAACAGCATGGGATTGACGTCGTCGCGCATCGCCCGCGCCGCGTCCGAGAGTCGCCGCATCCACGATTGGCGAGAGCGTGTCGCGCTCGGCCGGGGCGTCTTTATCCCGCGCGCGGCCAGCTCATCGGCGCTGCCGATCATGGCCGTCCAGTCACCGGCACGCACCTCATGGTCTCGCCCCGGGCATGGCACCACCTCGGCGGGCGTAGCGGAGTTTTCGCCGTGGATCACGGCTACCGGTGCCAGGTCGCCGTAGATCTCGCGAAGCGTCGCGTCGCGGGGCGCCTCGGCTCCCGACACCAGAAATTCGATCCCGGCCGCCTCGACGGGGTGCGTGTGGCTTGACAGGCAGGCCTCGACGACCGACGGTGCCGCGAGATCGGCGACGTCCAGAATGGCGCCAGGACCGTTGTCGGCGGCCACCGCTGCACGCAGCACGTCGTTGCCCAGGCGGGCGACCACGCGCACGTTCGGGTTCGTTTTCCTTGCCAGCAAGGCGATTTCGAGATTCTTCGCGTCATCAGCACCCGCGCACACGATCGCGCTCGCGCGGGCAAGATCGGCACCGCTGAGCTCCTCGCTGTGCAGCTTGACGATCGTGGCGCCCGCGCGGTTCAGTTCCTCGGCGATCGTGGTCGCGAGCACGTCGTCGCCGCTGACGATGATGTGGCGGCGCGTGCTCATATGCGTTCCGCCGCGACGACCCCGGCACGATCGCGGTCGTTCCAGCATGGTGAGTCGTCACGCATAAACCCCACCTCTGATGACATCGGCGCTCACTTGTTGTTACGACTATCGGGCACTATGCCCACTGACGCCAGCGCGACATGTCCTCAAACGTGAAGATGGTTCGCCGAGGAGGTCCATCACGCGGTAAATGCGCTGAAGTCGACGAAGGGGTCGGCTGAATTCTCAAGCCCGTCAACCTCACTTAAGATCACGACATTCTGTGCTTCGCCTTCGAGCGCGCGAAGTCCAACGGGAGGCCACGACACTGACTACGACCCGCTCCTATGACCGCTAGCTGGCCGGGCCCGAGTTGGCCCAACCCCTTCGACCCCGGCGCGCCGCCGCCTCCGCCGCCGGGCCCACCGCCCCCGCACCCGCCATCGGATGAAGTGAACACGCTGGCGACGCTGTCGGTGGTGTTCGCATTTCTGCTGGCTCCGGTCGGAGTGGTGTTGGGGCACTTCGCCCTTAGGGATATCCGCCGGCGCGGTGACCGCGGCCGCAATCGCGCACTGGTCGGACTGACGCTGTCGTACGCGTTCACCGTGCTCGCCGTCGTCGCACTGGTGTTGTGGGCGACCCTCGGCAACCATCACGCCGGACAGCCGACGGCGCACTCCGGGGGAACCACCGCCGGGGGCGCGGTGAAGCCGAGTGCCACCACGGCCGCACCGCCGGAACCGTCGGTGACGCCCGAGGGCCTGCAATCGCTGGTGCTCACCGGCGAAGACGTCGCGGGCCTCATCAAGGCGCCCGGCATGTACGTCAACAAGACGTGGACCCAGACGCACGAGCTGCAGCCCGGCGACAGCTTTGTCCCCCCGGAATGCACCGAAGCGGTATTCAACGGCTTGACGGCGTCTTATCGCGACAGCGCTTATCGTGCGATCTACGGCGTGGACCTGGGTCAGCACACCAATGGTTTCCCGCACGGGGTCTCGGAGTTCGTCGCGACATTCGACAATGCCGCGGCCGCAAAGAGTTTCGTCACCGGCGCGGTCAATCACATCAACAGCTGCGCCGGAAGACAATTGACGTACTCGCACGGCGGCGTGTCCGGTATCTACAGCGTCGGAAACCCGGTGCAAATTGGGCCGGTGACATCGGTGCGCAGCACCCTGGGGGCCGTGCAGGACAATGGGCGGACCACCGACGTCGGCAACCAGCACACCAGCGCGCTGCGCGCCGTGGCGGCCAAGGCCAACGTCGTGGTCGACGTCGATGTCATCGGACGCGATCTCGGCGACGACGCCACCACCCTGGTGCAGGCCATCCTCGGCCGAATTCCGAGTTGAGCTCTCGGGCAACGAAATCGGCGAGCCTCGATCTATAGGACCTGGATGTCCGCGGGTGACCAGAACGCTCGCATCGACGTGATCTTGGCGTCCCCCATACTGGCGTCGTGACTTTCATCGAACGCCTCGCGAGCCGTGAGATCTATCGGAACGCGTGGATGGTGCTGCGAGAAGATGACATCCGTCGCGCCGACGGCAGCGTGGGCATCTACAGCGTCGTCGACAAGCCGGCCTACGCGCTCGTCATGCCCTACGACGGGCAGCGCTTCCGTCTGGTCGAGCAGTTTCGCTATCCCCTCGATGAGCGGCGCTGGGAGTTTCCGCAAGGCACCGCTCCCGATCTGGCCCACGCCGAACCGGCCGAACTGGCCGAACGCGAGTTACGCGAGGAAACCGGGTTGCGCGCAACGTCCTTCGAAGCGCTCGGCCAGCTCGACGTCGCCCCGGGAATGACCAGTCAACGCGGCTGGGTCTTCTTGGCGACGGGTATCGCCGAAGGAGAAGCCGACCGAGAGCTCGAGGAGCAGGACATGCGCAGTGCGTGGTTTTCGCGTGCAGAGGTCGAGCAGATGATTCGCGGGGGAGTCATCGCCGACGCGCAGTCGGTCGCCGCCTACGGGTTGTTTCTCCTGCGGGGGTGATGAATCCCGCGAGGACACCGTGATCGTGTCCGCGCCGAGATCGCGCCGCGTCATCGAACGCCCACCATTGACGCAATGCGGCCGGGGTTTCGGGTAGTTGCGATGGTTGCCGCCGTCGCCGCGTTGGTCGTCGGAGCACCCGGCGGGTGGGCGAATGCCCTGTCGGCATCGTGGAACGGGAAATACTCGCTGGTGCGGTATGCGGTGAGTAAATCCGGCACCAGCGTCGCCGCCAAACAAGCCGAACCGACCTTCAGCGCGGATTACGTGTTCGTCACCGCATGCTCGTCGGGTACATGCGTGGCCACCGCTACCAACGGCCCCACGCCGAAGAACCCGACGCTGCCCCAGCCGTCGCACTACGTCTGGGACGGAGCCAAGTGGGTCGAGCGCTTCGACTTCCAGTGGGATTGCTATATGGGCGAAGGCGTTCCGAAGGTGTGGGCACCGGCGAGGTCGTGGGCCTTTTACGCACCGCAGCCCGATGGGTCGCTACGCGGAACATGGCACACGGACATCATCAGCGGTCCCTGCCAGGGGAGCGTCGAAATGCCGGTGGCGGCGTTCGCCGCCGGGCCGGCATGACGGAGCCGCCTCGATCAGTCCGGCGGCGCCGGGGTCATCGAGGCGATGTAATACGTTTCGTGCCCGGTCGGGTAGCCGCCGCCGCCGGTGGCGATGTGAACATGGTCGTAATGGTCGGCGGTCTCTGAGCCCAGGTCCGCCATCCAGTTCCCGCCGCCGACGCCCGGGTAGATCTTCTGCCGCCAGATCACGTGGTTGATGCTCCAGCGTTTTGCGTTCGCCAAGGCGTAGCCGGCGATCTGGTTGCCGAGCTCGATGCCCTCGGGGCTACGGAAGTTCGGGATCATCACGTCGATCGCCAGCCCGTTGGGATGCCACGGCAACGGGTCCTCACGGTATCCGCCGATGGTTTTGATCTGAGGAAAGAGCACGCTGATGACGCGGGCCGCCCAAATGGTCTTGACCTGCAACCGTTCCTCGGACGCGACGCCGCGCGGCAAGGCGAGCTGAAATTGCGTGCCTGCGGAAGGCGCGGGGGGTGCCATCGCCGTCAAGGCCTCTACCTCGGCCGGGGTGGCGGCGCGCGGCGCGCCGGGGGGTGGCGGAGCCGCCACCGCGCTGGTGCTGGGAGCCGCTGCGGGGGTCTCGACGCAGCACCGTGGCTTGGTGCCCTGCGCGTGGATCATCGCGGCGGAGACGACGAGCGAAGCCGCGATCGCCAGCCATCGCCAGCGGCCCTTAGCGAACACCTTCGCCCCCACGACCAGCAGCTTAGTGTCGTTTGTGACGCGTGGGGTGCGTTTTTCGGATTGCTTGTCCACTATCGGGCGCAGGCACCACAATGGCAGCATGGCCGAGCGATCGTTTGACGACGCAAATGCCTTCCATCGAGCGATGCGCCGCTTCGCCTCCACGACCGTGGGTGTGGCGCTGCTTCGCCCGACCGCGCACCACCTCGACCGCCTCATCACCAAGGCCACCGGTGGTAGGCGCAGCTTCGCAGAGGTCGCGACCGGGGTCCCCGTCGTCATGCTCACCACCACGGGCGCCAAAACCGGGGAACCACGCACCGTCGCCGTCTACGGCATCCCGCATCCGGACGGCGTGGGCCTCATCGCCTCCAACTTCGGTGGCAGCAGGCATCCGGCCTGGTACCACAATCTGAAAGCCCATCCGCAAGCGACCGTCACCATCGGCCGCGATACCTGGCCTGCCACCGCACGGCTCGCGACGCCACGCGAGCGCGACGAGATCTGGGCCAAAGGGGTCGAGATGTATCCGGGCTGGCGGAAGTACGAAGCGCGGGCCAAAGATCGACGCATCGAGGCGTTCGTGCTGGCACGAAGCTGAAGTGACGGGCGGCAAACCCGGTTTTTGCACAGCCGCTATACGTGTGTCTAAGAAGCATTCCGAATAAGTCACGAAAAAAACACGGCCAGCGAGTCTGGCGATATATGTCCTTACAGTTAGCGAATGAACGTTACGAAAATGGCGATGACGGGCGCTCTAGGGTTCGCGACCGTGATTTCAGCGGCGTCCATAGCATCCGGTTATCCCCACCAGGAGATGCCCACTTTGCTTATGCTGGGTTTCTTCGGCATCCCGACAACTTCGACATGCTACGACAAAGCATGCCAATCACCTTTAGACAGCAATCCGGACGAATCGGCGAGCCTGCGCGCTGAGTCGGTGGCGATCGGCCCAACGCCATGACGGTGTTGTTCGCGACGGAGTGGCCCACGGAGGTATGGGCCGTCGAGCACACCAATATCCGCAACGAGCGGGTGGTAGAGGTCATGGAGGATTTGCATGCCGCCCAACGGTTCATCGACAAGGTGGACAGGAACTATTGGGCGGAGCCAGTACTTCTGCACAGCAGGGTGAACTTCTTCCCCTGCACGCCCGATCGCAACGGTTCAGACCATATCGACGAAGAACCCAAACCTGCCAAGCGGCAATGGTCGCTTTTCAAATCGGCGGTTAGCATTAAGCGCAGATATTCACGCCATACCGGGGACTACGCGAATATCCCCAAATGACGTGAGGAATGTGCCAACGGCCGCATCCGGATTTCGCTTATGAAATCCGGATCGCGCATGTGTCGTCGAATTAGCTCGGCGAAAACGGCCGAGCAGGACCGGTGATCACAATCTGGGACTAACGGCACCGCGTTGCGCGGACTTGTGGCCGTACTGGTCAGGTGGTGCCCCCGGCAGGATTCGAACCTGCGGCCTTCTGCTCCGGAGGCAGACGCTCTATCCCCTGAGCTACGGGGGCGCACCGACATACCTGTTGCGCCATGGGGCTTTCGAACAAGCACGGACAGACTAACGCATTGAACTTCCCGCCCTGCCACCGCAATGGATTCGGGGCGGGGGCACCCCAGCCAATAGGATGAACGTTCGTGACCCCCGCTGACCTCGCTGAGCTGCTCAAGACCACCGCCGCCGCGGTGTTGGTTGAGCGCGGGCTGGATGCCGCCTTGCTGCCGCAGGCGGTCACGGTGGAGCGGCCCCGCAATCCCGAGCACGGCGATTACGCCAGCAACCTGGCGCTGCAGCTGGGCAAAAAGGTCGGCGCCAACCCCCGCGAACTGGCCGGATGGCTCGCCGAGGCGCTGTCGCAGGCCGCCGGCATCGCGTCGGCGGAGGTCGCCGGCCCCGGCTTCATCAACCTGCGCCTCGAGGCATCGGCGCAAGCCGTCGTCGTCACCAACGTCATCGACGCGGGCGACCGTTTCGGCCACTCCGACGCGCTGGCCTGCCGCCACATCAACTTGGAATTCGTGTCGGCGAACCCCACCGGGCCGATCCACATCGGCGGCACCCGCTGGGCCGCCGTCGGCGACGCGTTGGGCCGGCTGTTGTCCACCCAGGGCGCCGACGTGGTGCGCGAATACTATTTCAACGATCACGGCGCCCAGATCGACCGGTTCGCCAGCTCGCTGATCGCCGCGGCCAAGGGCGAGCCCACACCCGAAGACGGCTACGCCGGCGCCTACATCAACGACATCGCCGCCCAGGTGCTGCAAAAGGCGCCGGAGGCGCTGAGTCTGCCCGACGACGAGATGCGGGAGACCTTCCGCGAAATCGGTGTCAATCTGATGTTCAGCCATATCAAAGAGTCGTTGCACGAGTTCGGCACCGACTTCGACATCTACACCCACGAAGACTCGATGCACACCAGCGGTCGGGTCGACCAGGCCATCGCCAGGCTGCGCGAGACGGGCAACATCTACGAGAAGGACGGCGCAACGTGGTTGCGCACCAGCGCCTTTGGTGATGACAAGGACCGCGTCGTCATCAAAAGCGATGGCAAGCCGGCCTATATCGCGGGCGACATCGCCTACTACCTGGACAAGCGGCAGCGCGGCTTCGACCTGGCCATCTACATGCTGGGAGCCGACCACCACGGCTACATCGCCCGGCTCAAGGCCGTGGCCGCCGCCTTCGGCGACGACCCGGCTCACGTCGAGGTGCTCATCGGCCAGATGGTCAACCTGGTCCGCGACGGCCAGCCGGTCCGGATGAGCAAGCGGGCCGGAACCGTGATCACGCTGGACGACCTCGTCGAGGCGATCGGCGTCGACGCCGCGCGCTACAGCCTGATCCGTTCCTCGGTGGACACCCCCATCGATATCGACCTGGCGCTGTGGTCCTCGGCGTCGAACGAAAACCCGGTCTATTACGTGCAATACGCGCATGCCCGGCTCTCGGCACTGGCCCGCAACGCCGCCGAACTCGGGCTGATCCCCGACACTGCGCACCTCGAGGTGCTCAGCCACGACAAAGAGGGGACGCTGCTGCGCACCATCGGCGAATTCCCCCGGGTGCTCGACACGGCGGCGACGCTGCGCGAACCCCACCGGGTGTGCCGGTACTTGGAAGACCTCGCCGGCGACTACCACCGGTTCTACGACTCGTGCCGGGTCTTGCCGCAGGGCGACGAGCAGCCGACCGATCTGCACACCGCGCGCCTGGCGCTGTGCCAGGCGACCCGCCAGGTGATCGCCAACGGGCTGGCGATACTGGGCGTCACCGCCCCGGAGCGAATGTGAACGTTCACCCCGCCGGTCCTCGGCACGCCGAAGAGACCCGCCACGCCGAAAGCCCACTGCGCCCGCAATCCTCCGAGGAGTTGCTGCTGCTGGCGCCGAACGTGTGGCCCCGCAACGTCGCTCGCGACGAAGCCGGAATCGCCAGCATCGCGGGGGTCACGGTGACCGACCTCGCCCAGGAGTACGGTACCCCGCTGTTCGTCGTCGACGAGGACGACTTCCGTTCCCGCTGTAAAGAAATCGCGTCGGCCTTCGGTGGCGGCGAAAACGTCCACTATGCCGCCAAGGCGTTCCTGTGCACCGAAATAGCGCGCTGGATCGACGAAGAAGGCCTGTCACTCGACGTGTGCACCGGCGGTGAACTGGCCGTCGCGCTGCACGCTGACTTCCCGCCTGAGCGAATCACCTTCCACGGCAACAACAAATCCATTGCCGAGCTGACGGCAGCGGTCAAAGCCGGTGTCGGCCACGTCGTGTTGGACTCGATGGTTGAGATCGAGCGGCTCGATGCCATCGCGGGGGAGGCGGGCGTCGTCCAGGATGTCTTCGTCCGTCTCACGGTCGGTGTCGAGGCGCACACCCATGAGTTCATCTCCACCGCGCACGAGGACCAGAAGTTCGGCCTGTCGTTGGCGAGCGGTGCGGCTTTGGACGCCGTCGGCAGCGTATTCGAAACGCAGCACCTGCGGCTGGTGGGTCTGCACAGCCATATCGGCTCGCAGATCTTCGACGTCGCCGGCTTCGAACTCGCCGCGCGCCGGGTCATCGGTCTGCTGCACCAGGCTGTCGAAAAATTCGGTGTCGAGAAGGCCACGCAGATCTCCACCGTGGATCTGGGTGGCGGACTGGGCATTTCCTACCTCGCCGCCGACGATCCGCCGCCGATGGGCGAGCTGGCCGCCAAGCTGAGCGAGATCGTGCGCAACGAGTCGGCGGCGGTCGGGCTGCCGACCCCGCGGCTGGTGGTGGAGCCGGGTCGCGCCATCGCCGGGCCCGGCACCATCACGCTCTACGAGGTGGGCACCGTCAAGGACGTCGATGTGAGCGCCACCGCGAACCGGCGCTACGTCAGCGTCGACGGCGGCATGAGCGACAACATCCGGACCGCACTCTATGACGCGCAGTACGACGCCCGTCTGGTCTCGCGGCTCAGCGATGCACCGGCCGAGCTGGCTCGCATCGTCGGAAAGCATTGCGAGAGCGGCGATATCGTGGTGCGCGACACCTGGGTCCCCGGGGATCTGCGACCGGGCGACCTGATCGGGGTGGCCGCCACCGGTGCTTACTGTTATTCCTTGTCGAGTCGTTACAACATGATCTGCCGCCCCGCGGTCGTCGCGGTGCGCGACGGGCGCGCGCGTCTGGTCCTGCGCCGTGAGACGGTCGACGATCTATTGAGTCTGGAAGTGAGGTGAACTGTGCCCCGTGACGAAAAGCCGGTCGGTGTAGCGGTACTCGGGTTGGGCAACGTCGGCAGCGAAGTTGTCCGAATCATCGAGGACAGCGCTGACGACCTCGCCGCTCGTGTCGGCGCACCCGTGGTGTTACGCGGCGTCGGAGTGCGCCGCGTCGCCGAGGGCCGCGGTGTCCCCGTCGAGTTGCTCACCGACGACATCGAGGAACTCGCCGCGCGGGAGGACGTCGACATCGTCGTGGAACTGATGGGGCCGGTGGAGCCCGCCCGCAAGGCCATCCTGTGCGCGCTCGAGCACGGTAAATCGGTCGTCACCGCGAATAAGGCGCTGCTGGCCACCTCCACCGGCGAGCTGGCGCAGGCGGCCGAAAGTGCGCATGTCGACCTGTATTTCGAGGCGGCCGTCGCCGGTGCCATCCCGGTGATCCGTCCGCTGACGCAGTCGTTGGCCGGCGACACGGTGTTACGGGTGGCCGGGATCGTCAACGGCACCACCAACTACATCTTGTCCGCGATGGACGAGACCGGCGCCGACTACGACACCGCGCTGGCCGAGGCGAGCGCGCTGGGTTACGCCGAGGCCGACCCCACCGCGGACGTCGAGGGGTACGACGCGGCCGCCAAGGCTGCGATTCTGGCGTCCATCGCCTTTCACACCCGGGTGACCGCCGACGACGTTTACCGCGAAGGCATCACCAAGGTCACCCCCGCCGACTTCGAGTCGGCCCAGGCGTTGGGCTGCACCATCAAGCTGCTGTCCATCTGCGAGCGCATCACGACCGACGATGGACAAGAGCGAGTTTCGGCGCGCGTCTATCCGGCGCTGGTCCCGTTGTCGCACCCGCTGGCCACGGTGAACGGCGCCTTCAACGCGGTGGTGGTCGAAGGTAAGGCCTCCGGCCGGTTGATGTTCTACGGCCAGGGTGCCGGCGGCGCCCCGACCGCGTCCGCGGTGGCAGGCGACATGGTGATGGCGGCGCGTAACCGGGTGCTGGGCAGTCGCGGGCCCAGGGAATCCAGATACGCCCAACTCCCCGTCGCCCCAATGGGTTTCATCTCCACGCGCTATTACGTCAGCATGAACGTCGCCGACAAGCCCGGCGTGCTGTCCTCGGTGGCAGCCGAATTCGCCAAGCGCGAGGTGAGCATCGCCGAGGTCCGTCAGGAAGGGGTCGCGGACGAAGACGGACGACGGGTGGGGGCCCGCATCGTCGTCGTCACCCACACCGCCACGGACGCCGCGCTGTCTGAAACCGTGGATGCGCTGGCCGATTTGGACGCCGTGCAGAGCGTGACCAGCGTGCTGCGACTGGAAGGGACCACCCTATGAGCGCCCCTCGCACCGCCGTTCATCAGCCGTGGCCCGGTCTCATCGAGGCTTACCGCGACCGGTTGCCGGTCGGCGACGACTGGACCCCGGTCACCCTGCTCGAGGGCGGTACACCGCTGATCGCGGCGGGCCGGCTCTCGGAAAAGACCGGCTGCAACGTGCATCTCAAGGTCGAAGGCCTCAATCCCACCGGCTCTTTCAAAGACCGGGGCATGACAATGGCGGTCACCGACGCGTTGGCCCGTGGCCAGCAAGCTGTGTTGTGCGCGTCGACCGGAAACACCTCGGCGTCTGCGGCGGCATATGCGGCGCGTGCCGGCATCACCTGTGCGGTGCTCATACCGCAGGGCAAGATCGCGATGGGCAAGCTGGCGCAGGCGGTCATGCACGGCGCCAAGATCATTCAGATCGACGGCAACTTCGACGATTGCCTGGAGCTGGCCCGCAAGATGGCGGCCGACTTTCCGACGATCGCCTTGGTCAACTCCGTCAACCCGGTGCGCATCGAGGGCCAGAAGACTGCGGCGTTCGAGATTGTCGACGCGCTTGGCGCCGCACCCGACGTGCACGCGTTGCCCGTCGGCAATGCCGGAAACATCACCGCGTACTGGAAGGGATACACCGAGTATCACCACGAGGGCCTGATCGAGAAGTTGCCGCGCATGCTGGGCACCCAGGCGGCCGGCGCGGCCCCGCTGGTGCGCGGCGCCCCGGTCAAGAACCCGGAGACGATCGCCACCGCCATCCGCATCGGCGCGCCGGCATCGTGGACGGCGGCCGTTGACGCGCAGCGGCAATCGAACGGGCGATTCTTGGCCGCAACCGACGAAGAGATCCTGGCCGCCTATCACCTGGTGGCCGAGTCCGAAGGGGTGTTCGTCGAGCCCGCCTCGGCGGCCAGCATCGCCGGCCTGCTCAAGACCGTCGACGACGGTTGGGTGGCTCGCGGATCGACCGTCGTGTGCACGGTGACCGGCAACGGCCTCAAGGATCCCGACACCGCGCTGCGCGATATGCCAACCGTGACCCCGGTGCCGGTGGACCCGGTACTCGTGGTCGAGAAGCTGGGGCTGGCCTAGTGGCGATCGCGACCCCGACACTCCCTGTCGGGTTGGTGGCCAGCGCTGTGGTCTCGGCGTCCAGCGCCAACCTTGGCCCCGGCTTCGACACCCTCGGTCTGGCGTTGAGCCTCTACGACGAAATCATCGTCGAGACAACGGAATCCGGACTCGTTGTGCTGGTCGAGGGTGAGGGCGCAGGTCAGTTGCCGGTGGGGCCCGAACACTTGGTGGTTCGTGCCCTGGACTGCGGGCTGCGCGCCATGGGGGTCCGCGCACCGGGCCTGATAGTGCGTTGCCGCAACGCCATTCCCCATTCGCGTGGCCTCGGCTCCTCCGCGGCGGCGGTGGTCGGTGGCCTGGCGGGCGCGAACGGCCTTGTCGCACAAACGGATTGGACGCCGCTTAGCGACACTCAACTGATCCAGCTGTCCTCGGAGTTCGAGGGTCATCCCGACAACGCGGCGGCCGCCGTTTTGGGCGGTGCGGTCGTCGCGTGGGCTGACCGCAGCGGTACCCACCCGCAGTACGCGGCGGTGCCGCTGCGGCTGCACCCCGATATCCACCTGTACTGCGCGATTCCCGAGGAGCGCTCACTCACCGCGGACACCCGCATCCTGCTGCGCGAGCAGATCAGCCACGAGGACGCGCGGTTCAACGTGAGCCGCGCCGCGTTGCTGGTGGTAGCACTCACCGAACGCCCGGATCTGCTCATGGCGGCCACCGAAGACGTGTTGCACCAGTCGGAGCGCGCACCGGCCATGCCGGCCTCGGCGGAATATTTGCGACTGCTGCGGCGTCATAACATCGCGACGACGCTTTCCGGGGCGGGTCCTTCGCTGATTGCGCTGACCACAGCGCCGGAGTTGCCCGCGGAAGTCATGGACTATGGAGCCACGATCGGCTTTACCATCACCGAGATGACCGCTGGCGAACCAGCGCGCTGGAGCCCGGGAGTCACCGTCGTCGGTTGATCCATGGCGTGGCCGGAGGGTTTGCTTGCTTCCAGCAGGGATGGGGGCTATCCTCGGAGCCGTCCAGCAATCGCAGCATCTGCATCTGCATCCATACTGCCTTGCCGCTAGGACAACACCAATTCTTCTTGTGGACGAGGTTCGCCGCTTACTCCGCCGATCCAGGCGATCACCGTTGCAATGTCGATGATTGGGCGCACTCGGCAATTTGCCTGAATGCAACGAACCCCCCGTATGACCTGATCAGCGGGGGAAGAAAGGAAATCCGTGACTGATACGGACCTGTTCACGGCTGGCGAAAACACTGACGCCAATCAACTACCGAATGCCGTGAGGGCAGACACTCCAGACGCGAAACCCAATGTCTCGGGCGGTGCACTGTCCACGATGGTGCTGCCCGAGCTGCGCGCGCTGGCCAATCAAGTTGGCGTCAAAGGGACGTCGGGTATGCGTAAGAACGAACTGATCGCCGCGATCAAGGAAGTCCGGGGCCAGGCCAACGGCGCCCCCGCCAACGGCACGAAGTCCACTGAGGACAGCGGCAAGTCGGGCAACCAAGAGTCCGACAAGAACGACAACAGCGGCGCCGAAGCGCCGGCGGCCGAGCGCGGCCAGAACGGTGCGACGACCGAGGCGCCCCGCCGCGAACGACGCGGCGCTTCCCGCGAAGCGGGATCCTCGGCCCGCGGCAACGACGAGGCCGACCGCGAGAGCTCAGGCAGCCGCGAGGGCGCCGCTCCTAGTGAGGCGGACCGCCGCGAGAAAGCCAAGCAAGACAACCAGAATGACGACCGCGGCCAAGACGGCGGCAGCGACCAGGACCAAAGCTCCGGTGGCCAGCAGGGCCGCGGCGGCGCGAACCAGCAGGACGACGACGGCGAGGGCCGTCAGGGCCGGCGGGGCCGCCGCTTCCGTGACCGGCGCCGCCGGGGCGAGCGATCCGGTGAGGGTGGCGACACCGAGCTGCGCGAAGACGACGTCGTTCAGCCGGTAGCCGGCATTCTTGACGTCCTCGACAATTACGCTTTCGTCCGCACCTCCGGCTACCTGGCCGGCCCGCACGACGTCTACGTGTCGATGAACATGGTGCGCAAGAACGGCCTTCGTCGTGGTGACGCCGTTACCGGCGCCGTCCGCGTGCCGAAGGACGGCGAACAGCCCAATCAGCGGCAGAAGTTCAACCCGTTGGTGCGCCTGGACAGCGTCAACGGCGGCTCGGTCGAGGACGCCAAGAAGCGGCCCGATTTCTCCAAGCTGACGCCGTTGTACCCCAACCAGCGGCTTCGTCTGGAAACCACCAGCGACCGGCTGACCACCCGCGTCATCGACCTGATCATGCCGATCGGCAAGGGCCAGCGCGCGCTGATCGTGTCGCCGCCCAAGGCCGGTAAGACGACGATCCTGCAGGACATCGCCAACGCGATCACCCGGAACAATCCCGAATGCCACCTGATGGTCGTGCTCGTCGATGAGCGCCCCGAGGAGGTCACCGACATGACCCGCTCGGTCAAGGGCGAGGTCATCGCCTCGACCTTCGACCGGCCGCCGTCGGACCACACCTCGGTCGCCGAGCTGGCGATCGAGCGGGCCAAGCGGCTGGTCGAGCAGGGCAAGGACGTCGTCGTGCTGCTGGACTCGATCACCCGCCTCGGGCGCGCCTACAACAACGCGTCGCCCGCGTCGGGGCGGATCCTGTCCGGTGGTGTCGACTCGACCGCGCTGTACCCGCCGAAGCGGTTCTTGGGCGCCGCCCGCAACATCGAGGAAGGCGGGTCGCTGACGATTATCGCCACCGCGATGGTCGAGACGGGGTCCACCGGTGACACGGTCATCTTCGAGGAGTTCAAGGGCACCGGTAACGCCGAGCTCAAGCTCGACCGCAAGATCTCCGAGCGGCGGGTCTTCCCGGCTGTCGACGTCAACCCGTCGGGTACGCGTAAGGACGAGTTGCTGCTGTCGCCGGATGAGTTCGGCATCGTGCACAAGCTGCGCCGCGTGCTGTCGGGCCTGGACTCGCATCAGGCCATCGACCTGCTGATGTCGCAGCTGCGCAAGACCAAGAACAACTACGAGTTCCTGGTCCAAGTGTCCAAGACGACGCCCGGCGCGATGGACAACGACTAGCCCGGTCCGCCGGCCGCCGCGACACTTAAACCACGCACACGACACGCCGCGTGAGATCGCCGTGGTTTATGTCTCGCGCAGGCCGCCCACGCGGCGGGAATGCCCAGGGGCGCCCCCGTGTTTTGGGAGGACAGTGGTTGACCTGGCATAATCACGCTCGACAAGACCGAAGAGGACATCATGAAAGCTGACATTCACCCCGCCTACGCGGAGACCACGGTGCTCTGCGGGTGTGGCAACACCTTCCAGACGCGCAGCACCAAGGACGGCGGGCGCATCGTCGTCGAGGTGTGCTCGCAGTGCCACCCCTTCTACACCGGCAAGCAGAAGATCCTCGACAGCGGTGGCCGCGTGGCCCGCTTCGAGAAGCGGTACGGCAAGCGCAACGCCGGCGCTGCGGCCGACAAATAGCTCGGATACCGACGCCCGAACTGTGCGCACCGTCGCACGGGCCGGGCGTCGGTTCGCGTTTGCGGTGATGACAGGCGAAGCGGGGCAGGAGGTGCGGCATTGACCAAGCCGGTACAGACCATCGACGTGCTGCTGGCCGAGCATGCCGACCTCGAGCGCCGGCTGGCGGACCCCGAATTGCACAGCAATCCCGACGAGGCCCGCCGGGCCGGGCGGCGGTTCGCGAGGCTGGCCCCGATTGTGGGCATTTACCGCAAGCTGGTGGCCGCGCGCGACGACTTGGAAACGGCGCGCGAGTTGGCCGCCGACGACCCGTCATTCGCGACCGAGGTGACCGACCTGGAGACCCAGGTGTCCGAGTTGGACACCCAGCTCACCGACATGCTGGCACCGCGCGACCCGCACGACCCCGACGACATCGTGCTCGAAGTGAAATCCGGTGAGGGCGGCGAAGAATCGGCCTTGTTCGCCGCCGACCTGGCGCGGATGTACATCCGCTACGCGGAACGGCATGGCTGGACCGTCACCGTGCTCGACGAAACCACTTCGGACCTCGGCGGTTACAAGGACGCGACGCTGGCCATCGCCAGCAAGGGCGACAGCGCCGACGGGGTCTGGTCGCGGATGAAGTTCGAGGGCGGAGTTCACCGGGTGCAGCGTGTCCCGGTGACGGAATCCCAAGGCCGCGTTCATACTTCGGCGGCCGGCGTGCTGGTGTATCCCGAACCCGAGGAAGTCGGGGAGGTGCAGATCGACGAGTCGGACCTGCGCATCGACGTCTACCGGTCGTCGGGCAAGGGCGGCCAGGGCGTCAACACCACCGACTCCGCGGTGCGCATCACGCACCTGCCCACCGGCATCGTCGTCACCTGCCAGAACGAGCGTTCGCAACTGCAGAACAAGGCGCGCGCCCTGCAGGTCCTGGCCGCCCGCCTGCAGGCCCTGGCCGAAGAGCAGGCGCTGGCCGATGCCTCGGCGGACCGGGCCAGCCAGATCCGCACGGTGGACCGCAGCGAGCGCATCCGCACCTACAACTTCCCCGAGAACCGGATCGCCGATCACCGCATCAATTTCAAGTCGCACAACCTGGATCAGGTTCTCGACGGCGACCTCGACGCCTTGTTCGACGCTCTGGCCGCCGCCGACAAGCAGTCCCGGCTGCAACAGGCATGAACGCCCTGCGGCGCGCGATCGACGATGCTGCGGCCACCCTCGCCGAAGCGGGAATCGATTCTGCGCGTTGGGATGCCGAGGAGCTGGCCGCACACCTGGCGGGAACCGATCGCGGACGCCTGGGCCTGCTTCGGGCCCCCGACGACGACTTCCTAGGGCGCTACCGCGAAGTCGTGGCCGTGCGTTCGCGACGGGTGCCGTTGCAACATCTGCTGGGGACCGCGGCATTCGGCCCCGTCATGCTGGACGTGGGTCCCGGGGTTTTCATACCCCGTCCCGAGACCGAGGCCCTGCTGGAATGGGCCACCTCGCAACAACTCGCGCCGCGGCCCGTCATCGTCGACTTGTGCACCGGTTCCGGTGCTTTGGCCGTGGCGCTCGCTCACCACCTGCCTGACGCGCGAATCATCGCCATCGATAACTCCGACGCCGCGCTCGACTACGCGCGTCGCAATACGCAGGGCACCGCGATCGAACTGCTGCGCGCCGACGTCACCGAGCCGGGACTGCTCGCCGAACTGAATGCTCGAGTCGACATGGTGGTGGCCAACCCGCCCTATGTTCCCGATGATGCCGTGCTGGATCCCGAAGTCACCCAACACGATCCGCACCAGGCCGTCTTCGGCGGTCCGGACGGATTGGCGGTGACCGCCCCGCTCGTCCGCCTCGCCGGTCGCTGGCTGCGCCCGGGCGGACTGATCGCCGTCGAGCACGACGACACGACGTCGGCGCAGACGGTGGAATTGTTCGATCGCACAGGGTCTTTCGAAGACGTCCGGGCGCGGCGCGATCTGACCGGCCGGCCGCGATTCGTCACGGCCCGCAGGGCAGCGGCACCGGGGGAGAACGGCGCCAATGACTGACGTCTTCGACTGTGCGGATCCCGGTCAGCGCTCCCTCGGGATCGCCGCGGCCGCGGGGGCGCTCAAGGGCGGCCGCCTGGTCGTCATGCCGACCGACACCGTCTACGGCATCGGTGCCGATGCGTTCAACAGCGCCGCGGTCTCCGCGTTGCTGTCGGCCAAGGGACGAGGGCGTGACATGCCGGTGGGTGTGCTGGTCGGCTCCTGGCACACCATCGAGGGACTCGTCTACACCATGCCGGACGGGGCCCGCGACCTGATCCGCGCCTTCTGGCCGGGCGCGTTGAGCCTCGTGGTGAGCCAGGCGCCGTCACTGCAGTGGGATCTCGGCGATGCCCGCGGCACGGTGATGTTGCGGATGCCCCTGCACCCCGTCGCCATTGAACTGCTGCGCGAAGTCGGGCCGCTGGCGGTCTCGAGCGCCAATGTCTCCGGCCGTCCTGCCGCCGTGAACGCCGACGAGGCGCGCAGCCAACTCGGCGATCTGGTGGACGTCTACCTGGAGGCGGGCCCGTCCGATCAAGGGGCGGCCTCCACGATCGTCGATCTGACCGGTGCCTCGCCGCGAATTCTGCGGCCGGGTCCGGTGAGCGCGGAACGGATCGCGGAAGTACTCGCGGTCGATCCGGAGAGCTTGACCGCCCCGGCCTGACTGGAGCGGGTGTCGAGGTGCCAGCTTTGTCCAGTACGGTCTCGGTGATGTCCAGCGACGTGACCAACCTTGCCGGTGGGTTGCTCGCGCTGGGAGACCGCGGTGCCGGCGTGCCGCTTCGTGAGCTGGCGCTGGTCGGGTTGACCGCGGCGATCATCACGTACTTCGCGACCGGGCCGGTGCGGGTGCTGGCCACCCGGCTGGGCGCGGTCGCCTATCCGCGGGAGCGCGACGTCCACGTCACGCCGACCCCCCGGATGGGCGGGCTGGCGATGTTTCTCGGCGTCATCACTGCCGTCTTTCTGGCGTCCCAACTTCCGGCGCTCACCCGCGGGTTCGTCTACTCCACCGGCATGCCCGCGGTCCTGGTGGCCGGTGCGGTCATCATGGGCATCGGCCTCATCGACGACCGTTGGGGTCTCGATGCCTTGACCAAGTTCGCCGGTCAGATCACGGCGGCCAGCGTGCTGGTCACCATGGGCGTGGCGTGGAGCGTCCTGTACATCCCCATCGGGGGCGTCGGCACCATCGTGCTCGACCAGGCATCGTCGATCCTGCTGACCCTGGCGCTGACCGTGTCGGTCGTCAACGCGATGAACTTCGTCGACGGGCTCGACGGCCTGGCCGCAGGCCTGGGGCTGATCACCGCGTTGGCGATCTGCATGTTCTCGGTCGGCCTGCTGCGCGACCACGGCGGTGACGTCCTGTTCTACCCGCCCGCGGTGATTTCGGTGGTGCTCGCAGGCGCCTGTCTGGGCTTTCTGCCGCACAACTTTCATCGCGCCAAGATCTTCATGGGCGACTCCGGCTCCATGCTGATCGGTCTGATGCTCTCGGCCGCGTCGACGACGGCCGCGGGCCCGGTCTCCCAGAACGCCTACGGTGCCCGTGACGTGTTCGTGCTGCTCTCCCCTTTCCTGCTGGTGGCCGCCGTCATCTTTGTGCCGATGCTCGATTTGCTGTTGGCGATCGTGCGCCGCACCCGCGCGGGCCGCAGCGCGTTCAGCCCGGACAAGATGCACTTGCATCACCGGTTGCTGCAGATCGGCCATTCGCACCGCCGCGTGGTGTTGCTGATCTATCTGTGGGTCGGGATTGTCGCGTTCGGTGCGGCCAGCACGATCTTTTTCCGCCCACGCGATACCGCGGCGGTAATGCTGGGCGCCATCGTGGTGGCCGGAATCGCGACCGCGATACCGCTTCTGCGTGGCCGCGACGAGTACTACGACGAGGAGTAGTAGTGGGGGTCGCCGGTGTGGTACGGTGCTGGTAGAACCCCAAAAAGCCGCGCAGGCTACCGGTCCATCGGAGGCTGATCCGACCGGGCTGGATCAAGACCGGCCTCGGGATATACCCCTTGGGTGATTCAACTGTGACGTGCGATACGCTCGGCGGACCACCGATCAGTCGGTCGGGGGGTTCCCGTTTTACCAACCTGGGATTGAGGTGCTGCAGTGACGACACCAGCGCAGGACGCGCCGTTGGTGTTTCCCTCTGTTGCTTTCCGTCCGGTTCGGCTCCTCGCGATCAGCGTTGCCATCACCGCGGTGGCGGTGCTCGCCGCCGGACTGTCCGGTCACCTGATGGTTGGAGTCTTCTTCGGTGTCGGACTTCTCCTGGGTTTGCTCAATGCGGTGCTGGTGCGCCGCTCGGTTGAATCGATCACCGCCAAGGATCACCCGCTGAAAAGGTCGATGGCGGTCAACTCCGCGTCACGGCTGGCGATCATCACGATCGTCGGGCTGATCATCGCCTACGTCTTTCGGCCCGCCGGCCTGGGCGTCGTGTTCGGATTGGCGCTTTTCCAAGTCCTGCTGGTGTTCTCGACAGCGCTTCCGGTGTGGAAGAAGCTGCGCGCCGGCGACTGGGCGGAGCCTTCGGACGGTGCCGCAGGCGGCGTGATCGCGGGGTCCGACGGAACGGAAGGTAAGGAACAGCAACGATGACTGGGACGACGTTCCTGGCCGAGTCGGCAATCGAGGTTGGCGAGCACAACAAAGCCACCTGGCTTGGCCTGACCGTCAACACCGACACGATCCTGTCGACCGCGATCGCCGCGGTGATCGTTCTCGGGCTGGCCTTCTTCCTGCGCGCGAAGATCACTTCCAAGGGCGTGCCCAGTGGCGTTCAGTTG
The DNA here is from genome assembly GCA_036338755.1 of Actinomycetota bacterium. Taxonomy (GTDB): domain Bacteria; phylum Actinomycetota; class Actinomycetes; order Mycobacteriales; family Mycobacteriaceae; genus Mycobacterium. The sequence goes on along the minus strand of JAYZBN010000032.1, from coordinate 10,924 downwards.
TTCTGGGAGGCGATCACCGAACAAATGCGCGGGCAGATCGAGAGCGCTATCGGCATGCGGATCGCCCCGTTCGTGCTGCCGTTGGCGGTCACGATCTTCGTGTTCATTCTGATCTCCAACTGGCTGTCGGTGCTGCCGCTGCAGTACAAAGACAAATCCGGGCACGCCTCCGAGCTGCTGAAGTCGGCGGCGGCGGACATCAATTACGTTCTGGCGCTGGCCCTCTTCGTGTTCGTCTGCTATCACGTGGCCGGCATCTGGCGCCGCGGCATAATCGGGCACCCGCTCGCCGTGGTCAAGGGCCACGTGGCGTTCCTGGCGCCGATCAACCTCGTTGAAGAGCTCGCCAAGCCCATCTCGCTGTCGCTGCGACTCTTCGGCAACATCTTCGCCGGCGGCATCCTGGTCGCGCTGATCGCGCTCTTCCCGCCGTACATCATGTGGGCACCCAACGCGATCTGGAAGGCCTTCGACCTTTTCGTCGGCGCGATCCAGGCGTTCATCTTCTCGATCCTGACCATCTTGTACTTCAGCCAAGCCATGGAGATCGAGGATCACCATGACTGAGTCGCAGATGAAGTGTTTTGTCCCACGCACCATTACACGGGCCTGGTAGACCCCTACCAGTTATCAAGGAGGAAACGAATGGCAGGCATGGACCCCCAAATCGCTGCCGCCGCTCTCATCGGCGGTGGCCTGATCATGGGTGGCGGCGCGATCGGCGCCGGCATCGGTGACGGCATTGCCGGTAACGCGCTGGTTTCGGGCATCGCCCGCCAACCCGAGGCGCAGGGCCGGCTGTTCACGCCGTTCTTCATCACGGTCGGTCTGGTCGAGGCGGCCTACTTCATCAACCTGGCGTTCATGGCGTTGTTCGTCTTCGCTACCCCGGTCAAGTAATTCGCCGCAATGCGTGACGCGAGTCTGAGCATTCTGGCATCCAGCCAGGTGGTGGCCGAGGGAGGCAACAACTTCCTCGTCCCCAACGGCACCTTCTTCTTCGTGCTGGCCATCTTCCTGATCGTGCTGGCCGTCATCGGCACATTCGTCGTGCCGCCGGTGATGAGAGTGCTGCACGAGCGCGAGGCCATGGTCGCCAAGACCGCCGCCGACAACAAGAAGGCGACCGAGCAATTCGAAGCGGCCAAGGCCGATTACGAAGAAGCGCTGAGCGAGGCGCGGGTTCAGGCGTCGTCGTTGCGCGACAATGCCCGCGCCGAAGGTCGTAAGGTGGTCGAAGACGCGCGCGCCCGTGCCGAACAACAGGTGATGTCGACGTTGCAAATGGCATCCGAGCAATTGAAGCGGGAGAGGGACGCCGTGGAACTCGATCTGCGTGCCAACGTGGCGTCGATGTCGGCGACGTTGGCAAGCCGCATCCTCGGCGTCGACGTTGCGCCCGCCGCCACCACATCCGCAACCAAGACATCCGGACGGTAAACACGTATGTCGACTTTCATCGGCCAGTTGGTGGGCTTCGCGGCCATCGTGTTCCTGGTGGTGCGCTACGTCGTGCCGCCAGTGCGTCGGCTGATGGCCGCGCGGCAAGAGGCCGTGCGTCAACAGCTGAAAGATGCTGCGACGGCGAGTGATCGGCTGACCGAGTCGACCACGGCGCACAACAAGGCCGTGGAAGACGCGAAGACAGAGGGCGAACGGGTCGTCGAGGAGGCCCAGACGGACGCGGGCCGTATCGTCGAGCAGCTGCGGGCGCAGGCGGATGTCGAGTCCGAACGCATCACCGCACAGGGCAGCCGTCAAGTCGATCTCTTGCGCACCCAGTTGAGCCGGCAGCTCCGGTTGGAACTCGGCCATGAAGCGGTGCGCCAGGCGGGCGAGTTGGTGCGCAATTACGTCGCCGACTCCGAGCAGCAGTCGGCCACCGTCGACCGGTTCCTCGACGAACTCGATGAGATGGCGCCCGTTGCGGCCGACGTCCAGTATCCGCTGATGACCAAGATGCGTTCGTCGAGTCGCGTCGCACTGGGCAACTTGTCGGACAAGTTCAGCGCCCTAGCCAAAGACCTTGACAACAAGGGGCTTTCGGCCGTCTCCAGTGAACTGGTAGAAGTTGCTCAGATGCTGGACCGCGAGATCGTCGTCACGCGCTATCTGACCGTTCCGGCCGAGGATGGAGCCCCCAGGGTCCAGTTGATCGAGCGGCTGCTCTCCGGCAAGGTCGGTGACGTCACCCTCGACGTGCTGCGCTCGGCCGTATCGGAGCGTTGGTCGGCCAACTCCGACCTCATCGACGCCATCGAACACGTGTCTCGGCAGGCGCTGCTCGAAGTAGCCGAACGTGAGGACAAGGTCGACGAGGTCGAAGAGCAGCTGTTCCGGTTCTCCCGCGCCCTCGACGCGGAGCCGCGGTTGGCGATCCTGCTGGGCGACTACTCCGTTCCGGTGGAGGGGCGAGTCGGCCTCCTGCGCAAGGTTTTTGACACCGCGAGCGGCCGGGTCAATCCGATCACGATGGCACTGCTGGCCCAGACTGTGGAGCTGCTGAGGGGCCAGAACGCCGATGAGGCCATTCAGTTCCTGGCCAAGGTTGCGGTGGCGCGCCGCGGCGAAATCGTGGCGCAGGTCAGCGCGGCAGCCGAACTCAGCGATGCGCAGCGCACCCGCCTCATCGACGTGCTCGGCCGCATCTACGACCACCCGGTGGCGGTGCAGCTCCAGATCGATGCCGACCTATTGGGCGGGCTGCTCATCTCCGTGGCCGACGAAGTGATCGACGGGACGCTCGCTTCTCGACTTGCCGCGGCCCAGGCTCAATTGCCCGACTGACCACCATTCGACCAATCACAATCACACGCGAACCAAGATCAAGTAGGAAGACGAAAAGCCATGGCCGAGTTGACCATCTCCGCTGAGGACATCCAGAGCGCCATCGAGGAGTACGTAGGCTCCTTCACCTCCGATACCGCCCGCGAGGAGGTCGGCTCGGTCATCGAGGCCGGCGACGGCATCGCGCACGTCGAGGGCTTGCCCTCCGTCATGACCCAGGAGCTGCTCGAGTTCCCCGGCGGCGTCCTCGGTGTCGCCCTGAACCTCGATGAACACGACATCGGCGCGGTGATCCTGGGTGACTTCGAGAAAATCGAAGAAGGCCAACAGGTCAAGCGCACCGGCGAAGTCCTGTCGGTGCCCGTAGGCGATGCGTTCCTCGGGCGCGTGGTCAATCCGCTCGGCCAGCCGATCGACGGCCAGGGCGACATCGATACCGACATTCGCCGCGCGCTGGAGATCCAGGCGCCGTCGGTGGTGCAACGGCAGAGCGTGAGCGAGCCGCTGCAGACCGGGATCAAGGCCATCGACGCGATGACCCCGATCGGGCGCGGCCAGCGCCAGCTGATCATCGGCGACCGCAAGACGGGCAAGACCGCCGTCTGCGTGGACACCATCCTCAACCAGCGGGAGAACTGGGAGAGCGGCGACGAACGCAAGCAGGTGCGCTGCGTGTACGTGGCCATCGGCCAGAAGGGCACCACGATCGCCTCGGTGCGACGTGCGCTCGACGAGGGCGGCGCGATGGACTACACCACCATTGTGGCGGCGCCGGCGTCCGACTCCGCCGGTTTCAAATGGCTTGCGCCGTATACCGGTTCGGCGATCGCGCAGCATTGGATGTACGAAGGCAAGCACGTGCTGATCGTCTTCGACGACCTGAGCAAGCAGGCCGAGGCCTACCGTGCCATCTCCCTGCTGCTCCGCCGCCCGCCGGGTCGCGAGGCCTACCCCGGCGACGTGTTCTACCTGCACTCGCGTCTGTTGGAGCGTTGCGCCAAGCTGTCCGACGATCTCGGCGGCGGTTCGCTGACCGGTCTGCCGGTTATCGAGACCAAGGCGAACGACATTTCGGCCTACATTCCCACCAACGTCATCTCGATCACCGACGGGCAGTGCTTCCTGGAGTCCGACCTGTTCAACCAGGGTGTGCGGCCGGCCATCAACGTCGGTGTGTCGGTGTCCCGCGTGGGTGGTGCGGCGCAGATCAAGGCCATGAAGGAGGTGGCCGGCTCGCTGCGACTCGACTTGTCGCAGTACCGCGAACTGGAATCGTTCGCCGCCTTCGCCTCGGACCTGGATGCCACCTCCAAGGCGCAGTTGGAGCGCGGCGAGCGGCTGGTCGAACTCTTGAAGCAACCGCAGTACCAGCCCATGCCCGTTGAGGAGCAGGTGGTTTCGATCTTCCTGGGCACCGGCGGTCACCTGGACTCCGTGCCGGTCGAGGACGTCCGGCGTTTCGAGACCGAGCTGCTCGACCACATGCGGGCCTCGGAGGAGAAGTTCCTCAGTGGTGTGCGCGACAGCGGGAAGCTGTCAGAGGAAGGCGAAAACCAGCTCACCGAGATCATCAACAAGTTCAAGAAGGGTTTCGCGGCCACGGGCGGCGGATCGGTGGTGCCTGACGAGCACGTCGAGGCCTTGGACGAAGAGGATCTGGAAAAGGAGTCCGTGCAGGTCAAGAAGGACAAGCCGAAGGACACAAAGCAGTCCAAGGACACCAAGAAGGAATCCGCCAAGGCCTCCGGCAAGGACAAGAAGTAGCTACCGATGGCGGCAACACTTCGCGAATTACGAGGCCGGATCCGATCGGCCGGGTCGATCAAAAAGATCACTAAGGCCCAGGAGATGATCGCGACCTCGCGCATCGGCAAGGCGCAGGCCCGGCTGGAATCGGCCCGGCCCTACGCATTCCAGATCACGTCGATGCTCACCACTTTGTCCTCCGAAGCCGCGTTGGACCATCCACTCCTGGTCGAGCGAGACGAGCCGAAGCGCGCGGGCGTCCTGGTGGTGTCTTCGGACCGTGGTCTGTGCGGGGCGTACAACTCGAGCATCTTCCGCCGCTCCGAGGAGCTGTTCTCCCTGCTGCGAGAGGAAGGCAAGACACCCGTCGTCTACACGGTGGGCCGAAAGGCGCAGAACTACTTCAAGTTCCGCAACTGGGACATCACCGAATCGTGGACGGGTTTCTCCGAGCAGCCCCAGGTGGAAAACGCCCGGGAGATCGCGTCCACGTTGGTCGACAGTTTCATGGCCGGGGTCGGCGATGACGAGTCACAGGACGACGAGGGCGTCGACGAACTGCACATCGTGTACTCGGAGTTCAAGTCGATGATGTCCCAGGCCGCGGTTGCCCACCGCATCGCTCCGCTGGTCATGGAATACGTCGAGGACACCGACGAGCTCCACACCCTGTACTCGTTCGAACCAGACGCCACAACGCTTTTCGAGGCGCTGCTGCCGCGGTACGTGACGACCCGGGTGTATGCCGCTTTGCTCGAGTCGGCGGCATCGGAGCTCGCGTCGCGTCAACGAGCAATGAAGTCGGCGACCGACAACGCCGACGACCTGATCAAAGAGCTGACGTTGATGGCAAACCGCGAGCGCCAGGCCCAGATCACCCAAGAGATCAGCGAAATCGTCGGCGGCGCAAATGCGCTCGCTGACGCTCAGTAGCACACGAGGAAGAAGAAAAATATGGCTGCTACTACCAAAAGCACCGAGAAGACCGACAAGAGCTCGACCAATGGCGACACCAGCGGCCGCATCGTACGGGTGACCGGCCCCGTCGTCGACGTCGAGTTCCCGCGCGGCTCGGTACCCGAGCTGTTCAACGCGCTCAACGCGGAGATCACGTTTGAGGAGCTGAAGAAGACCCTGACTCTCGAGGTTGCGCAGCACTTGGGCGACAACCTCGTTCGAGCCATCTCGCTGCAGCCCACCGACGGCTTGGTGCGCGGCGTAGAGGTCACCGACTCCGGCAGGTCGATCTCGGTGCCGGTCGGCGAGGGCGTCAAGGGCCACGTCTTCAACGCCCTGGGCGACTGCCTGGACAAGCCCGGGTACGGCGAGGAGTTCGACCACTGGTCGATTCACCGCAAGCCGCCGGCGTTCGAAGAGCTCGAGCCCCGCACGGAGATGCTGGAGACCGGCCTCAAGGTCGTCGACCTGCTCACCCCGTACGTGCGCGGTGGCAAGATCGCGCTGTTCGGTGGTGCCGGTGTGGGCAAGACGGTGCTGATTCAGGAGATGATCAACCGTATCGCCCGAAACTTCGGTGGCACTTCGGTTTTCGCCGGCGTGGGGGAGCGCACCCGTGAGGGCAACGACCTGTGGGTCGAGCTGAAGGAAGCCGACGTGCTCAAGGACACCGCGCTGGTGTTCGGTCAGATGGACGAGCCGCCCGGCACCCGTATGCGGGTGGCGTTGTCCGCGCTGACCATGGCCGAGTGGTTCCGCGACGAGGCCGGCCAGGACGTGCTGCTGTTCATCGACAACATCTTCCGATTCACCCAGGCCGGTTCGGAGGTGTCGACGCTGCTCGGTCGTATGCCGTCCGCGGTGGGCTACCAGCCGACGCTGGCCGACGAGATGGGCGAGCTGCAGGAGCGCATCACCTCGACGCGAGGCAAGTCGATCACGTCGATGCAGGCCGTCTATGTTCCCGCCGACGACTACACCGACCCGGCACCGGCAACGACCTTCGCGCACCTGGACGCCACCACCGAGCTCTCTCGAAACGTGTTCTCCAAGGGCATCTTCCCCGCGGTGGACCCGTTGGCGTCAAGCTCGACCATCCTGGACCCGAGCGTCGTCGGTGACGAGCACTACCGGGTGGCCCAGGAAGTCATTCGGATCCTGCAGCGGTACAAGGACCTTCAGGACATCATCGCGATCCTTGGTATCGACGAGCTCTCGGAAGAGGACAAGCAGCTCGTGCAGCGCGCACGGCGCATCGAGCGGTTCCTCTCGCAGAACATGATGGCGGCCGAGCAGTTCACCGGCCAGCCCGGTTCGACCGTGCCTCTGAAGGAGACCATCGAGGCATTCGACCGGCTGACCAAGGGCGATTTCGACCACATCCCAGAGCAGGCGTTCTTCTTGATCGGTGGCCTCGATGACCTGGCTAAGAAGGCCGAAAGCTTTGGCGCCAAACTTGATTCCTGAGGCATGAGCGAACAGGCTCTGAAAGGCTCTGTGGTATGGCGGAATTGAACGTCGAGATAGTCGCCGTCGACCGAAAGATCTGGTCGGGTGAGGCAACGTTTCTGTTCACCCGCACCACCGTCGGTGAGATCGGCATCCTGCCGCGGCACATCCCGCTGGTGGCGCAGTTGGTCGACGACGCAATGGTGCGCGTCGAAAGAGAGGGCGAAGACGATCTGCGAATCGCGGTGGATGGCGGATTTCTGTCTGTCACCGAGGAATCAGTGACGATCCTCGCCGAATCCGCCGAGTTCGAATCGGAGATCGACGAGAGCGCCGCCAGAGAGGCTGCTGAGTCTGACGACCCGCGTATCGCCGCCAAGGGGCGCGCGAGATTGCGTGCCGTCGGCGCGATCGACTAACCGCCGATGAGCGCGCCCATGATCGGCATGGTCGTGCTCGTCGTCGTGCTGGCCGCCGCCGTCATTGCGCTGAGTTATCGGCTGTGGAAGCTGCGTCAGGGCGGCACGGCGGGGATCATGCGAGACATTCCCGCGGTCGGAGGCCACGGCTGGCGCCACGGCGTGATCCGTTACCGCGGTGGCGAAGCCGCGTTCTACCGTCTCTCCAGCCTGCGATTGTGGCCCGACCGGCGGCTGAGCCGCCGAGGCGTCGAGATCGTTTCCAGGCGGGCACCGCGCGGCGACGAGTTCGACATCATGAGCGACGAGATCGTCGTCATCGAGCTGCGCGATACGACCCAGGACCGCAGGTCCGGCTACGAGATCGCTTTGGACAAAGGCGCGTTGACCGCGTTCCTGTCCTGGCTGGAGTCGCGGCCGTCGCCGCGGTCCCGCCGGCGCAGCCTGTAGACCGCGTGAGTCGCCGGTCGAACAGCGCTCGGCTAACTCGTGGTGGCGTTCTCGCCGCCCGGCTTCCACAGCACGTCGCCATCGGGGTTGGCCACCCGCGACAGGATGAAAAGCAGATCCGACAGGCGGTTCAAGTATTTCGCGGGCAGCACGTTGACCTGGCCGGGGGCGGCATCGACGGCCGCCCACGCCGAGCGTTCGGCTCGACGGACCACGGTCCGGGCGACGTGCAGCAGCGCCGACAACGGCGAACCACCCGGCAGCACAAACGAATTCAGCTTGGGCAAAGGCTCGTTGTACGCGTCACACCACTTCTCGAGCCGGTCAATGTAGGGCTCGGTGACGCGCAGCGGCGGATACTCGGGGTTCTCGACAACAGGAGTCGACAGATCCGCGCCGGCGTCGAACAAGTCGTTCTGGATCTGCCGCAGCACGCCCGCGAGCTTCTCGTCGGGCTGACCGACGGCGACCGCCACCCCGATCGCGGAGTTGGCTTCGTCGCAATCGGCGTAGGCCACCAGCCGAGGATCGTTCTTGGAAACCCGCGAGAAGTCGCTCAATCCCGTCGTGCCGTCGTCGCCGGTTCGGGTGTAGATGCGAGTCAGGTGTACAGCCATGAGCAAACCGTACTCGGGTGTGGCTCGGCCGACTGACAAGCCGATACCGCTTCACTAGACTGACGCGGGTGGCTGAGCGATTCGTGGTGACCGGTGGCAACCGGTTGTCAGGCGAAGTCGCAGTAGGGGGCGCCAAAAACAGCGTTCTCAAGCTGATGGCCGCGACACTGTTGGCCGAAGGCACCAGCACGATCACCAACTGTCCGGACATCCTGGATGTGCCGCTGATGGCCGAGGTGCTGCGCGGCCTGGGCGCAACCGTCGAACTGGACGGCGACGTCGCCCGCATCACCTCTCCGGACGAACCGAAATACGACGCCGACTTCGCCGCGGTACGGCAGTTCCGGGCATCGGTGTGCGTGCTGGGACCGCTGGTCGGCCGGTGCAAGCGCGCCCGGGTCGCGCTGCCGGGCGGCGATGCGATCGGATCACGTCCGCTGGACATGCATCAAGCCGGCCTGCGACAACTCGGTGCGCAATGCAACATCGAGCACGGATGCGTAGTGGCACAAGCCGATACGTTGCGCGGCGCGGAGATTCAGCTGGAGTTCCCCTCGGTAGGTGCCACCGAGAACATCTTGATGGCCGCGGTCGTGGCCGAGGGGGTCACCACCATCCACAACGCGGCGCGCGAGCCGGACGTCGTGGATCTCTGCACGATGCTGAACCAGATGGGCGCGCAGATCGAGGGCGCCGGTTCGCCGACGATGACCATCACCGGCGTTCCGAAGTTGCACCCGACCGAACATCGCGTGATCGGCGATCGCATCGTCGCCGCCACCTGGGGAATCGCCGCCGCGATAACCCGCGGCGACATCACGGTGACCGGTATTGACCCGGCGCACCTGCAGGTGGTGCTGCACAAGCTGCACGACGCGGGCGCCACCGTCACGCAGACCGATGACAGTTTCCGGGTCGCGCAGTACGAGCGCCCGAAGGCCGTCAACGTGGCGACCCTGCCGTTCCCCGGATTTCCCACCGACCTGCAGCCGATGGCTATCGCCCTGGCCTCGATCGCGGACGGCACGTCGATGATCACCGAGAACGTATTCGAGGCGCGCTTTCGTTTCGTCGAAGAAATGATCCGCCTCGGTGCCGACGCCCGAACCGACGGGCATCACGCCGTCGTTCGGGGCCTGCCGCAATTGTCGAGTGCACCGGTGTGGTGTTCGGACATTCGGGCGGGCGCCGGCCTGGTGTTGGCCGGGCTTGTCGCCGACGGAGACACCGAGGTCCACGACGTCTTCCACATCGATCGCGGTTACCCGCTGTTCGTGGAAAACCTGGCGATTTTGGGAGCGGAGATCGAGCGGGTACAGTAACCAAAGTCAGTGCCCCACAAGCGCGGTCACCAACGCGAAGGTGAACGAAAGCGGGGCCTTGACTCCCTCGCTGGATTGGTACTAGCCTGGCACGGCTGCTCCCGACACGGTCTCTCGAAGATCAAAACTGGGAGTTGACTAACCTGCCGGACCTGTATTAAGCTGGCAGGGTTGCCCCAAAACGGGCGAAACAAGTGTTGTTTGAGAACTCAATAGTGTGTTTGGTGTTTATTATTTGTTGTTGTTTTTTGACCATACCTAACACCCCCCGTGTGTGGGTGTGGTCGTTATTTTGATGCCAGTTAATTGGTGTCTTTTTGTTAGGTCAGATTTTCTCTGATTGTGAATTCACCTCGTTTCTACGAGGAGTTTTTGTTTGGAGAGTTTGATCCTGGCTCAGGACGAACGCTGGCGGCGTGCTTAACACATGCAAGTCGAACGGAAAGGCCTCTTCGGAGGTACTCGAGTGGCGAACGGGTGAGTAACACGTGGGCAATCTGCCCTGCACTTCGGGATAAGCCTGGGAAACTGGGTCTAATACCGGATAGGACCTTTAGACGCATGTCTTTTGGTGGAAAGCTTTTGCGGTGTGGGATGGGCCCGCGGCCTATCAGCTTGTTGGTGGGGTGATGGCCTACCAAGGCGACGACGGGTAGCCGGCCTGAGAGGGTGTCCGGCCACACTGGGACTGAGATACGGCCCAGACTCCTACGGGAGGCAGCAGTGGGGAATATTGCACAATGGGCGCAAGCCTGATGCAGCGACGCCGCGTGGGGGATGACGGCCTTCGGGTTGTAAACCTCTTTCACCATCGACGAAGGTTCGGGTTTTCTCGGATTGACGGTAGGTGGAGAAGAAGCACCGGCCAACTACGTGCCAGCAGCCGCGGTAATACGTAGGGTGCGAGCGTTGTCCGGAATTACTGGGCGTAAAGAGCTCGTAGGTGGTTTGTCGCGTTGTCCGTGAAATTCCCTGGCTTAACTGGGGGCGTGCGGGCGATACGGGCAGACTGGAGTACTGCAGGGGAGACTGGAATTCCTGGTGTAGCGGTGGAATGCGCAGATATCAGGAGGAACACCGGTGGCGAAGGCGGGTCTCTGGGCAGTAACTGACGCTGAGGAGCGAAAGCGTGGGGAGCGAACAGGATTAGATACCCTGGTAGTCCACGCCGTAAACG